>NZ_FRAS01000020.1 GCF_900142395.1 Hymenobacter psychrotolerans DSM 18569 | reverse complement strand
GGCTCATGACTGAGGCGGTTGGGAGAAGATGGTCACGACTTTTTTTAAAATATCGCGCTCCATTTCCACGCGCTTGAGCGCGGCCCGCAGCTGCTTGATTTCGTCGCGCTCCGCGCTGCTGGGGACGGCGGCTTCCAGGGCTTGGCGTTGCCAGCGCCCCAGCAGGGCCGGTGAAATGCCCTGGGCACGGGCCACGTCGCTTTGCCGGGTACCAGCCGCTACTTGGCGGACGCACTCGGCTTTAAAAGCCGGCGTGTATTTCTTGCGGGTGGAGGGGTTTCCTACAGGATTCGATTTTTCAGTCATGAGCAGCGGAAGTTAAGACTTCTCGCTGTCCGTTTTAGCTAGACCACCTCACTTTACAAGCTTGGTAGAAGGGTGTTACCAGCGACTCAGTGTAGGCACTGTATAACATCAGTTATGCACTTTACTTCATATAGCGCCAACTATATCCTCTATAGTGCTTTTTCAGCCCGCGCACTGTTCTGCTGATGCTGGACAGGTCACTATTCGTCTGACGAGCTGCTTCCGCAATACTCACGTAGTGGTTCAGCAATTTGCCCGCCGCATCGTATTGTCCTACTGCTCTCTGCTTCTGATAGCCCCCAGAATTTTTAGGCCATTTGCTGCGGTCTACGTAGCTCAGCGCCGACGTACGCCGGCCCCGCGTGTCTACGCGCCGCGCCCACTCACTTTTCGTCCCCGGCAGCAGATTTTCCACGCAGTTGTTGTAACCGTCGCTGTCGCGGTTCATTACCACCAGCTCTTGAACCAACTGCGCGTTGACGAAGGCCGCATATACCAGCCGGCGCACATTCATATACCGGGGTTTGGCGTCGGGGTAGAGTGATACTTGTAAGCTCACACTTGGCACCCCGGTCGTGTCATTCTTTTTGAAAGTTTGCTTCTGCTTCAGGATGCGTCCGGCCTTAGGCAGCGTCCGCCCCATTCTGTCCACCACGAAACGGTCTACCGAACGAACTCGCCCCAGGCTGGACACTTCATAGTAATCAAAGCCGGCTACAGCTCGCCACTCCTCACCAGGCAAGTCAGCGGCCCCAACATGTTGGTATGGGTACATAGGTGGTGAATTGAACGGTAAGGAATAGGCCGTGACGCAAAGAAAGCCCGGCCTTGCGGCCGGGCCTCTCTTACAACAGGTGTGGTGTAGCCAGTAACCGAGTTACCCGCCCCTGCGGCCCGCACACACTATCCGGGACCGCAGCCCGAATATAACAACGGCCACCTATCTGGTGGCCGTTGTCGTTAGCACGCCAATCAGGACGGCCGTTGTTTCTTTTCCTTTCGCACGCCCTTGAACGGCTTGCCGTCTTCCTTCACGTCCAGGAAGCGCCCCGACTTGGCGTCCCGTTTCACAAACTGTTTCGTCGCCGGATTGAATGTCTGAGACCGTTTACGCACGGCCCCCTTGCGGGCATTGTCGCCGGTAGGAGGGCTGGTTGCCATGATGATGATGAGGTGAAGAGTAGGAGAGAAGGTTACAGCGAAGCCGCCCCGCCCTGCGCCGGGCCGTTGGCGGGCGTTTTCAAATCGGCGTCCGGGTCCACGGCCACCGACGACACGGCTGCCGCCACCGAGCCGGCCAGCACCAGGTAGCCGCCGATAGTCACGACCACGGCCGGCAACGCCACCGGCGCCGTCGCCAGGATACCGCCCACGGCCGCCAGCGCGGCCCCAATGGTGCGTACCTTCCGGAAGAATCGGGGTGTGGGCAGCGTCACCCGATCGAGTACTGTGAGTTTCTTGTCCATGTGAGTAGTTGTTGGTTGCTTGTTGTCCGTTGTTAGGAAAGGTCGGGAAGGCCGCCACTGACAACGGACAACCACCTCCCGACACCTTATTTCTGCTCCAACCGGGCCAAAATCCGGTCGGCCCACTTGTTGCGCGAATCCTGCTCCTTGCTGGCCTCGGTCAGCACTTTGGTGCGCTCCTCCACCAGCGCCATCGTCTTGTCGATGTTGGCCAGCCGCTCGGTGAGCTTGAGCACCAGCTCGGTCATCTCCTTGCGCAGTTCGGCCCGCTGCTGCAAGCTCTCCACGCGCACCTGCTCGGCGTGCCGCTTCATTTCCTCCCGCAGCTTGGCCTCCCGCGCCACCGCGGCCACGTGGTAGTCATCCACCTTTAGCGCCAGCGCCGCCGATTGCGACTCCTGCTTCTGGCACGTCACCTTCAACTCTTCCACCGCCCGCCAGTTCTTCACAAAGTACAGCAGCACGGCCACCGCCCCACCCACCACCGACGACACCACGCCCCAGTTTGCCAGTATCAGGCTATCCACGTCCATCACCTCCTTTCCGCACCGCCAGCACCTCGAAGTGCGGCCGGTCTTTGAACGTGAGCCAGTCACCGCCCCACACCACCCGCGCATCGGCCGCCTTCATCAGCCGCGCAAACTTGCTCAGCAGCAGCCCCGACCATGATACCGACCCGTCGGCCAGCAAAAACGCCACGTCCAGCGCCGGAGTGGGAGAGAGGTTGTGCTTCGATTCACCCCCACGCTTGTAGGTTACGATAAGGCCCGGTTTGGTGCGCCCCTGCGCGTACAGCTCATTCTGGCGCTCTGGGCTCCGGTAGCACTCCGTGATGATGGGCCGACCCACCAGCCGCAACACTGGGTCCCCCAGCCACCGGCCGAGAGCTTGCGCGTAGGCGGCTGCCAAATGCGGCAATGCTTGGTTGAGTCGATGGGCCTGAGTAGCCAACTGTTTTCCCGTAAGCTGAGGCAGCTGTTCAGGTCGCATAGATAGTGCGCGAGGCATGAAGCAGTAATTTGTAGTAGTACAGCAACAAAGATGCAAAATTTACACTATTGTGTAATAAAGAATATTGTAGACAGCTGATAAGCAAATTGACTTATATGCAGATGGGCGCTGCCTTCGGCCCAGGCTGTTCAGGGCTTCGCTTCGCTACGGTGCTCCGCACCCGGCCGGGGCTCGTTGCTCGACGACACCCGCCGCTACGACGGTAACAGTTGCCACGGCCCCGTCCGGCCCTTACCATCCTTAGCGCATGCTTATTGATTCTGGCTGATGCTGGGTGGTCTGCTGCTACGATTGTCGTTCTACGCTCCGGCCCAGGGCCAGAAAAAGGCCCCCAGCCTCCGCTGCCAGAACCCACCACCCCGGCCCGCCTCCCGCTGGTCGGCCAGCCTCTGCCTACCCACCCACCCCGATAGCACCCTGACGCCAGCCCACCGCACTGGCTCAAGCCGCTCATCCGCAACCGAAGGTCAGCGCAGCTAAGGTCGCCGGCTCCTGTCGTCGCCACCTCCCAAGCGGGGCGTCCTGGCCGTTTTCCACCCGCAGTTACATAACCGTTACATAAGAAAACCCTGTTTCCAGCCGACATGAACCGAAAACAGGGCCAAGAAGTACATGGCCGTCACATAAGAATGCAGCTCAGAAGCGGCTCACGGCGGCTACCCGGACGGCGGGCTTCGACTCAGGCTCACAGTAGCCCGCCGCATGGGGCTTCGCGCTTTGCATGACGTGTCGCACGGCGGCTTTCATGCCCACCCTCCCGTTGGTCGGCCGGTCATCGGCATCGGCCCCAGGCGCAGCTACAGCGGCTCACAGCGGCTTATTGATTCGGGGGCCTCATAAGGTGCCCTTCGGGCGGTGTTTATCTGGGGGCGGCCCCCCAGACCCCCGGTCATTCAGTGGTGGCAGGTCGGCCGCGCTGCCATATCGGTTCGGCACAGTGCCGCAAGGGCACGCGCAGGCGTCGGGTAGTTCCGTTGTGAGGCCGGCAGCCGTGCGGGTCGTGGCGGGCTTGTTTAGCCTTGGCGGCTCAGCTACACGCAGCAGGGGCGGCGGTGGTGGCCACCATCGGTAGGCATGGCGGGGCAGGCCTTATAGCCCCAGCCCGCCCGGTACTTGCGCTGCGCCGGGCGCGGGCTCTACCAGCCATTCCAGCCGTTTACCCAGCCGGGCCGCCTTGCGGGCCGCGTCCAGCGTGCCCCGGCTCACCCCGTCCCAGCACACCAGCACCACATCGGCCGCCGCCACCAGCTGCCTGTTGCGCACCAGCGGCGCAGCCTTTCCGTGGGCGGCGTAGTCCGGCAGGTACTCGGTCAGCGGTATTCCGTGGCGCATTGCCCAGCAGGCCGCCAGGGCATCCACCCCGGCGGCTCCGCCACTCACCACCTCTGCCAACTCGCCGGCTCTGTGCAGCGCATCCAGGCGGGCCAGCAGTGGTGGGCAGTGCGCCAGGGCGCGGCTGCCCACCACACCCACTATCATTTGTATTTTTATCATACTACAATATACATGCTATTGGCGTATTAAGGTGTATTATGTGGATAATTATCATTACCTAATAATGTATCATATAATAATATTTTAACGTATATTAGTGTAATAGTTCGGGAGAGGCCCGGACGTCTTGCGCCCGCGGCGCCAGCTGGGCCCGGCCCGCACCGCAGCGCACCCCACGGCTAACCTCTACAGCCATGTTCACCACCTTGCAGTTCTCGCAGTTAATTGCCGCCGCCTGGGCGGGCCCCGTTGCCGGCCACTCTGCCGCCATTGTCCACGGCGTTTTGCCCTCTGGCCATCAGTACACCCAGTATCAGGTGTCCTACCACGTAGGCGGTGCCTGCTATATCAGCACTTACGATGCCCAGCAGTGTCCGTTCCAGGCCATTGCCTCCGCCGTGGCTGCCGCTGCTGCTGCCGGCGTCCAGGTCAGCCGCCACCGCGCCCAGCACATCATCAGCCGCACCGCCGCCGCCTTGTGCGGGGTGCAGCTCACCCGTCCCGGCTTCGCCTGCCGGGCGCGTCGCCACCGGGTAGCCCGCCGCGTCCATGCGTAGCCCGGCCGCCACCGTAGCCCCCAGCCCGGCCGGGCTGGGGGCCTACAACCGCCGCAAGTGCTTTGAAGAACGGGAGCTTTCGGTTTCGCTGTTCGGCGGGCTTCGGGAGGTCACGGCCGCCGTTTCCTATTACGTGCAGTGGGTTTCCGCCGATGAGTTCAACTGGTCGGGCCGCAAGCAGCCCCATGTACAGGTGCGCGGCGTGTACTGCCGGCGCACCGGCCGCCCGCTTTATGTGGGCCGCGCCCAGGAGCGGGCGCTAGGGGAGAAGGTAGAGGCGCTACTATTCGAGCAGGGGCAGGCATGAGTATGGCCCCCGCACCGCAGGCAGGCCGCTGGTATGCGGCCTGCCTCTACGCCGCCGGCTCCGCTTGGGCCGTGGTGCAGGACGTAGCCCAGCCCGGCACCGTGCCCGGCTGCCCCGGCCTCTACCAGATGCAGGCTGCCCCCGGCCGCTATGTCACGCAGGAGGCGGCCACGGCCGCCGCCGCCCGCTTCAATGCCCCGCGCCTGCGCCCGGCTGACCGCTACGGCGAACTACCCCAGCCTGCCGAAGACTACCACCCGCACCCCTGGGACCTGAAATAAACTACTAACCAGCCCGCGCCAGCTCCCGGCGGCGCGGGCCCCAATACCCCACCATATGCCCGCCACCGCTACTACTTATCAGCCCCATTTACTCGACCCGCACAGCGCCGAGCCCCGGCCCGTGAGCCCCGCCAACGGCCGCAGCTTCCAGCTGGCCGAACTCTACCGGCTGCTCGACTGCCAGACCGTCGACGTGGTGCGCCTCACCGACGAGCTGATTCTGATAATCGACGACGAAGGCAAGTTCCGCCAGCCCTGCTACCTGAATCTGCTGGCTACCTACCTCTGGTACCAGTACCAGCCCGAAGCCCGCGGCCAGGACAGCATCGTGGGCCGGGCCATTCTCTGCCACGACAGGCAGTTCCGCTAGTCTTCCGCGCCTTGCTCATTTCACTACCCATTACGGCGAAGGGGCTGGCCGCCGACTGGCCCCACCTTTTACCTCTTTCCTATTATGGCAACTGCCACCAAAACCCCCAAGACCGCAGCCGCCCCAGCTGCCACCGTTACAGCTGCCGCTTCGGTCGCTACCCTGACCCCCAGCCGCGCCTACCTCACGGCCACCGCAGACGAGCAAACCGGCGAAATCACCGAGACCAGCCGCTTCCGCTACCTGCCCGGCCACCCCAAGCAGATCCGCGCCGACCTGAAAGCCGGCGTGTTCAACGTCAACGGCGAAAAGGTGCTCGGCAAAACCCTCAGCTTTATTCCCATGTCGCTGCGCGTCTTCGCCGACAACATCCTCAACATGGGCAAGAAAGTGTGGGCCGAGGTGTACTTCGTGGACGAAACCGGGGCCGTGTGCGCCGTACTGGAGCCTCACCGCTACCAAGCCCCGCAGGACCTACCCCCGGCCCAGCTGCGCCTCCTCGACAACCTGGCCGCCGCCGTGCGCCGCCACCGCTACTGCCGCGACCTGTTATACAGGGGCACCCCCGAGCTGACCCACACCGCTACCCACACCGAAACCGGCTTGACGGTCAAAATCCGCCCCGACCTGCTCGTGGTAACGCCCCGCCTCGGCCGCCGGGTGCTGGTCGACTTCAAAACCACCAGCTGCCGCGACTATGCCCAGTTCGTGGCCACCATCGAGCAGTACGACTACGACCGCCAGGCCGCCTTCTACACCGACGTGCTGCAGGCCGACCGGTTCCTGATAGTGGGCGTGCAGAAGAAAGCCCCGCACGACATCTGGCTGGTGGAGCTGTCGGCCGACGCCGCCACGATGGCGCAGGGTCGTAAGAAGTACGCCCGCCTGCTGCGGGCCTGGGCCACGCTCCACCAGCCCGTGCTGGTGACCTGAGTGAATTGCTTCCGCGGGGGGGCTTCCCTTAGGCGGGGTCGTACGGGTTCCGTGCAGGGGAAGCTGCTGCCTCCTGGGCGGCCAGGCGGACCTGTTCGGCGCGCACCAGTTCCTGGAGCTCGGCCTCCGACGGCAGGTTTACCCGGTACTTGCTCACGAACATCTGCTCTGCCATGCCCGAGGTAGCGTAGCGGACCAGCGTGTCGTTCTTCTGCGCGCACAGAATCAGACCTACCGGCGGGTTGTCGCCTTCGCTCATCTCGTTTTCGCGGTAATAGTTTAGGTACACGTTCATCTGGCCGGCGTCGGCGTGGCTAAACGCGCCGATTTTCAGGTCCACCAGCACATGCCGCTTCAGGATGCGGTGGTAGAAAACCAGGTCGATGAAGTAGTGCTCGTTGTCGAAGGTGATGCGCTTCTGCCGGGCTTCAAAGCAGAACCCCCGCCCCAGCTCCACCAGAAAGGTTTGCAGGTGGGCGATGATAGCCGCTTCCAACTCGCTTTCGCTGTAGCTCACCTGCGGCTGCAGTCCCAGGAATTCCAGCACGTAGGGGTTCTTCACCACGTCGGTAACCGCCAACGCCTGCGTCCCGGCGTGGCCGGCCAGCACGGCCGCCTTGTCCGTCGACAGGCCCGTTCGCTCGTACAGCGCCGACTCAATGGCCCGTTTCAGCTCCCGTACCGACCAACTGTTTTTCACCGCGTGCACCTCGTAGAAGGCCCGTTGCAGGGGGTTCTCCAGCGGCAGCAGCTCCAGAAAGTGCGAGAAGCTCAGGCGGCTCAGCAGCAGCCGGGGCTCCAGGCCGGCAGCGCTGGCCGCAGCCTCGAGGGGGGGAAGGGCGGGCAGCTGCAGCCCGGTCAATTCTCCCGACAGTGTTGAGAGAATTGCCGGATAGGTCCGGTAAAAGTCCACGCACCGATACAGCTGCTGGGCCGACAGCCCGCGCCCCTGCTGCAGGCGCCGGGCCAGTTCCGGCATCAGCCGGGCGCCGTAAGCGGCCCGGTCTGCGCCGTGCTGCTCGTACTCGGCAATATGCCAGCCAATCAGCCAGTTGCGCACCGTCAACCAGTAATTCACCTGCTGCACCGCGGCCTGCTGGGTCCGCTCGTGCAGCAGGCCAATACGCTCGGCCAGGGTGGAAAGTGTCGATTCTGCCATAAGGGCCAAGATACAGCCCCATTTTTGGTTTGTTGCCACCCTTGCTACCCAAAAGAAATCCAGTTAGGTTCGCCTGGCCATGTTCAGCTTTTAGTTTTTAGTAGAAGGCCTGAGCACGCCGGTTGCGCTGCTGAGTCAGAAAAGGGTTGTTTCTTGTGGCTGGTACGTGCCCGTCTGTCCACTAGCGGTATCCCATTCTTTTCCGTTGCATCCCGATGAAGTATTGGTTCTTACTAGCATTGGCCGCCGTTGGCCTGTCGCAGGCCGTGGCTCAGAGCAAGCCAGCCGCTATGCTCTATCCTCAGGTTAGCAAAACGCTTGATAGCCTGGCGTACGTCGACCAGTGGCCGATGCAGCAGATGTTCAGGCAACAGCCCGACAGTGCCGGCCGGGACCTGGTGCAGGTCGAAAAAGACAACTTTGCCCGCCACCAGCCGGTGCTGGAGAAGATCGTGCGGCAGGTGGGGTATCCGGGCTTCCGGCTGGTAGGGCAGAAAAGTTCGGATAATTTCTGGCTGATGGCGCAGCACGCCGACGCGCACCCGGATTTCCAGCGGCAGGTGCTCCGGCTGATGCTGCCCGAGGTACGGCGTAAGAACGCCGGCGGGGCCAACTACGCATAGACTTAAAAGTAGTAAAGTTTTACAATAATTATATTGATTAGTGTATTATGATATACTAAGTCGTGTTAACCTGACAGTTTTATATAACCTGACCCGCCATCTACAAAAACGGCCCGCTATGGTAGCGGGCCGCGTTGTACAAGTCAAAGCAAATGTTCAGGCCGCCGAGGGCTCCACGGCGCAGATTTGGTTATCAAGAGCCCCCGAGCTGTCGGTAACCCCTTGAGCGTCCCAGATGCGCCGCATAGTCTGGTGCTGGAAATCCTCCACGATTTTAGCGTATACCAGCGTCGTCTTGATGCTGGCGTGCCCCAGTATTTTCTGCAGCACCTCCACCGGCATCCCGCGCAGCAGACTCTGGGTGGCGAAGGTGTGGCGGGCCGTGTGCATAGTCACCAGCTCGTGTTTCTCCCGCATCGTTTTTAGCACTTGGCCGGCCCGCACCTCTACTACCTCAACCCCGGACGATACACCCGCCAGCCGCGTAATTCGTTTCAGGTAGCGGTTCATCACCTGGTTCTGATACACCGGCAACAGCCGCGCCCCCGGCCCGGTCCGCTCCGGGCAGGTATATTTCTCCAGCACCGCCGAAGCTGCTGCAGTAAGGTACACGCTGACTTTCGTGCGGGTTTTGGTCTGGGTGAGCCGTAGTACCCGGCCCGAGCCGTCGGCCAAAGTCTCCACGTTGCCGCCGTGCAGCTGCAATACATCGGAGTAGCGCAGGCCGGTGTAGCAGCAGAACAGAAACACGTCCCGCACCGGGGCCAGGGTGGTGGGCAGCACCGCCACCCGCACCCGCTCCATTTCCTGGGCCGACAAATACACCTTATCCGTGTCCTGACACGCCACGCGTAGCTTGCGCGGCTCCACGCTGATGCAGATTCCCCGTTCGTCCCGCAGGTATCCGAAAAGCCGCCGCAGGTCTTTGCCCACAGTATAGAGGGAATTGGGGCTTAGTTCCCGATCGTGGCGCAGGTAGGCCAGCACCAGGTCGTGGGTGGCCAGGTCGTAGCCGCTGACCGTGAGCTTCCGGCCGGCCCACTGCTCGAAGTTGCGCAGCCAGTTGGCCGTTACCAAGTAGTGGCGCAGCGTGTTCCACATCAGCCCGCGCCGGCGCATCACTTCCCGAAACTGCATAACTTCCTCAACCACCAGCAGCGGGGCTGGTGGCATGGCCACCACCGCCGGTTGCAGCGAGGCTTTGAGCCCGGCCACCGTAGGCACCTCACCCGAAGCCCGCACGCCCCGCCACCATTTCAGCACATTGCCCGCCATCAGTTTCAGCAGGTTATTAGCTTCTTCAGCCAGTGGGTAAGACTTGCGGAACTGCTGCCGGTCTTCGTTCCAGTCTGCCGGCCGGCACTTCTCGCCCGTCGAACAGGCCAGCCGCGCCCCGTCGAAGTACACCATTAGATACACCGGACACTCTCCGGCCTTGTTTTGCTTCTGCTTACGCAGCACGAACTGGGTTACCATACTAGGGTAGCGTAATAGGTAGCGTGCTTCCCGCTCCTAAGTGGAAGATTCGCGCCCAGAGAACCGAGTACCCCCAGACGCAAAAAACCCGGAAACCAGCTTTCGCAGCGCGAGAAGCAAGTTTCCGGGCGTTCCGGGATAGAATAAATGAGCCTCCTGTCGGGATCGAACCAACGACCTACTGATTACAAGTCAGTTGCTCTACCAGCTGAGCTAAGGAGGCGTAATGATGCTGCAAAACTACAGCCTGCCGCCGTTTTTTCAAGTTGTTGAAGAAAAAAAAGCACATCTTTTCTTCAACAACTTGGCTTTCACGGTGCTACTACTGCTGCTGCCAGCTGCTCATCCTGGCAGTATACATCCTGATAGAAATACAAACGGCCATTGCGAGCCTCACAGGTGAAATAGCGTACCCGGATAGGCAGGCCCTGCGTCAGGTCGTAGCGGCATTTCTCCTGGCGGGCAATACTGCGCCGCATGTCGGGCAGGGCTGCCTGCTGGTTTTCGCGCTTCAACAGATAGGCTGCAAACTCCAGCGGTTTTTCAAGGCGGATGCAGCCGTGGCTACGCGCCCTCTGAGGCTGCCGAAACAACGACTTGGCCGGGGTGTCGTGCACATAGATGGCGTGCTCGTTGGCAAAGTAAAAGACAATGCTGCCTAACGCATTGTGGCGGCCCGGGGTTTGGCGGATGGTGTAAGGAAACGTTTCGGGCGTAATTCGGCTCCAGCGCACCCGCCACGGGTTCACGGGCCGGTTGCGGTAGTCGAACAGGCGGTAATGGTTGTCGGCCAGAAAGCTGGGGTCGTTCTGCAGCTCCGGCAGAATCTCATTCGCGGCAATGCTGTAGGGTACGCGCCAGTCGGGAGCCGTAATAAAGACGTTGATGTGGCTATCCAGTGAGGGGGTAGGGGTTTGGGATTTTCCCACTACTACCCGATGGCTCTGCACGACCTGGCCATTCTTGATGATCTGCAGCGTGTAAGCCGGAATGTTGACCAATGCGTATTCAGCCTCTAGTGTATCGGATTGCGCCGCCTCCCAGCGGAGCCGTTCCAGATTGAGGGACACCCGGCGGAAATCGGCGGCATTGCCCCGGTTTGGCTGCAGGGAATCGGTTGACTGAGATAAGCGGGCGCTCCAGGCCTGCTGTAGCTGAGTATAGGCCTGGCTGCTGGGCTGGCAGCGCAGGAACTCGGGTCCGAAGGCACTGTCGCCTAAGGCCGCCCGTAGCCGCTCGGCGGCTTGTTGAGTTGAGGCAGCGGTAAGGATGGTGCGGGTGAGCGTGCCGGGCTGCAGGCGGCCGTGGCGCAGATGAATAGCATAGCGCAGCAGTGCATCGGTCAGGCGCAGCTCAAAGCCCGGTAGGCTGCCCGCCATGGTGGTAGCCCGCCCGAGTGAGTCGGGGAGAGCCAGCAGGTCTGACCAGGCGTAAGTTCCCGGGTCCAGGCCGAATTCGGGAGCGCGCCGCAGCAGCGTAAGGGCCTGCCGGGCCGCGGCGTTCCAGCCTGACCCGGGCTGGGTCCAGGCCGCCGCAAAATTGCGCTGGCTATAGAACGTTTGCACGGCGGCACCGGCCTGCAGGCCTAGTTGCGCATACGTGGCCGCCGGGCCCAGCGCCACCGTGTCCAGGAGGCTGCGAACGGAAAGTGCTTCCGGCTGAGTAGCCGGGGCCGGAGCGAAGGTATCGGCAGCCTCAGCCAACGAAACCGCCGGAAATAGCGTGCTGCAGCCGATGGCGGCCGCCAGAAAAGCAGAGCGGGTACAGCTTCTTAACCTGATCATAGGCGTAGTGGCAAGAAAGACCGTGAAATGGCTAAACGGCACGTGTTATGACATAGTGGGCGAATTCGGGGGCCGGGGCTTTATCCAAAAAATCGGACACATTCTCTCGATAATATAGTGATTTTACCGAGAGAAGGCAAGTACTGAGCGCCGGTGTCAACTGGTCCGGTATGCCAAACTGTTGTTGCTTTGCACCGGCCGGCTACGGAGCCGGCGCGTTTCATTTTTCCGCACTACCCTTACTGCCCTTGAAAACTGACCTGATAGCCCGTACCGCTGAGTTTGTTCGTGAGAAGTTCCTGTACGAAGGCTCCGGCCACGACTGGGAACACATCCGCCGGGTGTGGCAGGTGGCCCGCGCGCTGGCCCACGACACTCCCGCGGCCGACCCCTCCATCACGGAGCTGGGGGCTCTGCTGCACGACGTAGCCGACTGGAAGTTTCATGGCGGCGACGAGGAAGCCGGGCCCCGGGCCGCCCGGGCCTGGCTGGTCAGCCAGCAGGCCGAAGAAAGCGTGATTCAAGCCGTCGAAACCATTATCCGCGAGGTTAGCTTCAAAGGAGTAGGAGTGGCCACGCCCATGAGTACGGTGGAAGGCCAGCTGGTGCAGGACGCCGACCGGCTCGATGCCATTGGAGCCATTGGGGTAGCGCGCGCCTTTGCCTACGGCGGCCACAAAGGCCGCCCACTGCACGACCCGACTATTGCGCCGGTGGAGCACGCTACTTTTGCCAGCTACAAGCAGAACGTGGCCCCCACCATCAACCACTTCTACGAAAAGCTGCTGCATCTGCGCGAGCGGCTGCACACGCCCGCCGCCCGCCGGGTAGCCGAGCAGCGGCACGCGTTTATGGAAACCTTCCTGGCGCAGTTTCTGCGTGAGTGGGAAGGAGAGGACCTGCTGGCTTGAACCGGAGTGCTTGTTTCAGGAGAGAGCCGCTCTAAGAAGAAACTCCCATCTTTGCCGCATGATGTTCCGCCTGCTTTTCTCCCGGTTGCTGCTGCCGTTTCTGGTTCTGCTGACAGTTTCCTCGTGCCGCAACTGCCCGATTATGTCCTGCCACACGCGCAAGGTGCATTTCCACGACGGCGTGAAGTATCGGGGCCAGCCGCTGCTCAAGAAACAGAACCCGGCCATTGGCGAAAAAATCAAGACCTACAACCCCAAAGCGGGCAAGCACAAGGCCGACAAAAGTAAGTCGCTGAAGTAGCGCCAAAGGGCCGCGCATCGTAGGAAAAACGGCCTTTTTTGCCTATCTTGCAGGCTTAACGCAACCTTCATTCACGGCGCCGGAACTGCCTATTTCGCAGCGGCCGGCCTCCTCAAGTTCTCCCTATGGCGGAAGGCGAAAAAATCATTCCGATTAACATCGAAGACGAGATGCGTGGCGCCTACATCGACTATTCGATGTCGGTTATCATCTCCCGGGCGCTGCCCGACGTGCGCGACGGCCTCAAGCCCGTGCACCGGCGCGTGCTCTACGGCATGAGCGAGCTGGGCGTCTCCTACAACAAATCCTACAAGAAATCAGCCCGTATCGTGGGGGAGGTGCTGGGTAAGTATCACCCGCACGGCGACTCCTCGGTATACGATACCATGGTGCGCATGGCCCAGGACTGGAGCCTGCGCTACCCGCTCGTGGACGGGCAAGGCAACTTTGGGAGCATCGACGGCGACTCGCCGGCCGCTATGCGTTACACCGAAGCCCGCCTGAAGCGCCTGGCCGACGAATTGCTCGGCGACCTGGACAAAGACACGGTTGACTTTCAGCCCAACTTCGACGACTCGCTGGAAGAGCCCAGCGTGATGCCGGCCAAATTCCCGAACCTGCTGGTAAACGGCACGACGGGTATTGCCGTGGGCATGGCCACCAACATGGCGCCCCACAACCTCACGGAAGTGGTCAGCGGCATCATTGCCTACCTCGACAACAACGATATTACCGTTGCTGAGCTGATGGAGCACGTTACCGCGCCGGACTTCCCGACGGGTGGCATTATCTACGGCTATGAGGGCGTAAAGCAGGCCTTCGAAACCGGCCGGGGCCGGGTAGTGGTGCGGGCCAAAGCGCACTTCGAGACGCTGCCCAGCGGCAAAGAGCAGATCATCATCACCGAAATTCCCTATATGGTGAACAAGGCGGCGATGATTGAGAAAACGGCCGCCCTCATCAACGACAAGAAGATTGAAGGCATCTCCGACCTGCGCGACGAGTCGGACCGCGACGGTATGCGCATCGTGTATGACCTGAAGCGCGACGCCATGCCCAACGTGGTGCTCAACCAGCTCTACCGCTACACGCAGCTGCAGTCGTCGTTTGGCGTCAACAACGTGTGCCTGGTGAAAGGCCGTCCGATGACGCTCAACCTGAAGGAGCTGATTCACTACTTCGTGGAGCACCGCGCCGATGTAGTGGTGCGCCGCACCCGCTACGAGCTGGCCGAAGCCCAGAAGCGGGCCCACATCCTGGAAGGTCTGCTCATTGCGCTGGACCACCTCGATGAGGTAATTGCCCTGATTCGGGGTTCGCGCGACGGCGAAGTGGCCCGCGCTCAGTTGATCGAGCGGTTCTCACTCAGCGAAATTCAGGCCCGCGCTATTCTGGACATGCGTCTGCAGCGCCTCACCGGCCTGGAGCGCGACAAAATTGTGGCCGAATACGACGAGTTGATGAAGCTCGTGGATTACCTGAAATCGGTGCTGGCCTCGGAAGAGCTGCAGCGCCAGATTATCAAGGATGAGCTGATTGAAATCCGGGAGCGGTACGGCGATGCCCGTCGCACGGCTATTGAGTACGCCGGCGGCGACTTCTCCATGGAGGACATGATTGCCGACGAGAGCATGGTTATCACCATCTCACGCGAAGGCTACATCAAGCGCACTGCCCTCGACGAGTACCGTGCTCAGGGGCGCGGCGGTGTAGGCGCCCGTGGCGCTGCTACCAAGCAGGACGACTTTACGGAGCACCTGTTTGTGGCTACCACCCACGAGTACCTGCTGTTCTTTACGGAGCTGGGCCGCGTGTTCTGGCTGAAAGTGTACGAGGTTCCGGAAGGAGGGAAGGCTGCCAAAGGCCGGCCTATCCAGAACCTGATTGAGATTCCGCGTGAAGACTCGGTGCGGTCCGTGCTTAACGTACGCGGCCTCCGCGACCCGGATTACCTGGAGAATACCTACCTGATGTTCTGCACCGAGCAGGGCACCGTGAAGAAAACGCCGCTGGAAGCCTACTCGCGCCCCCGGGCCGCCGGTATCAACGCCATTACTATCAATGAAGGCGACCGGCTGCTGGATGTGCGCCTGACCAACGGCAACTCTGAAGTGGTTGTGGCACTGCGTTCCGGCCGGGCTGTGCGCTTCCCGGAGGGTAAAGTTCGCTCGATGGGCCGTACTGCCGCCGGTGTGCGCGGTATTACGCTGGCCGATGCGTCGGACCGGGTAGTGGGGATGGTGTGCGTGTCGGATCCAACGCAGGAGCTGCTGGTAGTATCCGAAAACGGCTACGGCAAACGTTCCGAGCTGGAGGAATACCGCATCACCAACCGCGGCGGCAAGGGCGTCCGGGCCATGAAAATCACCGATAAAACGGGGGCCCTGGTGGCCATCAAGGACGTAAACGATACCGACGACCTGATGATCATCAACAAGTCCGGTATCACGATTCGCCTGCGGGTAGCCGATCTGCGCATCATCGGCCGGGCCACGCAGGGGGTGCGGCTGCTGAAAATCAACGAAGGCGACGAAATTTCCTCGGTTGCGAAAGTTGCGGCCGAAGAAGACAAGGACCCCGAAACGGAGGCCGTTCTGGAAGGCACCGTGTTGGCGCTGCCCGCCGACGCGGATCCGGAGGACGCCACTGATGCAGATGACCTTGAGGAAGATGACGACGTTGAAGAAAACGACGACGAGGACCTCGAAGAAGATCTGTAAGAACCTTTAGAAGGAGAGAGGCTGGCTGCTGGAAAGGTGTCCGGCCTCTTTCTATATCACTACAGGGGCACGCCGGTGCTGAACTTCGCACCGTATTCTCCTGTTTGCTGTGCAATTCCTTTCTTTCACCTGAACATTCTTCAGAAAACTCCCTATGAAGAAGCTACTTCTGACGCTTGTCGCTGCTGCGGCACTAACTTCCGCCTCGGCCCAGAATTCGGCCGTAACGAACGCCATCCTGAACCAGCGGCAGGGCCTGCTTGACAAAGCCCGCACTGATATCGATAAGGCCATTGTCCACGAGAAAACGTCGGGCAAAGCTAAAACCTGGTTTACGCGCGGCGAAGTATACGAGCAGATGGCAGCCAGCCCCATTTATGCCAAAAGCCTGAGCGCGGGCGAAGGCACGCGGGTGGCTTTCGAATCGTATCAGAAAGCCATTCAGCTCGACGGCAAAGACGGTGAGTACGGCAAGCAAGCCGTAGCCAAACTCGACAACCTATACGGGGCCGCGCTGAACGCCGGTGTGGAAAGCTACAACGGCAAGAACTACGACGAGGCAATCAACTCGTACAAAATGGCCCAGCAGATTCGTCCGCAGGACACCACGGCGTACCTGTATGCCGCGTATGCCGCCGAGGCCAAGCAAGACTTTGCGTCCGCCAAATCTACCTACGGCCAGCTGGTAGCCATGAACTACAAGTCGCCGCAGATGTATGGCCGGATGCTGCAGATTGCCCGCCAGGAAAAAAATGACCAGGAAGCTATGAAGGTTGTGGAGCAGGCGCTGCAGGCCTATCCCAACAACAAGGGCTTCATGCTTGAGGAGCTGAACATGTACCTCAGCGCCGGCCGTGGCAAAGAGGCACTGAGCAAGATTGACCGCGCTATCCAGGCTGATCCTACGAACGCAAACCTGTACGCCGTTAAAGGGTCGATTCTGGACCAGGACAAGCAGCCGGAAGAAGCTCTCAAGGCGTACCGCAAAGCGGTGGAAGTAGAACCGAATAACTTCGATGCCAACTTCAACTTAGGTGTCTACAGCTTCAACAAAGGCGCTGATATTTTCAAGCGGACCAATAAAATGGATCTGGCTACTTACCAGAAGAGCGGTAAGCGTATGGAGGCTGAAGGCAAGAAGTTTATTTCCGAAGCAATACCATACTTTGAGAAAGCCATGGCTGCTCAGCCAGAAGATCGGGCCACCATTTCATCCTTGCAGAAGGCGTATCAGACAATGGGTCGGACAGCCGATTCGGAGCGCATGATGGCCAAGCTTGATGCGTTGAAAAAATAAACAGACTTCCTCACAGAAGGAGAGTATCATGCCCGGACTACAATAGGTCGGGCATGTTTTCTAGATCATTACTTAACATAATATAAATTATAAGACATTCTGAGCTAAATGCGTATAAGCCTTCTCTGGTCGGTTTGGGATGTTGCCAATACCTTAGCTCATACGTTTGGTTCGCGTCTTAGGCTGGCTGCCGACTCACAGAGACCGTCTTCAGGAAGCACAGTAGCTTTAGTCCCTTCAGGATTTTTGTGTCTGGTGAGCTTTTTATAAACGCTGTGTGCTCTTAGGTTTTGTAGGGGTAACAAGCGCCCACCTCGGATGCTGTACGCTATTAAGAGAATCTGATAGCTGATAAGGCCAGACGTATAGCCTTCCTGCCTAGCTATATTGGGTGTTGTTAAACAAATAGGGGAAAACCGCCGACTTAGAGAATCCCTTTACTGGCTCAACAGCTACAATTAGGCTCAGGAGCAAAAGAGAGGTTATCCGGCTGAGCCGAACTTTGAGAGGAAGAGCCCCAACCACACCCCACGCCCATCAATCAATTGATTTTCCAGCGTACCAGTGCTTGCTTCAACCACTCAGGAGCACCTTCTAGGGGCGGCATTTTTCCGTTGTTCTCCGCCGTTAATCGAACAGCGCGAGCCTCCATTTCAGCTAGGGAAGGAACATCCCACTGGGCCCGCTCCTGGTCGGTCGTGCTGGCATCGAAGTCCCAAAGGGACGTGTAATCCTATCGCCTCTCGCTACTCATACGGCGAACTTATACCTTATCATTAGCATCTAGGCTGTTCAGCTGCCGAGTCGGAGGTTTTCCCCTATTTGTTTAACAACACCCTATATTTATTAGATCAGGTAATCATGGCTGTATGCTGTACTGCATCTCTCCTACTGCATTTGATATTCGCGTTGTTATCGGGCCAGTCTGATTATTGTCATACAGACGTTACAAGGCTAGATAAGGCCGAGTATCGCTTTTAGTGCTTGATCAGCCAAAATGTTAGCGACAAGCTTTAAACAGCTTCACTAAGGAAAGAAGCAGGCCTGCTCCTGCCCGCCCACCGCCCTTGGTTAGTGTGGTATACTATTTAATATATGGGAATAGATGTAATCAGAGGGTATATACGTGTAAGGTTCAGGAACAAAGTATATAATAGCAGTATAAAGCATAAAAAAGTAATTAAACATTATGCTTTTTTATGCTTTATACTGCTATTATATACCTGACTTTATTATCTTCGTGTATACTCTCTTCTTTTGCTTTATGCCTAAAACCATTGATTATCCTCGTACCACTTACCAAAGTGCTTGGGAAGTAGCTGAAGTAGTAGATGACACTGGAGGTAAATGCTCCTTTGAAACCTGTGCACGTAAACTCAACCGCAAGGTCAGTGGCTCTTTCAAGGCCATTATAGGTTCAGCCGTAAAATTCGGCTTGCTTACTAGCAAACGTGAATTACTCACCACTACGAACCTCTTTCGCCGCATCAAACACGCCTACGATAAGCAGGAGGAATTACTCTACCACCGTGAGGCATTCCTTCACCCGCCGCTATTCAACCAGATATGCCGGAAGTTCCGCAACCGGGAACTGCCCGTACATATGTTTGACATTATGCTCATCCGGGAGTTCGGCGTAGAGGAAATCAATGCACAGAATGTGGCCAAGGCCTTTGTGGATGGTGCCCGGATGGCTGGGGTGATGGACGAGCGCAACATAATAGCGGACATTGATCTGCTGGCCAATCAGCAAGGCCCAAGGAAAGAGTTGGCACCGGGCGAAATGCCGCTGAATTTATTCCGCGCTACGGATAAAACACCGGATACTGGGGGCACTACTGTCACTTCCCCTACATCAGCACAAAATATCACCCCACCTTTGGACCCGCTGACACTTGGCAGCACTCCTGGTATATCCACTGGCTCCGACTTTATACCCGCTGCTTTCCGTGGTAGCGCCTCCACCACAACAGCCGAAGACCCCGACCCGGTATCTGCTCTGTTCGGGCTCCACCCGAAGCCAACTCTGCCAACCCCACCTGAATCACCCAGCTTCCCGGCTTCACCATCTCCACCCTCAGTAGCCGGCGAGCAAGAGCAGCCCCGCGTTGCCGCCTCACTGCCTCAACCGGCACCAACCAGCGCGGGCGCCCCCCCACACCTCCCCGACTCGCCCGATACCACGCCGGGCTATCTGCTTCGTATTAGCGGCCCCGGCATCGATACCCAACTACATATTCAGGATACTGACGATTTGGAAATAGCACGCTTTCTACTCGACAAAATCCGCAAACAACTGTCATCCTGATTCTTAGCACCAAAAAAGCAGACCCGGTTACTCTCACTGAGTGACCGGGTCTGCTTTTTTGGTGGAATGAGGTTCTTTATTCGGACCGGCGCTGGCCATCCTGAGCAATTGTCTTGTGGCGTTGGCGCAGGACCTCTACGACATCCTCAAGGGAGAGCCCGGACTCGGCCAGCAATACCAACAAATGGTAAAGCAAATCGGCCGCTTCGCCTTTGAGCCCTGCCAGGTTTCCGCCCACCGCATCAATCACCGTTTCTACGGCCTCCTCTCCTACTTTTTGGGCAATTTTGGGCATGCCTTTGCGAAACAGCGACGCCGTATAGGAAGCAGGATCTTCTTCCGGGAACTGCTTCCGGCGCTGTACCAGCCGCTCCAGCTCGGCAATGAAGCTGACAGCCGGTGCCGGATAAGTTGTTTGGTCAGGCTGCTCGAAGCAGCTGGTGGTACCGCGGTGACAAGTCGGGCCATCGGGAATAGCGCGGATCAGCAGCGCGTCCTGGTCGCAGTCTTCGTGCTCACTAACCACCGTGAGGTAGTTGCCCGACGTTTCACCCTTGGTCCAGAGGCGTTGTTTGGAGCGGGAATAGAACGTGACCCGGCCGGTCTGGCGCGTCATTTGTTGCGCCTCCCGGTTCTGGTAGCCCAGCATCAGCACCTGCCCCGTGTGGGCGTCCTGCACTATCACGGGAATCAGCCCGTCGGGCATTTTGGCAAAATCCATTATGTTAAGTCAGGTTATATTCGGCAAAAGGAAGCTTGCTACAGCCGGACCGGAATACCGTCGCGGCGCAGATGTTCTTTCAACTCCCGGATTCCAATTTCGCCGAAGTGAAAAATGCTGGCGGCTAAGCCGGCGTCGGCGTGCGCCTGCTGAAAAACGTGGGTGAAATCCTGCATGGCCCCCGCCCCTCCTGAGGCCACCACCGGAATGGAGACAGCCCGGCTTACGGCGCCGGTGATATCAAGGGCGAATCCGTCTTTGGTACCGTCGTTGCTCATGCTGGTAAGCAGAATTTCGCCGGCCCCCCGGTCAGCAGCCTCCCGACACCACTGCACCGCGTCGCGGCCAGTGTTATGGGTACCGGCCCGGGTATACACCTGCCAGCCGTCGGGCTCGTGAAACCGCGCGTCGGCGGCCACCACGATACACTGGCTCCCGAACCGGGCCGCCAGCTCATTGATAAGCTCGGGGCGGGCCAGCGCCGCCGAATTGATGCTTACCTTATCGGCCCCATTCATGAGCAGGGCCTCCACATCAGCCACCGTCCCGATGCCGCCGCCCACGGTGAACGGAATGTCCAGCTCGCGGGCTACGTCGCGCACCAGGGCCACCAGCGTGGCGCGCTTCTGGTTGGTGGCGGTGATGTCGAGGAATACCAACTCGTCGGCGCCTTCGCGGGCGTAGCGGGCAGCCAGGGCCACCGGGTCGCCGGCGTCGCGCAGGCCCTCGAAGCGCACCCCTTTCACAGTGCGCCCGTCCTTCACGTCGAGGCAGGGTATGATTCGTTTGGTTAGCATGCTTGGTTGTTGACTCGATTATTCTGTTTGATTTGAACTGGGCCAGTTGATAACTGGCTTTTCACGTGGGTTCCAACCGCTGAGTAGAGCCCCTAACCTATTCAGCTCTGCTGGCATCGTCAGTATATAAAACTTACAATCAAAGCTATAAGGTGCTTCTGAATGATTCTTGATATCCACCAGAATTGCGGATGCACCATTTGGCTGGTAGCAGAAGACTTCCAGCAACATATAGTATGCCCATTCAGGAGAGTTTTCTCCTATTTGTAGCCTGACAGTGCTTTTGCCAGTCAACGGAAAATTCTTGAGTTGCTCTCCAAAGTCTTTGAACTGGTCATCGTATCCATAGAATTCGAGGGCAGCCGCTGATTCACCATTAGACAAGGCAATTTCATAATGCAGAAAGCCGTCACCATCATCCAGACTTAGCACATTTACCTTAAGAAGCTGCTCCATAACAGTATTACAGCTACAGCCAGGGCTGCAGCTGCTCCAGCGTGATGGTGCCTTCGTAGATGGCTTTGCCGATGATGGCCCCGTGCATACCTACGGCGGCCAGGGCCTCCACGTCAGTAATGGTGGTTACGCCGCCGCTGGCAATGAGGCGGGCGGTGGGCAGCTGCTCGCGCAGTTCGGTGTAGGTAGCCAGAGAAGGGCCCTGGAGCTTGCCGTCCTTGCTTACATCGGTGCAGATGAAGGTAGTGGCTCCGCTGGCCAGGTAGCCCTCCACAAACTCGCGCAGGGTCCGCTCGCTTTGCTCGGCCCAGGCGTTGATGGAAATGTGGTTGTCGCGGTAGTCGGCCCCGATGATGATACGGTCGGCCCCGAAGGCACGGAGCCAGCCGTTCACGGTTTCGGGCTCACGCACGGCAATGCTGCCGGCCGTAATCTGCCGGGCCCCGGCGTCGAAGGCCTGGCGCACGGCGTCCTCGCTATGCAGCCCTCCCCCGAAGTCGATGTGCAAGCTGGTGTGGCGGGCAATGCGCTCCAGCACGGGCAGGTTTACGGGGCGCTTGGCGCGGGCCCCGTCGAGGTCCACCAGGTGCAGGCGCTTCACGCCGGCGGCCTCAAAGCGTTGGGCCACGGCCAGCGGGTCGGCGTCATAGGTGGTCTGCTGGGCAAAGTCGCCCTCCGTCAGGCGCACGCACTGGCCGCCTATGAGGTCAATTGCGGGAATGATTTCCATATGGGTTTAGTGGTTAGTGCTTAGTGCTTAGAACGTTCTAACGGCCAATCGGTGCCTAAACTGTTCGCCAGCCTAAGCACTAGGCACCAAGCACTGTGCACTACATTTTCAAGAAGTTTTCCAGAATGCGGGTACCCGCGGCACTGCTCTTTTCGGTGTGAAACTGTACGGCGTAGAAGTTCTGGTGCTGCACGGCTGCGCTGAAGGGCGCGGGATACGCAGCTTCGGCAATGGTGTACCCACCCACTGGAGCATAGTAGCTATGCACGAAGTACACGTAGTCCTCGGCGCTGAGGCCTTCGAACAGCGGACCACGCAACGCCTGCAGGTTGTTCCAGCCCATGTGCGGCACCTTATAATCTTGCTCCGAAGAAAAGCGCACTACATCGAAGGGCAGAATACCAAGCAGGTCGGTACCGCCGCCTTCCTGGGTGTGGCGGCCCAGCAGCTGCATGCCCAGGCAGATACCCAGGAACGGCTGGGTGAGAGTAGGCAATAACTCGTGCAGGCCCTGGGCCCGAAGTTCCCGCATGGCGGAGGCGGCCTCGCCCTCACCCGGGAACAGCACCTTGTCGGCGCGGCGAATCACGTCGTGGTCGGCCGTGAGCGTGGCCTGCACGCCCAGCCGTTCCAGCGCAAACAGCACCGACTGCACGTTGCCGCCTTTGTAATCAATGATGGCTATTTCCATTTGAGAATATCGGAAGTCAGCGGGTATTTATTCTTTTGTTTAAACAAATGTGTAAAGGTGTTTGCCCTGATTATCCGCGCCTATCCGTCATTCTGAGCGGAGCGGAGGACCTTGTCACACTGGATTAAACAGAGAAATAGTTATCAGAACGTGATAAGGTCCTTCGCTCCGCTCAGAATGACAGGTCGGCACGCAACGCACACCCGAGCAACTGTTTACCCATTTGTTTAAATAAATGGGTAAACTACAAAACGCCTTTCGTGCTGGGAATTTCCATGCGACCGGCGTCGCGCACTAGGGCCATTTTGATGGACTTGGCTACGGCCTTGAAAATGGCTTCGATCTTGTGGTGCTCGTTCTGGCCCTCGGCTTTGATGTTGAGGTTGCAGCGGGCGGCGTCGGAGAAGCTCTTGAAGAAATGGTAAAACATTTCGCAGGGCATATCCCCTACTTTCTCGCGCTTGAACTCGGCGTCCCACACAATCCAGGGGCGGCCCGAGAAGTCGATGGCGGCCTGGGCCAGCACGTCGTCCATGGGCAGCAGGAAGCCGTAGCGGGCCAGGCCGCGCTTGTCGCCGAGGGCTTGGGTGAATGCTTCGCCCAGGGCAATGGCCGTGTCCTCGATGGTGTGGTGCTCGTCGATGTGCAAGTCGCCCTGCACCGTGATTTTCATATCCACGCCCGAGTGCTTGCTGAGCTGATCGAGCATGTGGTCGAAGAAACCCAGGCCGGTGTGCATCTCGGGGCGGCCGTTGCCGTCGAGGTTCAACTCGATGCGGATTTTGGTTTCGTTCGTGTCGCGTTGTACCACGGCGGTGCGGGCGGGCAGCCGCAGAAACTGGTATATTGTTGACCAGCTCATGGTCGTCAGCGCGGCGCGCTCGTCGCCCTCCCCTTCCGGCTTCAGCAGGATAGACTGGCAGCCCAGGTTCTGGGCCAGCTCCACATCGGTCAGCCGGTCGCCGATGACGAAGGAATTTTTGAGGTCATAACCGCTGCCCTCACCCAGGTATTGGGTGAGCATGCCGGTGCCGGGCTTGCGGGTGGGCAGGTTCTCGTGGGGGAAGCTCCGGTCGATGTGCTCGCGCACGAACTCCACTCCTTCCGAGCGCAGCACGTCGAGCATCATGGTGTGCGCCGGCCAGAAGGTATCCTCCGGGAAGCTCTCGGTGCCGAGGCCGTCCTGGTTGCTCACCAGCACCAGCTCGTAATCCAGCTCGCGGGCAATACGGGCCAGGCCGGTGATGGCACCGGGCACAAACTGAAATTTTTCCCGCGTCAGCGCGTCCACCTGGAAATCCGTCGGCGGCTCAATGAGGATGGTGCCGTCACGGTCAATGAAGAGTACTTTTTTCATGAGTTAATTAAAAGTCGTTGTCATGCTGAGCGCAGCCGAAGCATCTCTACCGCTTCGTTCTCACGATTGAGGTAGCCAACGGTAGAGATGCTTCGGCTGCGCTCAGCATGACGTTCTTTATTCCTTATATATACTACCCCGCAAACTCCCGCAAAGCCTGGAGCAGCAGCTCGTTCTCGGCGGGGGTGCCTACGGTGAGGCGGAGCGTGCCGGCGCAGCCGGGCTGAGTGGTGCGGTTGCGCACGATGATGCCCCGGGTTACCAGGAAATCATACACGGCCGTGGCATCGGGGTGGAAACGGACCAGCAGGAAGTTGGCATCCGAAGGGAACACCTCCGCCACGATGGGCAGCGCGGGCAGGCGCTCGGCCAGCCAGTCGCGGCCCACCAGCAACTGCTGGCGCAGCGCCTCAAACCGGTCGGCATCGCGCAGGGCCTGCAGGGCGAAACGCTGCGTGGCCTCCGACACGTTGTAGGGCGGCTTGATTTTGTTGAGGTAGCCAATGATTTCCGGCGAGGCGAAGGCCATGCCCAGGCGCAGGCCGGCCAGGCCCCAGGCTTTGGAGAAGGTTTGCAGCACCACCAAGTTGGGGAATTCGGCCAGACGGGTGGTCCAGCTGGGGGCGGCGGCGAAATCGGCGTAGGCCTCATCCACTACTACCAGCCCGCGGAAACCGCGCAGGAGTTCCTCCATGTACCCGGCGTGGAGCAGGTTGCCGGTGGGGTTGTTGGGCGAGCAGAGCCACACGATTTTAGCATCCGAAGCCAGCACGCCAGCCACGATTTCGGACGAGAGCTGGAAGTCGGCCGTCAGTTGCAGACGCTCCGCGCGCACATCATTCAGGTTGGCCGCCACCTCGTACATGCCGTAGGTGGGCGGCAGGATCAGCAGGCTGTCGTGGCCGGGCACGCAGGTGAGGCGCACCAGCAGGTCGATGGCTTCATCGGAGCCGTTGCCGAGGAAAATCTGCTCGGGGCGCACAGCTTTGAGTTGGGCCAGCTCCTGCTTCACGGCGCGCTGCAGCGGATCGGGGTAGCGGTTGAACTGGTCGGGGCCGGCGCTGCCGAGGCTGTTCTCGTTGGCGTCGAGCATGACCTGGGCCTCACCCTGGAATTCGTCGCGGGCCGACGAGTAGGGCTTCATATCCCGCAGGTTGGGGCGTATGAGGCTATCGAGGTTGAACATATAATCGCAGATTGTGCAGATTAAGCAGATTTCACAGATTTTTTTTGGTCGTCATGCTGAGCTTGCCGAAGCATCCCTACTGCTTTGCCTGATTTAACAAGTCATTCATTCCATACATCAACTAATGACGCATAGAAATTAGTCTGCTCAGTTGCCTCACCATCATTTCTAAGTGAAGCCACTTCCGCATCAAATAGAATCTCACGAATAGACTCTATTTCGTCTGTTGCGAGATGCACAGCATACTGATTAGCCCAAAGCCGCTGCGAGGTGTTTTTGCAATACCGTTTTTTTTTCAAACGGAGTGCCCGCAAGGATTTGAGAAATTGAAAGGGCCAATTGAACAGCTCCCGCTTCGACCAGGCAACTACGCGTGGCTTCAAGCGTGGAGTAGCTCATGATTTGACTTTGCTCTTTCATATTTCAACTAAATAGGCTTTGACACCAGCAAGCGAGGTTCGGAATGACGTTTTACTTTATCCAAGCATTACTGCTCCCCACCGGCCAGGGCTTCCAGGCGGAGGGTCACGGCGCGGGCGTGGGCGCGGAGTCCTTCGGATTCGGCCATGGTTTCTACCACGGGGCCAACGTTGAGCAGGCCTTCGGGGGTGAGGCGCTGGAAGGTAATTTTCTTCAGGAACGAATCGAGCGACACGCCGCTGTAGTTGCGGGCGTAGCCGTTGGTGGGCAGCGTGTGGTTGGTGCCCGAGGCGTAGTCGCCCACGGCTTCCGGGGTGAGGTGGCCCAGGAACACGGAACCGGCGCTGGTCACGCCTTCGGCCAGCTGCTCGGGGTTGCGCACGGCCAGAATCAGGTGCTCAGGCGCATACTGGTTCGAGAAGTACAGCATTTCCTCCGGTGTTCGTAGCAGAATCGCGCGGCTTTCCGTCAGCGCCTGAGCGGCAACTTCGGCCCGGGGCAACTCCTGTAGCTGGCGCTCCACCTCGGCTTTGGTTTGCTCCAATACTAATAAGGAGTCGGACAGCAGAATCACCTGCGAGTCGGGGCCGTGCTCGGCCTGGCTGAGCAGGTCGGCGGCCACGAAGGCCGGCGTGGCGGATTCATCGGCAATAACCAGCACCTCGGAGGGGCCGGCCGGCATATCAATAGCCACGCCGTAGCGGGTGGCCAGCTGCTTGGCGGCCGTCACGTAGCGGTTGCCGGGCCCGAAAATCTTATCCACGGCCGGCACCGAGTCGGTACCGCCGCTCAGCGCCGCCACAGCCTGGGCCCCGCCGGCTTTCACGATGGTAGTGATGCCCAGCAGCTGGGCCGTGAATAGGATAATAGGATTCACGGAGCCATCCTTCTGAGGGGGCGTGCAGAGCACGATTTCGGGACAGCCGGCCAGGCGGGCGGGTACGCCCAGCATCAGCAGGGTGCTGAACAGCGGCGCAGTGCCGCCCGGAATGTAGAGGCCCACGCGCTGCACGGGCACCGCCCGCCGCCAGCACGTCACGCCCGGCATGGTTTCCACGCGCTCCTCCTGCGGGATTTGCGCTTTGTGGAACCGCAGAATATTGGCGTGCGCCTGCCGGATAGCCGTTTGCAATTCGGCAGGCACCTGGGCCGCGGCGGCGGCCAGCTCCTCGGGGCTTACGCGCAGCCCGGCAGACAAATCGGCACCGTCGAACTGGCGGGCATAGTCGAGCAGGGCCGCGTCGCCGCGCCGGCGTACGTCCTCGAAAATCTGCTGCACGCGCTGCTCCACGTCCTGGGCCTGCTGCTGGGCCGCCCGCTGCTGCAGCGCCGCCCACTCCGCCTGGGAGGGATATTGGAAGATGTTCATCTTTTAGGGTCTTGGGGACTTAGGGGCTTGGGGGCTTGGATACTGTTCTGACGAACTCCAGGATGTGCATTAGCTGATTCGAACTTCAACCAAGCTCCTAAGTCCCCAAGACCCCAGGCCCCTATGAAATCATTTTCTCAATCGGGAGCACCAGAATGCCTTCGGCGCCTACGGCTTTGAGCTGGCCGGTAATGTGCCAGAAGTCGTCTTCGTTCACCACCGACTGCACCGACACCCAGCCTTCCTCGGCCAGCGGGGTCACGGTCGGCGACTTGATGCCGGGCAGCAGCGCCTTCACCGCATCCAGGGCCGAAACCGGGGCATTGAGCAGGATGTATTTGTTGCGGCGGGCGCGGCGTACGGCCTGCATCCGGAACTGCAGCTGCTCCAGCAGCTCCTGCTTCTCGGGGCTCAGGTTCTGGTGGGCAATGAGCACGGCTTCGGAGCGGAATACGGTTTCTACTTCCCGCAGACCGTTACCGAGCAGTGTGGAACCGCTGCTCACAATGTCGCAGATGGCCTCGGCCAGCCCGATGCTGGGCGCAATTTCCACCGAGCCGCTGATGGTGTGCAGGTTGGCTTTCACGCCGCGCTCGGCGAGGTAGTCGCCCAGGATGCGCGGGTACGAGGTGGCAATGTTCACGCCCTGCAGGTTCTCGATGGAATCGTAGGCGGCGGCACGGGGTACGGCCAGGCTCAGGCGGCATTTGCTGAAGCCCAACCCTTCAACTTCCAGACCAGGGAAACCGGCTTCCACCAGCACGTTCTGGCCCACAATGCCCAGGTCAGCCACGCCGTCCTGCACGTAGCCCGGAATATCATCGTCGCGCAGGTACAGGATTTCGAGGGGAAAGTTGGTGGCTTCGGTTTTGAGCTTGTAGGAAGCCGAGAGGAAGCTGATGCCGCACTCCCGAATCAGGTTCAGGGAGTCTTCGCTTAGGCGGCCCGATTTCTGGATAGCCAGACGGAGCATAGTATGGTCGATTAGAAAGGAAGAAGTACGACGTAAGAAATGGCCGGCGTGGCCAGCGCTTAGCTGTACTTCAGGATAGGATTGGGGAACCGGTGTTGGGAAAAGGCCAAAAGCTGGCCGGGCCACCTTGTTGCGGGGGCCGGGGAACCAAAGCGGTTCGCCCAACGGGACAATATGCGTGTGTTATTCCTCTAAAAAGAGGAATGATGCCCGTGCAGATGATGATGCGCCGCGCGCAGCCCAACCGTAGCTCCGCCGGTAGCGGGAGCAGCCACGGGGCTGTTGGTGCAGAAGAAAAGCGCGGCAGATGCGGGCATAAAAGCAGAGTTGCGGGGCAAAAGTACACGGGAAACGTCCAAAATGAAATTTTAGCTGGAAAAATTCTCAGGAACCCGGACCTTTGCCTTCCCGTTGTGCTTTCCAACCCGCGTTTGGCACAATTGTTTCATGCTGCGCTCTGCAGTTGCCCGTCCTGCGTTCTACCCTCCTATTGCCTTGCTATGCGTTTGTCGTTTCGTCCGCTTTCCCTCGTCTTTGCTTCCAGCATCCTGCTGAGTGTACTGCCCGGCCCGAGCGCGCAGGCCCAGATGGCCGCCAAGCCGGCTCTGCCGGCGGCCTCCTTGCTGCCGCTGCCGCAGGCCAGCCCCCATGTACTGCTCAGCCACACCGTTGGCCTGTCGGAAGTGATGGTGGACTACCACGCGCCGAGCGTGCGCAACCGCCAGATCTGGCAAGGCCTGGTGCCCTACAACCAGATCTGGCGGGCGGGGGCCAACGAGAATACCCTCATCACCTTCACCGATACGGTACGCATCAACGGCAAAACGCTGCCGGCCGGCCAATACTCGTTCTTTGTGTTTCCGCGTTCCGACCAGGACTGGGACATGGTGTTCAACCGCGTGACCACGCACTGGGGCGCCGAGAAATACGACGAGAAGGAAGATGTGCTGCGGGTGCCGGTAGTACCGGAAGAATCCGCGTTTCATGAGACGCTGCTATACTGGTTTTCGGACGTGAAGCCCGGCTCGGCGCATCTGAACCTGAGCTGGGAAAAAAAGACGGTAAGCATCTACATCGATACCAATGTGCAGGCGCGCGTGGTAGCCGGCATCGAGAAGGCCGTGGCCCAGCGCCCCGGCGACTGGCAGCTGCTGGCCCAGGCCGCCGACTACTTGGTGCAGAACAACCTCAACGCCGAACGGGCCCTGTACTTCATCAACGAGTCTATCCGGCTGCGCGACGTGTACACCAACAACTGGATAAAGGCCCGCCTGCTGGCTTCCAAGCTCGATTATGACACGGCCATCGTGTACGCCCGCAAGGCCATTAAGCTCGGCGACAAGGACGACGAGAACTTCAAGGCGCAACTGCCGTCCATGCGGGTATCACTAATTGAATGGCAGGGCAAGGCATACTAAGGAGTGTGCAGCGCATTGTTCAATAGAAACGAAAAAACAGGCCCGGCGGCCTGTTTTTTCGTTTCTTCGGGTTCATTCAGCTACACCTCATGGGTCCTTTTCTGCAGGTATGCCAAGCCATTCAGCCGCTGTCGGAGGGCTTGCGGGAGGCGCTGGAGCAGCAGGTGCTGCGCGAGCAGCTGCCCCGGCACCACGTGCTGCTGCAGGCCGGGCAGGTAGCGGGCCGCCTGTATTTTGTGGAAGCGGGCGTGGTGCGCGGCTACTACCTGCACGAGGGCAGGGAAGTGTCGTCGTGGTTTATGCAGGCCGGCGACTTTATGGTGTCTATTCTGAGTTTTTTCACCCGGCAGCCTTCCCATGAGTACGTGGAGCTGCTGGCCGATAGTGTGGTATGGTCGTTGTCGTATGCGCAGCTGCAGCAGCTGTACCGGCAGTTTCCGGAGTTCAACGTGGTAGGCCGGGTGCTGACGGAAAAGTACTACGTGCAGAGTGAGCAGCGCGCCCTACAGCTCCGGATGCTGCCCGCCGCCGAGCGGTACGAGCTGTTGCTGCGGGATTTTCCCTCGGTATTTCAGCAGGTGCCGCTCAAGCATATTGCCTCCCACCTGGGCCTGACGCCCGAAACTCTGAGCCGGCTGCGGCGCAAACCTGCCTGAGGAGCCAGCAAGTTGCTTTCTTGATCTATATCAAGAGGAAGCCGGGGCCCGGCCGGCACCTTTGACGCATGGTTTTACCCAATTCTATGCGTCATGCCTAATCCGCTCCTGCTGTCTGTTTTCGACAGCCTACCGTTGTTGCCGAAGCCGGACCTCCCCCCCATGCTCGGCTACATTCTGCTGGCCTTTGCCGGCTGCTTTCTGCTCGAACGAATTATTCCGGGCTGGCCGCTGCCGCGCGTGGCATCCTGGCCGTTTCGGGTGCTGGCCATCAATGCGGCCCAGATTGGCGTGGTGCTGCTGGCCGGCCTGAGCTGGGAGAAATGGCTGTCGGCGTATTCCGTGTTTCACCTCTCGGAGCACGTGGGGCCGGTGGCGGGCGGCATTCTGGCCTACGTGGTGGCCACGTTCGTGTTCTACTGGTGGCACCGCTGGCGGCACACCGTCGATTTTCTGTGGCGGCACTTCCACCAGATTCACCACAGCCCGCAGCGCATTGAGGTTATCACCTCGTTCTACAAACACCCGCTCGAAATGACGGTCAATTCCATTATCGGCGGGTTTCTGGTGTTCACGCTGCTGGGCCTGAGCCCGGCGGCCGGGGCAGTATACACGCTGTGCACGGCGCTGGGCGAGTTTTTCTACCATACCAACGTGCGCACGCCGCAGTGGGTGGGCGTGCTGTTTCAGCGGCCCGAAATGCACCGCATCCACCACGAGTACCAGAAGCACAGCCATAACTACGGCGACCTGCCGCTCTGGGACTGGCTGTTCGGCACCTACCACAACCCCCGCGAGTTCCGCGCCACCTGCGGCTTCGACGACGAGAAGGAACAACGCCTGCTGCCGATGCTGCTGTTCCGGGATGTGCACGAGGAAAAGCCGCAGGACACACCCTGATACCGAGTGCATGTAACAAGTAACGCAGCAAAAAGGCCGTCCTGTTAAGTCAGAACGGCCTTTTTGCTGCGTTACTTACTACCTCTAGAACCGGGCTATTACGCGCAGGTTGACGAGGCGCTGGGAAAGGTAGTTGGGCACGGCGTAGGTGCGCCCGTTCAGATCCTGGATGTAGCTGTAGCCGGCCACGTTGTTGCGAGCCAGCACGTTCAGCACTTCCAGCCCCAGCCACAGACTTTCCAGCTGGCCCGGGCGGCGCTCCTTCTGGTTGTTGAGGGCCAGCACTTTGGAAAAGCCCAGGTCTACCCGCCAGTAAGCGCGGGTGAGCTGGGTAGTGCCCCGCTCCTGCTCGTTGTTGGGCGGGCTGAACGGCAGGCCCGTACCGAATACCGAATTCACGTAGCCGCGCACCGACGGATTGTTGGGCAAATGGTCCTGAAAGAAGATGCTCATGTTCAGGCGCTGGTCCTGCGGCCGGCGGATGTAGCCTTTGGCCTCGCGCCCAATTGCCGTGCCCTCGTCGTTGAATAGCGTGAGCGAATCACCCTGCAGGTTTTCGCGGGTGGTCATCACGCCCAGCGTAAACCACGACTCGGCCCCGTTCACGAACTCGCCGCCCACCCGCGCATCCACGCCGGCCGCGTAGGCCGTAGCCATATTTTTGGCGAAGTAGCGCAGCCGTACGTTGTCGACGTCGTAGGGCACTACGTCGGTCAGATATTTGAAGTAGGCCTCGCCGGTGAAGCGGAAAGGCCGGCCGTACTTCTCAAACCGGATTTCATTGCCCACAATAAAATGCAGGGAGCGTTGGGCCCGCAGCTCCGGGTTCAGGCCCGCCTCCACCAGCAGCGGGCTGCCGGGGGTGGCGCGGCTGCCCTGCTGGTTGCGCAGCTCGCGGTAGAACGGTGGCTGGTAGTACATGCCGGCCGCCACTTTGTAGGAATGATTCGTGTGGCTGCGCGGAATAAACGAGTACTGGGCCCGCGGGCTTATCACCAGCTGCTTGTTCACGGACCAGTAGTGCGCCCGCACGCCATACGTGAAGGTGCGCAGCGAATCCAGCTCTACGGTGTGCTGCGCGTAGCCCTGGGTGCGGGTACTCTGCAGGTCGAGGTCGGAAGTAAGACGGGTGCGGCGGGAATCGGGCACGTAGTCGGCCGAGTCGGCGAAGCTGTATTCGTTGAGCACGTCTTCAATCCGCTCCCGGCCCGTTTTCACGCCGAAGCGCACGGTGTGGCGGTTGCCGGGCGTCCAGCGGGCACGGGCCTCGGCCGTGGCAATACTGGCCTCCAGCGTATTGCGCGAGTGGTCGAAGCGCGAGCCCACGTCGCGTTGGCGCACGGCCTGGTTGAAGTCCTTGGAGCTAGGGTCACGGTTGATGTCGGCCAGGCTGTAGCTGGCCTCCACGTCGCGGTATTCCAGCTCGCGCGAGTACACCAGCCCGCCCAGCAGCTCGGTCTGAAACCGCGGCGAGAAGTTGTGCTTCAAGTTCAGGCCACCCTGCGCCATATCGTACTGCATCCGTTCCCGGCCTTCGTACACAATAAACAGCCGCGTGAGCTGGTTGGTGGCGGTACTGAAGGTACTCTGGCCGGTTTCGGGCGTGAAGCGGTAGTCGTTGTGCGCGAAAGTGGTCAGCAGCCCCAGCGATGTGCGGTCCTCGTTGCCTTTCGGGCCCAGGTTGGCATTGATGTAGGCCTGCCCGTCGTAGAACGTGGGGTTGTAGCCGCCCTGCTGCTGGCGCAGGGAGCTGAGCACGTACGTGGCATTCTTGTAGCGGATGCCCGCCAGATAGCTCAGGCGCTTGTTGGGCGAAGCCGCCTCCACGTGCACTGCCCCGCCAACGAGGCTGCCCGTGGCGGACGCGGCAAACTTGGTGGGCTGCTTGTATTCCAGGCTCAGCACCGACGAGAGTTTGTCGCCGTACTTGGGCTGCCAGCCGCCGGTCGAAAACTCCACCTTGTTTACCAGGTCGGGGTTCACGAAGCTTAACCCTTCCTGCTGGGCCGCCGACACCAGAAACGGCCGGTAGATTTCAATGCCGTTGACGTAGACCAGGTTTTCGTCGTAGTTGCCGCCGCGCACCGAGTAGGTGCTGGTCAGCTCATTCGTCGACTGCACGCCGGGCAGGGTTTTCAGAATGGCATTGAAGTCGCCGAAGGGCGAAGGCAGCACCTTGGCCGTGCGCGGGTCGAGCTTAATCATGCTCACCTGCTCACGCGTATCGGCTTCGTCGGAACGCCCGCGCACCAGTACGTTGCCCAGCGTGCGGGAATCTGCCTGCAGCACCAGGGTCAGGTCGCGCCGGTCTTCGCTGAGCGTCAAGGGCACGCGCAACGGCCGGTAGCGCAGGCTGCGCACCACCAGCACCGCCGGCTGCCCGGTCCGCGCCACCTGCAGCGAAAAGCGGCCTTTGCCATCCGTAACGGTGCCGCCGGGCTGGCCTTCCACGCCTACGCCCACCTGCTCCAGCGGCTGGCCCGCCACATCGCGCACGGTGCCGCTGATGGTTATCCGGTCGGTTTGCTGAGCAGCGGCCAGCACCGGCGCCAGCGCCAGGGCCGCGCATGGCAGCAAGCCAAGGACGGACAGACGTACAAGCAGCGGCAGACGGCGGGCCGGGGAGGAAACGTGCGGCATACTAGCGTTCCTCCTGTTCTGCGGCCCCTACGGTAGCCGCGAGTTGGGCCCACAGCTCAGCCAGCGTTGCCACAGGGTCGGGCGAGTTGAACACGAACGAGCCGGCAACCAGCACATCGGCTCCGGCTTCCACCAGCGCTGAGGCATTGTCGCGGGTTACGCCGCCGTCTATTTCAATCAGCGCATCGGAGCCGCTATCCACCAGCAGTTCCTTGAGGGCCGCCACCTTGCGCATGGTGTTCGGAATGAAAGCCTGCCCCCCGAAGCCCGGGTTCACCGACATCACGCACACCAGGTCCAGGTCGGCGGCCACGTCTTCCAGCACTCCAACCGGGGTGTGCGGGTTCAGGGCCACGCCGGCCCGGCACCCCAGGGCCTTAATCTGCTGAATCACGCGGTGCAGGTGGGTGCAGGCTTCGTAGTGTACCGTAATGTTGTGGGCCCCGGCGTCGCGGAAGGCGCTCAGGTAATGCTGGGGCTCCTCAATCATGAGGTGCACGTCCAGCGGCTGCTTGGCGTGGCGGTGAATGGCCTGCAGCACCGGAATGCCAAAGGAGATATTGGGCACAAAGCGCCCGTCCATCACGTCGCAGTGCAGCCAGTCGGCGGCGCTGCCGGCCAAACGTTCAGTTTCAGCCTGGAGGTTGCCGAAGTCGGCAGCAAGCAAAGAAGGAGCCAGCAACGGCATCCGGCGGCGGTTCAGAGTCATACCGCGAAGGTAGAAAGTAACTGAGTAGTTGAGTAGCCGCACAAAGCAAAAACCTGAGTTCTGCCGTGCCTTGCTCCTGCCGTAACGACCAGTGGCCGCATCTGGTACCCGGCCCCGACCACCGGGCACAGAAAAAAAGCGCCGGACGTTGCCGCCCGACGCTTTTTTTCCGTTGTAATAACTCAGCAGCAGCTTCGCTGCTTAATTCGTCTTCTCGTACGCGCGCCAGTCCAGCTTGCCGTCCTCGGTTTTGCGCAGAAAGTAGGTCTGGTCGTCTTCCTGGCGCTTGCCGAACGTGACGTCGGCGCGGCAGTCGAGGCAGCGCAGGGAGGTGTATTTAAACTTGTCCTGCGCCACGCGGGCCGTCAGGTCGAGGTTGTCGGAGCCGCAGATGCCGCACTTGGCTACATCCGGAAAGCTCAGCCGCTCATATTCACTCACCACTTCGTGGAGGTTGTTACCGGACACGGTGAAGTGGAACTGGCGACGCCCCAGACGCTTCGAAATCATCATTTGCAACATGGTATTGCGGATTGTGGGAGTTCTGCTCCCCTGAAAAAAGAAAGGAATGCGGCTCGTCCGAATTCCTTTCCAAGGTACTAAAATTATTTGCTTTCACTACTAATACAGTTGGTTATTTCAGCAGAAACCAACTGCGCCAGCTGGCTTACAGCTTTACAAACCGCACGGTGCGGCGCACCTGCTCGCCGGCCGATACGTCGCAGGTGTAGACGCCTTTGGCCAGCGGGCCGGGCGTGAGCCGAACTTCGGCGGAACCGGTTGCGGCCAGCGCCTGCTCGGCTACCAGCGCCCCGCGGGCGTCATAAAACCGTACGCGCAGCGGTTTGCCCTGAAAAGCATCGGTCAGCTGCAGGTACAGCTCGTTGTTTCGGACCGGGTTGGGATAAATAAACAACTGGCCCGTGGCGGCTTTTGGACTGTCGGCGGAGAGCGGGGCCCCGGGGTTGGCGAGGTTGTAGGCCGTCACGAAGTTGGGAATGCCGTAGCCCAGCAGGTTGTCGGGCGAGGCATACTGGGAGCCGGAACGCTGCATAAAGCTGATGACCTGCTGCGCGCTCAGCGTTGGGTTGGCCTGCCAGAAGCACGCCACTACGCCCGCCAGCACCGGGCAGGCATACGAGGTGCCGCTGCCCCGCGTTGGCACGCCGGATACGTTCACAATGGCCGTCTGATGGCCCTGGCTGGCCAGATTGGGCTTGATGCGGCCATCGGCACTGGGCCCGATAGAGCTAAACCCGACCCGGTTGCGGAACGAGTCAACCGCCGCAACGGCCAGGATGGAATCGGCGTCGGCGGGGGCCAGAATGCGCTGCCAGGCGCTGTTGCCCTCGTTGCCGGCCGAGTTGACGACCACCATACCCACCCGCGCAGCAATGCTGGCTGCCCGCGTCGAAATAGCCGTCCGGCCGTTCAGATCGGCATAGGTGTAGTTGCCGTAGGGCGTATCGAAGCTGCTGTAGCCCAACGAGGAGCTGATGACATCCACCCCGGCCGAATCGGCCCGTTCGGCGGCCAGCAGCCAGTTTACTTCCTCAATCGGGTTTTCGCCGACAATATTTTCGGTGAGGTAGAGCCGGTACGTGGCTTTGGGCGCCGTCCCGATAAACCGGCCGGTTTCGTTGGCCGCCATCGTAGACAGGCAGTGCGTGCCGTGGCTGTCGCGGCCGTACACGGCGGTGTTGCGCTCCACGAAGTTGTAGACGTCGGCCAGTCGGTTCTCATTGCGCATCGAAGCAAACGGCGACGTCTGATCGACGCCGGGGAATCCATCATCGAACACGGCAATCTGCATTCCCTCGCCCCGGAAACCGGCGTTGTGCATGTCTACGGCCCCCAGCATAAGCGCCTGCTGATAGGCAATGCCATAGACCGGGTTGGCCTGGGTGCGCTGCTGCGGGTCCTGGGCATCCTCTGAGCTCCGAGGCCGGGGGGTGGAGGGCGTTACGGCAGCCGTGCGGTTGAGCGTAGTGGCGCTGCGCACGAACGGCAACGCCTGTAGGTTGCGCAGCGTGGCCGAGTCGCAGGATACCACGGCGGCATTAAACCAGCGCGACGTATACCACACGGTAGCGCCCGGCACGGCCCGCACCTGCGCCACGTAGGCTGGTGTTACGGGCAGGTCGCGGGGCTGCACCGCAATGCTTTGGCGGGTGCGCCGCTGCACGGCCCGCGCCGACAGAAACGCCTGGGGCTGGCTAACGGTGAAAGGTGTGCCCGCTTTGTCGCGGAAATACACCAGGTGCTTGCGCACGGCGTTGGGCTGGGCCTGCGCAGAAGCCGGCGAAGCCAGCGCGGCAGCTACCGCCAGGCCACCCAGCAGCACGGAGTAAGAAAGACGCATGTAATGTAGGGCTAAAGGACGTGCCGGAAGATACGAATTCGGCCTCATACTCCGGTTTGCGCAGCTGGCCGTAAGATTCCGGCTTTAGCTTGGGCACAATGAAAAAGCCGTTCTGCACGTGGTGCAGAACGGCTTTTAAAAAATCTAGATGACCCGAGTCCGGCTATCTGCCTGATTCAAGCAGTATCTCCGTGCGGGCCGAGCCGCTATGGATGTAGCTGGGCGTCGGAATGCAGCTGCCGTCGGCACAGTAGATGAAGCGGCGGCGGCTGCGGTACACCGGCCCCACGCCCGGCGCGTACACCTGGCGGTTGCGGTAGTAGTAGTACAGGTTGATGTACTCGCCGCCTTCTTCCGCGTCGGTTTCGCGCAGCGCCGTCATCACCGTGCTTGGGTACGTCACGGATTGGCCAGCTGCGTTGGTTGTCGTGAATGGCTCCCCTACCTGCTTGAAGTGTATGTCGCTCTTCTCGATAGGGTTCAGCTCATTAAACGCATTCAGGTTCCAGAAGTAGCCCGTGCGCGCCGGGTACACCAGCTCCACGGTGCGGCGGTTGTTGCGCGTCACCAGCACGTTGGTGGTTGAGGGACTTACTACGAGCACACTATCGGAGCGCCAGGCCTCGGCGGGCGTGGTGCGCCTGGAGCGCAGTACCCGAAAGGCCGGGCGGCCGGCGGCATCCGTATACTGCTCGGTTACCTGCTCCCGGAACTGGTAGCGGGCAATGGTTTTGACGTTGCGCAGCCACGTGGTATCCGTCACCTCATAGATGCGGAAGTCGCCTACCTGCACCGGATAGTAGCTGGTATCTACCGGCTCTACCTGCTCGGTTTCCTCTTTGCAGCCGGCCACCGCCACGGCCAGCAGCGCCGGCGCCAGCCAGCGGCGAATATTCTTTCCGGAAAGCACAGTAGAAACAGATAGTGAGGCCATAGCGCGGGTAAGTTGCGGCTTATAACGCAGCTGCCGCTGCCGAAGATACGGGAGTTTCGCCGATGGTGTGCCGCTCAATCCAGCCGCCCCCGATGACGTCCTGCCCGTCGTAGAACACGGCGGCCTGGCCGGGCGTCACGGCGTGCACGGGCTCCTCGAAGTAAACGTGGATTTTGTCGCCGACTTGCTCCAGAAACGCGGCGGCGCCACCGTTGTGGTTGTAGCGCACTTTGGTACGGCTCGGCACCAGCCCCATGCCTTCCAGCGACGCGTATTTGCCCATGTTCAGCTTGCTGACCGTGGTGCGCGTGCTGGCCAGATCATCGAAATTGCCCAGTACCACCTCGTTGGTATCAGGCCGGATTTCCGTCACGTAGGCCGGAAAGCCCAGCGCCACGCCCAGCCCTTTGCGCTGCCCGATGGTGTAGAACGGGTAGCCCTCATGTGTGCCCAGCACCGTGCCGTCGCGCAGCACAAACTTGCCGCCCGCCACCCGCTCTTCCAGGCCCGGCACCCGGCGCCGCAGGAAGCCCCGGTAGTCGTTGTCGGGGATGAAGCAGATTTCGTAGCTCTCGGGCTTGTTGACCAGCTCCGTGAAGCCGCGGCGACGGGCCTCGTCGTAGATTTCGGTTTTGCGCATCTGGCCCAGCGGAAACAGCGTGCGGCTCAGGCTTTCCTGGCTCACGCCCCACAACGCGTAGCTCTGGTCTTTGTTTTCGTCGAGGCCTTTGCTGATAACGTAGCGGCCGTTTTCGTGGCGTACCTGCGCGTAGTGGCCGGTAGCAATGAACTCGCAGCCGAGCTGGTCGGCCCGGCGCAACAGCGCGTCCCACTTGATGTGGGTGTTGCAGAGCACGCACGGATTGGGCGTGCGGCCGGCCAGGTATTCCTCGGTGAAGTTGGAGATAACAAAGTCGCCGAACTCGTCGCGGATATCAATGATGTAATGCGGAAAGCCCAGCTCCACCGCAATCTGGCGGGCATCGTTGATGCTGTCGAGCGAGCAGCAGCCAGTTTCTTTTTTGGAGCCGCCCGCCGAGGCGTAGTCCCAGGTTTTCATGGTCATCCCGACCACTTCGTAGCCCTGCTCATGCAGAAGCACGGCCGCTACGGATGAATCGATACCGCCGCTCATGGCGACAAGAACGCGCCCGCGGGCGGGCGTCGTTGGGGAAGGTGCAGAGTGCGTCATAGAAGAAGGCGCCCGTGGAGTCAAGGTCCGCGGCCGCGGGGCAAAGATAACACAGCCGCGCCAGTCGGAGTTTCTACTTGGCGGGAAAGTCGGCCGGGGGTGGCTGCCAGCGGGCCGGATTCCGTACTTTCGTGTTCTGACTGCCCTTGCCGGCGCTTTCCAGTACCGGAGGGCGCGGGCGCCAACCTTTCTTTGCTATGGCTTTGCTTACGTCCGTGCTGGTGCGCGGTATCAACAACCTTTCCGATGCCCGCTACTGCGCCGGTATGGGCGCCGACCGCCTCACTTTTCGCCTCGACCCCGCCCTGCCCGGGCATCTGACGCCGGAAGCGGTGCAGGAAATCAGCAGCTGGGTGGCCGGCGTGGAACTGGTGGGCGAGTTTGATACGCTGCCGGCAGCCGCCATCAACGAGCTGGCGGAACGCTGCGGCCTGCACGGCATTCTGCTGCACCGCCGCCGCACGCCCGAAGAGCTGGCCCTGCTCAGCCGCCCCGTCCTGAAGCTCATTCGCTGGATTTCCGATATGCTGCCCGAAGATGTAGACAGCCGCTTTCAGGCCCAGACCGACCACGTAGCCGGCTTCGTGCTGACGGCCCCGACCACCGAAACGCTGTCTGCCATCCAGATTACCCGCCTCACGCAGCAGGCCCGCATGTTTCCGCTGTGGCTGGGCGCCGGCTTCGGGGCCAGCACCGGCGGCTCGGTGCGGCGCCTCGTCGAGACAGTGCGGCCGGTGGGCATTGTGCTGGAAGGCGGCGACGAAATCAAACCCGGCCTGCGCGACTTTTCCGAAATGGAAGCCGTGTTTGAGGAGCTTGAAGCCTAAGCCGGCTGCATCAGCCCATCACCGTTGTCAGGCTGTAGAGCGGCTCCGCCAGCCGGGCATTGCCAGTGGTCTGCAGATACCCGGCAGCTATGGAGCGCGGCAGGCTTTTCGTGAACAGGCGCCAGGCCACCTCGCCGGTCAGCGTGCTGCTGGCCGCTACCTGGCCGGAGTAGTCGGTGCCCAGTTCCCAGCCTAGCTCATGCCGGCGCAGATACCAGGTGCCGCCGCCTTCCCCCGTGATGGTGAGCTGTAGTACCGTACCGGGCTCGGCCTCTACGTGGCGGTAGTGGTGCGGCAACGCCCGCAGGCAGGTGCTCAGAAAAGGATGATACAGCTCCGCGGTGAGCAGCGGCGCCTCCTGCCCCACTGCCTGCCGGATCTGCTGCTGATGGTGCCACTTCTCGGTGTATTCGCGGGCCACGTGAAACCAGTTAAGTGACGTTTCTTCGCCGGCCCAGGCTACCGGAAACACGGCCGTTTCGTGCATATCCAGCGAGTTGAGGTAGGCGGTGTAAGCCGGCCCGCTCAGTTCCAGCAGCCACGTAATAACACCCGGACTCAGGCGCTGCCCGGCTTTCACCCAGTCGTGGTTCAGCTGGTTGAGGTAGCCGACCACATCCGCGTACTTCGGGCTGGCCGGGGCGCCCGCGCCGAAATGGCCGTCGCGCAGCATCGACAACGTGCGCAGGCTGCCATCGAGCAGATGCAGGGCCACGTCGCGCACGCACCACTGCGGGGCCAACGTGGGCCGCTCCCAGTCGGCCGGCGCCAGTGACCGAAGTAGGCGCAGCAGGTGCGCATCCAGCCCCGCAAACAGATGGGCAGTGCATATTACCGGAAGTGGCCGCATAAGACAGGGCGTAATAGGAAAAGCCGGGCGTTAATGCGAAAAGGTACGCATCGGCTCCCGGCTTTTTTACTCCCGAAGTTTCGGCTAACTCAGCTGAAACTGCACGTATTTGATGGGCACGCCCTGCGCGCGGTATTTGCTTTCGAAGTTGGTTTCGATGTCCTCGGCGTGCGGCAGCAGTTCCGGAGTGGCATAGAGGTCTTTGGTCTGCGCCAGAACGGTAACACCGGGCCGCTCGGCCAACACCTCCAGCGTGTAGTCAAACAGGCCTTCGTTGTCGGTTTTGAGGTGCACGAGGCCACCGGGCCGGAGCAGTTGCTGGTACAGGCCGAGGAAGCGCGGCGCAGTCAGGCGGCGCTTGATGTCCCGGTCGCGGGGGCGCGGGTCGGGAAACGTAATCCAGATTTCGTCCAGCTCGTGCGGCGCGAAGTGCTGGAGCAGGTCGTGGGCGCGCATCCGCACGAAGCCCACGTTGGCCAGGCCCAGCGCCTCGGCCCGCTTGCTGCCGCGCCAGATTCTTTCGCCCTTGATGTCGAGACCCAAATAATTGCGCTCGGGGTAGCGGGCAGCCAGCCCCACGGTGTATTCGCCTTTGCCGCAACCTACCTCCAGTGTTATCGGGTGGTCGTTGTGGAAGAACTCCTGGTGCCAGCGGCCGCGCAGCTGTTCATAGTTGGCTTTGCCGGGTTCTACAATATCGGGCCGTTCGGCATTTTCGGCGAAGCGTTGGAGTTTGATGCGGGGCACTGGAAAAGAATTTCGGGGTGATGCTGTTCTTGGATATCGGCTCAGCAACGCAAGGACCTATATCTGGGGCCAAGGGTAGCCGGCTTCTACAGTTCCTCGATTTCAGCCACTACAAAGGTACTACCCCCAATGAACACCACCTCATCGGGGCCGGCGGCGGCACGGGCGGCAGCCACGGCAGCCGGAACCGGCCCCCACACGGCACCCTGCAAGCCCACAGCGGCGGCACGCTCAGCTAGCTCGGTGGCCGGCAAAGCCCGCGGAATATCAGCCTGGCAGAAATAGTACGTGGCTTTCTGAGGCAGCAAGCTCAGCATCTTCGACACGTCCTTATCATTGACGACGCCCAGCACGAAGTGCAAATGCCGCTGCGGCAACCGGGCCAGTTGCTCTACAATGAAACGGATTCCCGCCTCGTTGTGGCCCGTGTCGCAGATAACGAGCGGGCGGCGGCCCAGGATGGTCCAGCGGCCCCGGAAGCCGGTCAGGCGGCGCACGTCGCGCAGGCCCTCGCGCACGGCTTCTTCCGGAATCACGAAGTCCTGTCGCCGCAGCTCATCCAGCGCAGCCAGCACGCCGGGCAGGTTCAGCCGCTGGTAGTCGCCCACTAAGCCGAGGGTGAGCGTATCGAGCAGCGGCTGGCCGTCGAGGGTAGTAGCCAGCTGCTGGAAGTCCTCATCCGGCGCGGGCTCTTTGGTTAGCTCAGCGCGGTAATGCTGGTCGGCAAATAGCAAAGTCGTGTGCTCCGCGGCGGCTTTCTGCTCGAATACGGCCCGCACCTCGGGCTGGGTCTGGCTGATGATGGCCGGCACCCCGGGCTTGATGATGCCAGCTTTTTCGGCGGCAATCTGGGGCAGCGTATCGCCCAGCAGGTTCTGGTGGTCGTAGCTGATGTTGGTGATGAGCGACACCAGCGGCGTGATGATGTTGGTCGAGTCGAGCCGGCCACCCAGCCCCACTTCAATGATGGCAACATCCACCTTTTCTTCGGCGAAATACGAAAACGCCAATGCCACGCACATTTCGAAGAACGAAGGCTGCAGCTCGGCAAACAACGGCCGCCAGCGTGCCACCCACTGCACCAGATAATCGGGGGCCAGATCCTGCCCGTTCACCTTGATGCGCTCCGTAAATTCCTTCAGATGCGGTGAGGTGTAGAGGCCAACTTTGTAGCCGGCGGCCTGCAGCACGGCGGCCAGCAGATTGGAGCTGCTGCCTTTGCCATTGGTGCCCGCCACGTGCACGTAGCGCAGCTGCCGCTCCGGGTTGCCCATAGCCGCCGCCAGCTTTTCGGTGGTTTGCAGACCGGGCTTGTAGCCCGCCGCTCCCACCCGCTGAAACATGGGCAGCTGGCTGTATAGATACTCAAGGGTTTCGGCGTAGGTCATGGCCTTGGCAACGCAGGATGATTATTCGTGTAGCCGGACCATCGGGTGCGGGCTGCACATGCGGCAAAGGTAGCGGTGCGTCCGGTTCCCACAGCGCCCATAAAACGAAACCGCCGGCCGGATTGCTCCGGCCGGCGGCCTGGTACTTGAAACGCAGCGCGGACTAGCGCACCGTGAATCGGAAGGTGTAGAAGCCGGTAGCCCCGCCATTGGCCGAGTTAGTCCGGCGGAATTCGGCATTTTCCAGCGCGTCGCGGCAGGCTTTTTCCTGCGCCGCCGACACGTTGCCGGATACTTTCGTTACGGCTTCCACTTCACCGTCGGCACTTACCTTGATTTTGAAGCGCACGAAACCGGAGTTGTTATCCAGGGCGGGCGCCGTGGGCCGGTTCACGAAGGCCCAGCCGCTCATTTCGAGGCCGCCGCTGCCGGGGCTGCTGCCGCTGCCTCCCGAGCCCGGCTGCCCGTACAGGGCTTTGGCATCGAGGGAGCCATTCGGGTCGCCCTGGTCGCCTACGGAGCCGGGACGGTCACCGTTGTTGTTGCCGGTGGGCGCGTTGCTGCTGCCGTTCACACCGTTGCCGCCCCCGTTGGCGCTGCCTTTCGGTGTGTAGAGCGTGCGAGGACGTTCTACGGGCTTAGGGGCTTCCTTCACCTCCTCTTTCGGCGCCGGCGAAGGCTTCTCCACGGGCGGCGTTGCAACCGGGCTTTCCTCCGCTTCGCTCGTGACGGTGCGGGCTTCGGCGGCCTGCTGCGGCACGGGCGGGGCCGTCTGCGGCCGGGGCGGCGTGGGCTGCGGGTCGGGGTTGGAAGCGGGCGGGCGGCTGTCTTCGCGGTTCTTGGAATCGTTGGCGGTGGCCAAGCTCTGCACGTCGCCGGAGCCGGCTTCATCCACGCCATAGTTCAGCTCCACTCCGTCGCCGCCCAGCGCTTCCAGTGGTGGGTCGGGGCCCTTGAAGACGGTGAAAAAGAACACCGCCGCCAGGGCCGCGTGCAGCAGCACGGTGCCCAGCAAAGCTTCTTTCCGGTGTTCTTCGCGGTAGTCCATTGGGGTGAGGTGCTGCTTTTTGATGTGGTGATGTGCTGAGGTCTGCTGAAGGTGTTGGTCAGATGCTTCACCATCGGCACACCAGCACAGCAAACAATCAACTCCTCAAAATCATTTCCCGGCGGCCTGCTGCGCCTGGGTGGCCATAACCATCTTAATCTTGAGCCGGTTGCCGATTTCCAGGATATCAACCAGCTTCTGCACGTTCAGCGACGCATCTACGCGCAATACGGCCGTGGGGCTCTCGGCGCCCTGTATGCGCCGCTGCAGCTCGCCTTCCAGCTGCTGCGCGGTAGTCGGCTGCCGGTCGATGAAGTATTGGCCGGCCCCATCTACGGAGATGGTAATGGGCTGTTTCATCATCTGCTTGCTGCTTTTGGCATTGGGCAGCATCAGCTTGATGATATTGGGGTTCACCATCGTCGAGACAATCAGGAAGAACAGCATCAGGAAAAACATGATGTCATTCATCGAGCCAGTCTCAACGTGAGAAGAAAGCTTACGACGGCGGCTGAGATTCATTTGAGCGAATGATTGAATGAGTGGATGAGTGAATGGGCAGACACCAGTGGCCAATTAAACGGCATTCACTCATCTACTCATTCAATCATTCACTAATTATCCTGCAGAATGTCCATGAATTCGATGGCCGAGTTTTCCATGCGGAACACCAGGCGCTCGACCATGATGCTGAGCCAGTGGTAGCCGATGTGGGCAATGATACCCACGATAAGGCCCGCAGCGGAAGTCACCATTTTGGTGTACAGACCGCCCGAAATCTGCGCAATACCGAAGTCACCGGTGGCCGAAATGGCGTAGAAAATCTTGATAACCCCGATGATGGTACCCACGAAGCCAAGCATCGGCGCAACCCCGGCAATGATGCCCAGGATGCTGATATTCTTTTCGAGGCGCGCAATTTCCACCTTGCCCACGTTCTCGACGCTGGCTTCAATATCTTTCAGCGGCAGCCCGATGCGGCGGATACCCTTCTCAATCATGCGGGCCAGCGGCGTGGCAGTCTGGGCGCAGAGCATTTTGGCGCCCTGCAGGTCGCCTTTCACCATCAGGTTGCGGATACCGGGCATGAACGACTCCGGCACCGAGGCCGCCCGGCGAATGGTGATGTACCGCTCGATAATGATGTAGAGCGAGACAAATGAGAGCAAAAACAGCGGGAGCATGATCCAGCCGCCTTTCACAATCAGGTCAATCAGCGAGAGGTCGGCGGCGGCGGCGTTGGCAGCCGCATTGGCAGCAGTAGCGGTGGAATCAGCAGCGGCAGCGCCGGCATTGGGCGTGCTGCCGACTTGCATCTGAAGCAGCAGAGAAAGCAAAAAGGTCATGCTAGTAATTGAGTACCCAGAGAGAAGAGCCCATCCGCTTGCGCAGAATGGTAGCCTGACGGTCGGCCGAAGTCCGGTCGGCGTAGTCGGCAACGGAGAGCTTGAACTGCCGGCTGCCGGCCTGCGGCAGAATCACGCGGGCCGGGTGGCCCAGCCGCACCAGCGCCTGACGGCCTTTTTCGGCGTTGGCGAGGCTGGTGTAGGAGCCGGCCACTACGTAGTAACGGCCCGTGCGGCTTTTAATTGTCGCGGTTTCCGCTACCGGAGTTGCATTGGTGGCGCGGGCCTTTTCCCAGCCCGGTGCTTTTACGGCCGGCTTAGCGGCCGCCTTCGGTTTGGCAGCGGCCGGCGTCTGCACATCAGCGGCGGCCGCTTTCGGCGTGGCGGCGGGAGTAGCGGCCGGTAGCTCCGCCGGCGTAGTAGTCGGGCGCTTGGCCACGAAGTTGTCGGCGGGCGTGAGCGTAGCCTGCTGCCGGCTGACACCAGCTTCGGCAGCCTGCGTAGTAGTCGGAGCCTGCTCTGGGCGGGTTTCAAAAACCGAAAGACGAGCCGGCAGACGCAGCGACTCGGGTAGATACCCCTGCTGGTCGGCAAACATATAGCTGGCCGAGAACATTAAGCCCACTACCACTGCCGTGAGGGCATTGTAGACGGCGCGGGAAGCCCGGCGGCGCACGGTGGCCAGCTGCGGCACGGCGGGCTGCCGCTCGCGCGAGTTCAGCGCATCCGTGGCCCGCACCGGCCGCGACACCAGCTCCGGCAGCCCAAAGCTGGCCGACAGCAGGTTATCCGTGCCCGTGTATTCAAACTCCAGGCCCCGGCCGGCCGAGCGGCGGAAGATGCCGATGCCGCTCAGCTCGGTGCGCTGGCCGGTTTCCAGCTCCTGCTGCATGCGGGCTACGGCCTCCCGGATCATCTGCCGGGCCTGGGCCGGGCTCAGATTCAGGTGCTGGCTCAGCGCATCTACCAGCAGCCCGTCGTTGCGGGTCAGCGACTGGTTGAAGGCTACGCGCTTGGCCGGGGGGGCCAGCGTATGGCGCACCGGATGAATGCGGGCGGAAGCGTAGTCGGCAATCAGGCCGCCAAAATCAGGGATGATGACGCAGTCATGGTCCCGGAGCAACGTGCGGATGTGGTCGGATAGCGGCAAGGTGGTGTGGTCTGGGATAGAAATTGCTCAGGGCCGTAAAATCGTCTGCCGGCCGCTGCAGGCAGCAGGCTGACAGACGATTCCGTAGGCTGAAAGCGCAGATTAAAAGTCGTAGGTAACTCCTGCCAGTACGTTGATTCCTTTCACCGGGTAGTTCAGGAACCGCTCGTATTTACGGCCCAGCAGGTTATTGCCTTGAGCAAAGATGCTTAGATTTTCCATAATCCGGTAATCTGCCTTCAGGTTCAGGTCGATGACGGAGTCGGTGGAGCGCACGATTTCGCGGCCGGGCACGAAGGCCGGATCGAAAGACCCCGGCTTGTAGCCGGAGCCGTAGCTGGCGCTATACGTGTACAATTCGGCGCCCAGCAGCAGCTTCTCATACACGTTGTGCGTGGCAAACAGCACCGACTGGAACGCGGGCCGGTGGAACGGCTGGGCCAGCGTCTTCACGTTGTAGCCGTTGTAGTCGGCCTTGAGTCCGATACGGGTTTTCTCGGCGGCGTTATACACAATTTCGCCGTGGATGTTGAGCAGCTGCGTGGCCTTCTTGTCGTAGACGAGGTCGAACTTGGTGGAGTCGCGGCGGGAGTTGTTGTAGAAGTACAGGTTCCGGTCGTTGCTGAGCGTCACCTTGGCATTCACCTCCAGCGCCCGGGCCGGGGCCGCATTAAAGCCGAAAAACACGGTCGGGCCGCGGTGGGTGTCGGCCACGCGCTGGTTGGGGGCCAGCCAGGGGTTTTCGGTGGTCAGGTCGTACATCGTGACGCGCTGCAGACCGCCGCCCAGGCCGCCAAACACCACGAATTTGTCTTCCGTGACGGTGTAGGCCACCCGCACCGCCGGGAAAACCTTGAACTGCGACACGTCACGGATGGTGTCGCCGGTGTAGCCCAGTGTGGCCCCTACCGATACGGCCAGCCGGTTCAGCGTCAGCTCATAAGCGGGCGTCACCTGCACCAGAGGCCGGCTGTAGCTCAGCGAGTCCTTGAAAGAGATGAACGACAGGTCGCCGTTGACACTCACGCGGCTCGTTTCGCCCAGAGCGTAGCTGGAGCGCAGCTCGGCGTAGATGTTGTTTTCCTTAGCCTCAAACCGGTCGTTCCAGTGCCGGAAGCCCAGGGCCACGTCGTACTGGAAAGCGGCATCGGTGGCGCGGTTGCGGGCATACACCTTGGCATCGGCCCGGAAGAAGGTTTGCTTGAGGCTGTCGGCGGTGGGCAGGTCGGGGCGGTTGCGGTTGTAGCCGTAGAAGTTGTACCGCTCGCGCCCGATGTCTACCTTACCGCCCAGCGCCGTGGCGCCGCTGTAGGTTTCGCCGTGCACGCCCAGGCTCGTGCGGCTCTGGCCCGAGTTCTTCTTGTCAATCGGGCCGCTGGCCGAGGACAGGTGGTTCAGGTCGAGGCCGTAGGAGGCGGAGTTGCTGCGGGTGTTGTGCAGGTGCGCCCGGCCCAGGAAGGTGCCGTAGTTGCCGACGCCCGCCTTCAGGTAGTTGCCGGTTTGCGGAGCCAGCTCTTCCTGCCGGATGGTCAGCACCCGCACCGAGGGGTTGAGCAGGTCGGCGGGCAGCTTGAAATCGGGGTAGGTGTAGGGCACCTTGGCCGTGGTTTTGGCCGGCGGGTCAATCTTGATTTTTTCGAAGTTGCGGGCCGCCTCCGGCAGCTGATTGACGCGCTCCTTCACAATCTCAATTTCGGCCTCTTCGATTTTGCCCCGGGGCGTGGTGCGCGTAGGCTGGGCCTGCGCCACAGCCGGCACGGCAGCCAGCAGTCCGGCCAGAGCCAGCAGTTTCGACGGGTGAAGCGTCATATAGTCAGGGGGGGCTTACCTACAGGCAGTGGTTTAGCACGCCGGCAGCAACCAGTTAAGATTCAAATTTTTATTTTCAGCAGACAAGCAGCCTCCTCACTCCTATTCCTCCTCGCCCACGGGCCCATCCGTGCGGTTGGTAACCGTGTCGGTGGGCTGGGTGGTGCTGGGCACCAGGGAGCTGCGGCCGGCGGTTTTGCCTTTCGGCGCAGGCGTGGTTTTGGTAGTGCCGGGCTTGGCGGGCGTGGTTTTGCCGGGCGTCGTGGCCGGGGCTTTGGTGCCGCCGGCCGGGGTTTCGCCGGGCAGCGCGGCCAGCCGTTGCTTGGCGCCGGCAATTACCTCAGCCACCGGAAACTTGTTGTCGATGATGGAATTCAGCGTGGCGCGTGCCTGGAAGTTTTCCCCCTGCGCGGCGTAGATGTCGGCAATCAGCAGGAAGCCCCGGCCCTGCCACAGCTCGTAGTTCGAGGTGTTGGTCTTGTAGGCCGCGTCCAGCGCCTCGGGGTACTTCTTTTGCTGGAACAGCGCATCGGCCACCAGGTACTGGGCTTCGGCACCGCTTTCATCGGCGGCGGCCGTGGTGGCGGCCGTGTTCAGCTCCGTGATGGCCTGGTCGTAGTTGCCGGCCTTAAAGCTGGCCTTGCCCAGGTAGAGCAGCGCGGCGTTGGTAGCCGTCGGCGAGGCGGCCTGCGCCTGCAGCTCGGTGGCCACGCGGCGCGTGCCTTCCAGGTCGCCGCTTTCGTAGTAGCTCTTCATCAGGCCCAGCCCGGCGTTGGCTATTTCGCGCTTGTTCTGCGAGGAGGTGCGCAAACGGCCGTAGTAGATAATGGCCTCCGGGTAGTTCTTGTTCTCGAACTCCAGATCCGCCACGCGGCCCACGGCGCGGTTCACAAACTCCGACTTGCCTTCCTGCACCACGGCTTTCAGCCTGGGCAGGGCCTCGGCTTTTTTGCCGGTACGCAGCAGCGCGTCGGCCAGGAAGTAGCGGCCATCGGCGGCCAGCGCGTTGTCGGGGTACTGCTTCAAATACGACTCCAGGCGCGGAATGGCCTGTGCATACTTCTCGGCCAGATACAGCGACTTGGCGGCTTCAAACTCCACGCTTTCGGTGGCCTTGCTGTCGGGGTTCTGCTGCTTGAACTGGGCCAGATACTGGTCGAACTCTTCGGTCTTGCCCTGCGCCGAGAGGCTTTCCTGCAGCGAGTAGATGGCGCTGCTGGCGGCCTTGGTGCGCGGGTACTGGCTCAGCACCTGCTTGAAGTCGGTGGCGGCCTTCTCGTGCTGCTCCAGGTTGGCGTAGGCCACGCCGCGCTTGTGCAGGGCCTGCGGAATCAGCTGGGAGTTGGGGCGGTTGGCAATCAGCTTCGAGAAGCCATCCACGGCCTGCTGAAACGAGCCGGCCTCGAAGTCGAGCTGGGCCTGCTGGTACACGGCATCGTCGGCGTAGCGCGACGTGGGCGAGGTGCGCAGCAGCGTGCCCAGCGTCTGGGCGGCTTCGTCGCGGCGGCCGAGCAAGCCCAGCACCACGCTCTTCTGGTAGTAGGCGTAGTCCTTGTCGGCGGCGTTGGCCGTAATCACCTTGTTGTAGAGGTCGAGGGCCTGCTGGTAGTTTTTGGCCACGTAGTAGGTGTCGGCCAGGCGCAGGGTCACGTCGTAGTAGTTGGGGTCGGCGGGCTTGGCCACCGGGTCCTGCAGCCAGGCCTGGAACTGCGGCCGGGCCCGGTCGTACTGCTGCGTATTATAATAGGCGTAGCCGAGGCCGTAGCGGGCCTTTTGCTCGAACACCTTCTCGTCGGCATCCACGCCACCCTGCCGGGCCGTGCGGGCCGCGGCCGTGTAGGCCGTAATGGCGTCGGGGTACTTCTGGCCCACGCTGTAGATTTCGCCTTTCAGCACCTGCGCCGCGGCGCGCAAGGCGTCGTCCTGCGGGTATTTCAGGCTCTTGTCGAGCAGCGGCAGGGCCTCGGAGTAGCGGCTGTTGTTGTAGAGCGTAGCGGCCTGCAGGTAGGCCACGCGCTGGTAGGTGGCGTTGAGCTTGCTGCTCCGGTCGTCGAGGTTGTCGAGGTAGTTGAGGGCCTGCGCGTAGTCGGAGGAGTTGAGGAAACTCTCGCTCAGGATGTCGTCGGCGGCGTCGCGGTTTTTGGAGCGCGGGTACTTCTTGCCGAAGTCCTTGAGCGTGGTAATTACCTCGGGCGTGTTGCCCAGCTCGTAGTTGATCTGCGCGTACTTGAGCGTGGCGTTTTCGGTGATGTTCTTGTCGAACGTGGCTTTGCGGGCCGCGTCAAACGAGTTTAGCGCCAGCTGCTTCTGGTTGGTTTGCAGGTAGCTCAGGCCCAGGTGGTAGGCGGCGTTCTGCCCCAGCGAGTCGCGGCGGGCCGCCACGCCTTTGAAGGAGCCGATGGCTCCCTTGAAGTCGCCCTGCTTGTAGTTGGCGTACCCGATTTTGTACTGCACCTCCGGTTCTATCTTTTTGCGGCCGGCGGCATACTTGTCGAAATACTCGGCGGCCTGCTTGAAATCCTGCTTCTGGTAGTAGGCGTCGCCTACCAGAAGCTGGATTTCATCACTGGACTGTGGCGGCGGAGTCTGGGCCAGGGCCTTGGTGCCGTAGTCGATGAGGCCGTCGAAGTCGCCTTCCTTGTAATAGATCTGGCTCATCACGGCCGGTACCACGGGGCGGTAAGCGTCGTTCTGCTCGGCCACGGCCAGGTCGCGGCGGGCACCGGGGTAGTCGCCGGCCCGGAACGCCAGGTAGCCGGCGTAGTAGGAGCTGGCGTAGCGGTACTCGTGCGTGCCCTGCTTGTTGCGGTCGAACTGCAGGCGGGCCTTGTCGAACTCCTTCTGCGCAAAATAGCTGTAGCCGAGCTTAAACTCCGACTCGGCGCGCTGCTCCACCGTCAGGTTGTCGGCGCCCACGCGCTGCAGGTAGTCGATGGCCTTGGCGTAGTCCTTCTTGTCGAAGTAGAACTTGCCCAGCTCGAAGAACGCCACGGCCGCCTTGGGGTGGGCCGGGTTCTGGGTGGCGAAGCTCAGAATCCGGTCCTCGGCGTCGGGGTGAAACAGGTAGAGGCCAGCTACGGCGTAGTAGTATTCGGCGTCGATGGTCCGGTCGCGCAGCTCGCCGGTGCGGCGCTGCGTGAGGTCGAGGTAGCGCTGGAAGGCCTGCTGGGCGGCGCCGTATTTGCCACGGTCGAACAGCTCCAGGCCTTCCTGGAAATGGCGCTCGTCGGAGGCGAACACCTGGGTTTGCTGGGCTTGGGCGGCCAGCGGCGCCGCGGCGCTAAGGGAGGCGGCCAGCGCAATCCGGGGGATAAACTTCATTGCTCGGCGTTACGGGAAGCGGCCCAGTAGGGCCGGATATGGCCAAAAGTAGCGAAAAACCCGCTTGAGTTGCGCTTCTGCCCTGGCCCGTCGGGTTATTTCGAACGATAAGGCTGCGCCGGTTGGTATGGGGAGGATACCAATTTTCTGCCCGCCATCTGATACCTTGCGCCGCTATTTTTCTATTTCCTTTTTTTCTTTTTCCTTCTTCTATGCTGCTTCGCTACCCGTTGCTGGCCGGCGCTACCGTGCTTCTGTCGGGCGCCCTGCAGGCCCAGAGCATCAGTTTTCAACTGCCCGATGGCCTGCGCACCGCCCCTGTTACCGGTAAGCCCTACCATCTCGCCACGGCCGACTTCAACGGCGACGGCCGGCCCGACATTGCGGCCAGCTGCGAAACGCAGAACGTGGTGAGCGTGACGCTGAGCCGGGGGGCCGGCGTGTTTGCCGCCGCCACGCCGTATGCCGTGCAGCGGGGTCCGCAGGCCCTGGTAGCCACCGACCTCAATGCCGACGGCCGCCCCGACCTGGTGGTGGGCAATCGTACTGCCGCCTCTATTTCGGTGCTGCTCAATACCGGCAATGGGACGTTTGCGGCGGCCACTTCCCTGGGCATGGGCCTTTTCGCCAACCCCACCCACCTGCTGGCCGGCGACTTCACCGGCGACAGCAACCCCGATATTGTGGCGGCCAGCACTCTGAACGGCTCTATTCAGGTATTTGTAGGCAGCACTGCGGGTACGCTCACTGCCCTGCCTACAATGGGGGGCCTGGCTTTTCAGGGTATTACAACGGTTGATATTGACCGCAACGGCCAGCTGGACCTGCTTCTTTCGCAGCCTGGCACGCCCATGGGCAGCATCCGGACGCTATATGGCCTCGGCAACGGCACGTTCAGTTCCGGGGTGTCGTCGTCGCTGCCGGCCGCTACGTACGGCACCGAAGTGCTGGCCACCGACTTCAACCAGGACGGCCGGACCGACCTGGCGCAGCTCGACCCCAACCAGAACGAGGTGCTAGTTTTCCTGGGCTATCCTTTCGGGCTGGCGCCGGGCATCCGGTTCCGGGTAGGCAACCTGCCCACCGCTATGCGCGCCGCCGATCTGGACGGCGACAACCGGCTGGAGCTGATTACAAGCAATGACGTCAGCAACAGCGTGACGGTGCTGCCGGGCCTGGCCACGGGCTACTTCGGCACCGCCCGCCACTACCTGACCAGCGGTGGCCCGCAGGATGTAGCTGTGGCCGATTTTACCGGCGATGGCCGCCCCGACCTGCTCAGCGCTGACGCCGCTTCCACCGGCCAGCACAACCTGACGCTGATGCCGAACCGGGGCAACGGTCTCTTCCAAAGCCCCTCGTCGTCGGTGCTCAGCCACTTTGGCTCGCGCGTGACGCTGGCGGACCTGAACGGCGACGGCCTGCTGGATGCCGCCGTGGCCGGCGGCTCCTTCGGCGGCTCGGCCGGCGACATGAGCGTGCTGCTGGGCCGCGGCGACGGCCATTTCGGGCCGGCCCGGGCCTGGGGTATTTCCGGGCTGGGGCCGGGCTTTATTGTAGCCCGTGACCTCACCGGCGACAACCGCCCCGAGATTCTGATAACGCACTACAGCAACTCCACCTTCACGGTTTACACCAACGATGGGCAGGGCGGCTTCCCGACCCGCAACACGCAGTGGATTCAGCGCTCCGGCAACGGTATCGGGGGCGTCACGACGGCCGACTTCAACGGCGACGGCCGCTACGACGTGGCCGTAGCCGGTTCTGAGCCTACCTATGGCAACTTCGGCATTGACCTGCTTCTGAACAACAACGGACAGCTGGGTCAGGCCATTTTTCTACCCACCGGCTCCTTCCCGCATTCCATTGAGGCCGCCGATGTAGACCGGGACGGCCGCCCCGACCTGGTGCTGACCTTGCCGATGTACAACGCCTCGACGGTGGGCGTGATGCGCAACCTGGGAAACAACGCATTTGCGCCGCTCGTCACGTACTCCACGCCCAACCAGACCGAGCAGGTGCTGGTCGCCGACGTAAACGGCGACCAGTGGCCCGACCTGCTCATCCGCACCGACGATGCCCTGCAACTACGGCTAAACCAGGCAGGCACCCGCTTCGGGCCGGCCCAAACGTTCACAACGGCCCAGAATTCCACCAAAGTACAGGCCGCCGACCTCAACGGGGACGGCTTCGTGGATTTGCTGGTTTCCAGCAGCGGCATCGACCGGGTGCAGGTATTCCAGAATGTAGGCAACACCAGCTTCTCGGCGCTGCCCGAAATTCCGCTCTTCGGCTACGGCTGGGATATGGCTGTGGGCCAGCTTGATGGCGACGCCCTCCCGGACCTGGTGAGCGTGGACCTGGATGGCAACAGCGTAGCGGCGTTTCTGAACACGAGTGGAGCAGGGCCCCTCTCCGCTACGGGGCCAGCCACGGCCGCCCGCGGGGTGTGGAGCGCCTATCCAAATCCGGCAACTGCCCTGCTGCACCTGCCGGCCAGCGGCGGCGCCACAGCCGCCTTGTTCGACAGCCGGGGCGTCCGGGTTGGGCAGTGGGCGCTGGGCTCCACCAAAACCGCTTCTCTCCCAGTTGGCCACCTGGCCCGGGGCCTGTACTTCCTGCGCGTGCTGGCACCTGCAGGCCAAGTGCTGTCGGCCCAGCGGATTGTGCTGCAATAACCCGGGCCGGTAAGCAGCAGATTTTCATACCACGCAAAACCGCCACTGCCGAACTCAGCAGTGGCGGTTTTGCGTGGTAGCTACTCCGGCCGCTCCAGCGTCACCTCGTCGCGGGTAAAGTCGATGGCGCGGCGGTCTACCGGGCCGCGGCATTCCAGCACGCGCGGCGGGGCCAGCTTGCCTTTGGGGCCGGCCTGCACCTGCGCCTCCCCCAATATATCCAGCACGGCCATGGTTTCGCCGTTCACTTTCAGCGCCCACTGGCCCGGCGGCACCGGCCCCGCCAAGTAGCCGATGAGAAAGGTTTCTTTGGGTGATACGGGAATGATGTCGAGGACTTGCATAAGGCGTGAAACAGCTATCGGAGCAGATGGAGTGGGCTTTCAGGAAACCAGCCTAAAGTGCGTCGGCGGCCTTAATCCGGGCGTCGAACCGGAACTCCTCACGGGCCACGATGCGGATGCGCTTGAAATCGGGGTGGCGGGTGTGCAGGATGTAGTTGAACTCCTGCGGCACGATGGACGAGGGCACGCGCAGCACGGCCGCGCTGCGGCGCTCATACCACGCGTCGCCGAGGGGCTGGCAGAGGCTGTAGCGGCTGGCTTTTTCCCAGCCGACGGGCAGCTGCGCGGTCGTTATCTCCTCCACGGCTACATCATCGGGCACATCAATCACGAGCACCCGAAACTGGTCGTTGAGGCCTTCGCCGCTGCGGTGCACCACGTTTTCGAGGCAGGCCAGCGCGCGGGAAGCGGCCGTATAAATCACGAATTTATCCTGGGTGTTCCAGCGGGCACGGCGGCCCGAGGCAAACAGGTCGTCGGCATATTTAGCCAGGCAGATGCGGTATACCTGCATCAATTAAGTATTCAGATGTGAGTATAAAGTAGCAAGACAGAAACGAATCATCGCACACCCAAAAACTGCATCCAATCAATCCACCTACTCACATCTTACTACTCCTAGGCCAGGTCGCCGTAGGCAATGCGCGTCAGCTCCTCCTCCACCAGATCAATGCCGCCGCTGGTTTCGAGCAGGCGCAGCGGCACCTCGCCGTCGAGGCCGTGGGCGGGCTTGCTCAGCCAGCGCAAAAACGCCGCCGCATCGCCGAACACCTCGATGCCGGTTTCATAGAGCGCAATAATCTTGAGCGTCTTCTCGCTGCTGCTGGCGTTCAGGTTGCGGTTTTCCTGGGTGTAGCTGCGCAGTGTCTTGGTAGAAAGCTCGTAGATGGCCTCCAGCTGGCTGGCCTGCAGCTGAAACGCGTCGGCCACCTCAAAAGCCGTGGCGGCCGGCAGACCTTTGCGCGCTTCCATCACCAGCGCAAACGAGTCCTGCCCGGTGCGGCTCCAGGCCGCCCATTTCTTCCGCAAAGGCGCGGGCAGCGCAGTCGTGAGTTTGGGTTTTGTGAGTGTAGCGGCCATGGCATCAGGGATTAGCAATCGAAGCTAAGGAAATTTTTCTTTTAAACGAAGAAAAATTTCCTTTGGTTCGCACCACCTGTCATCCTTCGCTCCGCTCAGGATGACAGGTTGGTTTATCAGGCCCCCACCACGGCGTGCAGCGGCACGGGGTGGATGATGAGCCAGATCAGCTCCCGCAGGATTTCGCCGTCGGTCATGGAGCCCGAGTCGATGCCTTTGCTCTGGGCGTCGGCGCGGCGGATCAGGTGCACGATGTCGCGGGTGCGGTGGAAGTCGAACACCTTCAGGCCGGTTTGGTAGTCGCGGCGCTGCATAGGGAAGCGCAGGCCCATTTTCAGCCAGTCGGCTTCCGAGGGGTTGGGGTTCTGGTGCAGCACCAGCAGGCGCGAGAAGTAGTTGAACAGCAGCGTCAGGTTCGGGATGAGCGGGTTGTTCTTGGGGTTGGCCTCGAAGTAGAGCAGAATGCGGTTGGCCTTGAGCACGTCGCGGCGCACTACGGCGCTCTGCAGCTCGAAGATGTTGTACTCCTTGCTGATGCCCACCATGCGCTGCACCAGGTCCTCGTCGATACTGTGGCCGGGCAGCAGGTTGATGAGCATCTTGTCTACCTCATTCGTCAGGCGGCCCAGCTCAGCCCCGATGTACTCGGCCAGCATGGCCGTGGCCTGGGGCGTAATCTGCTGGCCTTTGCTGCGCACGTACTGGCTGAGCCAGGGCGCCACCTGGTTGTCGTAGAGCTTTTTGCTGGTGAGCAGCACCGTGCCGGCGGGCGCGGCTTCCTTTTTGTCGCCGGCCAGCAGCTTGCCCAGCTTTTTGCGGGCGTCCAGCGTTTTGTGCTTGTAGCAGAGCACCAGCACCGTGCTTTGCAGCGGATTGCGCAGGTACGCCTCCAGAAACGGCCACGTCTTCTCCGCTTCCAGGTCGGCCACGGCCTGCGCCTCTTTCACAATCACGACGGAGCGTTCGGCCATCATGGGGAAGCGCTTGGCCTGGCCCAGGATGCCGGCTACGTCGGTGTCCTTGCCGTAGAGCACTACTTGGTTGAAGCCCTTTTCGTGCTCCTGCAGCACGGTTTTCTCCAGCAGGTCGGCCACCAGATCAATATAGTACGGCTCCTCCCCCTGCAGAAAGTACACGGGCGCAAACTGTCGCTGCTGGAGCTGCTTCAGGATTTCGTCGGGCGTGAGGGTCAAGGGATGAATGAGTGAATGAGTGAATGAGTGAATGAGTGAATGAGTGAATGAGTTTCCGGCACGGCGGCCGATTTCACTCCCATAAACAAAGGTACCATTGCAGCCTTTACCTTTGTCTTCCATTACAACCGGATGCTTCAGCTACTGCGTCTGGTCACTCCTTCACTCATTTACTCATTCACTCATTGAACCTAATCGACGAACTGCGCTGGCGCGGCATGTTTCACGACATGATGCCCGGCACCGACGAGCACCTGCGCCAGAACGCGCCCATTACCGGCTACATCGGCTTCGACCCTACCGCGCCGTCGCTGCACATCGGCAACCTGGCCACTATTATGCTGCTGGTGCACCTGCAGCGCGCCGGCCACCGCCCGCTGGCGCTGGTAGGCGGCGCCACCGGCATGATTGGCGACCCATCAGGCAAGTCGGCGGAGCGCAACCTGCTGGATGAGGAGGCGCTGCGCCGCAATCAGGCCGGCATCCAGGCTCAGCTGGAGAAGTTTCTCGACTTCTCGGAAGGCCCCACCGGCGCCAAAGTGGTGAACAACTACGACTGGTTCAAGGAGTTCGGCTTCCTGCAGTTCCTGCGCGAAGTGGGCAAGCACCTCACCGTGAACTACATGATGGCCAAAGACTCGGTAAAGCGCCGCATCAGCGGCAACGAAGAGTCGGGCGCCGAGGGCCTGAGCTACACCGAGTTCAGCTACCAGCTGCTGCAGGGCTACGACTTCTTCCACCTCTATAAGGAGTTGGGCACGACGTTGCAGATGGGCGCCAGTGACCAGTGGGGCAACATCACGACCGGCACCGAGCTGATCCGGCGCATGTCGGGTGGCGAGGGCAAAGCCTACGCCCTCACCGGCCAGCTTATCACTAAGGCCGATGGCACCAAGTACGGCAAGAGCGAAACCGGCACCGTGTGGCTCGACCCCACCATGACCTCGCCCTACCAGTTCTACCAGTTCTTCCTAAACGCCGCCGACGCCGACGTGCCCCGCCTCATCCGCGTGTTTACGCTGCTGCCGCAGTCCGAAATTGAGGCTCTGGAAGCTGAGCACGCCCAGGCGCCGCACCTGCGCGTGCTGCAAAAGGCCCTGGCCAAGGACGTCACCATCCGGGTGCACTCCGAAGCGGCTTACGAAGCGGCTCTGGCCGCCTCGCAGGTGTTGTTCGGTGGCGGTGAGCTAAGCAGCCTCGACGAGGCCACGCTACTGGACGTATTTGCCGGAGTCCCGCACGTGGAGGTACCGCGCGCGGAACTGGCGGGCCTGGATGCCCTCACGCTGCTCAGCACGGCTTCCGGCAACATCATCTTCTCCTCCAAAGGCGAGGCCCGCAAGATGGTGCAGAACAACGGCGTGAAGCTCAACCGGCAGAAAGTCACGCTGGAGCAGACCGCGGAGGCCATTGCGCCGCTGCTGGACAAGTACCTGGTAGCCCAGAAGGGCAAAAGCTACTTCCTGATTAAGCTGGTATAACCCGGCTTGCCACCACACAAAAAAGCCCTGCCGAAATATCGGCAGGGCTTTTTTGTGTGGTGTATAGCTACCACGCGACGCGTGGTACCAGACTACTTTTTCTTGGCAGCGGGAGCAGCCTTCTTGGCAGCAGCCGGAGCGGCTTTCTTAGCAGCCGGAGCAGCTTTGCCAGCAGCCGGAGCAGCACCAGCGGCGCTGTTCTTAGCGTTCTGTACTTCCGTGCGGATGCTCTGGGCCATGTTCTTCAGCTCCTGCATGCCTTTGCGCACGCGGGTGCCGGCAGCCGAGTTGTTCTTGTCATAGAATTTCTCGAAGTCGCTTTCCAGGCCCATAACGAGGTCCTTGAGTTGGCTGAAATTGCTCATGTGAGAGGGGTTGTGTGGAGTGGAAAATTTAGTTTCAACGGGCCTAATATACAGGGATTTCAAATACAAGCAAGTTGCCAACTTTTTTTATTAATGCCGTTTTTCAGGCTTGGGAGGCGCTTTTCACCTATGAAACCCCTTCTCACGCGTTTCAGCTACTTCATCACCATCATAGAATAGTACTAAATACAAAAGCCGGTACCCACGGGGGCACCGGCTTTTGTATTTAGCAAAGCACAAACTAGTTCTGCAGCCCGGCAGGTACTTCTGCTTTGGAATAAAGCCCTTTCTGCAGCTTCTCCTTCACCGCCTCGAAGGCCTTGATGGTAACGGCCACATCGTCGAGGGTGTGTACTGCGGTGGGAATGATGCGGAGCATAATCACGCCCTTCGGCACTACCGGATACACCACGATAGAGCAGAAAATGCCGTGATTCTCACGTAGATCGAAGGTTACCTGCGTAGCATCCGGAATCTGGCCTTCCAGCAGTACCGGCGTTACGGGCGAGCTGGTGCTGCCGATATTGAAGCCTTTTTCGCGCAGGCCGCTTTGCAGAGCCCGCACAATGGTCCAGAGGTTTTCCTTCAGCTCGGGCTGGGTACGCAGCAGCTCCAGGCGCTTCAAAGCGCCCACTACGAGCGGCATGGGCAGGCTTTTGGCGAAAATCTGGCTGCGCATGTTGTAGCGCAAATATTCAATTACGTTCTCGGGGCCGGCCACGAATGCACCGATGCTGGCCATGCTCTTGGCAAACGTTGAAAAATAAAGGTCGATACCGTCCTGAACACCCTGTTCTTCGCCCGTTCCGGCGCCTGTAGCGCCCATGGTGCCGAAGCCGTGGGCATCGTCTACGAACAGACGGAACTGGTATTTTTCCTTCAACGCCACCACGCCACGCAGGTCGCCCTGGTTGCCCGACATGCCGAACACGCCTTCCGTAATTACCAGAATACCGCCGCCGGTTTCGTCGATGATGCGCTGGGCGCGCTCCAGCTGCTTCTCCAGGCTTTGCATATCGTTGTGCACGTACACGAAGCGCTTGCCCGCGTGCAGGCGCACCCCATCAATGATGCAGGCGTGCGACTCGGCGTCGTATACAATTACGTCGTGGCGGCCTACCATGGCATCAATAATAGATACCACACCCTGGTAGCCGAAGTTGAGCAGCATACACTCGGGCTTCTGCACAAACTCCGCCAGTTCGTTTTCCAGTTGCTCGTGCAGGTTAGAGTTGCCGGACATCATGCGGGCCCCCATGGGCAGCGCCATGCCATATTCGGCAGCGGCGTCGGCGTCGGCCTTGCGTACTTCGGGGTGGTTGGCCAGGCCCAGGTAGTTGTTCAGGCTCCAGGTAAGCACCTCTTTACCGCGAAAAATCATACGGGGCTTAATCTCGCCTTCCAGCTTGGGGAAAGTGAAATAGCCGTGCGCGTAGTGTGAATGGCTACCCAGCGGGCCGCGGTTGGCGGCAATCTTTTCAAATAGATCCACGAGGGAACGGGTTGAATGTGAAACGAAAACGGGACATTACGCCCGAGGGCCTAACGCTCAAGTAATGTACAAAGTTATGGCAATCCGCAAAGGTAGCCGCCTTTCGGCCGGCATCCAACCTTATAGGAATTGGCCCGGCGCGTTTTCTGGTGCGGCCGGAATGGCGTTTCTTTGGGTGTCTGAACGCCTGTTACAGCCAACAGGAGCGTCATGCTGAGCTTGTCGAAGCATCTCTGCCGCTTCGTTGGGTTAGCATTGCAACGAAGCGGCAGAGATGCTTCGACAAGCTCAGCATGACGTTCTGTTTACATAATCCGACTCCACTCCCACCCGCTCCACCTCTCTCCCGATGAAGAAAATCACCAAGCTGCTCGTCGCCAACCGGGGCGAAATTGCGTTGCGCGTGCTGCGCTCGGCCAAAGAACTGGGCCTTGCTACCGTGGCCATCTACTCCGAAGCCGACCGCAACGCCCTGCACGTGCGCTACGCCGACGAGGCCGTGTGCGTGGGCCCGCCCGCCAGCAAAGACAGCTACCTGCGCGGCGACAAAATTCTGGAAGTCTGCCGCCAGCTCGGCGTCGATGCCATTCACCCCGGCTACGGCTTCCTCTCGGAAAATGCCGAGTTTGCCCGCCAGGTCACGGAGGCCGGCATCATCTTCGTGGGTCCTTCGCCCGAAGCCATGGACATTATGGGCGACAAGCTTTCGGCCAAGCAGGCTGTTAAGGCCTATAACATTCCGCTGGTGCCCGGCACCGACGAAGCCATTTCCGATGTCAATGAAGCCAAGCAGATTGCCCAGCAGGTGGGTTTCCCTATCCTGATTAAGGCCTCGGCGGGCGGGGGTGGCAAAGGAATGCGCCTGGTGCATAACCTGGAAGAGTTTGAGGAGCAGATGCAGCTGGCCATCAACGAGGCCACCTCGGCCTTCGGCGACGGAGCTGTGTTTATCGAGAAATTTGTGACCGGGCCGCGCCACATTGAAATACAAGTGCTGGGCGACGAGCACGGCAACATTGTGCATCTGTTTGAGCGGGAATGCAGCATTCAGCGCCGCCACCAAAAGGTGATTGAGGAGGCGCCTTCGGCGGTGCTCACGCCCGAGCTGCGCGCCGAAATGGGCCGTTGCGCCGTGGACGTGGCCCGTGCCTGCAACTACACCGGCGCCGGCACCGTGGAGTTCCTGCTCGACGACCAGCACAATTTCTACTTCCTGGAGATGAACACCCGCCTGCAGGTGGAGCACCCCGTCACGGAGCAGATTACCGGCCTCGACCTAGTGAAGGAGCAGATCAAAGTGGCGCAGGGCCTGCCCCTGGCTTTCGGGCAGGACGACCTGAGCATCACCGGGCACGCTCTGGAGCTGCGCGTGTACGCCGAAGATCCGCAGAACAACTTCCTGCCCGACATCGGGACGCTGACGACGTATGTGCGCCCCCAAGGGCCCGGGGTGCGCGTGGATGACGGCTTTGAGCAGGGCATGGAGATTCCCATCTACTACGACCCCATGATTGCCAAGCTCGTCACGTTCGGGGCCACCCGTGAGGAGGCCATTGCCCGGATGCTGCGCGCCATCGACGAATACCAGATTACCGGCATCCAGACTACGCTCGACTTCGGCCGCTACGTGCTCCGCCACCCGGCCTTCGTGAGCGGCAACTTCGACACCAACTTCATCCGGGACCATTTCCCGGCCGACGCCCTGAAACCCGCCGCCCCCGATGAGGCCACCGCCAAGCTTGCCGCCGTGCTCACGGCCATGCTTCTGGCCGAGAAGAAGCCCGCCATAGCTGCTTCAACTGAAGCGCCGGCCGCTACCGGCTCGGCCTGGAAGCGCAACCGGCTGGGGGCGCGGTAGAGGGAGCACATGAAAAACGCAGCCCAATCTTGATTGATTGGGCTGCGTTAATAGCTTCAGATTTTGACTAGGAAGTGTTAACAGTCGCGCAACCAGAGGACGGTTGCGGCCAGGTGAATAAAAGCCAGAAAATGCCTGTCCAACTTGTCATAGCGTGTGGCCACGCGTCGAAACTGCTTGAGGCGGCTGAAGAGCCGTTCGACGGGGTGGCGCTGGGCGTAGCGGGCCGGGTCGTAGGCTCGCGGGTGGCGGCGCTTGCGTCGGGGCGGAATCACGGCGCAGGTGCCGCGGGCGGCCAGGGCAGCCACCAGCGGGTCGGAATCGTAGCCCCGGTCGGCGATGAGGTGGGTCGGGGCCAGGCCCTCGAGCAGCGGCAGGGCCTGCGGGACGTCGTGGCGTTGCCCCGCTGTCAGGCGGCAGCGCAGAGGCCGGCCGCGGGCGTCGGCCACGACGTGCAGCTTGCTGGTCAGCCCGCCGCGGCTGCGCCCGAGGGCTTGCGGTCCGTTTTTTTGCGCGCCCCGCTCGCGTGCTGGTGCGCCCGCACCGTGGTCGAATCCACCAGCAGCGTGTGCAGCGCGTCGTCTTCTTGCACGGCCTCAAACACGCGTTGCCACACGCCCGAGGCCGCCCAGCGCTGGAAGCGCGTGTACGTCGTGTGCCAGTTGCCCCGCTCCTGGGGAAGGGCCCGCCACCGGGACCCGTTGCGGGCCAGCCAGAGCACGGCTTCCACAAACTGGCGGTTGTCGCGCCCCCGGCCCCCGCTTGTGCCTTCCCGGCCCGGCAGCAGCGGGGCCAACCGCGCCCATTGCGCATCCGTGAGCATTCTTTCCATGCTCCAAATTACTAACCACTGTTAACACCCCCTAGTGCTTAGTCAGGAGAATTAGTTGACCTAGGGGGTGTCAACAATTAGAGCCACATGCGGATGGCGGCGAGGGTGACCAAGGCGAGGTAGGCGTCGGCGGTTTTTTCAAAACGGGTGGCCAAGCCGCGGTACGCTTTGAGGCGGTTGACGCAGCGTTCGATCTGGTTGCGGTGCTTGTAGGCGTCGGCGTCGTGCGGGATGGGGTGGGTGCGGTTTTTCTTGCTGGGAATCACGGCGTGGGCGCCCGCCTGCGTCACGGCTGCCCGCACGTAATCCGCATCGTAGGCGCGGTCGGCCAGCACCTGTTGCCCGGGGCGCAGGTCCGGCCGCAGCAGCGCCAGCGCCTGCGGGCAGTCGCCCGCCTGGCCGGGCGTCAGGGCCAGGTGGCGTGGGCGGCCCCAGGCGTCGCAGCTCAGGTGTAACTTCGAGCTGAAGCCGCCGCGCGAACGGCCGAGGGCTTGCGGCCCGTTTTTTTGCGCGCCCCGGCCGCGTGCTGGTGCGCCCGCACCGTCGTCGCGTCCACCATGAGCGTGTGCAAGGCCGCCTCGTCCTGCAAGGCGGCCAACGCACGGGTCCACACCCCGCTCTTCTTCCAGCGCGAGAAGCGGGCAAACACGGTCGACCATGACCCGAACCGTTCGGGCAGGTCCCGCCACGACACGCCGCAGCGCATGCGCCAGAGCACCGCTTCCACAAATAAACGCGTGTCGGCGGCCGTTACCCCGCGCGTGTGCGCCTGTCCCGGCAGCAGCGGCGCCAAGCGCGCCCACTGCGCGTCCGTCAAGAGCGTTCGGTCTTTATTCATGCCCAAAAGCTACGCTAATTGTCTACACCCCCTAATTTTCTGGTAGTGGCGATTGAGTTTCTGGCGGGCGTCTTCGAGGGTGAATTGCCAGTGGACGGTGGCGCGGGCGGCGTTGCGCTCGGCTACGCAGGCGGCCACGTGGGCCGTGAGTTCTTCCAGGGTGGGGATGCGCTGGTGCAGGCACTGGCAGGCGATGGCGGAGAGTTCGAGTTCGACCATGTTGAGCCAGGAGGCATTCCTGGGCGTGTAATGCCATTCAAACCGCTCGGCCAGGGCGCGGGCCTCGGCCGGCGGCAGGTGCTGGTAGAGGACCGCGTCGGTGTGGGTGTTGAGGTTGTCCTGCACCAGCACGATTTTCTGGGCGTGCGGGTAGTGGGCGGCCAGCCGCTGCAGGAAGCGGCAGTAGTCGGCCCCGGTGCGCCGGGCCGATACCTCGACCAGGCGCTGGCCGCTGGCCGGCTCGAAGGCGGCCAGCAGGCAGGCCGTGCCCTGGCGCACGTAGGTGTGGCTTTCGCGCCGGTGCCGGCCCGGCCGGGCCGGCACCGGGTCCAGCGGCGCGACGGGCTGGCCGTGCAGCACGCAGGGCCGCTCATCGAAGCACACCACGGGAAAGCGGGCGTCAACCGGCCGGGCATACACGGCCAGGATGTCTTCCATGCGGGCCAGGAAGGCCGCGTTCATCGCCCCCAGGCACCAGTGCTGCTGGCGCTGGGGCTGCAACTCGTTTTTTTCAGCACCTGCCCCACCGTCTCGTGGGAAATGGTGTCGACCAAGGCCAGTTCCACGGCTTTATCGGCCAGCAGGCGCAGCGTCCAGCGGCTGTGGCCCACGGGCGCGGGCGTGCAGGCCAGCGCCGTCACGGCCGCCCGCTGCGCCCCGGTGAAGCGCGCGGGGCCGCCGCTGCGCGGCAACTCGGCCCGGGCCACGCCGCCGGCCGCGTAGCGCTGGCGCACCTGGGCCACGGTCTGCCGGCTCACGCCCGCGACCCGCCCGGCCGCTGCTTGGCCGACGCCCTCGGCCAACGCCAATAGCGCCTGCGCCCGACGCACGGCCCGCACCGGCCGCCGGCCCGTGCGCGTGAAGTGTTCCAACTCGGCCCGGTCTGCGTCGGGCAAGGTAAAAGTGCGGCAAGAACGTCCCATAAACCACCAACCGCAGCAGCCCTCTTTTGGTTAAGAGCGTGTTTGGGAATTATAAAAGAACGTCATGCTGAGCTTGTCGAAGCATCTCTACCGCTTCGTATGAGGCTTTTCAACCAAGCGGTAGAGATGCTTCGACAAGCTCAGCATGACAGAAACGGCGTTTTCGCAAATTTCCAAACACGCTCTAACCAATTTGCCTGACTAAGCACTAGTCTACTTCCCAACCAGATTGGGATGGATTCCAAATTACGCTGTGATAAGTCTATTCCTTTCCACCTTAAACGTTTAGCAATGCCATACATTACTAATTCCAGCTTAAGCAGAATATTCAAAACTATTATACTGGAAGATGTACCAGATTCCTATATTTCAAAAGTAGGTAAGATATGGCCACGCACAATTCCTCAACTGAGTTGGCGTGAAACCAAAAGCCTTTTACTTTGGAAGGTTATATACAGAAACCCCGAGGGAATTGAGTCAATTTATAACAAATCTAGCAAAACAGACACCTACACTTATTTAGACGAAGCGAGAGCATCAAGTTATCATATATCTAGACATTGCCCTTTTCTCAATTCGGGATTCAAAACTTATGTAATCCCTGATTACATAAGACAGAGGGGTCCTAACGAAGTTAAATCTTTCCGATCTTGGTATAAGCTAAATATAAATAGACTTGGAGGAGCATATGGAATACATACCGATTTTTTCTTTCAGGAAATGAAAACAATCTTCGGTGAACCTGATGAAACTGCTGATACAAGAGAAAATCTTGAACAAGAAGATGTTCCTAATATCGAAGAACCGCAAGAGCAAAAAAATCTAGACCTTGGACAACTGACATCTAGGATAGATGAAGCTATTGATAACTTATTATATTTTTACAATTCTCAAAATCCAATTACACAACAAGTGCTTAGACATTTTGCAAAAGCCAGCAGGCTTGGATATAGCCCTAATCCCATACTTAATAATACTACTGGTTTTTCAGATGATAGATTAAAACAATTTCTAAAGCAATATCATGACAAATACAAACAACCTTTAATAGATGATTTGCGAGATTATTACAAAGTTTATTTTAACCCCGAACTTGATTTCAAAGGAAGATTATTAGATGAACTTAATTTTAAACCATGCTCATATTGTTATCCATAACTATTTCCCCTAACTGGCGCGAGTTTAGGCACAGCCGCAACTCGTGACCAATCTTAACGTGGAGGCTGCGCCTCCACTGCCGCGCCAGCAGCAACCCCGCAAACGCGTCGCCTAAAAGTAACTCAGGCGGCATTGGTCGCTCTGACAGAGCTGACACGAGTTAAGCTCCACTAAACTCGCGCCAGTCAGTCCACAAACTGCCGCACCGCCTGCGCCATTAGCTCGTTCAGGCTGATGCGGCGCGATAAAGCCGCCAGGGCCGCTTTGCGGTGCAGTTCTGTACCGAGGCGCACGTTGAACACGCCTTTGAACGTCTTATCCGGGGCTTTGCCGGCGAGCTGGCAGGTTTCCAGGTAATCATCCACGGCGGCTTCAAACTCCTGGCGGAGCTGCTTGGCGGAGTCGGCTTCAAAGGTTACCAAATCGGCAATGGCTTCGATGCGGCCGTGAAACACCTCATCCTCCGGGCTGTACTGCACCGAGCCGATGTATCCTTTGTACGTGAGAACATTATCCATAGCAGAGCGAATTAGCGGCAGATGCCGAGGTGGGCAATGATTTCCTTAAGCTGATATTCCTTGAGAATATTGCCGGGGTGTGGTTTGTGCAGCGTGATGACGAGTTGAGTAGCCGGGTTAAAGAACCGGCGGCGACTACCGCCCGTTTTGCCGCCGGTTAACTCGTCGTAGCCGTGCGCTTTCAGCAGCCGGACCAACTCCTCCCAGGTAAAGTCTTTGGGCCGGCTACAGATTCGCTTGTGCAGCTTCTCGAGTTGAGTCATAACATTGGTAACTATTTTTTAGTTACACAAATATAGTAATAGTATTCATCCGCGACGCTTTCTATCCTTACACCAACAGCCTGCGCGCCTGATTGTCCACGTTAATCAACGCTGGGGCATTCGTGAGGGTAGCCAACACTACTTCCCTGGCGGCTTGCTGCAGCTCGTCGCGGTGAATGTCGCGGACTTCCTCGCGCACCAGCTCGGTGAGGGCCTGCAGGGCAAACTGCAAAGCCTGCCGCCGGGGCCGCTCCGCCCGGATTTCCCGGCGCACCTCGGCAAAATGCGCCTGAATCTTCAGCCGCCGCAGGTGAAACACCGAGTCGCTGGCAACCTGGGGCTGAATGGTATCGAGCAGCTTGAGCAGCGGCAGCAGCTGCGTGGCGGTGGTAGCGGCCAGGCGCTGACGGCGGCCGGTTTCAGCTGGCTGAGAGCCTAAAGTGGGGAGTTGCTCCGGACCGAGGATAGCCATCAGGATAAGGCGAGTAATGGGGGCGACAATACGAGTGATTTTCATAACAAGATAGTGGACCGGCGAGAGATTGACGCAACTCACGGCTACTTCCACACCAACTCACCGGAGCGGACTGTCGGCTCGGCGGCAACGGCTTTGGGCGCGCGCCACCGGCGCAGGGCCCAGTGCGTGGGCAGGTACACCACTACCAGCAGCGTCAGCAGCCAGCCTACTAAGTAGAACGGAGCGGGCAGCCAGGTTTGGGGCTGAGCATCATCGAAACCGAACACGTAGTTGATGTTCACCGGAATCTTTGGGTCGGGCAGCATGGTCCCGGCCGGCGGCAGCCAGAAATACGCCACCAGGCACAGGCCCCAGGGCAGCAGCGTCCAGGCGGGCAGCGCGCGCCGGTCGTGGCCCAGGCGCTTCACCAGAAACAGGATGAGGAAGGGCAGCCAGCCGTGGAAGAAGGAAAGTCCGCGCAGAAACAACGAGCGGTTTTCGTCGAACATGTACGACGTCATCCCAACCAGATGAACGCCCAGCAGCTCGCCCAGAAAATCGGCGCACCACAGCACCTGGGGCAGCAGAATACCCACGGCCGCCATGGAAGCGGGCAGGCGGCGCTCCGTCCATACGCTGATGAGGCACAGCAGCAACGACACGTCGCAGAAGTACAGGAAGTTGGTGGGGCCGTAGTTCAGCCAGTATACCGGCACCATCACCAGCAGAAAAGCGGTGAACACCAGTTTCAGCCAGAGCGGCAGGCGGGCAGGAAGGCGTTTCATGCGTATCGAGAATAAGGTGGAGTAACTCGCTTCCCGTAGACTGCGCCTTGCAGGTGGGCCTACCCAGAAGGGATGCCCGAAGTAGCACCACGGCAACCGAATACCCAACGCAATTCACGCCCTCATCAGACTTTTAAAAAGTCACCAAAACTGGCTGTAATCAAGCATACATCAGCTTTTCGAAACCTCTCATCAGACTTTACATTTTCTGTAAAAGCACGGAGAAAACCTCCCATAGCACCCATATTTCACGCAGAAAGCCCGGCCTTGCGGACCGGGCTTTTTGTATAAAGTCAAGCTGGAGCTCTACCAACCGGGCAGTTGCTCTCCTACTCTGCCGTTGTACCTGTGCTGGTTGCGGCTAGATCAGCTCGGTGATTTCCTGCACGCCCAGAGGACGCTCCCGGGTAAAGCCTTCACCAAACTCCACCCCTATCAGATGGCCGAACTCGCGGGCGCGGGCTTCCATGAATTTGCTGAACTCCTGGCTGGACAGGTAGGTCTGGGGCTCCTTGCTCTCCGCGTCGAAGAACTGGGTTTTGTACGCCTGAATCGAGGCCCACTTGCCGGGCCAGTGCGCCGTGATGTCCACCACAAAATCGGCGGGCAGCTGGCGGTCCTGGATGTAGTGGTACACCACGCGGGGCCGCCAGGGCGTCTGGGGCTGGCCATCGGCGCCGAGGGTTTCAATCATGCGCAGGCCGCTCAGAAAGCAGGCGTCGCGGGCCAGCTCGGCGCCGCGCCCGTGGTCGGGGTGGCGGTCCTGAATGGCATTGCAAAGCACTACATCGGGCTGGTAGCGGCGCAGCGCTGCAATCAGGGGCAGCTGGTGCTCCCGGTCGTTGCGGAAGAAACCGTCGGGCAGGCCCAGGTTTTCGCGGGCGCTCAGGCCCAGAATACGGCTGGCGGCTTCGGCCTCCTGCGCCCGGGTGGCCGGCGTGCCGCGCGTGCCCAGCTCGCCCCGCGTGAGATCAACAATACCGATTTTCTTGCCCGCCGCCGCCGCCGCCAGCAGCGTACCGGCGGCCGACATTTCTACATCATCGGGGTGCGCCCCCAGGGCCAGGATATCCAGTTTCATCTGTATCAGTTGTTGGTTGCTGGTTGTTGAGTAGTAGGTGTTAGTTGCAGGTTGCTAGAACGAACTAACAACCGCCAACCAACACCTACCACTCAACAACCAGCACCTTATTTAATCCGCAATACGCGGCCTACGCGCAGCACAGCAGTGCCGCCATTCAGACGCCGGATCTGGGCCTGCGAAACGCCATACTTATCGGCAATTTCCGACAGCGTATCGCCGCTGCGGATTTTGTGCGTGACTACGCGGCGGGCGGCAGTGGGCTTGCCGCTGCTACTGCTGCGGCTGGCCGCTCCCGGCACGCTGCCGCCCCGGTACTTCAGCGACTTGCTGTAGTAGGCAAACAGGCCGGAAGTTATCTGGAAGTTGTCCTTGATGAGCCGGTAGTCGGGGAAGTCGTACATCTTCTCCGGGTCGATGGGGTTGCCCTCGTAGCGGACCTCAAAATGCAGGTGCGAGCCGCTGCTGCGCCCCGTGCTACCGCCGCGCCCAATCAGCTGGCCGGCCTTCACGAAGGTGCCCGGCGTCACGAGCGACTTCTGCATGTGCCCGTAGAGCGTCTCGATGCCGTTGTAGTGGCGGATGAGCACGTAGTTACCGTAGCCCGAGCCGTCCCACTTCACAATGCGCACTACACCATCGAAGGCCGCCTTCACCGAGTCGCCGGTTTCCAGGTCTAGGTCCACGCCGTAATGCCAGCGGTAGCCGCGGAAGCCGAAATCGGAGGTCAGCAGCGTTTTCACGAGCGGCATTTTGGCGTAGCGCTGCCGCTCCGGCTCAATCAGTTTCAGGTTGAGCGTGTCGCGGATGCGCCGGCCATCTACCCGGTACGGATTGATGTTGTGCGTATCCCAGATGGCATAATAGCCGGCCACCTGAATCCAGGAAGAATCGATTTGCACCTCTTCCTTTACTTCCACAATATGCTGCCCGCCTTCGTTGAGCGTAGTGGTGTCCTCGCTCACGATGGACAGCTTTTTGGCCGGATTGAAGAAGATGGATTTTGCGGCGTCGGACCCTTCGTCGGGCAGTTCCTCCGTCTCAATCAGGATGGTGGTATCGGGCCGCACGTAGCGGATAGTCGGGGATTTGATGCGGAAGAAATCCTTCCGTTTGCCTGCCGCGCCGGCTTTCGCCTTCGGCTGCGGCGCTTTGCGGCGCTGGGCCAGCAGCTGGCCGGGCAAGCCAAGAAACAGCCCGATCAGTAGCAGCGGCAGCAGCCAATGTTTCACAAAATTAAGCAAGGGCAAAAGGTTAATGAGTGAGTAAGCGAATGAGTGAATGAGTGAATGAAAGAAGTAGCTGGCTGAACGCTTCCCCATTTTGGATAGTGTGCCAACCCGCTAAATCACTCATTCACTCATTTACTCATGCACATTAGTGGTCCCCTAGCGCGGCCAGATACCGCTCGGCATCCAGCGCGGCCATGCAGCCGGAGCCCGCCGCCGTTACGGCCTGGCGGTACGTATAGTCCTGCACGTCGCCGCAGGCAAACACGCCGTCGACGTTGGTTTTGGCCGTGCCCGGAATGGTTTTCAGGTAGCCCTGCTCGTCGTGGTGCAGGTAGGGCTGGAAGATTTTGGAGTTCGGCTCGTGCCCGATAGCCACAAAGAAGCCTTCCACGGCCAGGTCGCGGGTCTCGTGGGTCAGCGCGTTTTTCACACGGGCGGCTTCCACGGCATGTTCGCCCAGAATTTCGTCCGTCACCGTGTTCCAGAGCACCTCAATCTTGGGGTTGTCCATTACCCGCTTCTGCATGATTTTCGAGGCGCGCATCTCCCCTTTCCGCACAATCATGTACACCTTGTTGCACAGGTTGGCCAGGTACGTAGCTTCTTCGGCGGCCGTATCGCCGGCGCCGACAATGGCCACGTCCTTGCCGCGGTAGAAGAACCCGTCGCACACGGCGCAGGCCGATACGCCCGAGCCATTCAGGCGCTGCTCCGAGGGCAGGCCCAGCCACTTGGCCGAGGCACCGGTAGCAATAATGACCGTGTCGGCCGTTAGCTCCACACTTTCATCAATGGTTATGCGGTGCGGGCGGCCCGAAAAGTCTACAGAAGTAGCAATACCGTAGCGGATGTCGGTGCCGAAGCGGGCGGCCTGCTTTTTCAGGTCTTCCATCATTTCGGGGCCCATGATGCCGTCGGGGTAGCCAGGGAAGTTCTCGACGTCGTTGGTAATCGTGAGCTGGCCGCCGGGCTGCAGGCCCTGGTACATAACGGGCTTGAGGTTAGCGCGGGCGGCGTAAATGGCGGCCGTGTAGCCAGCCGGGCCGGAGCCAATAATCAGACACTTGATGTGTTCCGGGGTGGTTGTTGCCATGAGAAGGTTCGAAGCGCCGGATTCTGCCGGCGCGATGAAGAGTATAGTTGGGGTGCAAAAGTACACGCGTCCCGGATTATCACCCGGTGCGGCCGCGTATTGCCGAAAATTAAGCCAATCCGCTAAGTCGGCCACTTTGTCCGAATCGCCGAGAAAGCAGGACAATGGAAAGCCAAGGCCCTGTACGTCAACAAAAAACCCCAACCAAAGGTCAGGGCTTTTTGTAACGGAATAGTAACAAACTATCCCAGATATGGCTTAAGGGCCTTGCTGCGCGAAGTGTGGCGCAGGCGGCGGATTGCTTTTTCCTTGATCTGGCGCACCCGCTCGCGGGTCAGGTTGAACTTCTCGCCAATTTCTTCCAGCGTGAGCGAGTGTTCCCCGTTCAGGCCGAAATACAGCGTAATCACGTCGGCTTCGCGCTTGGTGAGCGTGCTCAGGGCGCGCTGCACCTCCTTGCGGAGCGAGTCGTTCATCAGCCCGGTGTCGGGCGACTCCTCGTCTTCGTTTTCGAGCACGTCGAGCAGGCGGTTTTCCTCCCCCTGCACGAAGGGAGCATCCACCGATACGTGGCGGCCCGAAATCTTGAGCGTGTCCACCACTTCCGAGGTAGTCAGCTCGAGTACTTCGGCAATTTCTTCGGGCGAGGGCTCCCGCTCGAATTTCTGCTCCAGTTCCGAGAAGGATTTGCTGATTTTATTCAGTGAGCCCACCCGGTTCAGGGGCAGACGCACAATGCGCGACTGCTCGGCCAGAGCCTGCAGAATCGACTGACGAATCCACCAAACGGCGTAGGAAATGAATTTGAAGCCCCGGGTTTCGTCGAAGCGCTTGGCGGCTTTAATCAGGCCGAGGTTGCCCTCATTGATCAAGTCACCCAGGCTCAGGCCCTGGTTCTGGTACTGCTTGGCCACCGACACCACGAAGCGCAGGTTGGCCTTAGTGAGTTTTTCCAGCGCTTGCTGGTCACCTTCTTTGATGCGTTGCGCCAGCGTTACCTCCTCGTCGGGGGTTAGCAGATCCACCTTGCCAATCTCCTGGAGGTATTTATCCAGCGACTGGCTTTCGCGGTTGGTGATCTGCTTGCTGATTTTTAGCTGTCTCATTGCGGGCGCGAGAGAGTTGAGTTGTTGATGCTAGTAAGGTCGTGTTGGTCCGGTATACGAGGGATACCCAAACGCGGGTACCGGGTCAGTTGAGAGCAACACCCCGGTACCCGCGAAAGTTCGGCGGCAGCGGGTTAAGCTGCGCCGTTGGAATCAGCAGCGCGCTCCGGCTTGGGCAGCAGCACCTTGCGCGACAAGCGGTATTTGCCCGTTTTCTTGTCGATGTCGAGCAGCTTCACGTCGATTTCCTGCCCTACTTCCAGCACGCCTTCCAGCGCAGCCAGTCGCTCGTGCGACACCTCCGAAATGTGCAGCAGGCCATCTTTGCCCGGCATGATTTCCACGAAGGCACCGTAGGGCTGAATGCTGCGCACTTTGCCTTTGTAGGTAGCCCCTACCTCGGGCACGGCGGCAATAGCCTGAATCCGGCTGATAGCGGCCTGCATATCTTCCTGGTTGGAAGCGTAGATGCTCACGTGGCCTTTCTCGTCCTTCTCCTCGATGATAACCGTAGCGTTGGTATCCTTCTGGATCTGCTGAATCACCTTGCCACCGGGCCCGATTACAGCACCGATGAACTCCTTGTCAATCAGCATTTTGTGCGAGCGGGGCGTATGCGGCTTCAGCTCGGCAGCCGGCTGGCTGATGGTCTTGGCCATCTCCCGCAGAATGTGCAGGCGGCCTTCGCGGGCCTGGTGCAGGGCAGCCGTCATGATTTCGGCGCTCAGCCCCTGGATTTTGATGTCCATCTGGCAAGCAACGATACCTTTCTCGGTGCCGGTTACTTTGAAGTCCATGTCGCCGAGGTGGTCCTCATCGCCCAGGATGTCCGAAAGCACGGCGTATTCGCCGGTTTCCTTATCCTGCACGAGGCCCATGGCAATACCCGAAACGGCAGCGCGCACCGGAATACCGGCGTCCATCAGCGCCATCGAGCCAGCGCATACCGTGGCCATCGACGAAGAGCCGTTCGACTCCAGGATGTCCGACACGATACGCACGGTGTAGGGGTTCTCGTCGTCGGAAGGCATTACCTTCTTCAGCGAGCGTTGAGCCAGGTTGCCATGGCCGATTTCGCGGCGGCCGGGGCCGCGGTTAGGCTTCACCTCGCCGGTCGAGAAGGCCGGGAAGTTGTAGTGTAGCATGAACTTGCTGTAGCCCGAGGTCATGGCCGTATCGATGATCTGCTCATCGAGCTTGGTGCCGAGGGCTACCGTGGTCAGCGACTGGGTTTCGCCGCGGGTGAACAGGGCCGAGCCGTGGGCACCGGGCAGGTAGTTCACTTCGCTCCAGATAGGACGGATTTCGGTGAGCTGACGACCATCGAGGCGGGTGCGCTCCTTGATCATCATGTCGCGGATGGCCTTTTTCTCGGCCGAAGAGTAGTAGCGGCCGAACATCTTCATGTCCAGCTCGGGCTGCTCTTCCAGCAGTTTCTCGGTCAGCGACTTTTTGATGGCTCCAAAACCTTCCTTACGGCCGGCTTTGCTGGGGTTGCCCGAGTGCGCCACTTTATAGGCCTGCTCGTATACGCCTTCCTGGATGCGCTTTTTCAGGTCGTCGTTTTCCTCGTACTTGGGGTACTCGCGCTTCACGTGCGACTTCTCCACCTCGGCAGCCAGTTCCAGCTGCACCCGTACCTGCTCCTTGATGGCTTCGTGGGCGAAGGCAATGGCTTCTACCATTTCTTCCTCGCTCACTTCGTTCATCTCGCCTTCTACCATGGCTACCGAATCAGCCGTGGCACCTACAATCAGGTCGATGTCGGCGCGGGCAATATCGGCGGTGAGGGGGTTGATCTGCAGCTTGCCGTCGATGCGGGCTACGCGAACCTCCGAGATGGGGCCGGCGAAGGGAATATCCGAAATCGAGAGGGCAGCCGAAGCGGCCAGGGCGGCCAGGGCATCTGGCTGCACGGTTTTATCGGCCGAAATCAGGGTAATCATCACCTGCACCTCGTAGTGATAGTCCTTGGGGAACATCGGGCGCAGGATACGGTCTACGATACGGCACACCAGGATTTCGTAATCCGAGAGGCGGCCTTCGCGGCGCTGGAACGAGCCGGGAATGTTGCCGGCACCACCAAATTTCTCCTGGTAATCAACCGACAGGGGCAGGAAGTCCACGTCGCCGCGCGCGCTGGGCTGCGACACGACCGTAGCGAGCAGCATGGCGTCGCCGAGGCGCACCACTACGGCGCCATCCGCGAATTTGGCCAGCTTGCCGGTTTCGATGGAAATCTGCCGCCCGTCGGGCAGCGTAATGTGTTTGGTAACTGCGGTGTAATTGGGCATCTGAGAGGATTGCTTTGGGAAAGCGTGCAGCGGGCGAGCAGCCGTAAAAATGGGGCCAGCAGTGGCCCCACTTTGCTCTAAAATTCTTCTTCGGGAGACTAAACAACGAAACCGGCAGAATAATGCGGCCGGTTTCGGACAAAAAAAGAGCAGGGAACCTTTCGGGTGAAAGGCTCCCTGCTCCGGACCGTGGGCTTACTTACGAATGCCCAGTTCCTTGATGATGGCGCGGTAGCGGTTGATTTCGCGGTGCTGGAGGTAGTCCAGCATGCGGCGGCGCTTACCAACGAGCTTCAGCAGGCCCAGACGGGTCGAGAAGTCTTTTTTGTTCACCTTCAGGTGCTCGGTCAGGTGCGTGATGCGGTGCGTGAACAGCGCAATTTGTGCTTCGGCCGAACCGGTGTCGGTGGCCACTTTCTGCAGGCTGTTTTTCTCGAAAATGGCCTGTTTTGCTTCGGTAGTAAGTTTCATCGGCAGATAGGTTTCCCCGTCCTGGATTAAAAATGAGAAGAAATTCACCCCGCACCTCGGGGTGGCCGCAAAGGTAGGGATTTATTTGATGCGGCGCACTATGGCCGTGCATTCTGCTGAAGTTCTTGTAGTTGCTCTGCTCTCCACAAAGGAAAGCCCCGAAACCGCTACAGCGTCTTTTTGTAGCCACGGAAGGGCCAGCGCAGCCAGGCAGGGAGCAAACGGCGCAGGTCCCAGTCGAGCAGGCCGGAGTCGTTGCGGGCCTGATAGAGGAAGAACAGGCCGAACGGCAGCAACGCCAGCGTCGACATCCACATGCCGAATGACACGGGCATTACCCCTTCGCGCCCATACTTCTCGCCCATGATGGAGAGGATGTAGTAGACAATAAAGAAGAGGATTGATACCAGAATCGGGACACCCAGCCCGCCTTTCTTGATGATGGCGCCCAGCGGCGCACCAATCAGGAACATGAGCAGAATGGCCGTGGACTGCACGTATTTGCGGTAGATTTCGATGCGGTAGTTCCCGGACTCCTTGGCCAGGTTGGCCAGCCGCTCGCCGGTACTGCCGGCAAAGGATTTGAGGTTGCGGGCCCGGTTGGTGGCCTGTTCCAGCACACCGGCATTTAGCACGGGCAGGCGCGTATCGGGCACCTGTACCAGCTCGGCCCGCCGGTTCTGGGCCTGCCCGACAGTATCGAAGCGCAGATAGGCATAGTAGGGTGCCACCAAATGAGGCACTTGGCTCCGCTCGGTACGCAGGCGCTTCTGCAAAGAGTCAATGAAGGCCACCAGCTGCGGAATGTTCTTCATCATTTTGTTCTCGGCAAACAGCTCGGTTTTGGTTCGGTTGAGGTCGAACGATTTGAGCGAGAACGTAATCATGTTGCGGTTGAAGGCCTGCCGGATAAAGGTGGCCCCGGAGCGACTGCGCGAATCCGGCTGCTCTACATAGCTCTGCCCCCGGAACAGCTCCAACCCCAGATACTGCCCGCCAAAGCGGGTAAACATGCGGCCGGAGTCGGCCAGAATCACGCGCATATTGCCCGTGCCCTGGGTGTGGTCATAAATCATAATGCCCATCAGCACATCCCCTTCCTCGCCCAGCTTGTCGTTCACCTTGATAGTATAGCCGGGGATGCCACTGTAAAAAACCCCGGGCCGGATATCGAGGGCCAGCTTCTGCTGCCGGACGTCCCAGAGCAGGCTAAAAGCCTTCAGGTTGGCCTTGGGCACAATAGTATTATTGAACCAGAACGCAAAAAGGGCCAGTGAGACACTCGTAATCATGACCGGCCGCAGGATGCGCGTGAGCGAGATGCCCGATGTTTTGATGGCCGTGAGTTCGTGGTGCTCGCCCAGCGTGCCGAACGTCATCAGAGAAGACAGGAGCACGGCCAGCGGCAGGGCAATGGGCAGCAGCAGTACCGCAAAATAGAACAGCAGCTGCACCAGCACCTCAGCCCCCAGGTCTTTGCCCACCAGGTCGTCAAGGTACTTGAGCATGTATTGCGTGAGCAGAATAAACTCCACTACCGCCAGGGTGAGCAGGAAAGGGCCGGCGAAGGCCTTCAGAATCAGCTTATCGAGTTTTTTCATGCGGGAACTGCTGCCGGACTCCCCATCGGAGCCGGCCACAAAAAAGAGCGAACAGAAAACGAAGGTACAGTCCGTTTCGCGTCCGCTCCTGTTCCGTAGCCGGAAAACGTGTTTAGAGTGTCTAACAAAACCGTTTAACGGCTCTCCAGGTGATGAGTGCGCAGGCGAGCATGGTAAAGGCCAAGTGGATGTCGTCGCGTCGTTCGTAGCGCACGCGCACGCGGCGGAAGCGGTTGAGCCAGGCAAAGGTGCGCTCCACCACCCAGCGGTGCCGCCCCAGCCGCTGGGTGGATTCGATGCCGCGGCGGGCGATGCGGCACTTGATGCCGCGCCTGCGCAGGGCCACACGGCACTTACGGTAGTCGTAGCCCTTGTCGGCGTGGAGCTTGCCGGGGCGCTTGC
>NZ_FRAS01000024.1 GCF_900142395.1 Hymenobacter psychrotolerans DSM 18569 | reverse complement strand
ATGCCCCACCAGCCTGGCGCTGGCCGCCACATTTTTGGGCGCGTCTGCGACGAGCACGGCATCGAACACCGCTTCACCAAACCGGCCCATCCGTGGACCAACGGCCAGGTCGAACGCATGAACCGCACCCTGAAAGAAGCCACCGTGCTGCGCTACCACTACCAAACCAGCGCCCAGCTCAACGAGCATCTGCAAGCCTTCCTGTTGGCCTACAACCACGCCAAGCGTTTGAAGACCTTACACGGCCTGACCCCGCACGAATTCGTCTGCGTGCAGCACCAGAAAAACCCGGCTATCTTCACCCAAAACCCGACCCAGTTCACCTTGGGACTATACAACTAGCCAATATCCGACGACTCACTAAGCTAACTTAAACAGCTTCTAAGACAACGGGCATTTCAACGCCGGCCGCGGCAGCAGCCTTAATAAGCAGGGCGAAGTGGAAATGGATGCCTCCATCATGGACGGCCGCACCCTGAAAGCCGGCGCGGTCGACGCCGTGCGCTACACCAAAAACCCCATCAGCCTGGCCCGCACCGTGCTGGAGAAGTGCGAGCATGTGTTTCTGTCCGGCGAAGGGGCCATCGAGTTTGCGCTGCAGCACGGCCTGCAGATGGAAGCCGTCCACTATTTCGAAACCGAAAAAGCCCGCCAGGAGTGGCTGGAAATCATTCAGGAAGAAGAGAAAGTGCCCCAGAAAGACACGGTGGGCGCCGTCGCCCTCGACCAGGACGGCAACCTGGCCGTGGCCACCAGCACCGGCGGCATCGAGGGGCAGCTGAAGGGCCGCGTCGGCGACAGTCCGATTCTCGGGGGCGGCTCCTACGCCAGCAATGAGGCCTGTGCCGTTTCGGCCACCGGCGACGGTGAGGTAATTATGCGCGGCGCGCTGGCCCACGAGGTGTATGCGCTTGTGAAGTACAAAGGCCTGCCCATTGCCGAAGCCTGCCGGGCGGCCATTGCGCTCCGCAACGAAGACCTGCAGGGCGACAAAGGCCTGATTGGCATTGACAAAGACGGTAACGTGGCACTCGAAACCAACACCAACGTGATGCGCCGCGCTTACCGCGTAGGCGAGGAAGAGCCCTTCGTGGCTGTGTGGCGTGAGGAGCTGGACAACCGTACTTAGCCGGCCCTTTACCCCTCAGGTATTCTTAGCGCGCGAGACGCGTGGGCAATACGCCGGCGGTGTTCGTGTCGGTAGAAATCCAGCCATTGATTTCGTACGGCTCACTGCTGAAACGCCTATTGCCAGGCAGTTCCGAAATTGTTTGGTAGGCCACGCTGAAGTAATACCGCTGGGTTGCCGGATGGTAGTAGCCTACGCCATTGCCCAGTTGATTGAGCTTTCGTGTTGCATTAGTGCCCGCGTAGAGTAGCGTAAGCGCCTCGAGGGTATGCCGCTGCGTCTGAAGCACAATTTGCAGGCTTATCTCCCCGGCCGTATCGCGCGGGCAGGGCACCACGGCAGCATAACGGCCGGTAGCTGTCGCCACGTTCCGTAGCCGCACTGGCTGGTATGAGCTCAGCGGAATTTGTACGTCCCGACTTACACCGTGGCTGGTAGAACCCGAATCGGTAGCAGGTGCACTGCCGGAAGTAGCGGGCGTCATAGCCGGCCGGTTGGTAGCCGTAGTATCCAAATCAGAGTCGCAACCCGCCAGCAAGCTCACGCCTGCCAGTAGCACAGGCAGTATATTCCTCATAACAGAAAAGATAAGTAGCGCCCAGGCCATCGGTTAAGTGGTCGAAGGTAACGCACGCAACGCTCACTCCTCCGCATTGGGGGCGGCGGCCAAAATAGTGCGCAGCCACAACTCCCGCTGCCGGGTTGCAGTATGAATGGAATCCGTAAGCTCATTTTTACGGTCCATTTCCGTAACTAGCCGTTCTAAATCCTTCCCCCAACCATCCCCGGACGTACCCGTCCCCTTGCAGTATGGCTCAAATCAGCGAAAAGAAAGTCGTTACCATCACCTACGACCTGAGTGTAACCGACGAAAACCAGGAGAAAGTATTAGTAGAGTCGGCTGAGGCCGATGCGCCCATGGTGTTTTTGTTCGGCCAGAGCGGCCTGCCCGAGGAGTTTGAGCGCCAGCTCGATGGCAAGCAGGCCGGCGACTCGTTCAACTTCTCGCTCACGCCCAAGCAGGCCTACGGCGAGTATGACCAGCAGGCCGTAGTGGACATTCCCAAAAACGTGTTCGAAATCGATGGCCAGATTGACGGCGAAATGCTGCAGGTCGGCAACTTCCTGCCCATGGCCGACAACCAGGGCCACCACATGCAGGGCAAAGTGCTCGAAATTGGCGACGAAGCCGTAAAAATGGACTTCAACCACCCCCTCGCCGGCATGGTGATGCACTTTGATGGCAAAGTAGCCGATGTGCGCGAAGCCACCCAGGAAGAGCTCGACCACGGCCACGTGCACGGCGAAGGCGGCCACCACCACTAAGCCATACCAACTTGTTAATTACATGAAGAACGGGGCCTCGCAGCCCCGTTTTTTATTGCGCGGCCTTTCCTACTTATTGTCCTCCATGAACCGATTTGACCGCGTCACGGCCATCCTTATTCAGTTGCAGGCCAGGCGCAAAGTGAGCGGAGCTACCCTGGCAGAGCAGTTCAGGGTGAGTGTCCGCACCATCTACCGAGACCTGCGGACGCTGGAAGAAGCCGGCGTGCCGCTGCTTGGGGAGCCGGGCGTGGGCTACTCGCTGGCCGAGGGCTACCGGCTGCCGCCCGTTATGTTTACCCGTGAGGAAGCTACCGCCCTGCTCACGGCCGAAAAGCTGGCCGCCCGCCTGACGGACGCGCCCACGGCCCAGCTCAGCACGGCAGCCATGGACAAGGTGCGCGCGGTGCTGCGCCGCCCCGACCGGGACCACCTCGACCACCTGGCCCCGCACATTCAGGTTCTCGGCCCCCGCGACCAGGCTGGCCGCCCGCCGGCCTATCAGCAGCTCGGAGCGGCTATTGCTATGCGCCGCGTGGTACGGTTGCGCTACCAAACCGCCGAGAATGAGGCGCCTACTACCCGCGACGTTGAGCCCATCAGCCTGCTGCTGAGCCGGCACTGGCATCTGGTAGCCTACTGCCGGCTGCGCCAGACCATCCGCAACTTCCGCCTGGACCGTATCCTGGGCCTGGAACAGCGGACGGAGGAGTTTGCCGCCCGCCCCGCCCTGCTGCAGGAGCACTGGGCAACAGAAGCCCGGCGGCGGCCGCGGGAGCAGGTGGTGCTCCGCTTCCTGCACCAAATCCAGGGAACTGTCGATGGTGCGCTGCAGCAGCTCATGGTCGCGCTGCTGGGCAGCTTCGGCCTGCCTGCGCGCCGTCACGTTGTCCCAGAACACCAGGCGCTGCCCGCCCGGGGCCGGCTCGGTCCGCAGGCTGATCCACTGCTGCGGCTGCGGCAGCCACACTTCGTGCGGGGCCGCCCCGGTGGCTTCGGGCAGCTGCAGTGCAGCCCTCAGAGCGGGTAGCAGCGGTACTTCGGCCAATGCCTGGTTCAGCAGTTCGTCGGGTGCAAGTCCGCACCAGCTGGCCGCCTGCCGGTTGATGTAGCGGATTACATGCTGTTCATCCAGCAGGAGCCCCCCCCCAGGGTAGTGCGTCGAGCAGCGCTTCCGACGACGAAAGGCCGCCCGGAATGGCAGGGGTTGGGTCCATGCAGGGAAAGCGGGTGAAAAGGACCCGCAAATCAAGTGCACGAAGATTTTTCTGTAGGCAGGTGCGGGCGTCTGCACCAAGCTGAACCGTATCTGAAAGCCTGATCCAGCGCCGCTACAGGTTGGCCCGGCAGTTCAACCCACATCAGTCCGGCGTACTGCTACGGTCCGTTTTTAGCGGTGCAGCGGCGCTACGGCCGCCCGCAGCTGCGGCCAGAATTCCCGGAAGTCCGCCTCATAGGCCGCTATTTCAGCCAGAAATGCAGCGGCTCCGGCGCGCAGCACCGTAGCGGCGGGCACGCGGCGGCTCAGGCCCAGCAAGGCCCGCTCCAGGCCTTCGGGCCGGGCATAGCCGCTGAGCCAGTCGTCCTGGCGCATATAGTGCAGCATATGTTGCAGCGGCTCCGGCAGCTCGTGGCGGCGGGCGTGCAGCAGGGCGTAGTGGCGCTGCGCAAAAGCCGGCAGCGGCTCGGCGGCATGATGGTAGCGGGCAAAATCACGGGCCAGCAGGTGGTCGTAGCCTACATCCGACACCACACCGGCCCACTTGCCCAGGCCGGCTTCGCGCAGGCGGGCCGTGGTGCGGCGCACTACGGGGTGAGTGTCGGTGAAGGAGTCGATGAAGCGGTGCAGCCGGATGCCGCGCTGCACTGCCTCAGGATAGGCCAGCAGCCCGGCCCGGCCGCGCACGGCCTCCGCAGCAAAGTTGCCGACCACAAGGTCGGCGTAGTTGGGCGTGGTGGCGGGGTCGCCGGACAGCAGCAGATGGGCGAGAAAATTCATGAGCGGTTGGAGATACGGCAAACTGCGCCCGGCGGCCTAACGGCGGCGCTCAACCCGACGGGCAGCCGGGCCGTACAGTTGCTAGGCTTTCGGTAAGTCCGGCGGCCCGCTATTGTTTCTGTTCTTCCAAAACACTTGAACCCATGTCTGATACGTCACCCGTCACCAACGACCTGTCCAAGCTGCTCGATAAAATCAAGGATGTGCGCATTGCCATGCTCACAACTCAGGACGAAGATGGCAGCCTGCGCAGCCGCCCTATGTACACGCAGAAGCCCGACGGCAGCAGCGCCCTGGTTTTCCTGACCGACAAGGATTCGGCGAAAGTGTACGAGCTGAAAAAAGACAGCCACGTCAACCTGAGCTACGGCAAGCCCGAAGACAACCTGTACGTGTCCGTATCGGGCCGGGCCAACGCCTACCGCGACCAGGCCGAAATCGACAAGCTCTGGAGTGAGCCGATGCGGGCTTGGTTTGCCAAAGGCAAAGATGACCCCAACATCATGATCCTAAAGGTAGAAATCGACAAGGGCGAGTACTGGGACACCCCCAGCAGCATGCTGACGCAGGCCGCCGCCTACGTGAAAGCCCTGGCCACCGGCGAGCGGGCCACCTCCGACGACGTAAACGAACACGCCAAAGTCAACGTGAAGTAGCGCTTTGCTGCTCACTTTTTAAGAAGGGCCGGAAGCAGTTCCGGCCCTTTTTTGTTGCTTTGGTATCGGGCTGCCGGCGTCCCTCCTGCTGCCGCACCTGCTTTTCTGCTTCCGTAATTTCCCTGCTTTGCCTCTTACCACGCTTTCCATCATCACGCTCCTGCCCAACCAGCGGCGCTGGGGTTTCGCCCAGATGGGCACGGCGCAGGGGCCGCTGCAGCAGGTGGCCGGCCTGCGGTTTCAGAAGCTGCTGGGTAGCGGCGCGGGCGGCTTCGGCGCCTTGCCGAACCTACGGCGGTACGGCCTGATGGCGGTCTGGGACTCCGAAGAAGCCGCGGCAGAGTTCTTCCGGGTGCATCCGCTGTGGCAGCAGTACCGGCAGCGCACCCAGGAAATCTGGACGGCCCGGCTGGCTCCGCTCAAGTCGCACGGCCTCTGGGATGGTACCAATCCATTCGATTACGCGGCTCCGCTACCCGCCACCGAGGGCCCGGTGGCGGTCCTGACGCGAGCCTCTATCCGGTGGCAGAAAACGCCGCGCTTCTGGCGCTACGTAGCCCCCACCAGCGCCACCATTGCCGATGCGGCCGGCGTACGGGCAGCCATCGGGCTGGGCGAGCTGCCGGTGGTGCGGCAGGCTACGTTCAGCCTCTGGGAGTCGCAGCAGGCGATGCAGGACTACGCCTACCGCAGCGAAAAGCACAGGGAAGTTATCAAGCTCACGCGCCAGGAAGAGTGGTACGGCGAGGAGCTGTTTGCCCGGTTCCGGGTGCTGAGCGCGGAAGGCACCTGGGACGGCAACACGCTGCTATAGGCTGCCCCGAAGCGCAGCGTGAGCCAGTCAAGCCTCTTCCGAACCGGCTACGGAAAGCGCCCCAGACGCTCCTACTGGCCCGATAGCACGTCGCGGCGCGGCGAAGAGCCGGTGGGAGTTGTGGGCTGGAACTTTAGGGCCTGCTTCATTTCCTTTTCCTTGAGCTTTTTGCAGGTCACCACCACCACGGCATCGTTGCTCAGGGCGTTTTCCTCGTAGCTCATGTGTACTTTCTTGCCGTTCCAGGCGTAGCGCTGGGCGAAGACGCTGGCGCGCGTACCGGCCCCGGCTTTTTGCTGCAAGGCAGCCAGCACGGCGCGGCTGTTGTCGAGGCCCTGGGTTTTGAGCAGAATCACGCTGAGCTTGCCCTGGTAGAAACCATACGTGACATCAGCTACTTCGCCTTCGCCGAGGGTTTTGGGCTCACTTTTACGACGATAATAGCGCGTCTGGCCCGCTTTTTCGGCCAAAGCCAGGTCGCGGAAGACGCTGGTGTCACTCTCAAAACGGGCACCCCGGTAGCCGTAGGTTTCGTCCAGGGCCTGGAGGCTGGCGGGGGTCTGCTGAGCCAGCACGGGGGCGGCACTCAGCATAAGTAAGCTGGCAAGAGCGGAAAGAAACTTCATAAAGCACAATATAAAAGTGGGCCAACAGGCCGGCAGCCGGCAAGATAAGCCTGACACTACAATTTGGCACCTCCCTTCCGGCAAAACCGGCTAAAACCCTACCTGCCCTCGCCAGAGTACCGTTGCGCTGCCTCGCTGTGCTGCCAGATACCCGTTGCCCGCCGCCCGGCTTGCCGCGCCGATTGTCCTTTCCCGGCATTTCCCCTTAATTTCGCCTGTTCAGCAGTAACCAACTAATTGGAAGCCCATGCCCGGCTATAGTCCCCAGGAAATCGAGAAAAAGTGGCAAGCCCACTGGAAAGAGCATAGCACCTTCAAGGCCGACAACAGCCCGGCCAAGCCCAAATACTACGTGCTGGATATGTTTCCGTACCCCTCCGGGGCCGGGCTGCACGTGGGGCATCCGCTGGGCTACATTGCCTCCGATATTGTGTCGCGCTACAAGCGCCTGCGGGGCTTCAACGTGCTGCATCCCATGGGCTTCGACTCGTTTGGGCTGCCCGCCGAGCAGTACGCCATCCAGACCGGCCAGCACCCCGCTATTACGACGGAGCAGAACATCAACACCTACATCCGGCAGCTTAACGCCCTGGGTTTCAGCTACGACTGGAGCCGTGAGGTGCGCACCTCCGACCCGCAGTATTACAAGTGGACGCAGTGGATTTTCCTGAAGCTGTTCAATGCCTGGTACAACCTCGACACCGACCGCGCCGAGCCGCTCAAAACCCTGTTCGCGAAGTTCGAGCAGAACGGCAGTGCGGGCATTCGGGCCGCCGGCGACGAGGAAGAGCGGCACAGCTTCACGGCGGGCCAGTGGCAGAGCTTCAGTGAAAAGCAGAAGCTGCAGGCCGTGCATCCCTACCGTTTGGCCTATCAGCAAGACACTTACGTGAACTGGTGCCCCGGTCTGGGCACGGTTCTGAGCAACGATGAGGTGAAGGACGGGCTGTCGGAGCGCGGAGGGTTCCCCGTGGAACGTCGGCTGATGCCCCAGTGGAACCTGCGCATTACGGCCTACGCCGACCGCCTGCTGCAGGGCCTCGACCACATCGACTGGCCCGACGCGGTGAAGGAGATGCAGCGCAACTGGATTGGCAAATCCATCGGCGCGGAAGTAGAGTTTTCGGTGATTAGATCTGAGAGTTTAGAACTGAGAACTGAGCGTTCAGAATCCAGCACTCAGGATTCGGGCGGAAGTCTAAGCTCTACCATCTCCGTTCTTGACTCTAAAATCAAGGTCTACACCACGCGGGTTGACACCATTTACGGCGCTACGTTTCTGGTGCTGGCTCCGGAGCACGAACTGGTACAGCAGCTGACCACACCCGAGCAGCAGGCTGAAATCCAGGACTACATCGACGCGACCAAGCGCCGCTCGGAGCGCGACCGGATGGCCGACACTAAAACCGTGTCGGGCGCTTTCACCGGCTCCTACGCCCTCAACCCGTTCAGCAACGAGCCCATCCAGATCTGGATTGCCGACTACGTGCTGGCCGGCTACGGCACCGGCGCCGTGATGGCCGTGCCTTCCGGCGACCAGCGCGACTACGTGTTTGCCAGGCACTTCCAGCTGCCCATCGTGCAGGTCGTGGATCAGCAGCAGATTGACGAGCAGGCCGACCCCACCAAGGAGGGCACCTATCTGCACGGCCTCATTCAGGGCCAGAACTACCAGCAGGCCACCCAAACGCTGATTCAGGAGCTGGAAAGCCGCGGCATCGGCAAGGGCAAGACCAACTTCCGCATCCGCGACGCCATCTTCGGGCGGCAGCGCTACTGGGGCGAGCCGATTCCGATTTACTTCAAGGACGGCGTGGCCTACGGTGTGGCCGAAGCCGACCTGCCGCTGGTGCTCCCGGAAATCGACGAGTACAAGCCCACCGAAACCGGCGAGCCGCCCCTGGGCCGCGCCAAAGACTGGAAGTACAAAGGCCTCTACGACTACGAGCTGAGCACCATGCCCGGCTGGGCCGGCTCCAGCTGGTACTACCTGCGCTACATGGACCCGCAAAACAACGAGCGTTTCGTGGGCGAGGAAGCCGAGCAGTACTGGCAGAATGTGGACTTATATCTCGGTGGCGCAGAACACGCTACGGGCCACCTGCTCTACTCCCGCTTCTGGCACCTGTTCCTGAAAGACCTGGGTCTGGTAACCGCCGCCGAGCCCTTCCAGAAGCTCATCAACCAGGGCATGATTCTGGGCCGCTCAAACTTCGTGTACCGTATCAACGGCACCAATACGTTTGTCACAGCGGGCAAGAAGGACCAGCACGAAACCACTGCTTTGCACGTGGATGTGAACATCGTAAACAACGATGTACTAGATACCGAAGCATTCAAAAAATGGCGTCCTGACTATACCTCGGCAGACTTCGTCCTAGAGGATAATGGCACCTATGTGTGCGGCTGGGAAGTTGAAAAAATGTCGAAAGGCAAGTTCAACGTAGTGAGCCCCGACACTTTAGTGAACCAGTACGGAGCCGACGCCTTACGCCTCTACGAGATGTTCCTGGGGCCGCTGGAGCAGTACAAGCCCTGGAATACCAACGGCATGAGCGGCGTGGCGGGCTTCCTCAAAAAGCTCTGGCGCCTCTACCACCCCCAGGACGGCGACTTCGCCGTGACCGACGAAGCCGCTACGCCCCAGGAGCTGAAGGCGCTGCACAAGGCCATCAAAAAGGTGGAAGAAGACATCGAGAAGTTCAGCTTCAACACCACCGTCAGCGCCCTGATGATTACGGTGAACGAGCTGACAGCCCTCGACTCGCACAAACGCGCCATTCTGGAGCCGCTCACCATCCTGATTTCGCCCTATGCGCCGCACCTCGCGGAGGAGTTGTGGGTGAAGCTGGGCCACGAAGCCGGCAGCATCAGCCACGCTCAGTACCCCGAGTTCCGGGAAGAATATCTGGTGGAAGACACCGTGAACTACCCGGTGGCCATCAATGGCAAGGTGCGCGAAACCCAGCAGTTTGCCGCCGCCGCCACCGCCGCCGAAATCGAGGCCGCCGTGCGCGAATCGGGCTTCCTGGCGCGCTTCGCCGAAGGCAAGGAGCCCAAGAAGTTCATCGTGGTGCCCGGCCGCATGGTGAACGTGGTAGTGTAGCTTCGTTGGCTTACTATTTAGCAAAAAAAGCCCCGCCGGATTCGTCCGGCGGGGCTTTTTGCTATTCGGTTTTTGCTATTCGGCACGTCATGCTGAGCTTGTCGAAGCATCTCGCGTGCTGACACAGGCTCGGAATGGCGTTCTTTTAAGTGGCTACTGCTCCTGCTCGCTCAGGGTGGCACGTATGGCGCGGGGTAGCGAGGCGTGTACGAGGTTGTAGGAATGGTCGATCCACTCGTGCAGCTGCTGGTCGGTGGCGCCGGTGCCGATGAGCACCGTGTTCCAGTGCTTTTTATTCATATGGTAGCCGGGCAGCACGTAGTCGTGTTGCTCGCGCAGCTCCTGGGCGCGCTCCGGGTCGCACTTCAGGTTGATGCTCCCAAACGTATCGATGTCGGTGAGGGCAAACACTTTGCCGCCCACTTTGAAAACCAGCGTTTCGGGGCCGAAGGGCGTTTCTTCGGTCACGCCAGCTTTCAGCAGGCAGTAGTCGCGGAAGTCTTCGATATTCATGCGGGCCGGATTAATCAGCAAAGAAATAGCGCCAACTCACGGCCGGCGACTTTCCCCGAACGGTGCGGTTGCGAGGTCGTTCGGGCAGGTCGGCGGCAAGCAGTTGGCGCTACAAATAAGCGGGTATCTAGCGAATGAACCAGCGGTAGAGCAGCACAATAAAGCCGACCAGGAACATGGCCATGCTCAGCTTATTGATGAAGTGCATGGTCCGCAGGTTGAAGTTGGTATGCCGGTTGGGGTCGTTCTTGCGGAAAAAATATCCGAAAACGGGGCCGAGGTTGAACAGGTCTTTGCGCATAAGGAAAGGTTGTGTCGGGTCCGCGAAAGTAACATGCGCGGCGACGGAAAGATTTGCCGGAAGCCAGATATTATTCGCCTAGTGCTAGCGGTAGAGCGCCGCAATGCGCTGCTGGTTGTTCTGGCTGATAATCTTGCGCTTCACCTTCATGGTGGGGGTCAGCTCGCCCGATTCCACGCTCCAGAGCGTGGGCAGCAACGCCACTTTCTTAACCTGCTCCCACTGCGCAAAGGCGGCGTTGGCCTGCTGCACCAGCTGCTCGTAGAGCGCCTGCACCTGCGCATGAGTGGCCAGCGCGGCGTCGGAAAGGTCGGCGGGCAGGTTGTGGCTTTTGGCCCAGGCGCGCAGCTCGGCAAAGGCCGGCACCAGCAGCGCCGACGCGAACTTCTCGCCTTCGCCCACCACCATCACCTGCTCTACCAGCGGCGACTCCGAAATGCGGGATTCCAACGACTGCGGGGCCACATACTTGCCGTTGGAGGTCTTAAACATCTCCTTTTTGCGGTCCGTGATTTTCAGGAACCGACCCTGCACCAGCTCCCCGATGTCGCCGGTATGCAGCCAGCCGTCGGCGTCGATGGTTTCGGCCGTGAGGTCGGGGCGGTTGTAGTAGCCCTGCATCACGGAGGGCGAACGGGTCAGGATTTCGCCGTCGGGGGCCAGCTTCACTTCCACGCCCGGAATGGCCGGCCCCACGGCCCCGATGAGGTTGCCGCTGGCTTCGGGCTGACTGGCGGCAATAACGGGTGAGGTTTCGGTCATGCCGTAGCCTTCCATCACCCGGATGCCGGCGGCCCAGAACACCCGCGCCAGCCGCGGCTGCAAGGCCCCGCCCCCGCTCACGATGTAGTGCACCTGCCCGCCCATGGCCTCGCGCCACTTACTGAACACCAGCTTATTGGCCAACGCCAGCTGCGCATTATAAAGTACGCCCTGGTCTTGTTGGGTGTCGTATTGCAGGCCCAGGTCCAGGGCCCAGAAGAACAGCTTTTTCTTGAGGCCAGTCAGCTCCTTGCCCTTGGCCACAATCTTGTCGTAGATTTTTTCGAGCAGGCGCGGCACCGTGGTAAACACCTGCGGCTGCACTTCGCGCAGGTTGTCGGCAATGCGCTCCACGCTTTCGGCGTACCAGATGCTGAAGCCCAGCAGCAGGTAGAGGTAGGTGGCGGTGCGCTCGAAAATATGGCTCAGCGGCAGGAAGCTGAGGGCCTTCTGGCCGGGCGGCAGCGGCAGGTAGCCGGTCAGGTTCTCGCAGTTGTACAGAATGTTGCGGTGGCTGAGCATCACGCCCTTGGGCCGCCCGGTGGTCCCAGAGGTGTAAATCAGCGTCAGCAGGTCGTCGGGCTGCACGGCGGCTTTCAGCAACTCCAGCGTGGCGGGGTCAGCGGCCTGGCCGGCCGCCAGCAGATCGGTAAAGCAGCGGCTGCCAGGCACTTCCTCGAACGTGAAGATGTGCTCGGGGCCGGGCGCCAGGCCCACTATGGCTTCCTGCACCCGCGCCAGCAGCTTTTTATCTTCCACGAGCACCACCCGCACGCCGGCATCCTGAAAAATGTGGCGGTAGTCTTCCACCGTAATGGTCGGGTACATGGGCACGCTCACGGCCCCGAGCTGGGCAATGCCGAAGTCGGCGAGTACCCATTCGGGACGGTTGGCGGAAATGATGGCCACTTTGTCGCCGTGCCCGATGCCGAGCTGCGCCAAGCCCAGGCTCACGTGGTTGCTCAGTTCCTGCACCCGCGCCGTGCTCAGCGGCTGCCAACGGCCGGCTTTCTTCTCAACCAGGCAATCGGCCTGCGGGGTGGTTGTGGCCAGCTTGGCCAGCAGATCAAACGTGCGACGAATTTGCATAGGTGGGTAATTGAGCAACGGATAGCCGGCGAAGCCGAAAGGACCACAAAAGTAGCCGTACGACGGGGTGCCGCTGAAACAAGCCATAATTTTAGTGACTGGCAGCGCACAGCGTGCAACTCGGAAACCGGGGCTACGATGGTGTTTTTACGGGGCCCGCAACGCTACGGCTACAGGTGGCGTCTATGCCAGCACCTAACTTGCTGCTCATGAAACACCTGCTCCTCGCTGCCCTACTCCTTTCCGCCGCCGGCGCCACGGCCCAGACGCCCGCCGCCGAAACCGAAGCCGTCAAGCAAACCATCCGCAACTTCTTCGACGGCATGCGCAAAGGCGACAGTACGCTGGTGCGCTCCACCATTGCGCCGGGCGCGGTGTTTCATACCCTTGCCGCCCGCAACGGCACCACCCAACTCCGCACCGAAACCCCTTCCGACTTCGTGAAAGCCGTGGGCACGCCGCACAAGGAGGTCTGGGACGAGCGTATCACCTTCGATAAGGTGCTGATTGACGCCAACCTGGCCAGCGTCTGGACGCCCTACGAGTTCTACATAGGCAGCACCTTCAGCCACTGCGGCTACAACTCGTTTCAGCTGGTGAAGCTGGCCGACGGCTGGAAGATTGCGCACGTCATCGACACGCGCCGCAAGGAGAAGTGTAAGTAGCGGGCCTCACCTGCCGTCTGTCATGCTGAGCAGCGCGAAGGACCTTATTACGTCCGGGCTAACCTCAAACGGTTGCTGCTCTGGTGTTAGAAGGTTCTTCGCACTGCTCAGCATGACAGACAGGGTTCTACCCTTTTGCCGCGGTCACGATGTCGGGCACTTCCAGCACTCTGCGCAGATACCCGTGTTGGGCCACCCGTAGCATGGCCTGCCCTACTTCGGCCAGCGTGGAAACGTACCTGGGCGTCAGGGCCCGCAGCACCGGGTACAGCCAGTCGAAATACTTGTAATACGACAGCACGTGCTGCTGGCCCGGTGTGGCCTTCATAAAGCCCGGCCGGAACATGTAAGCACCCCGGAAACCGAGCCCCAGCAGCGCATTCTCGGTTTCACCCTTCACGCGGGCCCACATCTGGCCGCTTTTCAGGGTGCTATCGGTGCCGACGCCTGAAACGTAGCAGAACGTCAGGTCGGGGTTGCGCGGCAGCAGCGTCTGGGCGAAGTGCAGCGTAAGGTCGTAGGTGGCGCGGCGGTACTCCGGCTCCTTCATCCCCATCGACGACACACCCAGGCAGAAAAAACAGGCATTATAGCCCGCCAGCTGCTCCTGAATCGGCGACAAATCGTGGAAATCAGCGTGGAGGATTTCGCGCAGCTTGGGGTGCGTGTGGCCGCTGGCCCGGCGACTGACGCTGAGCACCTGCTCCACATCGGAGTTGTTCAAACATTCCAACAGCACACCTTCGCCCACCATGCCGGTTGCCCCGGTCAGTATCACACGTAGTTTCATAGGGAGGCAGACGAATGAGTGAGGCGGATATTTTTTAAGCCATCACGAATTGGAGGAATCCTCTACTAATAAAGTATCAGCTAAAGCAAAGCCAGCCGCAGTTAATTCAAACATTTGACCTTTGTGACCTACTGCTCTAACGTAATCCTTTCGACACAGAGAATCCAAAGCGCCTATCCAACGTGCTATTTCCCTAGCTGATTGCTCTTGAATAATATGTCTATTATTTGTTTGAATATATGTTCCATCTGACATTTTCACTTTAAGTATTGCCCCATGCTTATCTGAGCTAGCAGCTTTTAGCAAAACTTGTTCATCCGCAGATAATACACTAGCCACCTCTTTTTCATTTATACTTGGCCTATCGATTTTGTATGAATCAATAGTATTTATAGCTCTAAAGTGCGTTTTCAAGATAAGTTGAAGCTGATCTTTGAATTTACTTTTAAAATCATCCGTACTAACGAATCCTTCATAAAGCCCCTTTGGCCTGCAATAGCTTTTAAATTTTTGCAGCTGCTTATACTGCTTGCTATTTATAGAATCTGGTTTGATCGGGGCTTCAGAAAAATAAAGCATAGCAGGTTTACCCGCTGCTATATGGCGTTCAATTTCCTCAACTGCCCCGCTAACATACTCTGCAGTTGCTGTTCCTATTCGCGTCCAGAATATTCCTACTAGCAAGTCGCAATCATTAAGAGCTACCTTATTGATAATGGATTGAGGAGGCCCGCTCATATCAGGCGCTGCATGAGTTTCCCAACCCACGGGTAAAAGCACTTGTTTGCGCTCATCTGCGTGAACTGCATTCCACGCATATAATACGTCACGGACAGCCTGCCTTTCCTCTGGCACATCACCAGGAGACGCAATCATTACATTGAACACCTTGGCCTCAAAGCTCATATTTCTTGCTTAAGAAAATATTACTTACACTCCTACAGGCTCTTCCAGCACCTCTTTTTCCAGCCAGCGGCCGTCTTCGCGCATCAGCTCAATCAGCTCGTCCACGGCGCGCTCTTCGGGCACGGATTTCTTGATGACTTCCTGGCCGCGGTAGAGGGCAATTTTGCCTTTGCCCACGCCCACGTAGCCGTAGTCGGCGTCGGCCATTTCACCGGGCCCGTTCACGATGCAGCCCATGATGCCGATTTTGACGCCTTTGAGGTGGTCGGTGCGCTTGCGGATCATGGCGGTGGTTTCCTGCAGATCGAACAGAGTCCGGCCGCAGCTGGGGCAGCTGATGTACTCGGTCTTGGACATGCGCGTGCGCGCCGCCTGCAAAATCCCGAAGCTAAGCTGGTTGAGCTGGTCCAGGGTCGTGAGCCACTCCTCTTTTGGGCGCTCGGGCAGCAGCTCGGTGCTCAGCACTATTCCGTCGCCGAGGCCATCGAGGAGCAGGCCGCCCACATCGGTGGCGGCGTAGAGCTGGGTCTGCTCGGCGGTGAGGGCCGGATACTGGCGGTTGATGATGACCGGACTGGTCACGCCGTTGTTGATCAGCTCGAAAAACGCGCGGCGGATTTCGGGCATGGCGTGGGCGTTGTCGGTGTAGAGAATGACAACGGCCGTAGCGTCTTCACGTAGCTGCGCCAGCGTAGCGGGCGTGAGCGAGGCCAGGTTCTGAAACACGAAATTCAGCTCCGGGTGGCGGGCACCGACGGCAGCATACTCGGCCTGAGTGAGCACCGGGTAATGGTCGGCGCGGGCCCCGGCATCGAGCCAGGCGCTATAGTCTACCACTTCCTTCAGGCCGTTGGGCAGCATAAACGGTACCGGGCGCTGGCCGCTGTAGAGGTAGTCGGCGCCCAGGTCGTTCATCTGGAACTTGTCGAGGAAGGCCGAATACAAATGTCCCACGGCGCGCAGATCGGCATATTCTACTGAGGCGAGGCGTGAAACGTCCACCATCACGCGGGGCACGTTCTGGCCGCCCAGGTTCAGCACTTCGCGCGTGATGCGGCGGTGGTACTGGAACGGGTCGATGGGTACTTTGGGCGCTTCCGCAATAGGTTTGGCCTCCCGGGCGCGGTGGGTGTAGCGGTCAATCAGGGCTTTAGCCACGGGGGCTTCGGCTTCGGGAGCTTCGGTGAGGCTCACGCGCACGGTGTCGCCGAGGCCGTCTTCGAGTAGCGTTCCGATACCCACGGCCGACTTGATGCGGCCGTCTTCGGCTTCGCCGGCCTCGGTTACGCCTAGGTGCAGCGGATACGGCTGCAGGTCTTCCTCGTCGAGCTTCTGCACCAGCAAGCGGTAGGCCTGCACCATCACCTGCGTGTTGGAGGCCTTCATGCTGAGCACGACGTTGTAGTAGTTCTCTTCCTCGCAGAGCCGCAGAAACTCCAGCGCCGACTCTACCATGCCCAGCGGCGTGTCGCCGTAGCGGCTCATAATCCGGTCGGACAGGGAGCCGTGGTTGGTGCCGATGCGCATGGCCGTGCCGTACTGCTTGCAGATCTGGACCAGCGGGCGGAACCGCTCCCGGATGCGGTTGACCTCCTCCTGATACGTGACGTCGGTGTACTCAATGAAGTCGAACTTCTTCTTGTCGGCGTAGTTGCCGGGGTTCACGCGTACTTTCTCCACAATGCGCGCGGCCAGCTCGGCGGCGTTGGGCGTGAAGTGGATGTCGGCAATGAGCGGCACGTTGCAGCCACGCTTACGCAGCTCCTTCTTGATTTCGAGCAGGTTCTGGGCTTCCTTCACGCTGGGAGCCGTGATGCGCACGTACTCGCAGCCGGCTTCTACCATGCGCAGCGTCTGCTCCACCGAGCCCAGCGTGTCCATGGTATCCACGGTGGTCATGCTCTGCACCCGAATCGGGTTGAGCCCGCCCATGGGCACGTCGCCGATGGTGACTTCGCGGGAGAGGCGGCGCTTATACTCGGTGAGGCTGAGGCAATACGTTTTATTCATAACCCGAAGGGAGCAGTTTTCTTGGATAAACAAAGGTACGGAAGGTTCGTTCTCGCCGATTTGCCAGCGCGTATTGTTGTGGCCGCTACGCTTGGTTAGGCGGCCGCGAATAGATGCGGCGGGCGGGCCGCAACATCCGGGCGGCTGAACTGTCTTTGCATAAATCCTCTTTCCCCTGTATGAACCGACTGAAACTACCGGGCCTGCTGGCCGCCCTGCTGTTCACTGCTTCTGCTGGCCACGCCCAGCAGGTGAAGGTGCTCAAGCTGCCCGAGCTGCAAAAGCGCCTGGCCAAACCCAGCGACACAACCTACGTCGTCAACTTCTGGGCCACCTGGTGTGCGCCGTGCATCAAGGAGCTGCCGTATTTTGAGCAGGCCAATGCCGCCTACGCCGGCAAAAAAGTGAAAGTGCTGCTGGTCAGCATGGACTACGTTTCGCAGCTCGACAAGAAGGTGAAACCGTTTGTGCTGAAGCGCGGCCTGAAATCGGAAGTGCTGCTGCTGAACGAAACCGACCCCAATTCCTGGATCGACAAGGTGGAGCCCAAATGGAGCGGCTCCATCCCGTTTACGCTGATGGTCAACAACAGCCGGCAAAAACGGGCCGTGTTTGAGCGGGAGTTTACGCAGGCCGAGCTGACGAGCGAATTGCAGAAATTTATGAAATAACCCTTTTCCTGTTTCACCTAACCTCCTGTCACCCCATGAAAAAGCTACTTCCTTTTCTGGCGTCTCTGCTGCTGCTGGCCGTGCTCAGCAGCTACACCCGCCCGCTGGCCGGCTACCAAATCGGCGATAAAGCCGCGGACTTCAAGCTGAAGAACGTTGATGGCAAGATGGTGTCGTTGGCCGGCAACAAGGCCGCCAAGGGCTACATCGTGGTGTTCACCTGCAACACCTGCCCCTACGCCAAGGCCTACGAGCAGCGCATCATGGACCTGCACACGAAATACGCAGCGCAGGGCTACCCGGTAGTGGCCATCAACCCGAACGACCCGGCCGTGGCGCCCGGCGACGCCTTCGCGGAGATGCAGAAGCGTGCCAAGGACAAGAAATACGCCTTCCCGTACCTGCAGGACGAAACCCAGGAAGTGGCCCGGCAGTTTGGCGCCACCCGCACGCCGCACCTGTACGTTCTTACGCGCCAGGGCTCCGGTTTTGTGGTGAGCTACATCGGCGCCATCGACGACAACTCGGAAGATGCCAAGCTGGTGAAAACCAAGTACCTCGAAAACGCCATGACCGAAATCATGGCCGGCAAGCCTGCTTCCGTGAACTCCACGAAAGCCGTTGGCTGCACTATCAAGTGGAAGAAAGCTTAAGCCACTCACACCTCCCGCAACTGAAAAAGCCGGCTCCCGGGAGCCGGCTTTTTCAGTTGTTTATACTTCTGATTCTGTCAGGAAGGCTGCGAGCCGGCGCGCTGAAACACCTGCTCCAGCGTGTCGGTCTGTACGCCGGGCTTTTCGTCGAGGGCTGCATTAATCATGGCCTGCGCCACTTCGCGCCCGTGAATGGGGCGGTATTGCTGCAGGCCCGGCAATTGCGCTACTGCAGCGGCCAGCGGCAACGCCAGGCGCTCCATCAGGCGCGGCTCGTGGCGGTGGCCGGCCAGCATACCGGGCTGCATGATGCGAATCCGCTGGAAAGGCAGCCGCTTGACGTCGCGCTCCAGCTTGCCTTTCATGCGCGAGTAAAACACGAATGAATCGGCAGCGGCGCCCGCCGAGGACACCAGCACGTAGGTTTTCACGCCGTTTTGCGCAGCCGCTTCCGCTACCCTGAACTGATACGTGTAGTCTACCTTGTACTGCGCATCGGCACTGCCGGCCTGGCGCAGCGTGGTACCCAGCGCCGAGAACAGCACATCCCCGCTGAGCAGGTGCTGCCAGTGTTCCGGGTGCTCGAAGTCGATAAGGTGCTCCTCCAGCCGGTCCGGGTTATGATAGCCGGTCGGGCGGCGCGTGAATACTTTAATTCGGTCGAAGCGGGAATCAGAGAGCAGCTGCCGCAGCAGATTGTCCCCGACCAGCCCGGTTGCTCCAATTAGTAGCGCGGTTTGCATAAGGCAGAACAGGTGTGAGCAGACGTGGCCAAGCGCCACAGTAGGCAAAAGTGCTGGTATACGGAGGCATGCTGATTTTCGTTGGCAGGCAGGCGGCCAGGTGGCGCTACAGCCTATTCTCCGGATGCCAGCAGCACTATTTTGCCGATGTGGCTGCTGCTTTCCATCAGCTCGTGCGCGGCGGCGGCTTCGGCCAGCGGCAGCGTGCGGTAGAGCAGCGGCCGCAGCCGGCCCTGCCGCAACAAAGGCCATACGTGGCGCTCTACCTCGGCCGCCAGCGCGGCTTTGAAGTCGGCGGAGCGGGGCCGCAGGGTGCTGCCCGTGATGGTGAGCCGGCGGCGCATCACGTCCAGCGCGTTGAACTCGGCTTTGGCGCCCTGCATGGCGTTGATGAACACCAGCCGGCCATCGTCGCGAAGCAGGCGCAGGTTTTTGGCAGTATAGTCGCCGCCCACCATGTCCAGCACCACATCGGCCCCGCCGACCGCGCCTACTGTTTCCTCGAAATCCTGCTCCTTGTAGTTGATAACCGGGTTGGCTCCCAGCTCCTGCACGGCCCGGGCTTTGGCGGCGCTGCCCACGGTAGCGGCCACCCGGCTGCCCAGCGCCACCGCCAGCTGCACGGCCGTGGTGCCGATGCCGCTGCTGCCGCCATGCACCAGCAGCAGCTCGCCGGGCTGCAGCTGCCCCCGCTGAAACACGTTGTGCCAGACCGTAAATACGGTTTCGGGCAGGGCGGCTGCTTCGGCAAAGCTCCAGCCTTCGGGCACGGGCAGGCAGTGGCGGGCATCTGCCACGGCGTATTCGGCGTAGCCACCGGCCGCCAGCAGGGCGCACACCCGGTCGCCGGGTTGCCAGCGGGCTGCTTCGGCACCACACTTTTCTATCGTTCCGGCCACTTCCAGCCCCGGCACCATGCCCGTTACCTCGCCCGCGCCGGCATATTTGCCCTGCCGCAGCAGCACATCGGGGCGGTTGAGGCCGGCGGCGTGCACCCGGATCAGAACTTCGTGCGCGGCGGGCTCGGGCCGGGGCTGTTGCTGCAGGTGCAGCACATCGGGGCCACCGGGCCGGGTGATTACAATTGCGTTCATAGAGAGCTGGATTAGGGGCAAAACGAAAGCGTTGCGCAGAGACGCGCCAGCCGCCCGGTGTACGCAGCCCGGTACTCGGGGAGTTGCGGACCCAGGCATTGTGGCTGGTATGCCTGCGTTTTCCGTACTTGCTGCAGCCATGAAAAAAGTCAGCCTTCTTCCCCATTTCCTGCGTACGGCCGGCCAGCTCACCGGTATGGCCGCCTGGCAGACCGGCCGCCTGTTTCGCAAAGCGGCGGCCTCGGCTCTGGAAGCCATTCAGGAAGTGCTGCGGGCCGAAGTTCAGAAAGGCAACAAGCAGCTGGTCGTTGATTTTCTGACCAACAAGGCCCTGCCCGCGGCCCGGGCTCTGCTGCTGGAGCGCATGGCCGCCCGGCTGCTGGTCCGCATCGGACTGCGGGGGGCACTGGCCTCCAGCGTGGTCGGCTGGATTCTGCCGTTTGTGCTGGAGCAGATGGTGCGCGTGGGGCAGAAAACCGGCCTGTTCGAGAAAATCCGGAGCCACAGCACCGTACAGGACAGCCTGCAGCGCCTCGACGAACTCAAGCAGGCCGTCTGGAAACGCCTGGTGCCCGACCACGGCACGGGCGCCGAGCTGCTCGATGACGACGAGGAAACGCCCCGCCAGCTGCCCGGCTGAAGCTGGCATCAACGCAGCTTGCACCGGGATAATTCCGACCCGGATTTTTAATTTTTTCTGGCCTATTTGGTAAATCCGGCCCCTTTTTCCCTGTCGTAAGTGGGGCCACATGACTATTCAGGAAGAACTCCATCCGCTGCAGCAGCCCACCCCGGCAACGCTTCCGCTAAGCCGGGCCCTTCGCACTCTGTACCGCAGCGCCCACCCCGTCCGGCACACGGCGCCCTACGCGGCAGCCCGGCTCGCCCGCATTGCCGATCAGGCCGAATATTTTCTGCAGCAATGGCCCGATGAGCAGTGGCCCGCCGACTTGCATGCCAGCCAGCCACTGCCCGCCAAAGCGGTGCTCCTGGCCTGGCTGGGAAAAGTCCGGCAGGAAACGGCGGCCCACACGGCTAGCACGGCGCCCTGGCCCTATGCCAGCTGGCGGCAAGCCTCCACTACCCTGCTCGCCGCCCTGGCGCCCTTCACGTAGGGCGCCGGGCTACTGGCGGCTGTCCGGCTTGGGCGTCAGCACAAATACCTTCATCATTTCCAGCAGCAGGGCATCGGCGGCGCTCAGGCCGGGTACGCTCAGGTTCAGCTCCCGGGGCTTTACATAGCCGGTCAGCTTCTCAAACTCGGTCATGGTCAGTGGCTCGAATGCCATGGCCCAATCGGCGAAGCTGCGCTGCAGAATCTGTTTATCAGCCAGCTTCACCACGCCCGTGTGCCGCGGGTCGGTCAGGAGTTTGGCGTACAGGGCCGCCAGCGTTGTTTCTTCGCCCTCAATAACCTGCATAAACTGGCCGTCGCCGTACACGAGTGCCCCCGTGATGCCCTGTTGCTCGTTGGCGACGCGAGCCTGCTCCAGCAAAGTGCGCAATTCCTCGTCAGACATCGGCCGTTTGCCACGGCTCATATAGATAATGTGGTGCATCAGTCGCAGGGAAATCAGGGTTGAAAGTAAACGAAGATAAGGCTCAGGCCGCAAAGCAGAGCAACTGAAGAGCTTCACAGGAAAAGTGTTACTACTCTTACATGGCCTTCGCCTCCGCGCGCCATCCTGCTGCTGTTTTGGCCGTTGGCGCCCCTTACTACCGTTGCCCATGTCCCGGGTGCGGTAGGTTGGCAGCGCGGCAGTGCTATTCGTGCACTATACAACAAAAGGGCCTCTACGCAGCGCAGAAGCCCTTTTATTGTATCGCCCTACCTTAAGGGCGCAAAAAAAACCGCTCCCACCCGGATTACGGTTGGCCTCAACAAAAGCTTGTTTCTGCGCTGCTAAGCCCTTTTTTCAAAAAGTGGGGGCCCTAGTGGGGGCTGGTGCACTGCTTTGTGCAGCCAGCCGGGCGCCTTTTCGGTAGGTAAAGCGGTACCGGCGGCCGTGGACGCGGCGCCACTTAGTGTAGTACCGTGGGGGCCGCGCGCCGGCCACTTCCTGCTGGGGAGTACTCCTGGCATCTGGTGGCAGAGCGAGTAGTGTAGTCAGCAACAGAATGCCACTGCCACAGAGCAGAGCAACTAGAGGTTTCATAGGACTGGAGTTGGGTTGATGAAATCAGAGCCCAAAGCTGTCCTCCCGAACTGCCCGCAAAAAGGACAGAAATCCTACAATTCTCCCCTATACCCTTTCCAGGCCAGCGCAACGATGGCCAGCAGGATCAGCGCCCAGATGGTATAGCCTACCGCCTTCTCTACCACCCAGAGCTTCGGGTAGCGCCGCACCAGCTTATCCCAGATGCGGCCGATGCCAAGGCGCTTGCTCTTGCCGCTTCCAGGTATTTGGCCACAGTGCTCGGCGAGAGTCCCAGGGCGGTGGCAATGGCCCGGTTTGAAATGCCGGTGGCCTTCAGCCGCTGCACGTGCGCCTGCTTCTCGGTGTCGACACCCGGCCGGCCCAGCACTTTACCCTTGGCCACGGCCTTTGATAACCCGGCCTTGGTCCGCTCCCCGAGCCGTACCCGCTCCTGCTTGGCAATGGTAGCCAGGATGCTGATGATGGCGTCCTTGAACATGCCAGTTGAATCCAGGTACTGCTCAGTGTAGCTTTTGAATTGCACCCCCGAGTGCGAGAGCCGCTGCAGATGGTTGAGCGTTTCGATGACACCCTCGCGGCTGAAGCGGTCCAGCGCCCAGAACAGCACCACATCGAAGCGGCGCTGGTGGGCATCGGTGAAGAGCTGCTTAAACTGCGGCCGCTCGGCCTTGCCGCCCGACTCCGTGTCTACGTACTGCCTGTAGATGGTATAGCCCAGCCGCTCGGCGAAGGCCCGCAGCTCACGCAGCTGGTTCTCGTTGTCCTGGCCTTTGTCGCGGGTGCTCACTCGGGCGTAAATGGCAGCTTTCATGCTGAAAAGTAGTGTCCAAAAAAGGGGTACGAAAACGGCCCCGAAAAACTGCATTTTCGGGGCCGTGGAGGCGGGTGCTAAAACTGTCCAGAAATCGAGCGTTTTCTGGACAGTTTATCCGCCTGCCTTTTATACTTACTCCCTTCCATACTTACTAGAGTCCGTGGACAGTCAGCGCATCCAGTCGAGTGCCGCGAGCAGGTGAGCAAGGGCCAAAAAGGAGGAGGCTGTTTTTTCGTAGCGGGTGGCCAAGCCGCGTGCCTCTTTCAGTCGGCCGAAGAAGCGTTCTACTTTGTTACGGTCGGCATATAAGTTGGCATCATACGGGCGTTGGTCGGTGCGCAGGGCTTTGGGCGGAATCACCACTTCGGCCTGATACTGGGCCACGGCGGCCAGTACTGCGTTGGTGTCGTAGGCTTTGTCAGCCACAACCGCACCCGGTGCCGCTGCCAAGGCCTGTAACAAGTCCGGCAGGACTTGACAATCGGCCTGTTGGCCCGGCGTTAGGCGCAGCACCAGACAGTTGCCGAGCGCGTCCACCACGGCATGGCGCTTTGTCGTCAGCCCGCCCCGGCTGCGGCCAAGGGCTTCGTCTGCGGCCGTACTTTTTTTTGGCCGCTGGCGGCCCGGTGCGCTTTCACAGTCGTGGAATCGACCAGCACCCAGGCATAATCGGGTTCCTGCACGGCCTGAAACAGCCGCTCCCACACGCCCGCCACCGCCCACCGCCGGAAGCGCCGGGCGACCGTATTCCACGGACCAAAGCGTTCGGGCAAGTCGCGCCAGGCACAGCCCGTGCGCACCCGGTACACCACCGCGTTGACAAAACGCTGGTTGTTACGGCCGGTGCCGCCCGCCGTACCCGCTTTGCCCAGCACATGCGGTTGAATCAGTTTCCACTCACGATCAGTAAGTTCATGACGACGCATCCGGCAAAGCTACGACTGACTGTCCACGGGCTCACTAATAAGAAAGTTGGGTTTATGAAATTTTAGTGACTTTTGTATGGAGTAAAGTTGCCGACCATAATCATTGATTAAACTCTACCTTTTTCTAGTGATGAAATTGAATTTTACGAGTGTAAACGCCCCCACCCGATGGTTGGCGTTCCCCGTCTCATGCTCGCTGCTGTTGAGCCAGCTTGGCATGGCTCAACCCACCCTTGTTTCCCACTCCCCAACTGCCAACACTCGGAATGCCCCACTTTCAACTGCTGTTACTGCAACCTTCACTGAGCCGCTAACTGCAAATTCTATTAGCGGTCTTAAGGTATACTCCGCCCAACGGGGTGGGCTGCTCACGCGCAGTTCCACGCCAGTAACGGTAAGTGGCAACTCTTTAAGCTTTACGCCAGCATCTGCTTTTAAGCCAGGAGAACGAGTTACTGCTGCCATCACTACAGCAACTACCAGCGCTGCTGGATCCTTGGCAAAACCTACTGTTTTTCAGTTCACCACAAGGACTGCTGGCACCGGACGAGGAAATTTTCTTCTTGGCACAAATCCGCAATCGGAAAGAGCCAACGACGTCGTATTGGGTGATGTCGATGGGGATGGCGACCTAGATATGCTTATAGCAAACAACGTCGATCCGGGCACAGTTAGCGTCCGTTTAAACGGAGGAGACAACACGGCTTCTAATACGGGCGTCTTCAGTGGGGGCACTGAAGTGGACGTTATTCAGACTCCGCTGAACATAACCTTAGGTGACATTGATGGCGACGGAGATCTGGATCTGGTAACTGGGCATACCGATGGGCTAATCACAATTCGTCTAAATGGCGGGAATAACTCCGGCTCAAACACTGGCACTTTCATCGGTGGCACAACGCTAACGATAGGCAGCTCCGTAGCGGCGCCGGTACTTAGTGATGCCGATGGAGATGGGGATTTAGACCTGCTATGTGCTGATGGTGTTAACAATCGGGTTGCCATTAGGCTGAATGGTGGCAATGCAACTGGGTCAAACACCGGCGTATTCAGCGCTGGCACCAATGTCGCTTCCGGCACATCACCAAAAAATGTCGTGGCTGGAGATGTTGATGGAGACGGCGATATGGATATCGTTGTACTCAATAACAACGGAAGCACAACGGGCAGTACCAATGGGGTAACGGTGCGCCTAAACGGAGGGGACAATAGTGGATCAAATACGGGCATATTTAGTAACGGCACTTTTCTAGCTATTGGTAGCCGCCCGAATACCATAGACTTAGCCGACCTTGACGGAGATAATGACCTCGATTTGGTAGTGGCCCTTTATGATGCTCCCAGTGCGGTAATTCGATTGAATGGTGGTGATAATACAGGCTCTAATACCGGCACGTTCACCAATGGAAGTAGTGTTGCCGTTCCAAACCTTTCTAATTCCGCCGTTTTGGGTGATGTAGATGCAGATGGTGACATAGATTTGCTCACAGCAACTTGGACCAGCAATTCCATTTCCGTTCGCCTGAATGGCGGCGATGCATCTGGGTCTAATACGGGCGTATTTAGCGGTGGCAGCACATTAACTACGGGTCTTGGCCCCCAAGCTATTAGGTTAAGTGATGTGGATGGCGACGGCGATATCGACATGGTTTTTGGCAACGCGTTTGGCGCGTCAGTCGGAGTTCGGCTAAATAATCCAGCTCCGATTACGGGAGTACAGGGCCAAGCCAAATTCACTTCTTTCCATTTCGTCATTGCTCCCACGGTAGTAGAAGGAAGCAGATTGCGATTTTCCTACACCAATCCTGATCTCGACTCCCCCGCTGTGGTGACAGTGTATTCTATTACAGGGCAACAGCTACGCGAGTATGCTGTCACTAAGCCTGGTTCTGGTGAATTATTGGTAAACGGCTTGATGCCCGGTTGGTACTTGGCCAAAGTGCGTAGTGGGCAGTCAATTCATACTGCGCGTTTCTGCATAAACTAAACTTTCCAGACAGCTCTTTGATGAAAATATCGCTTGTCAGCAAGCGATAATTGAGTGCTTTCAGCAGTCCATATAAAAGCGCCCTGTACCGCTACGCCTAACAGTGTTTTTTAGGCGTAGCGGTACAGGGCGCTTTCTTGCTCAAGAATCATCCTTTGGGGAGGGCTACTTCAGGGCAGAATACCGTTTTGGTTATTTACCCTCATGTAGTGTTTTCTGAACGTCCTTTCGACTACGAAATCGACCCGGCGTCGCGGACCTTCTTCACGTAGTCGATATCATCGGCCAGCTCGCCGGTATGCTGCACGACCTGCAGCCTGGTGGCCCACTCCTCCACTTTGCCCAGACGGGCGTCGAGGCGCACGAGCACGGTCACCAGCTGCTGGTCGGTGGCAGCCGGCAGCGGTGCACCGGCAGCCGGCAGCGGTGCACCGGCAGCCGGCACGTCGTTACTGGTGGCGCCACCGTCGCGGTAGCCGCGCTGGCGTTTTACCTCCAGCCACTGCTCTACCTGCGCCACCTGTGGGTCGGCCCGCATCCACTCGGGAATCACGTACTCGTTCTCGTGTACCACGCCCGCGATGGGGTAGCCCTCCGCATCGAGCAGCTTGCCGCCGGCACTCACGTTCAGGCCCGAGCCGGTCGCGCCCCCCTGCCGAAAACCCAGGCCCAGGATCTTGGCAATAGCAGCCCCCGCCCCGGCCGTAGCCATGGCGTTGGCCCCGAACGTGTAGGCCGCCCCCAGCGGCACCGAGGCCGGTGGAAACAGGGCCGAGATTTTGGCACCGGCTTCCGCGTTGGCCGCGTACTGCTTGGGTACGCTCATCCCAATTTCGGCAATAGCCAGCGTTTTCTGCGCCGCAACGGCCACTTTGTAAAGCAGCGTTTTCTTACCCGTCAGCTCCATCAGGGCCGCCAACTCATCCGAATTCAGCACCCGGCGGGCGGCCGCCAGCAGCTTCTCGGCTTTGTACATGGTCTCATCCGTGCCCCGACGCTTCTCCGCGAAATCGGCCTGGCCCTTCAGCCGCTCGGCGTTGGCCTTCATGTACTCGGCCGAGCCCTCGCCGCTTTTCTCCTTAATCAGCGCCAGCTCCCGCTCAGCCGCGGCCTGCTTCACGGCGTACACCGCATCCTGGTAGGCCCACTCGTCGAGCGTGCCGTTGGCCAGCTTCAGCTCCAGTTCGGCCAGACGCTGCTCAGCTTCTGCCTCATTCAGCGCAATCCGAGCATCGAGTTCCTCCTGCTTTTTCTTGGCCGACTCCTCATCGAACTTCGCCTGCAGCTCGCGCAGCTGCAGGTCGCGCTCCTCCATGATGGCCTGCACCCGGTCGGTGTAGTCCACCTCCAGCCCGGTGAGCTTGTCGACCTGATCAGAGGCCGACTGGAAGATTTTAGCCCGCTGCTGGTCGCGCCGCTGCAGCTCGTCGTTGTAGCCCTGCCGGTCCAGATCAGCCCGCAGCGTGTCGCGGGTCTGCAGCATCACCAACTCCTCCTCGACCAGCTTTTTCAGCGCGTCTTTGCGCTGCTGCGCATCCTTTTTCTCTTCAGCCTCGCGTTCCTTCCGGGCTTTTTCGCGAGCCGTCTGCGCCGCTTTGGCTGCTTTTTCCCGCTCGGCGGCCGTCGTGCCGTCACCGCCGGCGGAGGGCTTATCCGGTTGCTCCGGATCCGCTCCTGCCTCGGGAGTGACGGCGTCGGGCCGGGCATTGTGTACTTCGTTAAACGCCTTCAGGTAGGCGCGGGCCGCCACGCCGCCGATGGCCGCCATTTCGTCGGCCGCCCCCGAGAAGTCACCGCGCATGATGGCCCGCCACGACTTGCCCACCTGCAGAAACGAGACCTGCGCGGAGGCCATAAACCCCTCAAAGAATGCCGGCGCATCACGCAGCATATCGAAGAGCAGCCGCAGCGGGGCAATCATCACGTAAATAGCCGACCTGGCCGGCTCCGACTGTTTCACCCACTCCATCAGCCCCTTGGCAATCATGCCAAACCCCTCGTACACCAGACGCGTGGGAATAAACAGCAGCCGCAGAACCGTGCCCAGCCCACTGGCTATATCCCGGGCCAGACTGCCCTCCTTGCTGACCAGGCCCATGCTCTCGCCCAGCGCCAGAAATTCGGCCCAGACCTGCTGCACCGGCGCGGCCAGTTCCTTGAACGTGGCGGCCAGCGAGGCCAGCAGCGTGTAGAGGAACGTCATGGCCCCGTTGCCCAGCACTTCGATGCTGGTGCCGGTGCCCTCAAACTGCTTAGTCAGCTCGTTTTGCGCGCCGGCCAGCTCCTGCTGCGACGCCAGCAGGAGCTGCTGCTGCTGCACGTATGGATTGGTCTGGTCGATGAGCGTTTCCACGCCCCCACCCACATCCTTCAGCGACTGCAGATACTCCAGTCCGGCATCTTCTCCCGGCCCGCCGAACACGTCGGCAATGACAGTCTGCAGCTGCGCGGCCGGGATTTTGGTATCGTTCATCTGCGCCGACACCATCTGCAGCGCCTGCACCGAGCTGATGCTGCCGTCGTTGATGCCTTTGAGCAGCTTCTGCGTGAATTCCGGGCCGAACGCGGCATCCAGCGCCTCGCCGGTGGCTTTGGTCTGCTCGCGGATGCGCAGGCCGAATTCCTTCACCACGTCGGCCCCCTTGTCGGAGAACACGCCATCGGTCTGCGACTTGCTCACGATGGCCACGAATTCCGACGCTGACACGCCGGCCGCCTTGAACTGCGCGGGGTACTCTTCTACCTGGTCGAGAAACTCGCCGTTGATGTCGGCCCCCGCAATGAACCCCTGCTCGATCAGCTTGAGGGCCTGCTGCTGCGAGATGCCCATCTGCTTGCTCAGCGCGTTGCTGGCCACCAGCACCTCGTTGTATTCCTTGCCGAAGGTCTGGCTCAGCGCCCGCACACCCACGGTCAGCCCATCCAGCTCCTCGCCGGTGGCGCCGGTCAAACTATTGATCTGAGCCCGCATCTGGCCCATTTCTTTGGTAGTGGCAATCACCTCCGCGCCCAGCTCCTTGACCATGTCCAGCGCCGCCTCGGCCCCAACGGCCACGCCGGCGAAGGCCAGCGCGTCCTTAAAGGTGAGGCCCTGCTGCGTGGCCTCCCCCATTTCCAGTTTCACGCCTTCGATGCGCTCCTTCAGCTCCTGGTAGTCCTTCAGGAGTTTGGCCCGTCCCGGGTCGTTGGCGGCCACCTCATCGAGCTGCTTTTCCAGCTGAGCGGCCGCGGCCTTCATCTGCCCGAACGTGGCCTCCACTTTCTGGCCATTCAGAATAACCTCACGGTTTTCGGCCGAGAGCTTACGCTGCGCTTCGGCTAGCTCCTCCTCGGTCTGAATAACCGTGCGCATTTCCGTGCGCGTGGCAGTCAACCGCTGATTCAGCCGCGCAAAATCATCCTGCAGCTTGGCCCGGCCGGGGTCGTCGGCAGCCATCTTGGCCAGCTGATTATTGAGCACGGCCGCGCCGGCCGCCATTTCCTTCAGGCTGGCGTTCGGCTGCTGCGCATCGACTACTATCTTAACCTTCCGCTCTTCGCTGTTATCTGCCATAGTCCGCCATTGCAGCCTGCAGGCTGTTTATTTTATCGTTGATGTCCAGCAATTCGTCGGCACACTGGCGCCACTCCGCTGTGCCCAGTGGCAGGCGTTTGAGCTTGTTGGTAAGCACGCCAAGCGTAAAGCGCAGCGTACTCATGCTCTCGTTTTTATCCGGTATGTTCTGCATGTTGAGTTACCTTAAAAGTTAAGTGTGACATCCTGCGCCGGCAGCGCGTCGGACACGGCGCTGATCAGCAGCGTGCCGTGCAGCTCGCTCATCAGCTCGGCCAGGCGTTTGGTCTGGTAGCCGATGGCTTTCGGGTACCACGGCTTGGCTTTGCGCTGCCGGCGCTTCAACTGGCCACGGGTGTTGCGAATCCTCTCGTAGCCATCATCCCCACGACGCACGCCGGCGCCCATGCCCCGGCCCACGCCCATATCCACGAACTTGCCGTAGAGCGCATAGCTCAGCTGCAACTGCAGCCGGCCGCTGGCCGAGCCAATCACCTGCTTTTTAAAGCTGGCCATCAGCGCGCCGGTATTTTTAATGCGCAGCTTGCGCATGTTTTCGATGAAGTTGGTGACCGTGATATCCAGCCACTGCTCGGCCAGTTTGAGCTGCGCCTGGTTAAGTTGCTCTTCGGTCATAGCGCGATGTTGCGGTAAGTGAAGCGGGCCGACTCCAGCCGGCGGCCCGTAGGCACGCTCAGGCTGACTTTCTCCCACAGGTATTTGCGGTACCCGACCATTTCCTTGCGGCCGGGCTCCAGGGCCAGCAAATCCGACACCCGGAACTCCATGGTGCGCTCCTCTTTGCCGGCAGCCGAGAGGAAGTCCAGCCACGGCTGGTGCGCCTGCGCGTACAGGCCCTGCGGCCCGGCCCAGTGCAGCGTGCTCTGCCCCACCACCGCGCCTTGGGCATTGCGGTTGAGCGGGGAGGCCAGCGGGTAGGGCTGCCCGCCCGAGTCCGGCTGCAGCCCGTGGTCGAGCAGTAGCAACAGGCCCAGTCGCGAGTCGTCGCCCAGCTCAAACTCCTCGCCGGCACCTTTGCCCTCCAGGCGCGGCACCAGCAGCTCAGTACCGCGCACCGGGTCGGCGACCAGGCCCACATGCAGGGTGCCGGCAGCGGGGCCGAGCTTCTCCTTACCGGCCCCGAGCAGCAGCCGGCTCCAACTCGTATCGAGCGTTTTGTTTAGTTCGTCGTTGGCCAAGCGCATTTCCAGCGTGTAGCCCTGCGCGGTGGGTGGGCTGAAGCGGGCCGCGCCGCCAGCCCGGTGCACGTAGGCCTGGTCGGCCACGATGTCGCGCAGGCGCGTCACGCGCAGCTCACGCCGCACCGCGTCGAAGCTGTAGCCTAGGCCCAGCAGCTGCTGCAGGGCCACCAGAAACTCCCCCACGTTCATATCCGGCACGTGCTGGTTGAGCTGCACGGTGGCGGCCCCCCGCCGCAGTGCCCGGTCGGAAACGACGATGAGCTTTAGCGCCTCCGCCTCCTGCGTCCAGGGCCCGCTGAGCGAGTAGCCCACGGCCGCCAGCACCCGGCGCAGCAGCGGAATCAGGCGCGGAAACGGCACCAGCGGCGACTCCGCCGACGGGGTGTACTGGCCCGGGAAGTGGTTCAGCCAGCCGTTATAGGGCGGGTTTTTATCCCCGAAAAACGACTCGTTGCGCACGAGCGGCAGCGCGTAGTCGGCATGGTCGTAGCGCAGCTGCAGCAGCACCGCGCCCAGATCCAGGCTGCGCAGCGACACGCCGTCGATGCGGCTCTGCAGATCGGCGGCATCGGCCAGGAACTTGTACTGAAACACGCCCTGGCCCCGCCCCTTGCTTTCGTCGAACGACTCGTACACCAACACGCCCACCCGCCAGAGCAGGCCGTCGATGTAGAGCTCGGCCGGCTCCGGGGCCGGCACCTGGCCCTGAGCGGCGCGCAGGTGCGGGAAGTTGAGCTTGCGCATCGTGTCCTCCGTGCCCGCGATGCTGAACGGGTAGGTGGTGATGCCCGGCACCGAGGTGAAGCCGAAATACGGGTTACCGATTTCCAGCGAAACGGCGCTGCTGGCCAGATGCAGCTCGCCGGCAGCACAAGTGAGGCGGATCATGGCAGCAGCTGGTCAAAGGTGGGCAGCTCGCCGCCGGCCGCCGGCAGGCGGGGCGTGAAATTCCGCTCACGGGGCAGGTAGAAGTCCAGCTCCAGCGAGTTGACGTACTTGCCCTCCTCCGTCAAGGGCACCGTTTTGGCTTTCACCACGCCCGGCCGTAGCTGGCCGTGCTGCACGAGCAGTACCTGGCGCGAGAGCAGCAGTTCCTGGTGCTCGAGCATCTGCTGCTGCGTGCGCAGACCGCTGGCCAGCTTGAGCAGCGGCCGCAGCACCTTGTCCTGCACCTGCGTGTCACCCAGCTGCGGGTCATAGTCCCAGGCCAGGCTGCGCTCCACCTCGTCGCCGGTTACCTCCACGTCCAGCACGGCCTCGCCGGTGGCCACGAACGTGTCCACGCCGCCCAGCGAGTTGCGGTAGAGCAGGTAGCGGCGCGGGCCCACCGGCCACTCGCGCACGTAGCGGCGCACCGGCGACACGGCCTGGCCGTTGGTATCCGCCAGAAACACCTCCCAGGCCGTCACGGTGCGCTCGGCCTGATCATCCAGGCCCAGCTGCGCGAAGCCGGCGGGCAGGTTCAGCACCTCCCCGCGCACCACCGGCTGCGTAAAGCCGGAGGGGGTGAGCAGCGTCGTGCTGCCGTCGCTGAAGTATACCTTCACCTTCTGCTGCAGCGACGCAAAGGAGGCCAGCACCAGCCAGCTCAGAAATTCCGGCTGGTCAGCGGCCGCATATACCGTAGACGGCTGCCAGGTCAGGAACGGCCGGCGGGCGGCGGCATAGCTGGCCCAGTTGCCGGAGCGGGCCTCGTGGAAGCTGAGCCCGCCGAGCTGCACGAAATGCACGGCCGACACGCTTACCGCGTCGCGGGTGGGCGGGGTGCCGTACTTGGGGGCTGTGCGTAGGAAAAACCGCTTGAATACGTCCGTGCGGCGCTCGATACCGGTCTGAGCCAGGTTCGGCACGGCCGGCTGCAGAAAGGGCGAGAGCAGCTCCTGCACTTCGAACACGGTGCGGCCGTCACGGCTGGCGGGCTGCTCGAGCACGGTGGCCACCGGTGTGAACAGGTTGCTGCCATACTCCTGCTCGACGTGCACTTCGCACACGAACGAGAGGTTGGGCATGCCGGCTGGGTCTTCGCGGTAGGCCTCGCCGGCGTCCTGGTGCTGGTAGATGGCGTTGCGCGAGAAAAACAGCTGGTAGCTGAAATACGACACAGTTACTTCCCGCACGCAGCCCAGACTGTCAGTGACGGTACACGTGCTGGTGCCCTCCACCAGATCGTCGCGTTGGGGACGCGTGTCGCCGTCGTTCCACAGAAACGAGTACGGTGCTACTCCCCCGCTGACCACCAACTCCACCTCGCTGCTGAGCTGGCGCACTTCCACTTCCAGGCGCGGATTCTGGCCTACCACCACGTTTTCGAGTAGCAGCCAGGCACCGCTTTCGTGCGTGATGAGCACCGAATACGTGCCAGCACGCATAGCGCCCCGGTCGGCCGTCGTCGCGCCGTCGCTCCACAGGTAGGTGTAGCTGCCACCCGGGCTGTCCGGGGCCAGCGTGAGGTCAATCAGGCCCACGGCCGTGCCGAAACAGTCGCAGCCGATAACAGTGGCCGTGGCATCCACGAACTGCGCCAGCGGGGCCAGGCCACCGGCACCATCATGGTAGTAGCGCGTGAGCGTGTTGCCGTTGACCTGTGTGCTGATCAGCACCGACGGATCGAGGCTGACGTCGGCCGGCGGCACGTCCGGTACCGGCGTCAGGTACACGCGCTGACGGCGCGGCTCGGTGGTAATAACAAGCGTGGCCGGGTCCACGATAAAGAGCGTGCCCAGCCAGTTGGTGTAGGAGTCAGGGCCGTCGCTGAACACTTCGCCCTCGTCCTCCCAGTGCAGATATAAGTCGATCAGAGCCATTAGATGAAGGCGGCGGGGTTATAGGTTAGCGCGGCCGTGGCCGGGTTGGTAAAGTCGAAGTCGAAGCGGGTGCCGTACCAGCTGCCGTCGCCGATCGGGCCGATGGTGTCGGCGCTGATGGACTTCTCGTCGAGGCGCACCTTCACTTGGCCGGCCAGCGCATGCAGCACGGCCGCCAGCAGCTGCTCGCCGGTTTCTTCGGTGGCGTCGATAGCCAGCTCGATGTCGTCCTGGGTGAAGTCTTTGGGCAGCTTCTGGAACACGTAGAAGGCCCCCGACCGGCGGCGCTGCCGGTTGTCGCCCCCGTTATCGAGGTACTGCGTGTGACAGCTTTCCACGACCAGCATCTGCGAAGTGGAGCCGGGCGCGTAATGGCGTCCGAGCTGCTTTTCGGCCATTTCAGCCAGGTCAACCTGCTTCTGAAATGGGTCGATACTGACCACCACGCGGGCAAAGCGCGGCACTTTGGGCGAGTGCTGAATTTTCTGGTGACGCGTGGCCAGGTCGCGGAACAGCGCGACGTACTGCGAGTGACGGAGCATTAGCGGGAAGAAGTGGAGTTGAGGTGCCGGGCCTCGCGGGCCAGGTCGCAGAGTTCGGCCAGCACGGTGCGCGCCGACTGCCGGGCGGTTTGCTCCAGCGGCCCGAACGTGTCGCCGGAGAGGCTGCGCAGCACACGGCCCCAGTCACCTTTCTGGTGGCGGCGGGTGTCAGTTTCGGCCGCTTCGAACACCTGCGGGAAGTCGGCCTGTAGCTGGGCCCGGCAGCCGCGGTACCAGAGGTAGATGCTCAGCTGATCCACCTCCGGCAGCCAGCGTAGCACGCGGGCGTGGTACTCGATGTTGTGCTCGTTGAAGGCTTCGCGCACGTCGCCGCTCCAGTCGGCGTCGCCGGGCCGGGGGCCTTTCCGGCGCGCCGGACGGTAGAGCGAGGCTATGAAGTGGCTCAACGCCTCCGGCGCCTGGTGCCGGGCATAGGCGCAGAAGTAGGTGTCGGCGAAGATGAACTCGCCGAAGCTCACGCCCGACAGGTTGTCGCCGGCGCCCATCCAGCGGCGCTGTTTGCGGTCCACTCTGGCCGGCAGGCGCAGCTCGGGCAGCAGCTGCCTAGTCAGGCGGTGCTCGTCGGAGTAGATAAAATCAGTGAGGCTATACAGCTGCTTGACCTGCAGCACGGGCAGGTCGGTGAGCAACTCGAGGGGCGCGCCGCTGACGATGCTCAGCAGCCGCAACCGGGCAGGCCAGAAGTGCTCCGGCCCGTAGAGCACGTGCACCACCTCGCCGAGCTGGGCGCGGGTGAGTTCGTTCCAGGTGCTGGCCGGCGTGAAGTGCCGGCTCCAGATTTCCAGTCGTTCCATGCAGCAAAACTGCCGCCGGCTGCCACGGTGAAAAAGGACACGAAAAAGCCCCGCTGGTGGGCGGGGCTTTTGTTGCAGTAGGCGGCCGTTTCGCTCCCTGCACGGGGTTGATTGGCGGGCCTAAACTAAGAAGCTTCGCTGTACTGGTCAAGTTTTCGCTCCAACCCAGCCACTACCTGAAGTAGCTGCTGCTCCAGGTTGCTGAGCGGCGCCAGGGGCGACAAACCGTAAGCTCCAAGAATTTCCAATCCTTCAATGGTGCCCACATAAACTGGTTCCGCCTTAGGCAGGCGCGGCGGCTTTTCCCGCTGCTGTTCCGATTTCTCTTCAGCGTCGCCAGAGTGCAAACGCCAGCCGTCGCCCGTACCGTTCGGGTCCGGGTCAGCAGTGGTGCGGCCGAAGCCGATGGGGTTCTTAGCCATGGTGCAGTCTTCAGCAAGCCGGGGAAATCGCTGCGAACATTCTGCACCACGCCAAGCGTGCACCGAAAGTGCGGATCATGCTTCCGCTCTACTCCCCGGCCGTTTTTTGAAGACGGCCAAGGCGCAAGCCTAGCATGATGTTCCAGAATGTTCGCATGACGAAGGTAGCAAAGCAAACCGCCCCGGCCAGCACGACCGGGGCAGTTTTATTTCAAAGTAGCCAGCGGCCGCGCACCAGCCGGTTCAGCCCGAGCAGTACGCCCACGACCGCCAGCACCCACCACGGAAATGCCCTGGTAGTGGTGGCGGTGGCCACCGCGCCCGAGCCCACGGCCACCGGTGCCTTAGCCTTGTCGATGCGCGTGGCGCTAGCCTCCTCCCCGACCGCCGTACTGCTTTTCTTGGCCGTGCTCACGGCAGTGGAGTTTTCGCCGGTGGCCACGGTGCTGTTCTTGATTTTCACCGATGCCGGCGCGTGGCCAGCGCGGGCTAGGTTGCGGGCCTGGGCCTTCTGCCACTGGCGCACCTGGCGCGGGCTGCTGCCGGCCGGCGGCGGTACCAGGTACGGGGGTAGCTGCGCCAGCGAGTCGCGCTGCAGCGGGCTGAGCAGCGAGGGCAACTGCTCCGGACGCGGCCGGCTGGTGGTGCAGCCGCTGAATAAGCTCAGTACCAGAACAGCCAGTGCGGTAACCATAAATGTTACCAGGCCATACAGAAAGAATAAACCTAGAAGTCGTCTCATACTTTTCCTCCGGGAATACCCAGCGCCTTGGCGGCTACCAGGAAGTGGTTCATGCGGTCCGCATAGCCGTTGGTCCCGCCGTTGATGCGCTTGGTGATGGTGTCGAAGAAGTTGCCATCCGCCATAGCGTTCAGGCTGCGGCTGTTCCAGTACCAGCCGGCCGATAGGGCTGCGAGGCGAGACGTTTCCAACAGCCACGGCTCAGCCTCCAGGTCCACGCCGAAGGCTCGGCCCAGTGCATAGTAGTTGGCCCGGCCTGTAATCTGGATCAGGCCACGGCCCCGAAACTTTACCCCGTCGCCCTTCTGGGTATTGCCGAGGTCTTTCCGGCCCTCATAGGCGGCTCCGCTGGCGTATTCGCGTACGGCATCCAGCCCGCAGGACTCGTGCCCGATCTGCGCCAGAAAGTGCGCCACACGAAGCTTCGTGTTGATGTTGTACTTGGCCAGCGTTTCGTTGATCGGGCCGAGGAACTTGTCGGCTTCCGCCGACGTGGTGCCCACCAGGGCGGCCATGAGTTGTGGTTTGGTAAGCTGCATTTGAACAGGTATTAAATGGAAACTTCACGTAAAGCGGGCGGTGCAGGAAGCGGCGGCAACTCACTCTCCAGCATTGGCTCAGGCGCGGCCGGCGCCAGCTCCTCGGGTGGCACTTTGCTGCGAAACGAGCCGGTTTCCTCCCAGTCCGTCATGCCCTGGCGCAGGAACTTGGGCATCGGCAGGCCCATGCCACCCAGCCCGCGAAGGTTCTCATCGATGCTCTTGGCTTCGATAATGAGGATGAAGAGGTAGATGGTGAACTTCACCCCGAGCGACATGTAGTCCGCCCAGGGCACGCGGCTGCCATCGATTTCGATGGAGCTGAACACGTGCGCCACCACGATTCCCACCCCGTAGTCGCGCAGCTTGGTGAACATCTGGCGCATCCCCCGCGAGTGGAAGCGGCCCTGCTTGAAGCTGCGAGCCATGCCCAGCAGCGTGTCAATCAGGAAGAGCACCATCAGGAAGCCCAGCGCGCTCCAGTCGTTGAAAATGTACTTCTGGAAGAGTTGTGCGGCCTTTTCCAGTGCCGGCGGTAGTAGTGGATGCATCAGAAAAAGCGGACAACTTTTGATTCAGCAGTATTGAGCGGCACGGCAGCCGCGTCGGGGGCGCGGTAGGGACCGAACTTGAAATAGGTGGCGTACCGGGTCGGTGAGGCCACGCGGTTGAGCAGCTGGCGCATCCGCTCCAGTAGCACGTCGGCCGTGCGCTGCGCCTCGAAGGCGCGGGCCTGCAGCAGCTGGTCGAGGCCGGCGTCGGCTTCCTTGGAGTTGGAGTCGTCGATGCGGGCAATCATCAGCTCAATCCCGTCGCCGGTGAGCCGCAGGCCCAGCTCGGGCACGGCGCGGGCCAGTGTGCACGCGGCCAGCGCCGGGCGGACGTACTGATTCAGCAGCGCCTCATTCTCCACCGTGAGCGTGCGGGTTCGCACCTGTTCGCGCAACTCGCTCAGGAAGTCGTAGCCCAGCTGCGGCTCCAGCACGAACAGCTCCTGCCGGCTGATGAGCGGGCGCAGGGCCTCGAACAGTGGCCACGACTCCTGGATGTTCTCGAAGTGCGAAAACTCCGCGGCCGAAGTCAGCAGCTGCCGGCGGTGGTTCTGGCCGGCTCCGGCCGCCCAGGCCTGCAGTTCCGGCGACGTGCTGTGGTTATCTTCCAGCCACTGCAGCAGCACGTTCAGATCGAGGTAGCCTTTGCGGGTCAGCGTTTTGCGCAGGTTGGTAATCTGCCACTGAAAGGCCGTTTTATGGGTTTCGGTGCTGACGATGTGGATACCCGTGTTGTCGAGGGTGACCTGCAGCTCGTCCAGGGCGCCGGCTACGCTAAGGCGCGCCAGCGGGGCCTGCACCAGGCGCAGCAGCTCGCCGGCCGGCGTGTCGGTTTCGGCCGTGGTGCCGGCCTCGTATTGCGCCTCCAGCCAGTGCAGCAGCGTGCTACCCAGTAGCGGCAGCAGCAGCTGCCTGCGCAGGCGCTCTTCTTCGCGCTGCACCGGCTCGGGCACCTCACGGGCGTCGAGCGTCACGTAGCGGCGCAGTTCGTTACTTGTCTTCAGCAGGCTCAGCATCATCGGGATTGCCGCCGGTGGCGGTGTTTGTGTTGGACTTGGACACGTCGGCGGTCTGCGCCAGCGGGTTGAGGAAGCGGAATTCCAGCTCTTCGGGCCAGCCGTTGTAGTCGCGCACCAGGTAGAGCGGCTCCAGGATCAGGTCCTGGTGGAAGCGGTGGGTGGATATGAAATTGTTGAAGGCGATGCGCTTATCGGAGCCCGAACCGGCCCCCATGCCCTTGCCGGGCGAAATGCCGACCAGCGTCGGGTCCACGCTCAGGGCGGTGTAGATGTGGCTGCTGGCCTCCTGCGAGTCCTCGATGTGCAGCCCGCTTTTCACCTTGTCGTCGATGGCCGTGACTTTGAAAGCCGAAATGGTTTCCGTGGTGCCCGGAACCGGCACCGCCACCGAGAGAATCGACTTGCCCGCGCCGGCCGCGCCGGTCATGGTTTTCTCGAAGTCGGCCAGCTCGTCGCTGATAATCTGCCGGCGCTGCTCGGTGATTTTCGTGTCCCAGTCGGGGTATTTCCACTTCCAGTACCGCTCATCGGTTTCGATCAGATACTTGATGCTGAGCTGGTTTTTGAACATGGCCGCCTTGAACTCCGGAATGGCCTGCGCCACGTCCAGCCAGCCGGAGCGGCGGATGCTGTTCCAGCTGGCCAGTTGGTAGAGGGCCTTGCCGGGCGAGGGCAGCGCCAGCGGGTAGAGGTACTTGAAGCCCCGCGTGTCGGCCTTCAGCGCCTCCACCGGCTCGTAGTAGGGGTCGAGCACCGGCACGCTGGTCGTGTACTCGTCGCCGGGTTTGGCGTCGGGCCAGTTGGCCGAGATATGCACGTAATCGGGCACCGGCTGATTGGCCTTCGGCACCGAGTAGCGGCAGAAGGCCGTGTCCTGGGTGGTGAGCGTGGTAATCTTCTGCTTGTTGAGCGACTGAATCAGCTCCGGATAGCTCTGCGCGAAGGTGAACAGGTTCTGCAAACCTTCGTAGGCATAGCGCGCAATGTTGCTGCGCCGGAAAAAGGCCTCCACGTCGGGCAGCCGCTCCCGCTCAAAGATTTCGTTGCCGCTCTTGTCGAAGCCCGTCACGCGGCCGTAGACCACGCCCCCGCCGTACACGGCCCGGGTTTTCCACTCCAGCACGCTGGGCAGAATGGTGTTCGATTCCAGCGACTTGATAACCTGCTGCGGAAAGTCGTTGGCCTCCCCCCAGAGCGCCACGTCGCCGGAAAGGCCTTTTTCCACTGGTGAGGAGGGCGTGGCGCCGTCCTGAGTGGCGGAGCTGCCGCCGGCACTGCCGGCCGCGGCCATGCCACCGCCGAAGCGCATCACGGAGCCGGCCAGCGCGCCGGTGCCTTGCCAGTACGCCGTGCTGCCGGCCGAGCTGAATAGTAGTTGTTGCATTTACAGAATGACTTTGCGGCCGGCCACGGCCACGAGTAGATAGATGTGCACCTTCACCAGGTTGCCGGTGGTCGTGTCGAGCAGGTTGCGGGTGGCGTTGGCGTAGTGGTCGGGGTTGCGGGCGATGCGGGACACGGTGGCCAGGTCGGCTTCCGGTTCGCCGGTGAGTACCGGCGCGGCCTTCTCGGCCTGCCGCTTGCCCGAGCCGATGCGGGCGGCCTTCAGCTCCCGGAACTCGCCGCCAGTGCCGCGGCGCCGGTCGCACGTCACGAACCGCACCGCCACCGGCGTGCCGCTTTCCAGCAGGGCCAGCGCGTCCTTCAGGCGAATCGTTGCGGGTGTTTCCATGCTGCAAAACTGCCGTCATGCTGAGCGCACAAAAAGGACACAAAACCGCCCCCATTGCCCCGGAAAACGCCAAAAAGCCAATCTCACAGCGTTTTGCCCTCACGCGCTGCAAACCGCATTTTTGGGCCTGCTGAGCGTTTTGCAGTCTCACCAGTCCAGCGCGATGGCCCGGCATGCACTGTCGGCGGTCGGCAGCTGCCGGGGGACGCCTCGGTGATATCTGTGGGGGCCGGGCGGCACCCGATGGGACAAAAAAACCCCCAACGCAGGCCGCGTTGGGGGTTTTATCTACTATCGGACAGCCAAAGGCACCGAGGCAGGCCTTGGCAGGTGCTGCTTACACCACCAGCAGGCCACTCAGGTCAGGCATGCTCATCACCACGTCGGTGCCCACGTAATGGAAATGCAAGTCAATCGTATCGGTGAAGTGAGTCGCGTGCTCCTGGGGGAAGCTCTCCTTCTGCTCACTCTTTTTGATCTTGCTGATGTTGCCCTTAGTGTCCTGCCCCACCGGGGCCAGCAGCATGGCCTGCACCACATCCTTGGTGTTGACTTTGTTGAAGCGCAACCGCCACACCTTGGGATAGAGCTTCTCGGCCAGCACTTCCTGCCCTACTACATACCGCGTGGGATGCCCTGGTACCCGGCCCAGGTTGGCCCTGGTCACGCGCCAGCCTCGTGACTGCAGTACCTTGATGAAGGTTTCGTTCAGCGTCCACGGGCTGTTCGGGTTACGGTTGTTACCCCACTCGGCATCCTCCAAGAAGATGAGTTCCTTGCGCAGGTGATACTGGTAGTAGTCGCAGAAGGCATTGGCCAGGTCACTCACCAGCTGAGGGTGCTTGACGTACATGCCCTTCAGGATTCGGTACTCGCGCACATCGTCATGCTTCTGGCCCAGCGTGAGCACCGAAATCTTCCCACCCCAGTCCACGGCCCCCACAATTGGCAGGTGGCTGCGGCAGTCACTATCTCCCCGACTATCCTGGTCTGAGGCCTTGAGCTTTTTGAGGTTGTACTCCAGCCCCAGCACAAAGTCATCATCCGCGCACTCCACCACATGCCGGGCTTGGTTGAGCTGAGGGTAAAAGCCGCCCTCGACCGTCGTCGGCCGCCGGTTCATGATTTCAATCATGAACGTGAAGTCGGTCATGAAGCGGCGCTGATCCAGCAGGTACTGCAGGCCCAGATTCTGGATGTTATCGAAGGCATTAGCCTCGGAATAAAACGAGCCCTTATTGGCCGCTGAGGGGTAGTAGCGGATGTCCATCATCAGCTTCACCACCTGCTCGCGCCAGATGTGCAGGCGCTCCTCGTCGGTTTCAGCGTCGATGAAGCGCACCTGCGCTTCAATCAACTCATTTTGCCGCTCGGTGAGGTCAATACCGTCGTTTTCGTAGTATTTGGCCTTGTCCAGCAGCCAACGGCCCTGGTCGCCCCAGGGCATCGAGCTGAAGAGGAAAACACCATGGTGCTTCGGGTTTTTGCCGAAATACTGCCCGTTGCCGCGGTTTGTGGCCGACAAGTCGGCATCGAGCTTCTCCTTGTTGAACAGCAGGGCCTCATCCCCAATAAAGCCGTCCACGTTCAGGCCCCGCGAGGCCGAGCCACCGGCATCGAGCGAGACCAGGTGAAACCCGGTCCCGTTGCGAAAAATGATGAAGTGGTCGTAGCTCAGCGGGCCCTGAATCGGCCGGTCAAACAGCTTGGAGGGTGGCGGGCGCCGGCCCACGTAGAAGTCGCGGTCCAGCTTGTAGCCCAGGGCCTCCAAACCCGCAATCGTCGAGGGCAAGGTGCGGGTGAGCACCTGCTTGTAGGTCGAGCCCACAATCACCCAGCACGAGCGGGGCATTGTCTGCACGATTTCGTGGATGTCCCACGAAATCACGGTCGATTTACCCGTACCACGGCCCCAGACGCTGGTACCCTCCTTCTTGCCCTTAGCCGTGACGTAGCGCAGCTGGGGCTGATTAAACGTGAGCTTTACCTGATCAACGATTACCATCCGTACCGCCCTCCTCTCTACGCTCCAGCAGCATCTGCTCCATCTGCTCGGCTCCGAACACCTGCTGCTGCACGGCGTCCTGAATCAGCTCGTAGTCAGCGTCCTGAATGCTTTCCGGGTCCATCAGGTTGATGGTGCGCGCCTTGCGGCCCTCCACCGTGAGGTTAATCACGTAGCTGGTATTGCCACTGCCCGAGCCGGCGGCTTCCTCCTGGCCCGAGTCGGCCCGTAACAGCCCGGCCACGTTGGCCTCGAACTTCATGGCCGCCAACGCTGCCCGGGTATCCGGCGGGCGCTGGGTGAGGGCCAGCTGCAGAATCTTGCGCGCAAACTCGATCAGGATGGCCTTGCGGCCTTCCTTGCGGACTTTCTTCAGATCCCCCATCAGGTTCTGCGCATCAGCCAGGCGCCGGTAGCACGTGGCCCGGCTGATATCGAACTGCTTGGCCAGCAGCGGCCAGGCCTGATCGAAGGTGTGGTAGTTACTCAGCAGCGCATAGGCGGCCTCAATCTGCTGATTTACCAGCTGGTCGGCCGGCGACAGGCCTTTGAGGCCCCGGCCGCTGCCGTTGGCCTCCTCGATACTGGCGGCATAGATCCGCTCAATGGCCGTGCTTTTGTGCAGAACAACCTCCTGCGCGCCGGGCAGGTCCTTAGGCTGCAGCTGCGTCGACATACTCCTGGAGTTGGGCCTCGGTCAGCTCCTGACCGTTGCGGGTGACACTAAACCGGTGCTGGTTGTCGCGCATGAACTGCACGAAGCGGCGCACATGCACGTCCACGTAGGCCGGATCCAGCTCGATGCTGCGGGCACTCCGCTGGGTCTTCTCGCAGGCAATGAGCAGGCTGCCGGAGCCGCCAAAGCCGTCGAACACGATGTCATCCTGCTGGCTGGAGCACTCGATCAGGTACTCGAGTATCTCCAGCGGCTTCATGGTCGGGTGGTCGGCATTGCGGCTCGGCCGGTCAAAGTTGAGCACCGTGGTCTGCTTGCGGTCGGAGTACCAGGGGTGGGCCGCTCCCTCCTTCCAGCCATAGAGAATCGGCTCGTGCTGCCAGTGGAAGTCCTGCCGGCCCATCACGAACGACTGCTTGACCCACACCAGGCACTGGCTCAGCTTCAGGCCGGCTTCCTTCAGCGCCAGGCGGAAGTTGGCGCCTTCCGAGTCGGCGTGGAATACGTAGATGGGCGCACCCGGCGCCGAGTAGGCGTACACGTTGGTGTAGAAGTCGTAGAGGAACGCCCGGAACTCGGCGTCGCCCATGTCGTCGTTCTGAATGGTCAGCGCGTCCTTGGTTTTACCCTCATACTTCACGTTGTAGGGCGGATCCGTATTGGTCAGCTGGATCAGCTCGCCCTGCAGCAGCGTCTCCATCACGTCGGCCTCGGTCGAGGAGCCGCACACCAGGCGGTGCACCAGGCCGCGGCCGATGCTGTGAAACTCGTACACGTCGCCCAGCACCGATATCGGCGTGGCCGGCGGAGCCGGGTCAAACGCCTGCTCCTCCGCTGGTGGCAACTGCAGGGCCGTCAGCGCGGCCAACTGGCCCAGCACGTCCTCGCCGAAGATGTTGCCCATCTCCAGGTGGGAGAAGTCGCGCAGCAGGCCCTCATAGTCCCACACGGCGGCATCCGTGTTGGAAATCAGGTTGTACTCGTCCAGCTCGTCCTTCGTGAGCTGCCGGTTGGGCATGCGCACGTCGATGAGTTCCTCGCCGCGGCCCAGATCCAGCAGGATGCGCAGGCGCTGGTGGCCGGCCAGCACGACGTTGTCGGAGTTGAGCACCGGGACCTCCACTAAGCCGAACTTCGAGAGGCTATAATTCAGCCGCTTCAGGCCATCTTCCGTGGCAATGCGGGGGTTGTACTCCAGCGGCACCAGGTCGCGCACACGGCGCGTCGCATTGTGCCACTCCAGGGGAATCAGTTCTTCAGTCACGATGGGGTATTGAGTTTGTTTCGGATCAGGTTGATTTCTGCCTCCAGTGCCGGCAGCTCACCGGCACGCTCGGGCCGCTTGCGGAGCTTGCTGCGCAGGCTCACCAGGTTGTCGAGGCGGCGGCGCAGCTCACCGGCATCGGTCACGTCGGCCGTGGCCACCGGGCCGGGCCGGCGGCCGTGCTCCAGCACGTGCGCTTCATCGGCCAGCAGCTGCAGCACCTGGTCGGTGAGCTGACAGATGCGGTGCACCATTTTGCAGCGGGCCGCCTGGCGCAGGCCGGGCGCGGTGAGCTGCGCGTGCAAGTGGCTCCGCTCGTCGCGGGCCGCCTTCAGCTGCGTCCGGACGCCGGCCAGCAGCGCCGGGTCGGCGGGGACTGCAGTGGCCTGAGGCATAGGAGCCGGCGGCGTGGGGGCTCGTGGGGGTTCGAACACCGGGCCTACCAGTGCCTGCAGCTGCGCCACGAGCACCTGGCGGCTGTAGCTGGTTTCGCCCAGGGCGAAGAGTTGCTTGTAGGTGGCGCTGCCGCCCAGCTGCTCATAGAGCTGCACGCCGGCCGCAAAATCCGGTGGCTGGGCCAGCCAGTGGCGCACGTTGGAGGTTTCCATGCAGCAAAACTGCCGCCGGCCGTCACGGTGAAAAAGGACGCAAAAAAGCCCCAGCCAAATGGCTGGGGCTTTTCCCCTCACTCCCCGTTCTCTCACCTCCGGGTTACTTGTTCACCGCTGGCGTTGCCTTCCTGCGCTTGGCTTTCCTTGCTACCAGATAGGTGAACTTAGGGTCCTGAACCAGCGCATCGGCCTGCTCCAGCGTGAGCCGGGTCAGGTCAATTTTGCGGCCGAGTCGCTGGATCTCGATAACACAGGGCGTTATGGTGGCTGTGTACTTCTCCGCCACTTCAGGCCGCAGCTGCGGCTGGTTCAGGGATGCTTTGGCCATGCTTAGGTGCCGCTGGGGGCCTGCGCCCCATTGACAGAATTGTCAGGCTTCATCAGCACATCGCCCTTATAAATCTTGATGCCCGTCGCGTAGCATTCGGCCTTCACCGTAATGCCTTTGCGGCCACCGGAGATTTTACCCGAGCCGTAGGCTGGAGCCAGCTCCACCGGCAGTCCATCAGCGCCCACCTGGATGTAGTTATACTCGGGGTCAGGCACAAGCATGATGCCGTCGATGTTCTTGACGATGTTGAAGAACTCCAGGGCTTCAGGGCGGTTGCCAGGGTGAAAGCCCTCCAGATCCAGCTTCTGGCCTCGGCCGTCACGCTCCCCTACCACGGCGCCTTTCAGTTCGCTGCTGTCAAGCGTGAGGTAGATGCGGATGAAGCCGAAGCCCGGCTTAAACGCGTGGGCGGTGGCAATGATAGCCGAGGTGCCAGCAGGCGCAGCAGCCGAGTACTTCGGGGCCTTGGCGATGGTTTCAAACCAGTCGGTAGCGGCCCAAAGCACGTAGTTGAGCAAGCCGGGCGTGTTGTCCTCACCGTTGAGGCCGCCCAGGCTCTGTAATTTCGACAAATCCATCAGATGGGGTCGTAAAGTCTGTATTGCTTGAGAAAATGGCTACTGCTGGGCAGATTACTTAGCGGCTTCTGCCTTGGCGACAGGCGCCAGCAGGCCGCTCTTAGACTCCACGAGGTGCTTGAGCGCCTCCTGGTTTTTGCCCAGATCTTCTGCTTTCACCTCCGCCCCTTTGATGTGGAATTTCTTGGCCAGCACGCGATACTGCTGCTTGCCGTAGCTTACCACGACCACGTCGCCGTGCTGCTGCGCGGTTTCCACGTTGGCCAGTTGCTCGGCCTGGCCGGCAATGATGCCCTGAGCCAGTTCCAGTTCCCCCTGCAGGCGGGTATTCTCGGCCGTCAGCGACTCGATGGTAGGCTGGCGGGTTTCTTCTTTTTCGGTCTTATCAGCCATGATGCGGCAGCTACTAAATCGGAGTTGAAACTATGTTTGAGGCGCTTTTGAACACCAGCCGGCCTCGCCTGAGGCCGGCTGGTGTTCTGGTCGCTTACACCAGTTCCCGGTCGTTGGTGAACAGGATTTCGGGCAGGATGAAGCCCACGCCCATGCTGAAGTCGGTGAAGAACTTGAGCAGACGGTCCACGTTTTCCACCTGCACGGCCGACTGGTTTTTGACCTTCCGACGCAGCATGATGGCGTTGCCCACCGGCGTGCACCAGATCTTCTCGGTGCTGCGGTGCGAAGGCAGCGGCTGCAGCTTGATGTTGGTCTTGTTGATGGTCAGGTCCAGAGCCCCGCCACCGGTGTTCTTGCCGTATTTGCGCTCCTGGCCCCGCAGGAACTGGCGCGCTACCGTCGGCGAGCAGCCCAGCATCATCGGGATTTCCCAATAATCCTTATGGATGCCGTCCGCGAAGGACTCGAACTGCTCTACCAGCGCCTCAGGGTTGGTCAACTCCAGGGCGCCCGTCACGATGGGCGTGGTGCGGCCGGCCGTGATGTGGCCGTTGATGATCATTTTCAGGCCGTTGATGGCCGTGCCGGCGGCACCCGGCGTACCGGGGGTCGGAGCCTGGTACACACCCTGGAAAATCTCGTTGAACTCGATGTCCTGCTTGATCTGCGGAATCAGGTACACTTCCACGTACCAGCGCACGAAAGGCCAGGCCTTGCGGTCAATTTCCGGGCCGTCGAGGAAGGCCAGCCAGGTGTCTTCCAACTCGTCGGGGTACTCCTGCGCGTCCACTTTGATGCGGAACTGGCGGATTTCCACGGGCTGGAACTCTACGCCGGCCAGCGGCGTGAAGGCCTTCTGAAAAGGCTGCACCACGCGGCTGAAGATGGTTTTGGCTGCCCGCCACATCGTGTCGTCCGTGTTGATGGGCGTGAACATGCTCTCCGTGGTGGTGGGAGAGCGAAGCAGCGAGTACAGACGCGCGATGTTCTGGCCTTGGTTGAGGTAGTAAGCGCCAAACTGCGCGACTACGTTGGTAATCGTTAAAGCCATGTCGTGGGCTTGGAAAAAAAGATGGAAAATCAGGTATAGGGGCGCTGCGGGCCTAGCCGAGCATTTCGGCGTGCAGCTTGTCGACCAGCTTCTGGGCGTCCGACTCGGCGGTGGTCTCCTCCACTTCGCTCGTGCCGGCCGGCTTGCGGGGCTTGGTCACGGTAGCACCGGATTGGTTGCCGAGGCGCTCCACCTCGGCTTCAGCATCGTCAGCGCGCTTCTCAGCAGCTGCCACGGCTTCAGTAGCCTTCTTTTCAGCCGCTTTGGCATCGGTGGCTTCCTTCTGCGCGGTGGCCACGGCGGCTTCGGCCGTATCGGTTCGGTTGGCTTTGGCCGTCAGCTCCGTGAAGGCGGCCTCGCTCACGAGTGCCACGCCGGTGATGCCGGCTTCTTCGAGCTGGTCGTTGGCGGCCTCAACCAGCGGAGTGGTCACGGCGGCGCCGGTCAGGCCTGCCAGTGCGGTCAGGGCCGAGAATTTGTTCTTTCCGAACATGGTATTTTCAGTTGAATTGGTGGCTTTTTTAGCAGCACTGCCGCCGTTTTTAGCAGCATTCTCGGCCAGCTCCAGCGCCAGCTGCACGGCGTCCTCGAAGGAGCCCATCTGGTCGGCCAGGCCGTTGCTCACGCTTGCCTCACCGATGTAGACCATGCCCGAGAGCAATTCTTTTTCCTGCTTGGCATCGAGCTTGCCGGCGCGGTTGGCGCGCACGGTTTCCAGGAACACGTTGTTGAGCGGGTCCAGCAGCTGCTGGCGAATGGGCTTATAATTGCCCTTCACGGCTTCGGCGAAGGCCGCATTCTTGTTCGTCGACTCGGTGGCGTTAATCACGTGGTCCGTGACGCCGGCCTTTTCCATGGCCTTCGAATAGTCGCGGAAGCTGACCATGGTACCGATAGAGCCAACCATGGCCGTGCGGCCCGCCACTACGATGGCGTCGCCACTGGAGCCGCTCCAGTAGCCAGCCGAGCACATCTGCTTGGCCCAGCTCACAAACGGCTTCCGGGTGCCGGCAATGACGCCGGCGAAGTTTTCCAGCCCCATCGTGGAGCCGCCAGGCGTGTTGAAGCGGGCCACGTGCGCCACGATGTTCTTGTGCGCGTCAGCCTGCTGAATGAGGCGGCCGATGCTCTCGGTGCCCAGGCTCCAGCACGTATCGGCCTCCATCATCACGCCTTCGATGGTGTGCACAGCCACCGAGCCGGCCGGCACGTCGGCCAGCGAGTCGTAGCCCATGATGCCCAGCTCGGCCGCGTGCGGGGTCAGGGCGAAGAAGGATTTAGTTGGCGGCGTGACTTCCACGCCGGTGCCTACCCAGTCCGAGGCCCGGAACTTGCCCTCCCGCATCTGCTCGGCCAGCGGCAGAAAGTTCTGAATGGCACTTGCTTCCATCAGGAAGAAGCCATTCAAGACAGCAAAGAGTAGAGGGTTGACGCGCATCGATGTAGGGTTGAATCGATGCAAAGCTGCCGCAGGCCTCACCCGGCAAAAAGGACACAAAAAAGCCCCGACCGGGGAGGTCGGGGCTTTTTGTGGGACACCTATCCAAGTAACGGGAGGGCTACTGTCTTGCCACAGCAGGGACAGACGATGCCGCATCTGCTGCCAGCATCCCGCGCCAGTTCCTCCCCGGCCTCTGGCGCGGCCGTTGCCGGGTCGGCAATGGAAATAAAATCAGTAGGCAGCACCATCAGCGAAGAAGTGCAATAGGAGCACGTGACGGGCAGTTCGCTGGGCCGGGGGTGGTTGTTTCGGAGAACTCTCATACTAGTGCAGGTCTATTCCAGCTTGAATCAGCGGTGTGTTCGGGCCACCATTGGCCACCCAGGAGATGATGATGTAGCAATCCGTATAGGCGGCCAGCCGCTCAATGTGCGAGGGCGTGTACCCGTCGCCGCCCCCTACTCTATCCCAGCGCCAGCCCGGCGTGCCCTGTCCACGGCCAGCGTAGTTGAGGCTGCAGATTTTATCCACTAGCACGCTGTCGTCGGCGTAGTTAAACACCCGCAGTCGCCACCGCTCGGCATAGGCCTCCCCATCGGCGTTGGTGTAGAAGTGCAGTTCCTTGCACCACAGGCGAGTAGAACGGATATAGCTGGTTTCGGCCTGCTCGTACGCGTAGAGCCCGGGCCAGCTGTTCGGCGTTTGAAAGTCGAGCCGCGACACTGCCACGCCACCGCTGGCATCATAGCCGACTACCTGCTGACCTGGATAGGCGTACAGCCAGCTCATGCGGCGCGGGTAGGAAATGCCAGTAAAGCCAGCGGGCGGCGCTACCGTGCCCCCGGCCGGCGCAGTTGGCGTGGTGGGGTCTAGAGCACCGCCGCTATTGGTGCCGTTGCCGTAGGCATCTTGCACTTGCAAGTTGCCGCCCGGATGAGCCGGTACATCTGTCAGGCACTCGTAAAAGCCAACCAGCCGAACCGGCTTATTGTCCAGGCTTGGAAAGTGGTAGCGCACCACGACGCCCTGCCCCAATTGCGTGGCATTAAGCGACAAGATGACCGTGCGCAGATCAGCCGGCCCGTTGATGTTGGCGGATATAACAGTACCATCCTGCAGCAGCACGGCGGCGGGCTGCTGGCTGGCCACATCCAGGTTGGTAGTACGCGGGTAGATATAATCATACTGCGACCAACGGTCTACCCAGAACGTGACTTCGATGAAGGGCCTATCCGGATAAGTTACCAGATTAATCATGCGGCGTTTCAGTATAGCCAGAACCGAAGCACTGCTAATAGGATTGCCGCTGTTGCTCAGGCCACCCGGCCGCAACCCTGCTGCCAGCTTATCCGCTGTTACCGCCTCGTCGTGCAAGTGGTCCGTGGCAACGACCTTGCCGTGCAGCGTGCCGTAGTGACGGATTTCATCGTTGTTGTTGGCATCCTCCACGGCCTCGAAATGAATCTGACTTTCCGAGTGCGTGGTGGCGGCTAGTTGCTGAGGCGTGAAGCCCTGCCCGGCTGGCAGCGCCGACACGAGCGGAGCCAATGGCAGGTAGTTCGGGTCGTCGGTCGGGTGGCCAGTGGGCACCGGGTTGAACAGCCCGGCGCCGGGCAACGGAATGGCCCGGCGCACTTCCAGCGGGATGGTCTGCCCGTTTTCGAACGTGAACTTCACCGCGTCGCCGGCAGCGTGCGGATCATCCTCGTCGAGCAGCGGCGGCAGAAACTCGGGCCGCTCAGCAGGATTGCCCACCGGCAGCCACCGCACCCGCACGCGCTGGGTGGTTTCGGGCTTGGCATTCACAAACGCCCAGAGCGGACCCGTCGAATCCTTGCGCAGCACGAACTCCAGCTCGCCGGCCTCGAAGCCAGCGGCAGCCGCAGCGGAATCAGTGGCGTTGGCCACGCGCGCGCCCTGCCCCACCACCAGGAAGTTCTGGTTCACGGTGGCCAGCTCATCGAGCACACTCAGCACGAGCGGGGCGCCGCGACGGCTGGCCAGCTGACCGAGCAGCTCTACCAGGTCGCGGGCCTGCTCACGCAGGTCGGCCTCACTGATTTCGAAGGAGTCGTTGGTGCGGAAGCGCAGGTTCCACTTCTGCAGAAACGCAGCCGGCTGCAGCGGCAGCGCCGGGGGGATGGGGGCTTGAGAAACAGCCATTACACGATCTGATATGAGAGTTTGAAGCCGGAGCGGAGCACGATGCTCTTGCCGGCCGGCACGGTGGCCAGCAATTGCCCGCCGGCCGTGCGCAGCTGCACCGTGCCGCCTGCACCCGGCTGCAGCACCACGCCCGTTTCCAGGCCGTGCGCCGACACTTCCCAGGAGCCCAGGTACGGCCGGCAGCGGCGCAGCGCGTCGCCGGCAAGCGTCCAGTCGTAGCCGTTGCGCTGCGTTTCCGAGCCGCTGGCGTAACTATCCTGCCACTGCAGCGGGCACTCGGGCGTGCCGACCAGCTGCACCGCGCCGTTCAAATCGCGCACCAGGGCCACAAAGCGGCCTCCTTCCATCGTCTCCAGTCCGGCGGCCAGTGCGGGCGTGTGGCGAGCCAGCGCGCCGGTGAGCTTGTGGGTGCGGCCCTCGCCGTGGCGGCCGAAGGGCTTGGCGTTGTCGGCCAGCTTAACCGAGCCACGCACGCTCACGAGCTGGTACCAGAAGGCGCCGGGCCGCAGCTGCAGCTGGTCGATGGCCAGCGGCCCCCGGCTCGGGAAGTGGAGCAGGTTGCTGACCGGTGTGTACCAGGCCGCTTCGAGGCCGCCCAGGTTTTCGCCACGCTCCTGCGCCAGGTTAGCATACCGCTCCATGACGCTGGCGAATGAAGTCGGTGAGTGTGCCCGGCATCTGCGTAAGTTCCTGACGCACAACGCGGTGCTGACCGGCGCGGGACAAATCACCCGTTTTTTGGGACAAATCAGCCGAATCACGCGACAAACCGCCCGTTTTTTGGGACATTTTGACTACCGATTTCGGCTTTCTTTTTTTCAGCTCCGTCAGGTTGCAGTTGCGCTGGACGGCCTTGCGCAGCGTCTCGTACTGGATGTCCTCCTCGCGGATATCGTAGGCGCCCATGAAGTCGAGAATCACTTCCCGGATGGTAGTGCGCTTGTTGACGAACTGGCGCACCCACAAATACAGCTCTTCCTTGAGAATCTCGTCGCAGAAGTCGTTGAACTGAAAGATGGTGTAATCGGTCACTTCCTTCAGCCCGTACTGGTGGGCCGGGAAGTTGCGCAGATCCAGTTGCAGCCGCGCGGTGCAGTCTTCGCGGCTGCCGGCATGGTGGAGCTTGCCCTTTACCTGCCGCCGCAGCAGGTGGTAGAGCATCTTGCCGAAGCGGTCCGCATTGCTGAGCACATAGATGTCTGGCCCCAGGTGCGTGTTCAGGTATTTACGCACGTGCGGCTTAATCGGGAAATCGAGGGTTTTTAACATGGGACGGGCAGCTAGAACGTAAACCTATCCCCGGATTTGGCCCGGCCAAAGGACTGCTGTAGCGGCCCGGCAGACCGCGGCGGCACGCACTTAACTGAAAGCATAGAGAGGGGATTTTAGACCAATGTCAACCCGGCACAAGATAGCCAATAGCCAAGCTTCCCCCAATAGTTCAATCAACAATAACTTATTGATTAGTAATTACATAACCGTACATACATACACCTTTACCGGAGGCATTTTCTCCCGGCCGGCTACACCGCAAACAGCTCGCTCAGGTTCTGCGCCCGCTGGTGGACTTTGCCCAGGCCCACCTGCAGCGGATCCCGGTGGCCAGGCAGCAGCGCCGACAACTCCCCCGCTTTGTGCAGGGCGTTGAGTTGCAGCAACTCGTCCACCTCCAGGCGTAGCGGCCGGGCCCGGGCGACCGGGCGCCTGCCGCCACGAGCCGGCCTTGTCCACCCACCATTCGCCATCTTTTGCAGGCGCTGGACAATCCGGGAAACCGGTTTGATGCTCATCGCTTCGGCCAGGGGCACCGGACGCATGGTAGAGCGCGCCATCAGATCGTGCAGGTAGCGTTGCAGCGCGCATTGCAGGGCGAAGGCCTCCAGCTCGTAGAGGTCGACGCGCTGATCGAGTGAGCGCATCATTTGTTCCAGCTTCCTTTCTCCTTGCGGCAGTACTCGGGCCGGCCGGGGGTCAGGTTCTCGTAGATCACGCAGCGGGCGACTTTATCGCCCAGCTTGTCGACCAGCTTCTTGAGGCCGCGCAGGCCGTAGGCAAACGGGTCGGCGACCTGGTAGCGGCCGCTGGAATCGAAGCTGTAGAAGTCGCACTGGCTGGCCCCCTGCTGGGGAGTGGCCCAGTACACGCGGGCCTTGAGCTGGGCCGTCAGGCGCAGCGAGGCGTAGGGTGAGGCGCCGGCGGCGACGGAAGAAGCGGTGGTGGGCGAAGTAGCGGGCATGGGAGTTGAGGGTAAAATGGGTGAGGAAAAAGCGGCTAGCGGATGCCGGCCACGAGCTTGTCGAATTTGTCGGTGGCCAGCGTACCGCCCAGCTGGTCGAGGGCGGCCTTGTGCTGGTGGTAGAGCTGGGCGTAGCTGGCACCCTGCACCTGTTTGGGAATCCGTAGCGGGGTTTTCTGGCCCCGATCCAGCTTGCGGCGTAGCTTGAGCTCACTCACGGCCTTGCCCACGGCCCGGTTGACGCGCGACACGTGCTCGGCCCGCTGATCGGCCACGAGCCAGGCCATCGTGCCGCGGAAGCCCTTCTCGTTTTCCCAGTCGAAGTAGCCGCGGCCGCGGATCATCTCGGCCCAGGGCATGGGGGCGTAGTAGCGGCCGGCGTGGCGGGTGAAGTGCTTCTCGACCAGCTCGATGCGCCGCAGCACGCCCTGGTGGTAGCGGGCGTAGTCGAAGTGGGCATCGGCAAAGTGGCGGTACACGCCGGCCAGGATGGCCTGCATAGCCCGCTGCTCCTGCTCGGCTGAGAAGCGGTGCTCGGGGTAGAGCAGGGCTTTGGCGTAGCCCCAGGCCGAAACGACGTAGGCCTGCTGCTGGGCGCGCTTTTCCACGTCTGCGGCCGGCTTATCCACCGCCGGCTGCGGGGCTGCTACGGCCGCGCCGCGCCCCCCAGCCGCCCCTGTCGACGCCTGCCGGGCGCTTTCAGGCCGGTTGCGGCCCTCCGTTTCCGGAAAGGGTCTTTCCGAAATGCCGCCCGAGGGTATTTGTCCACGTTGCCCGATTTCAGATGTCAGATCTTTAGGAAGTTCAGGAAGCTTAGTAACCGGAAATTTTGTACCGTTTGTGGATAAAACCGCGCCGATTGTCGGAATCGAGGAAGCGGCCTGAACGGGCTCGTTTTCGGCGTTTTTAGGCGCCTCCGGGGCCGGCTGTTGCGCGGGCGGCTGGCAGATGAAGTCGGGGTTGATCCACAGCTCGAAGCTGCGCTTGCGCCCGTGCCACTTCTTGCGCACGATAAAGCCGATGTCGAGCAGCTGGCGCAGGTGGTTGCGCATGGTGCGCTCGGTGAGGCTGCGCTGGAGCATGAGCTGGCGCGCATCGACTAGAATCGAGGGCAGCGTGTACTCGCCCGTGTCGGTGACGAGCTGGCCGAACAGGAAGGGCACCGCGAGCATGCGCTCGACGGCGCGGCGGTACTGCTTGAGCAGCAGCTCGCCCGTGGCCTTGCAGCCGTCGACGACGAGGCGGCGGCCGCGGCGGACGATGGTTTCCTGCACGCCGGCGCGCACGCCGCGGGTAATGGTGCGCTCGACTTGAATAGTGGGCGTCTGCTGCCAGAGGGCATCAACGGCCTGATGCCAGCGCAGCAGGCAGCCGCCCAGCGGCCGGAGCTGGAGGGGGTGAGGGGAAGACATGCGGAACGAGAGAAAACGGTGAGCTGGAGCGGGGTAAAAAGTGGCCTGGCAGGCAGTGCGAGGGGCGGGTGTTCCCGCTCGCGGCTTAACTCAGGCCGGGGCTGCGCGGTGCAGGCCCTCCGCTCCCCGGCCGGCGACGAAGCCGGGCCCTGGCGGGCCGCCCCTACGGGCGACGGGGAGTATGTAGTGGGTAGTGGTCTGGTGGCCAGCGCTAGCCGGCCAGCGCGAACGGGGGCTGCTGGGCGCGGCGGAGCTGGTGCAGGCTGCCACAGACGTTGCGCAGCTGCTCGCTGAGCTGGTGCTCGCGCAGGAGCAGCCGCTGGCGCTCCGGGTGGGGCGTGAGTGGGGGCAGTGACTGCTGCAGCTCGTCCAGCTCGCGGCTGATGCTGCGCTGGTCGAGGCGCAACTGGCGCAGGCGGGCTGCTTCGGCAGCGGGCGGCAGGTTCAGGCTCCGTAGGTTCATCGCGGCTCCCCTCCTTCCTGGGGCCCGGCCGCCCGGCCGGCCTCGCGCAGCTGCTGCTCCACGCCGGCCATGACGCCTTCGATGCGCGTGCGGTCCTGGCGCAGCAGCGTGAGCTCCTGCTCGTAGCGCCGGGGCTCGCTCTGGCCCACGGTGAGCAGATAGTCCACCGAGTCGAGCTGGGCCTGCAGCGTGCCCAGCTCGGCGCGCAGCTGCTGCTGGCGGCGCAGCGGGTTGGGGGGCGGCAGCTCGGAGAGCGGGCGCAGGTGCACGGGTTGGGCGAGCTGCCGGGACAGCACGTCGCCAAAGGCGCGAAACTGCTGCACCGACGCATCGGACGTATACAGGGTAATGGCCATAGAAAGCGGGAATGGAAGGGTTAGGAAGCTTTGCGCAAGTGGGTGGGCGCCGGGGCCGCGCCCGCCGGAGCGAGCGTACTCAGATCAAAGGCCAGGCCCTGGCCAAAAGCGGCCAGCGCGGGCCAGGGAATGCGCGGCTCGGCCGGCGAGAAGTAATAGGCCTGCAGCGTGACCGTGCCGCCGTGGCGGCCGGGCTTACCGGCTTTCATCCAGCGCTGCACCGTGCTGCGACTCACGCCGCATTCTTCCATGACCTGCTCGATGCTGAGCAGGCGGGGCGTGAGCGGGGCTGCGGCCGGCGCGTCCGTGCGCAGCGCCTGCAGGTGGGCGAGCAGCACCTGAAAGTTTTCCTGGATAAAGCCGGCCGTAGCCAGATCGGTGGCTTGCATAGCAGTTGAGGTAAGGAAAGAACCAGTGAAGTGAGCCGCCCTGCTCAGGCGGCCTGGGGCAAGAGCAGGTGAAACTCGCGGCGGCAGTCGGTCAGATCGATTTCGCGGATGCCGGCCGGCAGCACGGGCACGAGCAGCACTTCCTGCTCGAGGCATCCCTCCTGCTCGGCCGTGCGCAGCTGCGGCGGCATGGTGCCGCTCACGTACACTGTCAGGTGGCCGCGCTGGTAGGTGTAGCCCAGGATGGGCTCGGGCGCCGCCACCAGGGCCGAGCCGGCCGGCAGCTGCTGCACGCGCACGCGCCGGCCGGTACGGGCATCGGTGAGCGAAATCGGAGTATCGAAGACCTGGCTCATGCGCGGGAGGCCGGTTGCGCGTCCATGCGGACCGGGCCGGCGGGCGGGCCGGCGAGGCGCAGCACTCCGCTGAACTGGTCGCGGCGGCGGTGCTCGTAGGCCAGCACCAGCGGGGTTTCCTCGCGGTAGCGCGGGTGAGTGGCGTTGATTTCGTGGCAGCGGCGCTCGAGCTCCGCCAGCGGGGCGAGCATCACGAGGGCCGGGGGCAGCAGCGTGGCCGTGAGCGTGGCCAGGTCGCGCAGGCAGGGCCGGCGCGCCGGCTCCAGGGTAGAGTCGGTGTTCAGGTACATAGAATAAAGGAAAAGGGGGTGAGAATCAGGACTGAGGCTGCGGCGTCTCGTTCGGGCGCAGGTGGGCCGGGATGGGAAACTCGGGCATGGAGGATTCGACCAGCGCGACCAGATCGGGCAGATGGGCCACCTTGCCCTGCTTGACGTGGCCCAGGCGCGTGGCGGCCGAGGCGTACTGCTGCCCGTAGCCGGCGCGAATGGCCCGGTCCACGGCGTAATGCGGCAGGGTCTCGCACACGAGCGAGAGCAGGGCATAGTATTTCTGTTTTTCCGTCATCAGACTGGAGAAAAAGAGTAGATTTGAAACTCGTATGTATGTGTTTGCCGATGACTGCTGACGCCCTTCTCTCCCACCTCACGACACTCGGTCAGACCCTGGCCGATGCCACCGATACCGGGGATGCGGGCAGCGACAGTCCGCTGGAGCAGGCGCGCGTGTTTCTGTTCACCTACCTGCCGCAGGAGCCACACGTCCCCTATCGGGCGGATGATCTGCTCGAACTGCTGGCTCCCTCGCCCCACACGCACCGCAGCTGGGCCGAGGAGCGCCTGCTGCTGCTGGAGGGTCTGAGCCTGCTTCAGCAGCTCTGGGAGAAGCAGCGGCAGCCGGCAACGGCCGCGCCGGCCGCGCCCGTGCCGGAGCCCGTGGCTGCCAGGCGTCGAGCAGGAATGCGAGCTGCGCGGCCTCCTGAATAAGGAAGCAGGCCTCGCCGGCCGGCAACGCGCCGGGGCGGCGGGCGCGCAGGGCCAGGGACTGCTCGCCGGTGGCGGGCTGGCGCTGGTAGCTGGCCTCGCAGAGCAGCCCGTCGGGGCCGACGCGAATGCCGAGCACGGACACGGCCCCGCACGGGTCAAATACCTGGGTGCAGACAAAGCCCCGCTCCCGCAGCAGCGCAGCAATCGGCTCGCTCAGCAGCCGGGGGTTCTCAGACAGACAATACGGGGCGGTGTCTTCCATCGTGTTTGGCAGGTTTCAGCCGAGGCTGCCGTACTTGGCAGCGGCGGTGAACCCGTACAAACATACGCTACATCAGAAATAAAATACACCCAATCACAAATAAATATTTGTGATCAGCGCAATACTATGCCGGAAGAGACCATCAACCAGCGCCTTAGGCTTTTAATAAAAGCTCTTGGTTTGAATACCAGAAGCTTTTCTTTGAAGTACAACCTCAAGGAAGGAACTACCCGAAACTATATAGATAGGGACTCTACACCAAGCGCTGACTATTTAGCCTCTCTCATAAACTCAATTGAGGGGTTAAATCCTGCTTGGCTACTAGTCGGCAAGGGAGAGATGTTTCTTACCGGGGCTCCAGAGGTGCAGATAGTGGATGTGAAACGGCCGGATGCTCAATCTGACTGCGAAAGAGATTTAGCCAGCGCGCGCCGCGAGGTTGAGCAGTTGAAGCAACTCTTGGCGGCTAAGGACGAGTTGCTGGCAGCCAAGGAAGAGGTGCTAACATTGCTCCGTGGGGGCAAAAAATAAGCTCCACAATATTGAAAAGGCTGAGCAGCATCTATTGTAGCTACAATAGATGCTGCTCAGCCTTTTCAATATTGTGGAGCTCAACCTATACGTTTGGCCAGATTGACTTTGGAGGCCAAACATAGGGAGTAGTATATGCTAACGCCCCCCCCCAATGACTTGCTGTCGCTAATGAATATGGTCGCCAATAGATGTGTTGAGCAGTTGCTATGATGTCCCGGTAGGCTTCATCTTTTCTCAGCTCATTCCAAATATCTCCGTAATAGTTAGATAAGACGAAGTCAACCGCCAGTATAGCGTCCATTGGCGGATGTGGAAAACGGGGAGTTTCTAAGAGCAGCTGTAAGCCATAATCAGGTGTATTCTTGTTCCATACTCGCTCCCCGCCATATTGAAAGTGATAAATAGGGTGAATGGCATGATCTACTTGATTAGGATCATCGCTTTCAATTTGCCGATCTAAATGCCATGCGCTGAAGTGCTCTGCAGCATTTGAATCATACCCTTTTATTTCTAGCTCAACTACAAGCTCCTTCAATGGGTCGTGCAAGTTGTCCACTTGCACACAATGTCCTTTGATTAAAACATGTAGCTGCACCTCTACTTCCTCCACAGTTTGAGGATGAGTATGCCGGATTTGCTTGCTGCCTACAAGTGAAATCGAGTTGAAGGTTAAACCAGTGAAGTCATACTCCCAAGTAGTTGAACTTGGCTCCATCTGACAGGCACTAGCAGCAGTTGTTAATGGTTCAGCATCTTTGACCAGCTCGTTTTCTACTAAAATCATAGCTAAGCGCCGCAGGTCATTTGCCATACTCCGCCGAAATTCGAAAGCAGGGATCATTACAAATTTTTAACTATACCTATACACCAAGTTTAGCTCTCGTACGCTTAAACCTGTCTTCTTCTAAGACGTCAATTTTGATCTTTTTGTCATCAATAGCCTTGGTTAGTACAGCGTCGAACGACACATACTCTCTATCCTGCCAAGGAAATTTAGGCTGCTTGCTAATTAAATACCCATCCCTAGGATCTAATGGTTTTAAAGTAGCTTGGCATATTGTCCAAAAAGTTGTTCGCTCGTTATCCCAGCTATTCTTGTCTGCTACAAGTTCTGAAATACCAGATATCGATTTAAGAAAATCAACACGCTGTTGCGCTGGCAGATTTCGCAAGGGTCCAGGTACGCTCGACAGTTTGCGCCATGAATCATCAACAAGTGCAAACCACCAAGCGGGCCAGCCGCTACTAAATGGCCCAGAGTAAGCTGCATCCGCGAATAATTTATCAACTAGTTGGTCAAAGCCAGCGGATTGATCCAAATCAATCCCGAGCCGAGCAGCCAAATGGTTTCTATCCACAAGTGGGCCTGCTGTTTCTAGCATTTCTCTAACTAAGAATCTTGCGTACTCATGAGTTGGCAAAGCTCCTTGCTGATTCCTTAGGTGCACATAGATTCTATCATCTAGAAAGACCGGTTTGTTTTCAAAACCCAAATAGTTATGTGGCTGTGTTGACACAGAATTACGAAGTGAAGTAATGAATTTGTATCCATCCACCAGTGCAACAAGTTTATATGCTACACTTTTCGCATATTCCTCAAGCTCAAAATCAACTTTAACACATTTCAAATCAAACAAATCGTGGCTTGTATCGTCTGGATCGTATGATTTACGCAGCTTCGGCTCTGTTGACCACAATACAATGGGGTATGCAGGCATCTCCCCCTCAGTTGCTCTCGTGCGGATTTCTTGGGCTAAGGTTGCAGCACGATAATTAGCCTTATCTATTGACTTATCATCATCCTTATATAAAATATCTAAGCGTAAATCTAAAATGAGTCCGTCAAGATTACTCGAGGTACTAGTAATCTTTAATTGCTCAATCTGTGCTTCATAAGGCAAAGGATGCTTATGATCTATATCTAAGTTATCTATCTCTCTTTCAACAGTTCTTTTGATTCCTCTAACATTAGAAACTGGTTCGTCATCCAAGTATATGTACTTTCGCATGTCATTCTGTTCCATACTGACTTTTATTTTTCTATGTACAGTGGAAGTTCTACTCTAAAACTCGTGTTATATCCTTCAGGCGGATTTGTTAAATAAATTTCGCCGTCGTATCCAGCAACTATATCCTTAACAATTTTCAATCCCAAACCTGTACCCTGCAATTCATCTTCTTGAGAAGCATCCTGATCAACCGGTGTTGATGTTGTAAAGAAAGCATCAAAAATTCGTTCTTGATGCTCAACAGGAATCCCATCTCCATTATCCGAAAATTCTAAATAAACAGAACGATCATCAATGCCAGATTTTATTCTAATCTTACCTCTTTTTCTTGCTCTTCTGATTGCTTTTTGTGAATTAGTATATAAATTAAATAATAAGGAGGATAATTCCGATGAATGCATTGGAGGGGTTAATATATCGTATCCATCAATCACAGTTTCTATTACTATACCACGACGTTGCGCTGAGGATTCGATAGTGGCAACGAAATTTCGTATAACTAGCCGCAGATCTTGTGATGAAAGCTCGCGTAGTGCATTATCCGAAACAGCTCTATCAAAGTAATTAGCGTAGGTGCGAAAACTCTGGATATTAGAAAACAAATCCTCGGCAGTTTCTTTATCTTTTTGATCACTAAATACAACTTTAGATAATGCTCGCGCATTTACATAAGCAGCACTCAACAGTTGTCTTACTTCATGCGTGAATTCACCTATTACTAAGCCTAAACTTGCTAATACGCGTAACAAACCTAACTCAGCTATTAATTCATTACGTAAAATTTCCTGGTTATCAACAGCATTCTTGATTTCATCAGCTATGTCCGAATAATCAAAATCATCTTCACCATTAGTATGATTACTATTTTTAATTTTCACCAGTGTAATAAGCCGATCAGCAGCACCTTTTATAGCATTAAAATCCGATAAATTATTCTTTTCTTTATTCCAATTTATTTGCTCTCTTGACTGCTTTCTACCCCTAGCTTGGGCTACTTGCAACACCGCAGCTATTAAAACTCTATATGTGAGTTTGCGAAGCTCCTCAAAGGCAGCATTTTCAAGCAAACCTTCACGACTAGAGGTTTCATCAAACAGGAAACCTTGCCTGTCTATAAGTTCTACAAATCCGAAGAAATTACTATTACCATGAGGTGGCAAGAAAATTCGGCGGGCATAAGAATCATCTAGCTCAAGCCAATCATCGTTCTTCTCCCCGTAAGGTAATACTCGAAAACCATTTCGATAAATTCTGATACCACCTTTCTCTGTAGCGAGATTTCTCAAAGTTGCAGACATTGAGCGCGAGATCAACCCTGAATTCCAAATAAAATAATAGGCATTTATACTGACATTCTTTAAATGCTTGAATGGCTGAATATCAGCAATTTTCATTCTCTTTTCATATTCAAGCCTCTGCTCTAACATTCGTAATGACTTATCGTAATCTTCTTCAAAGTCATCTGAATCATATTCATTATATCCTCCCTCCGATTTCTCATCTTCGTTTAGGTCATCTTCTTCTGATTGCTCATCCTCTTCCACATTTGGGCCTATAGGTGTATCTTCAATATCAATTTCAAGCCTATCAGATTTCATTGACCAAAAGCCATTACCATTTGCATCAACATAGGCATCTATTCTTGCTAGTGCATGAGAAAATATTTCGGTTTCTTCGTTTGCAATTGTTCTTGCACTATTACCTAGCTTTTCTATTAGCTCCGTTTTAAATCCAGGATCTGCCTTTATATCATTTGAAGCCTGCTCTTCGTTTTTGTTGAGTTCTGTCCCAGTATGCAATGGATAAGGCTGTTGCAATTCAGAAACATATCGATACACACGCAATATTGCCTTCTCGCTCCACCCTTCCCTTAAGTCAGATATAATGAGGGTGGTACCTTCCTCCTTTTGCTTTTTCTCTAAAGTCTCTATGGTGCTGGCGATTGTTGTGAGTTCACGCCCTTGTGTAAAGGCCTCCCAGTCAATCTCAATTTTTAGAGCATTGCTACTATTTTTCGTCTGAGTAATAATAGTCAGCACTTTACCAAGCCGCTGGACAGCAAAACGCCCAATACCTTTACGCCCAGCTCGCTTACGGTTGTATCGTGTGGAGTATGGATGTACAACTTTATCATTAGAAGAAAGGCGCATAAATCCGGCAATAAGCTGGTCGCGCGTCATACCGAGTCCGTTGTCATCAATTATGAGAACTCCTCCTTCTTCTCGTGAGTCTTGGAAGGTCAACTGTACGAACGTCGCATCAGCATCGTAAGCATTCTTGATTAACTCAGCAACTGCAGTTTCTTCCTTGGCCACTAGCTCTCTACCTAGGCGGCTAATTATGCCTGCGTCTGTAGAGAAACGCACATGATCTGGGTCTTTCTGAGCCGTTTCAGCTGCTAGCTCAATAAGGCGGTTAAAGTCAGGTGTTTCGCCTTCCAGCGCTTCTGCGTATTCTGCACGAAGTCTCTCTATATCTAATGAACCATTCATAATACTTCATCTTTACGATAACCTATTCTTGTGTGTCTCAACCGTTTTAAGCCTGCTTCAATTGTACGCACTGCCAAGGAGGAAATCAACCCTTTCTCTATCAAAAAGGTATCTGCCCTTTTGCGCGCAGCGGCTCTATCTCCTGCCCGAAGGGCACCATCTATCTCACGAAAAGCCGCATCTACTCCCTCTAGCTGGGTTCTTCTAGGTATGATAACCGCAATACGCTTCGCTTCTGATGGCTCAATTTTGAGGGCACCATGCCCGTAGCTTCGACCTTCTACTTCAGCAGAGAACTGGCTGAATGTGCTCTGCAAGCTTATTGCAATTGCTTGTCTGATTTGTAATGCCACTTTCTGCTGAAAGAAAACCCTGTACACCGTATTCGTACAAGTTGCAGCGCTAGCGTTTAGAACTAGTACAGGTCCTTCCGTTTGCATACTTGAGAAGAAACCATCCGGCTTGCGGCCATCCCCAGGCTGGTGCCAGATAGAACGACGTATAAACGTACTGTTTTTTGCCTTCTCTTCTTCTGAGAAGGTTTGCAGATAGGCACTTAATTCTGCTGGCATTTCAACGTGGCCGCGGGTATTAACGAGCATGCACCGTTTTCCCCCATCCCGCATTTCCTGTAAGTCAGCATCTGATAATTCCAGCCCACGGGCTTGCTTAAACCGAGCTAAAATTGGCGTTAAAACACTATCCGCAAGGTTGAATTTCTGGGCCTGCTTGTTGTTCAATACAAAGAACTTATTAGCACCCGTAACAATCCCGATCTGTACGTTTGCGAAGTCCCCAAAGCGCCGACTGGTGGCTATGGCGAGTTGCCTGTTGTAAGCCTCCTTGGCGGGAAGGGGCGCGAGAGCCAATTGAGGCCTGCCTGTCCACTCACTCCCGACGACTGCTCCTAGTCCCCAGTGCGCTATAGTGCTTTCCAGTTCGGCAAGACCTTTAACTGACGTTAAGTTCATGACTTCACCTTCGCCCGTATTGTAGCCTTCACACAGTAAAACGACGCTACTTTCTTCCGTCCCTTCGCTGATAAAGATTCTATCCTCCAGCATGATGGCTAGGCTCCGACTGAAGCACGATTCAATCTTTGTACGAATGGTGGCAGAGTATTCGGAATACACAAAACTGCCAGGCAGTATCCACGCCACTCTGCCTGCTGTCTGGAGAAAGGAAAGGCTATGCAATACAAAATACATCCACAGGCTGGCGCGCCCGTTCATGGCCATTTCTTCATTTGCCATGACTGCCCGAGCCGCTGCGCGCTGAGAAGCCTGCATATTGTGCAGGGAAATATAGGGCGGGTTTCCAATGACAACGTTTGCCTTGGGAAAGGCTGTTGGCACGACCGTCAGAAAATCAGCTTGCTTGAAATGGGCCTCATCCACTTCCCCGACAAGTCGTTTGAGATACTCAAAGGCCTTATCATCTGGGGTGGTCTAGTGGAAACGGACAGTGAGCTAAGGTAGGGTGGTTTTCAGGTCTTGTTCAAATTGGTGGGGCGAGCGGTAGGCCAGGGCAGAATGGCGTCGGTCGAGATTGAAATAGGTGTCGAGGTAGTGCGCCACCTCCAGGCGGGCTTCTTCGAGGGAAGCGAACGCCGTGCCTGGGGGGAGCAGCTCGGTTTTGAGCGTGCTCCAACCGGCTTCGGCCTGGGCATTATCATAAGGGTTTCCAGGCCGGCTGAAGCTGGGCACGGCCCCGGCTTGGGCGATGCGGACCCGGCAAGCGGCGCTGGTGTACTGGCTGCCGCGGTCGGCGTGAATAATCAAGCCCGGCGCGGGTTGGCGCAGCGTCAGGGCCTGTTCTAACGCCAGCAGCACGAGTTCGGTCGGCATCTGGGCGGCCAGGTGCCAGCCGACCACGCGCCGGGAGCAGGCGTCGCGCCAGGTGGCCAGGTAGCACCAGCGCCCGCCCACCAAGGGTAGATAGGTAATGTCTCCGACCCAGACCTGGTTCGGGGCGGTGGGGACCGGCTGACCCAGCAGGCGGTTTTCGGCCACCACGGCCGCCGGGTCGGCCACGGTGGTGCGGGGCCGGTGCGGGCGGGTACTCAAGGCTTGTAAGTCGTGCCGGCGCAGCCAGGTGCGCAACGCGTAGCGGCCCACGGCGTACCCTTCTGCGTGTAACTCGGCCCGCAACCGCCGGGTGCCGTAGCGCCGGGCGTGGCGCGTAAAGGCCGCTTGCGCCGCCACTTGCCACGGCACCGGCGCGGCAGCCGGCCGTTGCCGCCACTGGTAATAGCCGGCCGTGCTTACGGCCAGCACCTGGCACAGGACCTGCACGGGCCAGGGCTCGGTGCAGGCGGCGATAAAGGCGTAGCGGCTCATGACTGAGGCGGTTGGGAGAAGATGGTCACGACTTTTTTTAAAATATCGCGCTCCATTTCCACGCGCTTGAGCGCGGCCCGCAGCTGCTTGATTTCGTCGCGCTCCGCGCTGCTGGGGACGGCGGCTTCCAGGGCTTGGCGTTGCCAGCGCCCCAGCAGGGCCGGTGAAATGCCCTGGGCACGGGCCACGTCGCTTTGCCGGGTACCAGCCGCTACTTGGCGGACGCACTCGGCTTTAAAAGCCGGCGTGTATTTCTTGCGGGTGGAGGGGTTTCCTACAGGATTCGATTTTTCAGTCATGAGCAGCGGAAGTTAAGACTTCTCGCTGTCCGTTTTAGCTAGACCACCTCA
>NZ_FRAS01000004.1 GCF_900142395.1 Hymenobacter psychrotolerans DSM 18569 | reverse complement strand
TGGATCCGCAAGTGCCGGAAGGCAGCGTCTTGTATGCCGATGCCGCCTACACCGACTACGCGCTGGAAGAGGCCTGGTTCGAAGCCGAGCAGGTGGCGCTAACGGTAGACCGTCGCAAGAACAGCAAACGAGCCCATGAGCCGTGGCAAAACTTTCTGATTCAGCACTTTCGCAAAGGCATCGAAACGACCATCAGCCAGATTACCGAGCAGTTCCCCAAGTCTATTCATGCCGTGACAGCGCAGGGATTCGCCCTCAAACTGCTGCTGTTCATCTTCACCCACACCCTCGCTCAACTAGGCGCATAGACCGCAACTTGGGTTAGTTAAGCGAAAATAAATTTTCTAAGAATTTTTCAGCATATTGTTTTAAATTAAGGATGAGACAGCACAACAGTATAAAGAAAAGCATTTAGTTTACTCGCATCAGCTTCTGACTTGAGTAATTCGCTGAATATTGGCCTCTAAAATTATCAGAATCAGCAACGTAGAGACACATAAAGTTGCGCCTCTACGTCTATTCTAATGAACACACTGTTTAGAAAAGTCTTACATTATTTATTGTCTGTAAAGTTTTTACGTATAAGCAAACGAAAAACTAAAAAAAACATTAGAAATACGACCACAATAAACGCAAACTTGAATAAAACAAATAACCAAGAACTCAATGAGTAGAGAAGTAGAGACAAAGCAGGCATGAGTAAATTCGTTTTAAGTGAGAACTAGTTACATTACCCCCTTACTACGTGATGCTATTTGTTCTTGTAGGCAGGAAGTCAACTTTAACTTATGGACGGTAAAGTCGCGTGCGTGCTGTATCATTATCCAGATCAATCCATCCACTCAAAAACTGATTACTTCCATTATACATAGTATTACCCGTTCCTGTTACAACAAATGTTACCGAGAAATAATACCTGTTAGTTGACGAATCGTATCTTAAGAAATTACCATCCCCAGTCTGAGACAGTGTGGTAGGCCCCATTAAGCCGGCCATTGTTAAGACCATTTTTTTTACATCGTGGGTTCTTGTATCAATCTCAATTTTAAGTTCTAATGTCGACGCAGCATCATATCGTGTACGAATAACAGCTCCATAGTCTCCTAAAGTTGGCCCATCCAGAGTTACCATGGCATCATCCGTCGCATCGTAGGAATTTGAATCATTAGGATCGAATCCGTCATCATTCGTACCACCCGAGCCATTCCCACTGCCCAGGTCGGGGTGGTCGGTGGGGCCGCCCCAGCCGCTCGGACCCGGAAAAATAGGCTGGCCGATGTCGGGGTCAATGTACACCGAGTTGGTGCAGGTGGTCGTGTAGTAGGCCCAGGCCCCGTTCACGCGCACGTACCAGTCCGTGCACGATTCCGTATCGGGGCCGCCCAGCCGCCGGGCCTGCAGGCGCGTGGCCCCGGCTACTACTGCGCCCGCCGTGGCGCTGAGGCCTTGCCGGTATGCATAGGTGCGGTCGTAGAGAAAGGCGTAGCCCGTAAAGGCGCCATCCAGTGGGCCGGCTCCGGTTTGCAGACGCTGATACAGGGCGTGCGCCAACGCCGGGGCTTCGGCCTCCGAATAGCGGCGGTTTTGGGCTATGATTTCCAGAATGGAAGCCGTGGGCTGCTGCCCACTGGTGGTGGCAATCACCAGGTAGCGGTAGGCCACGTCCTGATTCTCGAACATCTCCCGATTGTCGACAATCGGAACCAGCGTGTGCTCCTGCGGCCCGGCCTGCAGCGTAACGGCGGCGGCCCATTGCAGCTGCAGCACCGGCTGGCTGGTGTTTTCGGGGCCGGCCGGTGTGACATCGGCGTCACGGACACTTTTGCCGAACCGGCCGGTGTTTTCAAACCAGACTCTGGCATTCTGCCCTGCTACCACGGCAGGCTGCGCGGTTTGTGGGACAATGGCTTCTGGCCGCTCGCACGCGGCAAGCAGCCCCATCAGACCAATAGATAACGTAGTAAGTATTCGTTTCATACGGATATTGGTGAGCAGCAAAGGTCCGAAACCGGCCGGAGCATATCCAGGACAAACTGCCCGGTCTCGTGACATAGAAATTCCTCTATATGTTACGCCGCTGCCTGCCTTAAAACAGCACCGACCTTAAAACAGCACCGACACCTGCATGCGGCCGGTGTGCACCACGTTCAGGCCGTTGGCTTTGCGGCCGTCGTAGCTGAGGCTGAGGTTGAGGCCGTTGCTGAGGCGCTGTTCGGCGTTCAGGTTCCAGGTGAAGTTGGAGCCGGGGCGCAAGGCATTCAGGATTTCCAGGCCCACCACCGAGTCCTGGTTGCCGTCGAAGGCGATGCGCACGTAGCGCGTGGTGGCCGTGATGGTGCGCTTGCTGACCTGGCTGATGCGCGTTTCCAGCCCCAGCTCGTCGAACACGCCGCGGGCCTCGTTTTCGGCGTTGATGGGCGTCACGTTGTTTTTGTCGGTGCGCAGGTAGGTGCCCGTGAAGCGGAGCGTGCCGCTGGGCTGGTAGCTGATTTCGGGGGCCACCTCATACACCAGCACCCGGTAGTTGCGGTTTTCAAGGTAGTTGGAATTGTTCTGGCGGATGCTGCGCGAGGTGGTGAGGCGCCCTGTGAAGGATTGCGCCAGCGTACGGCGCAGCAGCAGGCTCTGCGCGGCCAGGTTGCGGATATCGGAGCCCTGCGTGAGCAGTACTTTCTGCTGGGTCTGCTGCACGGTCAACTCGGCCCCGAAGATGGGGTTAGAGCGGTTGAAGTACACCGTATTGCGCAGCAGCTTGTTCAGGCTCAGCAGCAGCGAGTCCTCGGTCTGAAACGCAAACGGGTTCAGGCGGGCCGAAAGGCTGTTGTCGATGGTGCGGCTATCCAGCGTGACGCTGCTGATGGCCGAGAAACGGGCCGCTGCCGCGCGCCAGCCGCCGGCGTCGCGCCAGGTGCGCGGGGCGTTGGTAGTGAGGCGGTAGCTAAACCGGTTGCTGTAGGCAATCAGGTAGTCATCGGTCGGCAGATAGACCTTGATGTGGGTGCGATACACGGCATCGGCGGTAGGCGCCTCCAGAAACTCGTCCCGGTCCTGAATGCCGTTGAAAGGCGGGGCGTCGCCGCCGTAGTAGTGCGTGCCCTGCCCGTTGGCCACCGTGATAAACGAGTAGTCGCGCTTCAGCTCCCGGCCCGTCGCCACGGAGTAGCTCAGCTCCGACCGAATCTGATTCTGCAGGAAGCTGGCGTTCCAGTCCAGCTTGGTCAGCACGGTGCGCTGGCGGGCACTGTCGCGGGCGGCCAGGTCGCGGTAGGTAGCCAGCACGGCCAGGTCCTGGCTGTTGCCGAGGCGCGTGGCCAGCGTGCCCTGCCAGGTCTGGGCCGTGCTGCGCCGCTGGATTTCGGTTTGCTCCGGGTTGGGCGTCTGGTCGCGGCGGTAGGTGTAGTCGGCCCGGAAGCGGGTGCGGGCCGAGTCCTGGCTCTGGAAGAACACGTTGTGCTCGTCGAAGTAGTTGGCCGAGGTGAGGGAGTCGCCGGACGGCAGCGCCACCCGGTTTTTGTCGAAGCGGTAGGCGTAGCCCGGCACCACGGGCCCGGCCACGTAGCGCGCGGCGGCCTCGCCCCTCGCCCACCTGGATTCCTTACTGCCGGCCTTGGAGTTGAGCAGAAACAAACTGCCGCGCAGCTGCACGTCGCCAATCTGGCGGGCCGCGTCCAGCCAGTGCTGCAGCCCGCTCACCTCCCCCGACCGGAAGCGGCGGCTGAGGCGGTAGTTCACGGCGTTGTTTTCGTCTTTGGCCGCGCCTACGGCAAAGTTGAGGATGTTGTCGGCATGGGCTTCGCGGCGGGTGGCGTTGCCCTGCACGGTGCTGGTGGTGCTCCAGTTGCGGTCGAACTCGATGTCCCGGAACCGGTCGACGGGCGCGAAGGCGCGGCTGGTGTACTCGTAGTCGAGGGCGCTGCGGAAGCGGTAGTCTTTCAGTAACCCCAGGCCCGGCAGGCGGCGGTCCTGCACCACGTAGCCCACACGCATGGCCCGGCCCTTGTCGGAAGAAGGAGAAAACCGGTTCAAATCCAGGTCGGACACGGCCAGATCCACGAACACCGACGTGGTAGAATCCACCTGAAAGCTGGCCCCGGCCGACACAATCTGCTTCTGCAGCGGCGCGGGCAGCAGCCGGATGGGCGCATATCGCCCCCGCTGCACGCCGTTCAGGGGCTCAATGTACTCGTACACCCGGCCATTGGCGCTGGGGTACGTCGTGCTCAGGTTATAGTCGCCTTTGCCGGCCCCCACGTCCGTAAACCGCACGTTGAACACGTCCCGCGTCGAGTCGGGTGGGTACGTGAATACGTCTACGGGCAGGCCGTTCACGGTGCGGGTTTCGCGGTTGTAGAGCACCTGGTTGCGGGTGTACTGCACACGCTGGCCGCCGGGCGTAGCGGCCTGGGCCACGTTGCCGGGCAAGTCGCGCAGGGCCACCCGGTCGAGGCTGTCGAGGAGCAGGTTGGGCGAGTTGTCGGGGTTGTCGGCTTCGCGGTAGAAGTTGCCGTGCACCGCCAGCCGGCCCACCTGCTGGTAGTGGCTCAGGTGGTAGAGCGAGCGGGCATAGTTGAAGTCGGAGTACTCGAAATCAATCTTGATGCGCGAATTGCGGGTGATGAGGTGCTGGGGCGAAAACGTCACCTCGGCCTGGTTGTAGTCGATAACGTAGTCGTTGTCGAAGCCACGCGTCAGCAGCCGCCCATCCAGGTACACCCGCTCGGAGTTGGCCAGCACAATGATAAACTGCTCGCCGTTGGGCCCGCGCAGCCGGTACGGCCCCTGCACGTTCTCAATGGGCGCCACGTCAATACTGGCAAACTTGCCCTTCGCCACACCACCCGCCACCGTCGTAGATGAGCGGAGGGGTCCGAACCGCCCCTTCTCCTCCGGGGAAATAGTACCGGAAGTACCGGGCGGAAACGGGGAGCCCGACGCCGCGGGCGGCGCCACGCTGCCCGGCGCGGTAGACTGCGTGGGCGGCTGGCCGCCGTTGGTGATGGTGGTGGTAGTATAGGTACCCGGATTGACGCCAGGGTAGCTGGGCAGCGGCGTGAGCTGCGGGGTCGTGAAGCCACTAAGCCCGCCCGGTGTCTGGCCCAGGTTCACTTCCAGGGCCGCGCCCTGCACGTTTTTGTAGAAGCGCAGAAAGTAGTCGGGCTTGTTGCGCAGCACCACGTCGCCGGCCGTCAGGTTCCAGCGCGGGCTGGTAAGCGTGATGTAAATCCGGTCGAATTCCTGGAGCTGCTGGGTGTTGCCTTCGGGCTGGAACGGCACGCTTTGGTCGCTGATGGCGGCCGTCAGGTTGATGTTGTCGGTGAGGCGGCCTTCGAGCTGCAGGTTGAGCGAGGAGTTCACAAACACGTTCTGGGCGTTGCCAAAGCTGATGCCACGGGCCAGATTGCCGGTTTTGTTGATACCCGGCGTACTCAGAATCTGCTCCTTCACCGCAAAATCTTCCTGCCCGAAGCGCCGCCGTGGAAAATCGGTGCTGTCGAGCAGGCGGCGCGGACGGCGAAACACCGGCGCGGCCAGCCGCAGCGGCAGCACCCGGTAGCACACCAGCACCGAATCAAGACCGGGCACTGCAATGTCGGGCTGGCCGGGCTCGGGGCTGGGCAGGCGGCGGCCCGGCTGCACCAGCCGGTACCGGTCGGTGCGGCTGTCGTAGCTGACGGCGCGGCCCTGCGTGCTGACCGAGGAAGGCACGACGGTCAGCGTATCGTTCAGGGCAAAATCGGTGGTGTCGCGGCCTGGCAGCAGGCGCACCCACACGCAGCGGCGCGTGTTGGGCGGGGTTTCCGCACGCTGCTGCGCCCACGCTCCGGCCCAGGCCAGCACACAGACCAGCAGCAAGCCAAAGCGCAGAAAGCGGTGCGGAAAGCTGCTGATCATTGAAAGTCTTTATTCCCGGAAGGTTGCCCGGCTCCACAACGTAAGAAGCGGCGCAATTCGTGCCGCCAAAAGTACCGCTCTGCGCGGGCTTGGCCTCGCGCCTTACCCAGCCAGCGGCAGCTCGATGAAGAATGTGGTGCCGGTGCCTTCCTGCGTCTCAAACCAAATGCTGCCGCCGGCACTTTCGATGCCGCGCCGGGCCACGGCCAGCCCAATACCAGAGCCGGTAGCCTTGGTGGTGAAGTTGGGCACGAACACCTTCTCGCGCACTTCCTCCGCAATGCCGGCGCCGTTGTCCTGGATGCTGATACGCACCCGCCCTTCGGGCCGGATTTCCAGCTGCGCCTCAATCTCCGGCTCCTGGCCTTCCGGCACCGACTGCAGGGCGTTGATGAGCAGGTTGTTGAAGGTGCGCACCAGCAGGCTTTCGTCGGCGAAGACGGTGGCGGGCGTTTCTTCCGCTGGCAGCTGCAGGTGAATGTGGGCGTCCTGGCGGCTGCCCTGGTGCAGCTCCACGCAGCGGCGCAGCACCTGCGCCACATCCAGCCGCTCGGGACGCATGGCGGGCAGGTTGGTGAAGTTGCTGAACGAGGTGGCAATGTCGGTCAGCACGTCAATCTGCGTGATGAGCGTCTGCGAGACTTTGCCAATCAGCTCCTGAATATTGGGCCGGTTGTCCTGAATGGCGCGCTGCAGAAACTGCAGACTCAGCTTCATCGGCGTCAGCGGGTTCTTGATTTCGTGGGCTACCTGCCGGGCCATTTCGCGCCAGGCGGCTTCCTTTTCCTGTGCCGCCAGCTCCTGCTTGCTTTCCTCCAGCTTCAGCAGCATGGCATTGTACTCGCGCACCAGCAGCCCGATTTCGTCGTTCGACTGATAGTCGAGCATTTCGTTCTGGCCGGTGAGCGTAGTTTTCTTCAGCTTTTCCGTCAGCAGCTTCAGCGGGTCGGTCAGCACGCGCGAGGCCAGGAAGGTGAGCCCCAGGAAGAAGATAAACATCACCGTGAAGATGTTTACCAGCGTCGAAATCAACTCAATCAGCTTGCTGTCCAGCTCCTTTTCGGAGTCGAAAAACGGAATACCGACGTAGCCCAGCACCCGGCCGGCCGGCCCGGCTTCTTCCCCGGTAGCCCGCAGCGGCAGATACAGCGCATTAAACGAGAGCGAACCGGCCCGCTCGGTCAGCAGTACGCGCGGCTGGGTGCGCTCCTTCAGGGCAGATACGGCCTGCGGATTCATCAGCGGCCCCAGCAAACCCGACTCGAAAATGATAGGCTGACTACTAACCAGCAGTTCGCCGCTGGCATCGTAGAGGTTGAGGTCGGTTTCAGTAAGCGCCGACACGTTATCGGCCAGCTTGAAGAGGGCGGCCCGGCCCATGGAATCGGTGAGCAGGGCGCGGTTTTGCAGCAGGTTTTCCTGCACGGCCCGCCCGCGCCGCTCGTAGGTGCGCCGCAGGTCCCGCTTATACGACGACGTTACCTGGCTGGCCGTTGCAATGCTCACCAGGATGAGCGGCACCAGAATGCCGAAGTTCAGGAAGAGCTGAATTTTGGTGCTGAAGTTGGCCCGGAAAATATCCAGAAACTTGCCGCGCACCAGCAGATACGCGCCGGCCCCGAACAGCCAGAAAAACGTGTGCAGCAAAAACAGGAACGAGAAATTGGCCAGCCAGTCGGTGAAGCTGTAGTTTCCGGTCGTCACGACGACGGTGCGGTGCTGGCCTTCGTCGCGCACGGCAAAGTGGTGGTACCGGTCTGCCACCAGGCCCGTGCGGTAAAGGCGCGGGTCGTTGTACTGGTGCGGCTGCAGACGGTTCACGTAGTCAAAATCCCCTTCGCTGTACACCAGCCGGTCTTTCTCGTAGCCGGCATAGCTTAGCTCCGCCCCCATGCCCGGCTGGAAGAACTTCTGATCCACAAGCAGCTCAGGCACTACGCTGTAGGTAGTGAGCTTCTTGAGCATGAGCTCCAGCAGGATAGTGCTACTACCGCTGGCAGGGGCCGGCACGGCCACAAAATCGACGTAGCGGCGGGTGCTGAACGAGTTGCTGCCGCGCACCAGAAACAGGTTGAGCTGGTCGGTGCGGGTGGCGTTTCGCAGCAGGCGGCTGCGCACCGCCGACAACGATTCGGCATTGGGCCCCGCCCCCAGCGGCCGCCCGGCGGGGTCGAAGAGCGAAACCGTTATTTCGTATTTGTCGAAGTAGTCGCGCAGGTAGTGCTTCACGATTTTCTGGCGCACTACCTCCGAGCTGGCGAACGGACTGGCCAGCAGGGTCCGGATAAGGGGGTCGGCGGCCATTTCCCGGGTACGCTCCGTGAGTAGAAACTCGCCCTGCAGGTCATTATCTACCAGTAGGTTGCCGGCCATGGCCTGCTTGTTGAGCACCAGTTGCCGGTCGAAGTGCTCGAACAGGGCCAGTGCGCCCACGGCCGAGCTAATGCCCAGCATCAGGAAAATAAACAGGTATACCTGGTAGGGAATGGCCGCTACCACGCGCCGCAGCCCCATCAGGCGCAGCAGCAGCAAAAACCAGAGCGTGATGCCCACAAGCAGCACGTGGGCCTGGCCCAGCGCAATGCCAATCGGCAGGAAAAGCAGCGCGCTCAGCCCCAACCCGAAGATGCTGCCCCGCTTGGTATCGGGCCGTACGGCGGTGCTGAACAGCTGCGCCAGCATGTAGAACCCGGCCAAGTAGGCGCCGGTGTGCAGCACTATAGCCAGGCACAGCAGCAGTTTGAACCCCGATACCGAAATATCCTGGGTGATGTCGAGGACAATCTGCGAGTTGTTGAAGCTATTGGAATAGAACTGAAATAGCAGCTCCAGCAGCCCGAAGAACAGCACCCCGGCGGCCGTGGCCACGGCCGTCCGCTGGCCCGAGCTCTGGAGGCGCTCCACCCAGCGCGTGGGATTGTAGCGCCGGAACAGCAGCAGCGCAAAGCAAGCCGCCCCAGCCAGCAACCCGGCATTGATGAGCAAGTCGCCGAGGGAAGGCGACAGCCAGGAAGCGGCGTACACGCGCGGATCAAAAATCGGCAGCTCGACGAAGGAATAGGGCAGCCCGAAATGCAGCAGCACGGCCCGTAACACGCCCAGCGGCAGCAATACCAGTGCGGCACTAGCCAGCAGCTTGCCGGCGTTCATCAGGCGGGCAGCCCACAGCAGCCAGCAGGCCAGGTACAGGCTCAGCCCCAGGCCCAGCAATGCCATCGGCAGATGCTTGCCAGCCACCGGGTTTAGCTGCAGGCTTTCCAGCGAAAACAGGTAGGTGCCTTCTTCTGAGTAAATCTTGTGTAGTCCCGGACGGTTGCCATCGGACACCAGCCGCACGTTCAGCCCCCGAAAGAGGGCCTTCTCGGAGCCGGCACGCAGGTAGCGGTTGCTGATACCGTAGCCTTTCTCCAGCGGGATATAAGTGAGCACCACAAGAGAGCCAGCCGCTTCCCGCAGAGCAATGTAGCGCCCAAACTGCATGGTCACGAGCTTCTCCCGAAACGGCTGGCTGACGTGTTCCGGGTCGGGCCGGATGGTGTGGTCGGACCAGTAGCGCAGCTCCCCGTTGCGGTAAACGAAGCACGGATACGTAGTCTGCCCTACCATCCGGCCGAAATTCAGCGCATTCTGTCGGGCCAGGTCCGCTATTTCCACGGCTTGCTGCTCGGCGGTCAGTTCAGCATCCACCACCAGCTTCTGCAGGCGTTCTGCATCAGTGCGCAACAGCGCCTCCGGCGCCTGGCCGAAGCGGTTGCTCAGGTAGGCACCCGCAAAACACAGGAGGGCAGCCAGCAGCAGTACTGGCGGTAGAAAGCGGGCTAACTTCAACTACAAGGCAGGGTATGGGCGGCAGCGCACGGCCCCGCAGGAGCCGGTACCCAACAAAAATGCCGCCAATTGGCGGCATTTCCTAGCTATTCGTTTTATCGGCGGAGTGTGGCGGCGGGGTTTCGGCAAACCGAGGATCATAGCGGATACCCCCGAAAAAGTACAGCATCACAACGCGGGCATACCGAAACAGCAGCGGCGTAAGCGCCAGCACTACCACGGCTACACTCGTGATGTACACCCAAAGTGGCGGGTCGTTGGCCAGGTAAAACAGCAGGACGCCCGTCAGGACGACAATAGCAGTGGAAAAGCCATAGCTGATATACATGGCGCCCCAGTAGAAACCCACTTCCGGCTCGTAGTGCTGCCCGCATACCGGGCAGCTCTCGTACATGTCGTCGAACTTGGTGAGGTGCAGCGCGGAATGACGAAACAAGGGGCCACGGTGGCAGCGGGGGCACTTCTGCGCCAGCATACTTACCACCCCCGAGGACGAGCTGCCCACTATTTCCGGGCCAGCTTCTTGGCCCGCGAGTTGCGGTACCAGAAATAGCCTACCGTTCCCATCAGCAGATACGGAATAGCGGCCATGTAGAGGATACCCTTGTTCAGGCCGGAGAAGTCGTAGCCGTCCTTGTCGGTGCGGGCAGCTTCTACCTGGGTTTTGCACATGGTGCATTGCGCCGCCGCTGTGTGCGGAGCAAGGCTAAAGAACACCCCGAGCAGCAGGGCAAACAGCGCAGTCAGAACAACCTTTTTCATACTTCCTCAACTCCGTTTGAACACGAATGGTTTGCGGATGACGGGCCTTCAGCTTGATGCCTGAGCCCCCAGGCCAGCTATACTCTATTCCTGGCTGGCAGTGCGTTTTTATCAGGTGTAGTAAGGCCTGATCATGAAGTAGACGACAACGCCCGTAACGGACACGTACAGCCAGATTGGGTAGGTCCAGCGCGCAATGCGGCGGTGCTTCTCAAACTGCTCTGTCAGGGCAAAGTACAGCGTGAACAGTACCAGCGCCACCGTAATGGCGGCCAGCAGAATGTGCGTAATCAGCACAAAGTAGTAGATACTTCTGATCAGCCCTTCGCCCCCGAATTTGGTGCTGGTCACCTGTGAGTGGTACGCTACATACGATACCAGAAACAGGGAGCCCATCAGGAAGGCGGAGCCCATCATGGCGCGGTGCTTGGCTACATCCTTGCGCCGGATGAAGTAGTAGCCGGCCATCAGCAGAAGCGCCGTAAGCGAGTTCAGTACCGCATTCACGGCCGGCAGTGCTTTCACCTGCACACCTTCGATGCGGAACACCTCAGGAAAGAAGTAGAGAACGGCTACCGCCACTGGTACTACAATGCCCAGAACGGCAGCCAGCACTTTGTATTTGGTGAAGTTGCCGGGATTGGTGGCAACAGGGCTATTCTTGGTCATAAGTGTAGAGCAAAACGTTGATTTCTGTCATCAACCGTTCCACGTCTTTAGGGTTCATGCCATCGTAGATGCCCCGGACCCGCCGGTCCCGGTCTACGAGGTACAGGTTCTGGCTATGCACAATGCCCGGCCCGGCGCCGCTGGGGGCATCCAGCCCGAACTCCTCCGTTGCCAGCCGATACAACTGGGCTTTGTCGCCGGTCAGGAAAAACCATTTGCCGGCAATGGCCCCGTATTGCTCCGCATACTGCCCAAGCACCGCCACGGAGTCATGCGCCGGATCTACAGTGTACGATACCAGCTTCACTCGGGGCTCATGCCGGAACTTCTCCTGCACGCGCGCCATCTGGCTGTTCATGCGCGGGCAGGCGCCGGGGCAAGTCGAGAAAAAGAAATTTGCGACATAGACCCCATTGCCGAGGTCCTTCTGCGTAATCTCCCGGCCCGACTGAGAAGACAGGCGAAAGTCTCCCAACTGGTGAAAAACAGTATCGCGCCGCCACTTCCCTTGCACCAGTGTCGAATCGACTCTGTCGGGCAGGTAAGTGGGCAGCGCGTAACGGTTGGTGCCGAAAGTGTACAGAAACACGAAAGCCAGCACCGGGACCAACAGCATAAGGCCCAACAACAGGACGTGTTTGGGCCTCATGCGGTTAGTTGAATACGTTCCAGAACGAGTTCTGATAGGAGCCTTCCGTAATGAGTGCAATAAGCAGCCACACCAGCAGCGCCATTGGTACAAGGATGGTCCAGATCAGCGCCTTCACTTCATGCTTAAGGTGCATGAACTCCGCCACGATGTAGAAAGCCTTGAAAATCGTCAGGATGATGAAAATCGAGTTACGCAGCGTGCTCGGGTCCATCAGGAAAACGAACACGAACTCAAGAGCCGTGATACCAACCAGAATGAAGAATGTTTTCCAGATCCAGCCGGTGTTGGGCTTCGGAATTTCGCCGGTATGCGTGGTATGCTCGGTGCCTACGTGATTAGCCATGATGCAGAAAGTAACGGGGCCGCTACGGAGCAAAGCGCGAAACGGTAGTTCGGCGGGTCTGCTGCGTAGCGGCCTGTTGGGATTATACGAGGTAGAAGAAGGTGAAAACGAACACCCAAACGAGGTCTACAAAGTGCCAGTACAGGCCAATCTTTTCCACCATCTCATAGTGGCCGCGCTTCTCGAAAGTGCCGTTGGTGGTGGCAATGAAAGACCACACCAGCAAGCATACGCCAGAGAATACGTGCGTACCATGGAAACCCGTGATAAAGAAGAACAGGTCAGCGAAAAGTACCGGGCCGTACTGGTTTACGGCCAGATTAGCGCCGTATACCGTGGTGCCGTCCAGCATTTTGGTGCCGGTTTCAGTGCCCTTGATGAAGTGGCTCCACTCCCAGGCCTGCGAGGCCAGGAAAGTAGCACCAAACAAAATCGTCCAAAGCAGCCATTTCTGCACATCCTTTTTGTCCATCCGGTGGCCCGCTTCTACCGCCAGCACCATAGTCACGGAGCTGAAGATAAGAATCATGGTCATCAGAGCCACGAAGCCCAGCGGCACATCCATGCCATGCAGGCCCGGGAAGGCATTGAACACCTTATCAGGAATGGGCCAGTAAGCCGTCGTGAATTCGAAGGCTTTACCCGCAGCGGCGTCGAAGGCCGGGTAACGGTGGCGGATCAATCCGTAGGTGGTCAGGAAGGCAGCGAACGTGAAGGCGTCCGACAGCAGGAAGAACCACATCATCAGCTTGCCATAGCTGGCCTTGAGCGGCTCGTTGCCTCCGTCCCAGTTGCCGCTGCGCGGCCGGTCGGCGGCGTCGGCAGAAGTGAGGGGCTGCGTCGTGGAAATGGTGGACATAAAGTGCGGGGTAAGACGAAACTAGTGGTTCAAAAGTAGGAACAAATACAGGTACAACCAAAGCGCGCCCAGGAAGTGCCAGTAGATGGTGACGTTGCCAATAGACAGCATTTGGCGCGAATGCACTTGATAGTTAAAGCTTTTCCGCAATACAATCAGCAGAAAAATCAGTCCCGTAACCAAGTGAAAAGCGTGTACACCCATCAGTACATATAGGAACGAGCCCGATGGATTAGCATCAACGCCGCTAAAGTAGATCTTGTTACGCACTAGTTCACCCCATACATTCCACTGCCCGGCCAGAAATACCAACCCGAGCACGAACGAAATGAGTATGCCCAGCTTTACTTGCTGCAGCTGGTCCTTGCGGGCGGCGAAGTAGGCCCACTGGATAGCAGCGCTACTTAGCACAATGATAAGGGTGGTATAGAGCAGGCTGAAGGGCAGGTCGAACTCCATCCAGTTGCCTTCCTCGCGCCGCACAATGTAGGCGCTGGTATACGCCGCAAAAATCATGGTGCTGCTGATCATCATCAGCCACATCAATACCCGCGTGGGGTGAGTGCCGAGGCCAGGCTCCCGGTCTTTCAGAATTTCAAGCTCAGAGGAATGCATATACAAAGCAAAAAGGGCCGCTTCACCTGCCTTTGGCTCAGGCCACGCGGCATCGTTACAATTTGTCGAGAACCAAGGCTATCTGCACGATGGGCAGATAGAGAAAAGAGCCGAACATGATGCGCATTGCGGCCTTTTTGGTACAGGTGCGCATCAGGTAGAAGGTTTGCATCAGAAACAGCACGCCACACACTACCGCAATCAGGGCGGACGTTTTGCCGGCTATGCCGAACTGCAGCGGCAGCAGACTCAGAGGAATCAGCAGCAGCGTGTAGGTCATAATCTGGAAGGCTGTGCGCAGATCCTTACGGCCTGGTGAGGGCAGCATCTTGAAGCCAGCCGCCCGGTAGTCATCATCCAGAACCCAGGCAATGGCCCAGAAGTGCGGAAACTGCCACATAAATTGGATTCCGAACAGTACCCAGCCGCCCAGGCTTTCAACGCCCACAATGGCATTCGTGGCCGCTACCCAGCCAATGAAGGGCGGCAAACCACCCGGTATGGCTCCCACGAAAACACAGATCGGGGAAAGCTGCTTGAGTGGCGTGTAGATAAAGCCGTACAGAATCAGGGAAACCAGCGAGAGGGCGGCGGCCAGCGGATTAAAGCAATAGGCCAGCAGTGCCAGCCCTGCCACGCCCAGCACCACGGTAAATATCCACGCCTCTGTTATGCTCAGGATGCCGAGCGGTAAGGGCCGCTTGGCCGTGCGCTTCATCAGCTTGTCCAGATCCTTCTCGTAAATCTGGTTGATGGTATTGGCCGAGCCAGTGACAGCCAGGCCGCCCAGCAGCACGAGCGTAGCCCGCCCCCAGTCGAAAGCATGTGCGCCCAGCAAGTACCCAATTGCACTGGAAAAGGCCACCGTCAGCGCCAGCCGAAACTTGATTAATTGGAAATACGCCCTGGCTTTGGTCATTAGTACTAAAACAACACGGACGGTGGAAGGACTCCAAACCGAACCGCAAAGTTACGCAACAAAGCCCGTACTAGTGGCCTGCACTTGGGTTTTGATCTGGCGCCGGTGCCGGATGATCAGCAGAAACTGTACTCCGAACAGCAGCGTGGCCACCATCAGATGCACGGGCTGTATGGCCGCTGGCAGCGCGAAATACGACAACAGCACTCCTGCCAGTATCTCTACGCCCAGCAGGACCAGCACCGAAGTAGTTAGGGACCTGAGCGCCTCACTACGCGTGGCGTATAGCCGGCGCGCCACGTACAGGTTCACCAGCAGCAGCGCAATCGAGAACGAGCGGTGAATGTAGAAGACGCTGCCCAGCTGCTCTACCCAGCCGGCCCGGTTCTGCTGATCGGCAGCAGCGGCCACCAGATCCACCTGCTCCCTTACCTGGGTCCCGATGATGATTTGCACAAACGTCAGCACTGCCACCAGCCACAGCCAGGACATGAGCCCGGTATCCGCCACTGACTCAGTAACCGAACCAGGCCGGATCTGACCGGTACTAGACTGCTGTGAGCGGTCAACAGCATAAATCAGCATGGCCACGATAACCAGTGCCAGCGCCATATGCACGGTCACCATTTCCGGCAGCAGGTTCGTGGACACCACCAATGAGCCCAGCCATCCTTGAAAGCCCGTTAGTAGAAATGCTCCGAAAGTCAGCCAGAATACCGGTGGGTCGCGGCGCCAATACGGTAGCGCCAGTACTACTGCCAGGAATATGAACACACCTATCAGCGCCCCCAGCAGCCGGTTGACATATTCAATCCAGGTTTTGGTGACGTTGAAATCAGTTTCGATGAACTGAGTGGGATGAGCGAATATCTGGGCCGCTACCTTCTCGAAGCCAAGCCCATCCAGTGTGGTAGCAATACGCTGGTTTTTCGCAACGCGCTGCTCCGTATAGATTTCCTTGTAATTGGCAGGAAGCTGGCTTATATCCGTGGGGGGCACCCAGGTTCCGAAGCACTTCGGCCAGTCAGGGCAGCCCATGCCCGAGCCCGTACTCCGGACGATACCGCCTACCAGTATCAGCAGATATACTGCCACCACTGTGAGGATGCCAAAGAAGCGAAAACGGCTTACAAAAGCAGGTTGAGTCATAGGAATGAAGGTGGCACATGCTTAGGTGTGCCTTCAGTCAGAGAATTAGTAGAAGCGTACCAGCCGCCGCACATACCTCGCCGGCCAATGCTGGGAGGCACCAAAAGAAACGGGCCGCCGTAGGTACAGCGGCCCGTTTCGGGTGATTTGCCAGAAGGCACCTATTCCATTTCGCTCTCGTAGGGCAGGTTGGAAGACTGCGTTTTCGAGAAGGGCACGTTTTGCGGGATGAAGTCATCCTCAGCACCGGGCTTGCTATAGTCGTAGGGCCAACGGTATACAGCAGGGATTTCGCCGGGCCAGTTGCCGTGGCCAGGAATCACCGGCGTAGTCCACTCCAGCGTCGTCGAGCGCCACGGGTTTTCAGTAGCACGACGGCCACGGAAAATGCTGTAGAAGAAGTTGAAGACGAATACAAACTGGGCGAAGAACGCCAAGATGGCGGCTACCGAGATAAACTTGTTCAGGTCAGCAAACTGACTGAACGAGTCGAAACCAGTCCAGGCGTAGTAGCGGCGGGGGAAACCGGCAATACCAACGTAGTGCATGGGCATGAACACCAGATACACACCGATGAAAGTCAGCCAGAAGTGGATGTAGCCGAGCTTCTCATCCATCATGCGGCCAAACATCTTCGGGAACCAGTGATACACGCCGGCAAACAGGCCGAAGAAGGCCGAGCTACCCATTACCAAGTGGAAGTGAGCTACCACGAAGTACGTGTTGTGCATCTGGATATCGAGAGCAGCATTACCGAGAATGATACCGGTCAGACCACCCGAGATGAACAGCGACACGAAGCCAATCGAGAACAGCATGGCCGACGTGAAGCGGATATTACCGCGCCACAGCGTAGCCAACCAGTTGAAGGTTTTTACTGCCGATGGAACCGCAATAATCAGTGTCAGGAACATGAACACCGACCCGAGGAAGGGGTTCATACCCGTCACGAACATGTGGTGAGCCCACACAACGAACGACAGGAGCGAAATACCCAGCAGCGAGCCAATCATAGCGCGGTAGCCGAAGATAGGCTTACGGGCGTTGGTAGCCAGGATTTCCGATACCATACCCATAGCAGGCATGATAACGATGTACACTTCAGGGTGACCGAGGAACCAGAACAAGTGCTGGAAAAGGATCGGCGAACCACCCGTGTTGTTCAGCGCTTGGCCGGCGATGTAGATGTCAGACAGGAAGAAGCTGGTGCCGAACGAACGGTCGAAGATCAGCAGCAGAGCCGCCGACAGCAGCACTGGGAACGACAGCAGACCGAGGATGGCCGTCAGAAAGAACGACCAGATGGTGAGCGGCATTTTGCTCAGGCTCATGCCGCGGGTCCGCAGGTTGATGATGGTAGTGATATAGTTCACACCACCCAGCAGCTGCGATACGATGAACAGGGCCATAGACACCAGCCACATCGTCATACCCAAGCCTGAGCCAGGAATAGCCTGAGGCAGGGCGCTCAGCGGCGGGTAGATTGTCCAGCCGGCTGCAGCCGGACCGGTTTCGATGAACATCGAGGCGAACATGATAATACCGGATACAAAGAAGAACCAGTAAGAAAGCATGTTCATGAAACCCGAAGCCATGTCGCGGGCACCAATCTGCAGCGGAATCAGGAAGTTGGAGAACGTACCCGACAGACCGGCCGTCAGCACGAAGAACACCATGATGGTACCGTGCATCGTAACCAGAGCCAGATAGAAGTCAGGGCTCAGCTTACCCGCTTCAATCCACTTGCCGAATACCGGCGTCAGCCACTCCAGCGTAGCCTCTGGCCAGCCGAGTTGCAAACGGAATAAGCTGGATAGCGTACCCCCGAGAATAGCCCAGAAGATACCTGTTATCAGGAACTGCTTGGCAATCACCTTATGGTCCGTGCTGAACACGTACTTGAACAGCCAATGCTGGTCGTGGTGATGATCGTCGTGGTGCAGGTGCTCTTCGTGCGAGATGCCCGGCTCGGTTACCCCGACGCCGCCCTGCACTTGAGTGGGAAGATTAGCAGCCATAGAAAGCGTTGATTAACTGCGTTGAATTAGAGCGAGGCTTTGGTAGCAGGCGTAGCCACGGCGGCAGCCTCTTTCACAACCAGCTTCTCTTCCTTCTGTTTGAAAGAAGCGAGTACGTCCGGGTTCTGTTCCGAGAACGACTTCTGCTGGGCATACCAAGCAACATAATCGTCCGGCTCGTCTACCACAATGTTCAGTTTCATTGCGAAGTGACCACGGCCGCAGATTTGGTTGCAGGCTAACTCGTAGTTGAATTTGGGGTTGCCGAGTTGCGCACGCATCTCGTCAGTTGTTTTAGTAGGCGTAAACCAGAACTTGGTTGGCATACCTGGCACAGCGTACATCTGCACGCGGAAATGCGGCATGTATACTGCGTGCAATACGTCACGGGAGCGGATTTTCAGCAGAACCGGATGGCCTTTCGGCACGTGAATCTCGCCGGCAACAAAGTCATCCAGACCACTTTTGTCGGTCAGGTCAAATCCGAATTCGTTGGTCGCATCAATCATGCGGTAGTTTACCACACCCAGCTTCTGATCGGCGCCGGGGTAGCGTACCAGCCAGTTGAACTGCTTGCCCATTACTTCCAGCACAACCGAATCTTTGGGAGCAGGACCAGTGATGCGGGTCCACTCTTTCCAACCGGCGAATACCAGACCTGCCATTACGATGGCCGGAATAACGGTCCAGATAATTTCAATTTTGTTGTTATGAGGGAAGAAGTACGCCCGGCGGCCTTCTTTGTGCTGGTACTTATAGGAGTACACAAACAAGGCAATCTGCGTCAGGACGAATACAATACCGATGATGATCATCGTCGTCCAGAACATCCGCTCTGTTGCGTGGCCATGGACCGACGCAATGGGGGGATTCATTTTATTGAAGTTGTCGCCGAACGACCAAGCGAAGGCCGCACCGCCAATGACCATGAAGAGGATCAGCAGCACCGCGTTTACGCGGTTGCTCATCCCGAAGTCACGGGCCGAGCTGCCCGAAAAAATCGAGGTCAGGATCTGGAGGCGGAACAACAGGCCGAAAACGACCAGCAGCAACACCAACACCAGCAGAATACCAAGAGCAGTCATTAGGTAAAGGAAGAGGTGAGATTTGAGAGGTTAGAAGTGAGAGGCTGTTATACTATGCAGTCTAACTTCTCACTTCTCAATACTCAGGTCTAAGATTAGGTGGTGTGATGCACGCTCTCGTCGAGGAACGGGTGATGCAGCGGTACCAGAGAAGCTTGAGCCAAGCGCTTGGTCATCAGCAGTAGGAAGCTACCCAGGAAGACCAATGCAACGCCGAACTCTATGATGAACCCATTATTCTCCTGCATAGTTGCAGGCATGATCATCAAATAAAAGTCGAACCAGTGGCCAATCAGAATGGCAATGGTGACAATCTTGAGCATGATCATCTGACGCTTCGCATCGCGCGTCATCAGCACCAGGAAGGGGAATACGAAGTTGATCAGCAGGTTGAAGAAGAACAACCACGTGTACTGGCCGTTGAAGCCGCCCAGACGCTGGTTGAAGTAAACCGACTCTTCCGGCAAGTTAGCGTACCAGATCAGCATGAACTGCGAGAACCACACGTAGGTCCAGAAGATGCTGAAGCCGAACATGTACTTGCCCAAGTCGTGCAGGTGGCCAGCAGTAACCCAGCGCAGATAGCCAGCTTGCTTCAGCAGAATGGTGCACAGCGTGATGGCCGCAATGCCCGATACCCACCAGGAGGCGAATACATACCAGCCAAACATGGTAGAGAACCAGTGCGTGTCAATCGACATTACCCAGTCCCAAGCGGAAATTGAAGAAGAAACAGCGTACAGCACCAGGAACAGAGCCGACACGTTGATGCACTTGTGGAAGTACTCCGTGCCACCGTTCAGATCTTCTGCCAGCGACAGGTCACGAAGTCTTTTCGTGAAATAAGCCCAGATAGCAATGAAGACTACCATGCGGCCCAAGTAGAAGCCCAGATTCAGGAAGCCTGACTTGCCTGCGATGAGACGGTCATAATTTGGCGATGCCTTGTCCATAATGCCCGGCATCGTCCAGTGGAAGATGTCGTGGTTGATCAGGCCCAACAGGAAAATCACAACCAGCAGGATACCACCCGGAATTACCCAGGCGCTGAGCGCTTCATACACACGCTTGATCAGAACCGACCAGCCAGCATATGCAACGTACTGGATAGCCATGAACACCGTGCCGATGACCGAAACACCAGTGAAATACACGTTGTTGTGCCAAAGGCTAACAATGAGGCGCTTGAGCCAGGTAGGGCTGCCATGATGGCCTGTCCCTTCGTGACCAGCCGTAGCACCATGGGCTGCGGCAGCACCTTCGTGATGAGCTTCGCCAATACCTAGGTAGGCGACGATTAATCCAACAACCAGCAGCAGTACGCCGGCCAGGATAATCATGATGAACTTTTTACGGGTACCGGATGAAACCTCCAGGTATTCAGCCGTAACGCCTTCGTGATGCGTCAGAGTTGCCATAGCGGTTTAGTTTGCGGTGCCGTTGTTTGCTTTATCACCTTGGCCCGGGGTGGCAGAGGCCTTATTGGCCTGCGCTTCCTGAACCGGAGCCTGCGTTTGGGTATCGTTGGTCTGCGACGAATCGGCAGCGGCTACACCGGCCCCGGAAACGCCTTTGGCTTTCAGGAAGTCTCCTACCCCATCAGGGCCCTTGCCTTCCTGCAGCACTCGCACATACATTGCAATCTTCCAACGCTCCTCCGGATTAACCTGCGAGCCGTGTGGCATCATGCGGCCTTTACCCCACTGAATGACGTGGTAGATGTGGCCTTCGTTCATGGTTTTGTAGGCGCCAGCTGCGTAGTTAGGCACCCCCTTGAACTTCACTCCTACTGCACCCTGGCCGTCGCCCTGCTCGCCATGGCAGTGCTGGCAGTTGCGCAGGTATAGTGCCTTACCTTCTTCCAGGCTCTCTTTCGAGTAAGCGTAGGGATTACGAAGGGTAGCTTGTGCAGTCTCTACATCGTCCTTGGCGATGTGAGAGTAATAATCGGCTTTGCCACGAGGCACCGTGCCCACCACCGGGGTGCGCTGGTTGATACCCATTGGATTCACCGTATTGGCATTCACCTGCCGCAGGGGATCGTACGGAATTGACTCGTACATCTCCGGCGCGTACTCAATGCCAGGATCATCGGCGCGGTTGCAGCCGGTGGTCAGCACCGAGGCAAACAGGATTGCCGACGCTTGCAGACCTAGTTTCAGCGAATGCGTCATTAGAATTTGGTCATTTCTTTTTCGTTCACCTCCGTGGCACCATTGGCGCGCAGCAGCTGTGTCAGATGGTTCAGGTCGGTCTTCTCATTCAGCTCGATGGCCACTACGAACTTGTCATCGGTAGAGCGCACATCCAGAACCGGCGTTTTCCAGCGGGGATACAGCTTGCTGATGGTATAGAAGGTAATTACCATACCGTGGCAGCAAAAGAACACCGTCAGTTCGAATGCCACTGGAATAAAGGCGGGCAGCGCAATGTGCGGTTTACCACCGATAATCATCGGCCAGTCGAAGCCCAGCGTGTAAATCTGCAGCCACAAGGCGAAGCTCAGACCGATGACGCCGTAGAAGAATGCCGCGATAGGCAGGCGGGACCGTTCGATGCCGAGGGCATCGTCCATGCCGTGAATCGGGAACGGGGTGAAGACTTCGTAGATTTTCACGCCCGCCTCGCGGACGTTTTCAACGGCGTGCAGCAGCACGTCCTCGTCTTCGAAGATGCCGAGGGCGAAGCGCTTAGTCATGCTTATCGTAGTTTACGGGAGCCGAAGCCGGCACGCCATGGGTGGCAGGTTGGGGAGTCTTGTGGTGCGGGTCGTGGCCGGTGTAAGTCGGGCCATTGTCCACGGTGTATTTCATCACCGATTTCACTTCCGCCATGTTAATCACCGGGAAGAATTTGGCGAAGAGCAGGAACAGCGTGAAGAACAGACCCAGCGTACCTACATAGATGCCGATATCGATAATCGAAGGCGAGAACATAACCCAGCTCGAAGGCAGGTAATCGCGGTGCAGCGAGGTAACGATAATCACGAAACGTTCGAACCACATCCCGATGTTCACGATGATCGACAGAACGAAGGTCAGCGGAATGCTGTAGCGTACCCGACGAATCCACACCAGTTGGGGCGTAATTACGTTGCAGGTCATCATCGACCAGTAAGCCCACCAGTAAGGTCCGGTAGCACGGTTAATGAAAGCGTACTGCTCAAATTCTACTTGTGAATACCAGGCAATGAAGAACTCAGTGATGTAAGCTACCCCTACGATAGAGCCGGTTACCATCATGATTTTGTTCATGAGGGCAATGTGCTCCAGCGTGATGTAATCTTCCAGCTTGAATACTACTCGCGTGATGAGCATCAGCGTGAGTACCATCGCGAAGCCCGAGAAGATAGCGCCCGCTACGAAGTAGGGAGGGAAGATGGTGGTGTGCCAGCCCGGAACAACCGAGGTTGCAAAGTCCATCGATACGATAGTGTGTACCGAGAGTACCAGCGGCGTAGAAACACCGGCCAGAATCAGAGAAACCGTTTCGTAACGGCTCCAGTGCTTGGCCGAACCTTTCCAGCCCATGCTCAGCAGCGAGTAAGCTACTTTAGCAATCGGGCCTTTTGCACGGTCACGGATGGTAGCGAAGTCAGGAACCAGACCCGTGTACCAGAACACCAGCGACACGGTGAAGTAGGTCGAGATGGCGAAAACGTCCCAGAGCAGCGGTGAGTTGAAGTTCACCCACAGCGAGCCGAAGGTGTTCTGCAGCGGGAATACCCAGTAAGCCAACCACGGGCGGCCCATGTGCAGTACCGGGAACATAGCGGCGCAGATTACGGCAAAAATGGTCATTGCCTCAGCCGCGCGGTTGATAGAAGTCCGCCATTTCTGACGGAACAGCAGCAGAACTGCCGAAATCAGGGTACCTGCGTGACCGATACCTACCCACCATACAAAGTTGGTGATGTCCCAGGCCCAGCCTACGGTTTTGTTCAGGCCCCATTCACCGATACCATACCAGAGGGTGCGATAAACGGAGTAGAAGAAGACGCCGAGGAAAAAGAGCGCCACGGCCAGGGCGGCCATCCAACGGACGTTGGGAGCGGCTTCTACCTGGCGGCACACGTCCTGAGTGACGTCGTGGTACGTTTTCCCCCCGGTTACGAGCGGCTCCCGTACAGGCGATACGTGCTGCATAGTGTTTGGACTTAATGGAGTAGATGGGGAGGGCTACCGGGTGGTGGACCAAGTGGCCCTCCCCTATGGCTCAGTTTCTAGGCGTTGCGAACTTCTTCCGTGTTACGGATCTTGGTCAGGTAGGTCATGTTCGGCTGCACGTTGATGGCGTCGAGCACGTGGAAGGCACGCTCACCGTCTTCACGACGCAGCAGCTTCGACAGGCGCGACTCCGGGTCACGCATATCGCCGAATACGATAGCCTGCGTGGGGCACGACTGGGCGCAAGCCGACACAATTTCGCCATCCTTCGGACGACGCTTCTGCTTCTTGGCTTCCAGCTTGCCGAGTTGGATACGCTGCACGCAGAGCGAGCATTTCTCCATTACACCACGGGCACGAACCGTTACATCCGGGTTCAATACCATGCGGCCGAGGTCGGTGAACATGTGGCCGTTTACGGCTTCGAACTTCTCGTTGGAGTAGTACGAGAACCAGTTGAAGCGGCGCACTTTGTAGGGGCAGTTGTTAGCGCAGTAACGGGTACCAACGCAACGGTTGTAGGTCATCTGGTTGAGACCTTCCGAGCTGTGCGTAGTAGCTAGTACCGGGCATACCGTTTCGCAGGGAGCGTGGTTGCAGTGCTGGCACATCATCGGCTGGAAGATAACCGAGGGATTCTCGGATGGATCTTCCATGGCCGCGTAAGTATCCAGCTTGCCTTTAGTTTCGAAGTCCTCTTTGCTGGCGTCGGAGCTGTAGTAACGGTCGATGCGCATCCAATGCATCTCGCGACGGTTAATCACCTCCTGCTTGCCTACTACGGCCACGTTGTTCTCAGCCTGGCAACCTACCACGCACGAGCCACAGCCGATGCAGGAGTTGAGGTCGATGGCCATGCCCCAATGGTGGTTCTTGTACTCGTAGTCCTGCCACAGCGACACTTTGTTCGGCTTTTGCGGGCCATCGGGGGTCGAAATGGTTTCGTACTCAGTTACTTCCTTGGGGTTTTCACGGTATTGCTTCAGCGTAGCCTCCTGCACCACCGGCTTGCGGTCCATGATGGTGTGGTGAGTCTGCGTCTGGGCGATGGGCGAGGTAGCACCGGTTTTTTCCAGCGTTACCGAATTGGCGTACATGATAGCACCGTTGCGCATCACCGCGAAGGGCAGCACGTTCTCACCTACTTTGTCGGCTACTTTGCCAGCCTGCGTGCGGCCGTAGCCCAGCGCAATGGCTACCGAGCCGGCAGCTTGGCCTGGCTGGATCAACACAGGCAGCTCAATAGATTTGCCGTTGGCCGTAACTTTCAGCACGTCGCCCTGCGCCCAGCCTTTTTCCTCGGCCATTTTGCGCGGCACAGCCACGTAGTTGCCCCAGGTAGCTTTCGATACCGGGTCAGGCAACTCTTGTAGCCAGGGGTTGTTGGCTTCTGTGCCGTTGCCGACACCTACTTTCTCGTAGATGCAAAGCTCGGTTCCCGTGAATTTGGGAGCAGAGTTGATGGCGCTGATGGCTTCAGCAGCACCCATGGCAGCACCGGCCTGAGCAGCAGGAGCAGCCAGAGCTGAGCCCATAGCCACACCGTCATGCACTGCCTTATCCCATGCTTTCGGGTCGGAGCCAGTTACGGCTTTCCACTGTGCACGCAGATAGTTGTAGTAGCTGGTTGGGTTACCGGCCCAGGTCAGCAGAGAATCCTGCGCCTGGCGGGTGCCGAACAGCGGCGAAATTACGGGCTGAGCGATGCTCAGGAAGCCACGCTTCGGCTCGTAGTCATTCCACGACTCCATCCAGTGATGGTCGGGAGCGGCGTAGGTGCAAAGGGAGCCGGTTTCATCGAGGCGGTCATTCAGCGAAATAGTGGTCTTCACTTTTCCGCCTTTCAGTGCTTCGCCTAGCTGAGCGCCCATTGGGTGGTCGAACACTGGGTTGGCGTTGTAGAAAATCACGGCGCCAACCTGGCCGCCAATGATGTCCTTCACAGCACGCTCCATACGGGCATCATCACCCTGGCGAACCATCGACGGGGCTGCTACATCTACTGCAGCGCTGCCGAGGCTTTGGTTGATGGCCGTTACGAGAGCCTGTACGGCGGGGTCGTTGGAACCCGACACAACCAAGCCACGGCTACCCGCAGCTTTCAGTTCAGCGGCCGCCTTCTTTAGTTGAGCGTTGCCGGCAGCAGCACCTCCTACAACCCCGTTGTAGAGAGCCACAGTCATAGCCCCCATTTCCGAAGGTTTCACAGGCACGCGCACGTCAGCGTTGGAGCCAGTCAGGGTCAGGGCGCTTTCAAACTGGAAGTGGCGCGACATGGTGCGCTTGTCGCTGCTTACTTTCCGGTTGGTTACGTACTGACGAGCAAATTCTACGGGCGAAATCCAGGTACCGAGGAAGTCGGCACCCAGGCTCACAATTACATCAGCTTTGCTGAAGTCGTAGCTCGGCAGCACACCGCCGTTGGCACGCAGCAGACCCGAAGCCGAATTCACGTCGTACATCACGTGCTCGGTGCCGGGATAGCGCGAGGCAAACTCCGCAATTACTTTCTTGGTGCTGGGGCTGATGATGGTGGGCGACACGATGAGCGTGCGACCAGCACCAGCCAATGCCGTGCGGATTTCCTGGTCAACCCGGTCCTTATCAGCTTTCTGGCCTTTGATGGCGAAATGCTGCAGACGGGCTCCGTCGTAGAGGCTCAGAACCGAAGCCTGCGCACGGGCCGACAGGCCGCCACGGGTAATCGGCGACTCAGGGTTACCTTCCAGCTTGATCGGACGACCTTCGCGGGTCTTCACGAGTACGCTGTTGTAGTCCTGACCGTTGAAGTAAGTAGAAGCGTAGAAGTTGGCAATGCCCGGATCTACCTCTTCCGGCTTATTCAGGTACGGGATGGCCTTTTTAATCGGCGTTTCGCAGCTGGCGAGGGTAGCAGCTGCTAGGCCAAAGCCCATCAGCTTGAGGAAGTCGCGGCGCGGCGCTACCGCAGCGTCGGAAGAGCCATAGGTTTCCTTCACCGGCAGGAAGTCTGCAAACTCCGTGAGTGCATTCTTCACGAACTCCGGTGAGTTCTCCAGTTCCTCAATTCCCTTCCAGTACTTAGGCGACTCTTGCATCGTGTTTTTGGAACTTAGGGTCTCAGAGACTTAGGGACTCGGATTTTATAATCGTCCGGATGGTCTCTAAGTGTGCTTTTTAAAGAATTTGGGTCCTGAATGACCGGCTTCAGCGGTTGGTCTGAGTGCCGGTCTTTCAAGACCCTATGGGATTAGTAGTGGCACTTCGAGCACTCAGTGCCGCCGTTCGACGATACCGTAAACGGTGCAGCACCGTTAGCGCTGTCGTGCAGCTTCACGAGGTTGTTGTAGTAGCCGTTGCCTTTCGTGTTGAGCGGCGTTTCGCGGTGGCAGTTAATGCACCAGCCCATCGTGAGCGGCGAATACTGATACACTACTTCCATGTTCTGGATAGGGCCGTGGCAAGTCTGGCACTCGATACCGCCGACTTGCGTGTGCTGCGAGTGGTTGAAGTAAGCCAGGTCGGGCAGGTTGTGCACGCGCACCCACTGAATAGGCTGCTTGCGCTCAATAGCACGGTAAATTTTCTTGATTTCCGGCGACTCCGTTTTCACCTGCGAGTGGCAGTTCATACAGATGTTGGCCGAAGGAATGTTAGCCGACTTGCTCTTGTACACCGAAGTGTGGCAATAGGCGCAGTTGATCTGGTTTTCACCGGCGTGCAGCTTGTGCGAGAAGGCAATAGGCTGTGTCGGCTGGTAGCCCTGCTGCAGACCTACTCCCATAGCGCCCTGCACCGAAGTGTACAGCACGGCCAGCACGAATACCACCCCGGCAATGCCACGCAATACCGGCGACTTATACAGGCGGCTCCAGTCGGTGCGTTGCTCCAGAATTTCTACGTCGCGGCCGTCGAGGTCCTTGCGGCCACGCAGCACGTCCTTCATGATATTGGCGATGATAACCAGCGTTACTACCAGTACAATCAGCACTACTACCAATACAATCAGCAGGATGTCCATGTACTTGCCACCGTCGGCCTCGCCGTTAGCAGCCGCCGTACCATCAACGGCAGCATTGTCGCCGCTATTCGGAGTGAGTTTGGTATCAGCACCGCCCTTACCTTCTTCCGCCGTGATGTAAGCCAGAATAGAAGTAACCTCAGCGTCGCTCAGTTGGAAGCTGGGCATCTGCTGCTTCTGGTACTGGTTGAAGATTTTCACGGCGTACTCGTCGCCGGCGGCTACCATCTTGCTGGAGTTCTTGATCCAGGGAATCAGCCAGGAAACCGGGCGGCGCTTGCTAATGCCGGCCAGCGCCGGACCCACCACCACATCGTTGATGGCGTGGCACTGGGCGCAGTTGCCTTTAAAGAGTGCGTCGCCGGCGGCAATAGCAGCAGCGTCGCCACCGCCAGCAGCGGGAGCGGCCGCCGTGGCGGGAGTAGCGGCGGCCGTAGCGCCGGGTGCCACACCTTCTTTGCTCACATCGGGAGCTGCTCCCACGTCCTGTGCCGAAGTGTTACCTACGGCAGCAAACGTCAGGAAGAGAGCGAGAAAGAGGCGGGAAAGGGGACGAAGTCGGATGCTATTCATAGCACAATATGACTGGGAAAAAGAAACGCGGGGGGTGCTTCAAGGCCACAAATGTAGGTTGGGAAACCCAGAGAACAAACCTGCTTGGGCGAAAATTAGCCCATTTAGCCTTGCTTAGAAACATTCTAAAATGATGTTCCTGCTCCTCGTTCTGTGAGCCCCGGCACTTTAGCTAACACAATTCAGCAAACCTGAGTAAAAGGCCGTTCTCACTGCTTTACGTGTCCCTTACTCCTAATGGTAAGAGCTACAGCCTTTATTCTGCTCGTTGAACGCCAATTCGTTACCGCGAACTATATTCCTGCTATTTATACAAATCCGTGCATTTCGCAACGGAAAAACCGTATCTTTGCCGGCTCATTGAGTTTTTTCACACAATAATTTTCAACCCCGTCGTAATGGAAGTAAGAAATTACGAGACGGTCTTCATTTTGACTCCCGTTCTGAACGAGAGCCAGGTGCAAGAGACGGTCGAGAAGTTCTCGCAGGTGCTTAAGGAAAATGGCGCCGACATCATCAACACTGAATCTTGGGGCCTCAAAAAGCTGGCGTACCCGATTCAGAAGAAAAACACCGGCTACTACTTCCTCGTGGAGTTCACTGGCTCGGGCAACATTGTAGACACGCTGGAACTCGCTTTCCGTCGTGACGAACGTATCATCCGCTTCCTGACCACCGTTCTGGACAAGCACGCCGTAGCTTACGGTGAGCGTCGCCGCAAAGGCGAAATGAACCAGCAGAAAGCTAAACAATCGGAAGCCGTTGCCTAAGCCTAAGAAGATGAGTCTCGCCAACGAACGTATCCACAAGCAGGATACCCGCAAGAAATACTGCCGCTTCAAGAAAAACGGCATCAAGTACGTTGATTACAAGGATCCGAACTTCCTGCTGAAGTTCGTGAACGAGCAGGGCCGCATTCTGCCCCGCCGTATCACGGGCACCAGCCTCAAGTTCCAGCGTAAAGTGGCTCAGGCTGTAGCTAAAGCCCGCCACCTGGCACTGATGCCTTACGTAACCGACTCGCTGAAGTAACCCCCCAACCGTAGTACTGACATGGAAGTAATTCTGAAAGACGACGTAAAGGGCCTGGGCTACAAGAACGACACCGTAACGGTGAAGCCCGGCTTCGGTCGCAACTACCTGCTCCCGCAGGGTCTGGCCGTTCTGGCCGACAAATCGAACAAGAAAATCGTAGCCGAAAATATTCGTCAGGCTGCTCACAAAGCCGACAAGGTTAAAGCTGATGCTCAGGCAGTAGCTGACAAAATCGGTGACGTGGTACTGGACATCCCGGCTAAAGTGGGTGAAAGCGGCAAAATCTTTGGCCGCGTAACCACGCTGCAGCTGGCTGAGGCCCTGAAAGCCAAAGGCATCGACGTGGAGCGTAAGCGCCTCTCGTTCGACCAGGAGCCTAGCTCGGCCGGCGAATATACCGCTACCGTTGACCTGCACCGCGAGGTGAAGCACAAAGTACGTTTCAACGTAGTAGCTGAATAAGCAACTGCGCTTCTGGAAAGGCCCGGCTGTTTGCACAGCCGGGCCTTTTTTTTAACCCTGCACCAGCCCTTTTCTCGTAGCTCAGGAATACGGCGCCCATTGGGCCCGTATTTGGTTGAACCAACGATGTTGAGTAGGTTGCCTGTCCGTTGGCCGGTTTCGGCCGTATCTTTTAGGAATGTTTCGTACTGAATTACCGCTTGTCCCGCACCCGCAGCAGTTACCGCTTTCCGCTCGGCTACTGACGATAGGCTCTTGTTTTTCGGACAGTATCGGCAGCCGGCTGGCCGCTGATAAGGTTCACACTCTGGTTAATCCTTTTGGCACCGTCTTCAATCCGGTGCTGGCCTGCCGCTTGCTGCGGGCTGCAGCTGGTGAAGACATGGACTGGCAGCAGCACTTGGTGCAGGCGCGGGGCCGCTGGCAGAGCTACGACCTGCACGCCAGCCTGGGTGCCGAGTCGCCGGTGGAACTGCTGCAGCATATCCAGCAGGTAGTGCGTGATACGGGCGTGTTTCTGGCCACTGCCGATGTGGTAGTGCTGACGCTGGGCACCGCCTGGACGTACCGCCTCAAGGAAACCGGCGAATTGGTCAGCAACTGCCACAAGCTACCCGCCGACAAGTTCGAGAAGGAACTGCTCACACCGGACGAAATCATCAACGCCGTAGCGGAAACCCACGCCTATCTGCGCCTGCGCAATCCGAAGCTGCGCTTCGTGCTCACGGTAAGCCCGGTGCGGCACGTAAAAGACACGCTGCCGCTCAACTCCGTTAGCAAGTCAGTGCTCCGGGTAGCGTGCCACTACCTCAGCGAGCTGCTGCCTGATGTTTCCTACTTTCCGGCCTACGAGCTGCTGCTCGACGATTTGCGCGACTACCGCTTCTACGCCGAAGATATGTTGCATCCGTCGAAAGTAGCAGAAGACTATATCTGGGAGCGGTTTGCCCGTACCTATTTTGACGCCGGCTTCGGACGCTTCCGTAAGGAATGGGAGGCCGTGCGGCAGGCCCTCAACCACCGTCCGCTTTATCTGGCTGCCCCGGAGTACCGTCAGTTCCTGGAAAGCACACTCGAGAAACTGGAGCGCCTTTCCGGTCAGGCCGATGTGCGCATGGAACTACTGGACGTACGCCGCCGACTGGAAAGCCTTCCGCTGCCGAAAGAACCGGAGCCCGAACCCGAGGATGATGAGGAGCGGATTGATATTGGCGAATTCTCGACGGTTACTCTACCCCGCTCCGGTATTGCTGCAGTAGCGCCGGAGCCAGTGGAAGAAGCCGAAGAGTTCGAAACGTTTGAGTCAGTTTCCGCGCCCACTTCCGCCACCGAATACCAGGAGGATGAGCAGGACGAGGACGCAGCGGAAGCGGAAACTGCCGAAATCCTGGGTGAAGTGGCGCCAGCCAAGAAACGGCGGCGCAGCCGGGGCGGTGCTAAGCGCAACAAGAAGAAACATGCTGCCCGCCTGGCCGCAGAAGCGGCTGAACTTGCGTCCGGTGAGGCTGTGTCGGTAGCCATACCGCCGGCTGATGCCAGCCCTGAGGCACCCACGGTGCCACTGCCTCCTGCGCCGGCAGTCGTCATCACTGCTGATGCAGAACAGCCGCTACAAACTGCGCTGGAACGGCGCAAGCGCAATTCGCGCCGCGGTGGCCGGGGCCGTCGGGATGCTGATGCCTCTATAGAACCGGCAGGCACCGCCTCTCCGGAAGAGAACCGGCAGCCAGAAAGCTCCGCCCCTGCGCAGGCGCCACTCGCGCCCATGCCAGCGCCAACTGTGGAAACGGGCTTAGAGGATACAGCCTCTGCGTCGGCCACCGAAGCCAGCGGAACCCGTCGGCCTGAGCGCACAGGCCGTTCGGCCAGTGAAAAAAGGGCCGCAGCCATCCGGAAGCCGCACCGCAGTTCTTCGCGCTTCAAAAGCCTCTACAACGAAGACGCTCCGGCCGCCGCTGAGGCTCCGGTGGAAACTATGCCTGCAGAGCCACTCCTGCCTGCTGCAGACACAACCGCAGTAGCTGCATCGGAGCCTGCGGCAACTCCTGCTCCCGCTGCCTCCGCCTCCGCCATTCCGGATACGAAAGGAACCGGCGCTTCGGGCCAGTTGAGCGCCAACGGCAAAGCAACCCGCTCCGACCGGCCGAAACGTGGCGGGGCTAAGCCTGCTCCCGTAGAAGCGGCCGAAACAGCATCTGCTACAGAAACTGCCGAGGCCCCCGCCGCTAATGCACCTGTTGCGCCGGCAGAAGATCCACCGAAAACCGTCCGTAAGCCGCGCCGCGCCGCGCCCAAACCGTTAGTGTCGCAGACTCCTCCCCCAGAGGCAGTAGCTCCTGCAGCTCCCGAAAGCGGTGCGGAAGCCGCTCCAGCTACCGATACGGCGGCACGGCCAGCGCGCAAGTCGCGGGCAAAACACAAGGCGGCTGAGTCCACTGCAGCAGCCGCGGAGGAAGCTGCGCCAAAAGCCCCAGCCAAAAGCCGCCGTAAGCCGGCCGCTACCAGCGCTGCTGAACCAACTGAACCGGCAGTTCCCGCGGCGGCACCGGCCAAACGGCCTCGGCCACCGCGGCGCAAACCAGCCGCCCCCGATACGCCACCGGAAAACGCCTAGCGTCCTTGCTCAAAACCCGACCCTATACGGTCGGGTTTTGTTTTGGATATGCTGCAAGCGGGTTGCTTGGTTACCGATAGTTTGCCACCGAGAACAGAAAGCAAGTGAGCGAGTTGCTGATACCGGGGCACAACTAACCCAATATAGCCTTCCTGTTTTACTCAGGAATTGCCTGCGAAGTGCGGCCGCCATCGTGCTATCTTTACCATCCGCTTCCAGTTTGCTTCCCTTTTGAGCCTTACGTTCGACTTTGTTCAATCGCAGCCCGAGCCGGCCGCCGACCGGGTCACGCTCTTCGCCGACGTGATTCTGCCCCTGCCGCTGCCCAAGCTGTACACCTACCGCGTGCCCTTCGAGCTGAACGACCAGGTCGTGATTGGCGGGCGTGTGATTGTGCAGTTTGGGGCCAAGCGCACCCTAAGCTGTATTGTGGCGGCGGTGCACGAAACGCCGCCCAAGGACTATCAGGCCAAGTATATTCTGGAGTTCATCGACGAAACGCCCGTCGTGACGCAGCCGCAGCTGAAGCTGTTCCGCTGGATGGCCGACTACTACCTGTGCACGCTGGGCGAAGTGATAAACGCTGCCCTGCCCGCGGCCCTCAAGCTCAACTCCGAAAGCCGGATTCAGCTGCACCCGGTCTGGATGAACACCGACGAAGCCGACCGATACCCGCTGAGTGAGCAGGAGCAGAAAGTGGTGGCGGCGCTGCTGGATGGCGAGGAAGGCAAATCCATGACCTTCACGGAAGTCGGCGACGTGCTGGGCGTTGCGTCCTTCCACAAGGTCATCAAGAGCCTGATGAACAAGGACGTCATCTTCCTGTTTGAGCATCTGGCCGACAAATACTCGCCGAAGGTGGTGAAGAAGGTGCGGCTGGCCCACCATTTTGTGGCGGAAGCTGCGCTGGAAGGTTTGTTTGCCCAGCTGGCCAGCAAGGCCAAGCAGTTGGATGTGCTGATGCGCTACCTGCAGAAAGTGCCGGTGTACCAGAACGAGCACGCCAACCACAACGGCATCGAAAAGGCCTACCTCACATCGGCGCCGCACCTCTCCCCTTCCGCCGTCAATACGCTCATCAAAAACGGCGTGCTGGAGCAGTTCGACCAGATTGTGTCGCGGTTCCCTTTGGACGATGCCACGGAAGCCAACATGCACTTCCAGCTCAGCGAAGCGCAGCAGGTGGCCCACGACGACATTCTGGACCAGTTTCAGACCAAAGACATTGTGCTGCTGCACGGCGTGACGGGCGCGGGCAAAACGGAAATCTATATCGAGCTGATCCGGCAGGCGCTGGACGGCGGCGGGCAGGTGCTGTACCTACTGCCGGAAATTGCCCTCACGGCTCAGATTGTGACGCGCCTGATGCGCGTGTTTGGCTCCCGGTTGGGCGTGTACCACTCTAAATTCTCCGACAACGAGCGGGTGGAAGTGTGGAACGGCGTGCTTTCCGGCCGCTTTCAGGTGGTGGTGGGCGTGCGCTCCGCCGTGTTCCTGCCCTTCGACAACCTAGCCCTGACCATCGTGGACGAGGAGCACGAGTCGAGCTACAAGCAGTACGACCCGGCCCCGCGCTACAACGCCCGCGAAGTGGCTTTGATGATGGCCAATTTCCAGGGCTCCAAAACGCTGCTGGGCTCGGCCACGCCTTCCGTGGAAACCTACTACCAGGCGCGCGCCGGCCGCTACGGCCTGGTTACGCTCACTAAGCGCTACGGGGAGGCTGGTTTGCCGGAAATTGAACTGGTAGATACCCGCAAGGCCCGCGAAAGCAAAACGCTGCTCAACCATTTCACGCCGGAGCTGATGACGGAAATGGAAAGCAAGCTGGCCCAGAAAGAGCAGGTCATTCTGTTTCAGAACCGCCGCGGTTACGCCCCTTTCATCAACTGCCTCGACTGCGGCTGGATTCCGAAGTGCACCAACTGCGCCGTGAGCCTGAGCTACCACAAGCAGGCCCACGAGCTGCGCTGCCACTACTGCGGCCACCACGACCGGATGCCGGTGCAGTGCCCGGCCTGCGGCTCGCGCAACGTCAAAACCGTTGGTTTCGGCACCGAGAAGATTGAGGACGACCTGAAGGTGATGCTGCCCCAGGCCAACGTGCAGCGCATGGACCTCGACACGACCCGCGCCAAAAACGCCTACCAGCAAATCATCAGCGACTTTGAGCAGCAGACCACCAACGTATTGGTAGGCACGCAGATGGTGACCAAAGGCCTCGACTTCGCCAACGTGAGCCTGGTGGGCATCATCAACGCCGACAGCATCATTCACTACCCCGATTTCCGGGCGCACGAGCGGGCGTTTCAGATGTTTGTGCAGGTGAGTGGCCGGGCCGGGCGCAAAGGCAAGAAGGGCAAGGTCATCATCCAGACCGCCGACCCGCAGCAGGTCATCTTCGACAAGGTGATGCGCAACGACTATCTGGAGTTCTACGAGTACGAAATCACGCAGCGCCGCGAGCATGGCTACCCGCCGTTCATGCGCATCATCCGTCTCACGGTGAAGCACATGGACCAGGTGCTGGCCGAGCGGGCTGCCATTCTACTGACCGGCGAGCTAGTAGAGCGGCTGGGCCGCGAGGCGGTGCTGGGGCCGGAAGCGCCCTACATTTTCCGGATTCGCAACTTCTACCTGCAGGAAATCACCATCAAGCTCAGCCGGGAGCACACGGTCCTGAAAGCCGCCAAAGCCGATATTCTGGATGCTATTAACGCCATCCGCGACCAGAAAGAATACAAACAAGCTCGCTTCGTGGCCGACGTGGACCCGATGTAGCGTCGGACTTAGTTGGCTTTGGCTTGTCGGCGCTCAGCTTTACGCTTTTCCCGAAGCAGTCCGCGTCTGCTGTTTTTGCTCGCAAATGCCATAAATGGAATACCAATAGCCAAACCGACTACCCCAAGTCGTAAAAGCGCAACTGCTACATATCCGCCGAAGGGCGTGACCAATGCGGTTATTACAGCAACAAGCCCTAATAAGAAAAAAACCACACCTAATACATTAACTATTGTAGTAGATGTATCCGCCTCGCGAATTTCATCAGCAGTTGGCACAGGTTGACGCTTGACCACGCTGGTATCAGGGAAGGATTGTTGTATGATGGCTGCGGAAACTACTGGCACGGCACGTCGCAACTGCTGTTGCGGCTCCTGTTTGCTCACAGCCAGTTGTGCAGGCGAAGGCAGAAGAACGGGCCCGGCTAACGTTGTGGCAACTAATTCTAGCTGGCTAGGCTCCGCTACCTCGGCCGCAGGCTGTGGCTGAGGTGCATGGTAGCTAGCCGCAGCAGGCGCAAACGAAGCAACTCGGGTGCTCTGGCAGCCGCTTAGCAGCACTCCTGCAGTGGCAATGCTTAGTACAAAATCTCTTATAAGGAACATGATGCTGGTAAAATGCAGTAACGGACAATATGCGCTTATATCTCCCAAAGTAAAGCAATAATTCAACGGCAGCATGGTATAGGGCAACAAAAAACCCCGGCCAGTAGTGGCCGGGGTTTTTCAAGAGCTGATAGCACCTTAGGCTATACTTCGTCGAGCAGCCAGAGGATGATGAAGATCAGACCAATGATGGCCAGGATACCGCCGATGATGCCGAATATGTTGCTGATACCGCTCAGCAAAGACACGAGCAGACCAACCAGCAGCAGGATGATACCCGTGCGCAGGTAGCCACCGATTTTGCTGGTGCCAGCCGTTTCGCTGCCCTGCTTGAACTGAACTTTGCTGGCCAGCTTGTCAACCTTCTTAACCACTTTGTTGAAAGCTACTTTTTCCATTAGGTTCAGCTTGCGCGGGGCCGCAGCCGCCGTGGCGGGCTGAGCAGCTTTTGCAGCTACCGGAGCGGCAACAGCCGCAGCTACGGGCGCTGTGGTAGTGGCCGGAGCGGCAACCGGGGCTGCGGCTACCGTTGCCGGTGCTTCAGCCACAACATTTTTTTCTTCTACAACTGCAGCCTGCGTTTCTGCCACAGCTACTTCCTGCTTTTGCGCTACTGGTGCCGTCATCTTGGCAGTGCCGTGGTAGGTAGCGTGGTAAGGCGTCGTTTTGGGCAGCATGGCGTACTCGGCGCGGTTGCAGCTGCTCATGCTCAGGGCAATAGTGGCAACGGCCGCCAGCTTGGGCAGATGATGGAAGAGGTGCTTCATACAAGAAGGAAGGTTGGTGGAAAGAACTTAAACGTGCTTTGTACGAGCCAAATTAGAACATGGCGGAAAATTTCTGCCCAAATTCCCGAATTAAGGTTCAGCTTCCACCAGCCGTAAACAGCGCCGAACGCTTCTGCCCGCTGGGATGTTGACAAGAACACGGTTTATTTGCACCTGTGCGTATGACATATTACTCCTTGTTTCGGGCAGTGGCTTTTATGGGGCTCACGCTACCGGTAGCCTGCACCCAGACACCCATGGAAAGCTCCGCTACCCTTAGTGCTGAGCAGCGGCTGCTTTCCGGCCAGAGCGCAACCGTTCCTGATACCAGCGGCTACCACCTAGCCGCTCCGCAGGACCCCAACGGCATCGGCAAGTATTACCAGGGGCGCCAGATTGCGCACGTAATGGGCCACGAAGGCGCCGAATGGCTGGAACGCAACGACCGGCAGCAGGAAGAAGGCACCGACGTGCTGCTGCGTGAGCTGAAGCTTAAGCCCACCGATGTGGTAGCCGATATCGGGGCCGGCACTGGCTATTTCTCTTTCCGCATCAGCCCGCAGGTGCCCAAGGGCAAGGTGCTGGCCGTGGATATTCAGCCGGAAATGGTGAAGTATCTGCGCGACCATAAAGTGCAGAACAAAGCCCTGAACGTAGAGCCCGTGCTCGGCACGGTGCGCAACCCCAACCTGCCGGCTGGGGGCGTTGATCTGGTGCTTATCGTAGACGCCTATCATGAGTTCGACCACCCGCGTGAGATGATGCGCGCCATCCGGACGGCGCTCCGGCCCGGCGGACGCCTGGCGCTGGTTGAGTACCGGGCCGAAGACCCCAGCGTACCCATCAAGCGCATTCATAAGATGAGCGAAAAACAAGCCCGCAAAGAGGTGGAAGCCATGGGCCTGGAGTTCGTGGAAAACGTGCAGACTCTGCCGCAGCAGCACTTGCTCATCTTTCAGCGCCCCAAATAGCCGCTTCGCTGGCGAGTAGAAGGCCGAGGCGGGCACTTCCTATAACACGGGCGTTTTACCTTTGCCCTATGTCAACCTCCTTGCCCGCCGATCCACGTCAGCTTTCCATCCACGACTACACCTACCAGCTACCGCCCGAGCGGATTGCGCCCGAGCCTCTGGCCCAACGCGACCAGTCGCGGCTGCTGGTGTCGCGCCACGGCGCGCTGCACGACCTGACCTTTCAGGAGCTGCCCGCGCAGTTGCCCCCCGATGCGCTGCTGGTATTCAATGATACCAAAGTGGTGCGGGCGCGGCTGTTTTGCCACAAGCCCACGGGCGGCATCATCGAGCTGTTTTGTCTGGAACCCGTGGCCCCGCACCGTGCCATCGAGCCGGCCATGCAACAAACCGGCGCCTGCGTCTGGAAATGCCTCGTGGGCAACGGAAAGCGCTGGAAAAGCGGCCCGGTTACCCTGGAATTCGAGAACAATGGCCAGCCGGCGCTCCTCACTGCTGAGCGGCAGGAAGCCGCCGACGGTTATTCGCTGATTCATTTCAGCTGGAAGCCGGCCGAGCTGCCTTTTGCGGAGGTGCTGCGCGGTGCCGGCCATCTGCCCCTGCCCCCCTACCTCAACCGCGAAGACACGGCTGTGGACGCCGTGCGCTACCAGACCGTGTATGCTGCCCACGAAGGTGCCGTGGCGGCGCCCACCGCCGGCCTCCACTTCTCCGAGCAAGTGCTGGCCGAATTGGCACAGCGGGGTATACAGTCGGCACGCGTGACGCTGCACGTGGGTGCAGGCACCTTCCAGCCGGTGAAGGCGGAGCGTATGGAGGGCCACGCCATGCACGGCGAGCCTATCAGCGTTTCGCGGGCAACGCTGGAGCAGCTGCTGGGTCATCTGCCGCGGCCCGTAGTCGCCGTAGGCACCACCAGCCTCCGCACGCTGGAAAGCCTGTACTGGCTGGGCGTGCAGGCCACGCAGGGCCAGCTTTCTGCCGATGTGGTGCCCCACGTCAGTCAGTGGCAGCCCTACGAGCCCGGCTCCGAGCTGCCAGCTACGGAGGCTTTGCAGGCCCTGCTCCATTTTCTGGCAGCCCAGCAGCTCGACACGCTGCACGCCACCACCCAACTGCTGATTGCGCCGGGCTACCGGTTTAGGGTGATTGGCGGCCTGGTTACCAACTTTCATCAGCCGGAAAGCACGCTGCTGCTGCTGGTGGCGGCGCTGCTGGGGCCGGGCTGGCGGCAGGTGTACGAGCACGCGCTGGCCAACGGCTACCGGTTCCTCAGCTACGGCGACAGTTCGCTGCTGCTGCCGTAGGGGCTTCGCAGGCGGGGCGGCAACCTATTTCTTCAGCGCCGTATAAGGCTCAGGTTGTATTTCAAACCTCCCTTGACACTAAAAATCATGAAAAAGATGCTCATGCTGCTTGCTGCCGCAGCCTTCTCTACCGCAGCCTATGCCCAGGGCGACAAAGTAGTCGTTCGGGACGAAACCACTGGTGCCAAAACCGAAACCACCGTGCGCGACAACGGCACCGTGAAAACCGAAACCCGCACCGGCCGCACCGAAGCCGGCCAGAAAGCTTACAACACGAAAGAAGACGTGAAGTACGCTGGCAAGAAAACCGGTAACGCCGTTGAAAAAGGCGCCAAGAAAACCGGCAAAGCCGTGAAAAAAGGCGCGAAAGCCGTGAAAAACAAAGCTGAGGACGTAGTAGATTAGTCTGCTATATCCCATGCAAAAAAGCCCCGCTGTTCGCTCAGCGGGGCTTTTTTGCGCGCCAGCAACTCAGAGCCGGCTACTGGCCCACAAAAAACAGCGCATTGCCGAACAGCAGCTTGCCGCCCTGCCAGAAGCCCCGGAACAGCGGATTATCGGCGAGGTAGATGACCTGCCCGCGGCCCATATCCTGAGCGCCCAGCACAAACGTGTCGTTGAGCTTGCGGCGGGCGCCACGGCCCGTGAAACCAGCGGCATAATTGTCGCGCTTCAGCACGCCTACGTTCCAGCCGCCTTCACCCAGAAAGCGGTAGTTGAGCGTGTCGCGGATGAGGGCAAAATAGGTGCTGCCATAGCCGAAAGCCAGCGGATGCGTGTTGTCGAGGTGCACGCGGTAGACGCTGCCCTGCACCCGGTCAACTATCTGAGCGCGTTCGGCGTTGGCGTAGGGCTTCAGCAGCCGGTAGGGGTCGGCGTTGCGAGTGGCGGAGCTGTCGGCTGGCTTGGCCCGCAGCAGGAATTCCTTCTTGCCGGAGAAGAAAGCCGCCGCGCCTTCCATAGCAATGAGCCGCCCGCCGCCCCGCACCCAGGTTTTCAGGGCTTCGAGCTGCCGCTCACTGTAGATTTCGGAGTAGTCGCCATCGGGCAGAATCAGCACATCGAACTTAGCCAGCGGCACGGTGCGCAGGTAGTCGGTGCCCAGCACCGTAACGGGGTAGCCAATCTGCTGCTCGAAAAAGTGCCAGACCTCGCCAAACGCCGTGGGCGAAACCCCGCTGCCGGCCACCACGGCAATAGTGGGCTTGGCCACATTGCGCACGTAGCCCGAGCCCAGGTCGGCGCCGGAGGTAGAAAAGCCAGACTGCACCGCCCGCACCAGCACGCCCGCCGAGTCGGCCTGGGCGCGCACCAGCTGGTCGAATTTCGAACCCAGCGCTTCGTTGCCGTTGCGCGTGATGACGAGCGTGCCGGGCTGATACTGCTGTCCTTCGGCCTCAAACGCGCGACCGGCCACGCGCACCCGCACTTTTTGCTGCAGCAGCCGGCTCAGAAAACGCACGTCCTGCAGGTTGTTCCAGCGGGCGACGTAGGCATAGGGCTGCGCCGGCACCGCCGTTGCAGCGGCCACCACAGGCTTGCTGGCGGCATTGCCCGTAGCAGCCACCCGGTCTTTCAGGGCATAGGCTTTCAGCCCAAAGGAGTAAGGCAGCGCCCAGGCGGTAATGTCGTAGGTGAGGGAATCTTCCAGCGCGGGCCGGGGCTCAAACAGCACTTTTACCAGCGTCGATTTGGGCTGATACATGCTCACTACCACGTCCTGCGCTTCAATCTGCACGTTTTCATCCCGGCCCGAGAAGTAGTTGAAGCCTCGCAGGCGCTGGCGGCGCGGCGCGTACCCAAACTGTATTTGCTGGCGGCTCAGGTACTCGGTGAAGGCCCGCAGCTGGCCCGGGTCGCCGGAACCGGCCACCACAAACGTTTTGTAGGGCCCGCGCGGCGCGGTGCGGGCATCATCGAAGTACTTCTTAAACTCCTTCACCAGTTCCGCCCGGCGCTCTGCGGCGGCCCGGATGGTAGCCAGGCTGGCCGCGTGGTGGTGGCTGATGCGCTGGGTGAGCGTGAGCGTGTCGCCGTCGGTTTTGAGGTAGCGCACCCCGGCCCGGCCCGAGCCGCCTTGCTCATACGTCATGCCGATGGCCCCATTGAACGACGGGTAGGTGTCGCCGTAGCTGGGGTAGAACAGGTCGTATGTTTCGCGGGTGAAGTAGAGCCAGTTGTTTTTGTCGAATACGGCCCGGTTATAGTCGCCGATGACGCCCTGAAACTTGCGCTGGAAGCTGGTAATATCCTCATGAAACGGCTTGGCCGCCGGCGAGAAATAATACGGGTCCTCGGGGCCCATTTCGTGGAAGTCGGCGTGCACCTGCGGCAGCCACTGGTTGTAGAGCGCCAGCCGCTGCCGGCTTTCCTGCTGCGTCTGCCAGGCCCAGTCGCGGTTCAGATCAAAGAAATAGTGGTTGAAACGCCCGCCGGGCCACGGCTCCCGGTGCTCCCAGGCATACGGCGACGCGTTAGGCACCTGCGCCTGCACCCGGTTGTACCACTGCACGTACCGCTCGTGGCCATCGGGGTTCACGCAGGGGTCCACGAGCAGCACGGTATGCTGCAGCAGCTGCCGGGTTTCCTCGTTAGCGGGGTTCGCCAGGTCGTAGAGCACCTGCATCACCGCCTCCGAAGACACGGCTTCATTGCCATGAATATTGTAGCTGAGCCACACCACGGCCGGCGCATCGAGGCGGGCCGGGCCGCTGGCCAGCCCCGCCAGGCGCAGGTTGTTCTGCCGGATATCGTCGAGGCGGGCCAGGTTTTCGGGGGTGCCAATCTGCACGACCTGCAGCGGACGGTTTTCGTAGGTGCTGCCGTAGGGCTGCACCCGCATCCGGCCGCCCGAGTGCACGGCCACGTGCTCCACGTAGCGCAGCAAAGTGGCGTGCGGCGTGAAGCGGCTGCCCAGCTCATAGCCCAGAAATTGACCGGGCGCCAGCAGCGGGCTGCCAGTGGAGGTAGCAGCGCCCGGCTGGGCCAAAGCAGCACCACTCAGCAGCCACAGCAGGCCTGTTATCCCATAAAATACCAGCCGAAGCGTGCGGTACGTGTTTCTCATCAGACAACCAGTAAAGTCAGAGTGCGAAAGTAAGCAGGATACCGGCGGCGCGGGCCGGCCGCCACTGCTGCAACAACCAGAATGCAAAAAGCCCCTCAGTCTGCACTGACGGGCTTTTTCGTGAAGCCAAACGGCCTAAAAGCGTGCTACGTTGCTGTAGTCGAAATCCTGTTCTGCCTCTTTCTCCCGCACTTCGTACAGCACGTTCTCCACAATGCCGCGCCCCAGCAGGCTCAGGCCGGCATTGAACACGCCCAGGGCCACCGTACCGGCCGCCACCCACTCACCGGTGGGGGCGCCCTGCTCCTTTTTGCTGGCTGCCCACTGCACCAGGCAAGTGCCGAAGCCTACTACAATCAGCCCGGCCGGGGCAAACAACAACCATTTCTTTTTGTGCGTCATGTCAATAAGGGTGTTTTAGCAGAGAACAGAGCCGGCGAAACAGCCACGCCCGGAAACTCCCGGCGGGCTGCACCCGGGTGCGTACGTTCCAATCGTACCTTTGCCGCCCAGGGTTTCAGAAAATTACTGCTTCCCACCGGATTTCCGTTCACTGCCGGCCGGTAGCTTTTGTGTAGCTACCCGCTCGCCGCCTGTTTAGTTTATGTCTGCCTACGAAGAATTGCTGCGCGAGGCTTTCCAGCGCGTAGCCGACCCCGCCCGTTTCCTGACGCCCGCCACCCTGGCCGCTTACGCCGACTTCCGGCGCGCCGCCCCCCACGACCTGTCTTTCCGATTCGAGCGGGTGCGGCTGGGCACGGCCATGAGCATCCTGCAGCTGCTGGCCGACCTCGGCGACCAGGACGACAGCCGCAAGCTGGCCGAAGCCCTGAACCGCGCCCTGGCCGCCCGCTCCATTGCCGAAATAGACACGGCCATGCACAAGGAAGCCAAGGCGTTTGAGCGTCTCTACACCAACCTCTACGTGAACGAGGAAGGCGAAATGCTGCTCAACCTGTTCGAGCGCACCCTCGATGCCGACTCCCAGCCCATGATGGACGACACCATTGAGGAGGCGCTGCAGATGGCCCGCACCCTGGACTTCACCCGCGACGACGAAGACGACGAGGATTAAACCCTGATGTCTGTTTTTCGGGCTGGGGCCAACCGCCCTGAGGCAAGCCAGCCCATTGCCGGGCTACGTAGTCTGGCTATATTGGCCGGCCCGATGCTCGGCACGCCTACTGTTTTGGCAGGCCGCGCATTGGGTTAGCCCGCCCGGTCTGCCTACCTTTACCCGGGTTGGCGTGGCCACCTCTCCGGCCTCATCCAGTACCAGCCGCCCCTTTTCCGCCCCCGAATGTCTGCCATTCACTACTTAACTACGGCTGCCGAAGTGCAGCAAGCCGCCCACACGCTCGCCGCTGCCCCGCGCATTGCCATTGATCTGGAGTTTGACGACATGCGCCACCGCTACGGCCGCAACCTCGCTCTGATTCAGGTGTTCGACGGGCAAACGGTGTACCTCATCGACCCACTGCCGCTCACCAACCCGGCCCAGGACCTGGAGCCGCTCTGGGCCATCCTGCGCGAGCCGGCGGTAGCCAAAGTGTTTCACAGCTGCAAGTCCGATATTCTGCTGCTCGATGAAGTGTACGGCGTACACGTGCGCAACATCATCGATACCAGCGTGCAGTACACGCTGCTGGCTGAGTCCGACAACAATATTTCGCTGGGCCGCCTCATTCAGGCCGAGCTGGGCCTGGAAGTAGACAAAGGCGAGCAGAAATCGAACTGGCTGAAGCGCCCGCTCACGGAGGCTCAGAAGCTGTATGCCGCCAACGACGTGCTCTACCTGTTCGAGCTGACCGACCGGCTGCGCGACAAGCTGGTAGCCCTGGGCCGCCAGCACTGGGCCGACGAGGAAAACGCCGCCCTGGAGGAAGTCCGCTACACCCGCGACGAGCGGCCCTACCTGCGCATTGCCGGCAAATACCGCATCCTGCCGCAGGAGCTCCCCCTGTTCCGCGACCTGTATATGCTCCGCGACCAGGTGGCCCGCCAGCTCGACCGGCCGCCCTATATGGTGTTCGCCAACGACCGGCTCTCGGAGCTGGTGCGCGACACGCCCCGCAACCTCAACGACTGGAAAGCCGCCCGCGGCCTGCACCCCGACCTCAAGCGCCCGCCGTATCTGGAGCAGCTTTCGGCCCTTTCGCCCGACAAGTTTGTGGCCGTGCCCGAGCCGGCTCAGGCCGGCGAGCAGCGCCGCTTCCCGTTCCGCCGCCGCCTCAGCGGCGACAAAGCTGCCCGCGCCGATGCCCGCGAGCAGCTGTTGCTCCAGCTCAAAACCCACATCACCGACGACGTCAATATCTACGTTGCCAACCTGGTGCTTTCCAACCGCCTCGTCGCCGACATCATCGAGCTGGGCGCCGAGCAGGTGCTGCGGCCCTGGCAGAAAACCATTCTGCAGGAAGCCGCCGAGCGCCACGGCCTCGATTACCAGTTCATCGCGCAACCCTTCTAAACCAAGAAGTCTGAGTGAAATACTGCAGTACAACAGAAAAGGCGCTTCAATCGAAGCGCCTTTTCTGTTGTACTGCTCCTCAAAACCGAGCAAATACCCGGGCGTTCGAAACGCCTACCGAGCTGTGCGGAACGGTTTCCAGACCAACGCGAATGACTTCCACACTGGCGCGAACGGCTTCCGGACCGGCGCAAACGACTTTCAGACCGACGCGAATGGTTTCCACACCGACGCGAAATCCGACCAATCCGAAAAATCCGAATGAATCTGTGGTCTAGAATTGGGCTTCCTCAGTACTGCCGACGAGGGCGGCGGTGCTGGTCAGGTTGCTGGTCACCACGTTCTGCACGGCATCGAAGTAGCCGGTGCCCACAAAGCTCTGGTGCTTCACGGCCTTGAAACCGTGCTGCTGCAGCGCAAACTCCCGCTCCTGCAGCTCCGAGTAGCCGGCCATGCCCCGGTCGCGGTAAGCCAGCGCCAGCTCGAACATGCTGGTATTGAGCGCATGAAAGCCGGCCAGCGTGATAAACTGAAACTTGTAGCCCATGGCGGCCAGCTCCTCGCGGTACGTCTGCATCTGCTCCTTGCTCAGCTTCGCGGCCCAGTTGAAGGAAGGCGAACAGTTATACGCCAGCAGCTTGCCCGGGAATTTCGCGTGAATGGCATCGGCGAACTGGCGGGCCTGCTCCAGGTCGGGGTGCGAGGTTTCCATCCAGATGAGGTCGGCGTAGGGCGCGTAGGCCAGGCCCCGGGCAATACCGGCCTCCACGCCGCAGCGCACCCGGAAAAACCCTTCGGACGTACGCTCGGCTTCCTGCAGAATGAAGGGCTGGTCGCGCGGGTCCACATCGGCCGTGAGCAGGTCGGCAGCATCGGCATCGGTGCGGGCCACCACCAGCGTGGGCACGCCCTGCACGTCGGCGGCCAGGCGGGCCGCTACCAGCTTGTTGATGGCCTCCTGCGTGGGCACCAGCACCTTGCCGCCCAAGTGCCCGCACTTCTTCGCCGACGACAGCTGATCCTCGAAATGCACGCCCGCGGCCCCGGCTTCAATCATTTGCTTCATCAGCTCAAACGCATTCAGGTTGCCCCCGAACCCAGCCTCCGCATCGGCCACAATCGGCACCAGCCAGTGCACGTTCCCCTCGCCCGACACACTCTGAATCTGGTCGGCGCGAAGCAGGGCATTGTTGATGCGCTTCACCACGGCCGGCACGCTGTCGGCGGGGTACAGGCTCTGGTCGGGATACATCTGGCCGGCGCCGTTGGCATCGGCGGCCACCTGCCAGCCGCTCAGGTAAATGGCGTTCAGGCCGGCCTGCACTTCCTGCACGGCCTGGTTGCCGGTGAGAGCCCCGAGGCCGGCCACATACTCCTCGGTGTGCAGCAGGTTCCACAGCCGCTCGGCCCCCTGCCGGGCCAGCGAGTACTCAATCTGTACCGAACCCTGCAGTTTCACTACATCCTCGGCCGAATAAGGTCGCTTAATTCCTTTCCAGCGTGGGTTCGTAGTCCAGTCGTGCTTAACGGCAGCAATGCGTTCCTGCTTGTTCATGGCAATAGAAAGTTATGCAGACCTGAAACAGGCCGCTGGTTGGAGAAGGAAAAGGGAGAAAAAAACAGGCGAGCCGGCGCTACAGGCCAAGCGCTGCCAGCCCGGCCCAAGGGCGGCGTTGAAATCAGGAGGGAGAAGAAAACAGTGCGTTGAAGTGGCGCTCCAGCCCGCTGGCAGAAGCAGATCTTCCGGCGGGCCCCCACGGCACGGTTCCGGATGCCGTAGCGCGGAGCCAGGAGCACCACTTCCAGACGCAGCAGTTAAGCTAGCTGCTCGTAGGCCGGCACGGTCAGGAACTCAACGAAAGTGGGGCTGGTCACAAGTTGATCGAAGAGGCGGACGGCTTCGAGGTAGCGGCCGGCGGCGTAGCGTTCCTGCCCCACTAGCGCCTTTATTTTTTCCAGCTGACCGGGCACGAGGCTGCGGTACAGCTCCACGGTCACGGGGCGGCCATCGGCCAGGGTGGTGCCGGGCGTGTGCAGCCACTGCCACACCTGCGCCCGGCTGATTTCGGCGGTGGCGGCGTCCTCCATCAGGTTGTAAATCGGTACGCAGCCGTTGCCGCCCAGCCACGACTCCAGATACTGCACCGCTACGTCGATATTCAGTTTCAGGCCCTCTTCGGTGATGTGGCCCTTGGGCGCGCGCACCAGGTCTTCGGCCGTCACGACCAAGTCTTCACGCTTGTTGGCTATCTGGTTGGGTTCGGGCATCAGCTCATCGAACACGGCCAATGCCACCGGCACCAAACCCGGATGCGCTACCCAGGTGCCGTCGTGGCCGTTTTTGGCCTCCCGCACCTTATCCAGCCGGACTTTTTCCAGCGCGGCTTCGTTGGCTTCCGGGTCGTTTTTGATGGGAATCTGGGCGGCCATACCCCCCATGGCGTGCACGCCGCGGCGGTGGCAGGTCTGGATGACCAGCTGCGAGTAGGCAGCCATAAACGGCACGGCCATGGTCACCTCGGCGCGGTTGGGCAGCCGGAACCCGGGCTTGAGGCCCAGCCGCTTGATGTAGCTGAAAATGTAGTCCCAGCGGCCGCAGTTGAGGCCGGCGCTGTGCTCGCGCAGCTCGTACAGGATTTCGTTCAACTCGAAAGCGGCCGGCAGCGTCTCAATCAGCACCGTGGCCTTGATGGTGCACTTCTGCATCTTCAACGACCATTGCGCAAACCCGAATACGTCGTTCCAGAGCCGCGCTTCCAGGTGGCTCTCGATTTTGGGCAGGTAGAAATACGGCGCGGTGCCGCGGGCGCACAGCTCGTGGGTGTTGTGGAAATAGTACAGCCCGAAATCAAACAGCGACGCGCTGACCGGCTCGCCATCTACCAGCATGTGCTTTTCCAGCAGGTGCCAGCCGCGGGGGCGCACCATCAGCACGGCCGTCTTTTCGTTCAGCTTGTATTCTTTGGCCGGTGTGCTCAGCGAAATGGTGCGGCGTACGGCGTCGCGCAGGTTGCGCTGGCCTTCCACCACGTTGGCCCAGGTCGGCGAGTTGGAGTCTTCCAGGTCGGCCATGAACACCTTGGCCCCCGAGTTCAGCGCGTTGATAATCATTTTGCGCTCCACGGGGCCCGTAATTTCCACGCGGCGGTCCTGCAGATCCTCCGGAATGGGCGCCACCGTCCACGGCTTTTCCCGGATCAGGCGGGTTTCGGGCAGGAAGTCGGGCAGCTTGCCGGCCTCGAACTCCCGCTGCCGCTCCTCGCGGCGCTGCAACAAGGCCCGGCGGGTCTGGTCGAAGCGGCGGTGCAGCTCGGCCACGAAAGCCAGCGCCGACGGCGTCAGGATTTCCGCAAACTCCGGCGAGTAAGTGCCCGTGATTTTCACGCGCTCCGGCGTCAAAAACCGGGGTGCGGCCACTGCCGGCTCGGTATCAGTGAAAGGCGACATAGTATGGGGAAGGTTAAGGTGGCAGAAAACAAGTCTTCCTGGAAGATGTACCAAACATAGTTCAGCGAATTTTACTAAACAAGCGAAAATTCGCTAATTTTTATAAGCCTTTGATTTTGCGTTGCTTTGCGCACTTCTGTCTTGGGTAAATGACAGAAAGCGCAAGGCAGCTGCATACGCTAGACGCCTGTTTTCCTGCCCGTCCGTCCTCTCCGTACTTTCTCATGCGCGCAGTCCGCTGCACGTCCTATTGCTTATGCTAAGTCACAGCCAGGTTGTCCGGTTGATTTTTGGGTTGAAACTGCGGGAGCTGCGCCAGGAACGCGGCTTCACTCCCGCCGAGCTGGCCCGCGCCTGCGACGTTTCGATATCGTACCTGAATGAGATTGAGAAGGGCAAAAAATACCCGAAGGCCGATAAAATTCTGAGCCTGAGCAAGGTCTTGGGTGTCAGCTACGACCAGCTCACTTCCCTGACGCTGAGCCGGCGGCTGGAGCCGATTTCGGAGCTGCTGCAGTCGGATTTGCTGAAGGAGTTTCCGCTGGAGATGTTCGGGCTGGACCCACTGCGCATTGTGGAGCTGATTGCGGATGCGCCGGCCAAGATGAACGCCTTCATCAGTACCATCTTCGAAATAGCGCGCAACTACGAAATGCGCCAGGAAAGCTTCTTTTTGGCGGCGCTGCGCTCCTACCAGGAGATGCACGACAACTATTTTGAGGAACTGGAGCAGGACGTGCGCACTTTCTGCGGCGAGCAGAACCTCAACACGCAGGCCCCCTTCGACACCCGGCAGCTGGAGCGGGTGCTGGCGGAAAAATACGGCTACACGCTCGACCGGCAGAAGCTGGCCGAATACGCCTCACTGGGCCGGCTGCGGTCCGTGTTTCAGCCCAAAACCCGCACGCTGCTGCTGCGGCCGGGCCTGAGCAAAGCGCAGGAAGCCTTCGTGCTGGGCCGCGAAGTTGCCTTCAACTACCTCGGCCTGAAAGAGCGCCCCTACGTGAATGCTACTTTCCCGGTGCATTCCTTCGATGAGGTGCTCAACAACTTCAAGGCTTCCTATTTTGCCGGCGCGCTGCTGATGGAGGAGGAAAGCCTGGTGCGCGACCTGCAGGACTTTTTCGGGCAGATGACCTGGCAACCAGCCCGTCTGCAGGCCATGCTGACCAAGTATGATGTGTCGCCGGAGATGTTTATGCAGCGCATCACCAACCTGCTGCCGCGCTATTTCGGTATTCAGAGCCTGTTTTTCCTGCGCTTCGACCAGCCCGATGCGGAGTCGGCTTACCTGCTGAGCAAGGAGCTGCACCTTTCGCGGCTGCACAACCCGCACGGCAACGAGCTGCACGAGCACTACTGCCGCCGCTGGATTGCCATCTGGCTGATTCAGGAGGCCCGGCACAAGGCACAGCTCGAAACGCCAGCCTTCAGCATCGGGGCCCAACGCTCGCGCTACCCCAACGAGGACGAGTATTTGTGTTTGTCGTTGGCACGGGCGGGCGCCCCCGGTGAGCCAGCCGTGAGCGTAACCGTGGGCCTGCTCTGCGACGATAACCTGCGGCAGAAAATTCAGTTTCTCGATGATCCGGCCATCATTCAGAAGCGTGTAAATGAGACCTGTGAGCGGTGCTCCATTCCCGATTGCGAAGTCAGGGCGGCGCCTCCCGTGGAAATTGCGCGCCGCCAGCGCCTGCGCGAGGCCGCCGACGCCATCAATGCGCTGGTGAACGGTGGCTAATTATCAGTTCAGGCCGCCAGCTCTACTGCTACGGTTTCTTACACCTCACGCCGACGGCTGCCCTCCCCGGGCAGCCGTTATCTTTACGGCATTGCCTAACCTGCTTATTCTGTCCGTTTGACTGTTTCCTCTCGTTCTTCCGTTCGTCGCCGGGTGGCGCTCTGGCTCCTGCTGGTGTTGCTGCTGGTGGGCGGCGCGGCGCTGTACGGCGCATGGCGCGTGCTGTGGCAGCCCAACGTTGCTCAGTCGCCATACGGGCCGGCTTACCTTTATATCCGAACGGGCGCTTCCTATGAGGCGGTGCGCGACTCGCTGCGGCGGCAGGAGCTGTTGCTTGACCCAACTACGTTTGAGTGGCTGGCGGCCCGGCGCAACTACACCCGGCAGGTGAAGCCCGGCCGCTACCGCCTGGAAGTCGGCCTCAGCAATGCCAAGCTGCTGGATATGCTGCTGACGGGCCGGCAGGATACGGTGGCTTTCACGCTCGATGCCTTCAAATACAAGCCCCAGCTTACGCGCCAGATCAGCCGGCAGCTGGAAGCCGATTCGCTGGAGCTGCGCCGGCTGCTGCAGGACAACGCGTTTCTGCAGCGCCGCTACCAGCTTGACACCACCACCATTCTGACCCTGTTTCTGCCCGGCTCCTACCGCCTCTTCTGGAACACGTCGGCCCGCACGTTTCTGGATTCGGCGGCGGCCACGCACCGCCGGTTCTGGACGCCGCTACGTCGGCAGCGTGCCGATTCGCTGGGCCTTTCGCCTACGGAAGTACACGTGCTGGCCAGCATTGTGCAGCGCGAAACCGCCAAAAAGGAGGACAAGCCCATCATTGCGGGCGTGTATCTGAACCGGCTGCGGCGCGGCATGCGCCTGCAGGCCGACCCTACGCTGCTCTGGGCCATTGGCAACTTCGGGGTGAAGCGCGTGCTCAACCGCGACAAGCTCGTGGACTCGCCCTACAACACCTATAAGAACAAAGGCCTGCCGCCCGGCCCCATCACCTCTGCCAACCGCCAGAGCCTGAATGCCGTGCTGCAGCCGGCGGCGCACCGCTACCTGTTTTTCTGCGCCCGCCCCGACTTCAGCGGCTTCTCCGATTTCGCCGAAACCTACGCCGACCACAAGCGCAACGCCCGCCGCTACCAGCGTACCCTCGACAGCTTGGGCGTGAAGCGCTGAAGCAACCCAATACTATGCCGCGCTTTGGCACAACACTTCGGTGCAGCAACCGGGGTGCTCTGCTTGTGAGCGGCTTTCCCGGGCCGGTAGTCAGGCTATTCCCACGCTCCGGCTTTTCGGATAGGCTCTTAATCCCTCAATTACTTAACCACTTAATCACGCCATTGCGCTACCTTTGCGGCCTATTGTCCGAAACCTAGTCTGCATGACGCGTCGCTACCTTTCTTCTGGTTTGTTGTTTCTTTCGATGTCTGCCGCGGCGGGTGGTTTCCAGTCGGGGCCGCAGAGCGCCCGGCTGCTGGGCCTGGGCGGGGCCAGCACGGCCTACACCCGCGACATTGCCGTAATGTATTACAACCCCGGCGCCATCGGCCTGCTCGACTCGCTGCTGCATGTAAGCGTGGGCGGCATGGGCACGGCCCGCATGTCGTCGTTTGTAGGCACCGACTCGCGCCGCCAGACACGCCAGGAACTGCAGCCGCAACCCAGCGGCTACTTCTACGCCGCCTCGCGCGTAGCGCCCAAAGTGAGCGTCGGCCTGAGCATCAATCAGCCTTTCGGCTACAAGACGGTGTGGCCCGGCGACTGGGAAGGCCGGAGCGTGGTGCAGGAAGCCCGCCTGGCCACGGTGTACGTGCAGCCCACTGTGGCGTACCAGATCAACGACAACTTCAGCGTAGGGGCCGGCTTCATTTACGCCTACGGCGACCTGCGCCAGTCCCGCGCCCTGGGCCAGTACGACAACCGTTCGACGCAGGCGCTGTTTGAAGGCAGCGGCAACGGCTACGGCGCCAACATCGGCCTGTATGGCCGCACCGCCGACAACCTGTCGTTCGGCATCAGCTTCCGCACGCCGGTTACGCTGAAGATGGACAACGGAAAAGCCACGTATTCCGGCGTGCCGGCCATTGATGCGGGCCGTTTCCCGACTTCGGCTGGCTTCCGGACGGATATCGAGCTGCCTTCTACCCTGTCGGTGGGCCTGGCTGACCGCATGACCAAGAACCTGCTGGTGACGTTCGACTTCAACCTGACCAGCTGGAGCCGCTACGATTCGCTCAACTTCGAGCTGGACAACGCCAGCCGCGTTACGTCGGGCCGGCGCTACGAAGACGCTATGGCGTTCCGGGTTGGCGCTGAGTATACCGCAACGCCCACCCTGACGCTGCGGGCCGGCCTCAGCTACGACGAAACGCCGGTGCGCGATGAATACATTACGGCTGACCTGCCCGATGCCAACCTGATTGGCGGCTCGCTGGGCCTGAGCCTGGCCATTAAGCCCAACCTGCTGCTGGATATGGGCTACAGCTACTCGCGGGGCGGTGAGCGGCGGGCCCGCGTGAACATTGCGCGCGAAGCCATCAGCAGCATTGATGGTACTTACCGCACGGCCGTGCACACGGCGGCAGTGGGGGTTTCGTATTCATTCGGCGGCCGCGCTTCGCGCGCCACCCAGCAGTAGCAGGGGCTGCGGCCCGTTTCCCGTTTCATTTAACGCCTGACCAACAGTGCGCATTTTCTCCTCTTCCCTTAGCCGCACGGCACTTCCGGCGGTTGCTACGGTTCTGCTGACGCTGGCCGGCTGCTCGCCCGACCAGAACGAGCCCGCGCCCAGCAGCGGCAACCTCAACCTGACGCGCTACCTCGCCGTTGGCGACTCCTACACGGCTGGTTACGCCGACGGCGGCCTGACGCGCCAAAGCCAGACCTACTCCTACGCCAACATGCTAGCCAACCAGTTTGCGCTGGTGAATCCGGATGCTGAGTTTTCATTGCCGCTGCTGGAAGAAGGCAACGGCACGGGCTACCTGACGCTGGTAAGCCTGCAGGAAAACGGGCTGCCAACTACCCGCCGGGTACCGGCCGCTTCTACGCTGGGCCGCTTCATCAATGCGGCAGGCTGCAACGGAGCCGATACGGTGTACCAGTATCCGCGGGCTGCTACCACGCTGCCGCAGAACCTGGGCGTACCGGGCCTGCGCCTGACCCAGATTGCCACCCCGGGACTAGGCAATGCGGCCAACCTGACCCGCGTAGGACTTTTCAACCCGTATTTCGAGCGGATTCTGCCGGCCGCCAACAACAGCTCCTACCTGCAGGTAGTAACGGCCGCCAGCCCCAACGCTACGTTTTTCACGTTCTTCGCCGGGCTTGATGACGTGTTGCCGTACGTGGTGAGCGGCGGCAGCTGCGGCCCGCTGCCTTCGGGCAGCACCATGGCCCAAAACGCCCGTCAGCTGCTTACGCAGCTCACCGCCAACGGCCGCCAGGGCATTATTGCGCTGCCTCCGGCTCTGACTACGCTGCCGGTGCTGCGTCTCAACAATGGCCTCAACCTGCAGGAGCGGCTGCGTACCAGCACCAATCGTCCGGCCTATACGCTGTACGTGCGGGCTTTCAACGGAGCAGTACAGCCGGTATCCGGTGAAGACTACATTTTGCCGGCCGGGCAGCGCCGTATCGGCCGTTTAGAGTCAACGACGGGTGCGCCGCAGACTGTGCCTTACGGCGACGAGCAAAACCCCGTCAGCGGCAGCGACGTGCTGGACTACATCGAGTTTTCGCGTATCAATGGCGCCATGACGCTGTACCGGGACGAGTTGCGCACGCTCAACCAGAACACGTTCAAGCAGCCGCTTATCGACGTGAATACTGCGCTGTTCCAGCAGGTGGCCGACCAGATTAACGTGAACGGCGTGCCGTACACGTCGGAGCTGGTGCGCGGCAACTTCTACTCGCTTGATGGCTACACGCTCACGCCCCGCGGCAACGCGTTGCTGGCTAATACCTTCCTGCGGGTCATCAACGAGACGTACGGCGCCAATATCCCTCTGCTCAACGTAAATGACCTGCCGACCAAGGTAAACCCTTAAGTTCGGCACGCTCACTAGTCAGCGGCAGCGCGGCTCCCACCTGGGTAGCCGCGCTGCTTTTTTATGGCCGAATACCTCCGGGCAAACGGTAGAGGCGAAGCTGCAGGGAGTCGAGGCGGGCGGCGCGCTGGCGGGCCAGAGTTGGCGCGTAGCCCAGGCCGGTGTACTCGGAATGCTCCAGAAACAGCAGCGGCGAAACCAGCAGCGGCTCGGGCCAGGCCGCTACCGGCGTCTGCCCGGCCAGCGAAGAGAAGGGCGGCGCCCCGGCTACCTGCCACGCCGCATCGAGCAGCACGTACCGGTACCGGCCCTGGCGAAGCTCGCGGAGGTGCGCGTCGCTCATGGCTACGGCTACCGTGTCTGCATCCCGCAGGAAAGGAGCCAGGCCCAGGCTGACGGTGCTGAGTACCCGCACCGGCCGCGCTTCGTGCTGGTGCAGCCACGCCGCCACCTGGCCGTAGCGGGTAGGTGCGTAGGCATAGATTTCGCGGTGTACCCGGTACAGATTCAGCAGGCCGGCAAAGCCCACGACTACAGCCAGCAACGCCCGGCCAGTGGCTTTGCTTGTGCCGAATAGCTGCCGCAGCAGCAGAAACGCCAGCACATACAGCAGCGGATACGCCAGCAGCAGCCCACGCGGCGCTTTCAGCAGCAACGACATGCCGGCCAGGTAGCAGCCGGCCCATACCGCCAGATACCAGGGCAACGCCAGGGAAGGCAGCTGCCGCCGGCGTCCGTAGCGCCACGCCAGCACCGCTAGGCCCGCTGCCAGCACCGGCAGCAGCACCGGCGACTCAAAATCCCACAGAAAGCGCAGGTAGTAGAGCCCATCGAAGCGGAGGTGGCCGGCGCGGCTGGCGGCATTGCTGGCTCCCGGAAACACGAGGTTGTAGTACACGGCTTCCCAGCGGTACCAGGGCACGCCACCTACTGCGCCCAGCCCGCCCAGCAGCACGTAGGGCGTGAGCAGCACGGCCACCACCCGGCCCAGATTGTGCGGCTGCCACAGCAGCCGCCCGCCGTGCAGGAGCTCCAGCAACAGCAGAATCGGGAGGGTGAGCAGGAACTTGTAGTTGATGCTGAGCCCGGCCGCCAGCCATACCGCCACGCGCAGCAACGCCGCCGGACCAGGCTGCCGCAGCCGCTGATAGTGCGCCCGCAGCAGCCCCACGAACAGCAGCAGGCTCCAGGAACCGGGCGTAAAGTCGCGGCCCGAGAAGGTGAGAAACACGGACGTGCCCGCAAACACCAGCAGCAGCGCCGCTTCCCAACCCGCCAGCCGCAGCTCCTGCCGCACCAGCTGCACCAGCCACAGCAGCGCCGCCACCGCTACCAGCGCGTTCAGGTGCTGGAACACGCGGTAGTCGGCCGTGAGCCAAGCCACGGGCGCATACACCAGCGAGAAGCCGGGGCTGCCGTGATGAAACAGGTTGCGCAGGTCGCCGTGCGCCACTTCCCGCACGATTTGCCAGTTCCGCACCGAGTCGTAGTCTGGCAGGGCCACGTGGGCCAGGCCGTGCAGGCGCACGGCCACTACAGCCAGCAACGCCAGCAGCAACACCCAGAATGCGGAAGCACGAAACGGAAACAGCACCAGATAAAGTAATGAGAGAGGCCGCAAGATGCTAGTTTTGCTTGTGAGGCACGGTGGCGGGGGCGTCATCGGCCGGGTATTCCTTTGCTGATTCTCCTCTATGCGTACTGTTATTCAGCGTGTCCGGCACGCCAGCATTACCATCGAAGGCCGCGTAGCGGGCCAGATTGGGCCGGGGCTGCTGGTGCTGGCCGGCTTCTCCCCCACCGACACACCCGCCTCCCTCGACTGGATGGCCCGTAAGCTCACGCAGCTGCGCATCTTCTCCGATGAGGACGGCAAGATGAACCGCTCGGTGCAGGACGTACAGGGCCAGGTGCTGGTAGTGAGCCAGTTTACGCTGCTGGCCGATGCCCGCAAAGGCAACCGCCCCAGCTACATCGGGGCCGCGCCGCCGCCCATTGCCGTGCCACTCTACGAGAAGTTTGTGCGGCAGCTGGAGCAGCTGCTGGGCCAGCCCGTACCTACCGGCGAGTTCGGGGCCGATATGCAGGTGGAGCTGCTCAACGACGGCCCCGTTACCATCGTGCTGGATTCGCCTGAGAGTAACTGAGCAATGGAGTAACTGAGTAGGCCTATTCCGGCTTTCGCAGAGCGTTGGGGGCAGTAGCGCGAACTTTGTAGTTCGCGCCCCCGCGCCGCTGGAATCGTTTGAACGGCGCGGATACGCGAACTACAAAGTTCGCGCTACTGCCGCTGCGTAACAGCAGTTACTCCCTTACCCAACCACTCGGCTACTCTTTACTCAGTTACTCCCCTACTCAGTTACTCTCCCATGACTATCGAAGAAGCCCAGCAGACCGTTGACCAGTGGATTCAGACCACCGGGGTCCGGTATTTCAACGAGCTGACCAACATGGCCATGCTCACGGAGGAAGTCGGCGAAGTGGCCCGCATCATTGCCCGGCAGTACGGCGAGCAGTCGTTCAAGGAATCCGACAAAGACAAGGTGCTGGCCGATGAACTGGCCGACGTGCTGTTCGTGGTCATCTGCCTGGCCAACCAGACCGGCATCAACCTCACCGACGCCCTGCAACGCAACCTAACCAAGAAAACCCAGCGCGACGCCGACCGCCACCGCAACAACGAGAAGCTGCGGTGAGGTGGTGATGAGGTGACAGGTGACAGGTGACAGGTGACAGGTGACAGGTGACAGGTAAAAAGAACGTCATTCCGAGCGAAGCCGAGGAATCTCGCGTGCTGAGGTTGTGGTGGTAGTCATTACCACACTAGCAAGATTCCTCGGCTGCGGCTGCGCACACTGGCTTAATGCGCCACATGCTCGGAATGACGTTCTTTTTACCTGTCACCTCATCACCTCATCAACAATCCGGCCGTTGCGGTACACGGGCACCACGTCGTACACGTCGGGCCGCACGCAGAACTCCATGTCCTTGTGCGACTCCAGGCTGTTGAGGCGGCGCACGTGCGACGACTTGAGCAGGTAGGCAGCCACATCGGGTTCGGCGGCCTGCCACAGGTCGAGGGCGGCCAGCGTGGCATCGGAGCCGGTTACGTTGAAGGCATCGGCTAGGCGGGCGGCCAGGGCGCCGCCGTAGAGCGTGTCTTCGAGGCAGAATTTGCCTTTCCAGCCGGCACACACTATCACCACATCCTTGTTCTGGCGGCGCACAAACTCCGCTACCGCCGCCAGGTTCAGGAACGCCCCCACCACTACCACATCGGCCGCCTGGGACAGGTGCAGGGCGCGGGTGCCGTTGGTGGTAGTAATAGCCACGGCGCGGCCCCGCACGGCCACGGCCCCATCGAGGTAGCCGAAGGGCGAGTTGCCTAGGTCTACGCCCTCGGCCTGCCGGCCGTCGCGCTCAGCGGCCGTGAGGTAGCCGTCGGCGGCCAGCGCCTGGCACTCGGTTACCTCGCTCACAGGCACCAGGTGCGCCACGCCCTGCGCCAGCGCCGTCACGATGGAAGAAGTAGCCCGCAGAATGTCAACTACCACGGCCACGCGCCCGGTCAGGTCGTAGAGAGGCAGTAGCTCCGGCGAGAAGCAGATATCAAGAGTGGGCATGAAAAGGTATCGGGATACTGAATGAAAAAGAACGTCATGCTGAGCCTGTCGAGATGCTTCGACCAGCTCAGCATGACGTTCCGGAAATCGTGTACCTGATGCTTACGCCTCCTCGGTGCCTTTCACGAAGGGCAGCTTCACGACGGTGGCGGGCAGCTGCTTGCCGCGTACCAGCACGAAAATCTTGCTGCCCGGCGCGCTCAGCTCGGCTTTCACGTAGCCCAGCCCGATGCCCTTGCTCAGGCTCGGCGACTGAGTGCCGCTCGTCACGTCCCCGATTTTCTCGCCGGCTTCGTTCACCAGCTCGTAGTGGCCGCGCGGAATGCCGGGGCCGTCCATCAGGAAGCCCACCAGCTTGCGCGCCACACCGGCTTCCTTCTGCTTCTTGAGGTTTTCGGCGTTGGTGAAGTCCTTCGTGAACTTGGTAATCCAGCCCAGACCGGCTTCCAGCGGCGAGGTCTGGTCGTCGATGTCGTTGCCGTAGAGGCAAAAGCCCATTTCCAGGCGCAGCGTGTCGCGGGCCCCCAGCCCGATGGGTTTCAGGCCGTAGGGCTGGCCGGCTTCCATCACCTTGTCCCAGACCTGCTTGGCGTAGGCATTGGGCACGTACAGCTCGAAGCCGCCCGCGCCGGTGTAGCCCGTAGCCGAAATAATGACGCCAGGAGCGTCGGCAAAGGTGCCTTCCACGAAGGAATAGTACGGAATGCTGCTCAGGTCGGTGTCGGTGAGGCCTTGCAGGGCCGCCTGGGCCTTGGGGCCCTGCACCGCAAACAAGCTGATTTCGTCCGACACGTTTTCCAGCTCGGCGCCCTGCGTGTTGTGCTGGCTGATCCAGTTCCAGTCCTTGTCGATGTTGGAGGCATTCACCACCAGCAGATAGTCCTCCTCGGCCATCTTGTACACGAGCAGGTCGTCCACGATGCCGCCTTCCTGGTTGGGCAGGCACGAGTACTGGGCTTTGCCGACCTGCAGCTTGCTGGCGTCATTGCTGGTGACGCGCTGAATCAGGTCCAGCGCGTGCGGACCACGCACCCGGAACTCGCCCATGTGCGACACATCGAAGATGCCCACGGCGCGGCGCACGGTGTGGTGCTCCTCCAGGTCGGACGAGTAGCGCACGGGCATGTTGTAGCCCGCGAAAGGCACCATTTTGGCACCCAGCTGCTGGTGCACATCGTTCAGGACAACGGTCTTGAGGGTCTCGCTCATGGGAAGGGAAGTGGGAAAGTGAAGGTAGCCGCCGGAAAAGGCAGCGCGGCGAAATTAGCCATTTCCCTCCGGCACTCCGCATGTGTTACCTTTGCCGCTGGCGGGCAGCTTCCTTTTTGCGACGTACCACGGCCTTCCGGCCAGCGGCGCAACTGCTTGCCAGCTTCTTTCTGCTCCTTATGACCGACGAACTAAAGCAGGACTTCGAGTCCGGCCTGGTGAAACACTTGCTATTTAAATCCAAGCTGCGCTCGTATCTGTATGGCAGCGGCATCAGCCAGGGGCCCATCCGCGACCCACACCAGTGCAACTTCGGCCACTGGATCCGGGACCGGGCTCTGGGGCCCTACAAGCACCTGCCCGAGTCGCACGAGCTGGACCGGCTGCATGTGCAGGTGCACCAGGAAGCCAACCGCCTGATGGACCTGCACAAGCAAGGCCAGACCGATGTGGCTCTGGCTGGTATGCCCGTCATCGACCAGCTGGCGGAGCGCATCACGGTGCTGCTGCAAACCATGGAACACCGGCTGCGTACCGGCCTCTAATCTTCTTCGCCTGCTCCCTCCGCCACCCTGCCCATGAAGCTGAAAATTTCGACGAAGCTCTACGCCGGATTTCTGGTTATTCTGCTGCTGTTCGTGGGCGTGGTGTTCGTCAACTATCAGGTGTCGCGCAAGGTGCTGCGCAACGCCCGGCGCGTGCAGCTCTCGCAGCGCACTTCCGCCGAGGCCGCCACGCTCATGCGCAACATCGTGGACATGGAAACCGGCTTCCGGGGCTACATGCTCATCGGCAAGGAGGAAGTACTGGAGCCCTATCACCAGAGTGAGCGGTACCTGCTCAGCCATTTCGAGCACCTGCTTACCACGCTTGAGCCCGGCTCCGCGCAACACGCCCGCATTGTCAGGGGCCGGGCCCTGTTCCGCGACTGGCTCGACTTCTCGCACCTGCTGGTGCGCGAAAAGCGTGAGGCGCGCCGCCGCATCACCGACCAGGCAGGGCTACAGGGCGTGGAGCACCGTGAATTGGCCGAAAGCCTGGCGGGCAAGCACCTCATGGACCAGATCCGGGTGCTGTTTGAGGCCTTCGACCGGGAAGAGCTGAAATTACGTGACAAGCAGGCCGTCAAGCTGCAACAGAGTATCCGGGAAACGCGGCAGATTTCCATTGCTATTACGTTGGTAGCCATTCTGCTGGGGCTGGTGTGGGCCTCTTACGTCATCCGGCTTATCGGGCGCCGCATCCAGAGCATGGTTACGATGTCGGCCCGGATTGCGGCGGGCCACTACCAGACCCAGCTGCGCGAAACCGGCGACGATGAACTAAGCGAGCTGGCCGTATCCCTGAACCAGATGGCCACCACCATCAGTGGCAACATCGCGCAGCTCGAGCACCGCAACCAGGAGCTGGACCAGTTTGCCTACGTGGTGTCGCACGATTTGAAAGCCCCGTTGCGTGGCATTGAAAGCGCCTCCCGCTGGATCGAAGAAGATATGGGCGAAGAAACGCCGCCCCACATCCGGGAATTTCTGCTGCTCATGCGCACCCGGGTGCAGCGGATGGAGCACCTCATCACCGGCATTCTGGATCTGGCCCGCGTGGGCCGCGCCGCTCAGGCCGATGAGCCGGTATTCGTGCGCCAGCTGCTGCGCGAAATCCTGGACTCACTGAATCTGCCGGAAGGCTTTGAGGTGGAACTTCCCTTCTATCTGCCCACGCTGGTTACCAACCGGGTGCAGCTTCAGCAGGTGTTTGCCAACCTCATCAGCAACGCCATCAAATACCACGACCACCCCAGCACCGGGGTACTCACCATCGGCTGCACCGAGGATAAAGATTTCTACACTTTCTCCGTAGCCGACAACGGCCCCGGCATTGCACCAGAGTACCAAGAACGTATTTTTGTGATATTCCAGACCCTGACGGAGCGCGACACGCTGGAAAGCACGGGCGTTGGCCTGGCTATTGTGAAGAAGATAGTTGAGCGCCAGGGCGGTAGCATCCGGGTAGAATCGGAAGAAGGCCAGGGCGCCACCTTTCTGTTTACCTGGCCGCGCCAGACCCGGCAGACCTCTGATAAACGTGCCAGCAGCACAATTTCGGCACAAAACTCAAGCGCAGCCGTATAGCCTTACGTATTCGGCCTGTTTTACAAGAGCGCCTTTATCCACTCAAACCGCACCTGACATGCCCAGTATTCTCTTGGTTGAGGACGACCAAATGGACATAATGAACGTGCAGCGTGAACTGCGTAAGAACAACGTCGACGTCCCGCTGCACATTGCCCGCAACGGCCGCGAAGCCCTTAACATGCTGCGCGGCGAGGCCGGCCAGCCCAAGATTGAGCAACCGAGCGTCGTGATGCTCGACATCAATATGCCTCGCATGAAGGGGCTGGAGCTGCTCGAAAAGCTCCGCTCCGACCCCGAGTTCGTGAACCTGAATGTGTTCATCATGACCACCTCCGACCTAGAGTCTGACCGCTTCAAAGCGCAGGAACTGGCCGTGAGCGGCTACATCATCAAGCCGCTCAGCTTCGACAGTTTCGGGGAAGGCGGCACTACCGTTGACGGGTTCAGCCTGTTTCTGGACCTGCTAAAGCTGAAAGAGTAGGCGCCGCAACCGGCCGCAACTATCTGAACGCTGTGCTTTGCATGGCGTTCTTTTTTGCTTCTACAGTAGCCGGAAGCCCATGCGGTGGTGCTCCGTGGGGCCGTGCTGCCGAATGGCGGCCCGGTGGCGCGGGGTGGGGTAGCCGGCATTCTGCTCCCAGCCATACTGCGGATACAGGGCCGCCAGCTCGCTCATCCGCTCATCCCGAAAAGTTTTGGCTAGCACCGAGGCCGCCGCAATGTGGCGGTAGCGCGCATCCCCCTTGATCAGGCAGGTGTGCTCCAGGCCCTCGTAAGGCCGAAACCGGTTGCCATCGACGGCCAGATGCTGCGGCTGCACGCTTAGCGCCGCCACGGCCCGGTGCATGGCCAGATAGCTGGCCTGCGCGATGTTGATAGCGGCAATTTCTTCGGGCGACGCTTCTGCCACGGCCCACCCTATGGCCTCCTGGCAGATGAGGGTGCGGAGCGCGTCGCGGCGGCGGGCACTGAGCAGCTTGGAGTCGTTGAGGAAGGCCGGCGAAAAATCGGGCGGCAGAATCACGGCCGCCGCGAAAACGGGTCCGGCCAGACAGCCCCGGCCGGCTTCGTCGAGGCCCGCTTCCAGCGGATGGCCGGTATGGGAGGCTAAGAGCATGCGGCAAAGGTACCGCCGTAGCTGTTGCCCACAAAAAAGCCTCCCCGGCAGCCGTAGCGCCCGGAGAGGCTTTCTTCAGGTGAAATCTATACTTCTGGTTGTGAGCGGAAGCTATTTATGGCTGCCGGCAGCCGAGCCGTCGGTAGGTGGGGTTTCGCCCCGGCGCAGGCCCTGCTTGTCGCGGGGTCCTTCATCCAGCTCGCCGTCCTCGTCGGTGCTGGTGTACACATTGCTGGTGGGGCCAAGGCCACCGGTCTGCGAGCTAAGCTCCGACTCGGCCTGGGCGTGTTTGAGGTTGAACAGCGGGTCGCCGGGCTGGGGATTTTGGTTCTGGTCAGACGGGTTTTTCGATTGGTTAGCCATAGAAACAGAGCCGACCGGAATGTGAACAGTCGGCTGTTTAGTCGTACGGCGCAGCTACGCGGCAGGTTGATACAGAATCTTGGCCGGGGGCCTAAACCGGTAAAAACGCAAAAAGACCGTCACATCCCGCAACGGTCTTTTTATACTGCGCCGGCCGTACCAGGTAATCATCCACCCTACTCCTGGCATCAATCCGGCACGATGTGAGAGTGGCCTTCCTTTCCACAAAACGCCCTCACACCTTGTATTGATGAAACAAAACTACTCACCACCAGATGCTTGAGCCACTTTATTTGGTCAACTGGCGTTTTTTCCCGACCAATTTGCCAACTCGCCCGACGGAGGCGCTGCCATACGCTTTCCGGCAGTTACCTTCACGGCTTCGCCCAGTTCCGTAGCATGCATTACCCCGACCCCACGCTCGACGAAACCCACAACCCCTGGCAGGTGCTCAGCACCGAAGTGAAATACCACAACCCCTGGATTAGTGTGCGCGAAGACCAAGTGCTCAACCCCGGCGGCGGGCGGGGCATCTACGGCGTCGTGACCATGAAAAACAAGGCCCTGGGCATTGTGCCCGTGGACGCGGAGGGCAATACGTGGCTGGTGGGCCAGTACCGCTACCCGCTCAGTGAGTACAGCTGGGAAATTCCGATGGGCGGCGGGCCGGTAGAGCTGGACATTCTGGAATCGGCGCAACGGGAACTGCGCGAGGAAACCGGCCTGCTGGCCCGCCGCTGGACCAACATTGCGCGCCTGCACACCTCAAATTCCGTGACCGACGAAGAAGGCTTCGTGTTTCTGGCCGAAGAGCTGGAACACGGCGACGTAGAGCCTGAGGAAACAGAGGACCTGCGCCTCTGGAAGCTGCCTCTGGCCGAAGCCGTGCAACTGGTGATGGACAACCGGATTACGGACGCCGTGAGCGTAGCGGGCCTGCTGAAAGCGGAAAAAGTGCTGGCGGCCCGCTTGAAATAAGCAGCCGCCTCCGGGCGGCACGGCGAGGTTGCGGAGCCTGCAAACGGCCTTTCGATGAGCGGCTGCCTGTCTTTGCTGCCACTTCCCCTTTTGAATTTTTACCTTTGTACCCATGCGGTACCTTCTGCGCTACATCGGTCATCGGCTTTACACCACGTGGGCCACGTTCTGGTTCGTCATGCCTTTCGTGGTGACGTACCCGCTGCAACTGGCTCTGAGCAAGAAGCCACAGTGGCACCGCTACCTGCATGCCCTGAACCGCTACTGGAGCAAGCTGTTCATTTTCATGTGGGGCATGCCCGTGGAAACGGTGAAGAAAAACCCGCTGCCCGCCGGCCAGCCCTGCCTGTACGTGGCCAACCACAGCTCCTACATCGACATTCCGCTGCTGTTTCGTACCATTCCGGGCTGGCTCAATATCATGGGCAAAAGCTCCCTGGCCCGGGTGCCGGTCTGGGGCCCGATTTTCGGGCGGGCCTATATTACCGTCGACCGGGAAAACGCCATCAGCCGGGGCCGGGCCATGGTGCAGGCACGCCGCACGCTGGAAGCCGGCCGCTCGGTTGTTATCTTCCCGGAGGGCTCGATTTCCAAGAAGCCCGGCGAAGAAATGGGCGAGTTTAAGGATGGGGCCTTCCAGCTGGCCATAGCCACGGGCGTGCCCATCGTGCCCATCACCATGCCGCTGAACCACCGCTTCATGCCCGATGTTGACGGCTTGCGGGTGCGCTACTCGCCGCTGGCCATCACCCTGCACGAACCAATTCTGACCACCGGCCTTACGGCCGCCGATGCCCCGGCGCTGCGCCAGCGCGTCTACGACATTATTGCCAGCGGCTTCCGGCCCGAGGCCAAGGGCATTCCGGAACGCAGCTCCTGGCGCCGGCCGGTTCCGGCCGCTACGCCTCCTACGGCCGCCGCTACGGAAAAAGAATCCGAGCTGGCCGCCTCCAACTCCTAACTTACATACCTTTTCTACGTCCTCTGTGAGCACCGACATAGCCACCCTTCGCCAACTGGCCCATCTTTCCCGCCTCGAACTCGACGAATCCAAAGAGCAGCAGATGCTCGGCGAGCTGAATAAAATTCTGGACTGGGTAGACCAGCTGCGCCAGCTCGACACGACGGACGTAGAGCCGCTGGTGCATCTGTCGCACGAAATCAACGTGCTGCGCTCCGATGAGCCGCAGAACACGGTGAGCCACCAGGACGGCCTGCGCAATGCCCCGCGCAAAGACTCCGATTATTTCCGCGTACCGAAAGTACTGGAATAGCCGCAAGTGCCTGCTTCTCTTCCTGCCCCCCGCCCCACCCTGTGGCGCAGCCCGCTGTGGCTGGGCCTTTTCCTGCTCACGGCACTGGCCGTGCTGCTGGCCGTCTACCACTATTTCACCGGCGACGACGCAGCCCTGCCCGTGCAGGCGGTGGCACAGCTCAAGCCCGTCCCGACTATCCTGACGCAGGTGCGGGTGGGGCTGGCGGCCCTGCCGGTACGCGTAAATGGCTACCTGCTCACCCAAACCCACGACCTAGTTGGGCCCTACGTGCGGCCGGAGGCAGCTTACGCGCTGTTGCTGCTGCTGGCCGGGGCGCTGGTCTACTTCCTGGCGGTGGTCAGCACGCTGCCGCGCATAGGTTTTGTAGCGGGCATGGCCGGGCTGATTTTCCTGCTTATGTCGCTGAATGCCGATTTGCTGGGCATTTTCAACTCGCAGGAGCAGTACTTCCTGATTCTGATGCTGGTGGTACTGGTACTGCCGGCTTATGGCTTCCACGCCTTCCGGGAAAACACGCCGCTGGGCACCCGGCTAGCGGTTTTTCTGGTGCTGGTAGCGGGCCTGAGCGCGCTATTGCTGTACCGCTCAGAACTGCCGCTGGAAGCCACGGCGCTGCATCTGGCCAGCTTCACTACTAACGGGGGCGCAGTTATCACGGCGCTGCTGGTGCTATGGGTGGCCGTGGAGAATATCAACGGACTGCTGTGGTTCAATACGCAGGCTGAAAACCCGGGCAGCCGGTTCGGGCTGCTGCCGTTTGTGCTGGCGAGCCTGCTGTATCTGGGCACGCTGGGCCTGTACCTGTGGAACGACGGTGACCTGCTGCTACTGCCCGGCCTGCACCTCGACCCGCTGGTGCTGCTGCTGCCTGCCGTGGCCATTGGGTGGCTGGGGCTGCAGCGGCGCGAAGCTTCCTACGGCGACTGGCTGCCTTACAAGCCGGGTGCTGCTTACCTGTATCTGGTGCTGGTGCTGCTGGCAGCGGCCTTTGTCGGCTATGCCTTTGCCACCGCCAACGACCCGCTGCTGCTGGCGGCCCGCCACTTCACGGCTTGGGCGCTGTTTGCCGGCGGGCTGGCGTATCTGCTGTACATCCTGCTCAATTTCGCGCCCCTCATCCGGCAGCGGCTGCGGGTATATCGGGTGGTGTATGCGCCGCGTCGCCTGCCGTTTTTCATCGTGTACGTGATAGGAATCGGGGTGATAATAGCGGTGGAGCTGCGCCACAACATCCAGACCGTATACCAGGTGCAGGCCGGCTACTACAACAACCTCGGCGACCTGACCCGCCTGCAAAGCGAGCTGGAGCCTGAGCGGGAAGGCCTGGCCCTGCTGGCCGAGCGCTACTACGCCGAAAGCGACATTCTCGACGAGCACAACCACAAAGCCAGCCTGGGCCGCGCGGCGCTGTACCGTTTCCGGCTGCAGCGCCAGAACGAAATCAATATCCTGCGGCGGGCGCTGAGCCGGCGGCCTTCCGAAAAGATTTCCCTGCGCCTGGCCTCGCTCTACAACGAACCGACCGACTTTTTCGACCGGCTGGCTGCATTGCGGGAAGGCCTGAAAAGCACCCCGACCAGCGCCCGCCTCAACAACGACCTCGCCCATCTCTACTCCCGCTCCACCCTCTCCGACTCGGTGAACTGGTACCTCAACCGAGCCGAAGCCGCCGATCCGGGCAATGCCGTACTGCAAACCAACCGGCTGGCTTTTCTGCTGCAGAACGGGCAGGTTGCTGCGGCCCAGCAGTTGATTCAGGATTCGCCGGATAACCAGGATGCGGCCTGGCAGAGCAATGTGCTGCTACTGGCCCAGCAGGCTCCTGCCCTCAACACAGCCCAGCCGAAGCTGCCCGCCCCTGATACTGCCGCTAACCTGACCGTGCCGGAGTTTGCGCGCCTCTACCACGCGGCGCTGCAGCGCGCTGCCACCCACGACACTACCTACTTGCCGGCTCTTACCAAGCTGGTACAGCGGCCCAGCAATGAGGCTTATTTCGAGCAGCTCACCTTTTTGCGGGCCCTTACACAGCACTATGGCGGCTCCTCAATGGCGGCTCGCACTACGCTGGCTCCGCTGATGGCTGGCAACACCGCCAGCGCTGCTTACTACCAGAATATGGCCGCCTTGTGGCTGCTGGAACTGCACGCTCCCGGTGCGGCCGCTACTAATTTCGGCACGGCAGCTCGTACTGGCCCCGGCTACCCGGAAGCCCGCCTGAACCGAGCCTACGCGCTGGCCCTGAATCAGCAGACCGACTCGGCCCGCGCTGCGGTAGCCGCCTTATTGGCAGATCCGGATACGGCAGTGCAACGCCCGGTCCGGGCGCTCCAGCGGGTATTGGCGCTGGAATATCCGCAGCAGTACGCCGCCGCTCCCGACGCCGACAAAGCCCAGTTCCTGACGTTGCGTGGCCATGAGCTGCCGGCTCAGGAGCTATCAGCCGCCGCCGAAATTATCAGGAACACTGTGGCCCGCCAAGTGGCTGGCCTGGCCCAAGTGTCGCACAGCATACGGAGCGGCCAGCTCAGTGCGGCAAAGCAACTGCTGGCGCGTCTGGCCCCCAAGGCTACCCAGCGCCAGGACGAAGCTTCCGCCTGGAACATCGAGCGCGGCAACCTGCTGTTGCGGGAGAAAAACACCGCTGAGCTGCGCCAGCTAACCGAATCGGGCTACTTTGCTCCCGCCGACCAGCCCTACCGCCTGTATTTCCGGGCCGCGCTGGCCGATAACCTGCGACAATCCAAGCAAGCCGAGCAGCTCTACCGCCGCCTTCGGCAGGAAGCTCCGTTCCTGGAGCCCGGCATGCTGGCCGCCGCCGACTTCTATGCGCGGCAGCAGGATTATCTGGGCGCGTATGGCGTGCTGCAAGCAGCCTTGGAGGTCAGCCCGGCGTCTGTTCCGTTGTTGAAAGCTTACGCGCTGGCCGCCATACCAGCCGGGTTGAGTGAGTATGCCACGGCGTCGCTGGACAAATTGCGCCCGTTGCTTTCCCCAGCCGAATACACTACCTTTCGTACACTGTACGACGCCCGCCGTGCCGCTCAGGCTGCGGCGGCCGCCCCCTGGAACTAACCCGGCCCGGCTATGCTGAACCCCGTTATCGACACCCACGACATCTCAAAGATGTATCGGATGGGCACCGAGGAAATCCATGCGCTCCGCTCGGTTACAATCACCATCCAGCGCGGCGAGTATGTAGCCTTCATGGGCCCGTCGGGCTCCGGCAAGTCTACGCTCATGAACATCGTCGGGTGCCTCGACACGCCCACCGGTGGCCGCTACGTCCTCAACGGCAAGGACGTGAGCCGCATGACCGACAACCAGCTGGCCGATGTGCGCAACAAGGAAATCGGCTTCGTTTTTCAGACCTTCAACCTGCTTCCCCGGGCCACCTCTCTCGATAATGTGGCCCTGCCCCTCATTTACGCGGGCTACAGCAAGTCTGACCGCGAGGAAAAGGCCATGCAGGCACTCCGCAGCGTGGGACTCGAAACCCGGGCCAAGCACCGGCCCAACGAGCTGTCGGGCGGGCAGCGCCAGCGCGTCGCCATTGCCCGGGCCCTCGTCAACGACCCCAGCATCATTCTGGCCGACGAACCAACGGGTAACCTCGACACCAAGACCAGCCACGAAATCATGGACCTGTTTGAGGCGCTCTACGTGAAAGGCAACACCATCATCATGGTGACGCACGAAGAGGACATTGCCCGCTACGCGCACCGCATTGTGCGCCTGCGTGACGGCCTCGTGGAGTCGGACCTCGAAAACACTGACATAGCCACGCACCACGAGCAGGCCACCAAGTAATTTCGGCAGCTTTGCTGTCTGCTTCCTACGCGTCATCTGCGGCACTTGGCCCGGCGTCTCTGTTTTGCTTGATGTGGTACCTTCGCCACGACAACCAAGCGGCGACTGTCCGCCCGGCGGCGCAGATGACGTTCTGTTTCCGGCCTGTTGTCTGCTTTGCTTTCTATGAAAATATATACCAAAACCGGCGACAAAGGCCTTACTTCCCTGATTGGAGGTACGCGCGTCCCCAAGTCCAGCCTACGCATCGACTGCTATGGCACCGTGGATGAGTTGAACTCCTACATCGGCCTCCTGCGCGACCAGGACGTGAATGCGCCCCGCCGCGACCTGCTCAAGGAAATTCAGGACCGCCTGTTCACGATTGGCGCCACATTGGCCTCAGATCCGGAAAAGTCGAAGATGAAGATTCCGGACCTGCACGAAGCCGACGTGACACTGCTGGAAACCGAAATGGATAGTATGAACGCCGTTCTGCCCGAGCTGCGCGTGTTTATTCTGCCCGGCGGGCACCAGTCGGTGTCGTTTGCGCACGTGGCGCGCTGCGTGTGCCGCCGCGCCGAGCGGCTGGTCATTGCGCTCCGCGAAGACTCATTCGTGGCTGACCTAGTCGTCATGTATTTAAACCGTCTCTCGGATTACCTGTTTGTGCTAAGCCGGCAAATGGGCCACGACCTCGGGGCAGAAGAAGTATCCTGGCAACCACGCATGTAGGTTTCGGTCTGCTTTCCTGTGTCCCTGAACTGGCCTACGCCGTTCTCATTGAAGTAACTCGCTCCGCTTACCCCTCCCAATTCCCATCTCCCCTTTTTTCCCGTTTCTATGCTCGACACCTTAACCATCCGGACCCAGCGTACTTCGGCTTCGCGCCTGCAACAGCTGGACCCCGAACATATCGAGTTCGGTAAGATATTCTCCGACCATATGTTCGTGGTAGACTACCGCGACGGCGAGTGGCAGGATGCCCAGCTTCTGCCTTACGGTGATATATCGGTGAGCCCGGCCAATTCGGCGCTTCACTACGGGCAGGCCATTTTTGAAGGCATGAAGGCCTACAAAAACGCGGAAGGCGAAATCACACTGTTCCGCCCCTACGACAACCTGCACCGCCTCAATGCCTCGGCCGAGCGTATGTGCATGCCGCAGGTTCCGGAAGAGCTGTTTATGCAGGGGCTCACCCAGCTCATCCGTCTTGATGCGGACTGGGTGCCCAACACGCCGGGCAGCGCGCTGTATATCCGGCCGCTGATGTTCGCCACTGATGGCTTCATCGGTGTGCGGCCTTCCAACGAGTATCGGCTGCTCATTTTCACCTGCCCGGTGGGTCTGTACTACAGCAAGCCGCTGCGGGTGCGCTTCGAAGAGAAGTATGTACGCTCCGTAGAAGGCGGCGCCGGCTACGCCAAGAACGCGGGCAACTATGGCGCGGCTATGTACCCCACCAAGCTGGCGCAGCAGGAAGGCTACAACCAACTCATCTGGACCGATGCTTCGGAGCACCGCTACGTAGAGGAATCGGGCACAATGAACGCCATCTTTATTATAGACGGCCGGTTGGTAACGCCAGCGCTCAGCAGCTCCATTCTCGATGGCATCACGCGCCGCAGTGTGCTGCAACTGGCCCGCGACTGGGGCATGAGCGTGGAAGAGCGCAAAGTATCGGCCGTAGAAGTAATGCAGGCACTGGCCGAAGGCCGCCTGCAGGAAGCTTTCGGGGTTGGTACGGCCGCCACTATTGCGCCCATTTCAGTTATCGGCTACCAGGGCCAGGACCACGAACTGCCCCAGCCCGGCGAGGATGCCTTCTCGCTGCGCGTAAGTGCCGCCCTGCACGCCATCCGTACCGGTCAGGCGCCGGACACCCACAACTGGATGATTGCCGTATAAGCCCTCGGTAATCAGAAAAGAAAGCAGCCGGCCCTGTACAGGGCCGGCTGCTTTCTTTTCCCGACCTTTGGTTGTTTCATTTTCAACACTCACCCATTAACCTTTCCTAATGACCCACGACCAGGTGAAGGAATTGAAGGGCCGCGCAGAGGCCCTGAGGAGGTATCTTTGACTACGATAGCCGCAAAGCCCAGGTAGTAGAAACCGAAGCGCAAACTACGGCTCCCGGCTTCTGGGACGACTCCAAAAAAGCAGAAGCTGTACTCCGTGAAATCAAGACCGTGAAGGTCTGGACCGACGACTACGAGTCCGTAGAACAGGCTGTGAGCAACGTAGAGGTCCTTTTCGACTTCTACCGCGAAGGCGAAGCCACCGAAGCGGAGATGCAGCAGGAGTTTGAGGCAGCGCAGCAGGCGGTGGAGCAGCTTGAGTTCAAGCGCATGCTTTCTGCCGAGGAAGACCAGCTTTCCGCCATCGTTGAAATAAACCCCGGCGCGGGTGGCACCGAAAGCCAGGACTGGGCCGAAATGCTCATGCGCATGTACATCATGTGGGGCGAAAAGCACGGCTTCAGCGTGCGGCAGGTCAGCTACCAGCCCGGCGAGGGCGCCGGCATCAAATCGGCTTCGCTGGAAATAGACGGCCAGTTTGCGTATGGCTACCTGAAAAGTGAAATCGGGGTGCATCGGCTGGTGCGCATGTCGCCGTTCGACAGCAGTGGCCGGCGTCATACTTCGTTTGCTTCTGTGTTTGCTTACCCGGTCATCGATGACACCATCAAAATCGAAATCAACCCGGCTGATATCAGCTGGGACACATTTCGGGCAGGTGGTGCCGGCGGGCAGAACGTCAACAAGGTCGAAACGGCGGTCCGGCTCACGCACGCTCCATCTGGCATCGTCATTGCCGTTCAGATCGAGCGGAGCCAGCTCATGAACAAAGAGCACGCGCTACGCATGCTCAAGTCGCGCCTCTACCAGATTGAGATGGACAAGCGCAACGCGGCCCGTGACGTAGTGGAAGCCGGGAAGAAGCGCATCGACTTCGGCTCGCAGATCCGCAACTACGTGCTGCATCCCTACAAGCTCATCAAGGACCTTCGCACCGGTATTGAGCGCACTGACGTGCAGAATGTGCTGGATGGAGACCTGGATGAGTATATCAAAGGCTATTTGATGCAGAATTAGTAAGCTGCTCGCTCTGCTTGCTTGAGTAAGGCACAAAAAAAGAGGCTGTCGATTCTTCGACAGCCTCTTTTTTATGGAACCAGGATGTTAGAATTTATCCCAGAACAGTTTCGTAGTTACTACGTCACCACCAATGGCGGCGGCAGCTTCGCTGTAGTTAGCTCCGTTGATGTTCTGCTCAACCACAGGGTAAAGCAGACGCACTGGAATAGCAGATCTAGCAGAAGAAGGAGCAACCAAGGTTGGAGAGTCGAGTCTTCTCCATTCTTTCCAAGCTTCCGTCGGCTGGTTGTAAAGTGCAATCCACTTCTGGTAGCCGATTTTCTGCTTGTAGTCGCCAGCGGCCGTTGCATAAGCTACTCCTGGCTGAGCCAGATAAGCCGTTGCCTCAGCAGTAGTACCACCCCACTCCAGGATAGAAGCCGTAATGGCTGCATCGTAGTGAGAAGCAACGCTGCCCGTGAAGCTGCCATAGCCACGAGCCACAGCTTCGGCAATCATGAACTCAACCTGAGCATAGGACATCAGCACACCGGGCAAGGTCTGCACGCGCAGCTTGGCACCGGGCTGCGAGTTGGTAGTCTTGCTGTTGGTAGCACCGTAGTTGCCACCAGCGAAGGTTCCTGCAGGCAGGGTCGTCGATGTAACGGGGTTGAAGTAATCGTTGAGACGCGGATCAACAACGGCGCCCATTACCGGACCAGCCGTTCCTTTCAGACGATCAACGAAGAAGCTTGTACCAACGAAGTCCGTCCGGTCGCTTCTTACTAGATCCTCGTACAGAGGGTTGGTGTTCGGGAACGTGCCATTGAAAGCCAAGTCAATCACGTCGGCGTTGGAAGCCGGCAGCTTGCCTGCCGTAGATTCAGCCAAAGTTTTCGCTTTCGCAGGATCTACATCAGCAATGGTGAGAGCCATACGCAGCTTCATGGCGTTGGCGAACTTGATCCACAGGGCAGTGTTACCACCGTTGATCAGGTCATTGCCGCCCAAACCGGTAGCGGTAGCAGGCACAAATTGTGCCAGGGCTACATCCAGACGGGTAATCAGGTCTGAGTAGATGGCCGCCTGGTCATCATACTTAGGACGCGAATTAGCGAAGTCCAGTGCCTGGCTGTACGGGATGTTACCGAAGGTCTCCACCAGAACACTCCAGGTGTAGATTTCCAGAACCTCCGCAACTGCCAGTTGGTTGGCTTTCGCGGCCGCAGTCAGGTTGATGTCCGCGTTGATCGTCGACTTTGCTTCGCGCAAATCCCGAATAACGTCGCGGTACAGCGGGTTCCAGAAGTTGGTAGGAATGTTACGGGTATTGAGGTCGTACCGGCTTTCCGTTGGATAGTCGGTAGCAGCCCAATACTGCACGTAGAAGCGGAAGGGGTTGATGTTTACGTTCGTGCTGACAACAGTACGAACCAAGTTGCGCTCAGCGTTGGCGATGAAGCCTGACGCAAGTGCAGTAGTAGGGCTTTTAGGATCAACGTTATAGTCGTCATCCAGCGAATCTACGCAGGAGGTTGTCAGCAGCAGGGCCGACGCACCGGCAATAAGCAGGTTTTTCATGTGTAATTAGAAGCTAAGGCGGAGGTTGGCACCCAGGGTGCGGACAGCGGGATAAGAACCCGTAGAATAGCCTTGGCCAAAGTTGCCGGAGCTTACAGCATCCTCTGGGTCAGCGTAAGGCAGTTCTTTGTTAATGATCCAGAGGTTACGGCCTACGATGGAGAAATCTACTCCTTTAACGCCACCAACTTTGGACACCAACGACTTGGGGAACGAATAAGTCAGCGATACTTCGCGCAGCTTTACAAAGCTGGCGTCATATACGAAAGCAGCAGCCGGGTTGAACGTGGTGCCATAAGCGGTGGAGCCGCTTACTTCATACTCACCGTCGTCGTTCAGGTACAAACCGCTGTTTTCGGCACGTACCGTGTTCGGCGAACCATCAGCCTGCACGCCTGGGAAGATGATACCCCCGCCGTCAGCAATTGTGTTACGGGAAGGGTTACCCAAATCATTCAGACCAGCAGTTTCGGGGCTCAGACCTGTGTCCAGACCGTAGGAGCGGTCAAGCGAGAATACTTGGCCACCCTGACGGATATCAACCAGGAAGTACAGCGACAACCCTTTGTATGAAACGGTGTTGGAGATACCAGCCGTCCAGTCGGGGTTGGGGTTAGCAATTTCCTCGTTAGCAGTAGCGCTCCGTACGTAGTAGCCGTCTTCGCCAACTACTTTCTGACCATTCAGATACACGAAGTTTGAACCGCGGATGCTGCCGAAGGGCTTACCAACTGTAGCGTTGGACGTAACACCACCCTGGTAAGAAGCAATTACCAAGTTATCCGTGCCCTCGAAGAGAGACATTACCTGGTTTTTGTTTTTCGTCCAGTTAGCGTTGATTGTCCAGGTTACGTTGTCGTTTCTAACCGGAGACACGAAACCCGAGAGTTCGAGGCCTCGGTTACGTACGTTACCGGAGTTCACATAGCGGAAGCTATAGCCAGAGGCAGTAGAAACGTTTACCGGAATGATCTGGTCAATGGAGTTCGACTGATAGACTGTAGCCTCGAAACCAAGGCGGGTCTGCAGGAAAGCCATTTCGAGGCCTAGCTCACCACTCTTGGTACGCTCGGGCTTCAGGTCCAGGTTGTTTTTAGTGTTCGGAACGGAGAACAGAGCCACTGAGCCAAAAGCCGTGGGCTTGTCAAACGCGTCAGACACGCTATAGATAGGAGCACCTTGTCCTACTTCGGCGTAGTTACCGCGAATTTTACCGTACGACAACCACGGAGCAGTTTCCTTCACCATCTCGGAGAAGACAAAGCCCAATGCTGCCGAAGGATAGAAGAATGCGTTGTTGTTTTCCGGCAGCGTCGAAGACTTATCTCTTCTAGCAGTCAGGTCCAGGAACACCATGTCTTTGTAGCCGAATGTAGCACTGGCGAACAAACCATCGACTGCGCGACGAAGTTCCGATTCTACCGGCGGATTTATGGCTGACACACTGTTAGACAGGGTGTACAGTTCCGGAATCACAAGGCCACCGTTCGTAACGGCACGTACCGAAGTGGAGCTTTCACGACGCAGGTTAGCACCGATCAAACCCTTAAAGTTCAGGTCGCTGCTGATGTTGGCGGAGAAGTTACCAATCAGGTCGAAGTTGGCCTCACGGGCGTTACGGTTGTAACGGCCATAGCTGGGCACACCTACAGAGCTGAACGCATACCGCTCTTCCTGCAGTTCGTCGTATGTATCAAGCGTCACGCGGCCCAACACGTTGAACCAATCCGTCACCTTGTAAGTAGCGGCTACGTTGCCGAACGTGCGGTAACGTGAGTCCGTTTCGTAGCTCTTGGCGCGGGAGAAGTAGGGGTTGTTCCAGTATTGAGCAGCAGATGAGGTTGGGCTTTTCAGGTTCCAGCTGGCGTTCTGGTTCTGGTAGTTGTAAGCTTCTTCCTGCTGCTTGATGTCCACGTTGGTCTGCCACCACTGGCGGAAGTTGGTCATCAGGTTTTCGCTGGTAGCACCGCTGTAGCCAGTACCATAACGGCCTTTGCCGGACACTTGCGAGAAGTTTACCGAAGCACTGGCCGTCAGGCGCGGGGTCAGGTTCAGTGAGCCTGCGAAGTTGACAATGTTCTTGTTAACCTGGCTGTTTGGCAGCACCCCCTTATCACGGACACTGTTGTAGCCCAGTTTGAAGTAGCCATTGTCGTTGCCACCGTCCACGTTGATGCTGTTGTTCAGCGTTACGGCCGTCTCGAAGAAGTCTGAGGGGTCGTTAGCAGCAGCTACCCAGGGAGTTGCTTTGCCGAAGTTGGAGGTACCAGGAACGAAAGCATTCCACTGATACACCTGCAGGTTAGGATCGAAGCGCGGGCCAACCGAAGCGTCAGCGCTCAGCTGCACCAGGTTGTCCGGAACACCGTCGCCGTTGATGTCAGCCTCATCGAAATACGGGCCGTAGCCAGCACCATACTCCTTCTGATACTTGATGAAGGTGCTCTTGTCAATACGGCCACCGGTGATACCAGCGTTGATGGTAACACCCAGTCCTTTGCGGCCTTTTTTGGTCGTAATCAGGATTACCCCGTTAGATGCACGCTCGCCATAGAGGGCGGTAGCCGCGGCACCTTTCAGTACCGTCATAGACGCAATGTCGTCCGGGTTAACGTCGGCTGCAGCGTTGCCATAGTCATAGCCACCGCCGCCAGTCTGCTGGCCGGTGGTGTTGGTGTTGGCATTGCTGATCGGCACGCCATCCACAACGAACAGCGCTTGGTTGTTGCCGGTGATGGATTTGGTACCCCGGATAACTACGTTGCTCGAACCGCCCAGCGTGTTGCTCTGGCGAACGTTCAGACCTGCTACTTTACCCGACAGACCATTGATGAAGTTAGGGTTACGGGCAACCGTAATCTGCTCTCCTTCTACCTGCGTGGCAGCAAAGGGAAGCGAGTTGCGCGTACGCTCCTGACCCAGTGCAGTTACTACTACTTCGCTCAGCTGCTTGGAGTCAACGGCCAGTGCTACGTTGATTGAGTTAGAGCTGCCGATTGGCTGCTCTATAGTCCGATAGCCAATAAAGCTGAATACCAGTGTGGAAGCCGATGCCGGCGCGCTTAGCGAGAATGACCCGTCAGCGTTGGTGGATGCCCCTACTGATGTGCCTTTCACCAGCACCGTAACTCCGGGCAGTCCTTGTCCATTGGACGAGTCGGTAACTCGTCCTGTAATCTCGCGATTTTGCGCCGCCACCTGCTGCATCAGGATAGGCGAAGCCAAAAGCGCACTCAGGAGAATCTTTCTCATGTAGCTGTGTTTGGTGAGTGAATTTGAGTGAACGGAAAACGTTAGCGCCAAACGTAGCGAAAAAACTCTGAAAGAGTCCTTCTCGCTAACAAATTTTCAATATAAACCCATTACAATATACTAATAAAACACATAACTAAATAGCAATAGGCTCTTCCTAATATAGAGGTTTCGGAATCTGGGTGCTAACTCTTTTTGCCAAGCTGAGCACTTTAAGTTTCCGCCTTCATGCAATTTGAGTATTTTCCGCCCGGTTTTTTCTACTCACCTATTTTTCCACCACATGAATAAACTTTTACTGCTGGTCCCTCTGGCGCTTACAGCTGTAGTGCAACAGGCTGACGCGCAGAACAGAACCATTTCCGGCAAGATTACGGACCGGGCTAATGGCCAGGGACTTCCTGGCGTAACGGTGCTGGCAAAGGGGACTACAATTGGCACGTCGACGAATGCTGACGGTGCCTTCACGCTGGACGTACCTGCTTCGGCTACAATCCTCTCGTTTAGCTTTGTGGGCTATTCCACGGTAGAGCGCCCCATCAGCGGCAGCGTGATTAACGTGGCACTGGAAACAGACGCCAAGCAATTGAGCGAAGTAGTTGTATCGGCACTGGGTATCAAAGAGAACAAGGATGAGCTGGGCACTGCCACTTCGCGCGTAACCGGCGCCGCTGTGGCGCAGTCCGGCGAAACCAGCGTCATCAACGGCTTGTCGGGTAAAGCATCTGGTATTTCCATTACCCGCTCCAACGGTGACCCTGGTGCTGGCTCCTATATTCAGATTCGCGGGCAGAACACCATCAACGGTGAAACGCAGCCGCTGATTGTAATTGACGGGGTGCCCATGTTCAACACGTCGGCCGGGGTAGGCTCACAAGGCACGTACACGGCCGGGGTAGCCCAACAGTCGCGCCTGAATGACATCAACCCCAACGACATTGCGTCGGTGCAGATTCTGAAGGGCGCTGCGGCAGCGGCACTCTGGGGCTCACGCGCCTCCAACGGGGTAATCGTAATCACGACGAAACGCGGCAGCACCGAGGCTGGTAAGCTGAGCGTAACGTATGGCGTTACGTATTCGATAGACCGTATCTCGTACAAGCACGATCTGCAGGACACCTACGGGCGTGGTTCGCGCGGCGCAGCAGCGCAGGGACTGTCAGACAATGCCAATAGCTGGGGCGACAAGATTTCTACGCGCAGTGGCGAAGCAGACGTGTTCAGCAACAACCAAGGCTATTTTGTAGCTAAAAACGGTACTCGCTACCAGCCGGTTCTGCGCAAAAACAGCCGCGAGACCTTCCTGCAGAAGAACTTTGATGACATTTTCCATACGGGCAGCTTCCTGGAAAACAACCTCAGCCTGAGCGCTGGCAACCGGGAAAGCAACGTGTATGTAAGCCTTTCTGACCTCAACCAGAAAGGTATCATCCGTAACAACTCCGATTACCGCCGCTCTACGGCCCGCGTGAATGCGGAGCGCCGGTTCAATAAAGTGGTACGCCTGGCGGGTAATTCTACGTACAGCCGCGTCACGTCGAACCGTATTCAGCAGGGTTCCAATACCAGCGGCCTGTACCTGGGCCTGCTGCGTACTTCTCCTGACTTCGACCAGTCGGGTTACATCGGTACGTACTTCAGCCCGACTGGCGAGGTGGGCGTAAACCGGCAGCGTTCTTACCGGAACGAAATCGGACAAAGCCAGAACCCGTTGTATAACAATGCGCTCTGGACGATGAACGAGCAGAAAGCGCCTAACAGCGTAGACCGCTTCATCGGCTCCACGGAACTGGGGCTCGATCCACTCCCCTGGCTGAGCATTACGGCCCGTTTCGGAGCCGACTTCTACGCGGAAGAGCGCCGGGACCTGTTCCCCATCAACTCAGCTGAAAATGCGGGCCTCGGCTCTGCCACAGAAGAAGCATACTCGGAAAACCAGCTGAACGGCGACGTATTCGCCCGGGCCAGCCACTCGTTCAGTGAAAAACTCAGCGGCACGCTGCTGGTAGGCATGAACCTGAACCAGCGGATTGAATACAACTATGGCGCTACGTACGGCCGTTTCCTACTGGACGTGCGGGACCAAAGCTTCTTCGGCAACGCTACCTCCGAAAACACCCAGGCCTTCGACTACGAGTCTAAGCGCCGTAACTCGGCGGGGTATGCTACCGTCAACCTGGTATACAATGAGCAGCTGTTCCTGAACGCCTCGGGCCGTCTGGAAAACTCCTCTACGTTTGGCCGGGACACGAAAAACCGCTTCTTCTACCCTTCGGTGGATCTGGCGTGGCAGTTCACGAAGCTGCCTATTCTCTCCGAAAACAAGATTCTGAGCTTCGGTAAGATCCGCGCTGCCTACGGCCGTGTTGGTCTGGAGCCACCTATCTATGTAGTCCGGGACGTGTACGGCGTGTCCGGCAGCGGCGACGGGTTCGGTGTTTCGGCGTTGGCCAGCGCCTTCAACGGCTCGTTCAACCGGTCCTCGCTGCGCGGCAACTCGCAGCTGCGCCCCGAGCAGAAAGAGGAAGTGGAAGTTGGCGCTGACCTGCGTTTCCTGCAGGACCGTATTTCGCTCGGTGCGACCTACTACCGCAACCTCAACACCGACGTTATTATCCTGCGTCCTACGTCGCCTTCTTCGGGCTACAGCAACGAGTGGGCTAACGCCGCCAAGATTCGCAACCGGGGTATTGAGCTTGACCTGAACGCCGACATTCTTAAGCTAGGTGACTTCACCTGGAACGTGGGCGGCAACTGGACTCGCAACCGAAACATGGTGCTGGATGTAGCCGGTGCTGAGTTCATCGGGCTGAACGGCTTCGTTAATACGCTGGCAGTTGTTGCCAAAGACCGTCCTTTCAGCACTATTTGGGGCACCCGCTGGAACCGCGACGAGGCCGGCAATCTGGCCCTTGATATCAACGGTTTCCCTACGGTAGCACGTGAGCAAGGTGCCATCGGCGACCCTAACCCAGACTGGAAAATGGGTCTGAACACCACGCTCAGCTGGAAAGGCCTGCGCCTATACGCACTGGTTGACCGGCAGCAGGGCGGCGACATCTGGGCTGGTACCGAGGGTGTTCTACGCTCCTTTGGCGTATCGAAACACACTGCTGTAGAAACGACTTTGCAACCGGATGAGGCGGCCAACACTAGAACACTGGTAATAAACGGTGACCCTAATACTGTCTATACTATTGCGTCTACGGTAACCGCTAATGCCGATGGCACCTACACGTTCCGTGGCCGTCTCGGTGACTTTGGAGCGGGCCCGGTAGCGCTAAACGAAGCGTGGTACACCACTATCGGCGGTGGCTTCAACGGGGCCGCAGAGCAGAATATTCAGGACGCTACCTGGATGCGCCTGCGGGAACTCACGCTGGGCTACAACCTGAACACCGAAGGCTTCCGCAACTTCACCAAGCTCAGCAACCTGGAAGTAACGCTGACTGGTCGTAACCTGGTGCTATGGACGAAAGAGTTCAAAGGCGTAGACCCGGAAACGAACCTTACTGGCCAGAGCCCAGGCCGTGGCCTGGAATATTTCAACAACCCAGGTACCCGGTCTTTCCTGATCGGTCTGAAGCTCACCTACTAATCTCTCGCTTCCGTTTCAATGAAAAACATATTTAAGCGTATTACCCTTCCGTTGGCAGCTTTGGGCCTGACAATGGGAGCCTGCCAGGACTTTGTGAAAGACCTGGACATCAGCCCTAACTCCCCTGCCACAGTTGATGCGCTGAACATGCTGCAGGGAGTACAGCTTGGTGATGCCCTTGTACACGAAGGTGAGCCGGCACGCATTGCTTCCATGTGGAGCAACCAGTTCACCGGCATCGACCGGCAGTACCTTTCTGTCAACCGCTACATTGTCACCACCTCTGACTTTTCCAACCTGTGGTCTACTATCTATTTGGATGTGTTGACTCAGAGCCGGATTGCTGCGGCCCGGGCACTGGAAGAAAACAACCCGCTGCTGTCGGGTATTTTCCAGATTCTGGAAGCGCACACCATGGGCACCACAACCAGCCTGTTCGGCGATATTCCGTTCCGCCAGGCTGGTGACCGGTTGAACTTCCCTAATCCCGTATACGACCCTCAAGACCAGGTTTACGCCGACTTGCAGCTGCAGTTGAAATCCGGCATTGCTCGTCTCACGCAGGGCGGCGGCGCCGGCAACCGCGACATTTTCTACAGCGGCAACCCCACAAAATGGAGACAGGCTGCCTATACGCTACGGGCCCGCTACTACCTGCACGTACAGAAGTTCGATTCGGCCCGGCTGATGGCGTTGCAGGGCATTAGCACTCCAGCCAACGACTGGCTGATGCCTCACCGCGAGGTAGATGGTGCCGAAAACTTCTACTACCAGTTCCAGAGTGAGCGGGGTGGCGACTTGGCTGCCTATGGCTCGCGGGCAGCTCGGCAGCTTGACCCTGCGCGTCCTACGCTGCCCGGCAACCGCAACAATGCCAAAACCGACGAAACTGAGCGTTTCAATTACTTCTTCGGTCCGTCTGCCTCGTCTAATCCCGATGAGTATACGCTGCCGTTCATCTCGGGCCTGACCGACCCGGCCGAAGACTTCCCCCTGCTGACGTATTCTGAAAACCAGCTGATTCTGGCCGAAGTATACGCGCGTCAGAACAACCTTACTAGTGCCCTAGCCGCGCTGAATGCGCATCGGCAAGCGTTGCGCCAACGATTCCCCGGTGGCAAATACGATGCGTATACCCTTGCTGATATTCCCGGTGGCGGCACAAGCGACAATATGCTCCGCGAGGTGCTGAACGAGCGGTACGTGACCTTCATTGGCCAGATTGAGCCCTACACGGATGCACGCCGCACAAACAATGCCCTGGGCCTGGAGCTGAAAAGCACTACAGCTCCCAGACTACCGCAGCGCTTCCTGTATCCGCAAAGCGAAACTAACACCAACACCAGCGTTCCGAGCCCCCTACCCGACTTATTTGAAAAAACCCGGGTTAATCCGTAAACAGAATCTTACAATCTGAGCATCTATAAAGCCCCGGCTTCTGGCCGGGGCTTTTGTATTGTTGCCAGTAGCAGGGACAGTCTTAAGTCACAAAATTTCGGTTGCAGCCCAGCCAGTATTAAAAAACATCAGCTTTTTTTAATGACGTGCTTGCATTATTTACAATCACTATTCAGACGTTTTTTTTGAGGATTCTCAAATCAGGTTGTAGATTCGGCTTTCGCAACATCAAACTCGCCTGTTGGGTGTGATTATTTGACTTGCGAGATGGATTTCACCTGAATTTTCCCACATTTTTTCATTCCCTTTTTCATGCACAAAACTATACTCGTGGGCACTTTGCTCATGGCCTCCGCTTTGCAGGAGGTGTCAGCCCAAAGCCGGAATATTTCCGGGCGGGTCACAGATCGTCAGAACGGCGAGGGACTGCCGGGTGTGACGGTACTGGTGAAAGGAACTACTAACGGTATTTCCACTAACTCGGACGGTACTTACACTCTGAACAACGTACTTCCTAACAGTACGCTGGTTTTCAGCTCTATCGGTTATACTACCGTGGAGCGTGCTGTTGGAACCGAAGACCAGATCAACATTGGTCTGGCTGGTGACTCCAAGCAACTCAGCGAAGTAGTAGTAACAGCACTCGGTATTGAGCGTGATACTCGTTCGCTCGGTTACGCTACGCAGCAAATCAAAGCAGACCAACTCTCGCAGAAATCAGAGCCTAACGTTCTGAGCGCTCTGCAGGGTAAGGTTGCGGGTGTAAACATCACTGCCTCGAGCGGTCTTGCTGGTGCTTCTACCAACATTAACCTGCGCGGTATTACTTCGCTGCAGGGCAACAACCAACCTCTGTTCGTAGTTGACGGTATTCCGATCAGCAATGACCTGGACCGTACTGCCAACACGCTTACCGGCTCTCAGAACCCAAACCGCGCGCTGGATATTGACCCGGAGAACATTGCCAGCATCAACATCCTGAAAGGGCCAGCTGCTGCTGCTTTGTACGGTTCGCGTGCCTCTTCCGGTGCTATTGTTATCACGACCAAGGCTGGTCAGTCGGTTAATAAGAAGCTGGAAGTAACGGTGACATCCGGTTTCTCGCAGCAGAAAGTATATGGCCTGCCTAAGTTGCAAAACGACTATGGACAAGGCACAAGCGGTGCTAACGTGCTGACTGGCGGCGATATTAATACGGGCAGCACCAACTCTTGGGGCCCGCGTTTCGGCACCGCTCCTACGATTTACAACGGCCTGACTAACCTTAACGGAACCGTTCAGGATTATCGTGCCTACGAAGACAACATCAACGACTTCTTCCGGACGGGGCGCATTCTGCAAAATGGCGTGAACATTGCAGGTGGCAACGCCGACCAGAACCTGTCGCTGAATATCAATAACACCGACCAAGAGGGGGTAACAGAGAATTCCGAGCTGAAGCGTACCAGCATTCAGCTCGGAGGCGGCACCAAGCTTCTCAACAAGTTGCGTGCCACCGGGTCTGTAAACTTTATTCAGACCAACCAACTAGGGCCACAGCAGGGCAATGGTGGTTCTCCGTTCGGACGTCTGAACTTGGTTCCTCGTAGCTACAACCTGCAAGGCTTGCCCTACATCGATGCTGCGGGTCGCAACGTATTCATCGCAGGTGGTGAAAGCCCGCTATGGAGCCTACGCCGTAACTACACGACGTCCAATGTCAACCGCTTCATTAACGTTGCCAGCTTGGCCTATGACATCACGCCATGGTTGAACGTAACGTACCGGGCTGGTTATGACACCTACACTGACCGTCGTAAGCAGGTATACGACATTGGTGCTCAGCGCGCCCCTTCAGGCCAGGTTATCGAGCAAACTACCTTCCGTGGCGAACTTAACGGTGACCTGCTGGTAACGCTGAAAAAGGAAAACCTGTTTGCAGAAGGCATCGGAGCTAACCTGCTGTTGGGCCAGAACATCAACCAGCGCCGGTATCAGGAGGTAGGTGCGCAAGGCGACAACCTTGTACTGCCTAACTTCTACAACATTTCCAACGCTACGGTCTTCTCAAACGGTACTTACGAGCAGAAAACTGAGCGTCGTCTGTTGGGCTACTACGGTCAGCTGACACTGGACTACAACAAGTATCTGTTCCTCGAACTTACTGCACGCGCTGACCAGTCGTCAACTCTGCCGAAGGAGAACAACACTTTCCTTTACCCATCGGCTACGCTTAGCTTCGTATTCACCGACGCCTTCAAGCTACCTGACGGTATCCTGACAGAAGGTAAAATCCGTGGCAACATTGCCCGGGTAGGCCGGGACGCTAACCCCTACTCCCTGCTGACCACATACTCAGTAGGATCTCAGGGCAACAACGTAGCTAACCTTAACTTCCCCTTCGGCTCCTATGCTGGTTTTGACATCAGCAATACCCTAGGTGGTGGCAATATCCTGAAGCCTGAATTCACGCTTTCTTACGAGGCAGGTACTGAACTATCGTTCTTCCAGCGTCGTGTCAACTTAGACGTGACCGTGTTCAAGACCATCAGCGAAAGCCAGATCATCCCAGTTTCCACGGCACCCTCAAGCGGCTTCCTAAGCCGTCTGACCAACATCGCCCGCATGGAAAACACAGGGGTAGAAGCGTTGGTGAATATTACGCCCGTAATGACCAACGACTTCCGTTGGGATATTTCGGCTAACTACACCCGTATCCGCAACGTAGTGAAATCCATTTCGGAAGGGGTGACGGAATCTGCCATCAATGGCAACGCCTTCACAGGCACGATTCCTTCCTATGTAGTGGACAGAGCGTATGGCGTAATCCGCGGCAACAAGAAGCCCACTGTAACGGACGTAAACAGCCCGTATTACGGTCAGTACATCATTAATGGTGCAACTGGCTTGTTTGCGCCGGAACTGACCAACCAAGTTATTGCTGATCCGAACCGCGACTGGCAGGGTGGTATCACCAACACGTTTAGCTACAAAGGCTTCTCCGCTTCGGTACTCGTTGATGCTGTGGTAGGTGGCGATGTTATTTCGTTCACGACGGGCACTTTCAAGGGCAACGGCTCGTTGGAAGAAACCGGTAAAGACCGGCAGGCTCCACGGGTGATTCCGGGTGTTATTCAGACAGGCGTAGGCTCAGATGGCCAACCCACATTCCGTCCGAATGATGTTCAGGTAGACGCACAGAGCTATTGGGCATCCTTCGGCCTGCAAAGCGACCTGAACGTGTATGACGCTACTGCTTACCGTCTGCGCGAACTCTCAGTGGGCTACACGCTGCCGACAAAGTGGCTGGAGCGCACCCCCTTCGGCCAAGCGAGTATCTCCTTGTCAGGCCGTAACCTTTACTACTATGCTCCCAATGCTCCTTTCGACCCAGAAGTAAACACTCAGGGTGCTGGCAACATTCGGGGTCTGGAGCTGCAAAGCGCGCCTAATGCCCGTAACTACGGTGTTAACATTCGCTTCAGTCTGTAATTCTTGCTTTCCTTCTTTGAAATGAAATACAATAAGTTTTTAGGCCTCTCGCTCGCAGCAGCAGTTGCTATGAGCAGTTCTGGTTGCAGCACGGATAACTTTCTCGACGTCAACGACAGCCCGAACAACCCTACGTCAGTACCTGCATCAGTACTGTTCACTAGCACGGTAGTCACGACTGCTTTCTCCAACAGCAACGAAATCAACCGTATCACCTCGTTGCTGGTACAGCACATTGCTGGTACTGCAAACCAAGCATTAGCCTATGATGTGTACAACATCCGGGGTGGCCTCGACAACCAGTGGCAGTTCGAGCAGTATGCCGGTGCCTTGGAGAATGCTCAGGAAATGATCCGCATAGCTAACCAGACCAACAGCCCGGCTTTTGCTGGTATTGGTAAGCTACTGAAGGCGTACAACTTCGCCATGGTCACGGACCTATGGGGTGACATTCCTTACTCACAGGCACTACTTGGCTTGGACAACCTCCAGCCTCGCTTCGACAAGCAGGAGGACATCTACAAAGGCAACGAGGCACAAGGCATTCAGAGCCTGTTCGATCTGGTGAAGGAAGGCTTAGCTGACCTCGACAAAACCAGCGCCTTGGCTCCAACGGCTGCTAATGACCCAGTTTACGCCGGTGACCTGACTAAATGGAAGAAAATGGGCAACACTTTGTTGCTCAAGCTGGCTAACACTGTCAGCCGTCGTGAGCCGGCTCTGGCAAAAACCATCATTGACCAAGTGTTGGCTAATTCGGCGAGCTATATTTCCAGCAACTCTGATGACTTCCAAGTAGCTTTCGGTACTAACGTTGGTAACCAGAACCCCATCTATAGCTTCAACAACGTAAACCGCTTAGATGACCAAATGCTGAGCCAGCGTCTGCTGGATAGCATGCGTACTAAGAACGACCCACGTCTGCCTTTCTTCTTCACCACTACCCCTACGCCAACTGCTACCGTCAATACTACTGGTACGCTGACGACGCTGCCTGGCCCCTTGGTGAATGGTGTGCCAACTCCGGCTTTCCTGACGTTCACGGGTTTCCAAAACGGCAATAACATTGCCGCTCCGAGCCGTACGGCTGGTAACCGTTCCAAGTATGGCGTGTACCTGACTGGCACTTCTGGTGAGGCGCCCGTACGTCTGCTGACCAACTTCCAAACTCTGTTTATCCGGGCTGAGTCGGCTCTGACTCTAGGTACCGCTGGTGATCCTCAGACGCTGTATCAGCAGGCCATCCGTGCTTCGATGACTAAAGCTGGTGTAGCAGACGCCGCAGTAACAGCTTACTTCGCAGCTAATCCTTCAGTAGCCAACCTGACAGGTAGCACGCAGCAGAAGCTAAACAAAATCATAACGCAAAAGTGGATTGCGTGGGTTGGAAACGGCTACGAAGCCTACAACGACTACCGTCGTACTAGTTTCCCCCGTCTGGCACTAGCTCAAAATGCACAAGGCGACGATCCGTCAGCTATTCCTGTGCGTTTCGTTTACCCCGCTTCCGAGCTATCGGGTAACGCCAACAATGCACCAAATCCGGTACCCGGTACGAATGTGCGCGTTTGGTGGGATATCGATTAGTCTGTTGCATTCCTGATTCCCCCCCTTCAACTTTTGCTTCTCATGAAAAGAAATATTTTCAAAATCTACGCACTGGCTTTGCTCTCATTCGGAGCTTTCTCATGCGAGAAGGACTATGGCGACAACCTAGGTCCGGTAGAGGATAGCATTGCTGCTATCCCCGTAACGGTAACGAATGCTGATGCATTTGAGCGGTATCCGGTAGTTAACACCTCTGTGGCTGGCGGTGGCAACATCACCATTACAATGGAGATTCCTGCCAGTGCTGGTGCAATCCGGGAGATTTCGAAAGTGGCCACCGGTCCTTTCGCAACCATCACCCTGACCAACCTCAATAGTACGGCTGCTATTACCGCTCTGAATTCACGCATTGTGAATGGCACGCGTACTGTGACGCCAATTGTAGGCAATGGTTCTAACAGCATCACGTTCACCACAACGCTGGCTGACTACCTAGCTTACCGCAATTCCCAAGGCACTCCTGCTAACTTTGGTCCCGCTGGTCCTCCAGCTACCACTGGTGGCCCTGGCACTTTGCCGGTACCAAGTGCTACCGCTACGCCAACGGATATTCAGTTTTACTTCCGCTTGACACTGGAGGATGGCTCTACCATCGTTCCACTCCCGGTGCGTGTTCGGGTTCAACCCTAATATTCTCTCCCGGTAAAAAAGAAACCCTGGCCAAATTGGCCGGGGTTTCTTTTTTATTCCAAGTCGGTTACCCGCAACACAACATCCTCTCCTGCCGGCGCTGGCTGCTGCAGCCACGCAATAATCTTATTGGCGGCGTGCTCCGGCTCTACTAGCTGGCCATGCTGCTTGAGGCTGGCAAACCGCTCAATGTCGCTGAAATCCTGAGCGGCGGCGGTGCGAATGTGTTCCTGCATGGCTGTATCCAGCACACCGGGCGCGAGGCTGCGGATTCGGATACCGGAGCCACGAAGCTCCTGCTCTTTTTGAGTTGTAGCCGACAGCGCATTGAGGGCCGCTTTGGAAGCACAGTAGGCAGCCCACCCATCAACGGGGCGCTGGGCAGCTCCGCTGCTGATGTTGAGAACAGTGCGTGGAATACCTGTCTGGCTGCCGTAGGCACTCAGGAAGGTGTTCATAAGCATGGCCGGAGCAATAACATTCACATCGAAGACGAACTCGAAATGCTCATTCGGCAGGGCGCCAACGTAGCCGATTTCGCCCAGCACACCGGCATTGTTGATGAGCGTGATGCTGGCAGCGTCGGGCCGGGCAGGAAATACCTTGAACAGGTTGTTTTGCACGGCCAGCATATCTGACAGGTCGAGGGGCTGGTGCTGGTACCGCTCGTGCTCGATGGTAGCATGGCGCGACACACCCAGCACGCTGGTGCCGGGCTGACGCAGCAGGCCTTCAGCCAGCGCTTTTCCCAGTCCGCGGCTGGCTCCGGTGATGATGTAGTAATGCATAAGCAGAAGAGAGAATTGGGGGAGATACTTCCCGAATGGATACGGTATAACGCAAAAAGAAGCGGCCTGCGCCGCTTCTTTTTGCGTTATCGAGGACAGATGACTCTGTCTTGCCCAGGCTTTATAAGCTACAGAATGTACTGGCTCAAATCCGGGTTGCGAATCATGCCCTGCAGCCGCTCATCCACCAGCTCGCGCGTAATGAGAATCTGCGCATTGGGGCCAATCAGGTCGGGCACATCGAACAGAATATCGTTCAGCAGGCGGCTCATGACCGTGTGCAGGCGGCGTGCCCCGATGTTCTCCACCTCCGAATTCACCTCAAACGCAATTTCGGCCAGCCGTTCCAGCGCCGTATCATCGAAGCTGAGGGCCACGTCCTCGGCCTGCAGCAGGGCTTCGTACTGCTTGGTGAGGGCGTTTTTGGGGTCCTTCAGGATGCGGAAGAAGTCGTCCTTGGTGAGGCTCTGCAGCTCTACCCGAATCGGGAAGCGGCCCTGCAGCTCCGGAATCAGGTCGGAGGGTTTGGCGACGTGGAAGGCCCCGGCCGCAATGAACAGAATGTGGTCGGTGTTGATGATGCCGTACTTGGTGCTCACCGCCGAACCCTCCACGATGGGCAGCAGGTCGCGCTGCACACCTTCGCGGCTCACATCGGGGCCACCGCCGCCTTTGCCGCTGCGGCTGGCCACCTTGTCAATTTCGTCGATGAAGATGATACCGGCGTTTTCGGCGTTGCGGATGGCCTCATCCTTTACCTCATCCATGTCGATGAGCTTGGCGGCCTCTTCGTCGAGCAGGATTTTGCGGGCCTCGGCAATGGTGACTTTGCGCTTGCGGGTCTTCTTGGGCATCATCGAGCCCAGCATATCCTGCAGGCCGGCCATGGAGGCTTCGTCCATGCCGGGCGCGCCACCGACCAGCCCAATGCCGGGGGAGCCCTGCTGCACCTTAATCTCAATTTTGCGCTCGTCCAGCTCGCCGCTGCGGATTTTCTCCCGGAATTTGTCGCGCGTGCGTTCGTTCAGCTCGTAGTCCGACTCGGGCATGACGCTGCTGTCGGGGCTGGAGCTGAAGCCGGCCGTGGACTTCAGGCCGGCGCCACCACTCACGGGCGGAATCAGGGCGTCCAGGATCAGATCCTCTACGGCCTGCGCGGCCTGGGTTTTCACCTCTTCCTTGCGGCGCTGCTTCACCTGGTTCACGGACTGCTCCACCAAGTCGCGCACCATGCTTTCCACGTCGCGGCCCACGTAGCCTACTTCCGTGAATTTGGAGGCCTCTACTTTGGTGAAGGGGGCATCGGCAATGGCGGCGAGGCGGCGGGCAATTTCGGTTTTGCCCACGCCCGTCGAGCCAATCATCAGGATGTTGTTGGGCACAATTTCGCGCTGCATCTCCAGCGGGGCGTGCAGGCGGCGCCAGCGGTTGCGCAGCGCAATGGCCACGTGGCGCTTGGCGTCGTGCTGGCCGATGATGTACTTATCGAGTTCGGCCACAATCTGGGCCGGGGTGAGAAACGTCTTGGAATCGAGCATGAGGCAAGGGAAATAAAGATAGCCAAGGTACTGCGGCGGCCCCACAAAGGTTAGGCAGCAAAAGGCCATGCAGCACCGCTCGGCTGCATGGGTACGGCGGCTTTCGCAGAGGCCAGGCGCGTGAGGGCCGGCTACTGCTTTTTTACAAAGAGCGTGTTGAGGTTGCGCGCCACGGTGAAGTAGTTGGCGCCGCCGCTGGCATGCATACCGGCGTGCGTGTAATCAAGCTGAAACTGGCTGATGCGTAGCATGACCCCGAAGGAAATACCCGCGCCGCCGGCGGTGTTTTCCAGGCGCAGCTCGCGGCGCTGCAGGTGGTTGTAGCCGACGTTCACGCTCAGGTTCTGGCCCAGCAGCAGCTCGCCGCCCACCGCAAAATGCCGCGCAATCTTGTCGCCGAGGGTCTTTTTCTTCACAATGGGGTCCCCGTTCTCATCGAGCTGGCCGCGCTGGTTGGGGTCGAGGTACACGATGTCGAGCTGCTGCAGATGGTGGGCCGTGATGGAGAAGCGCAACGGCATGTGCTCCGGCTTGATGGTCGCCCCGATCTGCACGTCCAGCGGCATGGGTTCCCGGCTGGCGCCGGCATAGGGCTTTAGCTGGTAGCCCGCGTTTTTCACGGCCAGGCCAATCGTAAAGTCCTGCTCGGGGTGCTTGAACAAAGCGCCCACATCGGCCAGCAGCCCCACCGAATGGTTGCCGCTGATGCCCGATACCGCCAGCCGGCCGGTGCCGCCCAGCGTAAACGGGCCCTGCACGTAGGTATAGGTGAGGCCGGCCGCGTATTCATTCACCGAGAACTTACCTAGCAGGTTCTGGGCCGCGTCGTACTGGTCGAACTCGCCATAGTTGAGATAGGTGAGCGAGATGCCGAGGCGGTTTTTGGCGTCTTCCTGCTTGGGCTTAAAGGCGTAAGCGGCCGTGCTCTGCTTGATGTCGGCCAGATAATCGACGAAGGTGAGGGCGAGGCGGCCCTCCATGTCGGCGTTCAGCAGCGCGGGGTTGCTGAGCATCATGGTCGGGTCGGAGTTGCGGGCCGAGACGTTGACACCACCCAGCCCGGCCACTTTCGCGCCCGGCGGCAGATTCAGAAACGAAAACGCCTGCTGCCCGCCAATCTGGGCTACAGCCGACGGGGCAGCCCCTAAGCCCAGAGCAATAGATACGGCGGCAATAGTACGGCAGTGTAACAGTCGAAGCATAGGGGACTAAGATACAGCGTTTGGCAGGTAGTTGCGGGCATAAGACGCCGGAAACTGCGTTTTATTGTGCAGGCAGCTCGCTGCGCGCGTACCCACCCGGCACCGGTGCCGGGTGCTTCCCGGCGCGCCTGAACGGGCCCGGCACAGGTGCCCATACACTGCGGGAGCTCCTGAACCTACCCGCCACCGGTGGCGGATGGCTCCCAGCTCGCCCAAACCCGTCCGCCACCGGTGGCGGATGGGCGCGGGCGCTACCTGAGCCAGCTGCCACCGGTGGCAGGCCCTACTGCACTTCCACGCTGGGCACGGGGGCCAGGGGCGCTTCATCGCGCACCACCAGCTTCATGGGGTGCGCCACTTTCTCATCGAGCAGGGCCACGCGCAGCACGTCATCTACCCGGTCGGCATAGTGAATGGTGAGGTCCTTGATGTACTCTGGCTGGATTTCCTCGATGTCCTTGCGGTTTTTCTGGCACAGAATCACATCCTTCACCCCGGCTCGCTTGGCGGCCAGAATCTTCTCCTTGATGCCGCCCACCGGCAGCACCTTGCCCCGTAGCGTGATTTCGCCGGTCATGGCCAGGTGGCTGCGGATTTTGCGCTGCGTAAACACCGACGCAATGCTGGTGAAGATGGCAATGCCGGCGCTGGGGCCATCCTTGGGCACGGCACCTTCGGGGAAGTGAATGTGCAGGTCGTACTGATCGAAGAGGCGGTAGTCGATGTCCAGCTCGTCGGCGCGGCTGCGCAGGTAGCTCAGGGCCGTAATGGCCGATTCCTTCATCACGTCGCCGAGCTGGCCCGACAGCGTGAGCTTGCCCCGGCCACGGCTCAGCAGGCTTTCGATGAACAGAATATCGCCGCCCACGCTGGTCCAGGCCAGGCCCGTTACTACGCCGGCGGTTTCGTTGTCCTGGTACTGGTCCCGGTCGAAAATGGCGGCCCCGAGGATGCGCGTGATGTCCTTGGGCTCCAGCGCGGCGGGGTATTCCTCCTTCATCGCCTTGCTCTTGGCAATGTTGCGCACCACGCCCCCGAGCTTGCGCTCCAGGCTGCGCACGCCGCTTTCCCGGGTGTAGTCGTCAATCACGCGCTGCAGGGCCGGCGTCGTGATGGTCACGTCCTTGAGGCTCAGGCCGTGGTCGGTGAGGAGCTTGGGCCAGAGGTGCTTTTTGGCAATCTGGGTTTTCTCTTCCAGCGTGTAGCCCGTCAGGTCAATGATTTCCATCCGGTCGCGCAGGGCGGGCTGAATGGTATCAAGCGAGTTGGCGGTGGCAATGAACAGCACCTTGCTCAGGTCGTACTCTACCTCCAGGTAGTTGTCGGTGAAGGTGGAGTTCTGCTCGGGGTCCAGCACCTCCAGCAGCGCCGACGATGGGTCGCCGCGGAAATCAGAAGCCAGCTTGTCGATTTCGTCGAGCACGATGACCGGGTTGGAGGCGCCGGCTTTCTTGATCTGGGCGATGATGCGGCCCGGCATGGCGCCCACGTAGGTTTTGCGGTGCCCCCGGATTTCGGCTTCGTCGCGCACGCCGCCCAGGCTCATGCGCACGTATTTGCGGCCCAGCGCCTTCGCAATGGAGCGGCCCAGGCTGGTTTTACCCACGCCGGGAGGCCCGTAGAGGCACAGAATCGGAGCTTTCAGGTCCTGCTTCAGCTTGAGCACGGCCAGGTACTCGATGATGCGCTCCTTTACCTTTTCCATGCCGTAGTGGTCGGCGTCCAGGATTTTCTTGGTGCGCTTCAGGTTGAAGTTGTCCTTGGTGTACTCGGCCCACGGCAAATCCAGCAGAAACTCCACGTAATTCACGCTGAGCGGGTACTCGGCAGCCTGCGGGTTCACGCGGCTCAGCTTGTCCAGCTCTTTGGCAAAGTGCTGCGCCACGGCCTCCGGCCACTGCTTCTGCTTGGCCCGCTGCCGGAACTTGTCGATGTCCTGGTCCGGACTGTCGCCGCCGCCCAGCTCGTCCTGCAGCACTTTTATCTGCTGACGCAGGAAATAGTCGCGCTGCTGCTGGTCGATGTCGGTGTGGACCTTGTTGTGGATTTCGTGCTTAATTTCGAGGTGCTGAATCTCCTTCAGCATCAGCTCCAGCAGCATGGTGCCGCGCTCTACCCCATCGTTGATTTCGAGCAGCTTCTGCTTCTGTCCTACTTCCACATTGATGTTGGAGCTGAGGAAATGCGTCAGGAACGAGGGCGACTCGATGTTGTCGAGGGCTACCTGGGCTTCCTGCGGAATTTCGGGGTTCAGCTTGAGCATTCTGACGGCCGCATCTTTCAGCGAGGCCACCAGGGCTTTGGTTTCCTTGGAGTTTTTGTTGGGAAACACCTCCGGGGCATAGCTCACGCGGGCCGTGAGGTAGGGCGTATGCTGCAGCGCCTCTTCAATCTGGAAGCGCGACTGGCCCTGAATGATGATGGTGGTGTTGCCGTCGGGCAGCACCAGCAGCTTCAGAATCTTGGCCATCGTGCCTACCTGGTAGAGGTCGGCGAGGGAGGGGTCGTCGTGCTGGTTGTTTTTCTGCGCCACCACGCCCACAATCTTGTTGCCGCGGTAGGCTTTGCGCACCAGCCGGATGCTTTTCTTGCGCGTCACCGTGACGGGCAGCACCACTCCCGGAAACAGCACCGTGTTGCGCACTGGCAGCAGCGGCAGCGTCTCGGGCGCATCGTTTGGGTCGAGGGGCTGGTCGGGGTCGGTGGCTACAATGGATACTACTTCGGCAGAATCGTCGGTCATCAGCAGGAAGGGCGCAGAAAAGGCAGCAGGGATAGAAGGCATATACGAGGAGCAGGGCGAAAAAGCGGAAGTCGGTGCCAGAATGACAGACTCGCGGCCAACAGCCCGGCCCGAACCGGGCGCACTTCCGAAGATAGGGGTTTGACAAGCGCCGTGCCACCTCGCTCCGTTGCAACCTTCGGCCGCGGGTATCGGTCAGGGAGGCACAGCAGCCGGCCACTCCGGCAGGCCGCCTCCATATAGCCGCGGATACCTGAAAATTCCTATTTTTGACGTCCCGTGCCGCCCCGGCCGGCTTCGGTGTTCTAGTGCGCTATGCTTTCCTCGTTACGTTCATTATTCCTGCTCCTACTGGTCCTGCTTCCACTGGTTCTGCGGGCCCAGCAAAAGCCCGGCGCGCCGCTGCGCCAGCGCAAGCTTACTACCCGCTCCGTGCGCCAGCTGCGCCTGCGCCCCGACGCCACGCCTACGTTCCCGAATATCAACCGGGTGGCATTCTATCAGAATAAGAAGGAGTTGAAAGCCATTCAGAAGGCCGAGAAGCGCAGGAACTGGAACCAGGCCCGGGCCTTGCTGGATGCCTACGTGGGCAAGTTCGGCATCGAGAATTTCTACAAGAACACGCCGATGCTGTGGCGGCTGGCGCAGCTCTGGGAGAAGGCCGGCAACGAGGAGCGCGCCAAGGCCTACTACCGCCTTGCCCTGAAGCACCACCGCCAGGACGTCAGGAAAATTCAGCTCTACTACGACTCTCTGGAGCAAAAAACCGCCGACCTCTACGTGCCGCTCAAGGTGTATTACGAGCTGGTGGAGTACCGCAAAAATATTGTGGCGTTCCGGCCGCCGAAGGGTGTGTTGACCACTATGGGCGACGCCATCAATTCCCAGGCTGAGGATTATGGTCCCACGTTGAACCCCGATGCCAGCATGCTGCTGTTCTCGTCGAAGCGCAAAGTGCGCGGCGGCATCAAGCAGGTAGTAGACGAAGACCTGTACGTGTCGCGCAAGGACGGCGACCTGTGGACCGACGCCGAGCCGCTGCCCAAGCCCATCAACTCGCCCTATAACGAAGGCTCGGCCTGCTTCACCCGCGACGGCAAAACCATCTATTTCGCCCGCTGCGAGTGCCCCAGCTGCCACGGCAACTGCGACCTGTTCACGTCCACGTTTCAGGACGGCCAGTGGTCGGTGCCCAAGAGCCTGGGTACGCAGGTAAATTCCTCGGCCTGGGACTCGCAGCCGACTCTTTCGCGCAACGAGGACACGCTGTACTTCGCTTCTGACCGGCTCGGCGGCTTCGGCCTGTCGGATATCTGGTACACCTACCGCGGCAAAAACGGGCAGTGGGCCAAGGCCGAAAACATGGGCCCGGTGGTGAACACGCGCGAAAGTGAGGTGAGCCCCTTTTTCCACCCGCTCTACAACGTACTGTATTTCAGCTCACGCGGGCAGCTGCTCAACTACGGCGACTTCGACATCTACAAAACCTACCGCGTGCAGGGCCGCTGGCAGGAGCCCAAGAACATCGGGCCGCTGGTGAATGGCAAGGGCTCGGAGTACTATTTCACCATCGATGCCGAATCGAAGGACCTGTATTATGCGCGCTCCGAGGAAAAGGACATGAAAAACCTGGACCTCTACTCGTTCCCGCTGCCCATGGAAGCCCAGCCCCTGGCCACCACGCACGTAGAAGGCACACTCGTGGACTCCGTGAGCCAGAAGCCGCTGGGGGGCATCGTCACCATCGTGGATACCGACAACGGCATCGAGGTGGCGGCCAAGTACCTGCGCCCCGACGGCTCGTTCGACTTTGACTTGATTGACGGCTCGCACTACGTCATGATCATTCAGAGCCCGGACTTCTTCAGCGTGGAAAAGAAGTTTGAGCTGAAGGGCGACACGGTGATGAAGCTCATGACCAACTCCATCGACTACGGCCTGCCGCTCATTTTCCAGAATATCGAGTTCGACCAGGACAAGTCGCACATCCGGACCTCCATGCAGCCTATTCTGGACCGGATTGCGCTGTTCATGGTCGACCACCCGACGTTCCGGCTCAGCATCACGGGCCACACCGATTCCAAGGGCGACCCGGACTTCAACGAGCGGCTTTCGCAGGACCGGGCCGAGGCTATCCGCAAGTACATTGAAACCAAGGGCAAGCTCAAGCCCAACCGCATTGAGAGCTTCGGCTATGGCTCTACCAAGCCGCTGAAGGAGGAAGTAACGCCGGAAGACGCCAAAACCAACCGCCGCGTAGAGTTCCGCCTCATCAAGCCCGACGACGAGAAGAAAGACGCCGGCGGGGCCGACTGGAAATAAGCTGCCAGCCGGGGCTAGTTCACCAAAAAGCGCCTGCTACCACAAGTAGCAGGCGCTTTTGCATTGGGTCGCCCGTCAATTTACCAGCTCAGTTTCTGAGTTTCTTCTCCGTCGCGGAAGAGCTGGCTTTGCTTTTTGCCGCCAGCCTCCACGTTCACGATATTCATCTGGTCGGAGAAGATGTCGGAGAGCAGCGAGTTGCGCAGCGAGAAGCCGGTAAGGGGCCGCGCCACTTTCAGGGTGCAGTACAGCCAATGGGCGTCGCGCTCCTTCTGCATGCCCAAAAACTGCAGCGGCAGCGTTTCGCCAGGCTTGGTGCTGAACACCAGGGAGCGGCGCAGCAGGGCCGTGGTCAGCTGCGTCACGAGCGGCTTCGGCGACTGGTCGAGGCTGATGGCCGTGGGCTGGCCCTCAGACAGCGCCTTCTCGAAGTCGTCGGTAAATACTTTCAGGGCTACTTCCAGCTGCTGTTTGGCCGGGTTGTAGCGCACATCCATGATGCTGGCGTGGTAGGCGTGCGCCCACGCTACGAGCGAGGCCAGCAGCAGAAAGGAAAGCAGAAGCGTCTTGCGAAACATAAAGCAATGCGTAAGAGAAGTCCAGGCCGAAACGATAATCGTGCCGTTACGCAGCAGTGCCGCGCTTAGGCCTTCATACTGGTCAGCAGCTATAAGGCCGCGTGTGCGCAGAAGATTCCCGAACCCCAAACCGGGCCCTTCCACCGGGCCTGCCACAAAAGTAGTCTGCTTCTTTACCTTTGCCGCGCGCCTTTTTGCGTACTGGCCTCGGCCCCGTGCTGTGGCCAGTGCTCCGGGCGCCCGTTTCCTGACACACCTTTTCACCAGTATTCTATGGCTTCTGAAGCAACTACCTCCATTCCGGACATGACCATGCAGCTGGTCTCCTACCAGTCCGCCGTTGACGCCAAGCTACAGGAATTCAACGCCAAAAACTTCACCGCCGGCTTCTGGCAGAAGCAAGCCGACCTGTGGGTGCAGGACGCAACCGCTCAGCAGAGCCTACGCAGCTTCATGGGCTGGCTCCGCGTGGCCGAAACCATGCTGCCGCGTGTTCCTGAAATCGAGGAATTTGCCCGCGAAGTGAAGGCCGCCGGCTTTCAGCACGTAGTGGTAATGGGGATGGGCGGCAGCACCATGACCCCGATTGTGTTTAAACAGGCCTTTGAGAAAGCCGCGGATGGCTTGCCGCTTTCGGTGCTGGATACCACCAACCCGGCCACTGTGCGCGAGGTAGAGGCATCGGTACCGCTGGCCGAAACGCTGTTTGTCGTAGCCAGCAAATCGGGCACTACGGCCGAGCCACTGGCCTTCGGTGACTATTTCTACGCCCGCCTGAAAGAGCTGAAAGGCGACAAGGCCGGTGAGAACTTCGTGGCTATTACTGACCCGGGCTCCAAGTTCGTGACGCAGGCCACGGCCGAAGGTTACCGCCGCATCTTCCTGAACTTTGCCGAAGTGGGCGGCCGCTTCTCGGCCCTCTCCTACTTTGGCCTAGTACCGGCCGCGCTGTACGGCATCGACATCAAAACCTTGCTGGAGCGCGCCATTGGCATGATGCGCGCCACCGGCTCCGAAGGCGAAGTAGCGCAGAATCCTGGCCTGGAGCTGGGCGTGGCGCTGGGTGTGCTGGCCCAGCAGGGCCGCGACAAGCTGACGCTGGTGGTACCTGCCGGCCTCAGCGACTTTGGCCTGTGGCTGGAGCAGCTGGTGGCCGAAAGCACCGGCAAAGAAGGCAAAGGCATCCTGCCGCTGGCCGGCGACCCGCTGAACAGCCCGCAGGTGTACGGCCAGGACCGGGTGTTCGTGTATGTAGGCTACGAAAGCCAGCCCGATGCCGATAACCGCGCGAAAGTAGCCGCCCTGCAGGCCGCCGGGCACCCCGTTGTCACGATTCTGCTGCGCGATGCGCTGGACCTGGGCCAGGAGTTTTTCCGCTGGGAAGTAGCCACGGCCGTGGCCAGTGCTGTGCTCGAAATTAATCCGTTCGACCAGCCCAACGTACAGGCCGCCAAAACCGCCACCGACCAGTTGATGAAGGTGGTGGTAGAGAAAGGTGCGCTGCCCCAAACCAGCAGCCCCGTGCTGCAGGAAAACGGCCTCGACTACTATACCAGCGTTTCGGGCGCCGATGCGACGGAGGTGCTGCGTAATTTCTTCGGGCAGGCCAAAGCCGGCGACTTCCTCTGCATTCAGGCTTATCTGCAGGAAACGCCGGCTGTCAACCAGGAACTAGATGAGCTCCGGGCCTTGGTGCAGCAGCAGAAGCACATTGCCACGGCCTCCGGCTACGGTCCGCGCTTCCTGCATTCCACCGGCCAGTACCACAAGGGCGGCCCCGACACCGGCCTGTTCCTGCAGCTCACCACCGACCATGCGCAGGACCTGCCGCTGCCCGGCCGTCCCTACACATTCGGCACGTTCCAGAACGCCCAGGCCGCCGGCGACCTGCAGGCCCTGCACGATTACAACCGCCGCACCTTGCGCGTGCACCTGGGCACCGCTGGCGAAGAGGCTGGTGTTGCTACCTTGCTAGAGGCACTGCGCAAGGCATTGGCGTAGCTGACTAACTCTCACAAAAAAGCCCTGACTTTGCGGTCAGGGCTTTTTTGTGCCTGTACCAAGTCTTAGCTGTGTAGACTACCGGCCGAAGTCGTCCTGCACGCGCACAATGTCGTCTTCATCGGATGGGTTGGCGGCGTCCGTATGCTGCCAGATTTCGGCCAGCACGCCCCAGCCACCAAGGCCCACGAGGCGGTGCCGCTCACCCTGCTGCAGCGTAATCAGCTCGCCGGGCTGATAGGTTTTCACTTCTGCTTCCTCATCAGTAGGGCTGGTCACGACGCCCACCGGCCCCTGCACCACGCGCCAGATTTCGGCGCGGCGGTGATGGTACTGCCAGGAAAGACGCTTTTCGGGGGCTACCAGCAGAATTTTCGGACTCAGCTTCCCCGAAATGCGCAGCTCGTCCACCGACATATTGTCGAAATACGCATCGGCAAAAGCCTGCGCCTGGGTTTCGTCAATCACGAAAAAACCACCCCAGGGCCGCGTCTGGTCCTGGTTGCTGATAGTAAAGCCTTGCTGGTGAAGCAGCTGTTCCGTGTGCTGAAACAGTTGCGCTTTTTGCTCATCCAGGAGAGTACTCATGGTAAGGGAGAAAGAGGGGATTCGAACGGCAAGTTCCGAAAAAACAATAAGCGCGGCTGCATCCTGCTCCAGGGCAGGCCGCAGCCGCGCTTTGTAATGCTAAGCTTATATCCCGAGCTTCTTAAGCAGCGGGTTGATGATTATCACAAACGCCATCAAGGAAAGCAGCAGCATCATGCCCACTTTCTGCGCATTCTCCAGGAATTTGTCGGAGGGTTTGCGGCCGGCTATCATTTCGTAGAGCAGGAATACCACGTGGCCACCATCTAGAGCCGGAATGGGCAGCAGGTTCATGAAGGCCAGCACCATCGAGAGCAAGCCGGTCATGGTCCAGAACCACACCCAGTCCCAGGTAGGGCCGTATTGCTGGGCTATTTCCAGCGGGCCGCCTACTGATTTGCGGAAGGAAGCCTCGCCTTTGAATATCTTGCCGAAAGCCGTAATCTGGTTGGTGATGACGCCGAAGGCCTTGCTCGTGCCAACCGGAATGGACTGCGCGAAGGAATAATGGCGCACCGACTCGCGCAGCAACGACTTGGGGAAGAAGCCCAGCTTGCCGTCATCGTCCACGGTAATGGCCAGCGTTTTCAGCTCGCCGCCGCGCTCCACCACCAGTTTCACGGGTTTGCCGGCATTGGCCAGCAACTCATTCTGAAACTCCGGGAAGAACTCTACCTTCTTTGCGTTGAGCTGCACAATCCGGTCGTCGGGCAGCAGGCCGCCTTTTTCGGCGGGGCTGCCGGCATTCACCGATTTCACGGCAAACGGGTTGCGCGGCAACACAAACCGCTGCTGTCCCTGCTCCGAAAGCCGGTCGATGAAGTTGGCCGGCACCGGCACATCTACCAACTGGCCCTGGCGCTCCACAGTGTAATAGGAGTTAGAGCCCATCATCACCTCGGGGTCGTACACGTCGTTGAACTCGGTGAAGGGCCGGCCGTTGATTTTCACGATTTTGTCGCCGGTACGGAAGCCGATTTCCTCACCCAGCTTATTGGGCAGGATGCCGTAGCGCACCTCCGAGGCCGGCAGATAGCTCTCCCCCTGCGTGTAGGTGAGCATGGTGAAGATGACGATGCCGGTAATGACGTTCATGATGACGCCGCCCAGCATCACAATCAGGCGCTGCCAGGCCGGTTTGGCCCGAAACTCGTTGGGCTGCGGCTCTGCGGCGAGGCTGTCGGCGTCCTGGGTTTCGTCGATCATGCCGTGAATGGCTACGTAGCCACCCAGCGGAAACCAGCCCAGACCGTATTCCGTCTCGCCGATTTTCTTTTTCAGCAGCGCGAAATTGAGCACGCCGGGCATCGGGAACAGAAAGTCGAAGAAGATGTAAAACTTATCGACCCTGATTTTGAAGTATTTGGCGGCGGCAAAGTGCCCAAACTCGTGAATGCCGACTAGTATGGAAAGGCCCAGCAGCATTTGCCCGGCCATGATGAGAATTTCCAAAGGAAGGTGATTTGGTGATAATGGGGTGAACAGGTAATAGAGTACCGAAAGCTCAGACCGGGTTGCGGCCCCTGCCCAAACAGCTACAACCGCGCCAGCTGTTCCTGCGCAATGCGGCGTGTCTCCTTGTCAGTAAGCACATAGTCGTCGAGCGACGGATTGGCAAGGTACGAAACCCGGCTCAGGCACTCCTCTACCACGTCCGACATTTGCAGAAAACCTACCTCATCGCGCAGGAACGCGGCCACGGCTACTTCGTTGGCCGCATTGAGGACGCAGGGCGCGTTGCCAGCCTGCTGCATGGCCGCGAAAGCCAGGGCCAGGTTGCGGAAAGCGCCCAGGTCGGGCTGCTCGAAAGTGAGCTGCGGGTAATCAAGGAAAGAGAAGCGCGGAAACTCGTTGGGCAGGCGCTGCGGGTAGCCCAGTGCGTACTGAATCGGCAGCTTCATGTCGGGCAGCCCCAGTTGGGCCTTCAGGGAGCCATCCTCAAACTGCACCAGCGAGTGAATAATGCTCTGCGGATGCACGACCACCTCAATCTGCTCATTGCGCAGCCCAAACAGCCATTTGGCCTCAATCACCTCCAGCCCTTTGTTCATCAGCGAAGCCGAGTCGATGGTGATTTTGGCGCCCATGTCCCAGTTCGGGTGCTTGAGGGCCTGGGCCTTCGTAACGTCGGCGAGCTGGGCGCGGCTGCGGCCCCGGAACGGCCCGCCGGATGCCGTCAGGATGATTTTCTCAATCGGATTCTGCTCCTCGCCTACCAGGCACTGAAAAATGGCCGAGTGCTCCGAATCGACGGGCAATAGCCGCACGTTGTGCTGGCGTACCAAATCGGTGATGAGCTGGCCGGCTACTACCAGCGTTTCCTTGTTGGCCAGCGCTATGTCTTTGCCGGCCCGGATGGCGCGCACGGTGGGCAGCAGCCCGGCGTAGCCTACCATAGCCGTCAGCACAATGTCGGAATCGGGCCGGCCGGCTACGTCGGCGAGGGCGGCGGCACCCGCCAGCACTTCGGTTTCGGGCTGCGAGGCCAGGGCAGCTTTTACCGCTTCGTATTTGCTTTCGTCGCCGATGACGACGGCCGCGGGCCGAAACTCACGGGCCTGCTGCACCAGCAGCTCGGCATTGGACTGCGCCGACAATGCCGCCACGGTGAAGCGGCCGGGCTGGCTACGGATAACATCAAGCGCCTGTGTGCCAATGGAACCGGTGGAGCCGAGCAGCGTGACGCGTTTAGGGAATTCAGAAGGCATGCAGGATGGAAAGGACCGAAGTGGGAATAGCGCGGCAGTAGCTAGCAAAAGTACGGTGAAGTTCGGGTTGGCCCTAGGCAGGCGCCTATTTCGCCGTTTTGTGGGTTTAGTACTTGCTCGGAGTCAGGCCTGATGCGTCTAACGCAGCCCGCTAACTTGCTTTCACGTACCGATTCAGCTACCGCTGCAAAGCTGCTACGGTAGAATCAGCAAGGCTCAGGTATTTGCGTTGGATGTAGCCCGTGCCTCCCCGACCACCAATTTGAGGTAGCGTCACCCGGCACCAGCCACCGGGTTGGATTGCTAATACATCAACCGTATCTCCCACGGCCAACACTTCCACCGTGGAGGAATTCATTTCATCGGCTGCTACCGAACGTAAAGTCACTTCATTTAACCGTACGCCTGCCGGATGCCGGAGTAGTCGGCTTGGGGTAGGGCGAGAGTAGAAGTACACCAGGGCTTACGCATCAAACTTAGGGCGACATGTTGAGGGCTGACCTTTGTCTTTTCAGACATTGTCAAGTTCTTCATGTTCAGCCAACTCCTTACTTCTTTCGCCACCCTTCCAGACCCGCGTTGCACGGGGCGCACCCGACACCGACTGCGCGATGTGCTCGTCATGGCTATCTGTGCCGTCGTGGCCGGAGCCGAAACGTGGGTGGACATCGCCCACTACGGCCAGTTGAAGCAGCCGTGGCTGGCTACGTTTCTGGATTTGCCCAACGGAATTCCTTCGCACGACACGTTTCGGCGCGTATTCTCCCTGCTCGACCCGCAGCTGCTCGAACAGTGCTTTCGGCAGTGGATGGCCACCACCGCCCCACCCCTGCCCCGCGAGGTCGTGGCCATCGACGGCAAGACGGTGCGCCGCTCCTTTGACCGGGGACGGGCCCAGGGCCCGCTGCACGTCGTCAGCGCGTTTGCCACCGAGCAAGGCCTGAGCCTGGGGCAAGTAGGCGTGCTAGGTAAAGGGCAGGAGTTAGCTGCTATACCAGTGTTAATCAGTGGCCTGCAGCTTGCCAATACGATTGTTACAGTCGATGCGCTGGGTTGCCAGCGGGCCATTGCCCAGCAACTACTTGCCCAGCAGGCGGATTATATTTTTGCCCTGAAAGGCAACCAAGGACGCTATTACCAGGCCGTCAAAACCTATTGTCAGCGGAGTTGCGTCGAGCGTTGGGCAGAGTACCCCGCTGACTACGATGCCTTTGACCGCCGTCACGGCCGTTGGGTACGCCGCCGGGCCTGGGTGCTGCCGCTGGGCGAGGAATTGGCCGGATTGCGCACCTGGCCCGGCTTGCGGGCCGTCATCGCGGTCGAAACCATTCGGCAGGTGCAGCACCAGCCAGGCACGCACGTCGAGTGGCGCTACTACCTAAGCAGTTGTCCCGATGCCCCCGCCGTGCTCATCCAAGCCATCCGTCGCCATTGGGCCATCGAAAACAGCCTGCATTGGGTACTGGATGTCGTCTTTCGCGAGGATGAGGCCCGCAGTCGCGACCAGGTAGCGACCCGCAACTTTGCTGTTTTACGCAAGCTGGCTTTCAACCTCCTGCAGCAAGGAAAACACCAACCTGGAAGTCTTCGGGCCCGACGACGAAACGCGGGCTGGAACGATACCTATATGACCCAACTTCTAACCTGCGCCCGCCAAAACGGCCGGGCAACGGCTCCCTAAATTTGATGCGTAAGCCCTGAGAAGTACACCACGGCTATAATGATGCTGTTAACCACCGTTACCCAACCGGCCAGGGCCCAAAAGTTGACACGAGGCTGCCCGGCCTCGAAGCGTACAGGAGAAAGATAAAAAGGCATAGCAAGCAACTAATCAACAGTGTATGAGCAGGCCCACTAGTACTGAATCCGTATGATCTGCGTAGCCATGGGCACCAATAGCTCGCTTCAAAGAAGTTAAATAGCGGAGCAGTAAGCAAGGGCCTCGTCAATAAGCCAGCGGTACGCATCGACTTCCGGACCAGAATCCCCGTACTTTGTGCATTCCTGCTATTCCGTTTGCTGTGTCCAGTCCCGTATCATCCGCCGCCTTCGAAAAAGCCCGCACCGGTCTGTGGGGCAGCCTGCAAAAGCATCTGACTACCATTTATGCGGCCGAAAAGGAGTTTCGGGCAGCTACGGCTTTCACAACGACGTTTCCGTTTTCGGCGAGCAGTATAGACCCGCAGCAGCTGTTTGAGTACGAGCAGCAGCGCCGCCTATTGCGCGACCTGTACGTGGATGAAACCACCCAGCTCGACAGTCTGGTGAAAGCCGTGCGGCAGAAAAGCTATGAGGAAGACGAGAAGAAACAGCTGCTGCTGCTGATACTGGGCTACATGGACATTGCCGCCACCGTCTTCGGCCTGCTCGATACGCACCGCCCCGGCAAGCTGGACAAGGACGAGGAGCTGGAGGAAAACGCGGCCCGATTTGAGCGGGTCCGCAATTTCGTGCGCCTCAACATCCGGGGGCTGCCGAACCTGCTGCCGCGGCTTTAGGCACTATTCCACGGCTTCCACCCGGATTTTCCTGCCGTTAAACACCGCTTCTTCGCCGGCCCGCTTCCCGGCCAGCGCCACTGCTACCGGAGCCGCCGCCGACACGGCAAAGTAGTCTTGTCCTTCCACGGTCAGCTTGCCGGCACTGATACCCAGGTAAAAAACGCCCATACTGGTCCGCACCAGGGCGCCGGGCCGCACCGCGTCGCAGGGCAGCTCGGGGTTGATGCGCTGCAGCTCGCCGAGCAGCTGCCGGGCCTGCTGAAGCTGCACGGCGTTTCGGTCCCGCTCGTTCTGGGCCATAGCGCGGCCGGTTTCGTACTTGTCGCCGGCGCTGCTCTTGGTTTCGCTATTCGCCGACTCCTGCGCTGCCTGAATAGCGGCCTGACAGGCGTCGATGCGTTCCTGCACGTAGGCAAGGCAAGCGGCGTGAAGGTTAGATTTGATCATACTTCTGAGTCAGGTGGAAACCAACCAGCATTGATTAAATCAATTAGCTTTACTATTCGGTCATAGTGCTTTCCCGTCAAATCTAGACATAAGATTGTTGAGACGGGTGCACGAGCAGCAGTAGGTGCTAAGGTCGCTGCATATCAGAGTCCTTCATCAATGTTGAAATCTGCGGAAGTTGGCTGGGCCAATCCGGATTTTGCTGAAGATCTAGATATGCTATTTGATATTCGCCAACATTCCCAATTTTCATTCTGCTCTTTGATTTGTGTTCAGCAGCCCCTCGGCCAGCCCCCTGTCGTTGCTCAGGCGCGGCACTTTGTTCTGGCCACCGAGCTTGCCCTGGCTTTTCATATAGCGCTGAAAGGCCCCGGCGGGCAGCGGCGTAAGCTGTAGCGGCGCCAGAATGTTGCCGGCCAGCAAATCATCATAGTACGTGTTGCGCTGGCGCAGGCCGGTATCAAGGGCGGCGGCAAAGGCGGCAGCATCGTGTGGCGGCTGGGCAAACTCCACCAGCCACTCGTGGCGCGACGGCACAGCCGGGTCGTCGCTGACGCGCGGGGCCACCGTAAATTCCACCACTTCCACCTCCGGGTGCCGGCGCATGGCATCGCGCAGGGTTTGCTCCACTTCTTCGCCGATGACATGCTCGCCAAACGCCGACAGAAAGTGCTTTATGCGGCCCGTAACAACGACGCGGAACGGGTATTTACTCACAAACCGCACCGTATCACCGATACTATAAGCCCACAGGCCGGCATTGGAGCTGAGCACCATGGCATACTGCTGGTCCAGCTCCACTTCGGCCAGCGTGAGGCGCGGCGGGTTAGCTTCGTAAAACCGCTCCGCTGGAATGAACTCAAAGAAAATACCAGCATCGAGCAGCAGTAGCATGCCCGGATTACCGGGCTCGTCCTGGAAGGCCAGAAACCCTTCGGAAGCCGGAAACAGCTCTACGCTGTCCACGGGCCGACCAATGGTTTCAAACAGCTTTTTGCGGTAGGGCTCGAAGTTGACGCCGCCGTACACGAACAGGTCGAACTGCGGAAACACCTCCCCTACCGGCCGGCCGGCGCGGGCCACAATCCGGTCGAAATACATCTGCACCCACGGCGGAATCCCGGAAATCAGGGTCATCGGCTGGTGCAGCGTTTCCTCCACAATCCGGTCGAGTTTGGTTTCCCAGTCTTCGATGATGTTGGTGGCGTAGCTGGGCAGTTGGCTGCGGCGCAGGTAGGCCGGCACGTGGTGGTTGGCAATGCCCGACAGCCGCCCGGTATGGATGCCGCCCACCGTTTCCAGCGCCGGCGAACCGGACAGAAACATCAGCTTCCCATCCAAAAAGCGGCTGTTGCCGGTGCGGTGCACGTAGTGAAGCAGCGCGTCGCGGGCCCCGTTGATGTGGTTGGGAATGCTGGCCGGCGTGATAGGAATGTACTTGGCGCCGCTGGTAGTGCCGCTGGTTTTGGCTAGGTACAGCGGCTTGCCGGGCCATAGCACGTCCGGTTCGCCGGCTTTCACACGGTTGAAATACGAGCTCAGCGCTTCGTAGTCGCGCACGGGCACCAGCCGGGCCAGATCCTGCGCGGTGCGGGCACCGGCCAGGGTATGGTCGCGGCCGAAGGCGGTGCGGGCACCCTGAGTTAGCAACTCACGCAGCACCCGCTGCTGCGTGCCAATGGGGTCGTGCTGCCAGCGGGCATACTGGCGGGCAATGTAGGCGGCCAGCGGCCGGCTCAGAACAGATTTCAGACCCATGCAAAAGGAAACGAAGTTGGGAGCCGGTAAATGTAGCCGCTATTGGCGTATGCGCAGCTCGCAGGAATGTGTAGCTGGGGGCCGCAACATAGAAGGGCGAGTTCAGGTATGTAAAGCTGAACAACCAACACTTCATCCCATGAGCAACCAACGTGGCAATGCCGTTTGGAACGGCGACATCAAAGGCAGCGGCGAAATTTCAACGCAGAGCGGCACCGTAAAAGCACCTTATTCCGTTGGCGCCCGGTTTGAAGGCCAAAAGGGCACCAACCCCGAGGAGTTGATTGGCGCGGCCCACGCCGGCTGCTACACCATGTTCCTGACCAGCATCCTGACCAAGGACGGCAAACAGGTAAAGCAAATCCGCACCGAGTCGAAGGTAACGCTGGACACGTCGGGCGAAGTGCCGAAAGTGGTGAAGATTGCCCTGACGACGGAAGGCGAAGTGGAAGGCATTTCGCAGCAGGAATTTCAGCAGTATGCCGAAAAGGCGAAGGAAAACTGCCCGATTTCGGTGCTGCTGAAGGCTGTGCCGGAAATGGAGCTGGCCTCCGCTACGCTGAAATAACAAGTAGCTGAAGCCTCACCGCGCTTCTAAAACCGGCCGTGTCTCTGTGCATCGCCGGTTTTTCGCTTTCTTTGCCTTTTGTTGCGACCATTTCTGCCGCTATGCCCGCCAATTCTACCCGCATTCGTCTTCAACCCGCCAATACGTCGCGCATTCCGTTCTGGGGGCAGATTTTCATCGGCACTATCTGGATAGCTTACACGCTGGCCCTGATTTTCACCGACAGCGGCCTGAACGACATGCACTTCCTGCATTACGTGTTTCTGGTGTTCAGCCTGGTGTATCTGGGCTACGTGCTGGTGCACAATGCCCCGGTTTTCGGCACGCAGAGCTACCTGGAGTTCACGCCGGGCTACATCGTACACAAAGCCGGTTTGTTCCGGCCCAAGCAGGTTTTTGCCGCTGAAAGCATTACGCGGCTGGAAATGGCGCCCCGCCAGGTGCGGGTGCATACCAAGGAAGAAGGCACCTACGCCCTGAGCCTGCGCGAAGTGCGCGGCCGCAAGCGCAAACGCCAGCTTCTGGATCAGGTGCGGGCCTTCGCCACCAGGTATCAAATTCCGCTGGTTGATGCGCAGGCTCCGGTCTAAGCCATCTAAATCGTCAGACAATGAAAAAGGCCTGCAACGTAGCGTTGCAGGCCTTTTTTGTAGTGTAATGCTTGGTTATTTGCCGGCGAACTTCTTGCGCAGCTCCACAATCTGGCCCCGGAAGCTCTTGTCAGAATCTATCAGATCCGACACGGTTTGCACGGAGTGAATCACGGTGCTATGGTCGCGGCCGCCGAAGTGGTGCCCAATGCTCTTGAGCGAATGGCTGGTGTGCTCCTTGGCAAAGTACATAGCCACCTGCCGCGCCGTCACGACTTCCTTTTTGCGGGTTTTGGCTTTCAGCAAGTCCAGTGGCACGCTGAAATATTCGGCGCAGGTTTTCTGGATGAAGTCGATATTGACCTCGGCCTCCACTTCCTCAATGATGTGGCGCAGCGCCTGCTTGGCCATTTCCAGGTCAATTTCGCGGCGGTTGAGGCTGCTTTGGGCCACCAGCGAAATCAGCACGCCTTCCAGCTCGCGCACGTTGGTGTTCACGGAATGCGCCAGATACTCCACCACCTGCGGCGGAATGTCGATGCCATCCTGCTGCATCTTGTTCTGGATGATGGCCATGCGCGTCTCGAAGTCGGGGCTTTGCAGGTCAGCCGTGAGGCCCCACTTAAAGCGCGACAACAGCCGGTCCTCCAGCCCCACCAGGTCGCGCGGCGGACGGTCAGAGGTCATTACAATCTGCTTGCCGGCCTGGTGCAAGTGGTTGAAGATGTGGAAGAACATCTCCTGCGTCTTGTCCTTGCCCGACAGAAACTGCACGTCATCCAGAATCAGGATGTCTACCAGCAGGTAGAAGTTGGCGAAGTCCTGCACGGCGTTGGCCCGCAGGCTTTCGATGAACTGGTTCGTGAACTTCTCCGCCGACACGTAGAGCACGAATTTGTCGGAGTTGCTGGCTTTGATGTGGTTGCCGATGGCCTGCACGAGGTGCGTTTTGCCCAGGCCTACGCCGCCGTACACCATCAAGGGGTTGAAGCTGGTGGTGCCGGGCTTGTTGGCTACGGCGAGGCCCGCCGAGCGCGCCAGCCGGTTGCAGTCGCCTTCGATGTAGTTTTCGAAGGTGTAGCTGCCGTTTAGCTGCGAGTGCAGATAGTTGCGGTCAATGGCCTTGCTGGCCTCGAACGGATTGCGCAGCGTGGTGGCCGAAGGAGCCGGCGCAGCCGCCGCTCCCGCCACGTGCCGCGCCGACGACGACATGGGGCCGGTGGCCAGCGCGGCGGCAGGCGTAGCCTGCGCTACGGGCGCGGCGGCCTTGCGCGTGGTGGGCAGGTTGAGCGTGCGCGGCTGGTTCTGGCTGTTGCCCTGGTCCACCACGATGCTGTATTCCAGCCGCCCGTCGGGGCCTAGTTCCTGGTGGATGGCGCGCTTCAGTTCCTCTACGTAGTGTTCCTCCAGAAACTCGTAGAAATACGTACTCGGCACCTGAATGATGAGCACGTTGTTTTGCAGATGCACCGGCACGATGGGCATGAACCACGTTCGGAAGCTCTGCTCACCAATATTCGCTTTGATGACGCGAAGGCAATTCGCCCAGACTGTACGGCAATCCCTCAGCATCAATCAGTTAGTTACGAAATCGAGTGGTGTGTGTGCGGAATAGCAGAGGCGCGAGCGGACCCTGGCAGGGTCCGTTTTTTCCAAAGGGAGACAAAAATGTGGAAAAGTCAGGAGAGAAAAAACCGTTTTGCCCCTTGTATTTGTCGCGCTTTTATCAGGCTACCCGAACGGGCACCACGGCGGCGGCCGCTACGCTCGGGCGGCGGGTGCCGCGCTCAAATGTGTAGTCGAGACGGCCCAGGTTGATGCCGGACCAGCCCACCTGATTGATGAGGGTTTGCTGGCCGTTGGGGCCGGCCACCACATCTGGCTTCGGCAGAAACGTATGCGTGTGCCCGCCCAGTATCAGGTCGATGCCGGGGGCTCCGGCAGCCAGCTTGAAGTCGTCGAGCTTGGCGCTTTCGTATTTGTAGCCTAAGTGCGACAGGCAGATAACCAGGTCGCACTTTTCCTGACCGCGCAGCTTGGCCACCATGTCGTTGGCCACGGCTATCGGGTCGAGGTATTTGGTGGCCCCAAAGTTTCTATCAGATACTAATCCGGCCATTTCGATGCCGATGCCGAACACCCCGACACGGTGCCCTGCTTTCTCAAACACCTTGTACGGCTGGAATTTACCGGCCAGAATAGTGTCGGAAAAATCGTAGTTGGCAATCAGGAAGGGGAAACCGGCGTGCGGCAGCTGCTTCTGCAGGCCCTCCAGGCCGTTGTCGAAGTCGTGGTTGCCGAGGGTGCTGGCGTCGTAGGCCATCTGGGTCATGAGCTTATATTCCAGCTCGCCCGTGAAGAAGTTGAAGTAGGGCGTGCCCTGCCAGATGTCGCCGGAGTCGAGGAGCAACACGTGCGGCTCCTGCGCCCGAATCTGCTTAATGAGGGCCGCACGATGGGCCATACCGCCCATACCGGCCCACTGCGCCGCATTGTCCGGAAAGGGCTCGATGCGGGAATGCATATCGTTGGTGTGCAGAATCACCAGCCGCTCCGGTTTCGATTCGGCAGCGGCGGGCAGGCTTCCGAGACCCAGAACACTCAGGCCAGCGGCTCCTACGCCAGTATGTTTAAGAAAGTCGCGACGATTCACGGCGGGGAAAGTAGCTAAGTGAGTAACTGTAAATGAAGGGCCGTACGGTAGCCAAGCAGCGGAAGCGTTTTACTACCCAGCCGCTCGGCCGGATTACTTTACGCGCCCGTCTACCTTGGCCTCCACGGGCCGGCCGGCCGCCGTCAGCTCCCGGATGTGGTCGGCAATGGCGTTGCGCAGCAGCACGCCGGTGCCACGGGGCTTGATGGTCTTGAAGAACGTCAGCTGGTCGCCGCCACCCGCCAGGTAGTCGCTGATGGCAATGGTGTACATGCGGTCCTGGTCGGGATTGAACTGCTGCCCGTTGATGCGGATATCCGTGGCCTTGCCCTCGGGCGACACGGCGTACGTGCCTCCCGAAATGGGCATTCTGACGCGGGCCGCGTAGGCGAAGAGCTGCTGCACCACGTCGCCGGGCGCATCCAGTATCACCAGCTCATTCTCAAACGGCATCAGCTCGAACACCGAGCCCATGGTGATGGAACCGGCCGGCAAGGGGGCGCGCAGCCCGCCGTTGGTCATCACGCTCAAATCAATGGGTTGACCGGTTTCGCGGCTGGCGCGGCTACGCTGCAGGTCGGCTACGAAGTTGGCCAGGGGCGACTCCCCCGGGTTTTTAGCAATAGCCACTGGCGCCGTACCCAGAACGGCGGCCATCTGCTCCGTAACACGCTGGCGGTACGGGGCAATGGTGGCCGCCACCGTTGCATCGTCGGGGAGGTCTTTGCCAACGGGCTGGGCCGTAACGGGGGCCAATTGCGGCTTGGCTACGTAGGTGGCGCGCTGGCAGGCTGGAAACAGCGCCACGGTCGCCAGCAGGCTAAGCGCGGCCGTCCGGAAACGAAAGAGTTGCATCAGGATAGGTGAGAAGCGGACCACAAAGGTAATCTGCCCGGCTGACTATTCGTTCAGCCCGCTCCACAGCCGCAGATGCAGAACGGGCCGGCCCCCGCCCGACTTCCGGAAACCCGGAAACCGTGGCGACGCCCGGCCCGCACCGGATACAGCCCCTGCAGCCCTATTTTCCGAACGTATAACCGGCGAGTAACGAGAGGCCCTTGGCACTCGTCAGAGCCTGCGTAGCCTGTGAGTAGCTATCCTGCCAGCCCATGCGCGCTTCCAGCTGCACACTTCCCACGCTGCCGGTAGGCAGGGAGATGCCGGCCGCAACAACCGGAGCAGTAATCATGGTCCGCATCTCAATTTCGCGGGTTGAGCTGCCAAACAGCTGCCGCGTGGTTACCACTTCAGCCTTTTTCTGAAAAACCGCTCCTATCTGAAAGCCGGCCTGCAGATAAGGCCGCACGGGTCCTTCCAGGAACGTGTAGCGCAGCAGCAGCGGTAGCTGCACCATCGAAAAGTCTACCCGAACGTCTTTTTGCTCCAGGCCGGTGCTAGACGCAGGGCTCGGTACGGTATAGGAGTTCTTAAATGACTGCTTCACATACAACGCCTGCAAACCGGCTGAGAGCTTGTGATGGAAGAAGCCCGGATTCACAACGATGCCGACACCAAACGTCGGTTGCCAAGCCGCTTCCAGCGGTAGCTTCTTATCATTCTCCGTTACCTTCATTTCCGACTGATAGACGCCGCCCAGCACCGAGAACCGCACTTTCGCTTTCCGTTCGGCCACTACGTATTGCGGTGTGCTGCCGCCGACGCAGGCATTGTACTCGGAGAAAAGCTTCAGAAGCTTCTGCTCCTTCAGCTCCATACTCACGATGCTGGCCTGCACTTTCGGGCAGTCGGACATAAGCAGCGCCAGCTTGCTCCGAAACGGATACGACCGTTCCAGCGTGTTGATTTCACGACCGATAGCCTTGTTATAGACCACTATGGATGTGTCTCGTTGCACCAGGAGCTCCAGGGGGCCGGTAGTTGCGGGGCCGGCATAGTAAGCCTCCCGGTCATCAGCCCGCACCGTCAGGTAGAGCGAGGCTTTGCCCAGCGCCAGCACCTGCAGAAACGCTTTTTCGGCGGTAGCACCCGGCAGTTGGCGGCTCTGGTAGCTGCGCCCGCCGCTATAGCCGAAGCCAAGCAGCTGTTCCGGCTGATACTCCGTAACGGCAGCGGCACCGGCCGGCCGGAAACGGCACAGCTTCCGGTTGCGCTGTTCGCTGCGGTAATCTACCTCGCCGCGGAGCGTGTCGCCGGAAGGCGGCAGGATATAACCAGGCTTGAAATTGGACTGGGCCAGCGCGGCCGGGGCTACCAGGCACAATACCGGCAGCAGACGAAGAAGATTACGCACGAATAGTGGCAGTGAAATATACAATAAGGCGCAAGTTAGCCGGTCGTTATGGCTTCGGCACAATCCTGGCGGCATTTTCACTGGAAGAAGCTCTAATAGCACGGAGGATTCCTTGCAGAAGAGGAATCCGATGGGCTTTGTAGTGGCCGGCACCGCCTTTCCCGCCCGATCCGGTATCTTTAGCACGCCTGTTTCCTCCTATCCCACCAGTGCCTAGGCTATGTCCGATACGCCGCGTTCCGCGCCCGTTACGTTTTCCGAGTTCGAACCCGTCACTACTGCCGCCTGGCAGGCCCGTATCGAGCGGGACCTGAAAGGAGCCGACCCAGCCACCCTGCGCTGGAACACGCCCGACGGTTTTACCCTCGAACCCTTCTACCACCGCGAGGCGCTATCGGCGCTGGCCGGGCAGCCGGCCCCCCAGGTGCCGGCCGGTACCGGCAGCTACTGGCGCAATGTGCCCACTTACCACGTCTCGGCCCTCAGCAACGGCCACGAAACCATCATCCGGGCCGCAGATGCCCTCAGCCGCGGCGCCGAAGGTGCCCATTTTGTGCTGGCCGATACCCTGGCGTTCGACGTAGAGTTTCTGCATCAGTACCTGCCGCTTCCCGACACCTTCATCGGCTATACCGTGACGGCGGCACCGGCTGAGCTGGTGCAGCGGCTGCTGGCTACCGGCGCAACCGTACTTCGGGGGTTTTTGCAATTCGACCCGGTGACGGGCCACCTGCCCGATATGGCCGGCCAGCTGCGGGCATTGCGCGACGTACTGCGCCTGACCCGGGGCATGACGGACTTTCGGGGCCTCACGCTGGATTCGGCCTACTTCGGCAACCGCGGAGCCACGGCGTCCCAGCAAATAGCCTTTGCCGTAGCCGCTGCCGCTACCTACTTCAGCGAGCTTCCCGATGCCGAACTGACCGTAGCCGACGTGGCAGCAGCTATGCGCGTGCACACGGCCATCAACCCCAACTACTTCTTCGAGCTGGCCAAGCTCCGGGCGCTTCGGCGGCTCTGGGTTACGCTCTGCCACGCTTACGGCCTGCCCGCCGAAGCGGCCCAGGTGCCTATACTGGCCGAAACAGCCTCCTGGAGCCAGACCACCCTCGATCCGCACACCAACCTGCTGCGCGTAACCACCGAAGCCATGAGCGCCGTGCTCGGTGGCGCCGATGTGCTGAGCGTGCGCCCCTTCGATACGCTGTTTCAGGAGCCCAATGAGTTTTCCGACCGCCTCGCCCGCAACCTCTCGGTGCTGCTGCGCGAAGAAGCCGGCCTCGGCACCGTCGCGGACCCGGCCGCTGGCTCCTACTACCTCGAAACCCTCACCGACCAGCTGGCCCGCGAAGCCTGGGCACTGTTCCAGCGCCTGGAAGCCGAAGGCGGACTGCCCGGGGCCATGGCATTGGCGCTACAGCTGCTGCATCAGGCCGCACAGGCGCAGTTCAGCCGCATTGCCAACGGCGAGCAAGTGGTAGTAGGTACCAACCGCTTCCAAAACGTGCGCGAGCAGTTTGACTTCAACCCCAAGAAGCTGCTGCGCAGCCGCGAGTTTGACTCTACGCGGGCTACCTACCCTTCCGAAGTGCTGCGCCTGGCCACCAGCCTGCACTTCGAGCGGCGCGAGAAGAAGAAAAAGCGCGCCGCCGTAGTGTTGCTGGGCTCGCATACCAATCAGCTGATCGTCGAATCGTTTTTGCGGCTGCTGCCTGATGGCGAACAGCCGGTGCTGCGCGAGTCCCACCCCGAAGGCACGCTGTCCGTGCTGTTTTCCTCTTCGGAAGAAGCCACGCTGATGTACGCTACCCCCGAGCAGTTCGGGCGGCTGTCGCGCTACCTCTACAAGCTCCCCAACGACGTGCCTTTTGTGCCCCCGGCCCTGCTCACTGCCGACCTGGCGACCATGCAGGAAGCGGTGCGCGTGTTCGGTTTCCAGGAATTTACCGTGCAGGGCTACAGCACCGAAGAAGTTCTGGCCCGGCTGCAGGGGAAAAAGTGATGAAGTGAGGTGGTGAAAGGTGAAAAGTGACAGGTAAAACGTAAAAGGAAACAGGCATGAACCCGGGACGACGCAGCAAGCCCCATTACGGACTGGAATGCTGGCGTCTGGCTTTCGACTTTGTGCCGGTGGCCTACGAACTGACGCGGGCCTTTCCATCTGAGGAGCGGTACGAATTAGCGTCGCAGCTTCGACGTGCGGCCACTTCCGTAACGCTCAACATAGCCGAAGGAGCCGGCCGGCAATCTGCCGCTGAGTTTACTCGCTTTCTGTTTATTGCCCGTGGTTCCGTCACTGAACTTGACTCCATTCTACTACTTGCCGAACGTCTCGGCTACCTTACTGCTTTACAAACCGACCACGCCATTGCCTCTCTAGACCGTATAGCCGGCCTCCTCACCGGACTTATCAGAAGCCTGCAAGCCAAGCAATAGCCAAACCTCACTACTCTCCATACCACCCCCACATTCCCCAACCTGTATCCCCTTACCTGTTACGTGTCACCTATTACCTGCTACCCATATCCTCTTACCTGTTACGTGTCACCTGTTACCTGTCACCCAACGCCATGAAACCCGACTTCTCCCAGATAGCCTATAACGACGCCCCGCTGCCCGCTACCCCGGCGGCGGCCCCCGAAACCACCGTCACGCCCGAAGGTATTCCGCTCAAAAGCCACTACACTGCCCACGACGTGCAGCACCTCGGCCACCTCGGTTTCGGGGCGGGGCAGGCACCGTATCTGCGCGGGCCCTATGCCACCATGTACGTGCAGAACCCCTGGACTATCCGGCAATACGCGGGCTTCAGCACGGCTGAAGAGTCCAACTCCTTCTACCGCCGCAACCTGGCCGGCGGGCAAAAGGGCCTGTCGGTGGCCTTCGACCTGGCCACGCACCGCGGCTACGATTCCGACCACCCCCGCGTGGTAGGCGACGTGGGCAAAGCCGGCGTGGCCATCGACTCAGTGGAAGACATGAAGATTCTCTTCGATGAAATTCCGCTCGACAAGATGTCGGTGTCCATGACCATGAACGGAGCCGTGCTGCCGGTGCTTGCCTTCTACATCGTAGCGGCAGAAGAGCAGGGCGTAACGCCGGAAAAGCTGGCCGGCACGATTCAGAACGACATTCTGAAGGAGTTCATGGTGCGCAACACCTATATATATCCTCCCCTGCCGAGCATGCGCATCATTGCGGATATCTTCGCCTACACGGCGCAGCACATGCCCAAGTTCAACAGCATCAGCATCTCCGGCTACCACATGCAGGAGGCCGGCGCTACGGCCGATATCGAGCTGGCCTACACCCTGGCCGACGGCCTGGAGTACGTGCGCGCCGGACTGGCGGCCGGCATGACCATCGACCAGTTCGCGCCGCGCCTTTCCTTCTTCTGGGCCATCGGCATGAACCACTTCATGGAAATTGCCAAGCTCCGGGCCGGCCGCCTGCTATGGGCGAAGCTCATCAAGCAGTTCGAGCCCCAGAACCCCAAGAGCCTGGCTTTGCGCACCCACTGCCAGACCTCCGGCTACTCGCTCACCGAGCAGGACCCCTTCAACAATGTGGCCCGCACTTGCATCGAGGCGCTGGCCGCTGCCCTCGGGGGCACCCAAAGCCTGCACACCAACGCCCTCGACGAGGCCATTGCCCTGCCCACCGACTTCTCGGCCCGCATTGCCCGCAACACCCAGCTCTACCTGCAGCACGAAACCGACATTACCCGCGTCGTGGACCCCTGGGGCGGCTCCTACTACGTCGAAACGCTCACGCAGGAGCTGGCCAACAAGGCCTGGGCGCTCATGCAGGAGGTAGAAGAGCTCGGCGGCATGGCCAAAGCCATTGAAACCGGCCTGCCCAAGATGCGCATCGAGGAAGCCGCCGCCCGCAAGCAGGCCCGCATCGACTCGGGCAAGGAAATCATTGTGGGCGTCAACAAGTACCGCCCCAGCGCGGAGCAGCAGCTCGACGTGCTCGACATCGACAACGCCGCCGTGCGCGAGTCGCAGATTGCGCGCCTCACCACCATCCGCAGCACCCGCGACAATGCCGCCGTGCAGGCCGCCTTGGAGGCCCTGACCGAAGCGGCCCGCTCCGGCACCGACAATCTGCTGGCGCTGGCCGTCGTGGCCGCCCGCCACCGTGCCACGCTCGGCGAAATATCCGATGCGCTGGAGAAAGTATACGGCCGTCATCAGGCCACTATCCGCTCTATATCGGGCGTGTACTCTGCTGAGATGGACTACAACGAAGAGTTTGCCAAGGCCCGCGCCGCTGCCGATGCCTTTGCCGCCAGGGAAGGCCGCCGCCCCCGCATGATGGTAGCCAAAATGGGCCAGGACGGCCACGACCGGGGTGCGAAAATCATTGCCACCTCTTTTGCCGACGTCGGCTTCGACGTGGACATTGCCCCCCTCTTCCAGACCCCCGATGAAGTAGCCCGCCAGGCCGCCGAAAACGACGTGCACGTAGTGGGAGTCAGCAGTCTGGCCGCCGGACACAAAACCCTGATTCCGCAGCTGCTCGCCGACCTCAAGCAACTGGGCCGCGAAGACATCCTCGTCATTGCCGGCGGCGTCATTCCGGCCCAGGACTACGAGTTTCTCTATAACGCGGGCGTGGCCGGCGTCTACGGCCCCGGCACCGTCATTGCCATAGCGGCGCAGGAGATTCTGGAGAAGCTGGGGGATTAGACAATATTTACTGCAAAATATGAATAAGCAAATAAAAATTGAACTTTCTTTTATCGATAGAATCACCCAAAAAGCAAAAAAAGCAAATAGAATATGTCTGGAGAATAATTGCTCTGACAACGCCATTAATTCTCATATTTTACAAAAAAACGGAATCTTAAATACCATTACTACAAACGGACATCTATACATGCTCAAAGTGAGCATGATGGAAGCTCAAGGCAAATTTCACAAGATAGGAATCAACAATATTTTTACCTTCAAGGGATTCTGCAATAAGCATGACACTTTACTATTTGATTATATTGAGAATAATATTTTTAACATAACTGAATACAAGACAAAAATATTATTTTGCTATAGAGCAGTACTGAATGAATTAAGAAAAAAAAACAAATCAATATTGATCAGTACAACTTGATCAAAAAAACTCCTGCCTTAAATAATTTAGCGAGAAGAATGAATATAGACAACTTAATCAATAACGAAACACTAGGAGAAAATGACTTATTCAGATTATCAAATCTAATTAGGAGTGATATTGACCAAGGATCAGAAAATTTCCATTTTGTCACATACCGTATTCCTAGGATAGAAGTATGTGCATCTGCAACATTCAATACTGAAATCAGAAGCGACATGATAGCAAAGAGGCTATCTGGTCGTTGGAGCGACCCACTAAATAGCTTAATAATTAATATCATGCCTTATGATGACATGACTGTAATCATTCTAGGATGTCATAATTCAATAGTCGCTAGTTGTTCGTACTTCTTTCTAGAACTTGCAAAAGATCCGAAAAAATTCATAAGTGACATTTTCATCAAAAACATAGAAACATGGGTATGCTCTCCTGAATTTTACTTTAGACATATAAGACATAGAGAAAAAGAAATAATAAAACAATTTGGTTTATATCCACAAGAAAGAGATTACACATATCCAACAAGGGCATATCTATTCGGATAAACAACCCTCTCTGTTTGAACAAATTAATTACAATATGCACATCTCCCCCGAAGACCAGGAAGACGCCGACATTGACTACTTCGCTACCGACACGGACGGGCATATTCTGCACGTAGCGTCCGGCGGTGGGGTGCTGCCGGCTTCGGTGGCGGCATCGGAGGAGGTGCTGCTGGAGCTGCACCAGTATTTCCTGACGCTGCCGGAGCCGGCGGCGGGCGGAGCGCAAACTACTACCGACCCAACTGAAGGCAACTACCCCGGCGCCGCCCGCTATGCGCGCCGGGGCCTCTACTCCTTCGCCAAAACCCGCCTCCACGAGCACACCGATTCGCGCTACTACCTGGTAGCCCGTCCGCTACGCCCCCTAACCGTAGCCGAATTGCCGCCGCACATTGCTACGCTGCTGCGCCGAACACAACTCCCGGAGCCCGTAGCGCAGCAAACCACATTTGACGTTTCGAACATCCTATAAGCAAAACGGCCCGCTGGTTAGCGGGCCGTTTTGCTTATAGGATATTGTATGGGGCAATGGCTACCGAACCCGGTTGCGGCTTATCATACTATCGACGCTCCAGATGCCGGCACCGTGGGCCCAGATGTAGAGAAACACGAAGCAGTAGAGCACGGCCGTTTCGCCCTGGTTGATGATGGGCAGCGGATGCTGGCCGGCGTGGGCCATAAAGTAGGCCACGGCCATGGTACCGCTGGACAGGAAGGCGGCGGGGCGCGTGAGCAGGCCAATGGCGATGAGCAGGCCGCCCGCCAGCTCGATGATACCGGCCAGGCCCATCAGCGACATGATTTCTACCGGAGGCTTGTCGCCGGGAAAGCCCAGCAGCTTCTGGCTGCCGTGCATGGCAAACAACACACCGGCTACGATGCGCAACAGTGCAAACGCGTGGGGGGCAAAACGGGAGATAGAATCGTTCATGGGGAGAGAAGTGAAGTGAGCGAAAGGTGAGGAAGAGGAGTAGCGGCTATGCCTGTCATCCTGCGCTTCATGCCGGTCATCCTGAGCAGCGCGAAGGGCCTTCTCACGGTTGAACAAGGCCCCTACGTTGTAGCGATACAAGACAGCACGAATACGAGTGAAGGAAGGGCCGGTGTTGCGTGGTGAGCGGTTGAGGCTGGCGTAAGAAGGTCCTTCGCTCCGCTCAGGATGACAGAAGTGAAGCGCAGACAAAAGGGCTGCTACTCGGGCAGCAGGCTCAGGGCGTGTTCATTGCCTTGCTGCAGGGCCAGGTCGCGGGCGGAGAGGCCGCGCACGTCGCGCAGCGTGGTGTCGGCGCCGGCTTCCACCAGAATCGGCACGATGTCGTGGCGGCCAAAGAGGGTGGCAAACATGAGGGCGGTGCCTTCGTTGCCGTTGCGGGCGTTGAGGTCGGCGCCATGTTGGATGAGCAGGCGGGCCACGTCAGGATAGCCCTTGAAGGCGACGCCCATGAGGGCGGTGTTGCCGCTGGCGTCGTGCACGTTGGGGTTGGCACCGGCTTCGAGCAGCACCCGCGTAGCCTCGACGTGGCCATCGTAGGCGGCGAGAATGAGGGCCGTGAAGCCGCGGCCGTTCTGGGTGTTTACGTCGGCTCCTTCGGCCAGCAAGGCCTGGATGGCGGGCACATCGCCCCGGCGGGCAGCGTCGAACAACAGGTCTTCGGGGCGGGATGAGGTGAAGTCAGGCATCAGGAGAAAGAGGTTGGGGGTTGGGCTGCGTACGTAGAGGCAGCAGTGAGGTGTTGTGGAAGAAATGAATGGCGTATGCGGCGCGCAGCAAAGCGGCGGAGCAGCCTAGCGCCGGTAGTCAGTGGCCCAAAAGCATTGTGTTTGTCTACTATAATGCATGCTGGTGGGCGAACACAAAGCGGGCGGTTGCCGGTTAGATACCTTTCGCTATCCACTTTTGTTTTCCCGACCTCATGGACTTACAGCTCACTGGCAAAACCGCCCTCATTACGGGCTCTACGGGTGGCATCGGGCTGGCTATTGCGCGCCGGCTGGCCGCCGAAGGAGCCGCCGTGCTGCTGACGGGCCGCACCGAAGCCCGCGTGGCGGAGGCCCGCGCCCTCATCTTGCAGGAAACCCCGGATGCCACTGTCAGCGGCGTGCCCGTTGATTTTGGCCGCGCAGAACAGGTGCAGCACCTGCTGCTGGCAGTGCCGGCCGTGGATATTCTCATCAACAACGTGGGCATTTTCGAGCCGAAGCCCTTTGCAGACATTACCGACGAGGATTGGCTGCATTTCTTCGAGGTGAATGTGCTGAGCGGCGTGCGGCTGTCGAGGCAGTATTTCCCGCAGATGCTGGCCGCCGGCTGGGGGCGCATTGTGTTTGTGTCCAGTGAGTCGGGCCTGCAGATTCCGGCCGAGATGATTCACTACGGCACCACCGAAACGGCGCAGCTGGGCGTGGCGCGCGGGCTGGCCGAGCTGACGGCGGGCACGGATGTAACGGTGAATTCGGTGCTGCCCGGCCCCACGGCGTCGGATGGCGTGGAGGAGTTTCTGCGGCAGCTGACCGGCCCCGACAAAACCCGCGCCGAAGCCGAACAGGAGTTTTTCCGCGACGCCCGGCCCTCTTCGCTGCTCAAGCGCTTCATCACGCCCGACGAAATTGCCAACATGGTGGCGTATCTGTGCAGCCCGCTGGCGGCGGCTACCAACGGTGCCTCGGTGCGGGTAGATGGCGGCGTGATTCGCAGCATCGGGTAGCGGCCAAGCGCCCGTCCGCCCGCTTTTTCTGCGGGCCGACGGGCGCTTGGTGGAGCTTAGCTGGCCAATCGTGCACACGACGGCCGGTCGGCTGGCGAAAAGCCAGCCGACCGGGGAGGGAAGCGTTGTTGTGGGGCACGGTGTTAAAACAGCCACATCACTACCAGCGTGAGCACCAGCAGCAAGGTGCCCGCTACGGCCGTGTTCACCCGCACTTCCGGGGTTTGGCCGGGGAAGATGCCTACGCCGGCTACCAGCAGCAGCGCAATGGGCAGCGCCATAAGTGCGCCGCTGTACACGCCGGTGCCGTAGGGCTCGAATGGAGCCGCGCCTTCCGGGGAGCGGGGCGCACTTACGCGCCGCACTACGCCCAGCAGCGGCGTGCGCCACACCGTGAGGAACTGGCCTTCGCGGGCGCGCGGGGCCGTGCTGCTGGACAGCCGGAACGTCGTAAGCGGCGTGCGGATATCGTAGCCCACCTGCGGATTGGAGGCCGAGGCGCTGATAAAAACCAATTTACGGCTGAGCACCAGCTCGGCGGGCAGCTCGCGGAGCGGCAAGGTGCGGTCGAGGGCCAGCAGCAGGCAGAAAGCGAGCAGCGCCCAGTTGATATAGCGGGCTACGGGCGCATACTGGCGGATACGGGCCTCCATTGGGGTAAGTCGCGGGGCCGGCGCGGGCTGCTGGCGCAGCAAGAGGTCGTAGGCCCAGCGGCGGCGCGGGTCGGTGAGGATCTGGAGGCTGCCGTAGGCCTCCTGGAGCCGCTCGTTGAGGGCCGGGTCGCGGGCGGCGCGCCGGTGGATGCGGGCGTGCAGGTCGCGGTAGGCGGCTTCTATCTCGGCAGTTGAGGCGGTGTCCGGCACGCCCAGTAAACGATAGTAATTCTGCATATTCCGGCTCCGGTAGATCAGGTGCAAAATACTCGAACAAGGCACACGAAGTATCGGATGCTGAAGGCTTTATTCGGATGGGCAGTCGGCCGCGGGCCGCTACCGCCCGGCTTTCGGCCAGAGCGAGGCAGCCGGAGGCCGGTGGTTTGCGTTAGGGAGTGGATGCGCACTTTTTTACTGCTATGGGGCGGGCTGCTGGCGGCAGTGCCGGGAGCGTGGGCCCAGTCGTCTGGCCAGCCACGGGTTCAGGACCACAACCGCCACATCTGGCTGGCCTGGTTCAGTGATGCCCGCCTGACGCGGCGCTGGGGCCTGCATACGGAGGTGCAGGTGCGACGGGCGGCCTATTTGCGCGACCCGCAGCAGTATTTCTACCGGGTGGGCGCCAACTACCATGCCACTGACCGGCTTACCATCACGCCCGGCTACGTGTATCTGCGGTCGTTGCCCTACGGCAACTACCCCGAGGCGGGCCGCAGCCAGGAGCAGCGCCTGTATCTGCGCGCCGATCTGGAAGACGAGCTGGGCCGGCTGCAGCTGACGCACCGCTATCTGCAGGATATGCGCTGGCTGCGCGGCCCGGGCGAAACCAGCTACGCCCGGCAGTATCGTTCGCGCTACCGAGTGCAGCTACAGTTTCCCCTGACGGGTCCGGCCATGGAGGCGGGCACCTTGTACGCCCTGGCTTCCGATGAGATTTTCATCAGCTACGGTGCCAACGCCAGCCGGCTCTTCAACCAGAACCGCCTGTACGGTGGCCTGGGGTACCAGGTGACGGAGGCGCTGAGCCTGGAAACGAGCTACCTGCATCAAACCGTGCAGCACGATGATGGCGTGGTGTTCGAGCAGAATCATACCCTGCAGGTCAGCCTGAATTTCAACCCCGACTTCAGAAAGCAGGAGCCGTAGCCGCTGCCAGCTGCCCTCCCACCGCCCCGAAAGCAGCCGGGCGCGGGTAGTGGCGGGACGGGCGCAGGCACAAAAAATACCCTGCGGCTTCTGCGCCGGCCTCCCTCCTCGCCGGGCGGCAAGGAAACAGACCCAGGCAGGAGCCGCAGGGTACTAGCGGGCAGCGGGCCGTGGGTAGCGGCTACGCCGGCAGATTGTTAGTGCAGGGGCCGGCGTTTTACCAGGCCGCCTTTGGCGTCGCGCACGCTGCTCATCACCACAAACGCCTGCGGGTCAATCTTGTCGATTTCGTCGGTGAGGCGCGTGACTTCGAGGCGCGTAACCACCGTGAAGATGATGTCGAGGGTTTCGAGCTGCTCGCCACGGGAGCCGAAGCCGCGCTTGCCCATGTAGAGGGTAGCGCCCCGGCCCAGCTCTTCGGTAATCATGCGCCGGATGTCGTCGGAGAAGGGCGAAATGATGGTCACGCCGGTGTATTCCTCGATGCCTTCGATGATGAAGTCCATGGTTTTGGCCGCCGCCAGGTAGGCCAGAATCGAGTACAGCGCCGTTGTGATGGACAGCAGCAGGGCCGCGACGGCGAAGATGATGATGTTGAACACCAGCACGATGTCGCCGACGCTGAGCGGGGTTTTCTTGCTGATGTACACGGCCAGGATTTCCGTGCCATCGAGCACGGCCCCGCCCCGGATGGCCAGACCAATACCGGCCCCCAGGAAAAACCCACCGAACACCGAAATCAGCAGCTTGTCGGTGGCCAGCACCGGAAACGACACCACCAGCAGCACACCGGCCAGCGCCAGAATAGCCAGCAGCGTCCGAACCGCGAAGCCGCGGCCCAATTGATAATACCCCATAATGATGAATGGGATATTGATCAGCACGATAAGCAGGGAAAGCGAAAGGCCCGTGAGCTGGCTGGCCAGCAGGGAGATACCCGTAACGCCGCCATCAATAAAGTCGTTGGGCAGCAGGAACCCTTTCAGGCCCAGGGCCGCGCTGAACACGCCGGCTGCCAGCAGCCCAACCTGTACCAGGCGGCGCTTCTTGCTGACCGGCCCCGGCGCAGGGCGCGTAGCAAACGGAACGGGAGAAGCCACCGCTGAACCAGCGGTGGCGGGTATCGGAAAGGCGGTAGTGGGGGTAATGGAATGAAGGGGCGTATTTTCAGGAGACATAAAAGCTGACTAGTTCGGGGCTTGGGAAAACGCACGCAAAGCCGGCAGGCCGGGGCGCGGTACAGTGAGAAGGCGCAGCCGCGCAAAGGCGCTGGTTGCGGCCGGGCACAATCAGAGCAACCGAAAAGCTAGGGAGCGTTGGGGGCCAGGGCCAGCAGCAACCGCCGGGCCTGGAGCAGCCGCGGGCGCACCGGCGGCGTGGGCAGCCGGTGGGCAACCGGAGCCGGGCGGTATTCGTGGTATTCTTGCGGGTGAGGCCATACTACCAGCGGCAGGTTGGTTTTGGCCGCCGATATGTCGGAGGTCACAAAATCCAGCGCTTCCTGGTGGAGCAGCTCGGCCCGGCTTATACTGAACGGACGCGAGCTTTGAGCCGCCGTAGTATGCCGGACTTCCGCCGGGGCACGCTTCGCCAGCGCCGGGTGCCCCATGCCGCTCAGCAGGAGCAGCAACAGGCTCCAGACGCGTAAGAGCGGCAAAACGGAACGGAAATCTGAAATCATACTGGCGGAACTGCCCGGGAAGAGGCCTCTTAAACAACGACCTGAGCCCTGCAAAGTTCACAATTTTGGCAGTAAGGCTGCACCCGAAGGGCAGGTTTATCCGACGGCGCGCACCAGTTTCTGCCGTAGCCACGGCCACCGGGCGGCCTCTACGGCCAGGTTTACGAGCCACGCCTTGCCCGCCAAAAACCGCATGAACCGGTAGCGCCGCGCCAGCTCCCGGCCGATGTGGCGCTCCACCTGCCGGGCATATTCGGCCAGATAGTCGGCGTCGAAACGGGCGGCCTGAAAGCTACGCTGCGCCTGCTGGGCCGCCAGTATGCCGCTGTGCACCGCTTTGTCGATGCCGTGGCCCTGGAGCGGGTCGATGAGGGCGGCAGCATCTCCGCAGAGCAGCCAGCGCCCACCATGCACGGGTCGGCCGGAGCCGCCCAGCGGCAGCCCAAAGCCGGTGATGGGCGTGAGCTGGATGGCCTGGGCAAAGCGCGGCGCCAACTGCGGGTGCTTGGTCAGCAGGTCATGCAACACCTGTTTCAGATCGAGCCGCCGGTACGCTATTTCCTCCGACAGCGCGCCAAAACCTACGTTGTAGACGCCGTTGCCGACCGGAAACACCCAGCAGTAGCCGGCGCGGAACTCCTGCAGGAAATAAAAGTCGGACGTGTTTTCGGGTGCTTCGCCAACGCCCTGATAATACGCCCGCACGGCCGCGCACTGATATGCCCGGTTGAGGCGCGCCGGTGGGGCCAGCTGCCGGTACACCACCGAGTTGGCCCCGTCGCAGCCGATGACCAGTGCGGCCCGCAGCGGCTCGCGCGCCGGGTCGGCAGGCCATACCGTTACTCCTTCCGTGTCTGCCTCAAGTTTACGGACAGCGTAGTTTTCCAGCACTTCGGTGGCCGTGTGGCGGCGTACCAGGGTCAGCAGGGCCGCATCAAAGTGCAGGCGCGGACTGTTGCAAGCGGGGTTGTGCCACTGAATACGAAGCGCCCGGCCATTGGGAGCCAGTAGTCGGCTGAAGGTAGTATCGGCGCGGTGCGGGGCCAGCAGCTCGCGCAACTCGGGGGCATACGCTGCATCGAGGCGGGCGAGGTGCCGGAGCGTGGGGCTGGGAATGGCGTCACCACAGATTTTGTCGCGCGGGAAGCTGGCCTTGTCCAGCAACGCTACCCGCAACCCGGCGTGGCGCAGGCCCAGCGCGCAGGCCGTACCAGCCGGCCCGGCCCCAACGATAACGACGTCGTAGTGGTGGTGATGATGCGAAGTAGACACTGGCAGCGAAGGTAGCGCCCCGAGCCCGGGCGGCCACCGTTAGTCCACGGCTTCGCGCAAAAACTCGCAGAACGGCTGCAGCGCCCGGAACGCGGCCGGCACGTAGGTATCGAGGTCGAGCTGATGCACGGTAGCATCGGGCACGGCGTGGCTCACCACGAAGCTTTTGTGCTTGAGCAGCTCGATGTCCGGATGGTCGGCGGGGTAGCCGGCCGGGGCCTTTTTCAGGGTTTCGCCGGTAAGGCCCGCGTAGTACTGCCGGAACTCGGGCGCCTGCAGCACCGCATGCAGCGCCGGCCCGTTGTAGTCGATTTCCTGCCGGATGCGGGCCAGCTGCTCTTTCTCCGGCACATAGATGCCGCCGGCCAGCAGTGTCTGGCCGTGCGGGCCGAGCTGCACATAGTAGCCGGGCCCGGTCCCAGCCTTGCCCCCGGCCGAAAAATAGGCGCTGAAATGGGTTTTGTAGGGCCGCTTGTCGTGGGAGAAACGCACGTCGCGGTAGATGCGGAACAGGCTTTTCCTGGGGTTCAGGCCGGCCAGCGTGGGGTCGTTGGCGGCCATCTGCGGCAGCCAGCGCGCCACTGCCGCCTCAAATTCCTGGCGGAGCTGTTCGTAGGTGGGTTTATGGGCCTGAAACCAGTCCCGCTCGTTGTGCCGGGCCAGCTCTTCCAGAAATTCAAACAGCAAAATAGTATTCATGCAGTAGGCAAAGGTAAAGGCCGGAGCGCCTGGGCGGCGGCGAGTATAGCCGAAGTTCAGATGCTTCCGCTACGGCCGCTCCTGCATTTCCTGGCGGCGCATGGGCATAGTATCGATGGTAGAAAACAGAGTTGCGGGCGGCACCGGGCGGGTTTCGCGCCGCTTTACGCCGCCGTCCTTGCCAACCAGCACCACCGTAAAGCCGCTGCCAGCCACGCCCAGCTGCCGCGCCAGAACCTGCTGGTCGGGGGTGGAAAGCTGACTAAAAATCACCTCACGCACCACCAAATCCCGCGAATCGAGCCCGGCACGAACGGGCCCCAGAAGCTGCTGCTGACGGCGCAGGTCGGCATCGTTGGGGGAAGGCGCGCACAGCAGCAGCACCCGTTTCTGCCATTTGCTGGCTTTCAGCAACGCGGCCACCGACTGCCCGGCCGAGGACTGCTGAGCCCGCAAAGCACCTGGGGCCAGCAGTATGCTGACGATAAGAAAGGCAACGGACATCAGACGTAGAAGCATAGCAACAATTGGTAACAGGTACCCTTTAACGAGTTTCAAGCTAAATGGCTGAAGCCCCGGTATCCGCGGGCAGCACTTTCTCCAGCCACCCGAATACGGCCCGGTAGGCTTCAGCCCGCACTTCGGGCACCGACAGAAACAGGTCGTGGAGGCCCCCGGCTACGGCATGCGCCGTTACGTGGGGTCCCAGCCGCGGGGCCAGCTTCCGGATATGCGCCACATTCAGTACGATGTCGGAGCGCCGAAAGTCGTCGGACCAGGCGCGGCCCCAGGCCGTGCGGTCGGAGTGCAGCACCAGAATGGGCGCGGCAATCTGCAGGCCCCGGCGCACCTGCTGGTGTGCCTTGCGGATGGCGCGCAGCCAGCCGGCATTCACGGCAAATACACGGTTGGGCTTCCAGGCCAGGTCGTAGTCCCAGTGGCCCCGGTAGGCGCGGTGCAGGCTTTGGCCGTAGGTATCGGGCAGGCCGGCGGGTACCGGAATGTTGGGCCACACGGCGCCCAGCTTCGTGAGCAGCGGCACGGCCAGCTTTTTGAGGCGCGGCTGGTTCAGGTCCAGAAACGGACTGTTGAGCACCAGCGCGGCGAGGCCGGCCGCAGGGCGGCTATGGGCATACAGTGCCGCAATCAGCCCGCCCGTAGAGTGCCCGCTGAGCACCACTTCCCGGGCGCCTTCCTGCCGAATAACCGTTAGCGCGGCATCCAGGTCAGAGAAATATTCGGCCAGGTCCCGGACGTTGTTGGGCCGCTGGTGTGGCAGCAGAGCCCGGCCATATTTGCGCAAATCCAGCGCGTAGAAGCGGAAGCCGTGCGCGGCGTACTGCTCGGCCATTTCGCGCTGGAAGAAGTAGTCGTTGAAGCCATGCACGTACAGCACCGCCCGCGACGCGGCCGGCAGCGGCTGCTGGCGCACCAGCACGGCCCGCACGGGGCCTTCGTAGTCGGGAGGCTGGGGCAGGTGGCGCTGCTCGAAACCGGGACCCAGCGGGTCGGGGACGTACATATCGGGGGTAGAACGTGAATCCATGACGGCAATACGCAACCCGGCCGGCGGCAGGTGCCCGCTGCGGTTTTCGCAGGGCAATCTGACCCTGAAAACGGCTTGCAATAAAATTATCCGCTATATACTCCGGCTGCTATACTAGGCCGCACACAAGCCCCGTTTACTGCTAAAACGAGTCCCTAAGGCGGTTTTCAGCAACCAGCCCGGCCCTGCTACTCTCTCCCTTTCTATGCGCTTACTTGCTCTGCTGGCTGCCGCCCTGCTGCTGACGCTCTGTGTCCCGGCCTCTCCCCTGCTCACTCCCGATCCGGCTTTCCGGCAGCAGCAACAGCGGTTTCCGCGGGTGCGGGCCGCGTATGGGCTGCACCAGAGCAGTTTGCACACGCTGTTGCGCCGCAACGGCATCCGGCCCGAGCGGCTGGAACTGTTTGTGCGGGCTTTCAAGCTGGGCCGGCGCGTGGAAGTGTGGGGCCGCGAGCAGGAAAACGGCCAGTTTGTGTTGCTGCGCACCTATCGGCTGGCGGGCACCTCCGGCACGCTGGGCCCCAAGCGCCGCTCCGGCGACGGCCAGGTGCCGGAAGGATTCTACAGCATCAACCGTTTCAACCCCGACAGCGAATACCACCTTTCGCTGGGCCTCGACTACCCCACCGCCGCCGACCTGCAGCACACTGCACCCAACCCTGGCGGCGACATTTTCATCCACGGTTCCAACGTTACTATCGGGTGCCTGCCCATCACCGATGCCTGCATCCGGGAGCTGTACGTGCTGGCCGTGGAGGCCCGCGCGGCCGGCCAGGCCAGCATCCCGATGCATATTTTTCCGTTTGAGCTGACGGCTGAAAACCTGGCTCGCCGCGTCGGGAGCCCACACGCCACGTTCTGGCAGAGCCTCGTGGCCGGCTATCAGCATTTCGAAGACACCCACCAGCTGCCCGTTGCCCGGAAAGTGGTGAAGCTCTGAGGCCGGCGCGTTAGCCGGAACACTGCCCACCCCCGGGAATACCGGTTTGGCCTTCTGCGTACCTTGCGGCATGGCTGCTTCCCTCAACGATTTACCGATTCCGAAAAACCTGCGCGACTCCGCCGTACTGGTGCCCGTGTTCCGCGACGAGGCCGGTGAGTTGCAGCTCGTGATGGTGCGCCGCAGCAGCTTCGGTATTCACGGCGGGCAGCTGGCCTTTCCGGGTGGCAAGCACGAGCCCGACGATGCGTCGTTGCTGGCTACGGCGCTGCGCGAGGCGGAAGAGGAAGTAGGCCTGGCCGCCGCCAACGTAGAAGTTCTGGCGGAGCTACCTTCTCTGGCCGTCCCGACGGGCTTTCGGATTGCACCGTTTCTGGGCCGCATCCGGCGGCCGGAAGTGTGGCAGTGGCAGCAGCGGGAAGTAGAAGAAGTGCTGGAAATTCCGCTCCGTCACCTCGCCGACCCGTTGCAGCACACCGAGGAGGACTGGCAGCTGGCCGGCTGGCCCACGGCGCGGCGCGTGCCCTACTATCGGGTGGCGGGCGGCCACAGCTTGTGGGGCGCCAGTTACCGCATCATCCAGCCCATCATCGAGCCGCTGCTGCTGGGCAAGTGGGACGTGTAGCGGCAGCAGGCAGGCGCCCGGCAGCCGAACCGGTGCCCGGCGACACAGGATTCTGAAGCGGGCTGGTAACCGGGCCTCTATATATGGCTTAAACTATATTAATTGCATAATCCCAACAAAAGCACTGCATTCTACCCTACAAGCTGATCTGGGGTAAGATTATTCCTGCAACTTGGCTGCTCTCCACCATTCTTTTCTCTGATGAAGAAGGCGTCCGCAGCAGCTATTACCTTTCTCCTGATATGGCTTGCCGCGCTGGTGGGCTCCGCGCAGCCCGGAGCAGCTCAGCAGCCTTCGGCCCGGCGGGTAACGCTGGATGTAGACCAGATCCGGCGGCAGCTAACGGCTGACGCCGGCACTGCGGCACGCCCCGGCCCGCCGGCCCCGCACCGCATCAGCCTGCCTACGCTGCGGGGTTCCCGCGCCTTTGTGCTCACCGAAACGCACGTGCTGCCCGCCTCCGACGCGGCGGCCCGGCGGCGGCTCCGCACCTACGTAGGCTACGAGGAAAACGCCCCGCGCCACCGGGTGTCCGTGGTACTCACGCCCCGTAGCCTGACGGCCCAGCTGCTGGCCGGCGAACAATCGGCGAGCCTGCGGCCGGCCCCGGATGGTGCCGGCTACCTGCTGCAGCCTACACCACCGGCCGGCGGGCCCTGCGGCACGCTGAGCCCGGTCGGCGATGTGCTGCGCCCCGACAATTTCTCGACGATGCCGGCGCCGTTCAGCTTCGGGACGCAGCTACGGCGGCTGCGCTACGCCATTCTCGTGACGCAGGAATACTACGCCGCCAACGGCAACACCGACGCGGCCGTGGAGCTGGCCGTGGTGGCCGCCATGAACCAGATGTCGGGGCTGTATCTGCAGGAGCTGGCCGTGAGTTATGAGCTGGTGAAGCCCAACGGCGGCACCTACTATTTCTCGGCTATGACCACCGCCACCCTCCCCGGCAGTGCGGCCGCCGCGCCGGACCGGCTGCGGGAGCAGAATCTGGGCGAAGTCGGGGGCTTTATCAATGCGCGCTTCACGCCGAACAGCTTCGATTTGGGCCACTGCTTCCATAGAAACGGCGGGGGCGTGGCGTACGTGGGCATTATCTGCAACAGCACCTACAAGGCGCAGGCCTGGTCGGGGCTGGCCACCAGTGGTTTTCAGCAGGTGCTGGCCCACGAAATGGGACACCAGCACGGCGCGGCGCACACCTTCACGGGGCCCTGCGGCAGCCAGACGGCCGGCAGCAACCTGGAGCCTGGCGGCGGAGCCACCATCATGGCTTATACCGATGTGTGCGGCACCCAGACCCTGCAGGACGTGGTAGGCACTGAGGCCGACCATTTCAACGCCCGCTCGCTGGACCAGATGCGCAACAATCTGCGCACTGCCGCCTGCGCCGTTGTTGTAGCCAATTCCAACCAGGTCCCGACGGTGAGTGCCGGCGCCGACTATGTGATTCCGCGCAGCACGCCCTTCACGCTCACGGCTACCGGCTCCGACCCCGACGGCGAAACGCTGGCCTACACCTGGAATCAGTTCGACTACACGCCCAACACGCAGGCGCTGGGCACCATCCCGGGCATCAACGGGCTGGCAGCCATCAACGACCCCGAGGCGCCGCTGTTCCGGCCCCGGCCGCCCCGCACCACACCTTCCCGCACCTTCCCCGACCTGCGCTACGTGCTGGCTAACAGCAACCAGCCGGCCGACCGGATTGGGGAAGCCCTGCCCAACGTGGCCCGCGACCTGCACTTTGTAGTGACGGCCCGCGACCAGCGCGCCAGCGGCGGCACCTTCAGCACCGACAACGTAACGCTGACCGTAGCGCCCAACACCGGCCCGTTTGCCCTCACCACCCAAAACACCGCTTCCCTCTGGATTGGGGGGCAGCAGGCCACCGTTACGTGGTCGGTGAACGGTACTGACCAGGCTCCCATCGGGGTCAGTCAGGTGCGTATCAGCCTTTCCACGGATGGCGGGCAGACCTTTGGCACTGTGCTGGCGGCGGCCGCGCCTAATACGGGCACGGCTACCGTAGCCGTACCGAACCTAACGACCAGCCAGGCGCGGATTCGGGTGGAAGCTGTGGGCAACATCTTCTTCGACATCAATGATGCAGACTTCCCGATTGCGCCCTGCTCGCCGGTAGCGTCCCAAACCCTGCCGGCTACTGCCCTTACGGCCGCGGCCGGCAGCGCCACGCTCAACCTCGATCAGCAAGGCTACAGCCTGACCGAACTCACGGGGGCCAACCAGCTGGCCGGCTCCATCACCAGCACCGACCCGGCTAGCACGCTCACGGACTACAACGGCAGCAGCTGTGTACGCTACAGCAACGTTACTCACTACGACACGCATGTGTTCGTGCCGTCGGCTACGGCCTCGTACACCATCAACACGCCCACAGCTTTCGGCAATATGGTGCTGCGGGTATACGCCGGCACCGGCTTCGACCCGGCCAACCCGTGCGCAAATATCCTGGCCGACAACTTCGCTGGTTCTTTGGCCCGCAGCATTACCCTTCCGCTGACGGCGGGCCAGCCCTACACGCTGGTGGTGTCCAATTTCGGTGGGGCGCCCACGGGCGGCAACAACTACAGCATCAGTTTTGCCACCTCACCCGGCGGCGGCACGGCCTATGCGCCACTCCAAGGCCTCGGCTACGACTACCAGTATGTGGCGGTGAATACCGCAACCAACCTGGTAGCGCAGGTGGCCCCAACCGCTGACCTGCGCACCTTGCCCGCCGGCACCTATGATGTGTATGGGTTTCTGTTCCAGCGGGGCTACGCCGTGGGCGGCCTGCAAAACGGCACCCTAGGCAGCCTGCAGGCGGCCTTGGCCAGCATAGCACCCTGCGGACAGCTCAGCACCAACGCGAGGCGCGTCACCATCACCGGCTCACTGCCGCTTCCGGTGGTGCTTACCCGCTTCGCGGGCCGGACTGCCGGTACCACAAACGAGCTGCAGTGGCAAACGGCGTCGGAGCAGGGCGTGGCGTATTTTGAGGTGCAGCGCAGCACCGACGAGGAGAACTTCAGCAGCCTGGGCCGGGTAGCGGCCACCAACGGCACCGGTGCGCGCAGCTATGCTTTCACGGATGCGGCTCCGTCTGAAGGCGTAACTTACTACCGCCTGCTGATTCAGGATACCGACGGGACGACGGCCTATTCCGGTATAGCGGCGCTGCAACGCGGCGGATTGAGCCGGGCCGGGCTGCGGCTGGCGGCCTACCCCAATCCGGTGCCGGCAGGAGAAGCACTGCAACTGGAGGTGCAGGTGCCACAAGCCCAGTCTGCCGAGCTGCAGGTGGCTGATGCGCTGGGCCGAACGATGCTGCGCCGGACCGTGGCGCTGCCGGCCGGCACTTCGCGGCTGCCGCTGCCGGAGGCGCGCCAGTGGCACGGCCTCTACCTGCTGACGGTACAGAACGCGGCCGGGCAACGCCAGCAACAGAAAGTAGTACTGGAGTAGGCCACAACCGCCGGAACCGGGATTTTTCGCCCTATTCCGGCCGGAGTATCGTTTTGGCACGAAATTGCGTTCTGACCAGCGACGTACTTTCTGACAACTATGAAACGACTTCTGCTTCTGCCCTTCCTGCTGCTGTTGCTGCTGCCCGGTGCCGCACGTGCGCAGCGGGAGCAGTCTATCTGGTACTTCGGCCAGCAGGCCGGGCTCAGCTTTCCGGTGGGAGGCGGCGCCCCTACCCCGCTGCTCAACAACAAAATGACCACCTACGAAGGCTCAGCGGTGGCCACCAACGCCCAGGGCCAGCTGCTGTTCTACACCAACGGCGAGTACATTTTCAACCGCCAGCACACCGTGATGCCCAACGGCCGCCAGCTGATGGGCTCCAACTCCAGCACCCAAAGCGCCCTGATAGTGCCCGACCCCGGCTCCGGCAACGTGTTCTACGTGTTTACGGTGGCGGCCCAGGGCACCAGCAACGGCCTGCGCTACTCCGTGGTCGATATGACCCGTGACAATGGCCTCGGCGACGTGCCCCGCGCCAATATGCTGCTCATCTCGCCGGTAGCCGAGAAGCTGACTGCCGTGCGCCACCAGAACGGCCGCGACGTCTGGATTGTGGCGCACCGCTGGAACTCCAACGCCTTCGTGACTTTTCTGGTGACGCCAGAGGGCGTGGAAACCAAGCCGATACTGAGCATCGTGGGCAGCATGCACGCCGGCCCCGGCCGCAACGCCATTGGCGCCATGAAATTCTCACCCGATGGCCGCAAGCTGGCCGTGGCGCTGTGGCGGGAAGCCAACAAGTATGAGGTCTTCGACTTTGACCGGAACACCGGCACGGTCAGCAACCCCAAAACCTTCGCGCCCTACCCCGAAGCGTACGGCGTGGAGTTTTCGCCCGATGGCAGCAAGCTGTATGGCTCCAGCAACGGTGAGGGCGGCGGCCAGGCCCAGATTTTCCAGTTCGACCTCAAAACCGGCACCGCTACGGTGGTCGGGAAGTCGGCGAACCGCAAGGTAGGCTCGCTGCAGCGCGCCCCCGATGGCCGCATCTACGTGGCCCGCGAAGACAACCAGTTTCTGGGCGTCATTGAGAATCCGAACGCCGAAGGCACCGCCGCCAAATACACCGACGACGGCCTGAAGCTGGGCGGGCGCCGCAGCAAGCTCGGCCTCCCCAATTTCCTGACTGAGCCCGGGAAGTAATCGGTTAAATCCTCCCTGACCTGCTAGCTAAACTGCACCAAAAAGGCCTCCTGTGTTGCGCGCAATGCAGGAGGCCTTTTTGGTGTAGAAAAGTGAATTCAAAAGCCTGACTTCACCCCATTATCGTGCCGTCCCGAACTTGAAGCGGAGGGTACCCACGGCTACCGAAGCGTAGGGCTTGTTGTCGCTGAGCAGGCCGCGCAGGTCGCGGGTACCGATGCCCAGCTCGTAGATTTTGGTGGCAATGGCAAAGCCCACGGGCAGGCCCAGCCCATAGCCGGCGCCCGTGGTCAGGCCGGTGCTGAGCCGAATCCAGCTGACCGGCTTCACATCCAGCGCCACGCCGTAGAAAGCGTTGGGCAGGTTGCCGGCCACCTCGTTCAGCGGCATGGTCACGTCGGCGCCCACTTCCAGGCGGGTGCCTACCCGCAGGCCGGCCCCGAGCCGCAGCTTGGTGGGCAGGCTGGCGTTGCGCTCCTGCGCCGGGGTGTACTGAAACAGGCTGTCGGTGCCGGAGGCGAAGATATTTTCCAGCTCCGACAAAAACTCATAGCTGTTGGCGCCGCTGGAGCGCAGGCGCTTCAGGCGCTGGTCGTTGGCCGTGAGCAGGTTGCCTTCCCAGCGCATAGTGCCAATATCGGTGACCGATGCGCCCAGACGCAGCTTCTTGCCGACTTCGGCGGCCACGCCCAGGTCGTAGCCGTGGCCGCGGCCCACGGGCTGAATCAGCTTGTCGGCATCCTGCCGCAGGTTGAAGCTGGGGTTGCTGGCCACGCTGCCGTAGTCCACGTTAAACTGCGGCGACAGGGCGCTGTAGGCTTCGAGCTTGCCGCCACTGGCGCGCACATCTACCACCCCCACGCCCTGCACGTAGCGGTAGCCGGCCCCAACCGACAGCGAAAACGAGGGCAGGCGCAGCACCTGGCGGCCATAGGCAATATTGTACTCGTTGTAGGCCGCCAGCTGCACCGAAGTGCCGTCCAGCACCTCCGAAATAAGCGGGGCCGTGGCCGGGTTGAAGTTGGCCGGATAGATAGGCGCGTCTTTGCCCAGCCACAGCAGCTCGGCGGTGTTCTTGTTCAGGCCCAGGTGCGTGGTGACGCGCTGCCGGCTGCTGACCGCGAAGCTGCCTACCAGCGGCAGCACCACCGAAAACGCAATGGGCGTGGCGTCGGCATTCAGGTTGAGGACGTTGTCGGAAGTGAAGGCGCGGGCCATTTCCTGCTTCTGGGCCAGCGTCAGGGTTTCGTCGGAATTCTCGATGAACTTGCGCAGCTGGGTGCGCGTGAGCGACTGAGAGCCCACCCCCACCCCAAATTCGGCAATGGTGAAAGCCACCCGCGCATTGTCCTGCCGGCCCAGGTTGGCCGGATTGACGCCAATGGCCTGAAAATCGGTGACGAAGGTGGTAGCTACCCCACCGCGGGCCGCAGTGGAAAAGTTGCCGAGCTCATTCTGAGCCCGCAGGCTACTGGCCCCGAGAAGACAACCGGCTAACACCGGAGCAGCAATACGCAAAAACATGGGGGTATTTTTTCTGTTGAAAATCAGCAGTAAAGAGACTGAAAATGCCCCGGCACCACAATACCTACTTTCAGGTAGTGGCATAGCGCAGCTTTTATAGTAGAAAGGTACGATACCTATTCGGCAGCCGGGCCCTGGGCTGCCGGGCCCGCGCTGGCCGGGCCGCCGGTTGGGCCGATGCCATTTTAAGGCCTAGTTTGCAGCTTCATTCTTCTTTCCGGCCGCCTGCTTTTCGGCCGGCCCTGTTTCTATTGCATGGCTAAGCGTTTTTCCGTTTCCGAATACACCGACGGCATCCTGGGCGGCAACCGGGTGATGCTGAGCCGCGCCATTACGCTGGTAGAAAGCACGCTCCCTTCTGACCAGCAGCTGGCCCAGCAGGTGCTGGACGTGGTGCTGCCGCACGCGGGCCGCTCGGTGCGCGTGGGCATTACGGGCGTGCCGGGCGTGGGCAAAAGCACGTTTATTGAGGCGCTGGGCCTGCATCTGGTACAGGAGAAAGGCCACCGGCTGGCCGTGCTGGCCGTAGACCCCAGCTCGCAGCGCAGCGGTGGCAGCATCCTCGGCGACAAAACCCGCATGAATCTGCTGGCCGCGCACCCCGCGGCCTACATCCGGCCTTCGCCGGCGGGCCGCAGCCTGGGCGGTGTCACGCGCAGTACCCGCGAGGCGCTGGTGCTCTGCGAAGCGGCCGGCCACGACGTCATTTTTGTGGAAACGGTGGGCGTAGGCCAGAGCGAAACCGCCGTGCACGGCATGGTCGACTTTTTTCTGCTGCTGATGCTGGCCGGGGCCGGCGACGAGCTGCAGGGCATCAAGAAAGGCATCATGGAAATGGCCGACGCCATGACCATCACGAAGGCCGATTCCGGCAACGAGCAGGCCGCCCGCCGCGCCCGCGCCGAATATCAGAACGCGCTGCACCTGTTTCCGCTGGCTCCCAGCGGCTGGAGCCCCGTCGTCACGACGTCGTCGGCGGTGAGTGGGCAGGGCGTGCCGGAAGTGTGGGACGTGGTGCAGCGCTACGTGCAGCAGACCCGGGAAAGCGGCTACTTCCAGCGCCGCCGCCAGGAACAAAACTTGCACTGGCTGCACGAAACCATCCGGGAAGCCCTGGAAACGCGCTTTTATGCCCGCCCCGAAGTAGCGCGGCAGCTGGCGGGCATAGAGCAGCAAGTGATGAATGGCGGCAAGTCGGCGTTTGGGGCCGCCGAGGAGCTGCTGGGGTTGTAGCGGCTACGCCCGTTTCGGACGCAGGGCCAGGTAGTCGAGGTAGTAGAGGACTTTGACCGACACCGAGTTGTTGTGCGGCGTGTTGATGGTGTTGTTGAGGTTGTCGAAGTAGAGCGGGGTGGCTTCATTGGCCTGCAGGAAACTGGTACCGGCATTTTTCCAGACGATACTCACCTGCGAGCCGGGCGCAAACCACCACGAGTATACCGCGTCAATATTGAAGGCATTGTAGGTGTTGTTGCGGTTGCGGGCGTAGGCAATGGGCACTTCCTCGCCGCCGGGCCGCAGCTGCGTGAAATCCTGGTAGCGCACGTTGCTGGTGTAGTGGCGCGTGCGCACGGTCAGGGACATGCGGTTGTTGAAGGTGTAGGCCGCCGACAGCACGCTCGACACCGTCACGACCTGGCGGCGGCCCAGCAGCACATCCACGGGGTCCTGGCCGAGTGCCACGTCGCCGCCGAGCTGCCGGATAACCACCGAATCCAGCGGCTCTTCGGCATCGAGGCCGCCATTCACGTAGCCAATCTGGTTGCGGCTCAGGTTCCAGTCGAGGCTGTAGCGGAAGTTCAGCTTGTTGTTGACACGATAGCGCGGCGACACGCTCAGGCCGTAACCGGCCCGGCCGCTGCGCTGCCGCACGGGGTCCTGGGCATACACCCGCACACCGCCGTTCACGTCCCAGGCCAGCTTTTTGCGGTAGTCAGTGGAGAGGTAGCCGCCCACGTTGGTGCTGCCGGGCACCTGCACGTAGTACGTGCCCAACGGATACACCCGCGGCTCATAGAAGTCGTTTTTGGCCGGGTCGATGTTGACGTTGAAGCCCGCGCTGAGGAAGTTTTTGGTGAACGTGGTGTTCATGCCGGCCGAGATGTTCAGATCCTGGTAGCGGGTATGCTTATAGAGCAGCGTGTGCGTGATATTGCCCCAGGTGTACAGGTTGTTTACCTTCCAGAAGGGCTTGTATTTGTTGTAGTTGGCGTAGAAATTCTGGGAGATGTTGTTGTTGCCGAACAGAATACCCAGGTCGTTGGGGTTGTACGTATCCGACTCGATGCCCTGGTTGAAGCCCCAGGTGAAGGCCCCGCTGATTTTGCCCACGCCTACCTGGTATTTGTAGCCGTTCTGGTCGTCAATCTGCTTATCGGAGCCGAACACGTTGCCCCGGCGGCGCGAGTACACCAGGCGGCCATCCACGGCGTAGGAGTTCTTTTTGTTGGCAAACCGAAACAGCCCGCCCGTCACGTTGGCGTCGTAGGTCTGGCCAGAGCGCGTCACGTTGGTATTGATGAGCGACACGTAAGAGTTGTTCTTCAGGCTCTGGTCGAGCACCACAATGTTGTAGTTGCTGAAAGGCTGCGTCAGCAGCTCGCGCTCCTGCCCGGTCTCCTTGTTGCGGATGGTGGCGTACACGTCGTTGCTGAGCGCATTGAAGATACCCACGCCCAGCCCCTTACTCGTGCGCCCCGACACTTTGGTGGCATTGAGCAGCCGCGTTTCGGAGGGGTTACGCACGATTTTCTCGTCGTCGCTGACGTCCACATCATAGAAGCCGATGGGCGTGGCCCCCACCCGGCGCGAGTAGAACAGGTTGCCCTTGTTGAAGAGCTCGGTGCCTTCGGTGAAAAACTGGCGGTTTTCGTTGAACTGCACCTCAAACGGCGACAGGTTGAGCACCTGGTTATCGGACTGCACCTGCCCGAAATCGGGCACCAGCGTAGCATCGAGCGTGAAGCTTTCATTGATGCCCCACTTGATGTCAGCGCCGCCGTTGAAGCTGGTAGTGGTGCGGCGCGTGCCTTCCTCGTTCAGCGGGTTGTGGTTCACGTAGCTCGACACGTACGGCGTGAGCGAGAGGCGCAGCGGCGGCTTGATGTCGCGCACGCCCTGCAGCGTGCCCCACTGGTTCACGAAGCCGTCGATGGCGGGCTTCACCTCATTCCAGAAAAAGGCCTGGTTTTCCTTTTTGCGCTGCCGCATAAAGTTGAGGCCCCACTGCTGCTCGGGCTGGTTGCTGAAGCGAATGGCCGAGTACGGAATCCGCATTTCCGCAATCCAGTCGGTACCCTTGATGCTGGTGCGCGAGTCCCAGACGGCATTCCAGTTGAAGTCTTCGCCGCCGGCCGGCGAGTAGCGGCAGTCCATCTGCACGCCGCCCGTCGTCACGAAAAAGCCGTAGCCGTTGAGCTTGTCCTGGTACGTATCGAGGAAGATGCCGATGAAGTCGGTGTTGCCGAAATTGTCGCGCGGCGCCAGCTCCCGCAGAATAGAATCGGCGCTGACGTCGTGCATAATGGCCCCCACGTAGAGGTTGGCGTCATCGTAGAGGATGCGCACTTCGGTGGCGTGCTTCTCGGGCGGGCCGGGGTTGGGCCGGTTCTGAATGAAAGTGGTGGCAATGGGCGCCTGCTGCCATACGGCCTCATCCAGCACCCCATCCAGCTTGATACCACCCGTGATGCGCACGGCCTGCAGCTGTTTTTTGGGAGCCAGCGTAGTAGCGGCAGTAGCGCCGGGGGCAGCAGGAGCCGGCTGCTGGGCCCAGGCCGGGCCGGCCAGCAACCACAAGCCAGCCAGCAGCAAACAAACGGACAGACGGGGGTGCATCACGACAAAACGACGGGAGGAAAGGTGTGCCAAACGGGGAAGGTGGAGCAGGTAGGGACGCACGCCGGCCAGCGCCAAAACCGGACGCCGCAGACGTGAAAAGAGAGAAGCCAGCGGCCAGGATTCTGGCCGATTGCGCTAATAGATGCGGGGCGTGGGGAAACCGTTGCCTAACCTGAATATTTGTTTTCGATAAAATAAAACCGGCCGCCGTTGCAGCGGCGGCCGGCTGGTTTTCGGCACTCTACTCACTCACCGAAATCTGAATATTGCGGTTGGATCTGCTGCCGCTGGTGTTGGCTGGCACGTCCAGCAGCTTGCGGTACTTGGCCGCCATTTCCGCCGACTGCGCCTGGCCGTTCACGCGCAGGCCGCTGTCGTTGAGCTGAAACTGGAAGCTTTTCTCGTCTTTGCCCAGCAGCCCGTCTTTGCGCAGCTCTTCCCGAATGCGGCCCGAGTCGATGCGGGGCGGGGCCGGCGGGGCGGGCGGAGCCAGCGGCATGCGGGGTGCGCGCGGAGCCCGGGGTGCCGGCGCAACCGGAGGAACGGGCGGAACCGGCGGCAAATCGGTGCTGCTGCTGGTGCTGGTGCTGCTGCTCGACGACTCATTGATGGTGAAGCCGCCCGTGCTGCTCAGCTTCTGGCCTTTGCGCTGCTCATACAGCTTGAGGTATTTGTTGAGCACGGCAGCTGGCTGCTTCTTGCCGTTCACCGTGAGCGAGTTGCTGCGGAGCGAAAAGCTGAAGTTGCTCCGGTCCGTAATCAGCTTGTCGCGCAGCATTTCCGCCACAAAGGCATCCTGCAGCACGCGGCTGCCGGCAGCGGCCCGCCGGGCCTCTCCTGCTGCCCGGCGGGATTCTGCGGCGACCCGCAACCCTTCCCGGTGTGCTTCTTCCATTTCGCGGTGCGCCTCTTCCATGTCCCGATGGGCTTCGTCCATGTCGCGGCGGGCTTCCTCTTGCTGCTCGCGCAACTCCTGGCGGCGCTCCGTTATCCGCTCCCGCTCTTCCCGGATGCGCGTACGCTCTTCGTCCGTTTTGGCGTTGCGCTCGGCTTCGCGCAGGCTCTGCTCGGCCTGCTGCAGCGCCCGGCGCTCTATGTCACCGTAAGATTCGCGGCCGCCATCTTCATTGCGGAACGAGAAGGTATAGTTGCGGTTGGTCTGGCGGCGGGCCGCATCTACCTGCACCCGCACGTCGCGGCGGATGCGGTCCATCTCCTCCCGGGAAATGCCCGGTGAGCCTTCGAAACGGAAGTTACGGCCAAAATCGTCGCCGAAATTAAAGCTGAAGCCCCGTCCATCCGTGCCGTTCCAGCCCTCCGGGTTCACCCGGATTACTTCGGTGCGGGTGTCGGTCTTCTTGCCTTTCTTTTTCGGGGCAGCGGTAGCGCCTTCCACACGGCGGCCATTCACATACAGGTCAGTCAGCCGGCCTTTTTTGTCTTTCTCGATAACCACTGTGCCGGGGCCACCCCGCCGGGGGCCGTTCTGGTTTACCACCACTACCCGCTCGGTGCGGCTGCGCTTGGCTTTGCGCTTTTTGTCATCGTCGGCTGATGGCGCGGCGGTGGCATCAACTGGTTCTGCTACCGCCAGCTCTTTGGGCATCAGGTCGGGGGCGGGCGGCGCCGCTGGGGCGGGCTGCACTGCCGCAGCAGGTTGCGGGCTGCGGGCCGTGTCGTCTTCGGTCAGGAAGGGCAGGCGCTGCAAAGAGCCTTTCAGGTTATTCTCCTCGGCCACCGGCTGCGGGTCGGCCAGGGCTACGGCCGTGCTCAGCAGCACCATCCCCCCCAGCACTACACAGGCCGCCATAAAGCCTTCCGTGAATGTAGGCGTGCCACGGCCCTGCACCAGCCGCCGGATGCGGCCCAGCAACGAGCCATTCGGCCCTATTGCCGACATAGCCAGACGCGGTGCGGCCTGTGGCTCCAGGGTCCGTTCGGCCAGCGCGGCCAGGGCGCGGGCCAGGGTCAGCGGGTTGCCGCCTACCAGTGCGGTGGCATCGTCGTCGCAGCAGTTTTCGCGCTCGGTGCGCAGGCACGCCGAGAGGAACCACACGGCCGGATGGTAGAAAAACAGCGTTTCGGCAATAGCCTGCAACAGGTTCATGAGGTAGTCGCGGCGCGCTACGTGGGCCAGCTCGTGGGCCAGAATAGCTTCCAGATACAGCTGGCTCAGGCCCGTAGCGGTGCCCAGCGGCAGCAGAATCACGGGACGCAGATGGCCCACTACCAGCGGCGCTTTCACCAGCGCCGACTCCAGCAGGGCCACCGGGCGCTCCAGCCCGGCCCGGGTGGCCAGGCCAGCCAGCCGCTGCTGCCATTCTTCGGCCAGGGGCTGCACGCGGTAGTGGCGCAGGCGCTGCACATAGGCCAGTCCGCCCAACAGGCGCAGGGTCATGGCCAGCAGGCCCAGCAGCCACACGGCCACCAGCACCGGCAGGTTCTGGTCGAAGTAGTTGAGCCAGGCCTGCATCGAGCCAGCCGGCGCGGCAGTAGCCATGGCCGGAGCAGCAGCCAGCTCCAGCGTGTGCCCCGTTATGGTGTCAGCGGTGCTGACTGCAGCCGGAGCTGCCTGAGTGCGGGCGGCATGGTAGTGCCGTGCAAACGTGACGGCCGCCAAGCCCAGCATCACAATCAGCGCTACCGCCGAGACATTGTAGCGTACGGCGGCGCGGTGGCGGCGCAGCAGTAGCAGCAGGCCGGCCAGCGCCAGCGCCACTACGGCCCCCTGCCAAAGTGAGTGGACCAGCGTCCAGCCCAGTGCGCGCACCAGCGCGGGAGAAAGTACCTGTTCGAGCCAGTTCATTAGTCTGCGGTGTTAGGAGTGGTATCCTGCTGATTCTCGATGTCATTGAGCAGGCTCCGGATCTGGGCCAGCTCCTCCCGCGACGTAGTGCCGCTGCCCAGGGCCTGCATTACCAGTTTCATGGCCGAGCCCCCGAAGGCGGACTCCACAAACCGGTCGAGCAGCAGGCCCTGCGTTTCTTCTTCCCGCACCGCTGCCCGGTAGATGTGGGTACGGGTTTCATCCTCGCGCAGCACCAGCGTCTTGTCGAGCATGAGCTGCAGAATTTTGAGCGTAGTGGTGTAGCCAACGTCGCGCTTCTGGCTTAGCTGGTCGTTCACGAACCGGACCGTGCTGGGGCCGTGCTGCCACAGCACCTGCAGAATCTCCAGCTCCGAATCGGTGGGCTTGGGAATGGGTTTGTTGCTCATACTAATCGGGGTAGGCGTGTTACGAATTGATTCGTATGTCAAACATATACGAAGCCTGTCGTAGATGCAACTTTTATCTACGATTTTTTTCGTAACACTCACACAAATGTAAAAAAGCCGACTTGAAAAGTCAGCTTTCTATAAGATTATCAACACACTACCTTAGAAGTACAAGGCTAGCTACTGGGCTTGTCAGCACGGCGGCGCGTGAGCGTCACCCGCGCCCGGTTGCAGATTCCTCCCAGCGGCGGGTTGAACTTCGATACGCTCACTTTCACGGAGCGCACATGCGGAAACTCAATCAGCACCCTGTCCAGCACGCGGTGGCCGAGGTGTTCCAGCAAGCGTGCCGGCGCTGCCATTTCTTCGGCCACCACGCGGTAGAGCACCTCGTAGTTCACGGTTTCCTGCAGGTTGTCGGAGGCCCCGGCCGCATGCAGGTCCGTCCGGATGTAGAGGTCCACGCCATACTTATTCCCGATTTTCTGCTCCTCGTCGTAGTAGCCATGGAACGCGAAAAACTCCATTCCTTCCAGTGCAATCTGGCCCATAGGGTGCGGTGTTGAAATAGTAAGTGAAAGTGAAGCTGCAAACGCGGCGACTGGCAAAGCAACAAAAAAGCCCGCCCCGAAAGGCAGGCTTTTTTCGCGTGAGGCACTTTAGTTGAAGTCCGCCTTAGATTTCGTCGAAGAAAGACTTCTCGGCGGGTGCTGCTACCGCCATACCGGGCTGGCCGGGATGCGTAACGGGCGAAGGCTGATTGATTTCGGGGTGGCCAGGGCCTACCGGCCGGATATCGGGAGCTGGCGGCTCTACGCGGGGGGCATCTGGCTCAGGCACCTGCGACGGCGCTGGCGGGTCGATGTGGGGAGCAGGCGAAAGACCAGGATTTTCGGCCGGAGCACCGGGCCGCTCAATCTCGGGGCCGGGGGCATGAGCCGGGGCGCCGGGGTCGGGCTGCTGGCCAGGCTTGGGGTTGTAGCCGCCGGGCTGGGTTGCCGCAACTTTGGGTTCAGGCGCGGCGGATGCGGCCGAGCCGCCAAACGAAGCAGCCGAAGCACCAGCTACTGCCGCTACCGATGAAGTGGAAGATATATTGACAAACATAGGAGCATTGGTTTCGGGTGAATCGGAAGATTGTCGATTCACCTTTACGCTGGCCGCCCGCGAAAGGATGGCTGCGGTACTGGCTTTGGGCCGGGCCTTGGCTTTCTCCACTTTGTCCAGGGCATCGGAGGCCAGGTGATGCAGGTCGCGCACGAGGCCATCAAGCTGGGCTTCGAGGCGCTGGCACTCCTGGCCCAGGCCGCTTACTTCCTTCTGCATTTCGGCCACTGTTTTTTCGGCCTGCTGGTAGGCATCCTCCACCACGGCGCGGGCTTTCTGGCGCGCATCGGCCAGCAACTGTTCGGCTTTCAGCTGGGCCTCCCGAATCCGCAGTTCGGCGTCGCGCTGGGCCTGCTCCGTGATGCTGTTGCCGGTGTCTTCGGCCGTTTTGAGGGTGCGGTAGAGGCTGGTTTCTACCTCGCGCATCTTGCTCACGTCCTGGGTGGCGTGGTCCAGTTTCACGCGCAGCTCGCGGTTTTCGTCACCCATCCGCTCCCACTGCTGCGAGAGAGTGAGCAGAAACGCCTGCACTTCGTCTTTGTCGAGCCCCCGAAAGGCTTTTTCAAAGGTCTTCTGGCGGATATCGAGGGCGGTGATTTTCATGGGAATGGGTAGCTAAAGGTGAGGAGCCGGAAGCTGGAACAAGGAAAGGCAGGCAACTGAACAGACAAAAGCAACTACGAGTGGCTCGCGCCGGATTCTTGTGTGACTCTAATGCCGCCGCTGCCGCGCTTCTGCTCAGGTCAGCTCCCAGACGCCCAGGCTCCGGTCGTCGCTACACGAAACTAGCCTATTCTGCCGTCCCGGCCAAAACAACTTATTCACGGAGGTGCCGTGCCCGGCGTGCCGCGCCTTGTCTACCACCCGTAGCAGGGCCAGGGTTTCGGCATCCCATAGCTTGATGCTTTTGTCCATGCTGCAGGTGGCCAGCAGGGCACCATCGGGGCTGAAAACGAGGTGGTTGATGGTGAACAGATGCGCCACAATGCTGCGGTGTTCCGCGTAGCCGGCGGCCACATCCCAGGAGCGCAGGTGGGCGTCGCGGCCGGCCGTGAGTAGGTAGCGGCCATCAGGCGAATAGCCCGCCGTGAAGATGGAGTTAGTACCGCCTTCCCACTCCTGTTTCAGCTGCAACGAATCGGCATCCAGAAGGCGCAGGCGCCAGTCGGAGCCGCCTACTGCCAGCTCGCCCCGCTCCTCGTGCAGCGCCAGGCAACGCAGGCTTTTGTCAGAGAGCTTCAGCAGGCTTTCCACCTTGAAATCAGTAGCACGGAGTATGGCCAGCGTTCCGTCGCCAAGAGCCACGTATAGGCGCTGCCGAGCTTCAGAATACACCATGTCGAAGATGGCGGCCGGCGGTAGCGCGGTGGCAAATACCAGCTTTTTCTCGGCCAGATCAATGGCCTGAATTCCCTGAAAGTTGTGACCGATGACGAGCAGATTTCGCTCGGGCAGGTGCCGTAGCGCGTACACCGAGTTTTCCACTTTCGCCACCAGCGCGCCATCCTGCGCAGCCTCATCAGCGTGCCAGACAGCCACCATGCCATCGGCGCCGGCCGAGTAGAACGTATCGGCGCCGGGCGTGCCGGCCAGGGCATACACACAATCGAGGTGGCCGGTGAGGGCGGCGAGCTTCTGAACCTGCGGGCGGTGGAGGAAGGGCATGGAAAAGTAAATCTAGAGCGGCAAAGGTAGCAGTAGCTGCTGTGCGCCGCTTGGGAAGAATCTTGTTCAGGCCGCGTGTTTATCCAAAACTGTTTGCTTTACCCCTCTCAAGTTCGGCGCAAGCGCCGGCAGCGCGCTACCTTTATCCATACACACTACCGACTCTGGCTTTGCCGCTTCATTCCCTCTCCCCTATTTCCAGCCAGGCACTGCTGGGGCTGTGGCAGCTCACGGAGCCGGCCGAAATGCTCTGGCCCCTGCTGCCCGATCTGCTGCACTACACCGCCCGCTTCCCCGATGGCCGCGACGAAACCCGCGCCCGGCAGTGGCTGGCGGGCCGGGTACTGGCCCACCGCCTGTTACAGGAGCTGACCGATATGCCGGCCACCCTCAGCAACGATGCCAACGGCCGCCCGTACTTCGAGCAGCTGCCGGGGTTGGGCGTGTCGTTGTCGCACTCCGGCGAGTGGGTGGCGGCCGTGGTGGCGCGGGGCGCAGCCGTTGGCACAGATATTGAACTGGTGCGCCCCAAAGCGCAAAAGTTGGCGCCGCGGTTTCTATCGGAAGCCGAACGGGCCGACGCCGGCAGCGAAGCAGTGAAGCATAGCTTATACTGGAGTGCCAAAGAAACACTCTATAAGCTGCATAGCCGCCGGGGCCTGGTGTTCAAGGAGCAAATCGTGCTCGACCCGTTTGGGCTGCGGGAGGCAGGTGTATTGACGGGGCACCTGCTCCTCGAAAACTCCCGCAGCCAACACCAGATCCACTACCAGCGCCCCGCTCCCGATTACATCTTAACTTACTGCGTAGAGTAGCTGAGTAAGGGAGTAATTGAGCAGGTTTTTTGTCGAAATCTGCTACTTCCTTACTCCTCTACTCAGCTACTCTCTTACTCAGCCACTCTCCTGCTCATGTCTTTTCGCCGAATCTCTGTCATTGCCGCTGCGGCGCTGCTGTTTTGCACTGTAGCCGCGGTAGGCGTGGCCCGCGCCCAGGGTAGCCGCTCCGTGAGCGACTTCAGCCTGAAAAACGGCGCCAACACCGAAGTAGCCCTCAAAAGCTACGCCGGCAGCAAGGCGGTAGTGGTGGTGTTTCTGAACTCCAGTTGCGCCTACTCCAAGCTCTACCAGAACCGCCTGTCGGCACTGAGCGGGCAGTATAGCAGCCGGGGCGTGCAGTTTCTGTTCATCAATGCGCCCATCAACCTCGAAGCCAGCACCGACTTAGGCGAGGCCGAGAAACTCAAAATAAAGGCCACCGCCGACCTGCAGCTGCTCACCGACGAAGGCCAGAAAGTGAGTGGCCTGCTGGGCGCCACCAAAACGCCCGAAGTGGTGCTGCTGCAGCCCGCCGCCGACGGCTTTGCGGTGCGCTACAAAGGTGCCATCGACGACAACCCGCTGGTGGAAGGCGACGTGAAGGAGCGGTATCTGCAGCAGGCCCTCGACAACGTGCTGGCCGGCCGCCCTGCCGGTGTGGCCGACAAGCGCGGCGCCGGCTGCCTCATCAAGCGCAACTAGCCGCCCTCCAATTCAGCACCAAAAAGCAAAAGGCCTGACTACCGCACGGTAGCCAGGCCTTTTGCTTTTTGAGTAACTCCATCTATTCTTCGCCTTCCGGCGCGTCGGTGGTGGGCTGGTTCTCATCCGTGAGGATGGCCAGCAGCTGGGCCACTTCGGCCGCTTTGGCGGGTTCCTGCAGCTTCTCGAAGCTCAGTTGCAGATTGCGCAGGGCGCGCCGCAGGATGTCGAGGTGCGAGCAGGGCTCGTAGAAAATGTCGTTGGAGGTCAGGTTGAGCTGCGCGATGTAGTGCTCGATGTCGGTGCGGGTCAGGATGAGGCCGCGGTTGTAGCAGTTGATATAGAAAGACTCAATTAGTGGCGTTTCGGGGCGGTAGGTCAGCACAAACAGGTTGGGCAGGTTCACGCCGAACACGGGCAGCTTGAGGCGCTGGGCCACCAGCAGATAAATCACGCACAGCGTGAGCGGGTTGCCGCGCCGGGTTTCCAGCACGCGGTGCAGCATGGAGTTGGCCGGCGAGTGGAAATTCTGGGTGTTGGCCGCAAACTTGTGCGTCCGGAACAGTACGTGGTTGAGCACCTGCACCTGCTCGGTGGGCAGCATATCGGGGCGCAGCAGCGTCCAGACTTCAAACCGCAGCTGCTCGATGGCGCGGTTGAGGCTCTGAAAATCGGCATCGGGATACTGAAACGAGTTCAGCAGCCACATGCCTTCCAGCAGGTTTTCGCCGCCCGAGTCGCGCCACACGCGCAGGCGCTGCTGCAGGCCCTCAAACTGCAGATGATGGATCAGGTCTTCGAGGCGCTGCTGCTGCTGCGGGTCCAGGGTTTCTTCCCACGATTCTTCCAGAAACGGAATGATACTCTCGCCCAGCGTCTGGATTCTCTCCTGAATCTGCGGCGCGACTTCCGGGTCGTCGAGCAGGGAGATGAGGGCTTTAATTTCTTTGTTGGTCAAGAGAAGAGGTGCTTCGTATGGAGGTCGGGTTCGGCAAATAAAAGCAACCGACACGGTTTCCCGGCCCCGGTTGCCCAAAACTAACACGTTTAGCAGGCCAGATTGTTCAACCAGGCCCGCAATACGGCCAGCAGTGGCGCGGGCCTACCGCAGCAGGTTCGTTTTGGCCAGCTCCAGAATTTCGTCGCCGCGCCCGCTCATGATGGCCTTCAGGGCATAGAGGCTGAAGCCTTTCACCTGAGCGGCCTCAATCGTGGGCGGCATGGAAAGCTCGGCGCGCTTCACCACGGCATCCAGAATCACGGGGCCGGGGTGGGCCAGCATGTCGGCAATGGCCTGGGGCAGCTCGGCGGGGTCTGCTACTCGGATGCCGCGCACGCCGGCCGCTTCGGCCAGGGCCGCGAAGTTGGGATTCTCCAGCTCGGTGCCGTACTCCAGAATGCCGGCCGCCTTCATTTCCAGCTCCACAAACCCCAGGCTGTTGTTGTTGAAAATAACGATTTTGACGGGCGTTTTCAACTGTTTCAGCGTCAGCAGCTCGCCCAGGAGCATGGCAAAGCCCCCGTCGCCGGCCAGCGCAATTACCTGCCGGCCCGGATATGTGAGCTGCGCGCCCAGCGCCTGGGGCATGGCATTGGCCATGCTGCCGTGGTTGAACGAGCCGATGAGCCGGCGCTGGCCGTTGAAGCGCAGGTAGCGCGCCGCCCAGATGGTGGGCGTGCCCACGTCGCAGGTAAAAATGGCGTCTTCGGCGGCCTGCTCGTTCAGCAGCCGGGCCACGTACTGCGGGTGCATGCTGGTGTCGCCGGCCTCGCCGGTGGCCAGCTCGTCCAGGTCCTGGCGGGCGGCGCGGTAGTTTTCCTGGGCCTTCTCCAGATGCGCCCGGTCCTGCTTGTGGTTGAGCAGCGGCAGCAGCGCCTGCAGGGTGGCCGCCACGTCACCGACCAGCCCCACTTCGATGCGGGCCCGGCGCCCGATATGCTCGCCGCGCACATCAATCTGCACGTTGCGGGTTTCCTGCGGCAGAAACTGCGTGTAGGGAAAGTCGGTGCCCAGCATGAGCATGGCGTCGGCGTCCATGAGGGCATGGTAGCCGGAAGTGAAGCCCAGCAGGCCGCTCATGCCCACATCATAGGGGTTGTTGGGCTCCACGTATTCCTTGCCGCGCAGGGCATGCACTACCGGAGCGCCCAGCATTTCGGCCACCTGCAGCAGCTCGGCGTGCGCCCCCGCGCAGCCTGCTCCGGCCATGATGGTGACGCGGGAACAGGTGTTGAGCAGGTCGGCGGCGGCGCGTAGGTCTTCGAGGGCGGGCACCAGCGTGGGGCGGCTGCGCAGCACGGGCAGCCGCGGGGCCGGAGCTTCGGCTTTTTCGTGGCTGATGTCGCCGGGCACCACCAGCACGGCCACGCCGCGTTGCGTCAGGGCCGTCTGGATGGCTATTTCGGTGGTGCGCACGGCCTGGTCGGGCAGGCTGATCAGCTCACAGTAGGCGCTGCACTCTTTGAACGTGGTTTCGGGGTGGGTTTCCTGGAAGTATTGCGTCCCGATTTCGATGCTCGGAATTTGGGCCGCAATGGCCAGCACCGGCACGCGGCTGCGGTGGCAGTCGTAGAGGCCGTTGAGCAGGTGCGTATTGCCGGGGCCGCAGCTGCCGGCGCACACGGCCAGCGCGCCCGTGAGGTGGGCTTCGGCACCGGCCGCAAAAGCGCCGGCTTCCTCGTTGCGGACGTGTATCCACTCGATGCCATCCCGCTTCCGGATTTCTTCGGTGATGCCGTTGAGCGAGTCGCCTACCACGCCGTACACGCGCGTGACGCCGGCCGCCACAATAGTGTCTACTATAATTTCAGAAACGGTCTTCTTCGCCATCGTCTTCAGGTTAAGTCCGAAGGCTATACGCGCTGCCCACTGCCACGGACGACGCGCCCGGCACCTTATGGCCTCACACCAGCATAATCTGTCGGCAACACGCAGGTCATGTGCCGGCCAGACCTTTGCGCCAGTCAACTGCTACGCAAACATGGGTGGGTAGCAGCTACTGGCGCAAGGAAGTCCCGGCGGGTGGCCGGGGCTTTTTGCGTTTCAGGGAGCCGGGGGCGTTACGGCTTCGGAGGGCCCAGGTATTCGAGCAGCCTGTAGTATTCGAACTGCTTGCGGACGCTGTGAGGTAGGCGGTATCCATGAGGAAAGAAGCCAGGGGCTACAGTTACCGGCAGGAAGTGAGCAAAAACAAATACATCCGGACACTTCCGAAGCGGAAGTGCTCTGAAACAATTGTATCCAGGCACTTCCGGAGCGGAAGTGCTTGAAAACAATTACATCCGGGCACTTCCGGTCGGGAAGAGTTCCGATGTATTCATATCCGCCCTCTTCCTAACCGGAAGCCGCCCTCCCGCAAACGCAGCGGCCCGCCGCACCAAGTGGTAGCGGCGGGCCGGCTTATATGGTTGTAGAGACGCGTGTTCGCGTCTCGTCGTTGCTGATGTTGTTTAACGGGCACGGTGCTGGTCGTTCAACGACGAGACGCGAATACGCGTCTCTACACCGTTCAGGCCAGCATCATTCTGTTTCGGGCTGAAACGGCGAGAGCCCCCGCGCAATTTCATCGGCATTCACGACCTCCCGGCGGCAGCATTCTATAAAGTGAGCGTTTTCACTTTATTACTGAGTCCTCATGGTTTGTATTAGCATATCTTCCTTCTGCCCCTCTTGGCTATTTCTTTCTGAGAAGCAATTTAAGAAACCAACAGGGCCCTGTTGTGACAAAGTATAAGCCCCAGAAAGATTCATGCGGCCATGCCAGCTTCCGCTATGAGGACCAATTATCTGCTTTTCACCGATGACTATCCAACATAGACTTAATTTCTCGCGAGCAAGAAAGTTACGCATAAAGTCTTCACGTAACAGAAGCGCCCCTGGCCCATCTTGGTGAACGGTGGGGTCAAAGGCAACTAACTGGCCTTCGTTCGCAAAGTCAGCTCCAATACCCATCCAATGTAAGTTAAGCGGTGCTATCAACTCTGCGCGTGGCATATTCAGCGAGATGGTTTCATCAAGTGAGCAGTCGAAGGTACCCTGCTCATTCAGATAGTCGAATGAAAAAACCTGCACTTCAACCGGACAGTCGTTCCTCGGCCTGCGCCATAGCTCGCCGTTTTCATAGTCTCGCTGATAATATTTTGATGCTGGCGACCAACCATGTTCTCCTAGAAACAATTCATAAAGGTGCGCTGGCTCCGGCATATCTCTACCCTGTAACTTATCAGTTTCCGCCCACTGCATGAAAGCTGAAACATCTGCTTCCCGGATTAGGTAGCTTCTAGCGATGTACCAAATCTGTCTCCGTTCAACATCCGTTGATTCCAAGTCTGCAGATACCGGTTCCGACCAGTTGAAATGACCATCTAGATTAAGCCAATTAACTCCGTCTTCTGGGCGTTTTACAAGTAGCAGACTTTCGACAGTCGGCAAGTCATGCCATTGAGTTAGCCAGTCTTTGGACTTACCGGGTTCACCCCAAGTTAACTGTAGTTGTGGTGCCCACCAAGCTGGGGTATGTGACGACCAAGAACTAGTGCTGGCAGTGGCCCGAAGGATATTGGAAGGGTCTAAGTTACGCGCTCCTGGTTGCCAGGGACCTTCGTATACGGTTATCCTATCTTCATCCGAGCAGAAGCGTTCATAAAAATGATAATGATCGGCTACATAAGCCATTATCTCATGCAAAGCAATCCATTGGTACTTCTTTCCTATTCGCTCGGTCTTAGCTGCGTGTCGACCACGATAACCTACAGTGTCCTCATCGAAATGACCAAAAAGCTCTGCCGACCACCCCAATTCTAAAACCCGGCCAACGATGTATCGTTTGGCTATGCTTTCATCAAACAGTGGTTCCCGTCGCTCCTCTTGGCTAACTTCAGGCTGGCCTTCAATATCTGCTAGTTGCTGAACATGTTCTGGCGTTAACGTGCTTTCGAGGGTTTGTCTAGTCGATTCAACTTCGGTTTGCTCTTCCTTGGTAAGTGCACCAGCTTTTTTTAACAGTTTCTTGAACTTCGGTGAGTCTCTGAACTTTTGACTAAAGATCCAATGCTCAGCAGTGCCCTTTTGCTGAGCAATCAATTTCTTTAAATGCACATATTGAGCATCACGTAAAACACTTTTAGCCTTTTGAAAAATTTTCCAAGCCCTTTTTTCAGCTCTAGATAAGCGCTGCACGAATTCATCAAGCAGTTCCCTTTTGTCTTTGGGTTTCACCCAATTCGGTTCGCTCAGTGGAATGCTCAACCAGTCATCAAGTTTAGGGTGAATGACGTATCTGCCAAAATCATCGTCCATTACCGAGCTTTTGATGCGGTCATGAGCCCAAGAGCCGTCACCATTCTTCCATTTGGCGGAGGAATCAGGAAATAGTTGGTCTACTTCTTCTGCAGTAGGAATAGTCGGCCAAATGCTATGATAGGGCGGGCGGATGTGTTCCACGTTAATAGCTAAATCTGCACCCAAATAAATAGCCCGCTCAATAATGCCACGCGCGTAGTCGCGCAACAGAATATGCACGGGTGGTGATTGAGCGGCAAAAACGCATGTATATACGCGAGTAGCAAGTTGCTGAATTTCGGTGCGGTCGTGGCTCCGCATCACTGCCCCGTAAGCCGCTGCATAGATGCGCTCTGCTACATACAGGTCATCTACGTCTGCAAATCGTTCAATCAGCTTGCCCGCAGATTCCAGCCGGCCGGTGAGCAAATTAACAAGCGCCTTAGTCGCTCGGTCGCGCAGGAACCGGTTAGAAGTAGTGAACAGCCAAGCTAGCGTAGTAGCGCATAAGTCAACTGCCTGCACGTCAAGATTCGTGGTGACTGTCACTCCTGAAGCCCAATCGACCAATCGGTCTACTGCGCCTTGCGTATCCCACATGTGATGCAAGTAGATGCTCCACCATGCGTCCCGTTCCGGCATTGTATCCTTTCGTAAGCGCTTATCCAGAAACTCCGCATTGAATGGGTGTTCGGGCAGGCTGGCAACGGTAAGAATAGCCTCTAAGGTCTGTTGCGTCTCGCCATCTGTTTCATCAAACTCCCGAAGGGCCTGCCGGGTGGCATCTGAGAAAGCATCTGCTTTTCGCCAAATGATGCTTTGGCGAAAAGCGTTACTGTGCCAGTGAGTTACCACATCAGGAGCCAGTTCGGAGAGTTCCCGGCCAGTGCGTTCGGGTATCTGAATGAACAGTGCTTCCACCGTGCCCTCTCGAAAGCGACTGTGCAGATCGTAAAGCGCAGTTAAGGGTTTGCCAGCTTCAAACGAGGAAGCCGGGTTGGCTACGTCCAGATGCTGGTCAAGCAGAATGTCGGTCAACAGGTGGTCGGCTAGGCGCTCGTACGAGATGTACACCACTTCCTCAGACCCTTGCTCACTGTGCCAATGCGGCGCTTCTTCCGTCAGGACGCCTTCGGCTACCAAGCCGTAGTAAAGTGACTGAGTGTGGCCTCTCCCTGGTAATAGAGCATCCACCACAGACGTAGCGCTATTGAGCGGTAGCCAGCGCTCATCACTGTTGGCCGTTGCCTGAGCAAATGCTTCCAGCGCTTTTCGCACTAGATTTTGCTTGGAATTATAGTCAAGCTTGACCGCTAAGGCTTCGTTTACACCGTCGAGATACAGGTTAAAAGCAGATGTGATGCCGTGAAATCCCCGAGGCAGACGCCGCTGCTTCGTTAGCTTCAATCCGTTACATAGTGTTTTTAAAAATAGCGGATTACGAAACTCTGGTGCCAACAAGGGAGTTGACGGCAGTTCCAAGCCGTAGTGAATGAAGAAGCTCTTGGTGGCGTCGTATTCTAGGCCATCAAAACCATGATGAGTTACCCGATATGCTTGGTCGCGCACCTCAGCGGGCACCAAATGTGCTTCATAAGAAGAGCGTACCGAAAACACGACCCCAAGCCAAGGGGAGCGTAGAACCTGCGTTAAAAACGAGGCTATGTTGCTAGGCCAGATAGCTCGGCCGTTACCCTCATTTATAGCGTCAATAAGTAGCAGTAAGCGGCTGTCAGCAACCTGAGCGGCAGCTTCTAGGGCACCAACTACTTCCTCCACGCTAGCAGTGGCCAAGTCCAGTTGTTGCAATGCCTGCGTCCAAGGGTCGTTGGAGCTGATGAAGCGCTGGCCCATCAACAACACAGTTGGCCGACCCTCGCGGATTCGGTTAGCGGCAACATCGCATAGGAGGTGCGTTTTGCCACACCCAGCTGGGCCACTCATCACCAGCAATTGGTTATTCGCAATAGCAACGGCTTCTTTTAGTCGGCGTCGGGCTTTCGTTAGCGAATTTTGCAGCCGATGGATTCCACTGCGTAAATCCTGGTAGGGATTATGATCCGTCGCGCCGTATTTATCCTGTGCCTGAATTTCTTTAGGCTTAAATTCCTCCGTCAGCAGAAGTTTTCCGATTTCATCAGCTACCTGAAGCGCTTGCGAAAGCTGCTGAATAATAGGCTCAAAAGGCAATTCATCAATGGGCTGTACTTGGATTCGGCCAATGCTGGGCAAAACGTTCTGGATTAACTCTGAGAGCCTCTTATAAGTCTCTCCAACCTCCTGATGCTCCAGCACTTCCTTTTTTGGGTATAGCCGCCGGTAGTTTTCGCGGATGTCTTTAGCCAGTGCCTTAAGCGTATCGAAGAAGCGGGTAGTTCGCCCAAAAAACTCGAATTTTTCTGCTATTGGCAGACTCAGGTTCAACTCCGGTGTATAACGTGCCCCCGCTGTACGGATAGCATCTTTGAGCCGTGTTACAAACCATTCCTCATCAAATGCCTGCGTGTCGAACCAGAAACGTAGCCGGCCCAAGTGAGCCGGTCGGGCTAACATATCTAAAATCTCAGATTCACCCCAGTAGGTGAATTCGACGCTCATTCCTTTGTCCGTTGCCAGTTTCTGCCACTTGCTGACGTATTTTTCCCAAGTCTGCATTGCCGACTGTTTGCCGGGTATTCGAGCGTCAGGCCGGTTGAGCGGCACACAGATAAAATAGTGCACCAAGTTAGGGTGCTTTGCCAACACAGTCTTAACGGATTCGTCTAGCTGCTGCCATTGAGAAGAGCCGAACGAATCAAAATACTTCGACTGCCAACCCCACTCACTGTCATCCTCCAAAATAGCAAAACACTCCACTCCGGCATCGGGAGTACCCTTGCGCACGAAACGTGAATTAGCGGGTCTTTCAATTCGAGCAAGTTGGGCACATAGCTCCTCGAAGCCTTCCATTCGTGCACCATTTAGCGGCCGGATAGCATTTAGGTCGATATTAATTTTACCCATGTAGCAACTAATTAATCGAATGAAATAAAGCCTGAGCTATAGCTCTCACACCTGAATCACGCCCACATTGTATGCCTTTTCAATGGGCGCGTGGTTGGCCATTGAAATACCCTGGGAAATGACCTTACGGGTTTCCAGCGGGTTGATGATGGCATCGACCCAGAGGCGGGCCGCGGCGTAGTAGGGTGAGAGCTGCTCGTCGTAGCGGGCTTTGATGCGGTCCAGCAGCTCCTTCTCGGCTTCGGGCGTGATGACTTCGCCTTTGGCTTTCAAGGACGCTACCTGAATCTGGAGGAGCGTGTTGGCGGCGGCGGCTCCGCTCATTACGGCCAGCTGGGCCGTGGGCCAGGCCACGATGAGGCGCGGGTCGTAGGCTTTGCCGCACATGGCGTAGTTGCCGGCCCCGTAGCTGTTGCCAATCACCACCGAAAACTTAGGCACCACGGAGTTGGCCATGGCATTCACCATTTTGGCCCCGTCCTTGATGATGCCGCCGTGCTCACTCTGCGAGCCCACCATGAAGCCCGATACATCGTGCAGGAACACCAGCGGAATCTTCTTCTGGTTGCAGTTCATGATGAAGCGCGCCGCCTTGTCGGCCGAGTCGGAGTAGATAACGCCGCCCATCTGCATGGCACCCTTCTTGGTCTTCACAATTTTGCGCTGGTTGGCCACGATGCCCACGGCCCAGCCATCAATGCGCGCCAGCCCGCAGATGAGGCTCTGCCCGTAAAGGTCTTTGTAGGGCTCGAACTCGGAGTTGTCGACCAGCCGGTTGATGATGTCCATCATGTCATAGGGCTTCACCCGGTCGGCGGGCAGCAGGCCGTAGATTTCCTTCTCGTCCTGGGCCGGGGCCTGGGGCGCTTTGCGCGAGAAACCGGCCGTGGCCTGCCCACCCATCTTGTCGAAGATGTTGCGGATGTGGTCCAGACACTCCTCGTCGTTGGCGAACTTGTAGTCTGTCACGCCCGAAATTTCGGAGTGCGTGGTGGCCCCGCCCAGCGTCTCGTTGTCGATGCTTTCGCCGATGGCCGACTTCACCAGGTAGGAGCCCGCCAGAAATACCGAGCCGGTACCGTCCACAATCATGGCTTCGTCGCTCATAATCGGCAGGTAGGCCCCGCCGGCCACGCACGGACCCATAATGGCGGCCAGCTGCACGATGCCCATGCTGCTCATCACGGCGTTGTTGCGGAAGATGCGGCCGAAGTGCTCTTTATCGGGGAAGATTTCGTCCTGCATGGGCAGGTACACGCCCGCCGAATCGACGAGGTAGATGATGGGCAGCTTGTTTTCGATGCTGATTTCCTGGGCCCGCAGGTTCTTTTTGGCCGTAATCGGGAACCAGGCGCCGGCCTTCACGGTGGCGTCGTTGGCGACAACCACGCACTGCCGGCCCTGCACCCAGCCAATCACGACGACCACGCCGCCGCCGGGGCAGCCGCCTTCCTCCTGGTACATCCCTTCGCCCGCAAACGCCCCGATTTCTACGGTTTCAGCGCCTTTGTCGAGCAGGTACTCGATACGCTCCCGGGCCGTGCGCTTGCCTTTGGCTTTGTGAGCCGCAATGCGCTTTTCGCCGCCGCCGAGCTGCACTTTTTCCAGCCGTTTCTTCAGCTGAAAGTTGAGTTGCTTGATACTGTCTTCGTTTTTGTTGAATTCGAGGTTCATCTGGTGGGAATTGGGGAGGCAGGGGAAGCGGTAGGTACTTACTTTTTGTTTTCCTGAGCTTGTGAAGGGGCTTACCACGTCAGCAAGCGTCGCAGCAAGATCCTTCGTCAACTCAGGATGACAGATTGTTTGTGGCAGACGGAGCAACAAAAAATCCGCCCCTCGCGGGGCGGATTCAAAGGTAAGAGGATTGCGGGTTTGCGGCCGAGCCCTACTTGAGCGTGGTCTTGGTTTCGGTTTCCGTGACGGTGCCGTTGGGCTTGGTGGTCGTGGTTTCTACCTCCTTCTTGGCCTTGTCCTTGCCGCCCCCAAACACCGAGAAGTGCACGTAGCGCTTAGGGTTGGCCTGGAAGTCGGTAAGCAGCGTGTTGGTGCTGGCGGCTGTGGCGTTGAGGTTGTTGTAGAGCAGCGTGTCGTTCATGAGCTTGCCCAAAGAGCCTTTCTGGTCGCTGAGGGAGCGGTTCAGCGTGGTCATGGTGGCCTGGGCTTCGGTCATGGTGGCGTTGAGCTTGCGCATGGCCGGGCCCACGGGGGCGTCTTTCAGCGAGTCGCTGAGCTGGCTGAAATTGCTGGCAATCCGGTCGAACTTGGCGCTGGTCTTGTTCAGGTCGGCCGTGAGGCGCGCCATGTTGGTCGTTATTTCGTTGATGTTGCGCTGATTCATGATCAGCAGATTTTTCAGGGCCTCGGTGCTGCCCTGCGCGTTTTGCAGCGTGGCCTGCAGGCTCAGGCGCGCATCTTTGTTGAGGAAGCTGTTCACCTTAATCAGCGTCGAATCGACGGTGCCGAGCACGGGTAGCGCCTTGGCCTGGAACGCGTCGGTGATGCTGGCCACGGTGTAGGATTTCAGGTCTTCGCCACCGTCGTACACTTTCGAGTTTTTGCCCAGAAACAGCGTAATGGTTTTGGAGCCCAGCAGCGAGCCGCTCAGGCTGGCCACCGTAGAGTCGCCGACGACTACATCTTTCTGCATCTCCAGCGACACGCGGACCCGGTTGGCCTGCTCCGGCATGAGCTTCATTTCCTTCACCTGCCCCACCTTAATACCGTTCAGAATGACCGGGTTGCCGATGGTCAGGCCGTCTACGTTGTCGTAGGTGGCGTAGTAGGTGCGGTCGGTGGAGAGCAGGTTGCTGCCTTTCAGGAAGTTGAACCCGACGTAGAGCAACACTATGGCCACGATGCCCAACAGGGCCACTTTAATTTCTTTCGACACGGTGGTCTATCGTTGGAGGTGAGATATGGGAGAGGACTGGCCGCTGCGGTAGCGCCCAACGGGTTAATCCCCGTTCATAGCCTCCAATTCGTTTTTATAGTCGCGGAAAGCCCGGTAGATACCCGAGGCCATATACGTCTGATTGGTCTTATCGTTCAAGTACAGCTCTTCCTGCCGGTTGGTCAGGAAGCCCGACTCAATCAAAACCGCCGGCATAGTTGACTTCCAGAGCACCAGAAAGCCGGCCTGCTTCACTCCCCGGGAAGGCCGCTTCACGGTAGTGCGGAACTGATGATCTACTTTCTGAGCAAAACGGATGCTGTTGACGATGTGGGCACTCTGGTAGAGCGAAAACAGGATGTGGCTTTGCGGCGAAGTGGGGTCGAAGCCGTTGTAGCGCTCCTTGTAGTTGTCTTCCTGCAGAATTACGGCGTTTTCGCGCTTGGCCGTGGCCAGGTTGGCATCTGTTTTGTGCGGCCCCATGGTCCATACTTCCGTTCCGTAAGCCGAGGGGCTGCTGGCGTTGCAGTGCACGGAAATAAACAGGTCGGCATTGTGCTTATTGGCAATGCCGGCGCGGTCGGCCAGCTCCACAAATACATCGGTTTTGCGAGTGTATACAACCTTTACGTCGGGCATGCTCTCTTCTATCTGCCGGCCCAGCGCCAACACAATTTTGAGTGCCACATCGGCTTCGCGGGCGTGCGCGCCGGCGCAGCCCCGGTCTTTGCCGCCATGGCCGGCATCGAGCACTACGGTACGCAGGCGGTAGGCCGGCAGCACAGATGAGAATTCAGGATGGGGAACCGGAGCCTCCGGAACCCGGGCGGCCGGTGCGCCGGAAAAACAGACCAGCCCCACCGCACACAAGGCGACAATATTCCGCACAGACTTCGTTAGTGATGAGCAGCGACCCGCTACCTTTGCAAACCGCCACAAAATAAACGAATAAAACTACGTGGCCGCACCCGAGCCTTTGTCCGACTATACGATTATGTTCTGGCCACAGTTTAGCTTGGCGCTTCGGTGGCGCGCACTTGGCGTGCTGGCTGCGCTGTGGCTGCTGATGGCTCCGGCTTATGGGCAGGTGCCTACGCCCACCCGGCGGCCCGCCACGTCCGTGCCCGCCGACGTGCGCCGGCCGGCCCAGATTCTGCGCGCCGACACGGCCCGCTCGGGGCTGCAACGCCCCCGCTCCGGCACTCCCGCCGATACCAGCGGCCTCGTGCGCCGGGCGCCGGGCAGCAGCCCTGACTCGCTGAACGTAGCCGCGGGCGGCCGCAAAGGCAGCGTGGAAACCACCGTTAAGTACGCTGCCAAAGACTCCATCCGGTTTGTGGTAGGCGACAAGAAGGCCATTCTGTATGATGCCGCCACCGTGGACTACGGTGAGATGAACCTGAAGGCCAACCTGATTACGGTAGACTACAGCAACAACCTGCTCACGGCCGAAGGCACGCAGGACTCCACGGGCAAAACCAAGGGCCGGCCCGTGTTCAAGAACGGCGCCGAAACGTACCAGGCGGGCCGCATCAACTACAACTTCAAGAGCAAGAAGGGCAAGATTGCTGATGCCGTGACGCAGCAGGGCGAAGGCTACCTGCATGCCGAAGTCATCAAGAAAAACCAGCTCAACGAAATATTCGGGCGCAACGGACGCTACACAACCTGTAATCTGGAGCATCCGCACTTCTTCATCAATGCCAGCAAGATGAAGGTGATTCCGGGCCAGAAAGTGATAACCGGTCCGTTCAACCTCGTCATCGGCGACATTCCCACACCGCTGGGCTTTCTGTTCGGCTATTTCCCCTCACCCAGCAAAAGCCGCGCGTCGGGCCTGATTATTCCTACGTTTGGCCAATCGACGGACCGCGGCTTTTTCCTGCGCAACGGCGGCTACTACTGGGCCGTCAACGACAACATCGGGGTGCGCGTAACGGGCGACATCTACTCGGGTAGTGAGCAGCAATTTGGCGGTTGGCGCGCGCTGGGCGAGATGCAATACCTCAAGCGCTACCGCTACTCGGGTCTGCTCAGCTACGAGTTTTCGTCGAGGCCGGCAACCCGCCGTGAAACCGATGGCACCACTGCATCCGGCATCCTGCTGCCTCCGAACCGTAAGCCCCAAACGATGTGGCTGCGCTGGAACCATACCCCGACGCCCCGGCCCGGCGGGGGCCGCTTCTCGGCCAGCGTGAGTGCCGGCAGCGCGGAATACAACCAGCAGAACTCCTACGATGTGCGGCGCTACCTCACGCCGGCCTTTTCCAGCAGCATCAGCTACAGCAAACAGCTGCGCAATGCGCCCATCAACTACTCTCTCAATCTGAGTCAGTCCCAGAATACAGGGACCGGCACCATGAGCTTTATTCTGCCCGATGTGAGCGTGCAGGTTGCGCGGCAGTATCCGTATCAGTGGCTGGGCATCACGCCCCGCGGCCGCTACTACGAGCAGCTTTCCTTCTCCTACCAGCTTACGGGCCAGAACACCATCACGAACACGCAGGCGCCGCGCCAGCTTTCCGGCTTTCCGCTGCTGGGCGGTTCTTCTACCAGCAACATCATCCCGATTAAGCTGGACAATATTTCCAAGCTGCTGCGCAACTCGCAAACCGGTATACAGCATCAGTTCCAGATTCAGCTGGGCAGCATCAACTTCCTCAAGCACCTGAACCTGACGCCTTCCATCAGCTATAACGAGCTGTGGTATTTCAAGCAGCTCAACTACAACTACAATACCGAGGCGCAGGCTATTCGCATCGACACCATAGCTGGCTTCAACCGGCTCTACCGCTACTCCGGCGGCCTGAACCTGGGCACCAACATTTACGGCACCGTGGTGCGCAAAGGCACGCGCAAGATTCAGGCGCTGCGCCACAAAATCACGCCCAATGTCAGCTACCAGTTCGCGCCTTCGGCTAACTCCAACTACTTCCAGCGCCAGACGGATATCGGCCTGCCGCTGGGCTATACCCGCGACGCCGCTGGCCGCGTAATTGACCAGCGCACGTTCTCCCGCTACGAAGGCTTCCTGTACGGCGCCCCCAACGGCCAGGCCCAGAGCCAGATCAGCTTCACGCTGCAGAACGCCCTGGAAATGAAGGTGCGCAACAGCAACGATACCACCGGCACTACTCCGTTCAACAAGGTCAGCCTCATCGAGGGGCTGGACTTTGGTATCGGCTACAATTTCCTGGCTACGTTTCAGCCTCTGACTCCTCTTTCGGCCTCTTTCCGGACCCAGGTTGCCAAGAAGCTGAGTATTACGATGAGTGCGTTGTTCGACTTCTATCAGCGCGACACTTCTGGGGTTACTACCGATAAATACCTGTTTGAGCAGGACAAATGGCGGCTGGCTCGCCTGGAAAGGGCCTCGTTGCAGATGAACTACCAGTTCAATCCGGCGGCCAAGCCCAACAAGAAGTCGAACATACCCCGCGCCGTAGCGCCCCTCAACGACCCGGCGCTCGGCAACCCGGCCCCCATCAACCCCTACGAAGACTACGTGGATTTCGAAATACCCTGGGAAATGACCACGGGCTTCTCCATGCTCTACGCCGACCCCGGCGTGCGGCCTACCACTATTCGGTACACGCGGCCCCGCGCCTTCACGTCGGCTTCGCTCAACCTGGGCGGCTCCGTAAAACTCACCAACAACCTGCGCGTCGGCTACACCACCAACTACGACTTCATCAACAAAACTCCGGCCTTCACCTCGCTTGATATTTACCGCGACCTGCACTGCTGGCAGATTACGGGCAACTGGCGGCCGTTCCGCGGCTACGGCCAGGGCTACTTCATTACTATTGCCGCCAAATCGTCGTTGCTGCAGGATCTGAAGCTGAACCGCAACCGTACCTTCCTCAACCGCTAAGCCTGCCCCGGCCTGCTAGGCCGGCTGCACCGACGAGCTTCTGATAGGCCTGCACCGGCTTTTTTCTGAAAAATCTGCAGCTTTGGCTTCTGGTTGTGCCTGCCTCGGCTGCTATTTCGGCGCAACATCCCATTCATCTCCTCAGCCCCTACTCATGTCCCAGCACAAGGAAGTCAAGCTCGTAACCACGCACCAACTGCTGGCTATGAAGCAGCGCGGCGAAAGAATATCCATGCTCACGGCCTACGATTTTTCGATGGCCACCATTCTGGATAGCGCGGGCGTTGACGTGCTGCTCGTCGGCGACTCGGCCTCCAACGTTATGGCCGGCCACGAAACCACGCTGCCCATCACCCTCGACCAGATGATCTACCATGCTGCCAGTGTGGTACGCGGAGTGAAGCGCGCGTTGGTGGTGGTAGACATGCCGTTTGGCTCGTATCAGGGCAATTCCTCGGAGGCGCTGCGCTCGGCCATCCGCATCATGAAAGAGGCCGGCGGGCACGCCATTAAGCTGGAGGGCGGCGCCGAAATCCGCGAGTCTATTACGCGTATTCTCACGGCGGGCATCCCCGTAATGGGCCACCTCGGCCTCACGCCTCAGAGCATCTACAAGTTTGGCACCTACACCGTGCGGGCCAAAGAAGAAGCCGAAGCGCAGAAGCTCATCGAGGATGCCTTGCTGCTTCAGGAGCTGGGCTGCTTTGCGGTAGTACTGGAAAAAATTCCGTCGACACTGGCCAAACAGGTAGCCGAGAAGCTCACGATTCCCGTTATCGGCATCGGGGCCGGGCCGGACGTTGATGGGCAAGTGCTGGTTGTGCACGACATGCTCGGCATCACCAAAGAATTTAAGCCCCGTTTCCTGCGCCGCTACGCCGAGCTCGGCGACCTGATGAGCGACGCCGTGCAGCGCTACACGCAGGACGTAAAAAACCGCGACTTCCCCAGCAAGGAAGAAGCATACTGATTTCAATTAATACTGAGTAATTACTACGTAAAAAGTAAGGCTGCTCATCCGTGCCCCGGCTGCGTTTCAGCGCACCAGGAGGCATTTTTGGCCAATTCTTACTTCTTAGGTAGTAATTATTAATTCCTCAAAAGTGAATCGTCCGAATCTGTGGTCGGAACGGAAGGAAATTCTGTTCGAAGACAACCATCTGCTCGTCATCAACAAGCCCGCCGGCCTGCTCGTGCAGGGCGATGCTACCGGCGACGAGCCTCTTTCGGCCAAGGCCGAGGAGTATTTGCGCTTTAAGTACAAGAAGCCCGGTGCCGCCTTTGTGGGCGTCGCCCACCGCATCGACCGGCCCGTTAGCGGCATCGTGATTCTGGCCAAAACCAGCAAAGCGCTGAGCCGGCTGAATGAGATGTTCCGCGACAACAAAATCCATAAAACTTACTGGGCCCTGACCGGCAAATGCCCCGAGCCCACCAGCGGCCACCTGACCCACTGGCTCGTGAAGGACCCGATCCGCAATACCACCAAAGCCTACCCCGAGCGCCACGGCCAGGGCCTGAAATCGGAATTGGACTATGAGGTGCTGGGCCAGGCCGGTAACCGCTGGCTGCTGCAGGTAAACCCCATTACGGGCCGGCCGCACCAGATCCGGGTACAGCTGAGCACCGGGCTGGGCACGCCCATCGTCGGCGACGTGAAATACGGCTTCCTCTCTCCCCTGCCCGACGTCAGCATTGCGCTGCACGCCCGCCGTCTGCAGCTGCAACACCCAGTCACAAAAGAGGATATGGTGTTTGTGGCTCCTTTGCCCGAAATGCCGCACTGGGAACCTTCGCAGGCGTACTACTAAGGAAAGCCGCCGGTTGGTTTCGGCCATGCTCAGGTGGCCTGAATAATATTTTGGCCTTTTGCAGAGGCAAATTGCACTCCCGGCAGGCATGGCAGTAGTTTTGTAAAACGGCTTCTGAACTAAACCCCGGCTTTCGGGCTTTGGCGCCTTAGAACCCCAGCCGTTCCCGACGCTGCCTTTAACCTTTTCTGCCCATGGCGATTCTCGTTTTCTTTGTTGCCCACTACTACTTGTCGCTGTTTACGCAGACCTTCTATCTGCACCGGTACGCCGCGCACAAGATGTTCACCATGAACAAGTTCTGGGAACGGTTCTTCTTCCTGTTCACCTACATCTGCCAGGGCTCGTCGTTCCTGTCGCCGCGGGCGTATGCGCTGCTGCACCGCATGCACCACGCCTACTCCGACACGGAGATGGACCCCCACTCGCCACTCTACTCCTCGAACGCCTTCTCGATGATGTGGAAGACGAAGAACATCTATAACGATGTGCTGAACCGCAACTACGCGGCAGCGGAGCGGTTCGAGGGCGACTATCCGGAATGGAGCCTGATTGAGAACATCGGCGACAAGTGGTTTTCGCGTCTGGGCTGGGGCACGGCCTACGTGCTGTTCTACATCAATTTCGCTACGGCGTGGTGGCAGTACCTGCTGCTCCCGATTCACTTCCTGATGGGCCCGATTCACGGCGCCATCGTGAACTGGGGCGGCCACAAATACGGCTACCAGAACTTCGACAACCACGACCACAGCAAGAACACGCTGGCCCTGGATTTCCTGGCGTTCGGCGAGCTGTTCCAGAACAACCACCACAAGCTGCCTATGCGCGTCAACTTCGGCGTAAAGTGGTGGGAATTCGACCCGACTTACGTGGCTATCTGGACGCTGGATAAGGCCCGTATCATCAAAATCAAGCGCAAGCTTACCACGCCCAAGCTGCAGGCGGCGGCTTAAACAGCACTGTCAGCCGGCCCTTCCATTATAAAAAGGCTGCCTCCTTCACTGGGGCAGCCTTTTTTGTGAATACGCGGCGGGCAGCAGATACCGCTGGCACATTGAATGTGCCGGATGCTTTCAATCGGCGGATTCTCTGCGTACCTTTGCGCCTCACTTTCAACCAGACGCACGAGTTGCGTCGCTTAACCAAACCGGTTTATGGCAGTTAAAATCCGCCTCGCCCGTCGCGGCCGCAAAAAGGCCGCTCAGTTCGACATCGTTGTTGCCGATTCGCGCGCTCCGCGTGATGGCCGCTTTATCGAGAAAATCGGCACCTACGATCCGAACACGAACCCCGCTTCCATCAACTTTGATGGCGAGAAGGCATTCGACTGGATCATGAAAGGTGCTCAGCCGACCGACACGGTACGTGCTATGCTCTCTTACCGTGGTGTGCTGTACCGCAAGCACCTGCAGCTGGGTGTTATCAAAGGCGCTATTTCGCAGGAAACTGCCGATGAGCGGTTCACTTCCTGGAAAGAGCAGAAAGACGCCAAAATCGAAGGCAAGCGTACCAACATCGGTACTGCCAAAGACGAAGCCCGCAAGGCTGCCCTGGCCGCTGAGTCGAAAGTAAAAGAGGCTCGCGCTGAGGCTATCCGCAAGAAAAACACGCCCGCTCCGACGGAAGCTCCTGCTGCCGAAGGCGAAACGACCGACGCAGAAGCTACGGCTGAAACGACGGAAGAAGCCGGCGCTTAATTTTCGGTGTCTGCCTGGTGAGTAAAGAAATTAGGTGATTGAGTGATGTTAGGTCTGGCAGCCTCTGCTTCCGGATTCTGCTTCCTCAGTCACCTAATTCCTTACTCCCCTTTCCCACAACTTCTCTATGACTGTAGACGACTGCTACCTGCTGGGCTCCATCGGGAAGCCACACGGCCTGAAAGGGTTTGTGGTAGCCTTCTTGGATGTCGATAACCCCGACTCCTACCGCAAGGTGAAGTCGGTGTGGCTGGAAATGCCCGCCGCGCCCGGCAAGCTGGTTGCCTACGACATTGAGAAGCTGCAGCCGCAGTCCAACGAGCGGGCGCTGCTCAAGCTCAAAGGCATCGACCGGATAGAAGAAGCCGAGCCGCTGCGCAACGCCAAGCTCTACCGCGCCCTGCAGGACCTGCCCGCCCTGGAAGAAGACCAGTTCTACTTCCACGACGTGATTGGCTACGCCGTAGTGGATCAGCAGTTAGGCGAGTTGGGCACGGTGGAATCGTTCTACGAGCTGCCGCAGCAGGACGTGCTGGCTATGCGCTACCAGGGTCAGGAAGTGCTGATTCCGGTGGTGGATGAGCTGGTGTCGCACGCCGACCAGGCCACGCGCACGCTGCACGTCAATCTGCCGGAAGGCTTGCTGGATGTGTACCTGACGCCTCCTTCGCGGGAGCGGGACGAGCCCGACGAGTTCGACGAAGCCTAGCGTGTCACCGCCCAGCCGCCCAGCCATGCGTATCGACATTGTAACGTGCCAGCCGGATCTGCTGGTCAGCCCCTTCGCGCATTCCATCGTGAAACGCGCGCAGGACAAAGGACTGGCCGAAATCCATCTGCACGATCTGCGCCGCTACGCCATCAACAAGCACGGTCAGATTGACGACTATGTGTTTGGGGGCGGGGCCGGGATGGTGTTGCGCGTGGAGCCCATTGCAGCCTGCTTCGATGAGCTTCTGGCGCAGCGCAGCTACGATGCCATCATCTACCTGACGCCCGACGGCGAAACGCTGCGGCAGCCGCTCGTCAACCGGCTGTCATTGGCGGGCAACCTGCTGCTGCTCTGCGGGCACTACAAGGGCGTGGATGAGCGTATCCGGCAAGCCTACATCACCCACGAAATCAGCATCGGCGACTATGTGCTGAGTGGGGGTGAGATGGGCGCGGCGGTACTCGTAGATGCCGTAGTTCGGCTGCTGCCGGGTGTACTCGGCAACGAAGAATCGGCGCTGAGCGACTCGTTTCAGGACAATCTGCTGGCGCCGCCCGTCTATACCCGCCCGGCGGAATGGCGGGGGCTGCCGGTTCCGGAGATTCTGCTTTCCGGCAACACCCCGAAAATTGACGTCTGGCGGCACGACCAGGCTCTGGAAAGAACCCTTCAGCGCCGCCCGGATTTGCTTTCTTAAGCTGTGAAGCCCATGATGCTGTGAGAAATAGTTGAAGCGAAACGCCACTGGCGCGTCTATTCTTCATATTTCCGCAGTCGTCACATTCTCACAGTTGTAATCATCAAAACAGAGGGCTATATTTGCGCCTCTTTACCCGAAACCCCTCGGGCGGCGCGGCCGTCCTTCACAGTTTTTTCAGCCATGAGCGTACTACTCGATTTTATTCAGCAGGAATCCCAGGAGCGCCGCGCCAGCTTCCCCGACTTTGCTGCCGGCGACACCATCAACGTCCACGTAAAGATTCGTGAGGGCAACAAGGAGCGCGTTCAGCAGTTCCAGGGTGTAGTTATCCAGCGCAAAAACTCCAACTCCAACGGCGAGACTTTCACGGTTCGGAAAATCTCCAACCAGATTGGCACCGAGCGTATCTTCCCCCTCCTGTCGCCTAACATCGACAAGATCGAAGTAATCCGCCGCGGTAAGGTGCGTCGTGCTCGTCTGTTCTACCTGCGTGGCCTGTCGGGCAAAGCTGCTCGTATCAAGGAGAAGCGTCGCGTAGTTGTAGCTACCGAAGCATAAGCTTAGCCGCTTTCAATACACAAAAGCCGGTTTCTCTCGCGGGAAACCGGCTTTTGCTTTACGCTATGCCCACAACAAAGGCGCCTCCTTGTGGGGGCGCCTTTGTTGTGTTGGCTGTGTTCGGAAACTAGCTGCCGGCCGAATCCTGCTTCAGGTCCTGCTCGGGGGTATTCTGGCCGCCCGCAATCTGCTTGGCAGCGGCGCTCAGCGCTTCTCCCAGGTTCTGGACACGTTCAGCGGTATTCGGGTTTTCGGCGAATATGGCGGCTTTGGTGGTGTTTTCGCCGAGGCGGCGCAGCAGGCGCGACACCACGTCTTTGTCGATGCTGCCGCCATTGAAATGCGCTTTCAGCTCCTGCATATCCACCACAATCTGGTGCAGCTCGGGGTTGTTGACGTCTTTGAGGTCTTCGATCCAGCGCTGAAAATGATTATCGAGGCCGGAGCGGGTAGCTTCTTCCTGCAAATCACTGCCGAGAATCTTTACGGCGCCATCCAGATGATTCTGGTGCTGGGTATCGTCTTTGGGCTGCTTATGGAATGACATATCAGAAAGGTTAGCCTCCGGCAAGCGGAAGAAGTGAAGTCTTTGTCCAAACGCAACCTTTGGGCAAAGGTTCTGAAACGGAGGAGCGGCAATACGCGGCAGACCCTTACTTTCGTTTCAGCGTATCGTTTCGCCTCTCGCCGTTATTTATGAAAAGCATTCTGGCCAGTTTCTGGCTGCTGGCTCTGTCCGTAGCTGCCGTTGCGCAGTCTGCCTCTCCCCGGAAAGTGGCTGCTTACTGGCAGCAGCAGGTTAATTACTCGATTGATGTAACGCTCGATGACAAGCAGCATGTGCTCACGGGCCGCGAAGAGCTGGTGTACACCAACAACTCGCCCGATGCGCTGCCTTTTATCTGGTTTCATCTGTGGCCCAACGCCTACCGCGACAATAGCACTGCTTTTGCCCGGCAGCAGTTGCGCAACGGCAGTCGCGAATTTCAGTTTGCTACCCCGCAGCAGCGCGGCTACATCGACCAGCTCGATTTCCGGGTAGATGGGCAGCCCGCCAGGCTGGAATTCGACGCCGAAAACCCCGACATGGCCAAGCTGGTGCTGCCTCAGCGGTTGGCGCCCGGTGCCAGCATCACCATCACCACGCCATTTCGGGTAAAGATTCCGGATTCCTTCTCGCGTTTCGGGCATGTGGAGCAGAGCTACCAGATAACGCAATGGTACCCCAAGCCGGCCGTGTATGACCGCAAAGGCTGGCACGCCATGCCCTACCTCGACCAGGGCGAGTTCTATTCGGAATTCGGCACGTTCGATGTGCGCATTACGCTACCCGCCAACTATACCGTGGGCGCTACGGGTGTGCTGCAAAACCCGGAGGAACAGCAGCGCCTCAACCAGTTGGCTACGGCTTCGGCCGCCAAGAAAAGCAAGGCTGATTTCGGGTCTGATCTGTCGTTTCCGCTGTCGGCTCCCGACACCAAGACCCTGCGCTACGTGCAGGACCGGGTACACGACTTCGCCTGGTTTGCTGATAAGCGCTTCAACGTGCTGAAAAGCGGCGTCACGCTGCCCTCCGGCCGCCAGGTTGATACGTGGGTGCTCTTCACGAACAAAGACGCGGAGAAGTGGCTGAAAGGCATTCAGGACGTGGACTCGGCGGTAGTGTACTACTCGCGCTGGGTGGGCGAATACCCCTACAGCGCCGCCACAGCCGTTGATGGAGCCCTGAGCGCCGGCTCGGGCATGGAATACCCCATGGTGACGGTTACGCAGCCATCGGCCATCGTGCATGAGGTGGGCCACAACTGGTTCTACGGTATTCTGGCCAGCAACGAGCGGGACTTCCCCTGGATGGATGAGGGCACCAACTCCTACATCGAGAACCGCATAGCGGAGCGCTCCGGCGGCAACGGTGGACTGCTGGGCCTGCCCACGAAAGGCGCCGCCGCCCGCGCCCTCACGCTGGATGGCCTGCCCAATGCTGCCCTGAACGCCATTCCCTACCAAGCCGTAGCCAGCCGCGCCCTCGACCAGCCGGTGAGCAATTTCACCTCGGCTGATTACGGCAAGCTCAACTACGGCATTATCGTGTACAGCAAAACGGCCTCGCTGCTCAACTACCTGGCCGGCTACCTGGGGCAGGAAAAGTTTGATGCCGCCATGCACGCCTATTTTGAGCAGTGGCAGTTCCGGCACCCCTACCCGGAAGACATGCAGGCCGTATTTGAGGAAACCACGGGCCAGAAGCTAGGCTGGTTCTTCCAGGACATGCTCAACGGCCAGCACCGCTACAACGCCGTGCTGTCCAAATCCAAGGTGGAAAAGGGCCAGCGCAAAGTGCTGGTCCGCAACGATTCGCCGGCCCCGTTTCCGTTTCCGGTGGCTACCCTCGATGCCCAGGGCAACGTGCTGGAAACCAAATGGACCCCGCCCTTCGCCCGCACCGATGAGGAAGATGACGCCATTCTGTGGTTTCGCAACGAGAATGTGGCCGCTATTGTGGCCGACCCGGCTTACGTAACTCCCCAGCTGAACCGGCGCGACGACCGGCTGAAAACCACCGGCTCCTTGCGTCCGCTGGAGCCCATCCGGCTGCGGCCCCTGCTGAGCCCGGAGCGCTGGGACCAGGCCGCCATCAACTGGCTGCCCGTTATTGGCGCCAATACATCGGACAAGTTTATGCTGGGCGCGGCCTTCTACAACAGCCTGCTCAATGTGAAGAAATTCAGCTACCTGGCCATGCCGATGTACAGCTTCAGCCGCAACGAGCTCAACGGTATCGGAGTGCTGAACCTGAACATCTTGCCGGAGCGAGTGACCCGGCGGGCAGTAGCCGGGGTGCTGGTGCAGCGCTTTGAGCGGTACCGCAAGGTAGAGCCCAGCCTGACACTTTCATTCCCGCATTCGGCCTTCCACATGCCCCAGCACACCGTAAAGCTGGCCAATACGGCCATCGAAGACCAGGACCAGGGCACTACGTCCAGCATTCAGTCGCTGGAATATGGCCTGCAGGCTGGCAACGCCCTGTATAAGTGGCAGGTGAAAGGGGAGTTTAACTTTCTGACGCCCGACCTCGCAGACGATGACGTCCGTGCGGCGGCGGCCCTGCTCCGGGTCGAGGCGAATTACCAGCGGTACTATTCGCCCAAAAAGAGCTTCTCGGTGCGCGTATTCGGCGGCAGCTTCCTCAACAAGAACAACGACGCGCCGTTCTACATCGGCCTGAGCGGCAGCCCCGACTACCGCCGCCAGACTATGTTCCTGGACCGCCAGCAGATTTCGCCCAGTCTCGCCGCCCAGCAACATCAGTTCGACAACCGCGACGGCGCTTTCAAGGCCTTTCTGCCCGTAGCCAGCCGCCGCTGGCTCACCACGGTCAACCTGCAGGCCGATTTGCCAGTGACGCCGCTGGGGGTTTTCATTGATTTCGGGATGACCAAGGAAGAAAACATCCTGGCCGCCGGCCGCGACCCGCAACGCGCCTACTACGACGCGGGCCTCTCTCTGCCGCTGTTCAGCAAGCTGCTGAGCTTCTATTTGCCAATAGCCGGCTCGCAATACGCCAACGGTCTGCCTTCCGGCCGCAAAGACTTCACTGACCAGATTCGCTTCGTGCTTCGCCTCGATCAGCTCAGTCCATTCCGGCTGCTGGACGAGCAGCTGGGGCAGTAGCAGCGCTGCTCCGTATCTTGCCGCTATGCGCTTTTCTAACCGTACGCTGCTAATGGTACTGAGCGGCTTGCTGGCCGCCTGCGGCCCGGACTATAAGAAGCTGGCAACCTTCTCCGAAGAACGCAAGCTGCTGCAGGTGGTGGTAGAAATGCCAGCCGGCACCAACCACGCCAAGCGCTACGATGCCGCCACCGGCGAGTTTGTGCCGGAGCGCCGGGCTGGCCTCGACCACGTGGTGGAGTTTTTGCCGTGCCCGGGCAATGCCGGCTTTATTCCGGGCACGGCCGCAGGCGTGGCAGGCTCAGCACCGCTGGCCGCGCTGGTGCTGGCCGAAACGCAGCCGACCGGCACCATACTGGAAGTGCTGCCTATCGGCCTGCTCACCCTCGACGATAATGGCACGCTGCGCTCCGTGGTGCTGGCTGTGCCGGCCCGCCCCAGCCAGCAGATTCTGCCCGAAGTAGATTCCTGGCAAAGCTTTATCAGCAAATATCCCGGTGCGCGTGAGGTAGTGCGGCAATGGTATCTGCATCAGGGCCGGCGCGGCGAACTGCGTATTGTCAGCTGGAAAAACGAAAAGGCCGCCGAACAGCAGGTCCGGGCAGCTCTGCAGTAAACGGGCAGCAAGGTGCCTGCATACCGCATAAAAATACCCTGCCGGGCTGCGGCAGGGTATTTTTATGGAATGCAGGGTAGTCGGTAGCGAACTACTCAATCTTGTTCATACGCTCCTTCACGGCTTCCAGTGCCACGCGCATGTTCACAATGTCGGCGCGGGCAGCTTCCTGCTCTTTCAGGTTCAGGTCAACGAGGTTGTTGTACTGCAGCAGTTCAGCGGCGTTTTGTGCCAGCTGCTGCTGAATTTCAGCCTTTTTAGCCTTGTTCTTCTCGATATCCTTTTTGATGGCGTCCGACTTCTGGATCACCGCCATGTGGTTGTTCTGCGACGCTACCAAGGAACGTTCTGCCTCCGACACCTGCACGGCAAGGTCTTCGCGGTACAGCAGGCGGGCGAAGTCCTTCAGGTATTTCTCCGCCGATTTCCACTGAACCGGCGTAGCATCCTTGCTCAGGTAAGCATTGCCCAGGTCAATAGACCACCACACCGACGTGCCGGTGGGCGTTGCATCAATCTTGCTGATAACCCGGATTGGCGTTTTAGAAATGTCTTCGATAACAACGCCATCCATCGAGTAAATGCCCTTATCTGCCTTTACTTTGTTGCCGAACTGAGTGTCGAGTTGCTTTTTCCAGGAGTCGTCTACCCGTTTGCTGTCCAACTGGATAGTTACCCGCTGCCCTTTACGGGGAATGCCCTTTACGGCCATTTCCGTTTCGTCGACGGGTGACTTCTGCGCGTAGCCAGCTACCGTCAGCACAAACATCAGCACAGAGAGGAGTACGCCTTTTTTCATGTGTATGAGGTGATTAAAAGAAAGGGAAGTCTTGCTTAAGTCCGGTTTTCTGAATCCGGCTCATCAAATTTAGCGACCCTGCAATCATCTGCCTATGGCAGTTCTCCTTTTTTTTAGCCTTACTTTACTTTTATTGAATAGATTATATTACATATTGCTTAACTTATAATAATGCCATTTTCGACCTTGTAGCGCCCACCGCACTTTTGGTACTTCTCTCCGTACGCAAAACAAACCTTACCTCTCTCTGTTGACCTCAACTATGCCCGTAACCGTCTGCCGCAAAGAACATTTCAACGCCGCCCACCGCCTGCACAATCCTGCCTGGAGCGAGGAGCAGAACCAGCGGGTGTTCGGCAAATGCAACAACCCGCACTACCACGGCCACAACTACGAGCTGACGGTACGCCTGACGGGTGAGGTGGATCCGGCGACCGGCTACGTCTATGACATGAAGCGGCTGAGTGACCTCATCAAACGCGAGATTCTGGATACCTTTGACCATCGGAATCTGAATCTGGATACCGAAGAATTTCGTCACCTCAATCCTACCGCCGAGAATATTGCGGTAGTTATCTGGAACCGGCTGCGCCCTCATCTGGCGGCGCAACTGGCCCTCTCAGTCACACTCTATGAGACTGAGCGCAACTTTGTAGAATATCATGGATAATGCTGCGCCCACCTCGGGCAGCAACCTGCGCCCCACGGACGCGCACTTGCCCACCGATTTGCACACCCCGCTTCGTCCGGATGCCTTTGCCCTGAGCGAGGAGGACAAAATTGCGAGTATCACGGAGCACTTCCGCGAAATCATGCAGCTGCTGGGCCTCGACCTGACGGACGACAGCCTGGCCGGCACGCCCCGGCGGGTGGCTAAAATGTACGTGCAGGAGTGGTTCCGGGGCCTGCATCCCGAGAACCGCCCCGAAGTCCGGCTCTTTGGCAACCGGTATCAGTACGGGCAGATGCTGCTGGAGCGCGACATCACGCTCTTCTCGTGCTGCGAGCACCATTTTGTGCCCATCATCGGCAAGGCGCACGTGGCCTACCTGCCCGGCGAGAATGTAGTGGGCCTGAGCAAGCTCAACCGAGTGGTGCAATATTATGCCCGCCGGCCGCAGGTGCAGGAGCGCCTCACCCGCCAGATTGCCGAGGAGCTCAAGCAGAGCCTGCACACCGACAATGTGGCGGTGCTGATTGAGGCTGACCACCTGTGCGTGATGAGCCGGGGCGTGAATGACACGAGCAGCTCGACCATTACGGCCGAGTACAGCGGCGCCTTTGAAACCGATGCTACGCTGCGGGCGGAGTTTTTGCGGCTGCTGGGAAAGTAACACGGCCTGCAATTAGGCGTAAGCTGTTAGCTTTCGGCATAGTTTGCCCTGTACTGCCTCGTATCGTTTATCTGCTACCCTCCGGCTGCCCCTACAGCCAACAGCTTTTTCCGAATGTCCCGAAAAGTCCTCATCAGCGGTGGTACCGGCATGATTGGCACGCGCCTCGCCGAAATGCTCATTGATGCCGGCTACGAAGTGGCCCTGCTCAGCCGAAAGCCGGCTGCCAGCCACTACCGCAGCTTCCGCTGGGACCCAAGCGCCGGCCAGATTGATGAAGCCGCCGTCCGCTACGCCGACTACATCATCAACCTGGCCGGCTCCAGCGTGTCGGAAGGCAAATGGACGGATGAGCGCAAGCGCGACATCATGACCAGCCGCCTGGGTGGCACCACGCTGCTGGCGCGGGAGCTGGCCAAGCCAAACCACCACGTTCGCACGTTTATTTCGGCGTCCGCCATCGGGATTTATGGCGACAGCGCCGACCGGGTGGTGAACGAGGAAACGCCCCCCGCCCCGGCCGCCGACTTTCTGGCCGATGTGTCGCGGCAGTGGGAGCTGGCCGCGCACGAGGTGGATCAGTTGGGCATCCGGACGGTTATTCTGCGCATTGGCATCGTGCTCAGCCCGGAGGGTGGTGCCCTGGTGCCGCTGGCCCGCACCGTCAAGATGATGGCCGGCGCTGCGTTGGGCTCCGGCAAGCAGTACATGTCCTGGATTCACCTCGACGACCTGTGCCGGCTACTGATCCAGATGCTGGAAGAGCCGCAGTGGCAGGGCACCTACAACGCAGTGGCCCCGCACCCGGTCACGAACCAGGAGTTTACTAAAACCCTGGCCGAAGTGTTGCACCGGCCGCTGGTGCTGCCCAAAGTGCCCGAGTTTGCCCTGAACCTGATGATGGGCGAGATGAGCGAGATTGTGCTGGCCTCGCAGCGCGTCAGCGCCGAAAAGGTGCTCCGGCAGGGCTTCACGTTCGAGTACCCGCACTTGAAATCCGCGCTGGAGTCATTTTACGGGGAGGCATAGTGTAGTTTCTGCCAGCTATTCCTTACAGGCTATCCGGCACGGCTACGGCACCGCTGTTGAGGTTTTCCAGCAGGTTATCCACTACAATCGAGTCGACCGGCTCTACGCGGCGGCGGGGCGCTTCCGTCACGCAGATGTACTTGCGGGAAATCTTGCCGGGATACTTCGGAAAAGGCCCCATGGTGATGCCGAGGTCGGGGTCCTGGTAGACTTTCTCCATGAACTTACCGAAGATGGGCAGGGCCGTACGGCCGCCTTCGCCCTGCTGCGAGCCTTCAAAGTGAATGCTCCGGTCTTCACCGCCTACCCACACGCCGGTCACGAGGTCCTTGGTGACGCCCATGTACCAGCCGTCGGAATAGTTGGAGGTAGTGCCGGTTTTGCCGCCTATCTGGTTGTTGTTCTTCCACAGCTCGTAGTCCCAGAGTGCCTGTGAGGTGCCGCCGGGCTCTTCCATGCCGCCTTTCAGCATGTACAGCATCAGCCACGCTGTTTCGGAGGGAATAGCGCGCCGCTGCTTGGGGTCGAACTGCTTGATGACGTTGCCGTTGCGGTCCTCGATGCGTGTCACAATCAGCGGCTCCGACTGGAAGCCCTGGTTCACGAAGGTGCTGTAGGCATTCACCATTTCGTACACGCTCACGTCGCCGCCCGAGCCCAGGCCAATGCTGGGCACTGAGAGCAGCGGGCTCTTGATGCCAACTTTGTGGGCGTATTTGGCCACGTTTTCCCAACCGACGCGCTCCGTGAGCTGGGCCGTTACGGAGTTGACCGAGCGAGCCATAGCGTGCCGCAGCGTCATGTTGCTGCCGGTGTACTCGCGGGTCACGTTGTCGGGCTTCCACTCCATGCTCTTGCCGTTCTCCACGTACTTGATGGTCACCCGCTCATCCCGGATTCGGTCGCAGGGCGAGTAGCCGTTATCAAGGGCGGTGAGGTAGACGAAGGGCTTGAAGGTGGAACCGGCCTGGCGGCGGCCCTGCTTCACGTGGTCGTACTGGAAGAACCGGTAGTTGAGGCCCCCCACCCACGCCTTGATGTGGCCCGTGAACGGGTCCATGGTCATCATGCCGGCGTGCAGGAAGTGCTTGTAGTATGCCAGCGAGTCGAGCGGGGAAAGCAGTAGCGTGGTGTCGCCGTCGCCTTTCCAGGTGAAGACTTTGGTGGGGCGCTTGGTGTTCAGGGCAACTTCCAGCAGATCGGGGCGGCCTTTGTAGCGAGCAGCCAGTTCCTTGTACTGCTCGGTACGCTTCATCTGAGTTTCAATGAAATTCGGAATTTCATTGCCGTTCTCATCTATCCACGGGTTCTTGCCGCGGTTTTTCCAGAACCGGTCGAACTGCTGCTGCAGCCGCTTCATGCGGTCCTGCACCGATTCCTCGGCGTACTGCTGCATCCGCGAGTCGATGGTGGTGTAGATTTTCAGACCGTCGCGGTACATATCGAAGCCGTTTTTCTCGCACCACGCATTCACGAACTGGCTAACAGCGCCCCGGAAATAGGTGGGCGGCCCGTCGATATGCTTTTCGACCTGGTATTTCAGCGCAATGGGCTGCTGCTGCAGGCTGGCTACTTCGGCTTTGGGGAGAAATCCGGCCTGGCCCATGCGCGTGAGCACCAGGTTGCGGCGCTTCGTAGCGGCTTCGGGATGGAAACGCGGGTTGTAGGCAGTAGGGTTGTTGAGCATGCCCACCAGCATGGCAGCCTGGTCGGCGGTGAGGCTGTCGGGCGAGGTGCTGTAGAACGTTTTGGCCGCCACCTTGATGCCGTAGGCCTTCGAGCCGTATTCCACGGTGTTGAAGTACATCCGCAGAATTTCTTCCTTGGTGTAGCGCCGCTCCAGCTCCACGGCCGTCAGCCACTCCTTGGTTTTGCTGACCAGCGTGCTGACTACCGGAATGTAGCCCAGACCGCCGCGGGTTTCGCCGCGGCGCGTGTTGTAGAGGTTTTTGGCCAGCTGCTGCGTGATGGTGGAGCCGCCGCCGCTTTTGTTGCCCGTGACCACGCCGGTAGCCGCGCGGGCCAGCGCTGTCAGGTCGATGCCGGAATGGTCGTAGTAGCGGATGTCTTCGGTGGCAATCAGGGCCTTGATGAGCAGCGGCGACATTTTGCTCAGCGGCACCGGCACCCGGTTTTCGCGGAAATACTTGCCGATAAGTACGCCGTCGGCGGTGTAGATTTCCGAGGGCTGCTCTACTTTGGGGTCCTCCAGCTCCTCCAGGCTCGGCGACTTGCCGAAGAGGAACATGAAATTCATGCTGACCAGGATGGGATACAGCAGGAAAGTACCTACGCCCAGCACAAAAACGGCCCAGGCTGCCCGCGCCAGGCGGTTCGACCAGGGCCGGCGCGGCCGGGGAGTAGCGGGGGTTTTCGGATCTTTCGGAGCGGACATGCAGGGTGGTTTGTTCGGCAGGCTTCCGGGGAAGCAGCCAAAGGAACCACAAATATACCAGATAGGTGCTGCGCGAAACAGTGCGGCAGTTGCCGGGAGCAGTCCATTGTCGGCCGCCGGATGAGCTTAGAGCGTCGCCAGCAAATCGGCACCACGGCCCGACCAGAGCAGCATCACGGAGAAAATAGCACCCAGCAGTATCAGCAGCAGGAAACTGCTGATGGGCACCACACCCAGCAGCCGCTGCCGCCGGATAGCTGCCGAGGGCGCCTGCTCCTGCCAGGTTATTACAGTGGCCAGCGCCGCCACGGCCCCGCCACATATCAGAAGCACCACAAACGTAAGAAAGCACTGAAGCAACATACACTACACTGGCAAAAGGTGAAGTAGTCTTATCTAACAGGTCGGATACTTCTCTAGACTGGTAATGCTAGTAGAAGGCTTCTCTGAATTGCCACTTTTTTTCCTGCTTTCTCAACCTTTTGAGTTTTGCTGCCGTAGCGGCCTCTCTTCTGGCACTATGCAGCTAGCTAAACAATAGAATGCCCAGGCCCAAGGCCACCAGCACACACCCAGTGGCTCCGGCAGCCCCCAGATACCATAGCAGGCGCCAGCCGGCATGCTCCAGACTGGCCGCTATCCGCCACAGCCACCATACTCCCAGCAGCGGTATTGCCAAGGCACAGCCGACCGCCAGCACCCGCGCTGCCTGCACGGCGGCGGGGGTATTCGGGAAAAGCTCTTTTTCCAGCTGAATACTGAACCCCGCGCCCACCAGACCACCCAGTACCCACCATAGCGAGACAGGAAGCAGCCGCAGAGCACCGGCGGCAAAAGCTTGAAGCTGTTTCATGATGAAATAGTATGCAGCCGCGGTTTAGAGATTATCAAATGAGCCAGCAGGCGAACTGCTGAAGGCCAGCGCCAGCAGCCCAATACACCCCATCACCAGCAGCCACGCCACATGAAAGGCCAGGCACAGCAGTAGCACCAGCGTGCGGCCATTATCGGAGTGCGGACGCTTCCAGAGCGGCCAGGTTGCCCAGCGAAATACGATGTAGTTGCTGCCAGCTGCCAGCAAGGCGCACATCCAATAGCTGTAGATAATGTCAGCCACCAACTGGTATTGCGGGCGCGGCCACCAGTCCATATTCCACACCCACAGCACGGCACACACGGCTACCAGCACGCTCAGCGCCTTGCCCGCCGAGGGCACAGCATGCGGCCGGGGCTGCCAGCCGGATTTCAGCACTTCATCCTGCACGATTTTCATATAGCAGCAGAATTAGAGGCTGGCCAAAGCCTCCGCTCCCTGCGGCGACCACAGCATCATCAGCGAGAAAACAATGCCCAGCAGCACCAGCAGCAGCACGCTGGTAGCGGGCAGCACGGCCCGCAGCAGGCGCTGCCGGCGCGAATCGGGGTCGGCGGCGCGCTCCTGCCAGGTCAGCAGACCGGCCAGTGCTGCCACATCGCCGGCACAGATGAGCAGCCCTAGGAGCGTAAGAGAGAGTTGAAGCAGCATGACTGACGAGCGGTGAGGTGAGGGAAAGAGTGGGGCCGGCTTAGTGCGTGAGTTCCTGATAAGCGTGCCAGTCGGCGTAGGTGTAGCTGGGCCAGTGGCGGGCCTGCTGCGTGGCCCGGAAATCCTGCAGGCGCTGGCGCAGGCGCCGGGCCGCTTCGGTGGGTTCCAGCTTGGCCCAGGTGCCATCGTACACTTCATGCACGAGCTGGCGCTGCGGCAGCACATCCTGGTGGGCGGCCAGCACGGGCAGTACCCGGTCGGGCATGTCCAGCAGGAAACCGTAGTCGAGGGTTTGCAGCGCGGGCCGCAGGTTGTAGCGCGCAATCCAGATTTCCCAGTTGCCCACCGCAAAGCCCAGCAGCAGCGCATAAGCCGCCAGCGCGTTCAGGCGCACCAGTGCATAGGCCGAGCGGCGCTGCCAGATCTTGAGCAGCACGGTCACGAGGCCAAAGAAGGTCAGCAGCAAAAAGCCATACACCCCGATGCGCTTGTAGGCCAGCCCGGTATGCAGAATATAGTAGTAGTTGCGCAGCCCCACCGACACGGCCAACACGGCATTCTGCAGCACCCAGACCGTGGCCAACGCCCGCAGCGCCGGCAGGCCCGCCTGGTAGAAATTGAGGTTGCGGCGGAAAAACCACAGCACAATGCCCATGGCCACCAGAATACTCAGAATCAGCACGTAAGTGCCTTCGTGCACAAACTGGGTGAGGTCGAAGCCGGGCGTCGGCTCGAAGCCAAACCACAGCCAGTTGATGTCAATGGCATTCACGGCCAGCAGCAGCACGTTCACCAGCACCAGCATGCTGAGCGCCATCAGGTACTCCTTGCGCAGGTCAAGAGCGCGGAAACGCTGTTCGCGGAAGTCGGGGCGGCGCACGGCGAAGGACGCTACCCGGTCGCGCTGCCGCCGAATAAACTCCGCAAAGCGCGACTCCTTATCGGCGAAATAATGGACCGGCACCAGTACCAGCGCCGCCCCGGTCAGGGCCAGGCCCAGCAGAAAAAACAGCAGGTGCGGCACCGAAAACTGCATAAACAGCACGTCCAGCCACTCGGCTAAGGTGTCCAGCACCACGCTGGCCGCCGCCTCATAGCGCGGATTGGCAATCAGGAACAGGACGTGGAACACGCCCAGTGCCAGCAGCGGCACGCCCAGCAGCCGGCCATAAAACCAGAACCTGCTTGCGCGGCCGCCCAGGTTGCCGGGCAGCCGCAGCAGGCGCACCAGCCCGGGCACGGCCTGTGTTGCACTGCTTAGCGCGGTACCCAATGCATACACCACCAGTTTCAGATGCGGCTGGTTTACGTAGCCAAGCCACACCGCCAACGACGCCACACACGCCAACTGGGCCGCTCCGGAGCCATACCAGGCCACTGCCATTGCGCTCAGCAGCGTACCGGCCAGCGTCAGACGAAAGTAGCCGGAGCGCCACTGCGGCGCGTGGCGCGGCAGCCCGGCCATCACCACTCCTACCACTAGCAACGTGTAAAGCAGCATATTCAGCGCCATTCGCTCGTGCCAGAACAGCAGGTCGAACAGCACGGCGCCGAGCGGCAGCGCCACTTTCTGCAGGGTGGTAAGCGTGAGGCGTGGGGCCGGCACCGTGGCGTCGGGCGCAAATCGGGAGCCGGCAACTGGAACAGAAGTATTCATGGCTGCTAGAGAGAATGAGGTTTCGAGCTATGCTGACACACAGCCCGTTTTCAAAAGAACTTTGTATTTCAAAGTTAAAGCACAAAAAAATCAGCTACTGCCGCGCAGGAGCTTTTCCAAAGCCGTCAGATGGTCTTGGAAGGCGGCTTTTCCTTCTTTGGAGGCCGCATAGGTAGTATTGGGCTTTTTGCCCACAAACTGCTTGGTTACCAGCACGTAGCCCGCTTTTTCCAGCGCCGCCACATGGCTGGCCAGGTTGCCGTCGGTGAGGTCGAGGGCTTCTTTCAGCTCATTGAAGCTCACCAGCTCATTCGCGAGAAGCACGGCCATCACGCCCAGCCGCACGCGGTGGTCAAAAGCTTTATTAAGCGTGTGGATGACGTGTTTCAAGGATGCTTATTTGCTGATTGTTGCGGGTTGGCGGTCAGGTGCTGACGAAGGCGGTGGCGGAGCCCCAATTTCTCGTCCGTGCCTGCTACAGGCAACGCTTTATTTACGCTCGTAACGGTTATACATTACCAAGCCGTAGCCGATGTGCCCCAGTCCGAATCCGAGTGCAAAGAACAACAATCCGGCCCCGGGCAGCAACACTGCCACCAGTCCCAGTGCTATCTGCGTGAGTCCCAGCCACCTGATTTCGTCGAGGGTGTACTTGCTGGCGTTGAGCAGTGCCAGGCCGTAGAACAGCAGCATCCCCGGTATTACCAGGCTCACGGCTCCGCGCACAAACAACGCCAGGCAAAACAAGCCGCCCGCCACCAGTGGAATAGCCAGGCTCAAGGCCAGCCGGCGGCCCAGGCTGTTCCAGAGCCCCGTACCCGTTCGGCGGGCGCGGCGCAACGTGAAGAAAATGGCCACCGCCAGCGCGGCCCCAATCATGCCGGCAGCCAGCGCCATGAGGTAGGGCAGCACCAACGTGCGTTCCTGCTCGGTGCTTTCCAGCAGCCGTAGAAAGCCCTGGCTGCCATATTCGCGGCGCAGAAACCAGTGCCCGGCACCTGCCCCGGCCAGGGCCACTACGCCCGCTCCTACCCCACTCAGGCCGCTAAGCGAAATAAAGCGGGAAGAGCGCTCCATAATGGCGCGAATCTCGGTAAGTTGGGCTAGCGGATCTACGGCGGGCTTCATCATCTTTAAAAAGCACTTTGTATTGCAAAGCACAGTAAAGTTTCTTTTCTACGCAAGCTCTGTTCTATATTAATTCTATGAAACCGGATTCCTGGACGCTGGCCAAGCGCCACTTTTGGCTTTCGTGGTGGTGGGGAATGCTGCTGTTGGCAGCTATATTTCTGGTTAGCCTGTTCTTTTACCAACCCGACTTTCTCTCCCATTCTTTCGGAGAGCTGCCTCTCACTCTTCTACTCTTGCTCGTGTTGGCCGGCGTCCCGGCCTTGCTGGGCAACCTGGTTCGGCTGCCGCTGATGCACCGGGTATTCCGCGAGGCCACCTCTGCCCCGGAACTATTGCTCCGGACGGCGCTGATTTTTGAGGGCGTGGTAGCCCTGTTTTGGGGGCTGTGGAAGCTGTATCAGCAGTCCGGCCTGGCCGTTCCCTTCGTGTTTGATGTCCCGATAATGCAGCGAACCGACGGCAGCCTGGTACTATTTTTCGGCCTGAGTTTACCGTGGCTGGTGGCCTCGGTGGCCGCCGCGCGGCGGCTGGGCCTTAGCCAGGTAGGAATGGTGAGGCAAGCTACTGCCGGCGCCTGAACCTCGCCGTGCCGACAGTGCACAGCCGCCCCGGACGGGTTCTGCGTATGTTCGGGGGTGAAACTACGCCTCCAGCTATTCGAGTTCGAAGACCTGCCCTGGTTCCCCGCCGTGGTCCGGGCGGGCATGATGGACTACCTGCGCTTTATGATTTCGGCGCTGAACACCTATCAGCCCATCGTGCCGCTGCTACGCGACGCCCTGCGGCAAACCGGCCAGCCGCCGCTGCTGCTGGAGCTGTGCGCCGGGGCCGGAGGCGGCACTGAAGGCGTGTTGCGCAGCCTGCGCGAATCCGGCCTGCCGCAGGCCCAGGTCACGCTCACCGATTTGTATCCGCAGCCGGCGGCCTGGCAGCTGCTGGCCGCCCGCACACCGGGTTTGTTTTTCGAGCCCACGGCTGTAGATGCGCTGGCTGTTCCAGCGCATCTGGCCGGGTTCCGCACGGTATTCTCAGCGTTTCACCACTTCCCGCCGCTGCAGGCCGAGGCATTGCTGGCCGATGCGGTGCGGCAGCAAGTGGGCATTGGGGTATTTGAGGGCGCCGGCAAGTCGTGGCTGGAAATTCTGCTGGCCTGGACCGTGCTGCCCGTGGCGCAGCTGCTCATCACACCCTTTATCCGGCCGTTTCGGCTTAGCCGGCTGCTGCTCACCTACATGCTGCCGCTTATTCCGCTCTTCACCATCTGGGACGGCACGGTGTCCATTCTGCGGATGTACCCGCCCGAGCAGCTGCTGGCCCTGGCCCGCCGCGCCGACCCCACAGGCCGCTTCCGCTGGCAGGCGGGCAAAGTGCGTCATACGTGGGGCCCGCAGGTCACCTACCTCATTGGGGTGCCGGATACTACCGCGTAAGCTTTAGCTTGCAGGGCGCGTTGCCCGAATAGTGCTGCGCGTTGCAGGCAGCCCCGACACAAGCATACTTCTATGTCCTCTTCTTCTTTGGCTGCTTACCGCAAGGCGCTGCCGTTGCTGCGCATCCCGTTTTCCGTGTATCTGATGCCGGTGTTCTGGTTCGGGCTGAGTGCTCTGCGGGAGCCGTTCAGCGCGTGGCGGGCGGCGGGCGTATTTGTGGTGCTGCATCTGCTGGCTTACCCTGCTTCCAACGGCTACAACTCCTACTACGACCGGGACGAAGGCAGCATCGGCGGCCTGAAGCACCCGCCCAAAGTGTCGGCGGAGCTGCTGCATCTGGTGTATCTGTTTGATGGGCTGGCCGTGTTGGGCGGCGCGCTGCTGAGTCCGTGGTTTGGGCTGCTGGTAGCCGTGTACCTGCTGGTGTCGAAAGCCTACAGCTACGAGGGTATCCGGCTCAAGAAGTATCCGCTGCTGAGCACGCTGGTGGTCGTCGTTTTTCAGGGCGCCTTCACGTTTCTGATGACGCAGGTCGGCAGCGGCGCGTCGTGGGGTGCTATTACGGAGCCCACCAATCTGCTGCTGGCCCTCGTGAGCAGCCTGTTTCTGTGCGGCTCCTACCCGCTTACGCAGGTATACCAACACCAGGAAGATGCCCGCCGCGGCGACCGGACGCTGAGCCTGCTGCTGGGTATCCGGGGCACGTTTGTGTTTGCGGCGGTGGGTTTGCTCGCGGGGGCTGCCGTGCTGGCTTATGCGCTGTGGCTGCGGCGGGAAGTCGGGCACCTGCTGATTTTCCTGGCAGCTACCGGCCCGGTTGTTTTTCTGTTTGGCCGCTGGGCCTGGGCCGTGTGGCGCAATCCGGCGGCGGCCGACTTCGAGCACACCATGCGCATGAATCAGGTGTCGTCGGTGTGCATGAGTGCGGCTTTTCTACTGATGCTGCTCTGGTAGCCTGCGGGCAACCGGAAAGCCTGGAGCTCAACATGAGCGGCCCAAACCGCGTATTGTCGCCCAATCATCATTGCCTTACTACCATGCGTTCTGCCCTGCTTCTTTCTTTGATTGGCCTGCTGGCGGCGTGCTCCACGCCCGACACGCGCCAGCCGGCGGCCTCCACCACGGCCGGCGCCGACACAGTTACGCGTCTGGAGCCGATGGATACGTCCCGCGCCCGGGCCACCACTCCGCAGTCCGATACGCTCAAAACTGTGCGCCAACGCCACGTGTTTTCCGCGCCGGCCTCCCCCGACGAATTTCAGCTCACGCTGCGCGGCAAAGACGTACTGACCGGCGAAATCACCTTCACCATCACCGATGCCAGCGGACAGGTTATTTTCCGCGAAATGCTGTCTGCCGCTGATCTGGAAGCCAGCATGGTGTATGAGATGAAGATGCCTACTGCTACTCCCGCCGAGCGGGAAGCCTACATCCGGCGCCGCATGGACGAATTTTTCGCCGAAAGAAACTTCCGCAAACCCGCTCTGACTGCCAAAGAAGCCTACCAGGCCAGCGGCGCCGACCAAGCCACCTGGGACGACCTGCAAAAACGCCCTGATGCAGTGGGATTTGTGTACACTGTGGGCAAGGAAGACCGCCGCCGGATTGCGTACTCGCCCCGCACCAAGCAAGTAGTACAGCTACCCGGCCTGGGCAGCTAACCAAAACAGCTCTACAGCACAACGGGGCGGCTTCCTGTACAGAAGCCGCCCCGTTGCATGTGTCGTCTCGCGCTGCTTATTCCGCTTGCGCCAATGCCTGCCTCAGGCCCTCCGCAAACGCTTCGTATGGCTGATAGCCACGAGCCAGCACGTAGCCCTGGCTCCCGACCCGCAGAATGCTGGTAGGAAAGCCCTGAACGCCGATTTTAGTTACCGCCGCAAACTCCTGGCGGGTGGCCTGAGCGGTTTCCGGCAACGCGAGGCGCCGCAGAAATTCGGCTCCATCTACGCCGTATGCGGTGGCCAGTGGCAGGTAGGTTTTGGGCTCGTTCAGGTCGGCGCCGTCGCGGAAATAAGCCACCTGAACGTCGTGGGCGAAGCTGGCCGTTTTGGCCTGGTTGAGCTGGCGAAATACGTTTATGGCCCAGCTAGGCGGCTCCGAGTCCTGCACGTAGCTGCCCTCCTCGCCCAGCGCCCGAAACGCCGCGCCAAACTCCACGCCCGTAACCCGCTCCACCTGCTGCAGCGAGTTGCTGATAAACTCCCAGTCGTGGCCGATGGGGCCGATATGCTCGCCCAGCACCATGCCGCCGCACAGCACCGATACATCCAGCTGCCCCGCAAACTCCTGCTGCACGCGCTGAATCACAGGACTCATGCCGTAGCACCAGCCGCACAGCGGATCAAAAAGGTAGAGCAGTTCGGGGCGGTCCTGAGGGTGTGGGTGAGTTTGCGGCGTCATATCTAATCAGTTGTTGAAATGGATAACAAAAAACTGTCATCCTGAGCACAGGGAAGGACCTTACTACCTATAACGATTGTCGAAATAACAGGTCGTTTTAGCGTAACAAAGTCCTTCACTGTGCTCAGGATGACAGCGTTAAGTTGTCAGGCGGAGACGGTTAGCCGTTCATGGCCAGCAGGAATTCGCTGTTGTCCTTGGTGCCTTTCATGCGGTCCTTGAGGAACTCCATAGCCTCGGAAGGCGTCATGTCGGCCATGAATTTGCGCAGCACCCAGATCCGGCTCAGCTCTTCCTTGCTCATGAGCAGGTCTTCGCGGCGCGTACCGGAGGCCGGCACGTCAATGGCCGGGAAGATGCGCTTGTTGGCCAGCTTGCGGTCCAGCTGCAGCTCCATGTTGCCGGTGCCTTTGAATTCCTCGAAGATTACCTCGTCCATTTTGGAGCCGGTTTCGATGAGGGCCGTGGCAATGATGGTGAGCGAGCCGCCGTTTTCCACGTTGCGGGCCGCGCCGAAGAAGCGCTTGGGCTTGTGCAGCGCGTTGGCATCCACACCACCCGAAAGGATCTTGCCGGAAGCCGGCTGTACCGTGTTGTAAGCCCGCGCCAGACGCGTAATCGAGTCGAGCAGAATCACTACGTCGTGGCCGCACTCCACGAGGCGTTTGGCCTTATCCAGCGCAATGCTGGCAATCTTCACGTGGCGGTCGGCAGTTTCATCGAAGGTGGAGCTGAGCACCTCGGCTTTCACCGAGCGGGCCATGTCCGTTACTTCTTCCGGCCGCTCGTCAATGAGCAGAATCATCAGGTACACCTCGGGGTGGTTTTCGCTGATGGCGTTGGCAATTTCCTGCAGCAGCACCGTTTTACCGGTTTTGGGCTGGGCCACAATCAGGCCCCGCTGCCCTTTGCCGATAGGCGCAAACAGGTCCAGAATCCGGGTGCTGTACTGGCTGGATTTGGTGGAAAGCTTGAGGCGCTCTTCCGCAAAAAGCGGCGTGAGGCTGCTGAACGGCACCCGGTCCCGCGCTTCTTCCACGGCCCGGCCGTTGATGGTATCCACGCCAACCAGGGCAAAGTACTTCTCACCTTCGCGGGGCGGCCGGATGGTGCACTTCACCGTGTCGCCGGCTTTCAGCGAGAATTGCTTCACCTGCTGCGGCGCCACATAAATGTCGTCGGGCGAGGAAAGGTAGTTGTAGAACGGGCTGCGCAGGAAGCCATAGCCGCCATCGGGCATCATCTCCAGCGTGCCTTCGCCCGCAATAACGATGTCGAAATCGTTGCGGGGGCGCTGCGGTGCCTGTTGCTGCTGGGCGCCTTCCTGGCGCTGCTGCCGCTGCTGCTCGCGGGCGGCATACCGGTCTTCGCGGCGCTGCTCCCGGTCGGGGCGGTCTGTACGCTCGGGGCGCTGGCCATCCCGCTCGGGGCGGTCCAGGCGAGGCTGCTGCTCGCGTAGCGGACGGTTGGGGTCGCGCTCCGGCCGGTCAGCCCGGAACTCGCGGGGCTGCTCGGCAGGGCGGGCTACGTCGCTGCTGCCGTTGCGCAGCTCCCGGCCATCCCGCTCCGAACGGCTTTCCCGCTCGCGGGGCTGGTCGCGCAGGGGCCGTACCAAACCTTCAGTGCGCTCAGGGCGGAAAATACGAGGCGCCGGGGCCGCTTCAGGAGTTGCTACGGCCGCTGTTTGTCCCTCAGTCGGGGCAATAGCAGCGGGAGCAGCCGCATCGGCCGGCTCGGTGGCCGCTGGCGCAGCTACCGGGCGCAGCTCTATCAGCCCCGACGAATCGGGAGCGGCAGTGGTTTCGGGGGCGGCTTCGGTTTCGGCCGCGCGGCTGTTGCGGCCCGCAGCGTCGCGGGGGCGGCGCTCCGGCCGCTGATACGGCTTGACAGGGCGCTCCGCTACTGCCGGCTCGGGCGTTGCCACCTCAGCAGCTACAACGGGCTCGGCAGCGGCAACGGGTTCGGCTACCACAGCCGCCGCCTCAGGGGCCGCGGCTTTAGCCACCGGAGCTTTGGGGGCACGGGTGCGGGAGGCAGGCCGCGGGGCCGGAGCCGCCGCAACGTCTGCCACTGCAACATCGGCAAGGGCAGCGGGGGCCGCTACATCGGAGAAGGCCGGCTCCGGCCGCGCTTTGGCGGCTGGTTTCACTTTAAGGGGCAGCTTGTCGGCAGGCAATACAGCCTGCTGATCGAGAATCTTGTAAATCAGATCCTGCTTGCTTAGTTTCTTGAAGTTGCCAACGTTGAGTTCCTCCGCAATTTCTTTCAGATCAGAAAGTAAACGGTCTTTTAACTCTTCGATAGTGTACATAAGGGCAATGAGGGGAGGAAAAATCAGGCGGAGGAAGCACAACCAACAGTGGCATACTGCCACAGATGCGGCAGTGCCCGGGAGCCGCAGACGCGGCATTCAGCACGGCAGAGAAGTCGAAAAGAGTGGTAATGGACGGGGAGTGCTGGAAAATAACCGCGGGCCGGACGCATGAAAATCATCGACGGGCCCGGCCTCAGCAGCCGGCTTACTAACGCAATGTTAGCGTAATACGGCCGAACTGCCAAACCAGAACAGGTATTTTGCAGATTCTACGGAATTCACAGATTTTGTTTCGAAACCACTGCCTTTCTACGCGCAGCAGATGGCACAATGTGGTTGGAGCTAGCTACTTAAAAACGACAGCCAAGCCGATTTGGTTGGAGGCCGCTGCCGCACCTATTATAGCGTGAATATAAGCCGGGCGTAGAATCTGCGAAATCATTACTCTACTTTTGCCGTATTCCATTCCGCGTTTTCTGCTGTTATGCTGCAAGTTTCCGTCCTGAAAGAACAAACCGAGGCCGTACTGGCGGGCCTGGCCAAAAGAAATTACAAAACCGCCGAAGCCGATGTGCAGGCCGTACTGGCCCTCGACCAGCGCCGCAAAGACCTGCAAACCGCCCACGACCTTTCTCAGGCCGAAGCCAACGAGCTGGCCCGGCAAATCGGGGGGCTGATGAAAGCCGGCAACAAAACCGAAGCCGAAGCGCTGAAAGCCCGCACCGCCGAGCTCAAGCAACATACCAAGTCGCACGCCGAAGAGCTGACGCAGATTGAGTATGCGCTCCAGCAAACCCTCTACAAGCTCCCGAACGTGCCCCACAGCAGCGTGCCGGCCGGTGTTTCAGCCGACGACAACGAGGTGGTGCGCGAAGTGGGCCAGAAGCCGGAGCTGCCCGCCGGCGCCAAGCCCCACTGGGACCTGATTGAGCAGTACGACATCATTGATTTCGCGCTGGGCAACAAGATTACGGGCGCTGGCTTTCCGGTGTACAAAGGCCAGGGAGCCCGCCTGCAGCGCGCCCTCATCAACTTTTTCCTGGATGAGGCCCGCGCCGCCGGCTACACCGAAATTCAGCCGCCGATTCTGGTGAACGAAGCCAGCGGCTACGGCACCGGCCAGCTGCCCGACAAAGAGGGCCAGATGTACCACGCCACCGCCGACGACCTGTATCTGATTCCGACGGCCGAGGTTCCCATCACCAACCTCTACCGCGACGAAATAGTGCCCACCGACCGGCTGCCGATCCGCAATGCCGGCTACACGCCCTGCTTCCGCCGCGAAGCCGGCTCGTGGGGGGCGCACGTGCGGGGCCTCAACCGCCTGCACCAGTTCGATAAAGTGGAAATCGTGCAGATTACGCAGCCCGAGAACAGCTACGAAGCGCTGGAAGGCATGGTAGCACACATCGAAGGGCTGCTGCAGAAGCTGGGCCTCCCCTACCGCGTACTGCGCCTCTGCGGCGGCGACATGGGCTTCACCTCGGCCCTCACCTTCGACCTGGAAGTGTGGAGCGCGGCCCAGCAGCGCTGGCTGGAAGTAAGCTCGGCTTCCAACTTCGAAACCTACCAGGCCAACCGCCTGAAGCTGCGCTACCGCCCCGAAATCGGCAAGCCGCAGCTGCTGCACACGCTCAATGGCTCGGCTCTGGCACTGCCCCGCATCGTGGCGGCGCTGCTCGAAAACAACCAGCACGAAGACGGTATTCACCTGCCGGAAGTGCTGCACTCCTACTGCGGATTCAGCAAAATCGGCTAATTCTCAGCTTCCGCGAAACAGCCGGGCCGGTCCAACTACGTGTTGGGCCGGCCGGGCTGTTTTCAGTTTGACACTAGTGGCAGGAAGTAATTCTAGGCTGCCTTGGGCTACACGAAACCCGTATCAACGGGAGCCAGCGTCGTGACGATGCGCAGGCTGCCGGCGAGGGTTTTCTGCACGGGGCATTTCTGCGAAATGACTTCGAGGCGCTGGCGCTGCTCTTCGGTGAGCGGGCCCAGCAGGTGCAGCTCTTTTTGTACTTCTTCCAGCATATGGCCGGGCTCCTCGCATTTTTCGCAGTCCTGCTCATGCACGCGCTGGTGGCGTAGGCGCACTTCAATTCCTTCGAGGGGCCACTTTTTGCGGGTAGCGTAGAGGCGCAGCGTGATGGCCGTGCAGGCTCCCAGCGCCGACAGCAACAGGTCGTAGGGCGTGGGGCCCTGGTCCTGGCCACCTACTGCCACGGGCTCATCCACGAGCCAGGTGTGGCGGCCGGCTTGCACATCGGCAAGCAAGGCTTCCGGCCCTACTTTCACCACTACAGAGGTACCAGGAGCTTCGGGCATGGCTCAAATCGAGTTATTGGTGGAACACAGGGTATGAGCAGCGGCCTTGTGGCACCAAGACCACCGTATCGGTGGTTTTGCGTTTTGCGCTACCTCAACAGTAGGCTATACGCCTGATTACGCGCAGCGGCTACTTGCCGTCGTGCGGGGGTGGCAAATCCAAATCAAATTTGATGTCGTGCATGCATTTGAAATGGCCCTGCGGGCACTTCGCGTAGCCGATTTTGGAGCATGGCCGGCACGGCAGGCCTTTCACTTCCAGCACCTGGAACTCGGTGCGGTAGGGGTACATCCCGAATTCGGGCACCGTGTTGCCCCAGACGCTGAAGATTTCCTTCCGGAAGGCCGCTGCAATATGCATGAGGCCGGTATCGTGGCTCACCACCAGGCTGGCCTGCCGCACCAACGAGGCCGATTGGTTGAGGTTGAACTTGCCGCAGGCGTTGTAAATGACCGTGCCGACCTGACTGCCGGGCGCAGTAGCCGGGAAGTAGTACGGACTGTCCGGGATGCGGCCCGCGGCGGGTGGAGCAGTAGCGGCCCCCTTATCGAAGGCCAACTCGATGATGTGGCCGGTGCTTTCGTCTTCGGGGCCGCCGAGCAGCACTACCGGCCGCCGCAGCAGGCCGCACAGCTCAATGATGCGCTCCACGGGCAGCCGCTTGGTGGCGTGCTGCGCCCCAATGGCGAAGGCCACGTAGCCCCGCTCAAACTCGGCCGGCAGCGCAGCCTCAATGGCTATTTCATCCTGAGCCGGGATGAAGTAATCCAAGCCCTGCCCGTCGTTTTTCACACCCAGCGGCGCCGCTGCGGCCAGGTATCGGTCTACGATATGGACGGGCGGCAGCGTGTTTATCTTCAGATTTACGAGCAGCCACTTGCGGCCGTTCAGCTTATCAAAGCTGGCCGACTTCACGCCCAGCTGCGCCTTCAGCAAGGTAGTGCGCAGGTTGTGGTGCAGGTCTATGACGAAGTCGAACTGCTCGGCTTTCAGCTCGGTTACCAGCTCCCGGAGCGAGCCGGTGAGGCAATGCACCTTATCGACGTAGGGGTTGGCCGCCATGATGCCGCGGTAGCCCGGCTTGGTGCAAAAGTGCACTACCGCGCCCGGCACCTGCAGCTTCACAGCCCGCACCACGGGCGTCGTCAGCACAATATCACCGATGGAGGAAAAGCGCAGAATCAGAATCTTCATAAGGAAGTAATGAGGTAATGAAGCGAAAGGTGATGAGGTAATAAGTCGTGATGTTTTATCCACCCTCATCACTCCTTACTTCATCTCCTCATCACTTCCTTACCCAAACAGCGAATCCTGGAACTCCAGCGGCGGCTTGATATTGGCTTTGCGCCGGGCAAAATAGTCGGCCACTTCAGCGGCGGTTTTGGCGTTGAAGGTCATTTCGCGGGTCAGGCCGCCTTTACGCCCCATGAATACGCCGTAGTGCATATCGGCGTAGCCGTTGGTGTGGTGCGCATCGGGGTTGATGCTGAGCTGCACGCCCTGCTCCAGCGCGTAGTGCACCCAGCGCCAGTCCAGGTCGAGGCGCCAGGGGTTGGCGTTGATTTCGATGATGACGTTGTGTTTGGCGCAGGCGTCGATGATGGCTTTATGGTCAAGGGGGTAGCCTTCGCGGCGCAGCAGCAGCCGGCCCGTGGGGTGGCCCAGCATGGTGGTATACGGGTTTTCGATGGCCCGCAGCACCCGCGTGGTGGCTTTGCGCTCGTCCATTTTCAGGTTGGAGTGCACCGAGGCCACAATGAAATCGAAGGTTTCGAGCACCGCCGGCGTGTAGTCCAGCGACCCATCCGAGAGGATATCCGACTCGATGCCCTTGAAAATGCGGAACGGCGCCAGTTCCTGGTTCAGCTCGTCGATTTCGCGCTGCTGCTGGCGCACGCGCTCCGGCGGCAGGCCGTTGGCGTAGTGCGCCGCCTGCGAATGGTCGCAGATGCCGAGGTACTCGTAGCCGTTGTCGCGCAGGAACGTGGCCATTTCGCGCAGGCTGTGGCTGCCGTCGGAGTAGGTGCTGTGGTTGTGCAGCGAGCCGCGCAGGTCGGCGTCTTCGAGCAGGCGGGGCAGCTTGTTTTCGCGGGCCAGCGGCAACTCCCAGAAGCCTTCGCGCAGTTCGGGCTCCACGTACTGCAGGCCGGCGCGCTGGTACAGGTCCTGCTCCGAGGCAAACCGCTCCCGCTTCAGCCACTGGCGCAGCGTGGCTGGCTGGCCGGGCTGGTTTTCCTCGGTCAGCGCGCCTGCCAGATGTTCTTCGGCGGCCGAGTGCAGCAGCAACTGGTTCACGAAATCGGGCGGCGCCACCAGCAGCACTTCCACCTTCACGCCCGATGCCGTGGCCGTACCGCGCCACGCAAACGGGCCGCTGCGGCGTGGGTCGGCGGTCAGGCCGTCGAGAGTATTAAGTAATGCGTGCACGGCGGCCGGCTGAGTTGTAGCGGCCACGAGCGTCACGTTTTCCACGGTTTCGAGGCGGCGGCGCACTTCACCGGCCATGGCCGCCTGCTCTATGCCATCTGCCGCCTGCAGGCGCTCCAGCAGGTCAGTGGCCAGCTCCTCGGCCTGCGGATACAGAAGCTTACCCCGGCTCTGGTCCGTAAATTCGAGGGCCGCCAGAATGGCGTCCTGGGTTTTCTTGCCGAAGCCTTTGAGCTTGCTGACCTCATCGTTTTGGGCAGCTTCGCGTAGCTGTTCGGGTCCTTCGATGCCCAACTCCTTCCACAGGCTACGGATTTTCTTGGGCCCGATGCCTTTCACCTTCAGCAGTTCTACCACACCGGGCGGCGTGGCAGCCAGCAGGCGCGTTAGCTCGTCAAACGAGCCGGTATCGAGCATTTCGGCCACTTTGGCGGCGGCGGTTTTGCTTAGGCCGGTGCGGTCGGGCAGGCCGTGCCGCTCAATATCGGCCACGGGCACGCTGAGCTGCTCCAGCGCGTTGGCGGTGCCTTCGTATGCCCGGATTTTAAACGGATTTTCTTCGTGCAGCTCCATGAGCTGGGCCGTCAGGCGGAAGGCACGAATCAGCGCGCGGTTGTCCACAGGGGTAGAACGTGAGGGTGACTAGGATGACAGGTAAAGGTACGGGCAAAGTTGTAGCTTGAAGGCGCAAAACTCCCGGCCGCAGTGGCTGCGTATACGATACCGCCGGTTTCGGCGCTACTTTTGCCGGCCGCCACCGGCGTTTCGGCCGGCTGCCTGTTCCACCTTTCAGCCTTGTACTCTATGCGTCTGTTCACTGTTTTGGCCGTGTTGTGCGTGGCGCTGCTGGCGGCCACCTGCCGGCCCGGCACCAAGGCCGCTGCCAAGCTCAAGCAGCTGGAGCGCACGTGGCTGCACGCCCACGAAGAAGACCAGGGCGACGTGCAGGTGTACCGCCCCAATACGTATGCTTTTCCGCCCTCACGCGGCCGTACGGGCTTTGCCTTCGAGCATAATGGCATCTTCACGCAGTTCGATATTGCCCCCACCGATGGCCTGGAGGGCCACAAAGGCACCTGGACCGCCGAAAACGAACACACTCTGCGCATCTCCCTCGACGACAAGAAGGACCCTGACTATCAGCTCGAAATAGTGTCGCTGGAAAACGACCTGCTGAAAGTGCGCCGCATAGAAAAATGAGGGCAGGAATGAGCGAATGGCTTGCCTGAGCAGTCCCGCTTATTTCTTCATTCGCTCTTCCACATCACTCAACTCACTTCTTCTCTCATTGAATTACTGGCTCGTTAAATCCGAACCTGAAGCCTACTCCTGGGCCGACTTCCTGCGCGACGGTGGCACCGACTGGACCGGCGTCCGCAACTACCAGGCCCGCAACTTCCTGCAGCAAATGCAGCCCGGCGACTTAGTGCTCTACTACCACAGCGTAAGCGAAAAGCAGGTGGTAGGCATTGCCGAGGTAGCCGCCCCGGCCGCCCCCGATGCTACTGCCGAAGCCGACAGCGGCTGGGTGGCCGTGCACCTGAAGCCCCAGCAGGCATTGCCGCAGCCGGTTTCGCTGGCTCGCATCAAGCAGGATGAGCGCCTCGGCCAGATTGGGCTGCTGCGCCAGTCGCGCCTGTCGGTGATGCCGCTGAAGGCCGCAGAATTCGATACCATTCTGGAGCTGGGAGCCTAAGCACTACAGTAGCGCCGGAGCCGGGCATTTTCCCGGGCCGGGCATGACATTGCGCTGGCTTCGCCGTATCTTACTGAACCCCGTAGCCCCTCATCGGCCTTCGGATTTGGTTATGAAACACGTTGCCTCGCTCCTGTTCCTGCTGTTTGTGGCGGTTGGCGTTGCTGCTCCGGTAGCAGCCCAGCAAAAAGAACCGGCCGCCATCTACACGCCCACCCAGGCCACCCGTCTCGAGCTGCCGCTGGACCTCAGTTCCAGCGAGGTGGAAGTGCAGCCCATTGCCCAGGACAGCAGTGTGGTGGTGCTGGTGAAGCAGGATGGCCCCGGCATTCGCCACGACACTTTCAGTCTGCAGAAATACGACTACCGCCTGCAGCCCCTCTGGAATGTGCTGCTGCCCGTGCCCCGGGAGTTTGATTTTCAGGCCATCTGCGCCGAAGGCACTTCCAACTACGTGCTGTTTCAGTCCGACTACACGCAGGACCGGCTGTGGGCGGCCAGCGTAGATGCGACGGGCAAGCGGGTACGCACCTATGAGTTCGATACCAAGCTGACGCGCGACATCTACGACCTGAAAGCGCTGGGCGGCAACCTGTTCGTGACGGTGCTGGTAGACAACCACCTGACTGTGCTGCTGCTCGACCTGAGCACCGGCAAGCATCAGTTTCTGCCCTCGGTATACGAGCCACTGCCCGCCCAGCTTTCTTTCCTGGCCGATTCGGCGGCCAAGCGGGCCGAGTTTGTGATGAGCCAGACCAACGGCTACAAGGCACGCCTGCAACTCAAGCAGCTGTCGGCGCGGGGCATGCTGCTGCGCTCTGAGTTTGTGCAGGCCGAAAGTGAGCGGGGCCTGATTTCGGCCCAGATCAGTCCGGCGGCCGACTCGGCGGCGGGGCGGCTGCTGGCCGGCACCTACACCCTGCGCGACCCGCGCTTCTCGCAGGGCCTGTTCGCGGCCGACCTCTCGGCGGGCGTGACGCCCACCGGCTCGCGCCGCTCGCTGCGCTTCTACGACTTCGCCAACCTCAAGCATTTCTTCGACTTCATGAGCCCCGGCCGGGCCCGGCGCCTGCAGCAGAAAAGCGAAAAGCTGCGCGCCGCCGACCGGGTACTGCGCCTGCGCTACCGCACCCTCATCCACGACCTGATTCCGTTTGAGGATGGCTACGTGATGGTAGCTGAAGTGTATTATCCTTATTACCGCAACAACTGGTATGGTGGCGTGTACGGGCCGACCCGCGTGTACAACCCCTACTATTACCCAGGCTACGGCAACCCCAACTGGGCGCGCGGCAACCGGAACTACGACGGCTACCGCATTACGCACGCGCTGGTCTGTGGCTTCGACAAGCGCGGCAACCTCTTATGGGACAATACGTTCGTGCTGAAAGACGTGGTACGCTACACCTTGTCCGAAACGGTGCGGCTGTGCCCGCTGCCGGACGGCCGCCGGCTGGCTATTGCCTACCTCACCGACGACAAGCTGAACTACAAGATTATTGACCGGACGGCGCCTTCCCCCAACGACCTGCACGTGAACCTGCAAACGTCGTCGCTGCCAACTGCCAAGGAAAAGGCCACTTCCACCAGCAACGAAGGCCTCGTGGCGTGGTATGGCAACCGCCTGCTGGCCTTTGGCTACCAGAACGTGCGCGCCGACCATGCTCCCAACCGGGAGGTTTTTTTCCTGAATGCCATTGGGTTTGAGTAGGAAGACAGGGACTAGCCGGACCGGCTTACGGTGCTAGTCGCTCGGCTGCTGCAGGAGCCGATTATGAGAGAAGAAGGAGATGAGCCCGGGTTGAGGACAGCCATACTGCTGAAAACAGCGTTTAATCCTTCAACTTGCCGCTTCCTTATCGGCTGTTCCATCTCTCACCCTCTTTTTTTCCTATTGCCATGATGAGAATTCGCACGTTTATGTGGCTGCCGCTGGTGGCGTTGCTGCTGCTCGCGGGCTGCCGCGCTTCCGGCCCCGGCAACCCGGCCCGCACAGTAGCGGAGTTTTTCAACAAGTACGAGAACCGCTCCGGCTTTAAAGCCACCGACTGGAGCGCCGGCCTTACTACCCGCATTCTGCTGGGCCGCCTCGGCAGCCTGGGCGGCGAAAACGACCTGACGCAGGCCTTGTCGTCGGTGCGCAGCTTCCGGGTGCTGACGTTTGCACCCACCAGCGGCAGCGCCGAGAAGCTGGTAGCTGAGGGGCTGGTGAGCGAGGTAAACGGACTGCTTTCTAATGAGCGGTACACGCCCCTGACCACCGGCAGCGGCAACGTGCGCTACGCCACCCGCCAGCAAGGCGACCGAGTGACGGAAGTGGTAGCCACCAGCACCGTTTCCGGCGTCCCCGACTCGTTTATGCTTATGTCTATTGGCGGCAACTTCACGCAGGGGCAATTGGCTCAGCTCATCAAGGTCCTGCCCAACGTAGCGGATATGACCAAGTAGAAAGGTATTCGCCTCATGGTAGTAAGAAAGGCCGCTTCCTCCGGGAGCGGCCTTTCTTATGTGGGTAAAGCTGTCCAGAGTCTTCCTTCGTGCTTGTCATCCTGAGTGCAGCGAAGGACCTTCTCACGGTTGAGCAGATGAGCAGACTTAGTGCTAGCGTGAAAAGGTCCTTCGCTTCGCTCACGATGACACATAACCAAGCTGCGCCCTCTTTAATCAGGAAGATGGCGTTGTGCCGGATGGAGCAGACGGCAGCCGAGCTTGGAAAGGACCTTTCTTCCAGGCACTCTGACAGACACAAAAAAGCAGCCTGCTCAGGGAGCAGGCTGCTTTTGGTATTAGGCGTTGGCCGAAGAAAGCTTAGCGCTTGCGCGGAGCGGCTTTCTTGGCGGGAGCCTTCTTCACGGGCGCTTTGGCCGGAGCCGCTTTCTTGACGGGAGCAGCCGGAATTTCGGGGGCTACTCCGTACTTGGTCTCGGCAGGGTTCGGGTCGCCGGGCAGATACACGTCGAACTCTACGCGACGGTTGATAGCCCGGCCGGCTTCGGTAGCGTTGTCGGCAATCGGCTTGGTTTCGCCGTAGCCGTGCGACACGATACGGTCGGCCGGAATGCCTTTGCTCAGCATGTAGGTGCGGGCCGAAGCAGCGCGCTCGTCCGACAGGCGCAGGTTGTAGGCATCGTCGCCTTTGCTGTCAGCGTGGGCCGAAATGCCGAGCGAGTAGTCGGGGTAGGCGTTCAGGATTTCTACCAGGCCGTTCAGGGTCGGGAACGAAACCGGCTTCAGCGTAGCTTTGTCGAACTCGAACTGGATGAACTTGGTGGCTTCCTGGAGCTTCTTCTTCTCTTCTACTTTCATCTCCGGGCAGCCTTTGTTCGAGGCTGGGCCCGGGCGGTTGGGGCAGCGGTCCTGGTAATCCGGAACACCGTCGCCGTCACGGTCGAGGGGGCAGCCGCTGGCATCTACTGCTACACCGGCAGGCGTGTTGGGGCACTTGTCGTCGGCATCGGTCACACCGTCACCGTCCGCATCGGGGCAGCCTTGCAGCTCTGCTTTGCCGGGAGTATCGGGGCATTTGTCGTCGCCGTCGCGCACACCGTCACCGTCACGGTCGGGGCAGCCTTCCAGCGCCGCCAGGCCCTTTTCGGTGGGGCATTTGTCCTGGTAGTCCGGCACACCGTCGCCGTCGCCGTCAAGCGGGCAACCGTTGGCATCCACGGCTACGCCGGCCGGCGTGCCGGGGCATTTGTCTTTGCGGTCCGAAACACCGTCGCCATCTTCGTCTTTCATCTTACCGAAGGCCACGGTCAGACCGGCCGTGTGCTGCAGATACCGGTCGTCCCAGGCATCATTGTCGCGTACAGGAACACCATCGAGGTTAGCTTTCAGCGGGATGTGCTGGCCGGTCTGGATGAACAGGCCAACGCCATCCGCAAGCCGGAAGTTGATACCGGCGGCCCCGAACAGGTCGAAATAGCTCTTGTCCTCAGCCAAGTTGGTGCTGGTGCCGTTCTGGTTGTAGCTGCCTTCGCGGCTGGTGAAAGCCCAACCCGGGGCGGCCAGCAGATACGGCTGGATAAACGCGTCTTCCTTGAAAGCCCAGCCATTATTCAGCTTGAGCTTGAGGGCCAGGTTTACGTTGACGATGTTGGTGTTAAAGTTGGAGCCGAAGCGCGAGGCACTTTGCTCGGGCGTGCTTTTCAGCTCCACATAGGCGCCGCTCAGGCCCAGGTCCAGGCCCGGCGTGAGGTAGCGGCTGAACGTGATACCGGGGCCGTAGTTGTTGGAAGTCCAGTCCCAGTAGTTCGTGCCAAAGTTGCCTTTATACTGGTAGGCACTGCCGTAGAGGCTGATGGCCGTCTTCTTATCGGCGGTCTGGGCCTGCGCTGGGGCAGCCGCAAATAGCAGCATACCCAGGGCGGCACTGGTGGTTAGAAGGTGTTTCATAATTGAAAGTGTGTGTGGAAATACTGCCTTTGGCTTAGCTCATGCCTGCGTTCAGTACGGGGTGCTATACTTTCTCCGGTGCGGTAAGGTTGTGTTTAAGCGGGATTCTATTTTTCGCATATAGCCCTTGCCAGCTATTGGAACGCAGTATGCCTCTGTAGCTCAGTCCGCGCTGGAAACTGCCGGCACCTGTTTGAGCCCCAGAAAAAGAAAAAGCGGCAAACCGTGAGGTCTGCCGCTTTTTCTAAAGAACGCCGAGCTTATTAGGGCTGCGGGTTGCCGGGAATGAAGAACTCAAACTTGAATTCTACCCGACGGTTCTGGCTCATGTTCTTGGAAGACGTGTTCGGAGCAGCAGGCTGGCTTTCGCCACGTCCTTCGGTCACGATACGGGCCGGATCTACCTGCTTGCCGGTGAAGTAGCGTTTCACCGAGCCGGCACGACGCTCCGAGAGGCCCTGGTTGTACTCATCCGTGCCACGGCTGTCGGCGTGGCCGATAACGCGCAGGCTGTACTCGGGGTGGTCTTTCAGGGCCTGTACCATTTTGTTCAGGGCCGGATACGAGCTGGACGTAATAACCGTGCTGTTAGTCTGGAAGCGGATGGGCCGCTCCAGCGCTTTCACAGCGGGGTCAATGCTCAGCGGGCAGCCGTTGGCATCTACGCGGGTGTTAGCGGGCGTATCGGGGCACTTGTCCACGTCGTCTTTCACACCATCGTTATCCGAGTCGAGCACCAGCGGGCAGCCGTTGGCATCTACCTGCGTACCGCGCGGAGTATCGGGGCACTTGTCGTTTTTGTCGGCTACGCCGTCACCGTCCGTATCGGGGCAGCCGCGCAGAGCAGCTGTGCCGGCCTGGTCGGGGCACTCGTCGTCTTTGTCGGCTACGCCGTCATTGTCACGGTCGGGGCAGCCGTTGAGGGCAGCCGTGCCGGCTTCGGTGGGGCACTGGTCCTGGTAATCCGGAACACCGTCGCCGTCGCCATCAAGCGGGCAGCCTTTCTCGTCCACGGCTACGCCGGCGGGCGTGCTGGGGCATTTGTCTTTGCGGTCGGGTACACCGTCACCGTCTTCGTCCTTGGCTTTGCCGAAGGCAATGGTAACCCCGGCCGTGTGCTGCAGATACCGGTCATCCCAGGCGTCGTTGTCGCGGGTAGGGTCGCCGTCGAGGTTGGCTTTCAGCGGAACGTGCTGGCCGGTCTGCACGAAAATGCCGACGGCGTCGCTCACGCGGAAGTTGATACCGGCGGCGCCAAACAGGTCGAAGTAGCTTTTGTCTTCGGCCAGGTTGGTGCTGGTGCCATTGCTGTTAAACGAACCTTCGCGGCTGGTGAAGGCCCAGCCCGGGGCGGCCAGCAGATAGGGCTGAATCACGGCATCCTCTTTCAGTGCCCAGCCATTGTTCAGCTTAAGCTTGAGGGCCAGGTTCACGTTGACGATGTTGGTGTTGAAATTGGAGCCGAAGCGCGAGGCACTTTGCTCGGGCGTGCTTTTCAGCTCCACGTACGCCCCGCTCAGGCCCAGGTCCAGGCCCGGCGTGAGGTAACGGTTGATGCTGATGCCGGGACCGTAGTTGTTGTCGCCCCATTTCCAGAAGTTGGAGCCGAAGTTGCCTTTATACTGGTACGCGCTGCCGTAGAGGCTGATAGCGGTTTTGCGGTCAGCCGTTTGAGCATGCCCTTTTGGGGCTGCGGCCAGCAGCGTCAGTCCCAGAGCTAAAGTGGGAGTTAAGAGGTTTCTCATAACCAGAAGTTTTGGTGAACAGAAACTTCGCGGCGGAACCTGCCTGAGTAGGCAAAGTCGCCCGAAAGTAGCATCCTATACCCCCTGAGCAGCCAGAAAGTTACTGTGTAGTATTTCTGCGGTGGTCAGCCAAACTGCACTATTCCGCTTCTCAGGCACTTCGCGCAGCCACGGTTGCCGGCTGATTCCCAACTGCTGAGCTGCGAAAAAGCCGGCCGCCATAGCCACACGCACCGGCCCGATTGGCTGCCCGAAAAATCCTCAGTGAATACAACAAAAAAGCCGCTTGAGTCAATCAAGCGGCTTTTTGCTGGTCGGTAGTTCGGCGGGCCCTAGCGGCCGGCGCGCATCAGGCGCTCAATGTCGTCGGCTTCGAGCGGAATATTCTTCATCAGGTCGTCGTTGCCGGTTTTGGTGATGAGAATGTCGTTTTCGAGGCGGATACCGAGGCCTTCCTCGCGGATATAGATGCCCGGCTCGCAGGTATACACCATGCCCGGCTCGAACACGCGGTACTTGGCGCCCACATCGTGCACATCGAGGCCGAGGTAGTGCGAGGTGCCGTGCATGAAGTACTTTTTGTAGAGCGGCGCGGCCGGGTCCTGGTTTTTCACGTCCTGCTCATTCAGCAGGTCCAGCTTAATCAGCTCCTGCTCCATGAAGCGGCCCACGCCGGCATGGTACTCCTCAATGCTGTTGCCCGCCACGAGCTGCGAAGTAGCATACTTCATCACGCGCAGCACAGCTTCGTACACGTCGCGCTGGCGCTTCGTGAACTGGCCGTTCACGGGGATGCTGCGCGACAGGTCGGCGGCGTAGTTGGCGTATTCGGCCCCGAAATCGAGCAGCATCACGTCGCCGTCCTTGCATTCCCGGTCGTTGCTCACGTAGTGCAGAATGCAGGCGTTGGCCCCGGAGGCAATGATGCTGCCGTAGGCCGGGCCGCGGGAGCCCTGGCGCAGAAACTCGTGGAAGATTTCGGCCTCAATCTCATATTCCATCACGCCCGGCTTCACGAAGCCCAGCAGGCGGCGGAAAGCGTCGCCGGTGATGTCGGCGGCCTTCTGCATCAGCCGGATTTCCTCGGCACTCTTAATGGCGCGCAGGTGGTGCATGATGGGGGCTACGCGGCGGTAGGTGTGCAGCGGGTAGGCCTCCTTAATCCACTTGATAAAGCGGGCGTCGCGGGTTTCTACTTCCACCACGGCCCGGATGTGCTCGTTGGAGTTGAGGAACACGTTTTCGGCCTCGTTCATCAAGGCCGGCAGAACGCTCTTAAACGACTCCAGCCACATAATGGTAGGCACGCCGGACTGCTCACGGGCCTGCTCCTTGGTGAGCTTGTAGCCTTCCCACACCAGAATATGCTCGGAGGTTTCTTTCAGGAACAGGATTTCGCGGTACTGCGGCAGCACCGCATCGGGGAAGATGACGAGGATGCTTTCTTCCTGATCGACGCCGGAGAGGTAGAACAGGTCGTTGTTTTGCCGGAACGCCATGGTGCCGTCGGCGTTGGTCGGCATCACGTCGTTGGAGTGGAAGATGGCCAGTGAGGCGGGCGGCAGCTGCTCGCGGAAGCGGCGGCGGTTTTCAGTGAAAAGCTCGGGGGCAATACGGCCGTAGCGCATGGAGTGAGGCTTAGTGAAAGTTCAGGGACACACAGAAAAGGTGGCGGCTGCAAGTTAGAGGAAAGCCCTGAGTGCCGCCACTCAACCGGCCATCAGAAGTTCAGGTCGTCGGGCTCGCCCAGCAGGCGGCGGCCGGCCCGGACACGCTCTGCCAAGTCGTCGAACATGGTGGTTCGCTCGTGGCGGCGGCGCCAGCCTTCGGTGGCCGCTTCGGGGCGGATGCCCAGCGCCATGCGCTGGCAATACTCACTGTAGACGTGCGGCAGTGCGGCCCGTAGCTGGCTGAAATAGTAGCGGTTGCTGGCCGTAATCACGGCCTGGCGCCAGTTGGCGTGGGCCTCAATGGGAATTTCAACGGAGCCGGCATCCTGGAGGCGCTCCAGCGCCACTTCCAGATCGGTCTGGTCGTCGGCGGCCTGATAAAGGCTGAGCTGGCGTTTGGCCTCGAACTGCCGCAGCCGCGACGGATGCTCGAACTGGCGCAGGTAGCGGCGCACCAGGTCGTCGTATTCGTCGCCCCAGGTGGGCACGTGCGGGCGCGGATCGGGCGGAACGGGAGCCGCCGGGGGCCGGGCTTCCTGCCGCTGCCGCCGATAGGCCTTCTCGTAGCGCAGCTCCTTACCGCCGCGCACATCGGGGAGCTGGCGCAGGTAGGTAGTGCCCCGGCGCAGGTCCCAGAACTGCGTCCAGGCGCTCAGGTCGTGGTCGTCTTCGTCTTCCTCGCGGGCGTGGGGGTAGCGGCGGTGGAACCAGAAGTCGCGGGAGGGGTTGCCGGTTTCCAGGTCGTCGGGGTCGGTGAGCTGGGCCAGAAACGCATCGAATAGCTCCAGCTCCCCCGGGCTGATGGGCGTGAGCACCGGGCACTCCTCAATGTAGTTGTGCCAGTCCTCGAAGTTGGCCGTGAGCAGCGCGCCGGGCACGTCCACCTGCTCGGCGCGCCACTGGCACTCCAGATCGAAGAGCTTCTGGTGCTGAATCATCCAGAGGTAGGTGTAGGCTTCCTTGTCGTGCTGGCGGAGCAGGTATTCCAGGCTGTCCTCGTAGGTTTTGCCCTTATAGTGCAGGTCCTGCAATTCGCGGGCGTAGGTTTTCAGAAACAGTTCGTGGTACATGGGGTGGTAGCCGGCCAGCAGTTCGCGCAGGCGCGCATCGGCCAGTATCTGCTCCTCGGTAGGGGCCGGCTGCGGCGCCGGCGACGAGGGCGTATTTTCGGGAGTATCGGCCATAGAATGCGAATAGGTATAGCGGAAAAGCGGCAACCCTGCCGCTTGTAATATAGGAAGTTGTATTATACACTACCTACCTGTTATATAGCAGGCTGCTATCCACCGGCGCAAATCGGCAGCACAACCCCGGCAAGCCGGGGCCGGGGCCGTATCTTTGCGTTTCTGGCTTCGGCCGTCCCTGCTCTGTTTTCGTGTATGCCCCCCGCCCCTCCCCGGTCCATTCTGCTGATTCAAACGGCATTCATTGGCGACGTTATTCTAGCCACGGCGCTGCTGGAGCAGCTGCACCGCACCGAGCCGAATACGCCCGTGGATTTTCTGGTGCGCAAAGGCAACGAAGGCCTGCTGCAGGGCCACCCGCACGTGCGCCACGTGCTGATCTGGGACAAGAAGCAGGACAAGTACCGGGGCCTGTGGCAGCTGCTGCAGCGAATCCGGCAGACGCGCTACGACCGGGTGATTACGCTGCAGCGCTTTGCGTCTACGGGCTTTCTGACGGCTTTTTCCGGGGCCCGGGAGCGGGTTGGCTTCGATAAGAATCCGTTTGCGCGGTTGTTTACGCAGGTGGTGCCGCACGTAATCGGGCCGGGCGTGCACGAGGTGTCGCGCAACCTGCACCTGCTGGGTCCGGCTTCTGGCAGCGCCATCACGCCACCGCGCCTCTACCCTTCTGCCGCCGACGAAGCCGCCGTAGTGCCCTACGCAGCGGCGGGTCCTTACCTGTGCATTGCGCCCACTTCGGTATGGTTTACCAAGCAGTTTCCGAAGGAGCAGTGGCTGAAGCTGCTGGCGGCGCTGCCCGCGCACTACACAGTGTACCTGCTGGGCGGTCCGCCCGACGTGGCCGCCTGCGAGGAGCTGGCCCAGGCCGCCGGCCGGCCGGACCTCGTGAACCTGGCCGGTACACTCTCGCTGCTGGCCTCAGCCGCCCTGATGCGCGGCGCGGTGCTCAACTACGTCAACGACTCGGCCCCTATGCACCTGTGCTCGGCCGTGGGGGCGCCTACCTGCGCGGTGTACTGCTCCACGGTGCCCTATTTCGGGTTTGGGCCGCTGAGTCCGTTTTCGCGAATAGTCGAAATAAAGGGCGACCTGGAATGCCGGCCCTGCGGCCTGCACGGCTACGCCAAATGCCCGCTGGGCCACTTCCTCTGCGCCCACGGCATCGAAACCCAGCAACTGCTGGCCGTGCTGGCCGAGGCGGAATTGGTAATGAGGTGATGGGGTGAATGGTAACAGGTGACAGATGACAAGTAAGTGGTCTTGGTCTACCTGTCACTTTTTACTTGTCACCTGTTACCATTCACCTCATCACTCCATCACCGCATCACCTGTCGTACCTTTGCAACCTGCTGCGCCTGTGCGCGGTTATACAGAGCCGGGCTGCTACTGCTCAGGCCCCTACGACTCCAAGACTCTATAAAATGTCCGAATACGACCTGTACGAGCTGCCTAACGGCATCCGGGTTCTGCATAAACAAGTTCTGCACACCAAAATCGCGCACTGCGGCTTCCTGCTCGACATTGGCTCGCGCGACGAAAAGCCGGGCCAGCAGGGCCTGGCGCACTTCTGGGAGCATATGGCCTTCAAGGGCACTGAGAAGCGCAAAAGCTTTCATATTCTCAACCGCCTCGAAACGGTGGGCGGCGAGCTGAACGCCTACACTACCAAGGAAAAAATCTGCTTCTACGCCTCCCTGCTTAGCACCCACTTCGAGCGCGCCTTTGAGCTGCTGACCGATCTGACGTTCAACTCCATCTTCCCGGAAAAGGAAATCGAGAAGGAGCGCGGCGTGATTCTGGAGGAAATGAGCATGTACCAGGATGCCCCCGAAGACGCCATCATCGACGACTTTGACGGCGTTATCTTCAACAACCATGCCCTGGGCCACAACATTCTGGGCACGCGGGAAAGCGTCAGCGGCTTCCAGCAGGCCGATTTCCGGCAGTTTCTGCAGGAAAACGTGCGCACCGACCGGCTCGTATTTAGCTCCGTCAGCAACCTGCCTTTTAAGGAGGTGAAGCGGCTGGCCGACAAGTTTCTGGCACCGCTGCCGGCTCGGCTGGGGGCCCGGCCCCGCACCTCGTTCGGAGGCTACCAGCGCGTAGATCAGCTGGAACGCAAGCCCATTACGCAGGCCCATTGCCTGATTGGGGGGCCCGCTTACGCCATCGAGGACCCGCGCCGGATTCCGTTTTTCATGCTCAGCAACCTGCTGGGCGGCCCCGGCATGAACTCGCGCCTCAACCTGGCCGTGCGCGAAAAGTACGGCCTTGTCTACACCATCGACGCCACCTACTCGCCCTACACCGATACGGGGCTGTTCGGCATTTACTTCGGCACCGAGAAAAAGCAGGTAAACCGCACTATTTCGCTGGTGCAGAAGGAGCTGAAGAAGCTGCGCGAGCAGGCCCTGGGCACTACTCAGCTGCATACCGTGAAGGAGCAGCTGATGGGCCAGATGGCCATGTCGGAGGAAAGCAACAGCGGCATGATGCAGCTGCTGGCCAAAAGTACCCTCGACATCGGCCGCGTGGAAACCATCAACGAAATCTTCGAGCGGGTGCGCGCCGTCACGTCGTCGGAGCTGCTGGAGCTGGCCAACGACATTCTGCGCGAAGACAACCTGAGCGTGCTGCAGTACGTGCCGGAGTAGCCTGCTCAGCATATCACAGCTAGAACTGTCATCCTGAGCGCAGCGAAGGACCTTATCCTGCTGGAACGACACTTGGTTGTTCTGATGTAACAAGGTCCTTCGTGCGCATAGGATGACAGTTTTATTTCATCTCTTTCCCTAAACTCCTTCTGCTTGCCACGCATTTTCGGGCATATCGGTACGTACCGGCCGGGCGACACTTTTGCGAACCGCTTGGAGTTGAGCTTGTGCGGACTGCACCGGCCGCGCCGGGCCGGCGTGAGCGGCTCGCAGGCCGAAGGCGCCGACTCTATCGTTTTGGCAGGTGCCTACGCCGACGACCGGTTTTCGGAAGCCGAAATCATCTACACCGGTAGCGGCGGCCGCGACTCACAGTCGGGTCATCAGGTTACGGATCAGGAGATGACCGGATGCAACCTGGCACTGCGCCGTAGCCAGGAAACGGGCCTGCCGGTGCGGGTTTTTCAGCGTGTAGAGCAGAATGGCACCGAGGTCTTGCGCTACGAAGGATTGTACCGTGTCGTAAGCCACGAATACACGCGAGGCGCGGCCGGATTTCAGGTATTCCTGTTTCGGCTGGTCCCAGTTGTATAGTGCGGGCTGCGGGGCCTGCTACTTTTGTATATGTCCGAAGAATTTTTCCACTACGCCGACCTGCATACTTCGCCGGAGCCGCCGCTGCTGGCGCGTCTCAACCGCGAAACCCACGTTCAGACGCTGATGCCGCGCATGCTGAGCGGGCACGCGCAGGGCCGGCTCCTGAGTATGCTCAGCCACATGGTGCGGCCCCGGCGGGTGCTGGAGCTGGGCACGTTCACGGGCTACGCGGCGCTGTGCCTGGCCGAAGGGCTGGCCGACGGCGGTGAGTTGCATACCATTGAGTTTAACCCGGAGCTGGAAAGCCGCATCCGGCGCTACGTGGCCGGGGCCGGCCTCACCGGGCGGCTACACCTACACATCGGGCGGGCCGCCGACATTGTGCCCACGCTCACCGAAACCTGGGATTTGGTGTTCATCGACGCCGACAAAATCAACAACGACACCTATTACGAGCTGGTGCTGCCGCAGGTGCGTGCAGGAGGGTTCGTGCTCATCGACAATGTACTTTGGGGCGGTAAAGTGGTAGACTCCTACCCGGTAAAACCCTCCGACAAAGACACGCACGCCGTCCGGGCCTTCAACGACAAAGTGCAGGCCGACCTGCGGGTGGAAAACGTGTTTCTGCCCCTGCGCGACGGGCTGCTGCTGGTGCGCAAGCTCTAGCCGCCGCTGCCTTTTTTGCCAACGCGCTAAACGTCCGGGCCGCATTTGCGTCTATTGCCGTGAGTGACCTATTCCCTTGCCCGATGCCAAGACGTTTTTTAGTGCTTTTGCTGCTGCTCTGCTCCGTGCTGGCGGCCCACGCCCAAACCAGCTCCGTAACCGGCCGCATAGTAGATGGCGCCGACCAGAGCCCGCTGATTGGGGCCAACATCCTGGTGCGCAGCCTGTCCGCCGACTCCGTGAAAAACGGCGCGGCCGCCGATGGCGAAGGGAATTTCGCGGTGACGGGCCTGCCCGCCGGCCGCTACGAGCTGACAGTCTCGTTTCTGGGCTACCAGATGCTGCAGCGGCAACTCACGCTGGCCGGGCAGCCCCTGGCGCTGGGCACGCTCACGCTGAGCGCGGGCGGCGTGGCGCTGAAGGGCGTGGAAGTGGTAGGCCGCGCCGCTGCTGCCGTGCAAAAAGGCGACACGGCCCAGTTTAATGCGGGCTCCTTCAAAACCAACCCCGACGCCAACGCCCAGGACCTCATTACGAAGATGCCCGGCGTGAACGTAGACCCCACCACCGGCAAGGTGCAGGCGCAGGGCGAGCAGGTGCAGCGCGTGCTGGTAGACGGCAAAGAGTTTTTCGGCAACGACCCCGACGCCGTGCTCAAGAACATTCCGGCCGAAGTCATCGACAAGATTCAGGTGTACGACCGCGCCTCCGACCAGAGCCAGTTCACGGGCTTCGACGACGGCAACCAGCAGAAAACCATCAACATCATCACGAAGCCGCAATTCCGCAACGGCCAATTCGGGCGGGTGCTGGCCGGCTATGGCCCCCAGGACGACCGGTACCGGCTGAGCGGCAACATCAACCAGTTTAAGGGCAAGCAGCGCCTGAGCGTGGTGGCGCAGAGTAACAACGTGAACGAGCAGAACTTCGGAACCGAGGATTTGCTGGGCGTGGTGGGCTCGTCTTCGGGCGGTGGAGGCGGCCGGGGCGGACGCGGCGGGGGAAGTCCCGGCGGCGGCAACCAGGGCGGCGGCGGCGGCAACAACGCCGGCAACTTCCTGGTGAACCAGCGGGGCGGTATCAGCAAAACGCACGCGCTGGGCCTGAACTACTCCGACAGCTGGGGCGCCAAAACCGACGTGCAGAGCAGCTACTTCTTCAACCTCAGCGACAACACGGCCAGCACCAGCCTGCTGCGCCGCTACGTGGCCCCGCAAGGCTCCACTGATGATTTGCGCTACAACGAAAACTCGCTCAATACCAGCCGCAACATCAACAACCGCTTCAATATGCGGCTGGAGCACAAATTCGACTCGGCAAACTCGCTGATCTGGCGGCCGGCGCTGTCGGTGCAGCGCAACACCGGCAACAGCAGCCTAGATGGCCGCACGTTTCTGGCTTCCGGCGACGCGGCCAACCAGACCCAGGGCAGCAACACCAGCGACTACCGCTCGGCCCTGACGGGCATCACGGCCAGCAACCAGCTGCAGTTCCGGCACCGGTTTGCCAAGCGCGGCCGCACGGTGTCAGTGGGTCTGAACACCACTTACAACGACAAGGACGGCGACAACAACCTGCTGTCGTCTACCTCGGCGGTGGGCGGGCGCACCACGCTGCTCAACCAGTTTTCGGAGCTGACGCAGCAGGGCTGGGCCTGGACCGGCAACCTCAACTACACCGAGCCGCTGGGCCAGTTCAGCCAGCTGCAGGGCGAATACCGCATTTCGTACACGCCCAACCAGTCGGACAAGCGCACTTACGACTTTGCGCCGGGCGAGCAGGCCTACTCGCTGCTGAACGACACGCTGAGCAGCGTATTTGAGAGCCGCTACCTCACCAATGCCGGCGAGCTGACCTACCGCTACCAGAACAAGGAATTCCAGTGGACGCTGGGCGGGGCCGTGCAGCACGCGCAGCTCCGCTCCGACCAGGAATTTCCGCGCGCCACGCTCACTGAACGCTCGTTTCTGAATTTCCTGCCCAACGCCACGGTGCGCTACAACTTCTCGAAGCAGCAGAACCTGCGCCTGAACTACCGCACCAACACCAGCGCCCCCAGCATCAGCCAGCTGCAGGAAGTGGTGAACAATGCCAACCCGCTGCAGCTGACCACCGGCAACCCCGACCTGCGCCAGGAGTACCGCCACAACCTGTTCCTGCGCTACTCGTCGGCGGTGCCGGAGAAGTCCACGTCGTTTTTCGCGCTGATTGGCGGCTCCTACACCAACAACTACATCACCAACAGCACCGTGTATGCCGGCACCGAGCCGCTGACGGTGGGTGGCGTGACCATTCCGGTGGGCGGCCAGCTCACGCGGCCCGTCAACCTGAACCAACAGTACACGCTACGCTCTTTGCTCAACTACAGCCTGCCGCTGAGCTTCATCAAGTCCAATCTGAACCTGAGCGCCAACGCCAACTTCGCGCAGACACCGGGGCTGGTATTTGAGCAGCTGAATTACAGCCGTACCCCCAGTTTCGGGCTGGGCGTGGGCCTGAGCAGCAACATCAGCCCGGAGCTGGACTTCACGCTCTCCTCCAGCTCCAACCAGAACTACGTGCGCAACACGCTGCCCGGCCAGGCCAACCGCCAGTACTTCCGCCAGAACACCAGCCTGCGCTTTTCCTGGATACTGGTGAAAGGCCTGACGCTGCAGTCTGATGTGAGCCACCAGCTGTACACGGGCCTTTCGGCGGGCTACAACCAGAATTTCGTGCTCTGGAATGCCTCGCTGGGCAAGAAAATCTTCGCCAGGCAGCAGGGCGAAATCAAGCTTTATGCCTTCGATTTGCTGGGCCAGAACAACAGCATCCAGGTAAACAACACGGCCGCTTACACCGAGGACGTGCAAAGCAACATTCTGCAGCGCTACCTGATGCTCATGTTCACCTACAACATCCGGAGCTATGCCGGCAACGGCAGCAGCAACGATGCCCTGCCTGGTGAAGCACCTGCTGAACGGCGCAACCGGGGCGGCTTCGGGCAGCCCGGCGGCGGCCCGCCTCCCGGCGGCGGGGGCATTGGCCCTCCCGGTGGTGGCCTGTAGAAACCAGCAGCGCCCGGCCTCGTGAGGCCGGGCGCTGCGGTGCCGTAGAGACGCGTATTCGCGTCTGGTCGTTGAACGACTGATGCCGCGCCTGCCAAACAACATCACCAAAGACGAGACGCGAATACGCGTCTCTACAGCCTGCTCCGCCGCTACGGGCTCACCTGCAGCACCTGCTGCCCGTCGTAGCTCATGGTTTCCAGCACGGTTTCCTGCTTCAGCAGGCCGGGGGTGGGGGCGCTGCTGTTGATGCGCAGCACCAGCAGGCGCGGCTGGCCGGGCACAGGGCCAACCGACTGGAAGCTGCGGGTCTGGCAACCTTCGCGCAGCTGCTGCCGGGCGGCCCCGTTCGCCAGCGGCTCGCGGTAGAGGTGGCGGCCACCCGCCCAGAACACGTCGGTGCCGTTGGGGTGCCACTGCAGGCTCTGCACCGGAAACGGCAGCGGCGCCGGGGCCGCCGCAAACGTGCCCGTGCCCACGTGCAGGGTGCAGAGCGTGTGCGGCAGGTTGGGCGTGGCCCCCGTACCCACCGGATAGGCGCCAAACGCCAGCCGCTGCCCATCGGCCGCCCACGCCAGCGTGAGCTGGGGCCAGTAGCCGGGCGTGGCCAGCAAGCGGGGGGTGCCACCCGCCAGCGGGGTCAGCCAGAGCGCCGCCGCCTGGTAGGTGCCACCCGCCACCGTGTAGGCCAGCTGCCGCCCGTCGGGGCTGAGGGCAAACGTGCCGATGCTGCCCGGCAGGCCGGGCACCTGGCGCAGGCTGTCGCCGGTGGCGGTGATGCGCCAGAGCCGGCCTTGGTTCAGAAACAGCAGGTCGCCCCGGCTGCTCCAGTGCAGCCGGTTGTAGGTGGCCGACTGGTTCAGACGCGTTACCTGCCTGGTGCGCAGACTCTCCTTGTACAGCCCCGACCGGTCAATTCCCATCGTATCCGTAACGAAGGCCACGTACGCTACTTCCTCCGCGTTGGTAGGGTTGAGGGCCGGCTGCTGCCGAAACAGCGTATGGGGCTCGTGCTGCCAGCCCAACGGGCCGGGGTCCGGCAATACTGAGCACGGGCCATCCTCCACGTAGTCGGGCGTGGGCTGTATAGGGTCGGCGGAGTGGGTGCAGGCAGCCGTGGCGGCCAGGAGAAGCAGGCCGCGAGAGAAGAAGTGCTTCATGCAAAAATAGATGAGGATGAATAACCGAAGCTCGCCTTGTACAATAATTACGCCTAAAAATCCTTCTTGCGCTATATAAGCCCGCGAAAAGCCGGGCCGAACCCCTGCTACGCACAAACGCCCGACCGCAGAAGGCCGGGCGTTGCCAGTGCGAGCGGAAGCACCTAGAATTCTACCTTCCGCTGGTTGTTGCCATCCAGGTCCATGGTCCAGAGGTTGGTTTCACCATAAATGGCGCGCCCATTGTCTTCGGCGTGGCGGTCAACTCGTTCTACTATCAGCGTGCGACCGTCGCTCGATATGGAAGGGTGTATGTAGATGCGGCCACTACAGCCCGTGTGCAGCGTAACGGTGCGGCGGGAAGCCAGGTCCGTTCTGAATAGGCCCAAGTCACTGCTCCATACAAACCCATTGCCGTTGGGTAGCCACGCTGCCCCATGAATACCACCATGCCCGGCTTTAATATCAACTGGCACAATTAGATCCACTTTATTGGAAGCAAAAGTATAGACACCTAAACCGAATACGCCATCGGCAGTATGCTGGAGCAGCAGCTTTGTTCCGTCCGACGACCAGCCTTCCGCGTAGCCTTTGAGCGGCTCAGCAGGAGCCGTCCGGGCGCCACCTTTGCGGTCCAGAAACACCAGGCCCTGCGCTGCCGCCGTGGGGCCGTCTTGCCAGCAGACCAGCCGCTGCCCGTCGGGGCTCCACTGGGGTTGGTAATGCGGCACGCCGTAGGTAAGCTGGGTTAAACTGTCACCCGTACTCTTCACTTTCCATACCTGGTGGTTTTTGCTTAGGGCCAGCCAGCCTTGCGGCCCCCAGCGCAGCTGCAGGAATATATCATTGCCGGCCAACACCTGGGTTTGCCGCTTGGTATCCAGGTTTGTCTTCCAAATGCCGGCCACGCCGGGGTCTTGCTCATCCCTTTTAAAGAAAATCACTTCCCGAGAATTCTCAGGATTAAAGTACGGCCTGGCGTAGCCGAAACGAGGACTTCTGGTAGGATACTCTTCCAGTGCATTCGGCACCAACTTTAACTCCGGGCAGCCGCAGGGGCCGCTGTTGTCTTTGTCGCAACCGGCAAGTAAGCCGCATACTCCTACAAGCAGCAGCCCTTTGAATAGAAAGTAAGTTTTCATTGCTTGAGAAATTTCCCGGGTACCAGAGTATGTGGACAGTCAGTAAAAAAGCATCAAAGAGGCCGTCATGCTGCGCTGGCCGAAGCATGACGGTCTCTGAACTACTCAATTATCATCACAACGAAGCGGTAGAGAGGCTTCGGCCAGCGCAGCATGACGGTCTTTTACCTGACTGTTAACGCAGCCTGGCAGCGCGGCCCTTTCGCCAACCCGCTACTCCCGCCACAGCCGCTGCATGTGGGGTTGGCCATTGAGGCGCAAGCACACCAGGTAGAGGCCGGCCGGCAGCGCCTGGGTTGCAAGCGGCACGGTGTAGGGGCCCGCTGCCCGCCGCGTGGGAGGCAGCACGTGCTGCACCAGCCGGCCCAGCGCATCCAATAGCACCACCGAAACGGTAGCCGCTTCCGGCAGCTCTACCCGTAGCTGCGCGGCCGTCGTCGTCGGATTGGGCCACACGGAAAACTGCAGCGCAGAAGCAGCGGGGCTGCCCGCCGCTATGGCCAGCGGCAGCCCGGCCAGCCGCCGGATACGGTGGTTGGTCAAGTCGGCCACATACAATCGGCCGGCACCATCTAGACTAAGCTGCTGGCCTACGCCCAACTGCGCGGCCGCGGCCGGGCCATCGGCAAAGCCGTTGGTGCCATCGCCGGCCACGGTGCTCACTTGCCCGGCCGGGCTGATGGCCCGTAGCCGATAGTTGTCGCGGTCCGTTACGTACACCGTACCATCAGAACCCACCACGACTCCTATCGGGCTGGAAAAACGGGAGGTGGCGGCGGGCCCATCCTGATAGCCGGCACTGCCTGTGCCAGCAAGTGTACTCACTTGCCCAGCTGGTGTAATTACACGAATACGGTGGTTGGACCGGTCCGCTATATACAAGTTACCAGCTCTGTCTGCCGTTAAGTTTTGGGGTTCCCGAAAGCGGGCCGAAGTAGCTGGCCCGTCTACATAGCCCATTACTCCGTCGCCAGCAAACGTGCTTACCAGTACATTACCTGTGGCATCCGTTTGTATTCTGCGAATGCGCACGTTGCCAGCTTCCCCAACATATATATCCCCATTGCTGACTACTGCCAGCCCAATAGGCCCCGCAAATCGCGCTGCTAGGCCCGGCCCATCCAGGTAGCCGGCTACCCCGCCCGCTACCGTCGTCACGATGCCGTTGGCGTCTACCTGCCGGATGGCATTGTTGCCCGTGTCGGCGATAAGCAGCGTGCCATCGGGCCGGACCAGCACCGTGCGTGGCCCCCGAAACTGCGCCACGGCCGTGTTACCATCAACGTAGCCGAAGGTGCCGCTGCCGGCGAAGGTGCTCATCAGCCCGGTTTGCGCGTCCACGCGCCGGATAACGTTGTTGTTGGTGTCGGCGATGTAGAGGTTGCCCTGCGCGTCTAGGGCCTGCCCCCGGGGCGAGTTTAGTTGGGCGCGCAGGGCCGGGCCATTCTGGAAGCCCTGGGTGCCGGAGCCGGCCACGGTGCTCACCGTGGGCTGGGCCAGGGCCGCGCCGCTCAGCAGCAGGCTGGCGGCCAGCAGCGCCAGCCGGGAAGGTAACTGATTCATCATAAGGTGGCAATAACACATCGTAACGGCTCAATACTCAGCAATTTTCGGCCGGAAAGCAACTGTGGTAGTATTTACTTTTCGCCGCTCTACCCGCCCGCCGGCAGTGCCGCCGGAGCCGGGCCGGACGCGGAAGGCGCGGGAAGCTGCGCGGAATGAGAGAGAAGTAGTGGTATTCCGCGCGGCTTATTTTTTTATTTTGCGCGGAATACTGCTGCTTTCTTCTCATTCCGCGCACCTTCGCCGTATGCCACGCCGCGCCCGTCCCTCTACACACGTCATTGCCCGCCTCCGCGACTGGTTCGGCCTCACCCAGGACGAGCTGGCCCTGTACCTGGGCCTGAGCGCCCCGCTGGTGCGCGACTGGGAAACCCGTCGCCGCCCCCTCACGCCCGCCGCCGTGGCCGCGCTCCAGCCCCTGCTGGCCTGCCTGCCGCCCCCAGCCCCGGACTCCGCCACCCCACCACCCACTACTTCACCCTCCACCACCCCACCTCCCGAGGCCGGGGCGCTGCGGTTTCGGGCGCGGCAGTGCCGGCAGCAGGCCGCCGGCTTGCAGGCGCAGGCTGGCCGGCTCCAGCGGCAGGCCGTGGTGGCCGCCCGCTGGGCCGAGGCCCTGCCCGGCCTGCTGGCCGCCCCCGCCCCCGAGCCCGCCCACGCTGCCTGGCAGGCCGACTGGCTGCGCCGCCGCGCCCGCCCTCTCCCGCCGGAAGCCGCCACCCGCTGGCACCTGCTGACCGCCCGCGCCGCCGCCCTGCTCCTCGAAGCCGCCACCCTCGAAGCCCTGCTCCCCGAAGCCGGGTAGCCGCCTCATTTCCTTCCCCCGCCCCCCCTACGCGGTGGGCGGCCTCTCTCCCGGAGAGGTTTCGGGCGGCGAACCGGGCGGGCCACTGGCCGCCGCCGGCCCCCGCGCTGCGGGAGCGGCGGGGCGGGCGGCGGGCCCTCTTGCCTCAAGCGGAAATGCCCACTATATTAGACCTAATTCGGAAAAGGTGGCTAAGTTAATCCGCGAGGAGCAGCCGTAGATTTGGGCATGGATTACCGTGCCTTACGCGAGCGGCCCCGGCAGTTTCTGGCCCTGACCAGCCTGCACGTGGCCGAGTTTGACGACTTGCTCACCGCCTTCGCGCCGGCCTGGGAGCGGCACCACCGCTGGCATACGCTGGCGGGGAAGCGGCGGCAGTTTCCGGCTCACCGCGAACGGCCGACGGCGGTGCTGGCGGGCAGCGATGTGAAGCTGTTTTTTCTGCTCACCTACCTGAAAAGCAATGCCCTGCAAGAACACCAGGCGGCCAGTTTTGGCGTTTCGCAGGCCCGTGTCAGCCA
>NZ_FRAS01000014.1 GCF_900142395.1 Hymenobacter psychrotolerans DSM 18569 | reverse complement strand
GTCCAGGCTGGCACGGGACCAGTCGAGTTGCCCGGCTTGGCCCAGCCGGTCGAGCAACACCTGGTGCAGGCGCTGCCACACGCCGGCCTCGTGCCAGTCGCGCAAGCGCCGCCAGCACGTCATGCCCGAGCCACAGCCCATTTCCGCCGGCAGCATCTCCCACGGAATACCGCTGCGCAACACGAACAGAATACCCGTTAACGCGGCCCGGTCCTCCACACGCGGCCGCCCGCCCTTGGGACGCGGGGGAACTGGCGGAAGAAGCGGCTCCACCATGTCCCATAGCTCATCCGATACCAGTTGCTTTGCCATACCACCAGCATACGAAAACCGGTTTTGTTAGGTGCTCTAAGTCGGAAAACCCGGCTGCACGCAGTGCTGCGCCACCAACCACTACGTGTGCGCTCCTGCTGAAAGATCAGAAAAATAGCGGCAGCCTGCTATGGCTTACGGTTGCGCTTATGCCCCAGCCGGAGTATTCTCCGATTGGGTGGCACTTTTGCCAGTCAGGGCACTATCGGGCACCGGGCACCGTTAGGGGAGCTTGTCATTACGTACCAGAATGCCCTTTTTGCCTTTTTACCGCCGGTTGCGGCGGTTTCCATTGCTGTTCCTGGCCGCTTTTCTGCTGGCTCCTTTGCTTCTGGCGGCCCGGCCGCCCCGCCCAAAACCTGCTCCGCTGCACCTGCAGGTACGCCGCATAGCCCCCGATGTTTTCGTGCATACTTCCTACCGGCGCTACCCCGGCAAGGCGGCCCCGGTTCCGTCCAATGGCCTGATCATCAGCACCAGTAAAGGGGCTCTGCTGATTGACACGGCCTGGGACCCGGAGCAAACCCTGGAACTATTGCGCTGGGTGGCCGACAGCCTGCACCAGCGCGTGCGACTCGTGGTGATTTCGCACGCCCACGAAGACCGGCTGGGAGGCCTGGCGGTACTGCGGGCTAATAAAATCAACGTGTATAGTACGCCGCTCACGGCCAAACGAGCCGCTAAACTCCCGTTCGGCACGCCTATGCCCGCTATCAAGCCCTACACCGTTATCCGGGCGGGGCGCACGCGGCTGGAGCTGTTTTCGCCCGGCCCCGGCCACTCCCCCGACAACTTGGTGGCGTGGCTGCCGAAGCAGCAGATACTTTTCGGGGGCTGCCTGGTGAAAGAAGCGGCGGCACCCAACCTGGGCAACATCGATGAGGCCGACCTGAAAGCGTGGCCAACCACGCTGCGCACCGTGGCGGCGCGCTACCCCAAGGCCCGCATTGTGGTGCCCGGCCACGGCCAGTGGGGCAGCACCGCGCTGTTTACGCACACGCTGGGGCTGCTGAATGCCCTCAAAACGCCCAAAACCCAGACTGCCCTCAACGATAAGCCATAACTTCCGGGCTACGGCCGGCGCGGAAACGAAAAAAGCTGAAACCTACAGGTTTCAGCTTTTTTATCGTCCGGCGATAGGAGTCGCGAACGGTCCAGCGGCAAAATTCCCACCCAATGCCGCCGGATACTGGCGGTGAGCAGGGTTAGGGGCCTACTCACCAACTGACTTGCGTCAGCTATTTCTACCCTATGGTTTCAGCGGCCCAAGCGGCCGGAGCTCACACATCCCGATTATTGCTTTCCCGCTCATCAGCAATCAGTTACAGCCTCATCTCACTGCTTAGCAGTAATCTTCTGAAGCTGCGTTGAATACTGACACAATTTCGGGAGGATCTGTAGGCACTACTACAACTTAGTTACCCAATCCGGGTGCTGTATTGACCAAATGTGTTAATCTTGTGAAAACATTAAGCCAGTACGGCATTATCCGCCATGAAGCTCCAGTTTGAGCCTATTCATCCCACCGCCGACAGTTCCTTCACGCTGCTGCACTACACCGAGGTGCAAAGCGCGGGGCTGCTCTGGCACTACCACCCTGAATACGAACTGGTTTATATTCCGCAGGGCAGTGGCCGGCGCCACATCGGGCAGCACATTTCGCGGTTTGAAGAAGGCGAGCTGGTCCTCATCGGGCCCGACCTGCCCCACCTGACGTTCAGCTACGGCCTGCCGGCGGGCACTCCGTTCGAGGAAATAGTGGTGCAGCTGCGCTCCGACTTCTTGGGGCCGGAGTTCTGGCAGCACCCCGAAATGGCGGAAATCCGGCAGCTGCTGGCCCGCTCGCACGAGGGGCTTTCGTTTGGGGGCCGCACGCGGGTGGCCGTCGGCGAGCTGCTGCGGCAGCTGCTGGTGGCGCCGCCCTTCACGCGCCTGCTGCTGCTGCTGCAGGTGCTGCAGCGCCTGGCCCAGGCCACCACCGACGACTACACGCCCCTGCACGCGGGGGCGGGCAGCCAGTCGCTGAGCGGTAAGGAACAGCAGCGCCTGAGCCGGGTATATCAGTTTGTGGAGCAGCACTATTTCCGGTCCAGCCTCTCGGTGCAGCAGGTGGCGGAGGTGGCGCACTTGTCGGTGCCGGCGTTCTGCCGCTACTTCAAGAAAATGACCCGCCTGACGCTCACCGAGTTTCTGCAGGAGTACCGCGTGGGCCAAGCCTGCCGCCGCCTGCTCGACGATGACCTGTCGGTGACGGAAGTGTGCTACGCCAGCGGCTTCAACAACCTGTCGCACTTCAACAAGACGTTCCGGCGCTACACCGGCTACAGCCCCACCGAATACCGCCGGCAGCGCGCAGCAGCGTAGACGACAGGTTTTGCGGGGAAGCGGAACGCCCGGCCGTGGCCGGGTGTATGGCAACTGATGGTTGCTGTTATTCCTGTAGTGTATGCCTGATATCTGCCCGAGCCGCTGGCGGAGGACAACCGGCTGGCTTTTGCTGCTGCTGGTGGCACTGGGCGCTGGCCCGGCCAGCCAGCCGAAGCCCTTAATATTGCAGCCCACCGCACTGGAGCTGCGCCCCACTACGTTCACCCTGGCCGATATCCGCGACGAGCGGCCCGACCGCACGGCGGTAGCGTGGCTGCTGCCCGCTCCCGCCCGGCCCGGCACACCAGCGGCGGCCCCGGTTGCCGTAGACCTGCAGGGTGGCGGCACGGCAGCCTTGCGGCAGTTTTTCCGGAACAGCCTGCCCCGCAACGCCGCGCTGCGGCCGGTTACTATCAGCGTAAAAGAGTGCCGCGTAACGGAGACGGCGGCGCCGGGCGGGCAGGTGGAAGGGCGCGTCAGCCTGCATCTGGCCTTCGAATGGGCACGGCCCGACGGCCCGACGGTGCTACTGACCGAGTACCGCGGCGGCGCCCGCTACGGCCGCCCGCTCACCGACCCGGGGCTGGTGGAACCCACTCTGCGCCGCTCCCTGACCGATGCGCTGCGCTACCTGAATACCTGGATGAATGGTGCGGCGGCCCATGATGTGCGCCTGGCTACCGGTGTGCGGCCTTCTTTCCGCAACGACCTGCGCCGCACCGAGCCCGATACGCTTTTCTACGACCCCGAGCGGCCGTTGCGCTGGGCTGATTTCACGGGTAAGCCAAGACCGGGCAACTTTGCGGCGGCGGTGTTTCCGAGCTTTGCTTACGGCGGGCAGCCCCGCGTGAAGAACGGCGTGGTAGAGCTGGACCTGACCCTGCAGGTGTTTGTGGTTCGGAGCTCCTCGTGGGTGGGCGCCGGCCAGCAGACTGCGTATCACCTCAACCACGAGCAGCGCCACTTCGATATTGTGAAGCTGGTGGCCGAGCGGTTTCGGCGCAAAGCCACTCCCGACAGCCTGACCGTGGAAGACTACAACAGCATTCTGCAGCTGCAGTACCTCAAGTCCTTCACCGAAATGAACCGTCTGCAGGAGCAGTACGACAACGAAACCCACCACGGCACCGATGCCGCCGCCCAGCAGCGCTGGAACCAGCGTATCGATGCTGAACTGCGCGGCTACGGCGTTAATAAGTGAGTAACTTTAGTGCACAAAAGCCCCCACGCCGAAGGACATGGGGGCTTTTTGGTCTGTGGTAGCGCAAATACTAGTCTTTCACTTTCACGTTGCCGTCATCGGCGTCGCGCTTCACTTTGGTGCCGTTAGGATACTCGGTTTTCCGGTCGCCGTCTTTGTCTACTTTCACCGTTTTGCCGTTGGAGTACACGATTTTCGTTTCGCCATTGGCTTTCTTGTCGTACTTCACGATGGCCGGGCCACTGCTGCGGCGGGCGGCCGGAGCGGTTTCGCGCACTGTTGCGGCGGTGTAAGGCGTGCCGCTGTAGTACGTGTCGCGGTTAGACGAATACGTGTTGTACTGGTTTGGGTCCGTCACGATGGTTTTCACCTCGCGGTCCGTGTCGTCGTTTACCTGGCGCAGGGCAGCGTAGCGGCCGGTGGTATCGGTGGCGTAGCGCGTCTCGATTTCGTTGAGGCGGCGGCCCCGGGTGTAGTAGGTTTTCTCGATGCGCGTCACGACTACCGTGTCCGTCAGCTTGAGGTCTTCGGCAATGCGGGCGGCGAGGCGGTCAGCATCGGTGCGGTAAGCGGCGGTATCGTTCAGGGGCGCATCAGAAACTACTACGGCAGTATCGGCGGCGGGAGTGGTGGCAGCGTCAACAGCGGCCGGCTTATCCTGGGTGCAGGAAGCGGCCAGCAGCGTAACGGCAGCCGAAGCAAGGAGCAGGGTCTTATTCATAGGAAAGAGAATCGATGGAAATCTGCATATAGCCAGCAGGCTATACGGTGGGCTGATACGGCCCAGGTTGCGGGCAGGTTGCGGGCAGGTTGCGGCAGCGGCCTGAGGCAAGCTGCCGGCCGGGGCGCTGTACCCGGCACGTCACATCAACAGAGCACAAGGCCACCCAGCCTGCCGATAAATCCATTACCACCCTCTCCAATAAGCAATTACAGCAAACCCGATTATGTTGCGCACGTGCTTCCAGATGGCCGGGTTAGCTTTGTATCTGAGCAGAAAGGAAGTTGAGTATGCAGGATGTTTCGGGACAGACCACGCCGCGGCAGGCACGTGTGGCAATTGCTCTGTTTTTCTTTGTATCAGGGTTCGGATTTTCAACCTGGGCCTCCCGGATTCCGACCATACAACATACACTGGGGCTGGATGAAGCGCAGCTGGGCGCGGTGCTGTTTGCGCTGCCCAGTGGCCTGCTGCTGGCCCTACCCGTGACGGGGCTGTTGCTGCGGCGCTTCAGCAGCCGGCAGATTATGCTGGTGGGTGCCGTGCTCTACAACGTGGCGCTGGCCCTGCTCGGCTTCACGCGGCACACCTGGCAGCTGGTGGCGCTATTGTTCTGCTTCGGCGCCTCGCGCAACCTGCTCAATATCTCCATGAACGCACAGTCGGTGGCGGTGCAGAAGCTGTATTCGCGCTCCATTATTGCCAGTTTTCACGGTATCTGGAGCGTGGCAGGTTTTGCGGCGGCGGCCGTGGGCGCCTTGCTGGTGCGCCTGGGCATTATGCCCGACTACCATTTTGTGGCCGTTGCGGTGGCTTTATCAGCGGTGGCCGTTTACTTTTTTCCGCACAGCCTGCCCATCGAGCCAGCCCCGACCGAGCCCAAACGGACCGGCTTCGTCTGGCCCGACAAAGCCCTGCTGAAATTCGGCGCCATTGCGTTTGCCTGCATGGCCTGCGAGGGCACGATGTACGACTGGAGCGGTATTTATTTTCAGAAAGCCGTGCAGGTGCCGCAGGAGTCGGCTGCCATTGGGTTTGCGGTGTATATGGTGGCCATGACGGCCGGGCGCTTCTTCGGCGACCGGCTCGTGAGCCGCTTCGGGGTGAAGCCAATGCTGCACTACAGCGGCCTGCTGATGACGCTGGGCCTGGGGCTGGCGGCGCTGGTGCCCACGCCGGTGGCGGCCGGGCTGGGCTTCGTGCTGGTGGGGCTGGGCGTGTCGTGCGTAGTGCCGATGGTGTTCAGTATGGCGGGCCGCACGGCGGCGCTCAGCTCGGGCCCGGCTATTGCGGCGGTTTCTACGGTCGGCTATTTCGGGTTTTTGGTGGTGCCGCCAGTAGTGGGCTTTGTGGCGGAGGCGGCCAGCCTGCGGTGGTCGTTTGGGCTGGTGGCGCTACTGGGCACGCTGGTAATGGCGCTGGTACGGCTGCTGGAAGACGTACCACAGGAACCGGCACTGGAGAAAAATCCGGCGGCCCGGGCAACGGTGGCAGCGGCGGCTACATCTGTAGAAGAGTAAGCCAGTTGTTCCACTCTTTCAGCCCTTTGCCATGCGTACTTTTCCCCTCCTCAAGTCGTTGGCCGCTGCGGCCGTACTCAGTGTTGTTTCGGTGGCAGCCGCTCAGGCGCAGCAGGTCCGCCAGGTAGCGGCGTTTCAGAAGCTCAGAACCAGTGGAGCCTGCAACGTGGTACTCACCAAAGGGCCGGAAACGCAAGTAAAAGTGGAGGCCGACAGCGACGTGGAGAAGTACATCCGGACTGAAGTGCAGAACGGCACACTCACGATTTACCGCGACAAAGACGCGCCCATGCAGTTCTTCAGCAACAAAAAAGTGACGGTGTACGTGACCTGCCCCCGCCTGACCGGAGTGGAAACCAGCGGCGCCTCCGACGTCAAGAGCGAATCTACCTTCAAGGCTGATGATTTCAGCATCCGGGCCAGCGGCGCCAGCGACGTGACACTGCGCCTCGATGCCCAGAACCTGACCGTGCAGGCTTCAGGCGCCTCCGATGTGCGCCTTTCGGGCCACGTGGAGCGCCAGCAGGTCCAAATCAGCGGCAGCAGCGACTACCAGGCCTCCAACCTGCAAAGCCGCAAAGCCGACGTGCAGGCTTCCGGTGCTTCTGATGCCTACGTTTTCGTGGATGAGGAGCTGTCGGCGCGTAGCTCCGGAGCCAGCGACGTGCGCAACAAAGGCAAAGCCCGCTTGCGCTAGCCCTTTCGCAGTAGCTTCATCAGCAGCGGCGGCAGTTCCACGAAACTGCTGCCGCTACTATTTCCGGCCGTTCCGGCACCGCCTACTACTTGCCCTTGGCCGCAGGCAGCACCACCAGGCTGTTCAGATACACTTCCAGCATGGTATAGCCGTCGGGGCTGGTTTTGGCGCGGTCGGCGGGGTCGTTGGGGTTGAGGCCGTGGCGCTTTTCCCAGGCATCGGGCATACCGTCGTGGTCGGTATCTAGGGGCGCGGGCGCAGATTTCAGCTCCGGCCAGGCTTTCTGCGACACGCTGTAGGGCGTGCCGTGCGGGTAGCTGCCCTGCACATCAATCAGGCGGCCCCGGCGCTGGGTTACGTCCCGGATAATGCGCTGGTCGAGCGTGTCGCGGCGGGGCAGGCTGGCACCTACGCTCTGGAGCACGGCAGCATAGGCATTCGGGGCGGTCTGGGTAGTCACTGGGCCCAACTCAAAAGGCTGGTCTACCTTCGACAGCACGGTATCGGCGGCGGTGCCGCCCTGCATTGTTACGCCGCGCCAGTTGTGGCGAGTTATGTCGGCGCTGGCGTCTACGTAGTTGCCACTGAGGTAGAACTTGCCATAAGGCAGCGGATTCTTGCCTTTGTCGAGCTTATATGGGTTCACGACGCGCGCTTTCACGCTTTCCTTGGTGCTGGGGCCGTGCTTGTAGTAGTTGCCCACGAGGTTGTAGTTGCCGCCCTCGCCGGCGTACACGTTGTTTTCGCCCCAGTTGTAGATGACGTTGTTGCGGAAATCCACGTTTTCGAAGCCGGCCGGGTGGGTGTAGCGGCTGCCGTTGAAGCGGGGCGTGCGGCTGTTGCAGTGTGCAAACAGGTTGTGGTGCATGGTGGCGTGCTGCCCGCCCCAGATACCGCCGTAGCCGTGCCGCTCAAAGTCGGTGTCGCCGGTTTCGAAGTGGTAGGAGTAGTTGAGCGGCTCGCTCAGCAGGTTCCACTGCAGCGTCGTGCTGTCGCCTTCGTACACCGACATCACCTCGTCGGTGCTCCAGCTCATAGTGCAGTGGTCCACTATCAGGCGGCTGTTGCGCACGCCCCCGAAAGCGTCGTCGCCGCCGCCCCCGTCTACCTGGCCTTTGTTCTGGTTTTTGTCGCCCATCCGGAAGCGCACAAACCGGATAATCACGTTGTTGGCCTTCACGCTCACCGGGTAGTCGGCCAGGCAGATACCGTCGCCGGGTGCGGTTTGGCCCGCAATGGTGGTGTTGGCCTTGCTGATGGTGAGCGGCGAAAGCAGATGAATAGTGCCCGACACCCGAAACACCACCGTGCGGGCGGGCGCGGCCTTGGTGAGGGCATAGCGCAGGCTGCCGGGCTGGTTGTCGTCGTTGAGGTTGGTTACTTCAAACACCGTAGTCGGCACTGCCACCGTACCGCGCCCGCCACTCGTGAAACGCCCGGCCCCCTCGGCCCCCGGAAACGCCGGCTGCTGCGCCGCTGCCGGTATGGCCGCCGTGGCTAGTAGCGCCAGCGCACCACAGCTGCCAATTGAAACAATACGAAGTAGTTGGGGGAGGCGGAATTTCTGGTACATAGAGTAGCGTGTGGGAGTAGCAGAGCAGGTCAGTAGCTGAAGGCACGAATACTGGTTGCAGCCTTCGGCAGTCTGATACTAACCCCGGAGCCGGGTCCGGGCCGCATGCGCCGGCATATTTCTTTGCGCAAACGATGCCGGCATCGTTGCCAGCGGGGCCGCACGGCCAGGCATACGGCAGGCGCTGTCGTAGCTTTGCGGCGGCCGGGGCCTGCTGCCCGGCGCCTCTACTCCTTTTTCTTTCGAATGCCGCACCGTCACTTTCTGCTTTTCAAGCCTTTCGGCTACCTCAGCCAGTTCATCAGCGAAGATGCGCGGGAGGCCCGCAAAAAGAAGTTTCTGGGCGCGCTGCACGATTTTCCGGAAGGCACCATGTCGGTGGGCCGGCTCGATGAGCACAGCGAGGGCCTGCTGTTGCTCACTACCGACGGGCGCGTGAGTGAGCGGGTGCGCCGCAAAGACGTGGAGAAGGAATACTACGCGCAGGTAGATGGCCTCATCACCGACGAAGCCGTGGCGCTGCTGCAGCAGGGCGTGGAAATCAGTGTGCCCGAAGGCCGCTACCTGACGCTGCCCTGCGCCGCCTTCCGCCTGCCCGCCCCGCCCGACCTGCCTCCCCGGCCCCGCAAAATCCGCGACGACCGGCACGGGCCTACCAGCTGGGTGAGCATCACGGTGAAGGAGGGCAAAAACCGGCAGGTGCGCAAAATGACGGCCGCCGCCGGCTTCCCTACGCTGCGGCTGGTGCGGGTGCGCATCGGGCACATCTGGCTGGGCGACCTGCAACCCGGCGAGGTGCGCGAAGTACCGGAGCTGCTGCCGCTGCCGGAGTAGCTCATCGGGAGTTGCTACGGGCTCCGTACCTTGGCCGGGCGCTTCTCTCCGCAGCCTCTCTGGTATGATGCTCCTTCGCTACGTGCGCCTGTGCCTGCTGCCGGTGCTGTTGCTGGCTTCCTGCAACTCCACGCCCGAGCCCACGGCCCCCACCTACCTCACCACCACACCCGACCCCAAAACGCTGGGCGAAGCTTACGTCAGCGACCCAAACCAAGTGCTGGCCCCCGGTACCGTCGCCGACCTGAATGCCACCCTGCGGGCTCTGGACCAGAGCGGCCGGGCCCACATTGATGTGGTACTGGTTTCCAGCATCGGGGACGAGTCGCCGAAAACCGCGGCCCATGAGCTGTTCAACCGCTGGAAAATCGGCGACAAAGACTCAGATAATGGTCTGCTGATGCTGCTGGTAATGGACCAGCGGCGCATTGAGTTTGAAACCGGCTACGGCCTGGAAGCCGACCTGCCCGACGTGCTGTGCTTTCGTATTCAGCAGCGCTACATGGTGCCCGCCCTGAAGGCCGGCTCGCCCGACGAGGCCGTGCGCCAGGGCGTAGCCGCTACCATCCGGCAGCTCACCCTTGGCACCATGGAGGACACTACCCGCACTGCCCTTAGCTACGGCCTCGCCCCGGAAATACAGCCTGAGCCGCCGCAGTACAGTGCCGAGGAAGTTCCCAGCCGGGGCCCCGGTGATGGTGTCCTGCTGATAGTGGGGTTCAGCAGCGTGGCCTCTCTGCTGGTCTACGCCTACCTCTGGTACTGCCTGCACGCCACCAGCCCCGGCTACGGCGCCCTCTCCATGCTGCTGATGCTGCTGACGCTGGGCCTGGGCTTTCATGCGTTTCTGACGGCTCGGCTGCTCGATATTCTGGCGGTGCTGGGCGGGCTATATGTGCTGTTGCTGCTGTATGTGGGCGGCTTTCTGGTGCTGGTGCGGCGCCGGGCGCAGGCGCTGCCAGAGGGCGCCGATAGCCGCCACCAGCGCTACCTGCTGCTGCACGAGGCGCACTATGGCCTGGGCTTTCTGGCCTACCTGCTGCCGCTGCCGCTGTGGTTTTACTGGCGCCACTACCGGCAGCACGTGCGGCAGCTCCGCGAAGCGCCCTACGCCTGCCCCCACTGCGCCACCGCTATGCGCCGCTTGGCTGAGCAGACTGATGACGACCACCTGGCGCTCAGCCAGGCCGCCGAAGAACACGTCAAGTCCATTGACTACGACGTGTGGCAATGCCCCCAGTGCCAGCACACCCTGACGCTGGCCTATCCGGAACTCGGCACCGATGTGCGCACCTGCACGAAGTGCCGGCACCAGACCCTGCAGCCCCGCGCCGACCAGGTAGTAGAACGGGCTACCACTTCGTCGGGGGGCTGGGGCTACCATGTGTTTCGGTGCTATTTCTGCAACCACGAGGAAAAGGAACGGTACACCATTCCCCGGATTTCTACTTCTTCCGGCAGTTCCTCTTCGTCCTCATCTTCGTCCTCGACTTCGTCGTCCGGCAGCTCGTCGTCGGGCGGTTCGTCGGGTGGTGGCGGGGCCGGCAGCAGCTGGTAGTAGCCACAGATAGCTGAAGCTGCGGCAAGCTGCGTATCTTTGGCAAGCTGCCGGGGCCGGCGCAGGTTATGCGGGCCCTTGGCGTACCCCGTTACGTGACGTTTAGTGCCGCCACCGCCGCTCCGCAGAGTAGCAGGAATGTGGCAGATGATACCGAACTATTACTACCTAATATCGGTTTTTATCTATGCACGTATACTAAGGAACAAAGCAGCATCACCGCCAATCGGCTAACATATCACTCAACCACACAGCATGGGCAAATCGCAGGCAACCTTCGGCAAGAAGGAAAATGAGAAAAAACGACTAAAGAAGCGCAACGAGAAGGCCGAGAAAAAGGAAGAGCGCCAGGCTAACGCTAAGAAGGGCCAGGGCCTGGAAGAAATGCTTGCCTACGTGGATGAAGATGGCAACATCTCCGCCACGCCGCCGGACCCCAAGAAGAAGCGCGAAATCAAGACCGAGGATATCCGCATCGGGGCCATCCGCCAGGAAGATATGGAGGAGGAAGATCCGATCCGGAAAGGCACGGTTACGTTCTTCAACGACTCGAAAGGCTACGGCTTCATCAAGGATAAGCTGACCCAGCAGAGCATCTTCGTGCACGCCAACAACGTGACGCAGCAGATCAAGGAAAATGATAAAGTGACCTTCGAAGTGGAGATGGGCCAGAAAGGCCCCAGCGCCTTTGCCGTGAAACTGGACACCGAATAGCAGGGCGCTTCTGCCGCCCCAAACGCCAAGCGGCCGAAGCTCCCCGGAGTTTCGGCCGCTTGGCGTTTGGGGCGGCAGCTCCTAGCTTTGTACCGGCCGGAAAATTGCCTGGCCTGGCCGGGAAGCCGGCCGCCCTGAACTATCTGTCGATTAGCTTTATGCAACGTATCCTGATGGCTGTGCTCTGCCTGAGCATGGCGGCCTGCGCACCGGGCGTAAAAATTCAGTCGGGCGCGCCGCGGCCGCAACTGGCTCCGCTGGCCACCCAGGAGCCATTTCTCGTCATCAAAGAAGGCGAAGGCTTCAATGTGCAGGGCGAGGAGCTGGGCGATATTCAGATCAAGGATACGGGCTTTACCCTCATCTGCGACTACGACAAGGTGGAAGCCCTGGCCGTGGAGCGTGCCAAAAGCCTCGGCGCCAATACGCTCTGGATTTACGAGCACCGCCTGCCCAGCCTGCGCAGCACCTGCCACCAGATCAGGGCCAAGGCCATGCGCCTGCCCGACCTGACGCCCTACGAAAAGGAAATCGTCTGGACCCCGGCGCGCCGCCTGCAGCAGGCCGATTTCAAAGGCAGCATCGAGAACCGGCCGTTTCAGGCGGCTACCAGCAGCAGCATCCGGTACCGCTACCGCGGGCAGGGCCTGGGCAAGGTGCGGCTGCAGGTGGAAACGTATTTCGACTGCCGCAACTCTTATTTCAAACCCTCGGCGCAGAACGAGCAGGTGCTGGCCCACGAGCAGGTGCACTTCGATATTGTGGAACTGCATGCCCGCCTCCTGACCCGGCTGCTGCAGGAGCAGGCCCCCACCAGCCGCGAGCTGGAGCAGCGCCACGAAGCGGTGTTCCGGCAGGTGCTCACCGAATGCCAGACCATGCAGGACGCCTACGACAGCGAGGTCTACAAAGACCCGGGCCGGCTGCCGCTCTGGCAGCAGAAGGTAGCGCAGCAGCTCACGGCCCTGCAGCCCTACGCCGACAAGTCGCTGACGGTGAAAACCAGCCTGTAGGAGGCCGGAAGCCAGCACCTCACGAGCCCGCTGGTTTTGCTGACCGATTCCGAAAGGTTACTGGCGGCTTAGTGCTACATTTCGTCTCCCGGTTTCATACGTTTCATTACTTCCGCTATCCTATGACAGAGCACGAATCCAACCCGGAACAGGAGCTGACGCCTTCCGGCAGCCCGGTGTACCGCTACGACACTGTAGAGCCCGAGGAATTTAGCCTGGCCTCCGGCGACGACACGACGATTGAGGCCATTTCCGAGCACATTGAGCGCCACATTGGGCCGGTGAGCGGGGTGTTTCACGAACTCATTTCCGACAAGGTGCACTTGGATGTACATTTCGTGGAGCCCAGCGCCGACTTCCCGTTTAAGCTGCTGGTGACCTCCGGCATGAGCGACCGGCCCATGACGGTGCCCGAAGGGGCCGAGGACTGGCGCTACGCCGAGCTGTGCATCCTGCTGCCCAGCACCTGGGAGTTTCCTGAGCTGGGCCCCGATGCCAACCACGACGAGGAAGAGGACATCAACGACCAATACTGGCCCATCTGGTGGCTGAAATATCTGGCCCGCTTCCCGCACGAGTACCGCACCTGGCTGGGTTCCGGCCACACCATCCCCAACGGGGAAGACGCCGAGCCGTTTGCCGCCGACACCAAGCTGGGCTGCATGCTGCTGCTGCCCTCCATCAGCCTGCCCGAAGAGTTCCGGGAGTTGAAGATCAGTGAAGAGAAAACCATCTATTTCTACTCCCTCTACGCCATTTATAAGGAAGAAATGGACCTGAAGATGCGCAAGGGCGTGGAGGCGCTGCTTGATAAGTTCGAGGAGCACGGCATTACGGATGTAGTGGACCTGGACCGCCCGAACGCAGCCGCCAAAAAAGGCTTCCTGGGGTTGTGGTAACGCTTCCGGCCGTCGCCTGACGCCCTAGCGGCCGCAGTTCCGGGGCTGCGGCCGCTAGGGCGTCGGGCGACGGGTGCGTTGCGGGCAAGCGGCCGGCGCGGCCCAACATTCGGGTGGCGGCGGTGTTGCTGCAGGGTACGCTGCGCCCAGCTGGGGCCGGCTATTGTTGTACCTAGCGCCCTCCGCCCGTTGAAAACCCTCCTTATTTGCCTGCTGAGTGTACTGCCCCTGCTGGGCCTGGCCCAGGCCACCCCGGCCAAAAACCAGCTCAGCACCCACATCCTCGATATCAGTACGGGGCAGCCCGCGCCCGGCGTAACGGTGCGCCTGCACCAGTACAACGCCGCGCAGAAAACCTGGACCACCGTGGCCGAGAAGAAGACCGATGCCGCCGGCCGCATCCCCGACTTCCTCCCTTCAAGCAGCACCGCCGGCACGCCCGGCACCTACAAGCTCACCTTCCTGACGCAGCCCTATTTCGAGAGCAAGCAGCAGCAGTCGTTCTATCCCTTCATTGAGGTGGTATTCGAAATCAAGGACGGCGCGCACTACCACGTGCCCATCACCCTCTCGCCCTACGGCTACTCCACCTACCGCGGCAGCTGAGGCCACCCGGTTTCCTGACAAAACGCAACAGCGGCGGCAGCTCCCGGGAACTGCCGCCGCTGTTGCGTTTCTGCGTAGTGATACGCGGATGCCCGCTGCTAGTAGCTTTCCTTCTGGAAGCCAAACGCCCGCAGATGGGCCGCGAAGGTGTCGGGGTAGTTGGCTTTGATGTGGTGGATGAGGGCCCCCAGCGCCTTGCGCAGCTGCTGCTCGCCCTGGCTTTTGGCGCTGACTTTGCTGCTCCGCTCGCCGGCCGCGGCGGCGCTGTCCTGCACCAGCTGGGCATACTCGGTGGCCAGTGGCTGCCAGAAGGCCGTGCCGTATTTTTTCTTGTCGAAGTTGTGGGTGTTGAGGGCTTTCAGCAGCTTGTTCAGCGACTTTAGCCGCTCAGTGCGGGCGGCGGGCAGGGTGTATTTGTCGCCCACTTTTTCAATGCCGAACTCGGCGTAGTAGGCGCGGCCCTCGTTTTCCTCGTGCTCTTCGGCCAGGTAGTTTTTCACGAAGGGCAGGCCCTTGGCCAGCTGCTTATCGAGGGCCTGGAGGCGCTTGGCCTGGGGCGTGCGGGTGTCGCCGGCCGCATCGGCGGCGTCGCGGTGCTGGGCGAAGCTGGCGGCCAGCGCGGCCAGGTCGGCTTTGGTGAGCCAGAGCAGGGCGGGCAGCTCCGAGGTTTGCCAGGCCCCGGCGACGGTGGTGGCCAGTGCGGCCAGCTCCACTCCCGAAGTGGGCAGCTGGCTGGTGCGGCGGATAGGTTTAGGGGTGCCGGCCGGAGCCGGAGTAAGCGAATCTGACATGGAAATAAGGGTATGGTAAATGATGCTGATAAGGTAGCATTTCCGCCGCCACCCCCACCATCCGGAAGTGCCCGGATGTAAAAATTTTCCTCCTCTTCCGCCACGGAAGTGCTTAGAAATAATCGTATCCGTCCACTTCCGCCCCGGAAGAGGGCCGATGTATTTATTTCGGAGCACTTCCGGAGCGGAAAGGCTCGGATGTATTCGTATCCGGGCACTTCCAGCGGGGAAGTGGGTGGGTGGAATGGTTTCGGAGTGGTTACGATGAGGATATGGGGCTTGGTTGCGCTACTGTACTCGCTTGGCTATGCCGAGTGAGGCCCTACGCCCGAGGGGCTGTGCCCCGAATCCGGCCGCGCCGCTTCGTTCTACCGTGCAGACGCACGCAGCACAGCTGCTGGGGCATAGGGCTCACTCGGCACAGCCGAGCAAGTGCGAGGAAGGCGCTATCTTGTTAGCGCATTACTTCTGCACATCATCGAGGACCTAAGCAAGCTGCTGGAAGGTGAAACTATCATCATTTAGGGCTGGCATTATTAAGCACATTAAAACCGGATTCAAATCGGTGTATAAAACATATGATGACCAACAGTAATTCAATCTACCAACTTATGAAAATCCATCTCTTTTTAATTCTTTTCTGCCTTTGCTCCTGTTCGCAGCAGGATAATTTCGCCGAAGTGTTTGCCAAATGCAAGGCAAACAAAAAATCAGCTACCCCTAATGATCTACATGCCGAATTGATGGCAGAATTTGCCACATATAAGTGTATTAGGGGAGCGAATGGACCCGATATTACTGCCACTTCAATTGACAACACAATCATAAATACTCTAGCTACTGATGACCAAGCAGTAGTACTTTACTACTGGTCTATCCCGCTACCTAACACACCGTCAAACTATGCTAAATACGATTATGAAAACATTCTTGCTTTAAATATTCTTTCTGAAAAATACAAAGGCCGTGTTAGGTTCATTGGCTTTTCGCCTAATGATACCAAATCAGTAAAACAATTTATCACAGAATATCCTTTCAACTTTCCACAGGTCGCAAACGCCGATTCATTATGGGCACCACTATTCAGTGAGCCAGTTGGCGGACCACCCATAGGCGGACCTATCATTTTGTTTATTAATACAAACGGCAAAGTCACTTATGCATTTTCAGGAAGCTACACGAATGCATCAAAAACGATACAGAGGTACAAACCAGTTTTAGAGGCTTGTTTAACCAATAGTGTTTATATTGACTAAATAAAAAGCGGCTGCAACTCCCAGGAGCTGCAGCCGCTTTTAGTTGCTACTGTAATAGCAGAATTACATGTGAATCGCGCGGTTCTCAGTGGCGGCTAGGCACGCTTCCTTCATGGCTTCGGCGTAGGTGGGGTGGGCGTGGCTCATGCGGGCCACGTCCTCGGCGGAGGCGCGGAACTCCATGGCCGTTACGGCTTCGGCAATCAGGTCGGCGATGCGCGGGCCAATCATGTGCACACCCAGAATTTCGTCGGTTTCCTTGTCGGCCAGCACTTTCACGAAGCCGTCGAGGTCCATGGAGGCGCGGGCGCGGCCCGAGGCACGGAAGGGGAAATTGCCGGTTTTGTAGGCCTTGCCCTGCTCCTTCAGCTGCTCTTCGGTGTAGCCCACGCCGGCCACTTCCGGCCAGGTGTACACTACGCCCGGGATGAGCAGGTAGTTGATGTGGGGCTTCTGGCCCACAATGGTTTCGGCCACGAACACGCCTTCTTCCTCGGCCTTGTGGGCCAGCATCGCGCCGCGCACCACGTCGCCGATGGCGTAGATGCCGGGCACGGAGGTTTGCAGGTGCTCATCTACCTTGATGCGGCCACGCTCCTCCATCTGCACGCCGGCAGCTTCCAGGTTCAGGCCCGCGGTGTAGGGCACGCGGCCCACGGCTACCAGGCAGTAGTCGCCTTCAAACTTCACTTCCTCGCCTTTCGGGTTGGTAGCGGTTACGGTCACGGCGTCGCCCTCGCGGGTAGCGCCGGTTACTTTGTGGCTCAGGAAGAACTCAATGCCAATTTTGCCCAGGATGCGCTTCAGTTCCTTGCCGAGGGCGCGGTCCATGGTCGGGATGAGGGAGTCCATGAACTCCACCACCGATACTTTCGCGCCGAGGCGAGCGTACACCGATGCCATTTCCAGCCCGATTACGCCGCCACCAATTACAATCATGTGCTTGGGCACTTCGCGGATGTTCAGGGCCTCGGTGCTGGTGATGATGCGCTGCTTGTCCTGCTGGATGAAAGGCAGCACCGTGGGCTTGGAGCCGGTAGCAATGATGACGTTTTTCGTCTCAATCTGCTGCTCTTCGCCGCCCGCGGTGGGTGTAATCTTGATGTGATTCTTATCGACGAACGAACCCACGCCTTTGATGACGTCGATTTTGTTCTTTTTCATCAGGAACTGGATGCCGTCGGTATTGGCCTTCACCACCCCGTTTTTCCGGTCGATGAGCTGGTTCATGTTGATCTGCAGGTTGCTCAGCTCAATGCCGTGCTCCTTGAAGGTGTGGCCGGCATTGTGGAAGTGCTCCGTGGAGTCGAGCAGGGCCTTGCTGGGGATGCAGCCCACGTTGAGGCAGGTGCCGCCCAGGGTGTCGTATTTCTCGATGAGGGCAGTTTTGAGGCCCAATTGGGAGCAGCGGATGGCCGCTACATAGCCGCCCGGCCCGGAGCCGATGACGGTGACGTCGTATTGGTTCATGCGAAGGTGAATTCAGTGAGAATCAACTGGCGCGAAGGTACGCACGGTGAATTTGGGAAGCGGTGTATTTGTGCCTGATGTTCTGGTCACCGCAACAGAACAGCCTGTCATTACAACAGAACGTCATTATAACAGGACGTCATTCCGAGCGAAGCCGAGGAATCTCGCGTGCTGATGTCTGATTAGTAAACCGGCGTCAGCACGCGAGATGCTTCGGCTTCGCTCAGCATGACGTTCTTTCAGCCCCTACTCCACCAGCACCCCTATGTAGTAGTTGAACGTGTCTACTTCCAGGTTGTCTTTGGTGAGGCCGGGCACGGCCAGGGGCTGGAATTTGGTGGTGAGCGGCAGGGCCACGTACTCGCCGCCTTTGGTGCGCAGGCGCACGGGCAGGTCGAAGGCGGGCACATCGGCAATCCAGCGGGCCAGAACTTTGTCCTGCTCGAAGCGGATTTCCAGCGTCGGCAGGCCGGGGTGGCGCAGGTATTGGTCGAAGACGGGCGTGAAGTTGCGGCCGCTCTGCTCATTGATGTAGCCGACCACCTGCTCCGTCGTGACGGTCTGGTGGTAGAACGTGCTGCCCAGGCCGCGCAGAATCTGCCGCCACTTCTCGTCGTCGTTGAGGGCCGTGCGCACCATGTTGAGCAGGTTGCTGCCCTTGTCGTACATGTCGCCGGAGCCTTCCTGGTTCACGCCGTACGTCCCGATGATGGGGCCGTTGTTCTGGATGTTGCGCCGCTGCCCGTGGATGTACTCCTGCCCGGCCTGCTTGCCGTACTGGCTTTCCACAAACAGCGCCTCGGAGTAGCACGTGAAACCCTCATGCACCCACATATCGGCAATGTCCTTGCTGGTGACGTTGTTGCCGAACCACTCGTGGCCGCTTTCATGGATGATGATGAAGTCCCATTTCGAGCCCCAGCCAGTGTTGGAGCGGTCCTGGCCGAGGTAGCCGTTCAGGTACTTATTGCCGTAGGCCACGGCGCTCTGGTGCTCCATGCCCAGGTGCGGCGCGTCCACCAGCTTGTAGCCATCTTCATAGAACGGGTAGGGCCCGAACCAGTGCTCCATGCTCTTGAGCATGGGCGGCACGTTGGCCAAAAAGTGGGTTTTGGCCTTCGCCAGGTTTTCGGGCAGCACCCAATAGTCGACCGTGAGCGGGCCTTTCTCGCCGGCGTAGGTGCCGCCGCTGAAGTGCTGGTAGTCGCCCACGTTCAGGGCCACATCGTAGTTGTTGATGGGGTTGCCCACGAACCAGTCGAAGCGGGTGTAGCCGCCCTTGAGCCTGGTGGTGTTGCGCAGCCGCCCGTTCGACACGTCCTTCAACCCCTTCGGCACCGAAACACTGATGAGCATGCTGTCCACCTCATCGGCCTGGTGGTCTTTGGTGGGCCACCAGATGCTGGCGCCCACGCCCTGGCACGCCGAGGCTACCCACGGCTTGCCCTGGGCATCCTGCGTGAACACGAGGCCGCCGTCCCAGGGTGCGCGCTTGGCCACCGTCGGCTGGCCGGAGTAGTACACCCGAAACTCGTCCTGGGTGCCCTGCCGGATGGGCTGCGGGAATGTCACGAAAACCGCATTGGCTTCCCGCGTAAACGGCACCGGCTGGCCTTTGTATTCCACCTTATCCACCTTCAGATTGGCAAACAGGTCGAACTGCAGGCGCGTGAAATCCTGGGTGGCCGTGAAGCGGAACAGGTTGGAGCCGCTGAGCGCCCGGTTGGCCACGTCCAGCTTCACATCGAGGTGGTAGTAGTTGATGTCGTAGCAGGTGCGCAGCGGCGTGAGGCCACCGCGCAGCGAGTCGGCGCGGGTGAAGGCCGGCCGGGGCCGGAGCAGTTGGGCCGTGGCTGGGGGGCAGTAGGTGGTGAGCAGAAACGCAAGCAGAATCAGGGCGCGGGGCATGGCAACAGGAAAATACAGAAGCCGAATAGACGCCGACGGGCCAGTCAGGTTGCGCCCACCGGCGCGGCAGGCGGCACTGTAGCCGGCCAGCCGGCGCCGTCACCCGCTACTACATTCTGCCGGCCGACGTGCCGCTCAACAGATTTCGCAAGAAATCAGGCCAATGCGGCTGTAGTAGCCATCTGCTGGCAGCTTCCGCCACCACATACGCAAGCTACCGGGTTGCACCGCTGAAACCGGGACTCAACGAAGTGTAGGATTGAAGCCGTAGTCCTTTACTTTGCCGTGATGAAGCTCGGCCGCTGGTTGCTTTGCATGATGGGAATGCTGCTAACCGCTTTGGCTGCTTCGGCCGCCGACCCGGCCAGTGGCTGGCTGCCCGATGCGGTGCTAAGCCGGCTGATGCTGCGCACCCTCACCCAAACGCCCGACGGCCTGCTCTGAGCCGGCACCGATGAGGGCGTGTACCGCTACGACGGCACCGAGCTGGTGCCCCTCAACGCCCTGCGCCGGGGCGGCGTGCCCTTGCCCCCGGTGCCCTGCAACGAGCTGCTGGCCCTGCCCGACGGGCAGCTCTGGCTGGGCACCGAAGCCGGCCTGTTCCGCTTTCGGCCCGACGGCGTGCTCGAATCCCTGCCGCTGCCCAGCGCGGCCGGTAGCAGCCGCTTCATCACCGCGCTGGCCCTGGCCGCCGACGGGCAGCGGGTGTGGGTGGGCCAGCAGGGCACCGGCGTGCGCGCCTACACCCGGGCCGGTCGGCCGGCCCCGCCACTGTTGAAAGCGGGCAGCAACGTGGGCGACATATGGACTGCCCCCGACGGCACCCTCTGGCTGGCGGCCACCGACAGCCTGCGCCTGGGCGCCTCCTAGGCGCGCCGACGTGGGAATCATTATGGGAATCTGGCTGCAGCGCAGAGGCATTTTCACGCTGAGCACCCGTGTACTGGAGAGGCGCTCAGGCGTGCAGCGCCGATATTTTTTGCAGCCCTTTTAGGTCGAGTACAATGATGCGGCTGCCCTGCGTGGCCACCAGCCCTTCGTCGCGGAATTCGGAAAGCAGACGGCTGGCAGTTTCGGGCTGAAAGAAGCGGTAGAGCAGCAGCAGCGCCTCGGCCAGCCGCTCGCGCACGGGCTTATAGGCGGTATGCAGCATCCGTTTCTGCGTTTCGCCCAGCGTTTGCGCCAGCAGCTTCAGAATAGCGTGCGAAAACTGCGGATTCTGCTCCAGTAGGCTGTGGAAATCCGGGCGCGGCACCATGCACACCACACAGTCGCTGAGCGCTACGGCCGAGTAGGCGTAGTGGCCGCTATCTGCCAGGGCCTGGGAGCCCAGCGCGTCGCCTTCCTTGCGCAGCGCCAGAATCTGCTCCTTGCCATCGCTGCTCACCTTCGATACTTTCAGGCGGCCCTCAAAAACGCAGTGCATACCGCTGGGCCGGGTCCCTTCCTGAAAAATAATCTACCCCCGCTTGTAGCGCTGCGACACTTTGCTGCCGGAAATCAGGGCCAGCTCACTCAGCTGGCACGTGCCCATCAGCGACTTGCTCAGGTGAGGGCAGCTCTGGCAGCTTGCAGGAGCAACAACGGGACGGTAGCCATGCGCATATGGATGTCGATGTTCAGTGAGTGGGCAATAGTTGAGGCGCCAGGCAGTTATTATAGTATTCCCAGACAAACTACTTTTAAACTAAATTTCATTACCGTGCAAAAATACTAAAAACCAAAACCTTATCTTCCCTATATTTTACATTTTATTCGTATCTAGCCAATCACACAATCAACCCAGACGTCATTACAGTCTCCCATAGCCATCCTCTCATTTTGAGACAAATTATATTTACTATACAAAATACAAAATATAGCTCAGCCATACGTCATCTTTAAGGGTTACAGTAAATATAACTTTCCTATATTGATCTAAACGGGGCCTCAGAGTAGATTCCTACCGACGGTGCCAGCAGGTTATGGGGGCGTGAAAATCGTTGCGGGAAACGCCCGTAGGTTTGCGCACGTATTCGCCGCACTATGTCTGCACCCTCTACCGCTCCGCGTTTTCTCGTTGGGCTGGCCTTATTGGCTCTTTACCTCATATGGGGCTCAACTTATCTTGCTACGCGGGTAGCGCTGGAAGTCTGGCCGCCGTTTTTGCTTTCGGCCATGCGCTTTCTGCTGGCGGGCACTTTGCTGTATGGCACGCTGCGGCTGAGCGGCACCCCTGCCCCTACGCGGCAGGACTGGCAACGAGCTGCCGTGGTGGGGCTGTGTTTGCCGCTGTTTGGCAATGGCGGCACTACGTTCGCGCAACAATACATTCCATCGGGAATGGCGGCGCTGCTGGTGGCCACCGTACCTATGTTTCTGGCGTTGCTGGGTTGGGCGGCCGGCCTCACCCCGCGCCCCAACGCCTGGGTATTACTGGGGCTCACTCTGGGCATGGGCGGCCTGGGCCTGCTGATGAGCACCCGGAGCGCCGCGCCGGTGCTGGTGCCGGGCCATTCGCTACTGGGAATGGCCGCCGTATTGCTGGCCTCGCTGGTGTGGTCGGTAGGGTCGCTTTATTCCCGTCAGAAGCCGATTGGTGGCTCGCCTTTTCTGGGCGTGGGCATGCAAATGCTCTTCGGAGGCTCTTTTCTGCTGGTGGCCGGCCTGCTGCACGGCGAAGCGGCTACTTTCCAGATAAGCAAAGTCCCGCTTTCGGCGTGGGGCGCCTTTGCCTACCTCGTGGTATTCGGCTCGTTTATAGCATTTTCGGCGTATATCTGGCTGCTGCGGATGGTAGAGCCAGCACTGGCGGGCACGTATGCTTTCGTGAATCCGGTGGTGGCGGTGCTTCTGGGCTGGGTTTTCGCAGGCGAAACCCTGAACGCCGGCATGCTGGGAGGAGCCGCCCTGATTGTAGTGGCGGTGGCGCTGGTAGTGCTGGGCGGCCGCCGCAAGAATGCTTCCTGAATAATAAAGCCTGTTCCTATAGCCTAAAGCGGCATTTTAAATGAATAGTAAAACAAATCAATAAAAAAGTGATACAGCAATAGCGAATTGACTGTAACCTGCGTAAATTCGCTGCGTAATCGGTAGCCCACCCTTTCTACTTCCCGACTATGCACTCTTCCGCTACCCGCCACGACATCCAGACCGAGGGTGACATCAAAACCCTGGTCGATAACCTGTGTCAGAAGGCTACGCACGACACGCTGTTGGGTGCCAGTTTTGGCGCTGCAGCCCGTATTCACTGGCCGCACTACCTCACGTCGCAGTACCGCTACTGGAGCAGCACGCTGCTGGGCCAGGGTGTTGCCGAAGGGGAACCATTGCCCGAGCAGGTGGCGCTGCCACGTAGCGGAGCCCACGTAGAGCATTGGCTGGACTTGTTTTCGTCGACTGTGGAAGAGCATTTCACCGGCTCGCGCGCCGAGCAGGCCAAGCAGGTCGCCCGGCAGCTGGCTACGCGCCTGAGTGCATCGCGCGCCCGGGAGCTGCCCGTAGACTAATCTCCGATAAACTCATAGCCTGCCGGGCGACGCTATTCCCGGACATAAAAAAGGCTCCCCGCATTGTGCGGGGAGCCTTTTTTATGTCCTTTTTTCCGATTACACGCCCAGCAGCAGACGGGTCGGGTCTTCGAGCAGCTCCTTCACACGCACCAGGAACGACACCGACTCGCGGCCGTCGATGATGCGGTGGTCGTAGCTCAGGGCGAGGTACATCATCGGGCGAATCACCACCTGGCCGTTTTCGGCAATCGGGCGCTGCACGATGTTGTGCATGCCCAGGATGGCCGACTGCGGCGCGTTGATGATCGGGGTGCTCATCATGGAGCCGAACACGCCGCCGTTGGTGATGGTGAACGTACCGCCGGTCATCTGCTCGATGGTGAGCTTGTTGTCGCGGGCTAGCGTGGCGAGGCGCACGATTTCCTTCTCGATGCCATCAAACGACAGCTCCTCGGCGTTGCGTATTACCGGTACCACCAGCCCTTTGGGGGCCGATACGGCAATGCTGATGTCGCAGAAGTCGTTGTACACGATGTCGGTGCCATCAATCTGGGCATTCACGGCGGGCCATTCTTTCAGGGCCACGCACACGGCCTTGGTGAAGAACGACATGAAGCCGAGGCCCACGCTGTGCTTCTCCTTAAACTTGTCCTTGAACTTGTTGCGTAGGTCCATGATGGGCTGCATGTTCACCTCGTTGAAGGTGGTAAGCATGGCCGTTTCATTCTTTACCGACACCAGGCGACGGGCGACAGTCTTGCGCAGGTTGCTCATCCGCTCACGGCGCACATTGCGGTTGCCGCTGGCAGCCGGAGCTGCCTGGGGTGCCGCAGCCGGTTTGGCGGCAGCGGGAGCAGCGGCCGGAGCCGGAGCAGCAGGCTTGGCCTGGGCGTTCTGGGCATCTTCTTTGGTGATGCGACCATCCCGGCCCGAGCCCTGCACGTTGGCGGGGTTGATGCCTTTCTCACCAAGGATTTTGCCGGCGGCCGGCGAAGGCGTGCCGGTAGCGTAGCTGGTGGTTGCCGAAGCAGCCGGAGCAGCAGCGGCCGGAGCCGCCTGGGCAGCAGCCGGAGCAGCGGCGGGAGCCGCAGCCGGAGCGGCGGCACCGCTGCCGCCTTCGATACGGGCAATGGTAGCACCGATGCCGATGGTTTCGCCTTCCTTGGCGGCATGGCGTAGCGTGCCGGTGCCTTCGGCGGGCAGCTCAAACGTGGCCTTGTCTGATTCCAGCTCGGCAATAATTTCGTCGCGCTGCACCTGGGCGCCGTCTTCCTTCAGCCACTTGGCCACGGTTACTTCCGTGATGGATTCGCCCACGGCCGGAATCGTCATTTCCACGGTAGCACCGCCGCCGTTGCTGGCGGGGGCCGCAGCCGGAGCGGCGGCACCACCGGCGGGCTGACCGCCGTAGCCGGCCTGGTCGCTGGCGGTGGGGTTCTGCTCGCCCTGGCTTACCGGATCGGCAGCGGGAGCGGCGGGGGAGCTGGCGGCAGGAGCAGCAGCGGCCGGCGCACCTGCACCGTCGATTTCGGCGATGGTGGTGCCGATGCCGATGGTTTCACCCTCGGCAACGCGGATTTTCAGCACGCCGTCGGCCTCGGCGGGCAGCTCAAACGTGGCTTTGTCGGATTCCAGCTCGGCCAGAATCTCGTCGCGCTTCACGGTGTCACCGTCGGCTTTGAGCCACTTGGCAATGGTTACTTCGGTGATGGACTCGCCAACGGCGGGGATTTTAATTTCCAGACCCATAAGTGGGAGTTTTGAAGGGTGGTTCTTAAGCTGATGGCTACTGGCTACTGGCTGTTAGCTTTTCGTTGCGTGAAGCTAATAGCCAACAGCCATTAGCTAACAGCTACCTAAAGGCTAGTCCTGCTTCTTGGCTACTTCGGCGGTGGCTTTGATGTTGTCGTCGGCCACGGCTTCCTTGGGCTTGTCGAAGGCGCGGGCCACGAGGTCCTTCTGCTCCTTCACGTGCACCTTGTTGTAGCCGGTAGCCGGCGAGGCCGAGGGCTTGCGCGAAATCACGTCTTCCAGCTCGCGGCGCATGAAGCGCAGCAGGTAGTTCCAGTAGCCCATGTTCTCGGGCTCTTCCTGCACCCAGTACACCTTGGCTTTGGGGTACTTGGCCAGCTCGGCATCGAGCTGCTTTTTGGGGAAGGGGTGCAGCTGCTCCAGGCGCACAATAGCCACGTCGGTGCGGCCCGACTGCTGCTGCTCGTCCAGCAAATCGAAGTACACTTTGCCCGAGCACAGCAGCACGCGCTTCACCTTCTTGGCATCGGCGTACACGTCGCCGAGCACCTCGCGGAAGTGGCCGGAGGTGAACTCCTCCACCGGCGACACGCACAGCGGGTGGCGCAGCATCGACTTCGGTGACATTACCACCAACGGCTTGCGGAACTCCCAGGTCAGCTGGCGGCGCAGCGCGTGGAAGAAGTTTGCCGGCGTAGTCATGTTGGCCACGATGATGTTGTTTTCGGCGGCCAGCTGCAGGAACCGCTCGGGGCGGGCGTTGGAGTGCTCCGGGCCCTGGCCTTCATAGCCGTGGGGCAGCTGCAGCACCACGCCGTTCATGCGCTGCCACTTGCTTTCCGACGATACGATGAACTGGTCAATCATGGTCTGGGCACCGTTGGCGAAGTCGCCGAACTGGGCTTCCCAAATCACCAGGGCCGTAGGGTTGGCCATGGCGTAGCCGAATTCAAAGCCCAGCACCGCGTACTCGCTCAGCAGCGAGTTGTAGATGCTCAGCTTCTCCTGGCCTTCGCCGATGTAGTTGAGCGAGTTGTACGGGGCCGAGGTTTCGGCATCGTGCAGTACGGCGTGGCGGTGCGAGAACGTGCCGCGCTGCACGTCCTGGCCGCTCACGCGCACAATGTGCTTCTCATCCAGCAGCGAACCGTAGGCCAGCAGCTCGCCGGCGGCCCAGTTCAGCACGCGCGTTTCGAAGAACATCTTTTTGCGCTCCTCGATGAGTTTCTCAATCTGCTTCAGGGGGCGGAAACCTTCGGGCAGCGTGGTCAGGGCCTTGCCTACTTTGGCCACCACTTCCTCGCTAATGCCCGTTTCCGGCGACTTGTCGAAGTCCTCGGGGCGGCTGCGGCGCAGGCTGCGCCACTCGTTTTCGAGGGCCTGGTAGTTGTAGGGCAGCGGCTTCTGCTTCACCATGTCCAGGCGGGCCTGCAGGGTGTCGCGGAACTCCTTGTCCATCTGCTGGGCCAGCTGCGCGTCCACGTCGCCGCGCTGTACCAGCATGGCGTTGTACACCTCGCGCGGGTTCTGGTGCTTGCTGATGAGGTTGTAGAGCGTGGGCTGCGTGAACTTGGGCTCGTCCGACTCGTTGTGGCCGTGGCGACGGTAGCACACCATATCAATGAAGATATCGGCGTGGAACTGCTGGCGGTACTCGGTGGCAAGGCGCACAGCAAACACCACGGCCTCGGGGTCGTCGCCGTTCACGTGCAGCACCGGCGCGTCGATGATTTTGGCGAGGTCGGTGCTGTAGATGGAAGAACGGGCGTCCTCGAAATCGGTGGTAAAACCTACCTGGTTGTTAATCACGAAGTGGATGGTGCCGCCCGTCTTGTAGCCTTCCAGCTGCGACATCTGCGTTACCTCGTAGCCGATGCCCTGACCGGCCAGCGCCGCGTCGCCGTGGATGAGGATGGGCAGAATCTGGTGGTAGTCGCCGCCGTACTGGTGCTCAATCTTGGCACGCACGAAGCCTTCCACCACCGGGTTCACCGCCTCCAGGTGGGAGGGGTTGGGGGCCAGCTTCAGGTTCACCTTCTGGCCGCCGCTGGTTTCCACTTCCGACGAGTAGCCCATGTGGTACTTCACGTCGCCGTCGCCCATGGTCAGGTCCGGTACGGCAGTGCCCTCGAATTCCGAGAAGATCTGCTCGTAGGTTTTGCCCATGATGTTGGCCAGCACGTTCAGACGCCCGCGGTGGGCCATACCAATCATCACTTCCTTCACCCCCAGCTCAGCCGACTTATTAATAATAGCGTCGAGGGCCGGGATGGTGGTTTCGCCGCCTTCCAGCGAGAAGCGCTTCTGGCCCAGAAACTTAGTATGCAGGAAGTTTTCGAAAACAACCGCCTCATTCAGCTTGCTGAGAATGCGCTTTTTGTAGTCGATGCTGGGGTTGAAGCTCAGCGAGTCCTTCTCCACCTTTTCGCGAAACCAGTCCAGCACCTGCGGGTCGCGGATGTACATGTACTCGAAGCCGATGGTGCGGGTGTACACCTTCTGCAAAGCGGCCACAATCTCGCGCAGCGTGGCTTCCGAGCCCAGGCCCAGCACTTCGCCGTTCTTGAACTTGGTATCGAGGTCGGCGTCTCTCAGGCCGAAATCGGCAATGTTGAGGCGGGCCTTACGGTCCTTCCGCTCACGCACCGGGTTGGTCTTGGCTATCAGGTGGCCGCGGCTGCGGTAGGCGTGAATGAGGTTGCGCACCTGCGTTTCCTTGTCGGCCGCTACCGTATCCACGGCCCGGACGGCGCCGGCCTGGTTGGTGCTGGCGGGCGTGGTCAGCACACCTTCGCCATCGGCCTGAGCGGCACCATCTTCCGGGTACTGCTGCGCGAAATCAAAGCCTTCAAAGAATTTCTGCCAGCTTGCATCCACCGACTGTGGGTCAGCTTTGTAAGACTGGTACAGGTTGTCGAGGTATTCGCCGTGAGCGTTGGCGATATAAGAATTGGCGTCCATGCGGTGGGAGCTGGTGATGTCAGGGGTAAAGGTAAATAGCCTGATCAGGAAGTAAAAACTGATATGCGCATGTACAAATAAACCTGTTAATCAATCATATAATTCATCATGCGTTTCTTACACAGGTACCGATGTCCAATCTATCAAATAAATACAAAAGCCGCTTCCATTGTGCGGGAACGGCTTTCGGCAAAGCAGTAGCGCGAACTTTGCAGTTCGCGCCCCCGAACGACTACCGTTGTTACGGCGCGGGGACGCGAGCTGCAAAGTTCGCGCTACTACCTGCGGTGCTACTTCAATGCCATCTTGAAGATGTAGTAGGGCTGGTCCTGCTTGCCCAAGCCTTTGTTCCAGGTAGGCGTTTTGTGGATGGCTGAAGTGGTCACGTACAGCGTTTTGCCGTCGCCGGAGAAGGCAAACGTATCGGGCCACTCCAGACGAGGGTCCTGCACTACAGTTTCAATCTTGCCGGCCGGAGTGCGCCGCTTGATGGAATGGTCCTCGAAAGCCGTCAGGTATACGTTGTTCGCCGCGTCTATTTCCATTCCGTCAGACGCCGGCACGTTACCCAGGTCCTCGATCTGCTGCGCGAGCTGGGCATCGGTGAGAGCCGGGTTGCGCAGAGCTTCCGTCTTGATGCGGAAGAGCTTGTAGCTGGTCAGCGGCTTCCAGTACAGGTACTGCATATCCCGGCTCAGCGCAATACCGTCCGCATTGAAACGGGCCCGCTTGCCGCTGGCGTCAATCAGTTCCTTGCCGTCCGCCTTGATGTTCAGCGTGGTGTCACCCATCATAGAGCTATGCCCGGCCAGCAGCCGGCGCGCCTTTCCCGAACTGAGGTCTACCACTACCAGGCTGCCCACTCCCGACTCCGTGATGTAGGCGTAGCGGTTCTGCGTATCAATGCGCACATCGTTGAGGTAGGACTTGCGGGGCGCTACATTGTCCGGGATACTGATATTCTGTGTCACCTTATTGGTGGCGGGGTCAATCTTGACCAGCTTAGGCCCGCCGGGCACTGTGCCTTTTATACCGGGAGAAGCCGGGTCGAGCACCCACAGCATACCGGTGTTATCGGCGTGCACGCTTTGCGGGCAGATCCAGTGCTTCTGCGGCTCCTGGCGGGTAGTTTCGTTCCAGGCGCACCAGTTGGCATCAGGGTAGGGCTTCACGGAGCCGTCGGGCAGCACCTCCGCCACTGGGGTCACCGGATTGTTGTCCCAGCGGGGAAAGTCCGCGAAGATGCGGCCATCGGGAAGCACGGCCACCCCCACCATCTGCGGCTCCCGGAACTGAGCCACCACCTGCAACGGCGAGTTGGCGGGGGCCGCTGGCGCAGCGGCGGTAGTATCGGCGGCAGAGCCGGAGCCTGCCTCAGTGGCAGCCGGTGTAGAAGGCGACGAACAGGCCGCAAGCAGGCACAAGCCAGCACCAGCTGTCCAGGGCTTTAGTACAGATGAAATTTGCATAGTGACGCGAAGGATTGCGAAGTTCAGGAGGTTACAGCCACACCCTGACGGTGGCTCGCTCCTGCATACGTCGCTGAGCAGGACAGGTTGGTACAGGCTCCACAACCTTAGGCGGCAGCTGCGCGTATTGGGCGGCACTATTGCCGGACTTAGTCAGACCAACTGCCAATTTCATTAGCATTGCCGTTTCTGAACGGTTCAAAAATTTAGTGTATCTTTGTACCCTTCAAAATGACATCGTTTTGTAAGTGCAAATTATTATAACAATTATCTATATTTATCCTCCTTTACACGCCTAACCTTGCATGTTTGCGGTTGAATATGCCGCTTATCATAACACATAAGCCGTTTTTCTTCTGCTAATGTAGATGGCGCGCTTCCCATAGCCGAGTCGGGCCGGCAGTCCAACCTCTCCGGACGAAAGTGAGAGTCCACGAACCCAAATGTCATGTCCATTGCGCTATTCCTACTGACCTTCCTCTTCCCCCCCCGCACCTTCCCTGTTTCGGCTCTTGCTCTGCCCTCCACTGTTGCCAGCATCAGCCCCCGTCCGGTTTCCTTAGTGGTACCGGTGACGCCTATAAAGCGTATTCTGCCGCCCAAAACGCTAGCTTATACCGTTACGGCTACTACCTACTGGCCCGAAGTGGACCAGACCGATGAAGCTCCCATGGAAACCGCCGACGGTTCCATCATCCCGGAGCGTCATTCCAGCAAAACCCGCTGGCTCGCGGTATCCCGCGACCTGCTGTCCCGGTGGGGCGGCCCGTTCAACTACGGCGACAAAGTCCGGGTGAGCGGTATTTCTGACGCATTGGATGGCGTCTACATCATCCACGACACCATGAATCGTCGCCACCGCCACTGCGTGGACGTGCTGGTGAACGAAAAAGAGTGCAAAAGCGGCCTCGAAGGCCGCTGGACTAATATCAAGCTGACCAAGTTTCAGTTTGAGCCTTCCTGGCAGGCCAGCTAAGCCCGCCTATCTGCTTCCCCCTTTCGCTTATTCCGCCGGATAGTGCTCCAGCTCCTGGGGCTGCCCTTCTGCATCGTAGAGCAGGCTGAGTGGCTGCTGCGGGTCGCGCATGATTTCCTCGGTCGGAATCTGCCAACGCTTCCACATTTCCAGCAACGATTGGCCGTAGGCGCTGTTTTCCCATGGATTGAAAATGTCGCCGGTTACGTCATCGATAACCGAGTCGTAGACCAGATGGTCGTCGCCGGGATGAACGGTGCGCGCGTAATAGTCGGGCACCACGTTCAGCAAATACGCAGCGTAGTACACCCGCGCCTTGAATTCGGCAATCTGCGCCGGATGCAGGGGGCGCTGGGCATCCTCATACACGCGGCGCATCGCCTGCCGGATAATGCCATTATCTACCAGGCAGGTAGTCAGCACGGTTTCGTTTAGCTTGATGCTGAACACGAGGGTGGTCAGGTCGTCGTCGTATTCGAAGGCAATATCGTCCTGCGCCGGGGCAGCTTCCAGCACAAACACCGAGGCCGGCACAAAATCGTCGAACTCGATAGGCACCCGCAAAGCCTGGAAGGTCTGGAAGAACGCCTGAAAGCGGCGGAGCATCTGGGCATTTTCGGCCAGCGGATACTGAGGCCGCGCCAGCGGGTTCAGTTCGTTGAGCAGCTCCGTGACGAGTACGCCGTAGAACATCTTGCCCAGCCACAGAAACAGCGTTTTCTCATCGAGTGTGCGCCAGCCGGCCAGCCCTTGTGCGGCGGTGGCTGCTACCTGCTTCTCGAGCGGCTCTACGTGCTGACTGCGGCAGGTAGAGCAGCAGGCAATGCGCAGATCCTTATACGCCACGATGCTCATATCGAGCAGCTTTATCTGCCGCTCGTGCAGGTGGTAGCGCGTCATCAGCCAGTCCGCGAATACGGGCACCGAATCGAGGTGAGGCGTGATGGACGTGCCGCACAGAAAGCAATGCTGCGGCCCGAAGCGCATGCCGCCAAACGGGTCGTAGAGGGTGAGGTCGGGCACGGAGGAAGAAGAGAAATCTGACATAGCTAGGCAAACCGCGAAGAAGTGCAAAAGTAACCCGCAGTTTTGCAGGTTTCCGCAGCGCCCGTGCTGACTTGCCAGTATACTTCTTTCCATCAACCTCTTACAACACAGCCGCCCCCGGCAGCCGGTCAGAAATGACCAGTTGCCGGGGGCGGCTGTGTTGCGTTCGGGCGCGGCTAGCGCGACAGAGAAGACCCCATTTTGATGAGCAGCTTCCCGAGTTGGGTGAGCGGCCCCGAGTAATCGTCGCTGACTTCGTCGGCTACTTTGGTGGTTTCGGCTCCCAGGGTGGCCAGGGTTTCGGCCAGGGCATGGGGCTTGGTATCGGAGGCCGTAAGCTGCTCCTGCAGCGTATTCAGCTCCTGAATGATTTTGGCCAGGCCGGTACGCTCGGTAGCACGCAGCACTTCCTGCCACCGCTCAATTTCGTTCAGGCCGTGGCCATCAGGACTATCGGGAATGCCGGCGTTGAGCAGCGTGAGCGTATCTTCGAGCAGCGCCGTATTCTGCTGGTCGGTTACGCTGAGCGGAACGGTGGGGGTTGGGGGGGTCTGGGGAGTGGAGGCCGTGGAATCCATAGAGCAAGAGTTGTAAGCGAAAGAAGGTGCTTCTCTATACTCAGGCAGTGCCGGAAAAGTTGAGCGCCCCGGCCGGAGGCGCACCGCCCGCCAGCTCCAGCAGCACTTCGTAGTAGGGCCGGCCTTTCGTGCGGGCGTGGACCCAGCCATAGAAGCTCAGCGCCTGCAGGTCTTCCTGCTCCAGCGGCGCAAAGGCCGGCAGCTGGCTCAGGCGCTTCGCAAATTCCGGGCTCCGGGCCGCCGCCGGATCTTCCATTATCTCGCGCACCAGGCTGAGGTAGCCGAGAATGGCCGCGTAGCCCCCGTCCTCCGCCGGAAACCGCTCCCGTAGCACCCGCTCGATGGCGCGCAGCCGGTTGAGGGCCAGGTCGGGGTTGCCCAGCTCGAACTGCACCAGCATTTCGCCCATATTCTTGTTCAGCATCCACTCCAGGCCCATTTCCTGCTCGCACCAGTGGTCGGAGCGGCCGATGCTGATGAGCGTCTGATTGGTTTTGGCAAACTGCCCCTCGGCAAAATAGTGGAAGGCCAGGCCCAGGCGCGCCGTCAGTTGGTCGCGGGTGGAAAGCACGGCGCTGCTTTGCTGCAGCACCTGCTCCAGCAGCTGAATGCTTTCCGAGTTGCGGCGCAGAAAGGCATAGTTGGCGGCCAGCAGAAAGGTATAGCGCGGCAGCCATTCGTTGTGGTAGCCCTGCGCAGAGGTTTCGGCCAGCAGCGCCCGCAGCTGCCCCAGATACTGCACCGACTCCTGGAAGCGGCGCGTGCGATACTGCGCGTGCGCCACCATGTACAGCAGGCCCAGCTGATAGTAGCGGTGAGCCGGCAGAAAGCCGTGGCGCTTCTCCATAAGGTGGTAGCAGCGCTGCACAAACGGCGCAAACGACACGAAGTCGCGGCGCACGAGCATGGCGCTGCGGGCAATGGACATGAGGCGGTAGAGCACCGAAGGCCGGCGGGCAAAAGCCTCCTGCAGGTCGTATTCGCGCAGCACTTCCTGCAAAATCCCATCGAAGGCCTCGCCGGCGCGCCCTTTCACGCGGGCCTGCCGCAGCCGCTGCCGGATCAGGCTGTCGGCAATACCGGCCCGTTCCTCTTCATCGGCGGCTTTCTTGTTGAGGTGGCGCCGCCGGATTATGTCTTCCAGCTCGTCGGCATATTCGCTGCCGGCCTGCGCAATCTGCAGGTTATAGACCGTGTTCAACAGCTCATACTGCTCGTTGTTGCGGGCGAGCTTTTCTGCTTTGTGCAGCATCGACCAGGCCAGCCGGGGCACGCCGGCCTCAAACAGATACTGCGCCAGCGTGAGCAGCCCACGCACCGAAGAAGCGGCCGTAGGGTCCTGCTGGTGCTGGCGCAGGAGCAGGTAGTCGGTGATGTGGCGCAGCAGCCGCTTACGCAGCGCATAGTACGCCACTGGGTTGGGCTCTTCAGGATAGAGCTTGCGGAGCAGCTGCGGCGTCGTGTATTCGCGGGTGTGCAGCAGCAGCTCGCACAGCTGCACATCCATCCGGCCTTTGGTTTTCCGCTTCTGGCGCTGAATGAATTGAACAAACTCCTTCCGGTCGTCGGGAGAGAAAGTGGCCAGGGTAGTACGCAGGTCGTCCATGACGGGAATAAGGCAACAGCAATAGGCGGTATAAGCAGCAGGCCGCTGGCAGCCTGCATTTTCTCACTTAAAGGACGCATGTTTTGCCGCAGCAACCAACTATTCCGGCGGGGTTAGCGGAAAGGCCGAAACGGCAGGGCGCAAAATTCGGGCTTCCCTGAACCTCAGCTATAATCGGGCGTATAGTTTCCCATCATTCCTCACTTAACGTACTACCAACATGGACGCTAATAACAACGGCATCAACGACAGCACGGAACTGCGGGCCCGCGGCAACTGGAACGAAATCAAGGGCCAGGCCAAGCAGAAATGGGGCAACCTGACCGACGACGACCTGCACTACGAAGAAGGCAAACAGGATGAGTGGTTCGGCCGCCTGCAGCACAAAACCGGCGAAACCATTGACGACATCAAAAACTGGTTCCAACGCACTTTCTAGCAGTCCGTTGGCTCCTATAGGCAAAGCGTCCCGGCTAGCTATAGCTGGGGCGCTTTTGCTTTTTCCAAAATCTGCCGCGTTAAGAATATTTATATTAATTAAAACAAATTTACTATCTTTCAAAAAGGCGCAATGCCTTGCTTGATCTTATGCGAATTGCACCGGAGGAACTTCGCTCATTAGGCAACCTGAGCTTGCTGCAGCAGCGCAAAACTGCTTTTTTCTGCTCGCGGGAGTCCCCACCAGAAGTTGAGCGGCTGGCCTGCCTGTGGGCGCTGGAGCAGCGCTATATGCAGCGCTGCATTATGTCGGGCTTTCACTCGCGGCTGGAGCAAAGCATCTTCCGCTATCTGCTGCAGGGCAGCCGGCAGCCCATCATCTACGTGCTGGGCCGCGGCCTGCAAACCAACGTGCGCCTGGAATACGGACCGGAAATTACGGCCGGGAGCCTGCTGTTTCTGTCGCCGTTTGAAGCGGCGGTGCGCACCATTACCGCCGAAACTGCCGACATCCGCAACCTGCTCATCGCCGACCTCGCCGATGAGTTTTTTATTCCTTATCTGCAGCCAGGCGGCAACCTGGACGCGCTGCTGGCTCATCCTATTGCGAAAGGCAAGCCGGTTTACACGCTCAACATTCCCCAGAACCGCCTGCTGCTGAAACGCGGAGCCCACCCCTGGGTGCCAATGGGCATGCTGGGCCGCCAGGGCAGGCCGCCTTCGGCGCGGCACTAAGGGGCGGTATGGCAGCCACGGCGCCGGTTTTTGCGTAGACGCCCAGTAGTTCACTGCACGCTCTACGCCATGTCCGCAACCAACAACCTGATTTCAGCACTTCCCTCCTCCCCCTCCTCCGGCATCAGAACGCTGGCCCGCTTCGGATTTGCCGCCAAAGGCGTAGTATACGTATTGCTGGGCCTGCTGGCCCTGCTGGCAGCCACCGGCCAGCAAGGTGGGCAAACGGCCGACAAAAAGCAGGCCGTACAGACGTTGCAGGGCCTACCCGGCGGCTCTGTGCTGCTCGGGCTGATTGCCTTCGGGCTGCTGGGCTACATTGTCTGGCGTTTTACGCAGGCGGTAGTAGATACTGAAGACAAAGGCTCCGACGCCAAAGGCCTGGGCCGCCGCTTAGGCTATGCCGGCAGCGGCTTGCTGTATGCCAGCCTGGCCTGGTTTGCGGCCCAGCTGGCCTGGAGCGGCTCGGCAGATGGCGGCTCCAACGGGCAGCAGACGCTTACGGCTAAAGTATTGGGCTGGCCCGGTGGCGAATGGATTATCATGATTGTGGGCGTGTTCATCATCGGGGGCGGCATCTACCAGATCTATCGGGCGTATTCCGGCAAATTCCATAAGCACGTAAACGCCAGCGGCCTGCCAGCCAGTCAGCAGAACATTGTGTACCGCACCGGCCAGGTTGGCTACACGGCCCGTGGCATCGTCATGGGCATCATTGGCTACTTCTTTGTGCAGGCGGGCCGCCAGTCACGCGCTTCCGAAGTCGGCACCACCGACGAGGCCTTCGACCTACTGGCCAGCATGGGCCCCGCCGTGCTGGGTATCGTGGCTCTGGGCCTGATGGCCTACGGGCTCTATATGCTGGTGCAGGCGCGCTACCCCGTGCTCCGTATCTGAGAAGCCCCCAACGTCCGCATACCTTAAAAAACCCGTTATCCGGCTCCAGGAGCCGGCTAACGGGTTTTTACATGCAGTGAGCCAATAGCAATGCCGGATCAGTCGGCTACGTAATCGGCCAGATACTGGTACCGGGCGGTGAGCTGGCCGTTGCGGGCAATGGTGGCGCGCTCTATCACCTCGTCGCTGCCCTCGTGCACCAGGTGCGGCAGCACATTGTCGATGAGCTGCCGCCCGAAGTCCCGGCTGGCATTGCGCGGCAGCTCACAGGGCAGGTTGTCTACGGCCATGACGGTGATGTTGCCGGGGCGCGAGTAGGCCGGCTCCAGCTCGCCCGTCTGGCAATTGTAGTCGAAGGCCGGCTCCGCAATACTGCTGCTGCGCTTGGTAGTCGGGATAGAGCCGTCCACGTCGCAGGTAACGTCGGCAATGGTATCGATGCGAAAGTGGGCCCGGCAGGTGTCTTCTTCCGTGAACAGGCGCGGCGCAGACGGGTGCCAGTAAGCGCAGGCAATCAGCAGGTTGGTTACGGGCAGGAAATTGCCGAACGTAGACTCATACTCCTGCGGATTGCGGTGAAAATCGGGCGTATCCCACACGCGGCCGTCGCGGCGGCGGTTGTAGTCGGAGCTGCGCAGCTGCGCGTACACCGGCTCGTTGAAGTCCAGGTACAGGTAGTCGTACACGCTCACGCGCCGGATGCCCATCAGGTCGAGCACCTCCACGGCGCCCTGCGCCACGCGGCCCGAGCCCGTAACCGCAATTTTGATGGGCGGCAGCTTCTTTACCTTGAAAAACTCTTCCTGCATATCCTCCATGTCCACGCACTGGTAGGCGGGCTTCAGCTCGAAAAGGCGGTGCTTGCGGCCGTACGTCAGCAGGCCGTTGTAGGCGCCCACAATACCGGCCCAGCGCCCGAAAGCCACAATCCGCTCCCCGTTTTCGTTGGTGAGCATCTCGTAGTCGATGAGCGTGATATTCTTCTGCAGCACCTGCCGCAGCAGCTCCCGGTTGGCGGGCTGTTTTTTCACGGTATGCGAGAAAAACAGGTAGGTTTTGTTGGCAATCAGCTGTGCGACGGGCACTTCCTTCACGCCCATCAGAATGTCGCAGTCGGCCACATCGGGGCGCACTTCCAGGCCCAGGTCGCGGTATTCCTGGTCGGAGAAGCAGCGGATGGGGCTTTCCTGCGCTACTATTTTCAGGCCGGGGAAGCGGGCCTCGGCTTCGGCGCACTTTTTGGGGGTGAGCGGGACGCGTTTATCGGGGGGAGTTTTGCCTTCGCGAATCAGGCCAATGGTAATAGGACGCATGCAGGGACGGAGTTGGATGGAATTCGGCCTTAAAGCTGAGCAAAATAATTAAGCTGGCAGCCTTCCCGGCTTGCCGGCCCCGCCACGCCGGAACCACGCTAAACTTTTGACAGTTTGCAGGCTTAAGCATGAAGCCATTTCGCGCTACCTTTGTAAGGGTTCCGCCAAGGGCCTGCTCTGTTGCCACCTTCACTCCTGCTTTTATGTTGCTTCACCCCAAGCCCGCCGATGTATTCGTGGACCGTCACAATGGCCCCGATACTGCGGCCGTGGCCGACATGCTGCGCACCATCGGTGTGGAGTCGATTGACCAGCTCATCGACGAAACCGTGCCGGCCGCCATCCGCCTCAAAAAGCCGCTGAACCTGCCCGCTGCCCTCACGGAGCGGGCTTTTTTGGCGAAGTTCAAAGGCATTGCCGGCAAGAACAAGCTCTTCAAAAACTACATCGGCCTGGGCTACCACGACACCCAGCTGCCGGCCGTCATCCAGCGCAACATTCTGGAAAATCCGGGCTGGTACACGGCCTACACGCCCTACCAGGCCGAAATTGCGCAGGGCCGCCTCGAAGCCCTCATCAACTACCAGACGATGGTAATTGACCTGACGGGCCTCGAAATTGCCAACGCCAGCCTGCTCGACGAAGGCACTGCCGCCGCCGAAACGCTGCACATGTTTTACTCGCTCAGCAAGAAGAAGAACGCCACGCGCTACTTCGTGTCGGAGCAGGTGCTGCCCCAGACCATCGACGTGCTGCGCACCCGCGCCACGCCTCTCGGCATTGAGCTGGTAATCGGGGACCACCGCACCGCCGACCTCACCGACGAAAGGCTGTTCGGCGCCATTCTGCAGTATCCGGCCGCCGACGGTGCCGTGTACGACTACACCGACTTCATCTCGCAGGCCCACGACAACAACCTGTTCGTGACCGTGGCTGCCGACCTCATGTCGCTGGCGCTGCTCACGCCTCCCGGCGAAATGGGTGCCGATGCCGTGGTGGGCAACTCGCAGCGCTTTGGGGTGCCCATGGGCTATGGCGGCCCGCACGCCGGCTTCCTGGCCACCAAAGACGCGTTCAAGCGCGTAATTCCGGGCCGCATCATCGGGCAGAGCATTGATGCTGCTGGCAACAAGGCCTACCGCATGGCCCTGCAGACCCGCGAGCAGCACATCCGCCGCGAAAAAGCCACCTCCAACATCTGCACCGCGCAGGTGCTGCTGAGCGTGCTGGCCGGCATGTATGCCGTATACCACGGCCCGCAGCGCATCCGGCAGTTTGCCAGCAACATTCACGCCCTCACCCAAACGCTGAGCGGTGCCCTCACCGGCCTCGGGCTGGAGCAGACCAACGAGTTCTACTTCGATACGCTGAACCTTCAGCTGGAAAGCGCCGAGCTACAGCAGGCCATCAAGCAAGAGGCCGAAGCGGCCGGTATCAACTTCCGCTATTTCGGCGAAAGCCAGGTGGGCATCTCGCTCCACCAGAACACCGAAATTGAGGACGTGCGCGACATTGTGGCCGTGTTCAGCAAGGTGCTGGGCAAAGACGCGCCTTCGGTGGAGCTGCCGGAGGAGGTGTCGGTGAACTGGGCTGATGCCCTGATCCGCAAAAGCGAGTACCTGACGCACCCCATCTTCAACTCGCACCACTCCGAGCACGAGATGCTGCGCTACATGAAGCAGCTCGAAAACAAGGACCTGAGCCTGGCGCATTCCATGATTTCGCTCGGCTCGTGCACCATGAAGCTGAACGCCACCGCCGAAATGATTCCGGTGACGTGGCCGGAAATTGGCGGTCTGCATCCGTTTGCGCCGCGTGAGCAGGCGGCCGGCTACACCGAAATCTTCCAGGACCTGGAGAAGTGGCTGTGTGAGGTGACGGGCTTCGACGCCGTGAGCCTGCAGCCCAACTCCGGCGCTCAGGGCGAATACGCCGGTCTGCTGGCCATCAAAGGCTACCACGATGCCCGCGGCGACCAGCATCGCAACGTGGCCCTGATTCCGGCTTCGGCTCACGGCACCAACCCCGCTTCGGCCGTAATGGCCGGCATGCAGGTAGTGGTGGTGAAAAGCACCGAAGAAGGCAATATCGATGTAGAGGACCTGAAGGCTAAAGCCGCGCAATACGCCGACAAGCTGAGCTGCCTGATGGTGACCTACCCGAGCACGCACGGCGTGTACGAGGAAACCATCATCGACATCTGCGCGACCATTCATCAGCACGGCGGCCGCGTGTACATGGATGGGGCCAACATGAACGCCCAGGTGGGCCTCACCTCGCCCGCCACCATCGGGGCCGACGTGTGCCACCTGAACCTGCACAAGACGTTCTGCATTCCGCACGGCGGCGGCGGACCCGGCGTAGGCCCCATTGGCGTAGTAGCCGACCTGGCGCCTTACCTATCCGGCCATGTATTAGTGGATGCCGATGGCCGCACGGGCGGCGCCGTTACGTCGGCCCCGTGGGGTTCGGCCAGCATTCTGCCCATCAGCTATGCCTACATCAACATGATGGGCGGTGAAGGGTTGCTGGCGGCCACCCAAACGGCTATCCTGAACGCCAACTACATCAAAGCCCGCCTGGAAGAGCACTATCCGGTGCTGTACACGGGTGCCAACGGCCGCTGCGCCCACGAAATGATTCTGGAATGCCGCCACTTCAAAAAGGCCGGCATTGAGGTAGAAGACATTGCCAAGCGCCTGATGGACTACGGCTTCCATGCTCCCACCGTATCGTTCCCGGTAGCCGGCACGCTCATGATTGAGCCCACCGAGTCGGAGAGCAAGGAAGAGCTGGACCGCTTCATTGAGGCCATGATCAGCATCCGGAAGGAAATTGCGGAGGTAGAAGCCGGCCGCGCCGACGCTAAGGAAAACGTGCTCAAGCACGCGCCCCACACCGCCGCCACCGTGCTGGTACACGACTGGACCCGCCCTTACACCCGCGAGCAGGCCGTGTACCCCACCGAGTACGCTCGCGCCTACAAGTTCTGGCCCGCCGTATCGCGCATCGACTCCGCCTACGGCGACCGGAACCTGATCTGCGCCTGCACGCCCATCGAGCAGTATGCCGATGCCGAGGAGAAGCTGGTAGAAACCGACAAGGGCCCTTCTTACTAGCATCCAGGCTCCCTTATTCCAAGCAAAAGCCCCCGCAGCGAGAGTTGCGGGGGCTTTTGTGTGAAGTAGCAGGCTGCGAGTATTAGTTGCTGCCGAAGCACTGGCGCTGCACATACCCATCGTAGGTCTGGCCGTCCTTGGTCACGCGGGCTTTCATGAAGTAGTAGTCTACAGTGTCCGTCACCTGCACTTCGGTGCCGGAGGTCAGGGCCAGAATCTGGGGCGAGTCTTTTTTCATGCCGTCGTAGAGAATACACTCAACAACAGTGTTGTAGGCCACAGGCGTACGGGCTGCGCGCGCGCCGCCGGTGTCATCCTTGGCGGTAGTACACGCGGCAACGGTGAAACTCATCAGGCTGAAAAGGGAGAGTAGAGTTCTGTTCATAGCAAAGGGTTATTGTCTCGGAAGATAGATATATTCCTAAGTCAATTGAAAATCAACTTGAATAATTTTCTTTCCCCTTATGGCTGTGGCTAGATTTGGTGGAACGATGGCCCAAAGCCCGATGTTGAGATAATACAAACTAAAATGCTTTGCGTAGTCTTACAGTTGGCTTTCGCAAATGCCTTATTTCTTCCTTTCGTTTTCTACTTATGACTCGTTTCACTCGTTTCTTTGGGCGCTCTGCCACGCTGCTCACACTGAGCGCGGCCCTGCTGCTCGGCGTGAGCAGCTGCGCCAGTTCTTCCCGGGTCGGCGTCACCTCCGACTTCGACCATTCCGTTAATTTCCGGACCTATAAAACCTGGTCCTGGTTTCCGACCCAGCCCAACGACACCGAAGGCGGGCCGGCGCAGGGCTATCAGTCGTTCCTGGACAAGCGTATCCGCACGGCTGTAGAGCGCGAGATGACCGCCAAAGGCCTCACCTACACCGAAAAGTCGCCTGACTTGTACGTAGCGTACTCGGCCAAGGTAGAGGACAAGCAGCAGGCCAGCTATGGCGGCTACGGCCCCTATGGCTATCCGTACGGCTACCGCTACGGCTATGGTGGGCTCTATAACAGCGGCTACATCACGAACTACAAAGCCGGTACCGTCATCATCGACTTCGTGGATGCTAATCGGAAGGAACTGGCGTGGCGCGGCCAGGGCCAGGCCCAAGTCGATAAGCAGACCATTTCGGAAACCGAGGTGTACCGCATCGTCAACAGCATTCTGGGCACTTTCCCGCCACAAGCCGAAAACGTGCGCCGCTAACTGCGGTCCGGCCGCAAGGCACATAAAAAAAGCCCCTTCCGTCCGGAAGGGGCTTTTTTTATGGATATTCGATGTGCCGCGCTGCTAAATCGGGACGTTTACGTGGCGCTCGGCGTGGTAGGAGCTGCGCACCAGCGGGCCACTTTCTACGTACTTCAGGCCGCGGGCCAGGCCCTCTTCGCGGTAGTGCGCAAACAGGTCGGGGTGGATGAACTCGGCTACTTCTACGTGGCGCTTGGTGGGCTGCAGGTACTGGCCCAGTGTCAGAATGTCGAGGCCGTTAGCCACCAGGTCGTCCATAGCCTGATACATCTCCTCTTTGGTTTCGCCCAGGCCCAGCATGATGCCGGACTTGGTGCGCTTGCCGGCCTGCTTCGTGCGCCGGATCTGCTCCAGGCTACGGTCGTACTTGGCCTGCGGGCGCACGAGGCGGTAGAGGCTGCCCACGGTTTCCATGTTGTGCGACACCACTTCCTGGCCACCGGCAATCATGGTGTCCAGCGCTTCCCAGTTGGCTTTCACATCCGGAATCAGCGTTTCGATGGTGGTTTCGGGCGAGAGGCGCTTGGTTTGCACTACGGTTTCGTACCACACGCTGGCGCCCCGGTCCTTCAGCTCGTCGCGGTTTACAGAGGTGAGCACGGCGTGCTTCACGCCCATCAGCTGAATGGCTTCGGCCACGCGGCGGGGCTCGTCGAGGTCATACTCGGTGGGGCGGCCGGTAGCCACAGCGCAGAACGAGCAGGAACGGGTGCAGATGTTGCCCAGAATCATGAACGTAGCGGTGCCGGCACCCCAGCACTCGCCCATGTTCGGGCAGTTGCCGCTTTCACAAATGGTGTGCAGCTTATGCTCGTCCACGAGGCGGCGGACGGCGGCGTATTCGGGGCCCACCGGCAGTTTCACCCGCAGCCAGTCTGGCTTGCGCGCCTTGGCGGGCGCGGCGGGTTCGGGCTGTATGATGGGCAAAGTCAGCAGCAAATCTTCCATGCTAACAAAGGTAAGGGGTAAGTAGGAATGCGGGCGGCGTGCCTGCTGTTGAGACACAAAAAATGAGACTTTGTTCGGCGCTGCCACCACGGGCCGGGCCAACCAAGTCTCACTTCTGCGCTTCAGACGCTCGGCGCCACCAAATCAGCTTCTCGATCCTAAGTAAACGGTGAGGTAAACGGAAGGATAGAAACGGTTATTGATAGAATTTTCGTCGACGTTGAGGGAGCGGATGATGATGGGCCGTTTGGTGTAGAGCTCCAGCAGAAAGCCTGTTTCGATGCCGGCCACCGCGTCGCGGTAGCGGCCGTACTCGAAGCTGAGCGCGCCCCGCACGTGCGCACCCACGCGGGGTTTCAGCTCGTTGATACCCGAAAACAGCGGCGCCCGATCAAAAATCAGGTTCAGATTAGAGTGCTTCTGTGGGTCGTAGGCTTCGCTGCGGATGTCCTCGGGGCCCAGAGCGTTGTAGTTGGAGTCGCGCGGGGTGTAGTCGTAGTAGACATAGTAGGGCATCAGCAGGCCAATGGACGGCCCGGCTCCGAACAAGCCGTTGATCTGCACGCCCGACTCGGGAGCCTTGCGGAAAATCACACGCTGCGCTCCGAAGGTGGGCCGCAGCACAAACATGTAGTTGGCTTTGTCGCGCACGAACGAGCTACCGTTGTAGCTGGGCAGGCGCCGCTCCTTGGGGTGCTTCACTTCCACGCCCTCAATGCTCCAGTACCGTGACCATTTCTCGTTGAGCACCTTGGATGAGCGCACCGAGACACCGCCAATCAGCCCGCCCCGCGTATTGAAATTGAGGCCGTACACGAACTCCTTGCGGTACGAAGGGTCATCGTTGGGGGCGCTGCCGGCGCTTTGCGCCTGTGCGGCCAGCGGGCTCAGCAATGCCAGCAGGCCAGCGAGGGAGAAGAAGTGTCGCACGGGACGCGAAGGGGCTAGGGCGGAGGGAATAACGAACTGGCCGGATTGCCCGGCAGGTAGCCTATCGAAAGTACGTAAATTTGCGGGCATCATTTTGTTGCGAGCTTACTTTCTACCTGTTTCAACTATGAGCACTGCCACCATCCGGTACGCCGGCCAACTTCGCACTGAAGCTACGCACGTAGCCTCCGGCAACACCATCCTGACCGATGCTCCTGTGGATAACCACGGCCGGGGCGAAGCGTTTTCGCCTACTGATCTGGTAAGCGCCGCGCTGGGCTCCTGCATGATGACCATTATGGGCATTGTGGCCGACCGCCACAGCCTCGATCTGACGGGCGTGAGCTTCGACGTAACCAAACACATGGCCGCCGAGCCGCGCCGCATCCGGCAAATTGACGTGCAGTTCCGGATGCCGGCCTCGCTCACCGAAAAGGAGCGCACTCTGCTCGAAAACGCCGCCCGCACCTGCCCGGTAGCTCTTAGCCTCAACCCGGAAATCCGGCAGGAGGTTCAGTTCGACTACGTGGGGTAATCCAGCCACCTAAAGAAACTGAAAAAGAACGCCCTGCAGCTGCAGGGCGTTCTTTTTCAGTTTGTAACCGGCTACTTCACGGCTTGTTTCACGTCGCTGAGCCGGATGCCCATGTGGGAAGCGTCGTAGCGGCACTCTCCGTCCTGAATGAGCAGCAGCTGCGGCGACTCGTGCTGCACCCCGAACTTCTGGGCTATTTCGTTGGAGATAGGCCGGTAGCGCAGCAAATCCAGGTAGTAGAACTTGGCCTCTTCCAGGCCGGCATCGGGCCACTGGCGCTCCAGCTTGCCTTTGGCAGCGGCGCTGATGGAGCAGGAAGTGCTATGCTTGAAGATGATGACCGGCCGTTCCTGCGACTCGCGGACGATGTCCAGGAGCTGGTCGGATTCGGTGAGGGGGAGCCAGGGAGTCATAAGGAAGGGTGAGTTAGTTGGAGGCTGCGTTGTCCTTTTTCTTCTTTCGCAGACGTAAAACCGGGTAGGTAGGTTCGCTTACGCGGGCCGCGCCGGTGTTGTCGAACTTGTAGCTGTCCCGGTCGTCGTCGGCCTCGGCGGAGCGGCCGCCGCCTTCCCGTTTCAGGTCGTCTTTGCCTACGGCCAGATGCGAGTCCTTGTAGGGAGCCGGATACTTGCGGGCGTCGCGCAGGGCCCGGCGGTTCTGGGCTTTCTGGTTGGTTTTCACAATCTGCGCCGAAGCGGCAGTGGCCGAGAAGCAGAACAGGCCGAGAAACAGGAGCAGAACACGCATCGGATACACAGCAACGGTAGTACACAAACAGGACACTAGATAAAGAGCGTACGCAAGAATCACTCCAGGCGACGCGGCCGGGGCTAGAAGGGCAGCGTGAAGCCCAGGAACCTGCGCTGGCCAACTTTCTTTTTCAGCTTGCGCCGTTCGTATTTGGGCTTTTTCAGCAGGCCGTTTTTGGTGTAGCTGTTCTTCTGGATTTTCACCTCCACCGGCTCACTGCTGGCGGCCGTGCCGTCGGCGTTGGCATCGGCCGAGCCTTTGGCGGCTTTTTTCACCTTGGGCTGCGGCGGGCCTTTGGGGCTGGGCAGGGCGTAGCGGTGGCAGCCGGAGCCCGCCAGCAGCGTCAGCAGACACAGCATAATGAGTGGTTTCATGGAGTTACGAAAATAGAACGTCATTCCGAGCGTAGTCGAGGAATCTCGCGTGCTGACGTTACGCTGGTACTGAATTTACTACACTAGCGAGATTCCTCGACTACGCTCGGAATGACGTTCCCGAACGACGTCCGATTCCCTAATAATTCAGCAGCTTCTCTACGGCCAGCCGCAGGCGGTGCTGGGGCAGAAACTGCTTTTCCAGGCTGGGCGCAAACGGCACGGCCGTATCCAGGGAGCCGACGCGCTGAATGGGCGCATCGAGGTGCTGGAAGCAGTGCTCGGCAATCCAGGCTCCGATTTCGCCGCCCAGGCCGCCCGTGAGCGTGTCTTCGTGGAGCAGCAGCACGCGGCCGTTTTTCTCTACCGTTTTGCGCACGGCTTCCTCATCCCAGGGCAGTAGGGTGCGCAGGTCCAGAATGTCGGCGTCGAGGTTCAGCTCTTCGGCCAGCGCCAGCGCCCAGTGCACGCCCGCCCCGTAGGTGATGATGCTGAGCGTTTCGCCCTCGCGCACCAGCGCCGCCTTCCCGATGGGCGTGGTGTAGTAGGCATCCGGCACCGGCGCCGAAATGCTCCGGTACAGCAGCTTGTGCTCGAAGTACATTACCGGGTTGGGGTCCTCGAAGGCGGCGCAGAGCAGGCCCTTGGCGTCTACGGGGTTGCTGGGGTACACCACTTTCAGGCCGGGCGTGTGCGTAAACCAGGCCTCGTTGCTCTGCGAGTGAAACGGACCGGCGGCCGTGCCCGCGCCCGTAGGCATGCGCACCACCACGTCGGCGTTCTGGCCCCAGCGGTAGTGGCTTTTGGCGAGGTTGTTTACAATCTGGTTGAAGCCGCAGCTCACGAAATCGGCGAACTGCATTTCCACCATGGCCTTCTTGCCCTTGATGCTCAGCCCCAGCCCCGCGCCCACAATAGCCGACTCGCAGAGCGGCGTGTTGCGCACCCGGCCCTTGCCGAACTGCCCCACGAAGCCGTCCGTAATCTTGAACACCCCGCCGTAGTCGGCAATGTCCTGGCCCATGAGCACCAGCTCGGGGTGGCGCTCCATGCTCAGGCGCAGCCCGTCCGAAATGGCGTCTACGTAGCGCTTATCGGTTGTAGAACTTAGAGCTGAGAGCTGAGAGCTAAGAGCCGGAAACTCCGAATGCAGCGGGGAAACAGCTGTTTCAGCTGATGCAGCGGCATTTCTTCTAACTTCTAAGTTCTCACTACTAGCTTCTACAGAAGCGTACATGTCCCCGATTTCCTCTTCGAGGCTGGCGGTGGGCATGGGCACGGCGTCGGCTACTTTCAGGCCCTCTTCTATCTCGCGCTTGATGGTTTCGCGGAAGCGCATGCGGGCTTCCTCGTCCAGAATGCCTTCCTGCAGCAGCCACTTCTCGTAGTTTTCCACCGGGTCTTTCTGGGCCCACTCCTCAAACAGCTCCTGCGGCACGTACTTGGTGCCGCTGGCTTCCTCGTGGCCGCGCATCCGGAACGTGAGGGCCTCCAGCAGCACGGGGCGCGGGTTCTGGCGCAGGTCTTCGGCGAGGCGGCGCACGGTGTCGTACACTTCCAGCACGTTGTTGCCGTCTACCTGCACGGCGTCCATGCCGTAGGCGGGGCCTTTATCGATGAAATAGTTGAAGCGGAACTGCTCCCGGCTGGGTGTGCTCAGGCCGTAGCCGTTGTTTTCGATGATGAAGATGACCGGCAGCTGCCACACGGCGGCCACATTCAGGGCCTCGTGGAAGTCGCCCTCGGAGGCGCCGCCGTCGCCGCTGTACGTGATGGTGACTTTGGGCCGGTCGTCGAGCTTATCGGCCAGGGCAATGCCGCCGGCCACGGCCAGCTGCGGCCCCAGGTGCGAAATCATGCCCACGATGTGGTGCTCGTTGGTGCCGAAGTGGAAGCTTCGGTCGCGGCCTTTGGTGTAGCCGGTGGTTTTGCCCTGCCACTGCGCAAACAGCCGGTCCAGCGGAATGTCGCGGCCCGTAAACACGCCCAGGTTGCGGTGCAGCGGCAGAATGTACTCGTCGGGCTCCAGGGCCAGCGTGCTGCCCACCGAAATGGCCTCCTGCCCTATCCCCGAAAACCACTTGCTGACCTTGCCCTGGCGCAGCAGAATCAGCATTTTCTCCTCTATCATGCGTGGTTTCAGCAGGTGCTGATACAGATGGAGCAGGGTGTCGTTGGAGTAATCTTTCCGGTCGAAGTTCATGGGGCAGAAGCGGGTGGGAGAATGTCGGGGCCAAAAGTACGGGTTTGGGCCGAAGGGCCACACGGTGTAGCTCCGCGCCGCGCACAAGTCCGGCCCAAACTCTATATTCAGGCTATCCAATTATTCTGTACACGCCCTCCTGCCTCCACGCATGCGCCGCCTTCTGCTGACCGCTCCGCTGCTGCTGGCTTCCCTGGGGGCCGCCGCGCAGCTTCCCCTGGCCGACAGCCTGGCGTTGGTACGGCCGCGCTGGCTGCTGGGCGCGCGCCTGGGCGTGGCCGCTTCCTGGTATCGGGCCGACCCGGCGCCGGACCCGGCCCCCGGTATGCGCCTGGGGCCAGCCGCGGGCCTGCGGGTGGGCTACTACCTCGCTCCCAACCATGGCCCGCGGGTATGGCTGGTGGCCGAGCCCTCGTATGAGCAGCGCCGCCTGCCGGCCGCCAGCCAGAACAGTTCCTATCTGGCCCTGCCCCTGTATCTGCGCACCGGCCTCCCCACTACCACGCTGCACGTGCTGCTGGGCGGCGGCCGGGCGTGGCGCCTGGGCCCGGTCCCGGGCCAGCCCCCCTTCTCCGACCCGCTGGTTTTCCGCTCCCACGACAGTTTCGTGCTGCTGGGCCTGGAGGCGGATGTGCGCCACCGGCACCGCCGCACCCTGGCCCTGAGCGGCTGGGTGCGCTACGGCGTATCGGCGGCCTACGAGGAAACCCGGCTGGCCGGCAGCGGCACCCGCTACAGCAGCACCGCCCCCCGGCTCGTGCTGGTGGGCCTGGGCCTGATGCCTGTATGGTACCGCTAGGCTGCCACTCCCGCCCTCCCGGTCGGACGCCTGCCGCGTCGGACCGGGAGGGCGGGGCGCAGGTAGGGCAGGGACCCGCGCCGTTGGCATAGGATGCCGGGTCATGTTTAAATACAACAAATTCCCTCCGGCACCCGCCAAAGTCCTATCCATGTCCCAAAAATGGACGCGACGACGTGGCAAACCCTCGCAACGACCTAGCAAACTCTCGCGGTGGCGTGGCAAACCCTCGGGGCGGGCTGGCAACAGCACGCCGTGAGCCGGCCAGATGCCCCGGCGCGCCGGCAAGAGCCCGCCACGCGCCGGCAACACCTCGCGGGCACCCGGCCAACGGGCACGGCGCGGCCCTTGCAGATGTGGCCGCAGTTGTGGAGCTTAGGGCCGTGCCGGCGCGGGTGCGGCGGCTCCTAACTTCCTTATACCCATTTGTATCCCATGAAGCAAAAACCACTCGAACCATCGTTTAACATGCCCCAGGCCGAGCTGCTGCTCATGGCCTCCACCAAGCTAGGCTATATGCGCCGCGACGCGGCCGATTTCGCGGGCCGGGGCGTAAAACCGGCCCGCCTCGACGGCTTCGATACGCTTATCCAGCAATTCGCTGATATGCCCACCGAAGAGGAAATGGTGCAGTCGGCGGCCGTGCTGACGCAGGCCAAGGACGCGCTGCGGGTGCAGCTGCTGAGTGCCATGCAGGCCCTGATGGGCAAGGTGGGCCTGAAGCACAACGACCGGACGCCCGCCTACAAGGCCTTCGGGACGAGCGGGCTGAACAGCGCCCGCGAAGCCGAGCTGTATACCGGCATCCGGCAGGCCGTGCGGGTGGGCCGCCGCACCCTCTCCGACTACAAGGAGCAGGGCGTGACGGAGGCGGAGCTGGCCGCGCTGGCCGACCTGAACGAGCAGTTTCTGGATGCGCTGCACGAGCAGCAGGATGCCGAAAACGAGAGCTACAGCACCACCCAGACCCGCCTGCGCGCCGCCAACGCGCTGTATGAAGAGCTGAGCTACCTGAGCGAAGTGGGCAAGGCCCTCTACGTGCAAACCGACGTCACGAAGCACGAGCAGTACGTCATCTACGACAAGGTGCCCGCGCCGAAGCAATAGCCGGCCCTGGCCGGGTTGCGGCGCGGGCTGCTTCTTTCTACCTTGCTTACCAGAAGCACCCGGTGGCCGGGTGCTTCTGTTTTTATAGTCTCCCTGCCGCTTTCGCTCGTGCCTACGCCTGCCCGTCCGCTTTCCTCCCGTATCCGCTGGTCCCGGCTGGGGCCGCTGCTCCTACTGCTGCTGCTGGCTTTTCTGCCGCTGTTCTGGCTGCTCGACAGCCACCCGGTGCAACAATACGACGAGGCCCGCACCGGCCTCAATGGCCTGAACATCGTGCGCCACAACGAGTGGCTGGTGCTGCGCGACGGGGAGCTGAAGCCCGACCTCTGGAACTGCAAGCCGCCGCTCTGGCCATGGCTGCTGTCGCTGAGTTTTCGGGTGGTGGGGCTGTCGGAGCTGGGGCTGCGGCTGCCGGCGGCGCTGGCCGCGCTGGCCACTACGCTGGTGGTGTATGCTGCCGGGCGGCGCTGGCTGGGCAGCTGGGAAGGCGGCCTGCTGGCGGCCCTTATCCTGCTGACTTCCGGCGGCTACATCGGCCTGCACACCACGCGCACCGGCGACTTCGATGCCCTGCTCACGCTCTGGACTACGCTGGGGGCCCTGAGCTGGCTGAGCTACCTGCAGCGGGGGCAGGCCCGGGCGGCGGCCCTCACGGGGCTGTTCTTTTTCCTGGCGGCCTTCACGAAGGGCGTGGCCGGGCTGCTCTTCGGCCCGGGGCTGGTGCTGGCCACGCTGGTACTGGGCCAGACGCAGCGGCTGCGCCGCCCGGCTCCGTGGCTGGCGCTGGCGGGGCTGGCGGCGGGCATGGCCACGTGGTATCTGGTGCGCGAGCAGGCCGCGCCGGGCTATCTGGCGGCGGTATGGCAGTACGAGCTGGGCGGGCCGGCCGGCAGCGAGCTGGAAGGCCACCACCACGAGGCCTACTGGTACCTGACCAACCTGATGGAGTCGGGCTTTATCTACTGGCTGGTGCCGGCGCTGCTGGGCGGCCTGCTGGGCTGGCGGCTGCCGAAAGGCAGCCAGGGCTGGTGGCTGGTGCGGTTCGTGCTGTGCGTGGTGGGCATGTTTATGCTGGTGCTGGCGCTCACCCAAACCAAGCTGCACTGGTACAGTGCGCCCATGTTTCCGCTGCTGGCGCTGCTGGCGGCCAGCGGGCTGCTCCAGATGGGCCGGGCCGTGGCCGCGCAGCAGCAGTGGCACCTGAGCCCGCTGGCCCGCCTCGGCGGTTTGCTGGTGCTGGTGTGCCTGCCGTACTGGGCGCAGTGCCGGGCCATTGCCCGCATCTACGACGACCGGTACCGGGTGCCGTCGTTGCGGCTGGGGGCCCACCTGCGCCACCAGCTGGAGCTGGAGCCCGGCATCCGGGAGTACTACCACGGCGACGACGGGCAGTTCAACGACAGCCCTATCTTCTACCGCACCATCATGGAGATGCAGCACGGCCACCGCATCGAGCGGGTGCCGCCCTGGAAAGTAAACGAAACCTCCGCGGGGCGGTTAGTGGTTATCTGTGGAGCCAAGCCCCGCCGCGAGTGGGAGCGGTGGTACCGCACCACCCTCATCCTCCAGACCGATTCGTGCGTAACGCTTCGGCTGGAAACCCGCCGGTAGCGGCGCCGGGCCCCGGGCCGGCCGGGGCCGGCATCTTAGTTTGTAACTCTTGCTCCTATGATTCATTTCGAAGAATTTACGCTGGCGAATGGCCTGCGCTGCATCGTACACGAAGACCATACCACGCCCCTGGCGGTGCTCAACGTGCTCTACAACGTGGGCTCGCGCGATGAGGAAGCCTCGCACACCGGCTTCGCGCACCTGTTCGAGCACCTCATGTTCTCGGGCTCAGTCAATATTCCGAGCTACGATGAGCCCCTGCAGCGGGTGGGCGGCGAAAACAACGCCTTCACCTCCCCCGACATCACCAACTACTACCTGACGCTGCCGGCCGCCAACATCGAAACCGCCTTCTGGCTGGAATCGGACCGGATGCTGAACCTGGCGTTTTCGGAAAACGGGCTGGAAGTGCAGCGCAAGGTGGTGGTGGAAGAGTTCAAGCAGAACTACCTCAACCAGCCCTACGGCGACGTGTGGCTGAAGCTGCGGCCCCTGGCCTACCAGCAGCATCCCTACCAGTGGGCCACCATCGGCAAGGAAGTCAGCCACATCGAAAACGCGGTGATGGACGACGTGCGGGCCTTTTTCAAGAAGCACTACGCGCCGCAGAACGCTATTCTGGTAGTAGCCGGCGCCGTGACGGTGGCCGAGGCCCGGCGCCTGGCCGAGAAGTGGTTTGAGCCCATTGCGGGCGGCCCCGCCTACGAGCGGCAGCTGCCGCAGGAGCCGCGCCAGACCGAGGCCCGCTTCCTGGAAGTAGCCGCCGACGTGCCCCTGAGCGCGCTCTACAAAGTGTACCACATGCCCGCCCGCAGCGCCGATGACTACTATGCCGTGGATCTGCTCAGCGACCTGCTGGGCCGGGGCAAGTCGAGCCGGCTTTACCAGCAGCTGGTGAAGGAGCAGGCCTTGTTCAACTCCATTTCGGCGTCCGTGATGGGGTCGTTGGAGCCGGGCCTGCTGGTGGTGAGCGGCAAGCTAAATGCCGGCGTGACGCTGGAAGCCGCCGATGCTGCCGTGGAAGCTGTGCTGGCCTCCCTGCGCGACACCGAAGTACCTGCCGAGGAGCTGGAGAAAGTAAAGAACCAGGCCGAAGCCAGTATCGTGTTCGGGGAAATTGAGTTGCTGAACCGGGCCATGAACCTGGCCTACAGCAAGCTGATGGGCGACGCCAACCTCGTGAACGAGGAAAGCGCCCGCCTGCAGGCCGTGACCCCCACTGCCGTGCTGGCCGCCGCCCGCGAGGTGCTGCGCCCCGACAACTGCAGCACGCTCTACTACCGCGCCCAGCCCCGCGAAGCCGCTCCTGCCCTGGCCGATGAAGCCGTAGCCGACAGCGCCCAGTAACCACGCAGCGCCCCATCAAAAAGCCCACCCGACGCGTGTCGGGTGGGCTTTTTGATGGGGCGCTGCTAGAGTGCCGGAAACGGCGAATGGCTTACCAGCCGCTACCGCCGGAGCCCCAGCCATCATCTTTCTTCTTGGCCGGAGCCGCGGCTTTCTTCACGGGAGCGGCAGCCTTCTTAGGGGCCGCTGCGGCACCAGCCGAGGCTTTGGTAGCAGTAGCGGAAGCTGCCGGAGCCGGGGCCGGAGTAGGCTCCACGGCAATCGGCTCGGGTTCGGGCTCAGGAGCGGGCGCTACCACCACCGGGTCGGGGCGGCGGACGTTGCGCTTCACGTAAGGAGCCAGCGGCCGGCCCCGGTAGTCGGTCGTGACGCGGTGCGAAGGAGCGGCAGTGAAGCCAGGGGCTACCACCGAGCCCCCCGGCTGCGCCGACGAGCCTCCCCCTGCATCAACGGCTCCGCCACCGCCAAAACCGGCTTTGCTGGAAACCTGCTCTACGGGAGCAGCAGCCGGAGCCGTTTCCTCAACCGGGGCAGCGGCCGGCGTAGCGGCAGCACCCGTGGCTTTCTTGGCCGGAGCAGCTGCTTTTTTAGCAGGTGCCGGCGCCGGCGTGCCCCAGCCGTCGGATGAGCCCCATCCGTCGTTGGATTTTTTGGATTGCGCCTGGGCGGGCGCAAGCGTCAGAAATGTGCCGGCCAGCAGCAACGGAAAAGCAAAACGGGTCATCTGAAAAAGAGTTAAAAAAGTTCTGCAAGATACGGCTCCGCACGCTGGTTGAGAAACCCGTTGCGCGCTTTTCGCAAACGCAACGCCCCGGCAGAAGTTCCTGTCGGGGCGACAATTACACCGAATTGTGGTTAGCGCTGTTTGCCGGGCCGGGCCTTCTCCTGCGCCGGAGCAGCCGGCAGGGTCTCCTCCGCTGGCTTGGCCGGGGGTTGGCTGCCAGGTGTGGCAGCTGCCGGACTGGCTTGCGCGGGCGGCATTTCGGCGGCGGCGTCGGAGGCGGCAGGCGCAAAGGGCTGCACTGCCGGAGCCGCCGGGGCGGGCTTAGCTTTAGTAGCGGATTGGGCCTGGGCCGTCAGGGCCAGTAGGCTACCGGCCAGGGCGAGTACAAGGGCGGAACGTGCCATAGCAGAACAATTGGATGGTTTGACATACAATAAGTTACACATAAATCAGCACAACTCTCTTTCCGCCTCTGGCAACACCAAAAAGCCTCCGCCCGGCTGTGGTGCAACCGGGCGGGGGCTTTTTAGTCTGAACTGGCAGGGCCAGCCTTCAGGTCTTATTTGCGCTTGGCGGCCGGAGCAGCCTGCTTTTCCGAAGAAATGGAGCTGGCTCCACTGGTAGCGGGCTTGGGCGTTTTCTTTTTGAGCGGGCGGCCCATATAGTCGGTAGTGGGCGGGCTGGGCATGTTCAGCCGTAGGCCCGGTGCCAGCTTCAGGTTCTCTTCGTCGCGGCGGTTCGACCGGTCGTAGCGGGCGTAGGCCCCGGCCCGCGCCTTGGATTTGGTATTGCTGGTCCGGTGGTAGCCGTTGGCGGCCTTTTTGGTGCCGGCGGGCCGCGTTACGGCCTGAGCGTGGGCGGAAGTAGCCAACAGTGAGCCGGCTATGGTCAGCGCCGCAACGAGTAGTGCAGAAGTACGCATGATGAAGAGCAATTGGGTGAGCGGATCTTCCTCCTACGGAATCCTTGCGGCTTTGGTCGCTTTACCAGTTGCTGGCAGTGGTGGAAGCCACTGGCTCCGACTGCTCTACCGTTTTAGCCAGCGAGGAAGACGTTTTTGATTTTTGCTTCAGGGGGCGGCCCCAGTAATCGGTGCTGACGCGCCGGTAAGGCGAAGAACTCATGCCAGGCGCCACCATCACCCCCGACGATTTCATCATCGGATCGGTGCTTTCCTCCTCAACGTAGGCCACGACTTTGGTAGCGGCAGTAGTGAGGTTGGCCGATTTTTTCTTTAGCGGCCGGCCCCAGTAGTCGGTGCTCGGCCGGTCGTGCAGGCTTAGGCTCTGGCCGGGGGCCGTGTTCCAGCCCATGTTGTAGCGGGGCGCTTCGTCGGCAGCGGCGGGCTCCTCCAGCCACGAGTCGGCAGCTACCGAATACTGGGTTTGGGCAAAAGAGGCGCTGGCCGAAACAACCAGCAGGAAGGCGGAGAGGAAGAACGATTTCATAGCAGTGAAAAGTCGAAGTAAAAGGAAGCGGGCGTTAGCCCATAAGCCCCTGCTACAGAACGGGTGGCGCCCCGCGTTCCGGCTGCTGGCCGTTGGTAGGAAGCCGTTTTGCAGCAACCGTACCAACTTTTGCAAAACGCAGTGCCCCTTGAAAATTCGTTCCCCCAGAAGCACACGCATTCTTCTTAATCAGCTGTTAGTCAGGCAATAATTTTCAATCACCAACAATCCATATCCTGCAAGCGCCAATCAACTTACCTTTGCAGTACTATGCAGGAAAATATCAGCCGGCTGCGCGCCGAAATCGAAGCCTACGACCTGAGCACCCCTGAGCAGCTCGACCAGTTCCGCATTGCCTACACCGGCCGCAAAGGCCAGCTGGCCGACTTGTTCGACCAGTTGAAAACGGTGCCGCAGGAGCAGCGGCGCGCTGTAGGCCAGGAGCTGAACCAGCTCAAGCAGTTGGCCCAGTCCCGGTTCGATGAGCGTCGGCAGGAACTGGAGGCTTCTGCGGCCAACACCCTCGCCGACCCCACCTTCGACTACACACTGCCCACCGTTCCGAATGCGCTGGGCACGCGCCACCCGCTGAGCATCGTGCGCGAGGAAATTGTGCGGGTGCTGGCCCGCATTGGGTTCAATGTGGCGGAAGGCCCCGAAATAGAGGACGACTGGCACAATTTCACGGCCCTGAACTTCCCCGAAAACCACCCGGCCCGCGACATGCAGGACACGTTTTTCGTGCGCCGCACTCCGGGCGAGCCGGAGTGGGTGTTGCGCACGCACACCAGCCCCGTACAGGTGCGCGTGATGCAGACGCAGAAACCGCCTATCCGCAGCATTATGCCGGGCCGCGTGTACCGCAACGAAGCCATTTCTGCTCGGGCCCACATGATGTTTCATCAGGTAGAGGCGCTTTTCGTGGACGAAAACGTGAGCTTCGCCGACCTGAAGCAGACGGTGTATTACTTCGTGCAGGAGTTGTTCGGTGCTGATGTGCAGGTGCGTTTCCGTCCTTCGTTCTTCCCGTTCACGGAGCCCAGCGCCGAAATCGACATTACCTGCCTCATCTGCAAAGGCAAGGGCTGCAACATCTGCAAAGGCAGTGGCTGGGTAGAAATCGGGGGCTGCGGTATGGTAGACCCGGCCGTGCTGGAGCAATCCGGCATCGACCCCGAGCGGTACTCCGGCTACGCCTGGGGCATGGGCATCGAGCGGATTGCCATGCTCAAATACCAGATCAAGGACCTGCGCCTGTTCACGGAAAACGACATGCGTTTTCTGCGGCAGTTCGAGAGCGTACAATAGCAGGTAGCAGTTCATACCACAAGCCTGCGCCGCAACGTTAAAGCAGCCTGACCTATATCCGCCAACTTGCCCGCTCCATGCACAAAGCAGCCACTATAACTCCTGCAGCAGCCCTGCCAGCTTTCGGCCGCGCTATAGGTAGCGTGCTGTTGTTTGGCGTGCAGATGGCTTTTTCCGGCTGCGGCTCGGAGCCAGGCGCCGTGGAGCCGCAAATTCCTATTGTCGCCTTCAACACCCCCGTGTACCTGACCAACCAGGAATACGTGACGCTGCGCTCAGACAACGGCGCGGCCTATGCTCCGGGCGGCGTCAGGGGGCTGATTGTAGTGCGCCAGAACGCCAGCACCTACTATGCTTTCGAGCGCAACTGCCCTTACCGCGCCAACGATACCTGCGCCCGGGTGCGGATTGACGCGTCGCGGCTGTTCCTGAAAGACCCGTGCTGTGGCTCCCAATTCGACCTGCAGGGCCGCGTGCAACAGGGCCCTGCCAACAGAAGTTTGCGCCAATACAGCACTTCTCTCTCCGGGAACATCCTGACAATCACGAATTAAAAAAAGCGACGTAGTTTTTTCGGAATACATATTTGGAGCTTCCGAAACTTTGCTCTAATATTGCACCAGCAACGGCAAAATACGCCGCCATAACCGCTTCCTTAGCTCAGCCGGTTAGAGCATCTGACTGTTAATCAGAGGGTCCCTGGTTCGAGCCCAGGAGGGAGCGCACGAGCCCGGTACGAAACTGCACATCAGTTTTATACCGGGCTTTTTCTTTGCCGGCTTCCCTGCCCGCCTGGTTGCTACCATACACGCCTTTGCAACCGAATTGCGCCGCAGTGGTGGTACTCTTCTATTTCATATCAGCCCCTGGGTACGCGCATCATTGGTTGCAGAACCTTTTTGCCTGCTGGCTGTATCTTGAGTTCACTCGTGAGTATGTCGCCCGGATTTTATTCTGGCAGCCGCGGTGGCTTGTTCTATTTGCCGTTTTTTCTCGTTCTAAGCTTATGGCTTCTTTCCGCCAGAAACTCCTGAAACTGTTGTATCCGCTGATTATGCGGTTGTCCAAGTCGGGCAGCCGGGGCAAAGTGCTGGAAAGCCCCAAGCCGGCCGCAGCGCCGGTGCCGTTCTATCAGCTCGATAGCCAACTTAACAATGGACAGGCGTTTTCCTTCGAGGCGTTGAAGGGAAAAAAGGTGCTGCTGGTCAATACGGCCTCCAACTGCGGCTATACCAACCAGTATGAGGAACTGCAGCAGCTTTCGGAGCAATATGCCGATCAGCTGGTGGTACTAGGATTTCCTGCCAACGACTTTGCCGAGCAGGAAAAGGCCGACGACAAGACCATTGAGCAGTTTTGCCAAGTGAACTTCGGGGTTTCGTTTCCGCTGATGAAGAAAAGCGTGGTAGTAAAGCAGCCGCAGCAGCATCCGGTGTACCAGTGGCTGAGCGATGCGCGCCGCAACGGCTGGAACGAGCAGGCCCCGGACTGGAACTTCTCGAAGTATCTCATTAGTGAAGATGGGCGCCTGACGCACTATTTCGGGCCAGCCGTTTCACCGCTCAGCGAAGCCGTAACCAACCAGCTCGCGCGACGCTAAGCCATTGGGGCCGTGTGTCGGGCTCCTGCCCCGGAGAAGCGGCCGACAGGAGCCGCCGGGTGCGCCACCCAAAATAGCCTGACGCACTGCTATCTATTCTTGGCGGCGCGCAGGTACAGCACGCCTTCACCGAGCCAGAACACCCCCATAGCAATGCCCGCTCCCAGTAGAGAGTCGAGGATACGGCCCTGCACGGTGACTTGTACCAGCGTTTCGGTTGCGTGGCCGGCGGTAGAGTTCATCAGGGCCATAGGCGTGATGAAAAGCAGCGCCAAAGCATAGTTGCGCGCTACCACCATTTCCGTGATGCCCTGCAGCAACATGAGCAGCCCTACCAGCCAGATACCGGCCGGACGAGCCAGAAGCAGTACCTCGAATACTCCTATTCCCAGCAGGGTGCCAGCCACCCGATGCACTGCCCGGATACTGGTCAGGCGCCGCGACTGGCTGGATTGCAACACGGCCATAGTGGCTATGATAACCCAATAGGTACGGTGCGCACCCAGCGGCTGGCTTATCAGACTGTCAAGTAGCACGGCTGCTACCACCCGCAGCGCAACGGCCCGGGCTCCGGCGTCGAGGAGGAAGCGGGGAAACAACACGCCCAAGCCTACTGCCGGGCTACGGCTCCTGCCTGGTAGCGCTAGTGGTGCTACTACTACCAGGTAGGCCAGCGCGGCACCGGAAGCCAGCAGAGCCAGCAGCCGCAAGCCGGGCTGGGCAGCGCCTCCTAATGCGGCCGGCGCGGCTATATGCCCGCTTACGGCTGCTACCAGCACAAACATCAGTGGGCCGGGCGGCCCCAGCCGAAAGCCCAGCACCAGTACACTAGCCAGCCCACTAACCAGTATCAGGCAGGCACTGGTCAGCCATTCATTGCCGGCACAGACCACCCCCAGCGCCGCTGCCAGCAGCAGGCCGGCTGCTACCAACGGTAACAGCCGGGCCCGGTCGGGGCGGCTGAAGCCGGCGCCGTACAACGCCGTAAAACTGCCCAATGCCGCCTGTAGCCCCAGGTTTTGATGGCCAGCGAGTGTAAACAAGCCGACTAGCAAACCAACCGCCAGCCCAGCCTGCAGGCCCACCTTCCAGCGCCAGGGCGCATCATGGAGTTGTACCAGACTCCGCATAGCGCGCCGTGTCCGGGGCATGTAACGGCTCATGCGGGCTTTCATAGGCGTTATGTAAGTGGCCACCAGTACGCCTGCTTACGCTGGGTTAGCCACCCAAGGATACTGCCGCGTGCGGCTCACTCCACGGCCCTACCCAAAACGCAGGGAATTTCGCACGAACAGGTGGTTTCGGGATACGCAAATGGCGGCGGAATATAACGGCGCCGCTACGACCGGGGTAGCCCGGGCGTGGCAGATACCGCTAGACACTGCTGTTTTAGTTGGCGGCGGCGCCGGCAGCCAGATTTTTGAGGGCCGCCCGAAATTCGGGGGTGTTATAGTCGGCTATGCCCTCGTGGCGGGCAGCAACCTGTCCGTCGGGGCCAGAATGATGGTGGCCGGAATGGCCCGAGAATCGAGAGGAGTAGCCGCGCGCCAGCCGGCAAGTAGAGCGGCAGGCTATAGCGGCGAAATAGCGCCGTGGCTTTTGCGGGCTGCTGATCCAGCGAAATCATCACGAAGGCCACTTTACCATAGTCTACCCTCTCATAAAGCGCCTGGATGCGGGCATTTCGGCCAGACAGGGGGCACCAGCAATCAGGCACATTTCCAACTGACAACAAACCACTCCTACACCAGCCCCCCCTCCTGCCTGGCTGGCAGCGGCTGCCTAGTGTGTTAGTTGCCGCTGCTACTTAGCCGTCAGGACCAGCACCGGAACCGTGCTATGCACCAGCACCTGCGCCGTTACGCTCCGATGGAAAAGCTTGCCCAAGAAGCTATGCTGCCGGGCTATAACAACCACCAAGTCGAAGTCGGTGGGCTGCGCGGTTGCCAGAATGCCCTCCGCCGGCGTGCTGGCTGCCACGGTGCGGACGCGCACCATAGCCTGCAAATCGGTGGCGAGGCCGGTACGCAGCACAGTATCAAGCGCCTCGGTTTCGGCGGTATCGTTGGCCACGTGCAGCACCGTCAGCTCGGCGCCCAGGTCGGTGAGCAGCTGGCGGGCGGCACCGGTGTATTCTCCCAGCGTAAATGGCTCGCCATCAACGGCCAGCAATATCCGGCGCGGCGGTGCCGTAGAGGCTACGGCGTGCGGCACCACCAGCATAGGGTACGGTGTGGTGCGCAGAATATCAAGCGAAGTAGTCTGCACCAACTCGTCGGGGGTGCCATCGTAGTTGGGGCGGCCCAGCACAATCAGGGCCGGATGGTGCCGGCTTACGGCATCGGCAACGGCCGACGCCACCCGCCCGTGCCCAACCTCCGCCACTACCGGCACCGACAGATTGCCGGCCACACTGTGCAGGGCCAGCGCAATGGCCTCCTTGCTCAGATTCGACAGTTCGCCGGTGAACATTTCCGGGTCGATAACGGAGTTGCGGCGCACGTGCAGCAGTACGAGGCGCGCTTTAAGCGGCTCGGCCAGGTTGGTGGCGTAGTCGAGGGCGCGGTTTGCAGCCTGAAAAAAGTCGGTGAGAATGAGCAGCGACGTGGCCATAGGACAGAGAAGGAAGGAAGGCTGGAAAAGGCAGGCAATCTACAGAATCGGGGGTGGCAGCGGAATGAGCAAAATCATCTTCCGGCATGACGCATAGCAGACAGGCGCTGCCGTCCGTCGGTACGGAGCGTACGTCGGGGCGCTGGCAGGGCGGCCGTTTTGCCTGGGCCGGGGCCGGCTAACCTTTTTGCGAGTAGCCTAGTATGCCTATGCAAAGCCGCCCGCTGCGTAGGGCGGCTGTTTGTTCACTTCTCTCCGCCCGCCATGAATAGCCTACGTTTTCCGTTTCTCGCGGCCCTGCTGGTGCTGCTGACTTTCTCGCTGAGCGGCTGCGACGCCATTGGCACCATTTTCAAAGCCGGAGCCTGGACGGGCATCATCGGCGTGTTTCTGGTAGTGTTCCTGCTCTGGCTCGTTATCAGCCGCATCCGGCGCTAGCCGCTACCCGAGTCTTTGCTACACTACCCACCGAACAAAAAAGGCCGCTCCTGGGAGCGGCCTTTTTTGTTCGGTGGGTAGTGGGCTACTATTCCTTCACAACCCGCAGCACCTGGGGGCCCTGGGCCGTGCTGACGCGCAGCAGGTACACCCCGGCAGGCTGAGTGCTCAGGTCAAGGGTGGCTTCCGCGTGCAGTTCGCGTACGGTCTGCCCCATCAGGTTACTCACCGTGCCCGTAATGGCAAGCGGCGCGTTGTGCTGGTCGAGGAGGCGGAACAGGCCGGTGCCCGGGTTAGGTGCTACAGCCAGCGCCAGGCGCCCAACGCCGCAGCCAGCGCAGCCCTGCACGGCCACTACCGGCGAGTAGGCAGCCGTACCGTCGGTGTCTTCCTGGCGCAGGCGGTAGTAAGCCGTGCCGGCCAGCGGCGCTACATCGGTATAAGAATAGCTGCGGGCGGTAGAAGTAGTGCCGCTGCCGGCTACAGTGCCGAGGGCCGTGAAATCCTGGCCGTTGGCGCTACGCTCCACCACAAACCGGCGGTTGTTCTGCTCGGAAGCCGTCTTCCAGTCGCAGCGCACCACGGCGCCATCCCGCACCGCTCCAAAGGCAACCAGCGTCACAGGCAGAGGCGCATCAGCCCGTGAGGAAACAGCGAAGGGCGAGAAGCTGGTGATACCAGAGCGGTTTACTCTGAAACTGGTGTTAGGAAAGCCCTGATATGCTGCAAGTGGGGCCGTTTTATCGTAGGCGGTGGTCTAAACACAAGTGATTGACGTATTGGGCTTATGATAGTCACGACTCAACTGTGCGGGCGTTGCTCGAGCGAGCAAGTGCGCAAAAACGGCAGCACCGGCGGGCGGGCCAAATACCAGTGCAAAGCCTGCGGTTTCCAAGGCACGCTGCAGCCGGCTGGCCCCGCGCGGGCGGCGCGCTACGCCCAGGTGGAAAAGCTGCTGGCCGAGCGCAACTCTCAGCGCAGCATCGTGCGCGTGACGGGCGTCTCGCGCATGACCGTGGCCAAACTGGCAAAAAAAAGCGCAGCAACCTAGCCCACCCTTGCCCCGGCGGCGGCCGAAAAAGGCCCAGCGCCGGCAGTGGGAGGCCCTCGAACTTGATGAGATGTGGACGTTTGTGGGCCGCAAACGGCGCAAGGTATGGCTCTGGTTGGCCGTCGAGCGCGCCAGCCGGCGCGTGGTGGCCTGGGTGCTGGGCCGCCGCGATGCGGCCACGGCCCGCCGCTTGTGGGCCGCGCTACCGCGCCGCTACCGGCGGCACTGCTGGTATTTCACCGACCTGTTTCCGGCCTACGCGGAAGCCCTGCCCACTGGCCCGCACCGCCCATGCCCCAAAGCAGAGGGTCAGACCAGCATCGTGGAAGCCCTCAATTGCTCCTTGCGTCAACGCTGTGCGGTCCTCGTGCGCAAAACCTGCTCGTTCAGTAAATCCCTGACGATGCACGCAGCCCGAATTAAAATTGTCATTGACAATCACAACCTCACTCTGACTTAGACCACCGCCTTATCGTAAGTGGGCGGCAGGTTAGGTCGGTTGATGAAGTGCCCGATATAGGCTTTTGTACGATCAAACCGGGTTTGGTCATCTCCCGTGCTTACTTCGTCCGCAGTATTCCACTGCAGGGTCATCTTCACATCCGAGTTGCCGGTCACCTCTTCGTCTACCAGCCAGGTTTTCTTCACGTTGGCGGCCAATACTTCCGTACCGGCTACTCCATTCCCATCGGCATCGTAGCGGCGGAAGAGGCCATCAATCACACGCACAGAAAACACGTCCTCGTTGCGGGCAGTGGTGCTGTTAGGCTGCTGTAGCAGGGCCGGAGTGTAGCTGGTGGCTGAGGAGCCAATCGGGAACAGCACGTCAGCACCGCTGTTGGATACAGTCTGGCTCAGGCGGCCTATGCCATTCGTTACAATGTAGGAAGACGAAGTGGTGCCAGATATGCCGCCACCGCGCTGGATAGTCAGGTTATAATCACCCAGGAACAAGTCAGGTCCTGTGGCGAAAGTAAGCGTTCCGTTTACCAGGGTATTGCCTGTAAGCACCTTATTTCCGGCAGCAGTCAGCTTGAGGTTCCCGTATGCCAACGGCGCTATATTCATCGCACTCGACGAGGTATAGTATTCAACTGTGCTGGTATTGTCAAGCTGCCCAAGTGTGAAAGAATAATTAGGCTGCTGGATTGCTAGGGCCGCATTGCTGCTTACATCTACTTTGCCGACGATATTGTCATCATTGAACAGGTACAAGCGGGTAGGAGTCGTGGCGCCAGGCAGGCCAATTACCACACGCGAGTTTGCACCATTTACCGTCCAAACTCCAGCGTTGGTACCGTTGATGCGACTGGATGCATTGCTACCTGAAGTTATTGTATTCCCCTGAACGTAATACGTTGCGTTAGGCAGCGAGAAGCTGAAGTTGCCTGGCAGTGCCCCAGTACCATCCGGAGTTGAACTCCAATTCGTAGCAAGCTCAATATTACCTGCTGTTTTGGAGTAGAAGACGTTTGTGAAGGCCGAAATAGTGACGTCGTCGATAGAAAGGCCGTTACCGTTGGTGGTGTTGTTCAGCAGGTAGCTCCATCGAATCATAATTTCTTCGCCGGGGGCCAGATTGATGTCACTGAGCGTAGCCTGCTTCACCCGACGATTAGAAATGGAGTTTCCGTCGCGGCTGGCAATAACTGTTGCAGTAGAGGGCGCATCGACGCCCAGATTCGGAATTGCCGTCCAAGTGCCTGAGCCGCTGAGCAGGCTAGTAATTGTAGAACCGGCAGCCCGCTTCTGATACGATACGTCAACACGCGCTCTATCTACTTTCCCCGAGTTGTACCAGTGCTCCATAGCATACACAATGTCCAGGCTACGGATGATGGAGGTGCTGCTGTTCTTCAGCCGCAGCCCCACATGCCCGGTTCCATCGTAGTGGTAGATGCTATTCCGCCAAAGGAACGGTCTGTACTACCTACATCCCCAAAGTGGTAGTAGTAGTTGGCTGCTATGTTTGAGCCGTCGTTAGAGGCAATTACGGTTGGAGTAAAGGGCGTAGTACCGAACTCCGCCTGAGCATATACCCCCTTAATGGTGTTGTTGTTAGAAAAGGAGCTCCCGCTTAATGTGTTAAAATCCTGGGTATACGCTCCCATATTCGCGTTTGTAAACTCATGCTGGGCGGTGGCCGGCAGTGTGCCTACACTAGCCAGAAGGCCAGCAAGGATACTGTAGTTTTTTTTCATAAAGGGGACGTGACGCTCTAACGATTTCGTGAATGAAAAGTCCAAGCCAGCTTAGCTGCTTATAAGTCCGAAAGCTACGAATAGTCTAAGTGGCTATCAACTCAACACAAGGCATAAGCAGCTGAAACAAAGTATTTTCATGCTTAAATTGAATATTCCACTGTAATAATTAAAATTCCTTTTTCTGAATGTACTATTCGCTGATTACAAAAAAAGCCTGCCGAAACCGGCAGGCTTTTTTTGTAGCTATACAGAGAGTGCCTCTATTGCTTTTTGTCGGGCATGGTCCCTACAATGTGGTCCCATAGGGTAGTGCTCACGCCGAAGGCAATTTCGTCCTGGCGGTAGTGGTGCTGGGCGTGGTGGTGCCACCACACTTTCAGGAAGTTTTTCGGGGGCGCGTAGACGTGGATGGCGTAGTGCACAAACAGGTACAGCGCGTAGCCGAACACGAAGCCCGCCAGCAGCCCGAAGCCCGCATTACCGAACGTAAACCGGAAGATGAAGAACAGCAGCGACGTGACAAACACCGTCAGGATGGGCGGCATGGCCAGGCGGGTCTTGTCTTTCGGGTACTCGTGGTGCACGCCGTGCATGGTGTACTGAAACTTGGCTTTGCGCGGCGTATCGGCCTTGATGTGATACACGTAGCGATGCATCAGGTATTCGGCCAGCGTAAAGAGAAACCAGCCGGCCAGAAACAGCCCGAAAGCCGACAGGCCATTGAGCAGGCCTTGGCTCAGGCTGTAGTACAGGCTCACGGCGGCTACGGCAAAAAAGATGCTGAGCGGGGCCGCAATATGTGTGTGCGTAAGCCGCTCCAGCATCGGATTCTCAAACAGTTGCGCCGACCCTTTGTGCTTTGGTTTCACGGGGTTTGAGGCGGTAGTTGGCCGGGGTTTCACGTCGGGAGCGGGGGTAGCAGAAGCAGTCTGGTTCATGGAAGCAAGTATCTGATTCAAGGCCCAAAAGTACGCAGCATTGCGTAAAGAAGCGGTGCCGGAGGTAAATCAGCCCGTGGTGTAATAGGCGCCGAGCAGGCGCTGCACGTCTTCTACGGTGCAGGCCGGCGCCGTGCAGCACAACGATGCACGGGCGTAAAACTGCGTTCTAGCCCGCAAGGTTTCATCCAGCCGCTCCCGCAAGGCCTCGGCAGTAGGCGCAGCCGCCAGCAGCGGCCGGGTAGCAGCCGAAGCCAGCACCCGCCGCACTAACTCGGGCACGGGCACTTCCAGATACAGCACCAAGCCGGTTTGCTGCAGCGCCTCCAGGTTGTGGTGAAAGCAGGGTGTGCCGCCGCCCGTAGCCAGCACGAAGGCGCCCGGCCGCTGCAGCACCTCGCGGAGTACAGCCGCTTCCCGTCCCCGGAAATAGGCTTCGCCTTCGGCCGCGAAAATAGCGGCTATGCTCCGCTGCTCGCGCCGCGTGATTTCTTCGTCAAGATCCAGAAACGGCACCTGGTAGGCCACGGCCAATGCCCGGCCCAGCGTGGTTTTGCCTGCGCCGGGCATCCCAACCAGGTGCAGCTGGCGAAAAGGAGGAACAGGGCTCATGTGCAATCAGGAAAGCCGGACGCGCGGGTCGAGCACGGCATAAAGCACGTCTACGGCAATATTGACGACCACAAACAGCGCCGCAATAAAGATGGTAGCGCCCATCACAACCGGAAAATCGAGGTTCTCGACGGCCCGCAGCGTGACCGTACCCAAGCCCTTCCAGTTGAAGATGTACTCGATGAAAAACGCCCCCGCCATCAGGGAAGCCAGCCAGCCCGATACGGCCGTCACGACGGGGTTCAGCGCGTTTTTGAGGGCGTGGCCCACCACGGTGCGGTAGCTGGAAAGCCCCTTGGCGCGCGCCGTCCGGATGTAGTCCTGGCTTAGCACATCGAGCATGGACGAGCGGGTAAGCTGCGTGATGACGGCCAGCGGCCGGATGCCCAGCGCAAAGGCCGGCAGCAGCAGGTTGCGCAGTACCAGGTGACGCCCCGTGAAGGCGTCATTCTCAAACAGTTGCCCCGTCAGATTAAGGCCCGTCCAGTGGCTCCAGTAGAACCCGAACGTAATAGCAATCAGGATGCCGGCCACGAACGAAGGCACCGAAATGCCCAGCACCGACGTGGTAATCAGCGCCCGGTCGAGCCAGGAGTGCGGCTTGAGCGCCGCTACTATCCCGAACGTAATACCGAGCACCGCCGCCAGCAGCATGGCCGCCAGCGCCAGCCACAGCGTGCCCGTGAAATGGTCGAGCAGAATGGTCAATACCTCCTTATTGCTCTGGAAAGAGCGGCGCAGGTAAGGCGTTTTCAGCACCACGGCGTTGCCGCCGAGCGGGAGCAGCGTGAGGCCGCCGTACTTAGCCGTGCCGGCGGAGTCTCGCGGGTGCACGCCCAGCGGCGACACGTCGTTGAGGTAGCCAAGCAGCTGCGCGGGCATGGGCTGGTCGAGGCCGAGGTCGGCGGCAATGGCGGCGCGGGTAGCCGCGTCGGAGCGCTGGCCGGCCAGCAGTGCCACCGGGTCGCCGGGCAGCACCTGAAACAGGAAAAACACTGTGAGGGCCACCCCTGCCAGAATCAGCAGGCCGTGCCCAAGCCGCCGTAGGATAAAAGTGAGCATTGGCAGAAGTAGCTAGTAACGGGGAGATGAGGTGAACAGCGACAGGCTACGCGTGACCGATAAGTGGCAACAAGACCCGTTACCATTTACCTGTCACTTTTTACCATTCACTTATTCACGTTGTCTCCCCGTCACTAAAAATTAAAACAGCTTCTCGACGTTGAACAGGGCCGGAATGTCGTGGTAGTGGTATTTGGCCAGCACTTTACCGTCCTGCAGCACCATCAGACCGGGGTTCGAGCGAATCATGGACTTCAGCACGGTGGCGTCGGCGAAGTAGTAGGGCGTGGCCAGGTTCACGTCGTGGCGGAACGTATCGAACTTGGCGGGGCTGGTGCTGGTGATGGTGACGGACTGAATCTTGCGGCGCGACTTGGTCGCCTCTTCCAGCAGGGCGTTGATGGCCTTGAACCGTTCCCGGTCGGTCTTGTTGGTATTCTGCACGATGAGCACCAGCTTGTTACCGGTCAGCAACTCCTTCGTAAACGAGTTGCCCTCCACGTCCGACACCTCAAAATCGGTGATAACCGGCTTGGACGTTTCGGGATTCAGCACCTCCATGCTCTTGTACTTCCACGTCGAGTCGGTGGGATACTGATCGAAGATTTTGGTTTCGCCGTTGCGCTCCATCACGTACTGGTAGCGGGCCTGCTCCAGCGGCTTCATCAGCTTGCCAATGTCGTTGCCGACTTTGTAGGGCAGGAAATCGAAGTAGGGCAAGTGGCCCAGCGCCCGCACCCCAATGCCAATGGCCACGGCCCAGGCCAGCGTGATGTACACCACGCCCAGCTGGCCTTTGGCGAAGCTGTAGCGCAGGTAGCGGTAGTTGAGGAACACCACCAGCCACATGCCCAGCAGCAACATATCCTTGCCAAACGACTGCCAGGGCGTGAGCTTGATAAAGTCGCCGAAGCAGCCGCAGTCCGTCACCTTGTTGAAGGCAGCCGAGTAGAAGGTCAGGAAGGCGAAGAAGATGAGCAGCCCCAGCAGCACCCACATGGTCTGGCGCAGCATCCAGCGCAGCAGCAGCGCCACGCCCAGCACGACTTCCAGCGAGCTGAGGAAAATGCTGATGGTGCGGGCGTAGTCCTTGAAAATCAGGAAAAAGCGGCCGAAATCCACGGCAAATACTTCGAAATACTCTTCCAGCTTCAGGGCCGTGCCCACCGGGTCGTTCAGCTTAATCAGGCCGGAGAAGATAAACAGCGCCCCCAGCAGCAGCCAGCAGACTTTCGTGAATAGTTTCATGGACGGTGTGAGGTGACGGGGTAACGAACGGGTGGCTCGGGCGCAGCTCTGTAGCAGGCGGTTGCCGAATAAGGAAAACAAAGAAACTCTAAACCGGGCAGGAAACAGTGCAGAACAGGGTGAGTTTCCGGCAGTGCCCCAAATACGCAGCTTCGGGGCTAGTGGCTGCTTCCGGCTGGTGCCTCGGCCACGGAGCTGGCCCAGCCGCGCTTGATGAGCACAAACACGGCGTAGTTGAGCATGTCGCGGTAGTTGGCCTCCACCCCTTCCGACACGCGGGTGGCGCCGGCCAGGTCCTCAATCTGCTTGGTGCGGTGCAGCTTCATCAGAATAATGTCGGTGATGCTTTCGATGCGCATCTGCCGCCAGGCTTCGCCGTAGTCGTGGTTTTTGGCGAACAGCAGGCGGCGGTTTTCGGCCGTTTCCTCGTCGTAGGCAGTGGCTACTTCCTCCGGGGCCAGGTCCAGCGGGGCCTCGGCCGGCAGGCGCAGCTGCATCAGGGCAATAACGCAGTAGTTGATGATGGCCACGAACTCGCCGTCTACGTCGTCGGCTACCAGCTGCGTGCCCTTTTCCTGAATGCTGCGGATGCGCTGGGCCTTGATGTAAATCTGGTCGGTGATGCTGGGCAGGCGCATAATTCGCCAGGCCGTGCCGTAGTCGTGGGCCTTCGCCAGAAACAGGCGGCGGCACTGCGCTATTATCCGGTCGTAGTCGTGCTGGGTTTGATTCTCCAAGTTTTTCAGCCTATTTTGTTGCAATTCGCCCGTATTGCCTGTCGTGCTGAGCGGCGCGAAGGACCTTGTCACGGTAGCCCAACCAGTCCAGGCAGGAGAAGATTCTTCGCGCCGCTCAGGACGACAGCTCAGACACCCAAATCCATGCTCCAGGCCCTGCAAGATACATGTTTCCCGGCGGCGCAAACCCTGCGCTGCCCCAACGGACGAGTGCTCGATCTGCGCCGCCCGCAGGTGATGGGCATCCTGAATCTGACCCCCGACTCGTTTTTTGAAGGCAACCGCATCGGCTCCCCTGATGAGCTGCTGCGCCGCGCCGAGGCCATGCTGCAGGCCGGGGCCGCCGTGCTCGACCTGGGCGGCTACTCCTCCCGCCCCGGCGCCGAGGACATTTCGGAAGACGAGGAAAAGCGCCGCCTGCTGCCCGCCGTAGAGGCCGTGCGCCGTGCCTTTCCGGAAGCCATTCTCTCCGTCGATACGTTCCGGGCCGGCGTAGCTGCCGACGCCGTAGCTGCCGGCGCCGACATCCTCAACGACATCAGCGGCGGCGAGCTGGACGCGGACATGCTGCCCACGGCGGGGCGCCTGGGTGTGCCCTACATTCTGATGCACATGCGCGGCACGCCCCAGACCATGGCCCAGCAAACGCACTACGAAGGCGACATTGTGCTGGAAATGGTGCGCTACTTCCGCGACAAGCTGGCCGTGCTGCGGGCCGCCGGCGTTACGGATGTCGTGCTGGACCCCGGCTTCGGGTTTGCCAAAACGCCGGCCCAGAGCCACGAGCTGCTGCGCCGGCTGCCCGAGCTGCGGGTGCTGGGCCTGCCCATTTTGGCGGGCCTCTCCCGAAAAGCCCTTGTGTATAAGCCGCTCGGCCTGGCCCCCGATGCAGCCCTCACGGGTACTATTGCCGTCAATGCGCTGGCGCTGCTCAACGGGGCCCGGCTGCTGCGCGTACACGATGTAGCGGAAGCCGTGCAAACCGTACAGCTCGTTTCTACCACTTACCCGCAGCTCTCGTCGTGATTGGCTCCTTCTCCATCGGCTTCCTGCGCATCGGCTGGATAGACGTCGTGGACGTTCTGCTGGTCACGGTGCTGTTTTATCAGCTCTACAAGCTGCTGACGGGAAGCGTGGCGCTGAAGATTTTTCTGGGCTTCATGTCCATCTACCTGTTTTATCTGGTAGTGAAGGCCGCCGGCATGGAGCTGCTGACCAGCATTCTGGGGCAGTTTATGAGCGTGGGCGTGCTGGCCGGCATCATCCTGTTTCAGCAGGAAATCCGGCGGTTTCTGCTCAACATCGGCAAGGCCACCGCTTTTGAGCGGATGCGCGTGTTTCCGTGGCGCCGCGACAACGGGGCGGCCGAGCGGCTCAGCGTAACACCTTTCGTGGAGGCCGCCAAGAGCCTGGCCGGCAAGCAGACCGGCGCGCTCATCGCCTTCAGCCTGGCCTCCGACCTCAAGCCCTTCGGCGACACCGGCGACCTGATTGACGCAGCCGTAAGCAAGCGGCTGCTGCTGAGCATTTTCAACAAGACTTCGCCGCTGCACGATGGGGCCGTTATTATCAGCCGGGGCCGCATCAAGGCGGCGCGCTGCATTCTGCCCGTAAGTGAAAACCCCGACGTGCCTGCCGCCCTGGGGCTGCGCCACCGCGCCGCCATCGGGCTGAGCGAGGTGACCGATGCTGTGGTGCTGGTGGTAAGCGAGGAAACCGGCCAGATTTCGCTGGTGCGCGGCGGCGAAGTATACCGCAACCTGGCCGCCTCTGACCTGCGCGCCCGCCTCAACGAGTTTCTGTTTGATGCCGCCCCTAGGCCAGCCGCGCCGGCTTCGGCCTCATCGGCGGCGGAAGTAGCGGCGTAGCAACGGGCAGGCTGCTTTTGTCGTCAGGTAGGTGGCTGGCCGCGTGGCCCGCTCTCTACGTACTGCGTTCTATGTCTCTCTCCACTACGTTCGGCCACGCTCCCGATGGCACCGAGGTGCGGCTGTATACGCTCACCAACGCCCACGGCCTGCGGGCCACCATCTGCACCTACGGCGGCACGCTTACTAGCCTGCTCACCCCCGACAGAAACGGCCAGCCCGGCGACGTGGTGCTGGGCTTCGACAGTGTGGAAGGCTATACCAGCCCGCAGTACCTTAAAGCCGGCCCGTATTTCGGGGCCCTGATTGGGCGCTACGGCAACCGCATCGGACAGGGGCGCTTCTCGCTGGATGGACGGACGTATACGCTGGCCCGCAATAACGGGCCCAACAGCCTGCACGGCGGCCAGCGCGGCTTCGACAAGGTGATATGGGCCGCGGAACCCGGTACCGGCCCCGACGGCCAGACCCTGACGCTGACCTACCTCAGTCCGGATGGCGAGGAAGGATACCCCGGCAACCTGACCGTGCAGGTCGTGTACACGCTCACGCCGGACAATGCGCTGCGCCTCGACTATACCGCCACCACCGACCAGGCCACGCCCCTCAACCTCACCAACCACAGCTACTTCAACCTGAACCACGGCCACGCTCCCAACGCGCTGGGCCACGAGCTGACGCTGCACGCCGACCGCTACACCGTGGTAGACGACACGCTGATTCCGACCGGCGAGCTACGGCCCGTACAGGATACGCCCTTCGATTTCCGCCAGCCGCACGCCATTGGGGCCCGCATAGCGCAGGTGCCGGGCGGCTACGACCACAACTGGGTGCTGGCCGACCAGCAGCGCCCCCGCCCGCAGCTGGCGGCGTCGGTCTACGAGCCTGTATCGGGGCGCACGCTGGAGGTGCTCACCGACCAGCCGGGCGTGCAGTTCTATTCCGGCAACTTTCTGGATGGCAGCCTGCAAGGCAAGGGCGGCACTGTGTATGGCCCGCACTATGGCTTCTGCCTCGAAACCCAGCACTTCCCCGACTCGCCCAACCAGCCCCGCTTCCCCGGCACCATCCTCCGGCCCGGCGACACGTTCCACTCCACCACCGAGTACCGCTTTGGCGTGCGGCCCTGAAGCCGGCCGCCAGCCCGTGCCACCAGGCATAGCAAGGCCCGGCCGGAACTGCATCCGGCCGGGCCTTGCGGTATCTGAGCTACTCGAAATTCGGCTGCCTTAGGGCGTGTTGGTCACAATCTGGCCGGCTTCCGGCTGCTGGGCCGAGGGGTCTTTGAGCGTCCCCATCTCCTTGCCGACCTCAATGAAGGCCGCAATGGCCTTGTCGAGATGGGCGCGGGTGTGGGCCGCTGAGAGCTGCACCCGGATGCGGGCCTGGCCTTTGGGCACTACCGGGAAGTAGAAGCCCACCACATAGATGCCTTTTTCCAGCATTTTGGCCGCGAAATCCTGGCTCAGCTTGGCGTCATAGAGCATCACGGGCACAATGGGGTGCTCGCCGGGCTTGATGTCGAAGCCGGCGGCCGTCATCTTCTCACGGAAGTATTTCGTGTTTTCCTCCAGCCGGTCGCGCAGCTCGGTGCTTTCCGTGAGCAGCTCCAGCACCCGCAGGCTCGCGCCCACAATGGCCGGGGCCAGCGTGTTCGAGAACAGGTAGGGGCGGCTGCGCTGGCGCAGCATGTCGATGATTTCCTTGCGGCCCGAGGTGAAGCCGCCCATGGCGCCGCCCAGCGCCTTGCCCAGCGTGCCCGTGATGATATCCACGCGGCCGAGCACGTTGCGGTACTCGTGGGTGCCGCGGCCGGTTTTGCCCAGGAAGCCCATCGAGTGGCACTCGTCAATCATCACCAGCGCCTCGTACTTGTCGGCCAGGTCGCAGATTTTGTCGAGCTGCGCGATGGTGCCGTCCATGCTGAACGAGCCGTCCGTGACGATGATGCGGTGGCGCGTGCCCTTGGCCACGGCATCCTGCAGCTGCTGCTCCAGGTCGGCCATGTCGTTGTGGGTGTAGCGGTAGCGCTGGGCCTTGCACAGGCGCACGCCATCAATGATGGAGGCGTGGTTCAGGGCATCCGAAATAATGGCGTCCTGCTCGTTGAAGAGCGGCTCGAACACCCCGCCGTTGGCGTCGAAGGCGGCGGCGTACAGAATGGTGTCTTCGGTGCCCAAGAACTCGGCCAGCTTGGCTTCGAGCTGCTTATGAATGTCCTGGGTGCCACAGATGAAGCGCACCGACGACATGCCGTAGCCGTGCGTATCAATAGCCTCCTTGGCCGCCTTCACCACCTCCGGGTGCGACGACAGGCCCAGGTAGTTGTTGGCGCAGAAGTTCAGCACCTCGCCGGCTTCCTGCGTCTCGATTTCGGCCCCCTGGGGGCTTGTAATAACGCGCTCCTTCTTGTAGAGGCCGGCATCCTTGATTTCCTGAAGCTGCTGGGTAAGGTCGGGCTGGAGGGTGGTGTACATGGGCTACTTGATGAGTGAATGGGAATAAGTCGGGCAAAGATACTATCTGCCGTGAGGCGCTGAGTGAGTCAGCGCACGGCCTCAGCCTACTACGGTTTCAGCCGCGGCGCAGGTTAAAACGGCCAATATCGGGCAGCTAGCCGGATCAACGCGCAAAAAACGCCTGCACCCCCGCCTGCCCGCTGTCCATGAGCTGCTGTTTCTGCTCCGCCGACATGCGCTTGATTTTGGGGTTGAAGCCGGCCGTACTGATGCTGATGGTGCGGGCCCAGTCCTCGGGCCGGGCGGGGTTCAGGTTTTCGATGGCCACATTGTAGAGCGCGCCCATATACGAGCCGAAATCCTGGATGGCGTAGGGCGCCAGCTGCCGGCGGCCACCGGGCTGCGTGTCGTAGGGCAGCTGCTCGGGCCGGTCGAGGCGCAGGCCCAGCGTTTCGGGGTTAGTGACCGGGCCGGCCGCCGGCAGCGTGTCGGATGCCATGGCAGTCAGGTAGCGCGCGTTGTCGAACAAATCGATGGGGAAATTAGCCAGCAGGCCGCCATCTACCAGCACTTCCACGGCCTGCCCTTTGGGCGGCTGCCGCACCACGTGGCCCTGCGTATCGAGCAGCACGGCCCGGAAATACAGCGGGATGCTCATGCTGATGCGCACGGCATCGGCCACGCGCATGTCGGGGTGGGTTTCGTGGCTGAACACCTGCACGCACTGGCGCGTGAGGTTGGTGCCGGTGGTGTACAGGTCGCGGAAGTGCAGCGAGTCCTGCCGGACCAGCGCGTGGAGCTGGCCCAGCGTGAGGTCGGGGTTGTGGGTTTTGCGGTCTAGCAGCTCGCTCAGATACTTCGTGAACTGGTCGCCGCGGTACCAGCCGTACTGTTTGATGAGCCGCGTGCTGCCCCCGAAAAAGATGAGCCGGCCGTCGTTGAGGCGCTGCACCGGTGTGTTGTTCATCACCTCAATAATCTCCTGCGGCGAGTAGCCCACGGCCAGCAGCGCCGCCTGAATAGCCCCGGCCGACGTGCCGCCCACCCGCCGGATACCGGCCAGCATGCCCCGCTGCTCCAGCTCCAGCAGCGCGCCGCCGTAGGCAATACCCCGGATGCCGCCGCCTTCCATCACGAGGTTGCGGTAGCGGGGCGGCGGGGCCGGCACCGCCTGCGCGGCACCCGGCACCGCCAGCAGAAACAATAGAAACAGAGAGAGTAGCGCGCGCATAAGGCAACTGGTATGGTAGCGCCAAGATACTACCAGGCCGCGCCGGGGTTGCAGAGCCCGGCGCCAGAAACAGCAGCGTCACCAAACGCGGCGGCTCCCGTATCTTTGCGGGCCCCACCACCTACTTCCCTTTTTTCTGTGCCCATGGCAACTTCCAGCGCTTCTCCCGCCACCCCCGGCGACACCGTTCTCATTATCGGCGCCGGCGGCCAGCTTGGCCTGGAGCTTACCCACGAGCTGCGCCGGATCTACGGCGCCTCCAATGTAGTAGCCGCCGACGTGCGCGCCCCCAAAGACGCCGAAACCCTGGAAGCCGGCCCCTTCGAGCTGCTGGATGTGCTGGATAAGCCCCGGCTGGAAGAAGTGGTGCAGAAATACAAGCCCAAGCAGGTGTACCACCTGGCAGCGCTGCTGTCGGCCACGGCCGAGAAGAACCCCAAGTTTGGCTGGCAGCTGAACATGGACGGCCTGTTCAACGTGCTGGATGCGGCCGTAGACCTGGGCGTGCAGCAGGTGTACTGGCCCAGCAGCATTGCCGTGTTCGGGCCCGATACGCCCCGCGAGAACACGCCCCAGCTCACCATCATGAACCCCAACACGGTGTACGGCATCAGCAAGCTGGCCGGCGAGCAGTGGTGCGAGTGGTATTGCCGCAAGCACGGCCTGGACGTGCGCAGCCTGCGCTACCCCGGCCTAATCGGCTACAAGAGCCTGCCCGGCGGCGGCACCACCGACTACGCCGTGGACATCTACCACAAGGCCGTAGCGGGCGAGGCCTACGAGTGCTTCCTGAAGGAGGACACCTACCTGCCCATGATGTACATGCCCGACGCGCTGAAGGCCACCCTGGACCTGATGCACGCGCCCGCCGACAGCATTGCGGTGCGCAGCTCCTACAACCTGGGCGCCATGAGCTTCTCACCGGCTGAAATTACGGCCAGCATTCAGCGCCACTACCCCGATTTCGGGGTAACCTACCAGCCCGACTCGCGCCAGCAGATTGCCGACTCCTGGCCCGCCAGCATCGACGACAGCCAGGCCCGCCACGACTGGCACTGGCAGCCCCAGTTCACGCTGGACAAGATGACCGACGACATGCTGCTGCACCTGAAGGAAGCCGTGGTGCTGAAGTAGCATGGGCGTTATTGGCTTCCTGATTGGACTGGTTGTCAATGCTGGCGCCGTTTACCTGATCTATTGGTTTTTTCGCACTATCATCCGGCGCTACTACGGCAGCGTGCGTTCTGCCAATCCATTTCAGGCCGGCTGGGCACAGTTGCTGGATCAATATGAAAGCTCGCATGGCGTATTGCGCATGGTCCAGTTCTCTGCCCGCATCGGAGGCATATGGTACAACGATGTACTGCAGATTGGCTTTGATGCGCAGGATGTCGTCATCCGCAACACCATGGGATTTTCTTCCCTGGTCAGAATCCCGTACAGCCATATCGAACTGCTGCAGCAACCAGAACCATTTAAGGCAACTTCCCTGAGCGAAACCGAATACACACCCGGCTTATTTCAGGTCGGTATGGTTGAAGTTGGGTTAGATGCGTATTGGACCGCGCAATTCCTGCAACGTATGGCCGCAGCCGACACATCATTATCTAAAAATGAGAAAGGAACATAATATAAATGTTGCTTTCTGTGGCCCATGGCATTGAATCCTGCTTCTCCGGCGGGATTCAATATTTATAGAAATACTGATTATCAGATAGAAGCAAGCAAATTCCTTTGGTTTTTCAGCTACTTAACAACCCTACCAGCCACTTGCCGTACTAGCTCCGCTTGTCACCATTTCCCCCTGCTATCAGCCAAAATGTGGTACAGTAATTGGAACAGGCAGCTTATGCTCTTTTACCACTCACACCCAATTACCATGAACTCTTTCCTGAAAAAAATATCTGCTGTTGCCTTGTTCAGCGCACTTTCGCTCGGAGGCACAAATGCCTGGGCACAGAACACGTACGGCGGTGTACCCCAAAGAGGCAACGGCGCTTTTGTGCTGAAGGAGGAATCAACTCAGTGTCTTCCTAACTCTTTACTGGGCGTGCCCGCTCTTGCAGCTACTGATTGCGTAACCATGACGCGTGAAAAGCTCGTTGCCACCCCTTCAGGCAAAGCAACTATCGTATGGCGTGGCACTGTCCCTGTGGCAGCTCGTCCAGCGCAACGGGTGGTATTCAACTCCACCTTCACCGAAAATACCCACACCGAATCGTTGGGCCGTGTTTATGATACAGTAGCCATCACAGACCCCAATGGCTCAATTACTCTCACCCTAACGGATAGAGATAAAACCAAGGGGCGCGGTAAAAAGTAGTATACGTTTGTTGCCCTCGCAAAAGCCGTTTCTTCGGGTGAAGAGGCGGCTTTTGCATGTCTGCGCCTCACCGGATGAACGTAGTACGTCGTATCAGCACACCACTCCTATGATAGTAAACCACACCCCCGATGGCTGGCAGATAATTTATCAGCAGATGCATGCGCTGCTGGCGGCCCAGCTGGCGTGGCAGTGGCCGCCGCTGGGGCCGCCCGACCGGTGGGTGGGCCTACTGGCCGCCACCACCCAGCACGATGATGAGCAACAGCACTGGGACGGGCACTACGGCATTACGGCGGCGGGGGCACCGGCCAACTTCACGATGAAGGAATTTTCGCTGAAGCAGGCTACGCGCCTGATGCAGGCCGCGCGCTTTCAGGGGCGCTGGCGCAGTCTGCTGACCAGCATGCACCTGAGCACGCTCTACGAGGATATGCGCGACGAACATGAGGCGTTGCCGGCCTTTCTGGATGAGCAGCAGGCGCAACAGAAAAAGTGGTTGCGGGAGCTTAAAGTCACGAAATCCGAAGCCCGCCAGGCCTACGACCTGCTGCACTGGTGCGACCGGCTCAGCCTGATTCTGTGCCGCCAGGAAGTGCCGGAAATGGGCCGTGCGCTCGAAATATATACCGGCCCCAACGGGCAACGCTACGAAGTGCGGCAGCCGGCGCCCGACGGCCCGCTAACGGTGCAGCCCTGGCCGTTCCGGGAGCAGCAGTTTGAGGTGAGCGTGGAGGCGCTGCAGGTGCGGCAGCTGCAGTTTCGGGACGATGCAGAACTGGCAGCAGCGTTGCGCGAAGCCCCTGTCGAAACGCTGCGCTGGCAATTCAGCGCCCAGCCCTAGCCAGCCGGCAGCTTCTACAGCGGCTGGATCAGCTGCGGATTGGTCATGACGCCGGCCGGCACCGAGTCGAGGGCCACGATGTGGTTGAGGCGGCGGCCATCCTGGCCATCGGTGCGGTCAGAAGCCAGCAGCAGCCGGCCGTAGCGGCGGTAGTCGGCCCAGCGGCGGCGGAAGGCGGGCAACGAGTCGTTGGCGTCTTTATAGAAGGCCCATTCCTCCACGAGGCTGGTCTGCGGGTTCACGAACAGCTTGTAGCGGTTGTGGGGCGTCACGCCTACGTTGCGAAAGCGCATACTCAGCATTTCGGCCGCCGTGCTGTCCATGAACCTGCCGGGGCCCAGGTAGTTGAGCGTTACGCCCGAGTCTTTCAGCTTGAAGGGCATCAGCAGCCACCAGGAGTTGTTCACCCAAATCGGGTACATGTTTTCCAGCAGCTTCTGCCCAATCAGGGTGCCCGAAATATCCTGTCCGGCCTTGTAGATGTGGCCCTCTTTGCGCTCCACGTTGTATAGGGCCACGAGGCTGTCTTTCTGCCACCGAAAGTCGCCGGTCTGCTTGTCCCAGAGCTGATAGGAGCCGTCCAGAAAGTCCCAGCCCAGCAGGCGGGTATGCTGCCAGGCCGCGTAGCCGCCCATGTGCTGCATCACCTTGTCGGCCAGGGCCAGCGCCTGCACATCGGAGCCCACCCGGTCGAACCCGTCGGCGGCCGGATACCGCTCCGTGCTGTCGGGACGCGCTACAACTGTAGTATCCGTAGTAGCGGTGGCAGCCGGCTGTTCAGTGGCCTGTTTGCAGGCACTCAGGCCGGCCAGCAGCGCCGGTGCGGCCAGCACAGCAAACAGACGGGTAATAGACGTGGAGCGGAAAGTAAAGGACATAGACGGCAGACGTTGCGGGATGAAACAAGGTGTTTTTTCTACGCAGAAGCGCCTGCTTTGGCTGGCTTCGCCGAACGCCTTTGCCTTCCGGCCGTACTATGCAGAACTTTTGCCCCTGATTTTTTTGCTCTATGGCCACGCACTACCGCTTCTCCGATATCGTCAATATCTTCAAAACTACGGCCGCCGAGTTCATGGTCAACAACTCGTTTCGCCACGCGGCGGCCCTCTCCTACTACACCATTTTCTCGCTGCCGCCCCTGCTGCTCATCGTCATCACGGTGGCCAGCTCCATGTATGGCGGCGAGGCCGTAACGGGCCAGGTGTACGGGCAGCTGCGCGGCTTCGTGGGTGCCGACTCGGCTAAGTTTCTGCAGGATTCCATTGCCGAGTTTACCAAGCAGCAGAAAGGCGGCGCGGCGGCCATCATTGGTGTCGGCACCCTGGTTTTTGCGGCCACCACCTTCTTCGTGACGCTGCAGGAAAGTATCAACGACATCTGGAACCTGAAAGTGAAGCCCCGCAACGGTATCTGGCAGTTTGTGCGGGACCGGCTGCTCTCGTTTGGCCTGATTCTGAGCGTGGCGCTGCTGCTGCTGATTTCGTTCGTTATCAGCGCCATGCTCTCCGTCTTCACCGATTATCTGCAGCGGCTGCTGCCCGAAGTCACCGTCGTCCTGATCCGGCTCATCGACTTCAGCCTGTCGCTGTTCATTACTTCGCTGCTGTTTGCGCTCATCTATCGGTTCCTGCCCGATGCCATCATCCGCTGGCGCGACGTGGGCATTGGGGCGTTCATTACGGCGCTGCTTTTCATGCTCGGCAAGTACCTGATTGCGGCCTACATCGCCTACGCCAACCCCGGCTCGGCTTTCGGGGCGGCGGGCTCGGCCATTCTGCTGCTGCTGTGGGTAAACTATTCGTCGCTCATCATCTTTTTCGGGGCCGAGTTCACCCAGGAGTTTGCCGATGCCTTCGGGCAGAAAGTGCAGCCCAAGGCCCACGCCGTCCGCATCGAAACCCGCGAAGTCCCGGAAGGAGAATCGAAAGAGGAAATTACCACGGGCCGCCCCCGTTCCCAGGGCCGCTGGAAAAGCTAGCCCCCAGCCTTCAGCCGCTAGATAATAGGCGGGCAAGATGGTAGCTTTGGAAATGAAGACACAATTCCTTTCGCTGCTATTTTTCGTGAGCCTGTTCGGTACCGCACTTACCAGCCACGCCCAAACCGCAGCTCCCGACACGGTGGGGGAGCACAAAATGCTTAAGATGCTAGCCGTCGATATGTGCCGGCAGCTGGAGCAGGAAAACAAGAAAAAGCCGCTGAGTGGCCTCACCCAAGCCGATGCGCAACAGGTTTTCGTGCGCGTCTTCACCCAGGCCGTTACCTCCGATAAGCAACTGATGGACCGTGTGGGGGGCATGGGCAGCGAGGCCCGCGCCTATGGCGAGCAGATGGGACGCCGCGTAGTTCTGCTCCTGCTGCAGGACTGCCCCGTCAGCCATCCTTTGTTGATGCGCCTGGGTGAAAGCCAGACTCCTGCGGCGGCAGCAGCCACTACGCCGGAGGAAGCCAAGCTGGTGAACACGCTGAGCGCCGAATTCTGCTCCGCCATGACGCCCCGCATAAAAGAGCTCAAAGGCCTTTCTTCGGAAAAGCGTCTGCCGGTGGTGTCCGGCCAGCTGGAAATCAGCTTCAAAGCGCACTCCAAGGAAATTCAGCAACTGTACGGCGCCAATGCCATGAACGACAGCGGGAAGCTGCGCGCCCTGGGCACCAAAGTAGGCGCGCAGTCGGCGCAGCAATGCCCTTCCATCATGCTCCTGTTCGTTGAGTAAGCTGCCCCAAACGCACTGCTTGTAAACCCAACGGCCCGCCACTCCTGAGAATGGCGGGCCGTTGGGCGTTTGAGCCGGCGTTGAATTAAGCGGCTACTTCCGGCTTTTCCTTCACGGCCAGCTGCCCGCAGGCGGCATCAATGTCTTTGCCACGCGAGCGGCGCAGGTTGGTTTGCACGCCCCGGTCGGCCAGGTATTTCAGGAAGGCCATCAGCTTCACTTCGCCGGTGTTTTTGTAGTCGGCGGCTTCGATGGGGTTATACTCGATGAGGTTTACTTTGCAGGGAATCCACTTCGAAATCTGGAACAGCTCTTCGGCGTCCTCCAGCGTGTCGTTGAAGCTCTCGAATACAATGTATTCGTAGGTGACTTTGCGGCCCGTCACCTGGTGGTAGTGCTTCAGCGCGTCTTTCAGCGAGGCCAGCGAGTTGGCTTCGTTGATGGGCATGATTTCGTTGCGCTTCGTGTCGTTGGGCGCGTGCAGGCTCAGGGCCAGATTGGCTTTCACGCCGTCGTCGGCCAGCTTCTTGATCATCTTGGCAATGCCGGCGGTGCTGACCGTGATGCGGCGCGGGGCCATGTTCAGGCCGTCGGGCGCCGTAATCCGCTCGATGCTTTTCACCACGTTGGCGTAGTTGAGCAGCGGCTCGCCCATGCCCATGTACACAATGTTGGTAAGCGGCGTGCCGTACTGGGCTTCGCACTGCTCCTTAATGCGCACTACCTGGTCGTAGATTTCGGCAGCGTCGAGGTTACGCTTGCGGTCCATGTAGCCTGTTGCGCAGAACTTGCACGTGAGCGAGCAGCCCACCTGCGAGCTGATGCAGGCCGTCATGCGCGTGTCGTGCGGGATGAGCACGCCTTCCACCACGTTGCCATCATATAGCCGGAACGCCGACTTGATGGTGCCATCGTTGGAGAGCTGCTGATTCTGGACCTGCACGCCGTTAATCACGAAATGCCGGGCCAGCAGCTCGCGTGTGGCCAGGCTGATGTTATTCATTTCCTCAAACGAGCCGGCCGTGTTCTTCCACAGCCACTCGCTCACCTGCTTGGCACGGAACGGCTTCTCGCCATGCTCTACCATAAAGGTCTTGAGCTCATCGGGGGTGAGTTTGCGAATGTCGCGCTTGGAAACTACGGGCAGTTCAATCATCATAATGCAAAGATACAACTCCGCGCGCCGAAGCGATACGCTACAACGCGGGAACGTGCCTCAACCCCCTGAATATGAAAAAAGTGCCCACTCAGGCAGCCGAAATGAGCGTAGCCGGTAAAAAGCCGGAACAGACTTGGAACACTTTCCTGCTGCCGGTAGCGCGCTACCGGAGCAGTTACGCTTCCGGCTTCTCTTCCCGGCTCCCGTAGTAGCCTGCCGCCGCGGCCCCTGCACTCACACACAGCTCTACAAACCAGAACCGGGCCGGGTTGGCTGGCATATCAAACATGACAAACAGGCCAAACCACCACGCCACGCAGGTCAGAAAGAGCGTCACCGGCAGACTGGCCGTGTAGTCCTGGTCGGTGAGGCGCAGCAGCCCGTACACCCCCAGCCCAATGGCCACCGGCGCCCCGAACATGAGCAGCAAGGCCGCTCCCAGCATGTCTACTACCGTGCCGTTTTTGAATGCCTCCCCGAAAGCCTGGCTTGTAGCAAGTACCAAGAGCAGCAGCAAAGCCGGTCGTTTCATGCGAGCAATATAGCACGGAAACCCACGGCCAGCGCTAGCCAGCTTCGCCGCGCAGCCGGCTGGCCAGCTCCTCGCCAAGCAGCTGCAGCTTGCGGGCTTTGTAGTCGAACATGAGCATGCCGGTTTTGGCGCGGGCTATTTCGCGGCCGTCCTGGGTGCGCACCTGGTACACCACATCGAAGCCGTATTTCGAGAGGTCATCGGCGGCCATTTGGATGTGCAGCACGTCGCCGTAGAACCCCTCGCCTTTGTACTCAATAGCCACATCGGCCATGATGGTGCCGCGGCCGGTGGCCGGCTCGAACTCCGCGAGGCCCACATGCCGCAGAAACTGCACGCGGGCTTCGTGCAGCAGGCTGAGCAGCGCATCGTTGCCGAGATGAGCCCCATAGTTGAGGTCCGTAATCCGGATGGACAGTTCGGTGGAAAACAGGAAAGTTTCCGGTAGATTTACTTTGACGCGAGCCATGTAGTAGAAGCAAAAAGTAGGCGGGTGGTATACATACGCATGGCTTGCAGGCTGGGCGGTTTAGTGGCCCCGTACAGCTTTCTTTTCAGCCTCTTCTGGCGTCGCGCCGTACCTGCTCTACTCCCCCCTTTTCCACTCCCACAATGTCCACCCCCAAAGTAGAAGTCCGCACTACCGCCGACGGCTCGAGCACGCTGTACGTGCCGGCCCTGGACGAGCATTATCATTCCACGCACGGCGCGGTGCAGGAAGCCCAACACGTGTATCTGGCAGCGGGGCTGGAGCCCATTCTCTCAAAAGCCACCGGCATGGTCTGGGTGCTGGAAGTTGGCTTCGGAACGGGCCTGAACGCGCTGCTCACGTTGCAGCGCAGCCTGGAAAGCAAGCACCCTATTTTCTACGACACCGTGGAAAAGCACCCGCTCCCGGAAGCCGTTATCGGGCAGCTTGGGGTGGAGCGCTACCTGCTGAACCCCGACCTACTCGACTACCACCAGCAGATTCATGCTGCTTCGTGGGGCACGCCGGTGGCCCTCACGCCGCAGTTTGCGCTGCTGAAAATGGCCGGTGCCCTGCAGGATACGCTGCTGGCCGAAGACACGTACCAGGTTATCTACTTCGATGCCTTCGCGCCCGAGAAGCAGCCCGATATGTGGACTGATGAGGTATTTGCCCAGCTGTACGCGGCTACCGCGCCTGGCGGCTGCCTGGTCAGCTACTGCGCCAAAGGCTCGTTCCGGCGCAGCCTGAAAGCAGCCGGCTGGCAGGTAGAAAAAGTGCCCGGTCCAGCTGGCAAGCGCGAAATGACGCGCGCCTGGAAGCGGAAGTAGCAGCTGATATTCTCCATGAAACTCAATCGTCGCCTTAGCCAACTCACCGAACCCGAGTACCGGCACCTGCTCACTCAGCATCGGCGCTACACCGATTTTAACTCACTGGGGCTATTCCGCGGACTGCTTGAAAATGAAAAACTGAATCTGGAGCAGCGGCTACGTTTGCGAGATGCGGCGGTGGAGGCTTTTCCGAAGTTTTATGAATTTCTGCAGCTAAAGGACCCCAAAACTTACTTCCGCCTCAACACGCTGGGCCAGGAGCTAACCGTATCCGATGAACGAGCTGCGTGGGATGAAATCAGCCATGCACAACAGCGTATCCTGACCCAAAAGCGCATCCGGCACCGCAATTTCGGCACGTACGCCAAGCACGGCTGCGGCTACGACACCTGCCCTCTCAACGGCCTGATGATTCGGCAAGGAACACGTCTCGCAGAGGATGTCATATGTTTCAGCAGCGACCAACGGATTTCCTACGGGGGGCACTTAGACCATCGAGCTAAGCAGCGCCGCCGGGACCGGAAAGCCTGGGCCAGCCAGCGAAACTCTCTGGAAGAATAGCAGTGTGCTGACTTCCCTTTCCTGCATCATGCGTAAGTTGGCCCTGTTATGAGTAGAAAACTACTAGAGACGGATGGGCTGGAATGGGTGCAGAAGGGCATCGTGACGGAAGCCCAACGCGCGCAGCTGCTGGCGCTGTACCCCGAGGAGCGGCCGGCCATCGGGCTGCTGCCGCTGCTCGGGAGCCTCCTGATTCTGCTCAGCGCCCTGAGTCTGGTGGCGGCCAACTGGCAGAGTCTGCCCGAAGCGGTGCGGCTGGGCTTGTTGCTGGGCTCTCTGGCCGGCACCTACGCCGGCGCCGAATACTTCCTGCGCCGCCAATACGAATCGTTGGGGATGGGGCTGGTGGGATTGGGGCTGCTGCTGTTCGGCATCAGCATTATTCTGACCAGCCAGATGTACCAGCTCATCGGCTACGACCTGACGGGCTTAGTAGCCTGGGCTGTGGCCGGCGTAGCCCTCACGTGGGTGTACCGCAGCCGGTTTCTGTTTATCCTGACGGTGGCTATCGGCGGCATTGTGCAGGGCTATAACACGGGCCAGTTGGGTGCATTCAGCTACCTCACGGCGGTGCTCACGGCCGGCGGGCTGGGCTACTACTGGTGGCGCCGCCCCGATTCGTTGCTGGGTGCGGTGCTGGCTACCGGCCTGCTCTGGCAAACGGCGCTGCTGGTGAGCCATCTGCACATCAAAATCACCTGGTTTTTCGTGCCGGGCATGCTCATATATACACTTGGCGACTGGCAGGAACAGCGGCCGGCCGGTCGGGCATTGCAGGGGCCGCCGCTGGTAGCGGCCTTCCTGTTTACGTTGGGTTTAGCGTTGTTCGGTGAGTCAGATGACTACACCGGGGAGCTGCGGCCGCCGCTGCTGGCGTACGTGGGCGTGCTGGGCGCGGTGCTGGCGCTTTCGCTCTGGGGCAAGCAGCGCCGCGGCCGCCTGGGCAGCGCCACCGACTGGCTGCTGCTGCTGCCCGGCTTCTATCTGCCGGGCGGGCTGCCGCTGGCCGTGGCTACGCTGGTGGTGCTCTACGCGTATTCCGGGGCTGTGCTGTGGCGCGCCCACCAGGAGCGCAACCAGGACCGCGTAACGCTGGGCACGGTGCTTTTCATTCTGACCACGGCCGTGGCGTACTTCAAGCTGACCTGGGGCTTCATGGATAAGTCGTTGTTTTTCCTGCTGGGCGGCTCGCTGCTGTTGGGCCTGAGCTGGTTTTTGCGGCGCCGTGCGGCGCACACGTTTTCCGCGCCCGAAACTCCCGGCCAGCCATGAGCACTCCTCTACCCTCCGCGCCCGACAACAACGTAGCGGCTACGCGCCATCCGCCGTTGCCCAAGCCGCACCGGCAGCGCTGGCTGCTGTGGCTGGTGGGCGCGCAGCTGTTGTTTGTGCTGGCGGTAGCGGCAGCCGGCTACGCTACCGGCCGGTTCGGCAGCGTGGTGGTGCTGCGCACCAGGCCCGTAGACCCGCGCGCCCTGCGCTTCAACGATTATCTGGAGCTGCACTACACCATCAGCCTGCTGCCCGGCCACCTCTGGAAAGGCAGCACCCTGCCGCGCCGCAAAGACCCGGTATACGTGGTGCTGCAGCCTCGTCCGGGGGCTTTTGAGGCGGTGGCGGTGTATCCGGAACGGCCCGACGTGGAGCCCGGCCAGACCGTGCTGCGCGGCTGGGTGGCCGATACGTGGCGGCGCAGTATGCGCCTGCGCTACGGGCTGGAGCGCTACTACGTGCCCGAAGAAACCCGCCGCAAGCTCCGGCGCCAGCAGCCGCTGCAGGTGCAGGTGAGCGTGGCGCCGTGGGGGCAGGCGCGCATCTCGCAGGTAGAGGTGCTGCCGGCGGAGCGGGCTATGCCCTAAGCAATCCGAGGCCGCCAGCATCACCTCTGATGCTGACGGCCTCGGTGAAATACCGTACGGCAAGTTTAGCCTGGTTTTACAGCGGGTTACGGTCCAGCAATTGCTGGTCGGCAGCCGTGAAATCGACCAACGCGTATTTGGTTTGGTCGGTGATGTTCATTTCGTCCAGCACATCTACCAAGTCGCGGTACTTGGCATCGGGGCCGGCCTTGATGAGAACAACCGGGGCGGGTTGCCGCCGCTGGCGCTGAAGTAACACCTGCCGCAGCCCTTCGGCGCTGAAATTGGTGGTTCGCAGTTCGGGCCGCGCTACATCGGCGCGGTTCAGGCCAAAGAAGTAGTGCACCTTGCTGTCTTTGCCCAGAATCAGCGTCAGGGCGTTCTTGTCCGGCACATCCGACGACGGGCCTTTCATCGGCATGGTAAGGTCCATGGTCGTGGGCTTGTTGAAGGTAGCCGTCAGGATGAAGAAGGTTAGCAGCAGAAACGCCAGATCTACCATCGGCGTCATATCGAGCCGGAAGGTGTGTTTCTTGCTGCGGGGTTTGCGGCCACGAGCAGCCGGCGCGGAGGATTGGATTTCAGCCATGACACAACCAGTATATAGTGAATTGATATTCACTCAACGGCCTGAGGTTCCGGCTTATTGTGGCGGGCGCGCTCTACTAAACCGCCACACCCGCTCCGGCGTGATGCAGGCGTGCAACGTTACGTCGCCCTCCCAGGCATCGGTGATGCGCGGCACCGGCGGCTCCAGGCTAACTCCAATCCGCAGCGCATCGGGCCGGCAGGCTGCCAGAAACCGGTCGTAAAAGCCTTTGCCGTAGCCTACGCGGTGGCCCTGCTCATCGAAAGCCAGCAACGGCACCAGCACAGCATCCAGCTGCTTCGGGAACACCTCCACGGTTCCGGAAGGCTCTGGAATGCCCCATTTGCTGTCGAAAAGCTGCGTTTCGGGCGTGAGGTGGTAATGGCGCAGGGTCTGGCCATCGGACTGCACCACGGGCACGGCCAGCTGTAGCGCCGGCAGCTCCTGCCACAGCTCTCGAATCAGCAGCCAGGTGTCGGGCTCGTGCTGGTGCGGAATGGGCAGAAACACATGCAGCCAGTGCCACTCAGCCACCGGAAACCCGGCCCGCAACTGCAGCCACAGCGCGGCGCTACGTTGCGCCACGTCCGTTTCGGGCAAGGCTCGGCGGCGGGCCAGAGCGGCGCGGCGCAGGTCGGCTTTGGTCATGAGTTAGTTGCTGATTGTGAATTGCTGACCATTTACCCAACCCATCAACTGGCAATCAACACCTGTTTTTACTCTTCTTCCAGCACCGTAAACTCCAGCGCCAGCGGGTCGAAGGCTTCCATAAGTTGATTGATGAAGCCCGGATTGTTGATCAGGATGCTCAGCACGTTGTCTTCCCGCTCCTGCAGGTGGCCGTTGGGCATCAGCTTGTCTTTGAGGGCCGTGAGCTGGCTGTAGGCGGTTTCGTGCTTGGCTTCGGCGGCTTTGCTGAGGCGCTTTTCGAGGCCCGCCACGATGCCCGCCGCTTTCTGCTGCTCGGCGGCTACCGTTTTTACCAGCGTCGGGTCGAGACGCTGCGCCAGCTCCGACACCTGCCGGAATGCTTCGGCCAGCTGCTGCTGCTGCTTCTGCAGGCTCACTTCTTCCTGACCCAAGGTGCTGCCTACCTGCTTCTTGAGCTCGGACAGCGGCCGAAACACGTCCCGCGAAGTCAGGCCCAGCTTGCGCAGCTTGCCCGCATTGGCCTTGCTAATATACTGCGCCGAATTGCGGAGCAGCAGCATCGGCAAGGGCACGTTGTTTTCCTTGAATACGCCTTTCAGCTGGAACCAGTACGCCACCTCGGCCCCGCCGCCCACGTAGCACAGGTTGGGCAGCAGCAACTCCTGATACAGCGGCCGCAGCACCACGTTGGGGCTAAACTGCTCTGGGTGCTGGCGGGCCAGATCCAGTAGCTCCTGCTGGCTGTGGCAGCGGCCGGTGTTGCGCACCGTAATCTGTACGCAGTCCTGCGCGGCATCGTACTCCAGCCGCTCCCGCTTACCGGCGTCGGTCAGGAAAAACAGGTTGAGGGGGCGCGAGTACACCTGCGGCCGGTAGCCGGCCGCTTCCAGCTGCGCATTGGCCGCCTGCACCGCCTGGTTGGAAGCCTGCTCCTTGATTTCCTTCTCCAACACCGGCACCAAGGCCTGCTTCAACTCCGCGGCATCCGCATCGAGGCTTACCAGTCCCAGCTCTCCAAACAGCTCATGAGTGAGGCGGCGGGTAGCTTCAGCCAACGTGCCGGACTCTTCGTAGGCGGCCCGGAACACGGCTGGTATGTCGGCCGGTAGTTGGTCCAGCAGCTCCTCTTTCAGGCCGGCCAGCGGCATGCGGCCTACGGGCCCGCCTGGCTCCGCCGCGTTCCACTCGTATTTCTTGCCGAACAGGGTGAAGTGGTTGATTTCCGCGAAATCGTGGTCTTCGGTAGCCATCCAGTACACCGGCACGAAATCATACTGCGGATACTGCTCCTTCAGCTGGCGGGCCAGCTTCACGGCCGTCACAATCTTGTAGATGAAGTACAGCGGCCCGGTAAACAGGTTGAGCTGGTGGCCGGTGGTGATGGTGAACGTCGTGTCTTTTTCCAGCAGCTCTATGTTGGCCTGCACGGCCGGGTGCACGGCGGGCAGCGCGGCGTACTGCTGCCGCAGCGCCGCTACCAGCCGTTGCCGCGCCTCGGGGGTGTAATGCGCCTGCTTTTCCTGCAGCTGCTCCGCAAATGCTTCCAGCGTCGGAAACCGATGATAGAAAGGCGTCAGAGCTTCGTGGCGGGCCAGATAATCGGTGAGCAGAGTGGAAAACGCGCCGGTTTCGGCATACGAGAGAGTCGTGACGGACATACGAGAGAGGGCTAATCGGGCTATAACCGGCCAGTGGCCACAAAGTAACTGGGTATTTTTAAGCTGCTGACTTCTAGCTGGTGGCTAAGAGGGTGCCGGGCTCAGCCACCAGCCGTAAAAACAAGTGGCTGTCGGCAGGTAAGGCGCTTACGCCCATCACCCGCCGACAGCCACCTGCTGAGAGCTAATAACCAAAAAAACTACACCAGCTTGCCGTACAAATCGAAGTCGGAAGCCTCCGTAATCTGCACCTGCGCAAAGTCGCCGAGGCGTACGTAGGTGTCTTTGGTGGCGGGCACCAGCACTTCGTTGTCTACCTCGGGCGAGTCGTACTGGGTGCGGCCCACGAAGTAGCCGCTTTCCTTGCGGTCGAAGAGCACCTTATAGGTCTGGCCCACCCGCTCCTCGTTCAGCTCCATCGAAATGCCCTGCTGCAGCTCCATAATCTGGTCGGCGCGGTCCTGCTTCACTTCGGCCGGCACGTCGTCTGCCAGCGTGTAGGAGTGCGTATTGTCTTCGTGCGAGTAGTTGAAGATGCCCAGCCGGTCGAAGCGGGTGTCTTCCACGAAACGGTACAGCTCCTCGAAGTCCTGCTGCGTTTCGCCGGGGTGGCCGGCAATGAGCGTGGTGCGCAACGCAATATCGGGAACCCGCTGCCGGATGGTGTCTACCAGCTCAATGGTGCGGCGCTTGCTGATGCCGCGGCGCATAGTCTTGAGCATGTTGTCGGAAATATGCTGCAGCGGCATATCCAGGTACTTGCAGATGTTGCTACGCTCGTTCATCACGTCCAGCGCCTCCAGCGGGAACTGCGAGGGGTAGGCATACTGCAGCCGGATCCAGTCGATGCCGTTCACGTCGGAGAGGTGGCGCATCAGGTCGGCTAGCTTCCGCTCGCCGTAGTGCTGCAGGCCGTAGTAGGTCAGGTCCTGCGCAATCAGAATCAGCTCTTTGGTGCCCATCGAGGCCAGACGCTTGGCTTCCTTTACCAGGTCTTCAATGGGCCGGTCCTGGTGCTTGCCGCGCATCAGCGGAATGGCGCAGAACGAGCAGGGCCGGTTGCAGCCCTCGGCAATTTTGAAGTAAGCGTAATGCTTGGGTGTGGTCAGCAGCCGCTCGCCCACCAGCTCGTGCTTGTAGTCGGCTTCCAGCGTTTTCATCAGCTGGGGCAGCTCCAAGGTGCCAAAAAAAGCGTCTACCTGCGGAATTTCCACCTCCAGGTCGTCCTTATAGCGCTGCGAGAGGCAGCCCGTCACGTAGAGCTTTTCCAGCTTGCCAGCTTCCTTTTCGTCGGCGTAGCGCAGAATGGTGTCGATGCTTTCCTGCTTGGCGTTGTCGATGAAGCCGCAGGTGTTTATGATGACGATGTTAGCGTCGCTGGTTTCGGCTTCGTGCGTTACGTCGAACTGGTTGGCGCGGAGCTGGCCCATCATCACCTCCGAATCGACGAGGTTTTTGGAGCAGCCAAGGGTAATGACGTTGACTTTATTGGCCTGCTGGCTTCTTACTTTCATGCTGGATTGGGTAGGCGGGCGGCCGGGCAATTTCTTAGGAGTGAGAAAGTTGCCCGCTACGGCCCGCGACGAAAATCGGACCGCAAAGGTACGCAGGAGGCAACGCCTTTTCCTACACAGAAGGTTTCTTTGTGCTGGGAATGGTACGTATAGAAACGGTCATTCCGAGCGGAGCCGAGGAATGGCGTTCGTGTAGCAGCTGCTTACTTCTTGAATAGCGAATGCACGAACGTGGTCCGGTCAAAGAGCTGCAAATCAGTCATCTTCTCGCCTACCCCGATGTAGCGCACGGGCACCTGCAGCTGGTCGGAAATACCGATAACCACGCCGCCCTTGGCCGTGCCGTCGAGCTTGGTGATGGCCAGGGCCGATACTTCGGTAGCTTTGGTGAACTCCTTGGCCTGCAGGAAGGCATTCTGGCCGGTGCTGCCATCGAGCACCAGCAGCACCTCGTGGGGCGCATCAGGTATCACCTTCTGCATCACGCGCTTGATTTTGCTCAGCTCGTTCATCAGGTTCACCTTGTTGTGCAGGCGGCCGGCCGTATCAATAATGACTACGTCGGCGCCCATGTCCACGCCTTTCTGCACCGCATCGAAGGCCACGGCGGCCGGGTCGGTGTTCATGCCGTGCGAAATGACCGGCACACCTACCCGCTGCCCCCAGATGATGAGCTGGTCCACAGCCGCGGCCCGGAACGTGTCAGCGGCGCCCAGCACCACTTTCTTGCCGGCCGCGTGGAAACGGTGCGCCAGCTTACCGATGGTTGTGGTTTTGCCCACGCCGTTCACGCCCACCACCATAATCACAAAGGGCGAGCCGGTATTATCGGGCCGGTCGAGGATGGCGCGGGAGCCGGTGGCGCCGCTGTTGCGGTCCAGCAGCTCCACGATTTCCTCGCGCAGAATCCGGTCCAGCTCCGAGGTGCTCACGTACTTGTCGCGGGCCACACGCTTCTCGATGCGGTCAATTACCTTCACCGTCGTGTCGATGCCGACGTCGGCGTGCACGAGCATGGTTTCCAGGTCGTCGAGCACGGCTTCGTCCACGGTACTTTTGCCTACCACGGCTTTGCTGAGCTGGTCGAAGAAGTTGGTTTTGGTTTTCTGCAACCCTTCATCGAGAGCCTGCTGCTGCTCTTTGCTTTCCTTATCCTTCTTGAAAAAATCGAAGAGGCCCATAATCAGAGGTTGGCGCGGAGCAAGTATCCAGCGCATCGATGAACAATACGACCAGGCAGCTTTGCCGGGCTGCCTGGCAAGACGTCCAGCAAAAGCTCGACGCTATAGCACAACGCAAAAAAGTCCCACGATGGCGGGACTTCTTCACTTATTCAGATTGCCACAGGGGCGCCGAATTACTTAACGCCGGTGGCGAGGTAATCCTGCACTTTGTCAACGGGCACCATTTCCTCGCGGAAGGTATAGGCACCGGTTTTCTCCGATTTCACGGCACGAATGACTTTCGCCCAGTCCTTGCCGCCTGGAGTTTTCAGGGTTGCTACTACTTTCTTAGCCATTGCTCAATTACTTGATTTCCTTGTGAACGGTCATCTTCTTGAGCACGGAGTTGAACTTCTTCAACTCGATGCGCTCAGGAGTGTTCTTGCGGTTCTTGGTGGTGATGTAGCGCGAGGTGCCCGGCTGCCCCGAGTTTTTATGCTCAGTGCATTCAAGGATCACCTGCACCCGATTGCCTTTCTTAGCCATCTCGACGGGGTTTTTGGGATTAAGGACTGCAAAGGTACGCGTCTTTTCGGAATAGACAAACAGTCAACTGAATAATCCGCGAGCAAATATCATTTTGATAGTCAGGGCTTCTGCCCCCATGCTATCTGCCACGCAAATATACACATTCCTTGTACTCCAGGCAGATCGGCCCGGCATCTACCTTGCTGTTTATCAGGCATACGCCGTTACCAGCGCGGCGCTGTGCTGCGCCTTTGTGCCGTATTCCATGTTTTGGCACGCTGGTAAGCGGGCCCCACCAACGTTAGTCCAGGCCGGGCAATTTGAACTTGTCGAAGGCGCTGGGTTTGGCCATCAGGGCTTCTACCTCGGCTACGGTGCGCGGCGCTTCCTTCGACAGGTTTTCGGGCGCGCCGGCCGTAATCAGGATGTCGTCTTCGATGCGCACCCCGATATTCCACCACTTATTGTCGCAGGGGCTGCCTTCCGGGATGTAGATGCCGGGTTCCACGGTAATGACGTTGCCGGGCTCCAGCGGCTTGTAGGTGCCCCGGTCGTGCACATCGAGGCCGAGGTAGTGGCTGGTGCCATGCGGGAAGTATTTGCGCATCTCTTCGGCCGTCTGAATAATGCCGAGCTTGATGAGGCCTTCGGCAACTACTTTCTGCGCTGCCTTATTAGGCGCCTGAAACTCGTTACCGGCTTTGCAGGCCTCAATACCAGCATCCTGGGCGGCCAGCACCAGCTCATAGATCTGGCGCTGGGCCGGGCTGAACTTGCCGGAAGGTGGCACCGTGCGGGTGACGTCGGCGGTGTAGCCGTGGTATTCGGCGCCGCAGTCCATCAGAATCAGGTCGTTGCCGATGCGGAGCTTGTCGTTGGTTTCGTAGTGCAGGATGCAGCCGTTGGCACCGGCCCCTACAATGCTGGGGTAGCCTTCGAACTCGGCCCCGTACTTTTTGTAGACGTACTCGTGCAGGCCCTGCACTTCCATCTCGCCCATGTCGGGTTTGAGGGCTTTCATCACCTCCTGCTGCCCCACGGCACTGATGCGCACGGCTCGCCGAAGCAGCTTGAGTTCCTCCGCAGTCTTCACGGCACGTAGCTCGTTCATCGCCTCATTGAGGCGGCCGGCTTCAAAGCGGCTAACCGGGCGCGCGGCCATAGCCTGCTGCCGTTCATCATCCGTTGTAGCCTTGAGGTAACCCTGCAGATAGGCGTCAGTGGCCAACGCGGGCTGGTTTTTGGCCATACCTTCAACGTAGCTTTTCATTCCGGCCGCATTCACTACGCCGTAGCGCTGCACAGCGGTGTAGAGCTCGTCGCGGCGGGAATCGTAGTCGGCGGGAATGGCGGCCTGGCGCCGGAACGTGGCCACTAGGTCAAACAGGTCGGCGGGGTTGCGGGAGTCGTCGCGGATGTCGGCCGGCAGGTCCAGGAAATGGATGTGCTTGAAATCGGCCCATCGGATGCCCGCGCCGGCAAAATCCTTGTTGTCGGCTACGTACTGCAGCTTCAGCTGCTGCCGGGCGCCTTCGGTACCGAGGCGGCGGCCAGTCCACTGCTCCGCCCTGGGGTCGCGGGGCTGCACGAACAGGGCCTCCGTGACGCCCGCCTGCCCGCCCACCGTCTGGGGTTCCTTGAAGAGCACCAGCACAGCATCCGGCTCATCGTAGCCCGTGAGGTAGTACAGGTCGGGGTGCTGGTGGAAGCTGTAGTTGACGTCGTTGGCGCGGTTGCGGACCGGATTGGCAAACAACACGGCGACCGAGCCGGCGGGCAGGGCCTTGCGGAGCAGCTCCCGGCGGCTCTGGTGAAAAGCCGGATCCAGAAAATCGGTGGGGCGGCCGGGACCGGCGGCCCGCTGGGCTAATGCGGCCGGGGCCAGCGCCAAGGCCAGCACCATGCACCGCAGCGCACGAAGGGTAACTGTCAGAAACATTGCAACGGGGAGAAGGTGAATACAACAAAGACGCGTACCCGCCCCAAAAATTGCTTTTCGAGGCGGGTACGCGTCTGAAATAAATTCGCTCCGAAGAACGTCGTTGGCTGGCTAGTAAACGATGAAGCCCTGCTCCTTGGCCTTCTTCAGGACCGACATGATGCCGTTCTTGTTGATGGTGCGGATGGTGCTGGTCGCTACTTTCAGCGTTACCCAGGCATCCTCCTCGGGGATGTAGAAGCGCTTTTTCTGCAGGTTCGGGTAGAACTTGCGCTTGGTCTTGTTGTTGGCGTGCGACACGTTGTTGCCTACACGGGTACGCTTGCCGGTCAGATCACAAACTCGGGCCATGGTATCAGGAACTTAAAGGTTTCAATGCTGGAAAAAGGGACGCAAATATCGGTATAAGTTTGACAGAAGCAAACCGGATGGCTGAAAAATAAGCCGTTATGGCCTCAGCGGCCTCTATGGGCCGTTACTTTTTCGGCTTGGCCGAGCGCCAGGGACAATGCCGGCAGCCGCTGCCGCAGCAAGTGCCGCGGCGGCGGTGGTACTGCTCCGTAAAAACCATCAGGCCTTCGGGAGTGAAGTAATAGTCGTCGGGCTGGAGCGGCTGAGCGGAGAAGGAAGACACGGCAAACGCAAACAGCCTGCAAGGTACGACAAGCCGGGCGAAGGCTGCGTATACAGCTTTATTTTAGTATCTTTCCGATAGTGAATTAGATTGTTTTAACTCAACCTTTCTCTTCCCTGGCCAATGCGGTACCGGATTCTAACGTTGACGATGCTGGGAATTTGTCTGGCCTGGCCATTGGCAGCGCAGGCACAGCAGCCCGAAACCGCCGCGCCAGCCGTGCGACTGGCCGTGCAGCTGGCAGGCGTGGATACCTTGCCGCCGGCTCCGGTTAAGGAAGCCCGGCGTACTCTCTCGCAGGCCCGCCAGCGCTTTACCCGAGGACTGGCCTCGGGCCAGCTGCTGTACGTAACGGCCACTCTCCTCAACGATGCCGCCAGCCGTGTGCCTCAGCTGGTACAGGTCCAGAGCTGGCAGGATGGCCGCGTGATGGGCCGGCTGGTAGGCTCCAACCTGCCGGATGGCAACAACAAGGAAGAATTTGACGAAGCCGAAATAGTGGACTGGATGATCCTGCACCCCAACGGCACCGAAGAAGGCAACCACGTGGGTAAGTTCCTGGACCTGGAAGACCGACTTGGCAGCCTGACCGGTCCTCGCTAAACGGCGGCTCCTAGTTTATGCGGATAGTTTTGCGGCCAAAGAACTCCGCGTACGCCTGGTTCGACCAGTCGTAGATGTTGGGCGTGATGTCGCCGAACAGAAGGGTATAGGGCGGGTCCTGCAGCGGCTCTACCACGGCCTCGGCGGGAAGCCAGCCGGGAGTCTGCAGGGCGTGGTAGCGGGCCGTAAGCTGGGCATCATAGCGGGCAGCAGCGCCACCGAGCCAATCCTCGTAAGCCAGCAGCACGTTGTTGTAGTTGTCGGTGGTTTCGTGGCCGCGCAGCGTGAGCAGGTGCCCGCCGCTGAACGCAGCTATTATCCAGATTACCAGACTGGCGCGCACTACTAAGGGCAGTGCAAACGTGGTCCGTGCTGTGCGGCGCCACAGGTACTGCGCCCAGGCATGGGCGTTCAGAAACCAGCCGATTAGAAAAAACAGGTACAGGATGTTGCGCGTGCGGAACGGTAGCGGCTGGCTGTTGAAGCGCCAGCCCATGAATGCCACCAGCACCAAGCTCACGGCCATGAGTAGCGTGATGAACCCCGGATTCTGCGCCAGCCGGTTTAGCGGCAGCCCGGCCACGCGCCGCAACCGGAAGCTGACCGGCAGCAGCAGCAGCGTGAGGGCAGGCAGCACCCCATTACCGAGCCAGTTACACACCAAGCGGTAGGCGGAAAGAGCACCCTTGTCTAGTGATTCCAGCACGGAATACTTGTTGGCCGGCCCCAGCCGGGCAAAGTTACCGGGCGCCAGAAACGCGGCGGCGCATGCCACCGCTACTACTGCGCTGAGCCACACATAGTCCCACGGCAGGCGCCGCTGCTGCAGGGTGCGCAGGGCCGTGAAGCCCGTCACGCCCACGGCCAGGGGCACCGCGTTGGTTTCGTTGCCCCCGATAATAAGCACGGCCAGTCCACCAGCCAGCGCCAGCCACTTCCGCTTTTCGGCCGGCTCGCCGGCTTGGGCGTGTCGCACCAGCACGGCCAGCCACAGCAGTGTGAGCAGGGCCGGCAGCAGGTAGTTGTAGCCGCTCACAATCCAGTAGAAAGCCTCGGCCGGGCTGGGCAGCTGCCACAGCAGCAGGCTGGTCAGGACGCCGCTGGCAAGCCACAGTGTGCGGCGCCGGAACTGCCCGGCCAGCAGCGTACGCAGCAGCACCACCAGCGCTACCGGCAGCGCCAGCAGCAGCAGACAAATGGCCCCGTAGCCTCCCGTGATGTTGCCGCCGTACTGCACCGGATTCAGCAATGCCCACAATACAACGGACGTGTAGCGGCCCGTCCAGGTGAGGTACATGTGCGGCATGTAGCCCCAGCGGCCATACTTGTACACATCGGTGGCCTGCAGGAAGTCATCGGCGGAAGGGTGAGCGTACCAGCACAACGCCAGAAACGGCAGCAGGCACAAGCCAGTGGCTACTGCCAGCAATAAAGGTCCCAGCGCCTTGCGCAGCGCCGAAAAGGGTATAGGATGGGGCATAGAATCAGGTATGGCAACCGGGCATTGCGGCTAAAGCTACTATCCGCCGGCGTAATGCGGCCACTTCGGAAGCTCCGCACGACCACGCCGCATGGTTTTGCGTATTTTTGAACTACTAACCTTTCCTGCTCTATGCAAACCATTCCCACCACGCATACCAGCCGCAGCCAGGAGCTGATGGCCCTCGAAGACCAATACGGCGCCCACAACTACCACCCGCTGCCTGTGGTGCTGAGCCGCGGCGAAGGCGCGCACCTGTGGGACGTGGAAGGCAAGCGCTACTACGATTTTCTCTCCGCCTATTCGGCCGTAAACCAGGGCCACTGCCATCCGCGCATTATCGGGGCCCTCACGGAGCAGGCGCAAAAGCTGACCCTGACGAGCCGGGCCTTCTTCAACGACCAGCTGGGCGCCGCCGAGAAGCAGGTGTGTGAGCTGTTCGGCTACGACAAGGCCCTGCTGATGAACTCGGGCGCCGAAGCCGTGGAAACGGCCCTCAAGCTGGCCCGCAAATGGGGCTACCAGGAGAAGGGCATTGCCCCGAATCAGGCCCGCATCATTGTGGCCGAGCACAACTTCCACGGCCGCACTACGGGCATCATCTCCTTTAGCACCGACCCCGACTCGACCGGTGGTTTTGGCCCCTACACCCCCGGCTACCAGGTGGTGCCCTACGACGACTTGGAGGCGCTGGAAGAAGCCGTGAAAGATCCGCACGTATGCGGTTTTCTGGTAGAGCCCATTCAGGGGGAAGCCGGCGTGATGGTGCCTTCCGAAGGCTATCTGGCCAAGGCAGCAGCCATCTGCAAGGCGCATAATGTGTTGTTTATTGCCGATGAAATCCAGACCGGCCTGGGCCGCACCGGCGAACTGCTGGCCGTGTGCTACGAGGCCGTACACGCCGACATCCTGATCCTGGGCAAGGCCCTGAGCGGCGGCGTGCTGCCGGTGTCGGCGGTGCTGGCCCGCAACGAAATCATGCTCACCATTCAGCCCGGGCAGCACGGCTCCACGTTTGGCGGCAACCCGCTGGCCTGCGTGGTGATGCGCGCCGCGCTGGATGTACTCATCGAGGAAAAGCTCACTGACAATGCCCGCGCGCTGGGCGAAGTATTCCGGGAACGGATGCGCCGCGTGCAGGCCAAGCGCCCCGAAGTGGTAGAATTGGTACGGGGCAAAGGGCTGCTGAACGCCGTGGTTATCAAGCCCCACGCCGACGGCCGCACGGCCTGGGACGTGTGCGTGACTTTGATGGAGCGCGGCGTACTGGCCAAGCCCACCCACGGCGACATTATCCGCTTTGCCCCGCCGCTGGTTATCACCGAAGAGCAGCTCCACGAAGCCTGCGACATTATCGAGCAGGTCATCCTGGAATTCTAGACCGCATTCGTTCCGATTCTTCTTCGCCCTGATGAGGGCAACCTCCGGCAAGGGCCTGCTTTCAAGCAGGCTCTTGCTGCGTACGGGCCAAACAGTTCTGCCTAAGCGCTCAGCGTAGGCACCGCTCAAACCGTAGTGCTGTGCCTATCTTGGGCGGCTTACTCTCCTATTCTCTGTGAAATCAACCTTCTCTTTGTACTGCGCGGCGCTGTTGCTGCTGGCCGGCTGCCGCAGTCAGCAGGCAGCCTTTCGGTTTGAGCCGGCTGCAGCTAGCAGTAGCGTGGCTGGCGCTCAGGCAGCAGAATCTGCAGCTGCTGCCGTTGTTGCGTCATCGGCTCATTCCAGCACGCCCATGCAGCAGGAGCCAACCACACGACCCGCAGCTGTGCGCCACCAGGCCCCAACGCGCCGCCTGCTTCCCGCTTCAGTGCACCTGGTGCGCCCCGTGCACCGGCCAGCCGCCAGCACGGCTTCGGCGGCCACCAGCCCCTACCACAAGCACCAGCGGCAGCCCCGGCAGACGCAGCTGGAACACACGGCGGCTTTTGTGCTGGGCGCCGCGCTGATAGCGGGCGGCGTGGTAGGCGGTATTCTGCTGGGCGGCTGGCTGGGGCTGGGCGTCGGGGCGCTGGTTGTGCTGCTCGGGTACTACTTCGTGGGCGTCGGTATCGGGGGCAAGCATGCGTGGCTGGAGGTGTTTCAGGAGTTCTTCAATATGTAGGCGGTAAGCCAGGCACCCATAAAACCGACACGGCTCCGGCCCTGCTGCGTAGCGGGGCCGGAGCCGTGTGGTTTACAAGAAGGAGCCGGATCTAGCTCGTGTGGCGGCTCGTTTGCGACGTGCTGTCGTTGGACTGGTTGTTGCGGAATTCCTTGTCGGAGCTGTCGGCGCCGCGCTCATCCGACGGGGCTGCATTGGAGCCTTACGGGCTGTGCGTTTCCGGGTCGAACTTGCCCTGCTTGGCGCCGCCGCTACGGCCTTCGCCACTGGGCACGTTTTCGCCGCGGGTATTATCGGCGCCGCCTGCTACCGGGCCTTCGTGCGGGCCGGAAGGCTGGCCGCTAATGCCGGGAGCTTGTTTGCCGGTTTCGGCGCTGTTGGGAGAGTTCGGGGTTTGCTTGTTGTCGTTCATGGCTTGGGTCTGGTTGGTGGATAAAAGAACATAACGGGCTGCAGGCAACCTGCCGGTTTTTACGGCTGCTATTGACCTGCGGCCGAGAAAGAATTTTGCCACAGCCAGCACGGTTGAGCTTGCCGTACAGCCACTTACCTGCTTGTTCAGTTCACGCTTGCCACTTCAAAAACGGCCGGCGGCTTCCGGCTTCCGGGCGGTTAGCCCGCGCCGGCCGGCGGCCGCCGCGGCGCATTCGCGGCACTCGCAAAGCCACTCCCATCCGCAACCTTACCTTTGCGCGAGTTGTTCTATCCTGTCTTACCAACTGACCGAACCAATGCCCAACGTCCCCACGCACCGCCCGCGCCGCAACCGTAAGTCTCAGGTTATCCGCGACATGGTGCAGGAAACCCGCCTCACTACGCACGATTTCATTTATCCGCTTTTCCTGATTGAAGGCCAGAACCAACAGCTGGAAATCCATTCGATGCCAGGCATTCACCGCTTCACCGCCGACCGCCTCATCGACGAAATCGGGCGCTGCGTGGAGCTGGGCATCAAAAGTTTCGCCCCATTTCCGGCCATCAACGACGCGCTGAAAGACCGGCTCGCCAAAGAATCAGCTAACCCCGAAGGACTGTACCTCAAGACCGTGGCCGACATCAAGCGCCAGTTTCCGGACGTGGTACTGATGACCGATGTGGCCATGGACCCCTACTCTTCCGACGGGCACGACGGCGTGGTAGATGTGGACTCGGGCGAGATTCTCAACGATGCCTCCCTGGAAGTGCTGGGCCAGATGGCTCTGGCGCAGGCCCGCGCCGGCGCCGACATCATCGGGCCAAGCGACATGATGGACGGCCGCGTGGCCTGGATCCGGGAAGTGCTCGACAGCAACGGTTTCCCGGGCGTGAGCATCATGAGCTACACGGCCAAATACGCGTCCGCCTTCTACGGCCCCTTCCGCGACGCGCTGGACTCGGCCCCCAAGAAAGGCGACAAAAAAACCTACCAGATGGACCCCGCCAACCGTCGGGAAGCCTTGCGCGAGCTAGCTCTCGATGAGGCCGAAGGCGCTGACATGGTGATGATTAAGCCCGCCCTGAGCTACCTCGACGTGATTCGGGAGGTGCGCAATCATACCCACCTGCCCGTGACGGCCTACAACGTGTCGGGCGAGTACGCCATGGTGAAAGCGGCCGCCCAAAACGGCTGGCTCGATGGCGAGAAAACCATGATGGAAGTGCTGACCAGCATCAAGCGGGCCGGCGCCGATGCCATTCTGACCTACTTTGCCAAGGAAGCGGCGGCTGTGCTGCGCCGCGGCTAGGCAGTATCATTTCTGCTCCGCAAATTAGGAACGCGCTGCGGCGCGTTCTTTTTTTGCCCCTCACTGCTGCTTCACCTCGTTTCAGCCATGCCATCTACCGTCCGTCTGGCCACCGTCTCCGACCTGCCCGCAATTCTGGCCATTCTGGGCCGCGTGGTGCCGCTGATGAATGCGGCCGGCAACCAGCAGTGGAGCGCCGACTACCCGAACGAGGAAGTATTTCGGCGCGACATTGAGCAGCAGCATCTTTGGGTAGCTGAGCTGAACGGGACCGTAGCCGCCTTTGCCGCCCTCACCCACAACCACCAGGACCCCGAATACGCCCAGGCCGACTGGGACGCTAACGAGCCGGCCCTCGTGACGCACCGCCTCGCCGTGGACCCGGCGGCTCAGGGCCACGGGCTGGCGGCAGCGCTGCTGGAACAGGCCGAGCACTTGGCCCACCAGCAGAACCTGCGCGTGCTCCGCGTAGACACCAACTCCGAAAACGCCGCCACGCAGCGCCTGTTCCCGAAGCTGGGCTACCGTTTTGCGGGAGAAATCACGCTGGCGTTCCGGCCGGGCCTGCGGTTTTTCTGCTACGAGAAACGGCTGGGGTAAAGGCAGCGTTAGTTTCGGTTTTGCCCGAACGGCCAGCGGCCCAGCCGGCGGCTCCAGAGCAGAAACACGCCCGTGCCCACGGCCATCATCAGCAGGGCTGCCACCTGAAACGGCAGAAAAAAGCTGCCTGACTGCAGCGAGAAGCTGATGCCGTCATTGATGCTCCAGAACACCCACAGCCACACCACAATAACAATGAGGACGGGCAGCGGGTAGAGCGGCATCCGGAACGGCAGCCCCTGCGCCCCACGGCGGCGCCGGAGCAGCACCAGCCCCACGGCCTGCCCCACAAACTGCACCAGAATCCGCATGGCCAGTATGGCCGAAATAACCTCGCCGAGCCGGAACAGCAGGCTAAATACGAAGCCGGCTCCGCCCAGCACCAGCAACGACACGTGCGGGAAGTGCTTGGTAGGGTGCGTTTTGGCAAACACCGGTAGAAACTCGCCATCGGCGGCGGCGGCGTACGGGATGCGCGAGTAGCCGAGCAGCACCGCAAACAGCGAGGCAAACGCCACCCACAGCACCAGCGCCGTAGCGGCCTTGGCGGCCGTAGCGCCATACAGCCGCTCCACAAACGTGCTGACAATGAATTCGGAGTGCTGCGCTTCCTGCCACGGAATAACGGTGCCCACGCTCCAGTTCAGCAGCAGATACAGCGCCATAATGCCCAGAATGCTCAGGAAGATGCTGCGCGGAATCACGCGTTGCGGCTCCTTGATTTCGCCGCCCAGGTGGCACACGTTGTAGTAGCCCAGGTAGCTGTAGATGGTCTTGACGGTGGCCTGCCCCATAGCCGCTGAGAGCAGCACGCCCGGCAGCTCGGAGAAGCCCCCGGCCGGCAGCCACGCCACCTCGTGCGTAGCATGCGTGATGCCCCCGAAAATCAGCCAGCCCATGAGGCCCAGCACGCCCACCCACAGCAGCACGCCCAGCCGCCCGATGTCCTCGATACGACGGTAGAGCAGCCCAATCAGCAGCAGCACCACCACGCCCGATACCAGCTTGGGCTGCCACCACGCTTGCAGGGGCACCAAGTAGCCGAAATACTGCGCAAACCCGATAGCGCCCGACGCCACCACCAGCGGCGCCTGCACCAGCGTCTGCCACACGTACAGAAACGACAGCAGCCGGCCCCAGGTCTGCTCGCCGTAGGCCAGCTTCAGGAAGCGGTAGGAGCCGCCGGCTTCCGGGTGCGCCGCCCCCAGCTCGCTCCAGATCAGTCCATCAAACAAGCTCAGGGCCGCCCCTACCAGCCAGGCCAGCAGGAAATTCGGCCCCATGAAGCCCATGACCAGCGGCAGCGTCACGAAGGGCCCGATGCCCACCATGTCTATCATGTTGAGGGCGGTGGCCTGCACCAGCCCGAGGCGGCGGCGCAACGGCGCGGTGGCAGAAGAATCGGGAGAGTCGGGGTGGAGCATAAGCAGGAAAGAGAGCTGTAAAAGTCGCAGAATCGTTGAATGTTCACGCGCCGGCCCGTCGGCGACCCGCCTGCTGCCAACCTGCGCCAACCGCGCCGCGTACCACGGGCATACGCTAGCTATCCCTTATGTCTGCCGGTTCTTCCAAAATTGCCATCTACGGCGCCATCGGGGCCAATATTGCTATTGCCATATCCAAGTTTGTGGCCTCTTTCTTCACCGGCAGCTCGGCCATGCTGTCCGAAGGCATTCACTCGCTCGTGGACAGCGGCAACGGGTTACTGATTCTCTACGGTGTAAAGCAGTCGGAGAAGCCCGCCGATGCCCGGCACCCGTTCGGGCGCAGCAAGGAGCTGTATTTCTGGTCCCTGATTGTGGCCATTCTGGTGTTTTCGGTGGGCGGCGGCATGTCGTTCTACGAAGGCGTAGAGCACCTCAAGCATCCCGCCCCCATCACCGACCCTACCTGGAACTACTGGGTACTGGGCCTCTCGCTGGTGTTTGAAGGCATTTCCTTTACGCTGGCTTTCCGCGAGTTCAACAAAACCCGCGGCGACGCCGGCTTCTGGCCCACGCTGCGCCGCAGCAAAGACCCCTCCGTTTTCGCTATTCTGCTGGAAGACATGGCCGCCCTGATAGGCCTCGTCCTTGCATTGGCCGGCGTCTATTTTGGGCATGCTTTCAACAACCCTTACTTCGACGGCGGGGCCTCCATCTGCATTGGGGTGCTGCTGGTTTCGGTGGCTGTTTTCCTGATTTACAAAACCAAAGGCCTGCTGGTGGGTGAAGGTGTGGACGATGAAACGCTCGACTCGCTCGAAGCCATTGCGCGGCAGCAGCGCGGCGTAGAGCAGGTGCGGCGCCCCCTCACCATGTACATGGGCCCGCACGACGTGGTGCTGGCCCTCGACGTGGAGTTTCACGACCATCTGTCGGCGGTGGAAGTGGAAAATGAGGTGGATAAGCTGCAGGACGCCATCCGGGACAAGCACCCTGAGTTTAAGCGCATTTTTATTGAAGCCAAGGGCCTGGCCGGCAAGCAGCGCGCTACGGGGCCCCAGCCACCGGTTTCCCCCCAGATTTAGCTCCGCCATAAGCTCCACCTTAACCTATAGCCGGGTTTGGGGGTACACTGCACCGTAGCACGGCTCCGATTGAGCTATGCTGCCGTGTTTTTTCCGCTTACCAATCTCCGTATTTATGGCTCATGCTGCTACCCATTCCAACCCGTTCCAATCGTTCTGGATGGCCGGCTACGAATGTACCGACCAGCTCAACTGCTTCGGCAACCGGGTTGATTTTCTGCCGCTGACGGGCCATCTGCAACTTCTCGACGACGACTACCAGGGCCTGCAGCAATACAGCCTGGGTACGGTGCGCGAAGGTATCCGCTGGAGCCAGATCGAGAAAACGCCCTATCAATACGACTGGAGCACGGTGCGCACCATGCTGGCCGCCGGCCAGCGCCACGGCATTCAGCAGGTCTGGGACCTGTGCCACTTCGGCTACCCCGACGACCTGACGCCGCTGCACCCCATGTTTGCGCGGCGCTTTTCGGCGCTGTGCCGGGCCTTCGTGCAGATGTACCGCGAGCTGCGCCCTGAAGGTGAGCTGATTGTGACGCCTATCAACGAAGTCAGCTTTATGAGCTGGCTGGGCGGCGATGCGCGCGGCACCTCGCCCTATTGCGTGGGGCAGGGCTGGGAAGTGAAGTACGGGCTGATGCGCGCCTACATTGAGGGCGTGGCGGCCATGCGCGAGCTGGACCCCGGCATCCGGATTCTGACCACTGAGCCGCTCATTCATATTGTGCCGCCGCTGAACGCCACCAAAGCCCAGAAGAAGCAGGCCCGCGAGTGGACCGATAATCAGTACCAGAGCGTGGACATGCTTTGCGGCCGGCTCTGCCCCGAGCTGGGCGGCCGCCCGGAGTTCTTCGACATCATGGGCGTGAACTACTACTACAACAACCAGTGGGAGATTCATACGCACCACCGCCTGCCCTGGGTAAACGAGCCGTACGACCCCCGCTGGCGCCCGTTGCACCACTTGCTGCGCCAGGCCCACGAGCGGTACGGCCGCCCGCTGGTGGTGAGCGAAACCAGCCACCCCGGCCTCGACCGGCCCCACTGGATGCGCATGGTAGCGCAGGAATGCGCCGAAACGCTGCGCCAGGGCGTGCCGCTGTGGGGCGTGTGCCTCTACCCCATCCTCGACCGGCCCGACTGGGACTTTCTGGACCGGGAATGGCACCGCTCCGGCCTCTGGGACGCCGTGCTCCGCCCCAACGAGCCGCCGCTGCGGGTGCTGCACCAGCCCTACGCCGATGCGCTGCTGGAAGGACAGCAAACCGTAGCGGCCGCCCTGGCCGAAACCACTGCCGCGTCGGCGGAGCTCGTCGGTTCGCTGGCGCGTTCTCTATATTAGCCAGCATGAACCGACTGCCCGACGCCACCACCGACCTGCTCCACCACTTCGAGCGCGCCTTCGCCGACTCGACCCTTTCGCTGGACGAAGCGCGCCAGTTGCGCCAGCGTTTGGCGGAGCATGGCCAGCACGGCGAAGACCTGCACGAGCTGCGCCACCGGCTGTTCGGGCTGGCGCGCAGCCGCTTCAACAGCTTTCAGGACAAGACCGTGATTGAGTGGCTGGAAGCCGCCAGCGCCCTGCTCCTGCCCCCGGCCGACACGCCCGCCCGTGCGTCCCGCTCCGAAGTGTTCTTCAGCCCCAATGATGACTGCGTAGCGGCCATCCGGCGGTTTCTGGGTGAGGCCGCGCACACGCTCGATATCTGCCTGTTTACCATTGCCGACGACCGGCTGACCGATGCCATGCTGGCCGCCCACAAGCGCGGGGTGCGCGTGCGCCTGCTCACCGACAACGACAAGCTCTACGACCGGGGCTCCGACGTGCGCCAGCTGCAGGCGGCCGGCCTGCCCGTGCGCACCGACCGCACCACCGACCACATGCACCATAAGTTTGCCCTGGCCGACAGCCGCACCGTACTGACCGGCTCCTACAACTGGACCCGCTCGGCCGCGGAACTCAATTTAGAAAACCTGCTCATCACCGACGACACCACTATTGTCCGGCGCTACAGCCAGGAGTTTGGCCGGCTTTGGGAAGCATTGGCCCCCTTTGAAGGATAAGTCATCGGGCTCGTCTCCAATACAACACAAAAGTGCCACCTGCTCTTCGGAACAGGTGGCACTTTCGGTTAAGGCAGCAGGTGCCGGCTAATTACTTGGAAGCTTCGGCACCGGGCTCGGGCTCGGCAGTAGCAGCGCCGGGCCGCCGGATGCTCACGAGCTGCCGGGTAGTTACGCCACCCACAGTCAGGTTGAGGTTATAGTCGCCGGAGGGCAGGCCCGTGAAGTCGAGGGTCTGGTGATGGGGGCCGGCCTGCTGGCGGCGGTAGTCCGATACGCGCACTGCGGAGCCGCGCTGGTCGTAGAGCACCCACCCAATCGGCTGTGCATCACCCAGCTGATACGCCATCTGCACCATGCCGCTGGAAGGGTTCGGATATACGGCCAGCCGGTTGGAGCCCGTCACGGGCACGTTGGCTACGGGGCCCGCCATGGCCGCTTCCTTGGGCGCAGCGGCTTCCAGCTTCCACTGCTGCGTGGGGCGGCTGCCGTAGCGGCGCTGCTGCAGGCCGCCTTCTTCTTCGGTGCCGGCTGTCAGGGCCTTGTTGCTGTGCTTGGCCGTGAGCTTGTAGTAGCCCTCGCCGACATCCTCAATCTTCCAGAGCTGGTTGTTGCCGCTGTAGTAAGGCCACAGGCTGAGGGGGGCGCCGTTGGACGTTTCGCTGCCCAGCACTTCCAGCACTTTGCGGCCACCCTGCACCGTGAGCTTGTAGTAGCCGCTGCCGGCTTCCTCAATCTCCCACTGCGGGGCACCCGCCGGAGCCGAGGTCAGGCCCGGATCCTTCGAAACCGGGGCGTCGCCGGCTACCTCCAACGGTTTGCCGTCGGAGCGGGCCATCAGGGTGAATACGCCGGGTATATTCAGCGCTTTGGAAATTTCGGCGGCCGTGGGCGCGGCTTGTTTAGCTGGTTTGGGCGCCGGAGCCGGCTTGGCGGCGGCAACCGGCTTGGGCGCTGCCGCCTTGGCCGCCGTAGTAGCCGGCGCCTTGGCGGCCGGGGCAGCTTTGGACGTTGCCGGAGCGGCGGGCTTGGCGGCAGTGGCTTTGGCTGGTTTCGCGGGCTTCTCCGGCTCGGGCGCTACGGCCGTAATAATAGTTGCTTTCTCGGCTACGGGCATGCCCGGGCCTTCCAGCGGATACAAGTACACGGAAGGCACCGTCTGGGCGCCCTGGCCCGGGCGCACCCACTGCAGCCGCACGTTGGCGTCGCCGTCCTGGTCATAGTACTCAACCTTGATGGTGGCGCGCTCACCGGCAGCCAGGCTTACTTCGGCGCTGGTGGAGGTAGTGGTGCTGCCCTGGCCGTTCCAGTTATCGAGAATCTGCTTGCCATTTACCCACAGCCGCACCCCGTCATCGGACTTGGTGATGAACTTGTAGCGGCCGGTGGCGGGCGCCTCAATCTGGCCCTCCCAGCGCACCGAGAAATTGTCGCTGCGCAGGCCGGGAGCCGGAATGCCCGTTTTCCACTCGAAATCCACCACGGCATCTACCCGGCGCAGCAGCGGTGTGCCGGCCAGGGAGCCATTGTTGAAATAGGAGCCTGTAAGACCAGTGCCTTCGCCCGGCCCGGCGGTAGTAGCCTGCGTACCCGGTTGCGCCGCGGGCCCCGAAACGGGCAGGCCGCCCAGGGCAGTGCCGGTGGAGAGCAAACCGGCTACGAAACAGAACAGTAGGTGTCGCACAATGCGTAAAAATCTAAAGTTGAACTGATGAGGTAAAGTCAGGAGCAGGCAAAACTATCGTACGGAAGTACTATTCCAACCTCCTCCGTACCAGACGCTGAAGCAATATACTGCATTCTTTTGCTACCGTATTCCTCTGATAGTCGCCAACTTGTTCATTTCCAATTTTTTCCTGTGTATAGTATATTGACGTAGCAGAATTGTGGCTGGGCACCTTCCCGGCAGCTTTTTGCATTTTTGCGACCCTACTTTTGCTTGCTATGACTGAAGCCGTTGCTTTTCTTGCTTCGCCGCTGGGGCCGCTCCGCTTGCGCGGTACTGATGCCGGCCTTTGCGCGGTGGAATTTCTGAACGAAGAGGCCGCCGAAACGCCATCAGCACTGGTGCCGGCCAGTCTGCGGGAAGCGCACCGGCAGCTGCGGGCCTACTTCGGCCGCGAGCTGCGCGACTTCACGCTGACCTATGATGTGCAGCAGGGCACGGACTTTCAGCGGCGCGTCTGGACGGCACTGCCGGGTGTGGGGTTCGGCCGCACGGCGTCTTACCTCGACCTGGCCCGGCAGCTGGGCAACCCGGCCGCTGTGCGGGCCGTGGGCGCCGCCAACGGGCAAAACCCGCTAGCCATTGTGTGGCCCTGCCACCGCATCATCGGGGCCGGCGGGCAGCTGACGGGCTACGCGGGCGGACTGCCACGCAAGAAATGGCTGCTGGAGTTTGAGCAGCCCGCCGTGCAGGCCTCGCTGTTTTAGAAGCTACTTCCCAACCACAGGCGGCGCGTATGCCGCGCCACGAATTGCCAGAAGGTGAGCGGGCGGCTGGTACCGGTGTGGCCCTATTCCCCTGCCGGACAATCTGAATGCCTGTCTGGACATGCTGCAGGTGCCGGGCGGCTGCTTTGCGCCCTACTACACGAACTCCGGCGCCTGGAACGTTATATTTGCCTGCAACCGTAGGCGGCAGTTATCAGACTGCCCGTTCCGCTTTTTCCGACGCTTCTTTTCCATGAAATACCCGTTTTTTGTAGCACTGGCTGCTGCCGCTCTGCTGGCCCTGCCGGCTCAGGCTCAGCGCAAAACCAAAGTAAAGACCAAAGACGAGGCCGTTAGCGCCGCCAACCGCCTGCAGCCGCTGTTCGGGGGCATTGCGGCGGCGCAGGCCGAGGGCTTGCTGGGGCCGGGCTACGTGGAGAAAGTGGCCGCCAGCTTCGGCTCCCGGGCTGAGGCCAGCCGTTTTTTTTCCGGCAAAGGCTACGAATACCTCAGCGAAGGCCAGGTAGATACGGCCGTTACGCGCCTGAACCTGGCGTGGCTGCTCGATGCCAAAAACCCGGAAGTATACCGCGGCCTGGGCATTATCGCCAGCAAGAACCCAACGCCCGACCAGGCCATTGACCTGCTGACCCAGGGCTTGGCGCTGGCTCCCGAAAATGCCCTGATGCTCGCCGACCTGGGCTCCAGCCACCTGATCCGCTACGAGCAGACGAAAAAGAAGAAGGACCTCACCACCGGCATTGGCTATCTGCAGCGGGCCCTGGCCGCCGACCCGAACAACGCCATTGCCTGGCAGCAGATGGGGCTGGCACATTATTTCCAGGAAGACTACGCCAAAGCCTGGGAGGCCGTCCACAAAGGCCAGAACATCAACATGACCAGCATCGACTTCAACTTCATCAGCGACCTGCTGGCGAAGATGCCCGACCCGGAAGGCAAGTTTAAATAGGCCGCCGGGATTGTGGCTGCCACTCTGGGCCGGCCGCCGCAACCCCGCCCCCGGTGTTGCGCGTACCACGCGTTTTGCGCTCTTATTCGTGTATACCTACGTTCTACCTGCTATCCACTTGCTCACCTAACCCCCTTTTCCCTGCGTGAAGCACTTTCTGCTGATTTCTACTTTTGCGGCCGGCATGGTACTGGCGCACGCCGCTGCTGCCCAGGATGGGCCGGAGCGCCGCAAACGCCACTACAGCAGCCAGGCCCGCGCCTACTACCGGGGCCCGGTGCGCTTTACGGCCGGCGGCGGGGTGGCCCTCTACAACGGCGACCTGGCCGGTGACCTGGGCAACAACCTGCCCGGTGGCAGCGGCAGCCTGGGCATTCTGTACCTGCTGCGCCCGCGCCTGGTGATTGGCGGAGAAGCCACCTACTTTCAGATTGGGGCCAAAGACCAGCTGGCTGAACGGGGCCTGGCCTTCCGGGGGCGCAACGTGAGCGGGGTTACGTTTCTGCGCTACGAGTTGCTGCGCGATGAAAGCGAGTTTGCCAGCCCCAAGCGGCCGGCAGCCCTCATCAAGCCGTTCGTGAAAGCCGGGGCCGGCTTTCTGCTCTACAACCCCAAATCCTACATCGGTACGCTGCGGCCCGACGACCGGACTCCCTTCCTGTCCCCGGAGCGCAAGGATTATCCGGCTTTGGCCGTTACGGCGCCCGTGGGCCTGGGCATTGTGTTCCGCCTCACTCCCAAGCTCAACGCCACGGCCGAAGCCGCCTACTTCTTCACCACCACCGACCAGCTCGACGATGTGAGCCCGGTAAGCGGCCGCTCCAGCTCCAGTCTCAACGACGGCTACGGCCTGGTAGAGCTGAAGCTGGAATACGCGCCCTGGGGCCGATAATGCAATAGTCATCAACGTGTAGCAACCAACCCATCAACAAAAAAAGGCCCGTCTACTGACGGGCCTTTTTTGCAAGCGCGAGAAGCAATTACTGCTTCACGAAGCGCTGGTGGAACACTTTCTGCCCGTCGCTGACAGTGAGGGTGTAGATGCCGCGGGCCAGAGCCGACACGTTCAGCTGGTCGCCGCTGATGCGCAGACCGGTTACTTTGGCGCCGCGCAGGTCCGTGAGCGTCACGGATACTACCGGAGCGTTGTCGGGCATGATGATGTTCACGACATCGGTGGCAGGGTTAGGATACAGCTCCAGGCTGCGCGCAACGTTCTGCGTGAGGCCCATGCTGGCGTTGCTGCCCGTGTTGCCGGCAATAGCGGCGCCACCGGAAATCGTGATGCTGTAGTCCTCGGTTTCGCCGTAGCTGTAGATGCCGCAGCTGGTCGTGGCCGAGGCGTCGCTCATGACCACGCGCATCCGGGTTTTGCCGTTTTTGGCCGTAGTCGGGATGGTGAAGGTGCTCGTGAGTGTGGTGCTGCTGCTGGTGCCGGCGCGGCTCACCACGGTTTCGCCGCTGTCAATGAAGTCGCCGTCCTGGTTGTAGTCGATGTAGATCTTCCAGTACTCGGTGTAGGCCGTGCCCGTGAAGCCGGCGCTGTAGCTGATGGTCTGCGACGAGCCAGCGGCTACGCTGGTGCTGGTGGCCGTGCCGTCGTAGTAGCCGGCATTGCTGGCCGAGCTGCGGTTGATGCTGCCCAGGCTCACGAGGTCAATCCACTCGTAGGATACGTTGGTGCCTTTGCTGGCGCAGTAGGTAGGCGTGGTAGGCGTAGTTCCGCCGCCACCGGCAGCCGCCCCAACCCCCACGGCATACCAGGCATTCGTAACGGCCGTAACCTGCGCCGAGCCAGCGCCATACAGGTCGGTAGCGGCCGAAATAGCGCCGGCACGAGCATTAGCGAAAGTAGAGGAAGCCGACAGGTACACAGCTTCGGTGCGGTAGGCAATTTTGGCGGCCGCATCAAGCCCCACGCCCGCTACTGTGTAGGCGCTGCCGATGTCGTTGGTGCCGGAACCGCCCTGGCTCAGCAGGTAGAACCAGTAGTTGAGTACGCCCGAGTTGGTGTGCACTCCGCCGTAGTCGTTGGACTGGGTTGGGCTGCTGGTCGTGGCTCTCCAGTACGTGCCTTTGTAGGTGTCGGGCTGGCCATAGGCGTTGGGGTTGCTCATGGAACGCAGCGCGCCGCCGGCCTTCATGATTTCTTCGCCGATAAGCCAGGTGCTCTTGCCGGTGAGGCCGTAGGTGCTGGCCGAGCGGGCTTCCACGCAGGCGCCCCAGATGTCGGAGAAGCCTTCGTTCATGGCGCCCGACTCGTTCTGGTAGGTCAGGTTGGCGGTTTTCTCGCAGATGGCGTGCCCGATTTCGTGGGCGCACACGTCCAGGGCAGTCAGGGGCTTGAAGGTGCTGGCGCCGTCGCCGTAGGTCATGCGCACCCCGTCCCAGAAGGCATTTTCGTAGCCCGCGCCACCCGGCACGTCATCAAAGTGCACGTAGCTCTTGATTTTGGCGCCGGCGTTGTCGAAGGAGTTGCGGTTGTGTACCAGCTTCCAGTAGTCGTAGGTAGCCTGCGCCCCAAAGTGTGCGTCGCCGGCCACGTTGTCGAAGGTGGCGTTGTTGTATTCGGCGGCGGTCCAGTTGTTGTCGGCATCCACGAAGTCCACGGCGCCGGTGTAGCTGTTGCTGCGCTTGCAGTTGTAGGTTTCGATGCCCAGGCCACGGGTAGCTTCGCGCAGGTTGTAGCCGCCGGTAGCGGTGCCGTTGGCCAGCGTGCGGGTGCCGCTGTAGGCCGTGGCAAACGTGGCCGTGGCCGCCGCGTGCTTGATGATGTTGTCCTGCCCCACTACTTCGCCGGAGTGGGCATCAACATAAATGTAGGCGCGGCTGATGGGGGCCTGCGCGTAGATGTTGAACTTCCAAGCCAGGGTAGGCTTGCCAGCCAGCGCGGCATTGGTAGTGCGCAGGTTGCGCACCACGACCAGTTCACCCTGCGGGCGGTACGTGGCGTTGGCGTTGTCCAGTTGCTGCTTCAGGCTGGCTTCTTCCCGCTCATCCTGCCACATGTATTTGCGGGCGCCCACAAAGGCCATAGCCTGCTGCAGCGCAGCATCGGCGGAGAGGGAAGGCGTGACATTGAGGCCGCGCACCCGCTCAAACTGCCCACTGATGCTCTGCACTTTGCCACCACGGGCGTGCACCGAGTACGTAGCATGCTCTACCTTGATGCCTTTGTAGTACTGCTGGAATTTCTCGTGCGCAAAGCCCAGGTCATCGGCTTCTGATTTGAGGGGCAGCAGCTGGTCGTCGGAGGTGAGCTGCAGCTGGTCGCGGAGCAGCTGGGTGGCCTGGTTGAGCTGGTAGGCTGCCACATCGGCTTTGAACTGCACCAGATAGGGCGTGCCGTTGTCGTTGAGGTCTTTACTTTGTACCCGGGACAGGTCCTGGGCTACGGCCGCGGAGTGGAGGCCACCGAGCAGCAATAATGCTGCGGCAGAGTACTTGTTGAGCATGTTGTGTGGTTGTGGAAGTGAAAGAAGATCGGCCTGCATAATTTCCATAATGCAGGGCATCAATTTATATTTTTTTCAAAACCAGCCGCATTTCATTGCAATTTAATTTTTCATCCTCAACAATTATTACAACTATCACAATAATCTACTATATATACTTAATACAACTATTAGAATCTTTAGTACCATATTATCCCTCCTAAGCCCCCTAAAATCAAATTTCCTTAGCATCAGGCTGACATAATTTTACACGCTCATTTGCCCCTACCATGTACTCCTCTTCTACTGAATTGAACAACCGCTGGAACCTTACCCAGCAGCTTGCCCTCGTGACGGGCGCTTCCAGAGGAATTGGTGCGGCAATAGCGACGGAGCTGCTGAACCTGGGTGCCACGGTGCTGGCCGTAGCCCGGCAGGCTCCCGAACTGGAGGCGCAGGTAGCGGCCTGGCGGGCACTGGGCCTCGATGCGCACGCCATTGCAGCCGATGTAAGCACCGAAGCCGGCCGCCAGCTTCTACTGGACGCAGTAGCGCAACGCGGTGGCGTGCTCCACATTCTGGTCAACAATGTGGGCACCAACATCCGCAAGCCCACCACCGACTACAGCCCTACCGAGTATCAGCAGCTGCTGGCTACTAACCTGGAATCGGCGTTTGGGCTGTGCCAGGGCGCGTACCCGATGCTGAAGGCGGCTGGGGCGGCCAGCATCGTCAATGTGTCGTCGGTGGCGGGGCTGCAGCACGTGCGCACCGGCTCCATCTACGGCATGACCAAGGCGGCCCTCATTCAGCTGAGCCGCAACCTGGCCGTGGAATGGGCGCCGGCCGGCATCCGGGTGAATGCAGTGGCGCCGTGGTACATCCGCACGCCGCTGGCCGAAACCGTGCTGCGCAACCCGGAATATCTGCAGCAGGTGGTGAGCCGCACGCCGCAGGGCCGGGTAGGCGAGCCGGAGGAAGTGGCCGCCGCCGTGGCGTTTCTGTGCTTGCCGGCCGCCAGCTACATCACCGGCCAGTGCCTGAGCGTAGACGGGGGCTTCTCCGTGAATGCCTTCTGAGCACGGATTCCCGCGGTTTGCACTACTAGTTAGAACGCTCGAAAGCCCCAGAAGACTTGCCGGATACAAGTCTTCTGGGGCTTTTTCGCACAAAAGTCAGGCAGATAGAAACCTGAGCTTCTGCCGGAATCAGAACTACTTACAGCCGCGCCAGGGCCTGCTCGTAGCGGGCCAGGGAGCCTTCGGCGGAGGCCAGGTACAGGAAGGGTTCAATCAATTCCAGCTCCATGAGCAGCAGCTCGCCGTTGGCTTCCACTCCGTCTACGCGGGCGTAGAGGCAGCCCTGGGCAAACTCGCGCACGATATGGTCGGCGGCGCGGCGCAGGTGAGCAGGCGCCTCACGGGGCTCAATGCCACCACCCAGATAGTGCTGCACCCGGAAGTCGCCGGGCTTGGGAGTTTTCAGCACGCAGTGGCTGTATTCGCCGCCCAGGTAGATGAGCGACCATTCGCCCTGCTCCTGAATCTGGGGCTGAAACGGCTGCACCAGAAAATCCTCGTGGCGCAGCAGCTCCGTCAGTTCCGGGGTGCGGCGCGTGGCTTCGTCGTGGGTCAGCTCGAAGGTGTTTTTGGCCCCGCCACTCACCGAGGGCTTCATCACCAGCCGCTCACAACCAAGCGTAGCGAACAGCTCATCAGCCTGAAAAGCGCTACCCTGCGCCAGCCAGTGCGTGGGCACTATGCGCACGCCGGCCTGCTCCATGTCGCGCAGATACTGTTTGTCGGCGTTCCAGCGCACGGTTCTCACGGGGTTCAGCAGGCGTACGCCCAGCGTTTCCATCCTGTTGAGCCAAGAGTAGAACTCCTGCACCCGGTCGAAATAGTCCCACGGCGACTTGAGCACCACCACATCGTAGCTCAGCCAGTCGACGGCCGGATTGCTCCAGATGCGGGGCTCGACGCTGTGGCCTTGCTCCCGGAGGTAGCGCGTGAGCAGGTTGTCTTCATCATCGACGTTGGGCGCGGCGTACTGAGCCAGCGTTTCGCAGGTTACCAGGGCAATATTCATTGAGTACAGGTGGACTAGAGCACTGAGGTGGTTTTTGGTGATGGGGTGATGAGGTGATGAGGTAATGAGGTGATGAGGATGGAAAAATGAAATTGTGGGGATTGGCCCAGCACTTGCCACCTCATTCCTTCATCACTTCATCCCTCCTTCACCTCATCACGATTTATTTTTTCATCGCCAGATAATCGGCGGCCAGCGTGGCCAGGGTCTGCACGCCCAGCGTCAGGCCGCTTTCGTCTACGAAAAAGCCGGGGGTGTGGTGCGGCGCCGTATCGGCGGGCTTTTTGCCTTTGGGCATGCCGCCCACAAACAGAAACAGCCCAGGCACTTTCTCCTGGAAATACGCGAAGTCCTCGGCCCCGGTCACGGCTTTCTGCAGCTCCACCTGTCCGGGGCCGGCCACGCGGCGCAGCGTGGGCAGCATCTGCTCGGTGAGGCGCGGCTCGTTGTAGGTCACGGGGGCATAGTTCACGATGTCCACTTCGGCGGTGGCGCCGGCGCTTTCGGCAATGTTGGTGGCGGTGCGGCGCACGGCGGCCCAGATCTGCTGCTGCATGTCGGTGTTGAGCGTGCGGATGGTGCCGGTCAGCTCCACCTGCTCGGGAATGATGTTGTTGCGCACCCCGCCGTGCACCATGCCCACAGTCAGCACGGCGGCATCTTCGGTCAGTTGCACCTGCCGGCTCACGATGGTCTGCAGGCCCATGATGATCTGGGCGGCGGCCACTACCGGGTCCACGGCCAGCCACGGATACGCGCCGTGCGCCGACTTCCCTTTCACCTTGATGCTGAATACATCCGACGAAGCCATTTCGCCCTCGGGGCGGTAGCGGAGGGTGCCTACTTCGGTCTGGGCGTTGATGTGGACCCCGAAAATAGCATCGACTTTGGGGTTGCTGAGCACGCCTTCCTGCACCATGAGCTTGGCGCCGCCCGTCACGCCGGGCAAGGAGCCTTCTTCGGCCGGCTGAAAGATGAATTTCACGGTGCCGGGCAGGTCTTTCTTTACCTGGCTGAGTACGTTGGCCGCGCCCAGCAGCATGGCTACGTGGGTGTCGTGGCCGCAGGCGTGCATCACGCCCACTTCCTGGCCGTTGTACTGGGCGCGGGCTTTGGAGGCAAAAGGCAGCGCGACACTTTCCGTGACGGGCAGCCCGTCCATGTCGGCGCGCAGGGCCACTACGGGGCCGGGCTTGCCGCCGCGCAGGATGCCCACCACGCCGGTACGGGCCACGCCGGTCTGCACTTCCAGCCCCAGCCGCCTCAGCTCCGCCGCAATAATGCCAGCCGTGCGGGTTTCCATGTTGCCCAGCTCGGGGTGCTCGTGAATATCGCGCCGCCAGGCAATTACCTGGGTTTCCTGCTGCGCCGAGAGCTTGGCAATGCGGGCATTGAGGGCAGCATTCTGGGCAGCAGCCGGGCGGGTAAATGCAAAAGCAAGGGGAAGTAACAGGAGCAGGCGCTTCATGCGGCAGACGTGGAAAGTGGCCCCAAAAGGTACAACGCCCGCGCCGGTTCGCCAGCAATCCGGCGCGGCAGCGGCTTCCGCGCGCCCACGAACAGCAGAACCACCAAACCGCTCCGGCCACCGGCCACGCTGCGCCTGCGACGCCAGCCGGGCCTTACCTTTGCCGGATGCCGCTTTCCCCTGTTTCTGCCCCCCCACCTACTGCTGCGCCCCTGCGCTGGCCCGCCGCATGGCGTACGCCAGGCTTTCGGGGGCGGCTGCTGGGGGTGCTGGTGCTGCTGCTGGGGCTGGTGGCGGGGCTGCCGGGTTTCTTCGCCTTCATTCAGGCCCGGCCCGGCGTGGTGCTGCCCGACCCGCTGCTGGCGCTGCTGCCCGCTTACGATGTATCGGGACCCACGTTTGCGGTTATCTACCTGAGCATTGGGGCTGCTGTGGTGTATCTGCTGCCGCGGCCGGCGCTGCTGCTGCGGGCGCTGTGGGCCTACTGGCTGCTGCACCTGTGCCGCTGCCTGCTGTTGTGGCTGCTGCCGCTGGAGCCCCCGGCCGGCCTCATCCTGCTCCGCGACCCGCTGGTGGATGCGCTTATCTACGCAGCGCCGGCTCCCATCACCAAAGACCTGTTTTTCTCGGGCCACACGGCCACCGTGGCACTGCTGGCGCTGGCCGTGGGGCCGGGCCGGCTGCGCCGCTGGCTGGTGCCGGGCACCGTGGCCGTGGGCCTGCTGGTGCTGGTGCAGCACGCCCACTACACCTACGACGTGCTGGCCGCCCCGCTTTTCGCGGCATTCTGCTTCTGGCTGGCGGGCCGGATAGTTTCAGGAAGCCGGAAAGCAGCGTACTAACGGAGCAGGCTACTTCAGGTGCTTCTCGTAGATGCCGGCTGCTATTTTCTCGGTCAGGGCTTTGGGCACGAGGCCGGTCAGGTGGGCCGATACTTTGTTCAGGGCGCCCGGAATCAGCTCGGCCTCGCCGGCCAGCATGGCCGCAATACCGGCCTGCGCCACCTGCTCGGGCGTCATGGATACTTTGTTGGCGGTTTCCTGCAGGCCGGCGCTCATCCCGGCACGGTCGGCGAAGTCGGTGGTGGTGGCGCCGGGGCTGAGGCAGGTGACTGACACGCCGGAGCCGCGCAGCTCGTAGCGCAGCCCGCGTGAGAAGCTGAGCAGAAACGCCTTACTGGCCGCGTAGAGCGTGAGTGTGGGTACTGCCTGGTAGGCTGCCGTACTCGACACGTTCAGGATGAAGGACTTTTTCTGCTGCCGGAGTGCGGGCAGCAGCCGGTGCGTAAGGGCCACCGGCACGTGCATATTCAGCTGCAGCATGCTTTGCTGCTCGGCTAAGCTCAGCTCCTCAAACCGCCCCCACAGCCCATAACCCGCATTGTTCACCAGCACTGCCAACTCCTGGGTCTGGCTGTTGGCCCACTCCGCCACCTGCTCCGCGGCATTTGAAGCGGCCAGGTCCTGCGCCAGCACGGCTACTTCCACACCGGCCTGCTGGCGCAGCTCCGTGGCGGCCTGCTCCAGCTGGTCTGCGGAGCGCGCTACCAGCAGCAGGTTGTAGCCCCGGCGGGCCAGCTCGGTAGCAAAAGCGCGCCCGATTCCGCGGGAAGCGCCGGTAATGAGGGCAGTTTTCAATGAGTGGATGAGTGGATGAGTGAATGAGTGAATGAGTGACGCAACCGGCAGGTGCTGTAGACGCGGCGGTGAATGGTTGGCTGAGTAGCTGACTGCTCAGTGCGCGGAAGCTGATTTACGTGCAGTAGCCAGTATGGACACTACTTCTTCAAACTCCTTGTGCAGTGGCTTTAGCTTCTCCTCCGAAACTATACCGGACTCCATCAGAAGCTCCAGCCAAAACAGCGTTTCGTCAGCCTCTTCCACACAAATACAAAGCTTTGCATAATATTCTGCTTTTGACCTAGCCCGGCAAACAGCACGGTAGTTTGCCCCAACGGATGTGGAAGCCCGCAACAACTGCCGCCCAATAATCCGTGCCTCCTCGGTCTTCGGTAGTTGCTGAAACAGCCGGATAGTACGCAAGGATAACTGCTTTGTACGGTTCCTCAACGCATCTATAAAAGCAACCTTATCTACCGAGCCCATAAGCTGTCAGAAAAAACACTCATTCACTCATTCACTCATTCACTCACTCATTCACTCTACTTCACCAGGTGCAGAAAGCGCAGGTAGAACGGCGTGGGGCTGTGTTCGTGCTTGGGCTGGTACTTGCCGGCCACGATGGGCACATACATCACGCGGCGCCTCGACACCTCCCCCACCAGCGGCGACTGCGCCACGCGGTGCCACATGCGGCCGTCGTGCACGGTCAGGTCACCGGGCTCGGTTTCCACGGCTATTTCGTGCGAGTCGGCGCTGACGTCCTTGTAGTATTTCTTGCGAAACAGCATTTCGCGCAGCGGCTGGCGGTGCGTGCCCGGAATCAGGCGCAGGCCGCCGTTGGTGGCCGGCGTGCCATCGAGGTGGAAGCCTACGTTCAGCATCGGGCCGATGCGCTTGCCGTAGAACACGTCCCGCAGCGAGTCGGTGTGCCAGCCCATCTGCGAAAACTCCGAGCCCGGCACGTTCACGTAGTGGTTGATGACGAGGCCGTCCTTTTCGTTGATGCCGACGCGGCCGCCCGGCGCTTCGAGCAGCGGAAACAAGGCCCGAAAGCGCGCATCCTGCAGGAACTCGGCCAGCACGGGGCTGTAGTGCGAGGCAAAGGCGAAGCGCTGCACGATGGGCGAGCCATCCACGTCTTTGCCGTATTTGATGGGGACGCCGTTTACTTTCTGCACCCCTTCGGCCAGCCACTGCTGCTGCACGGCTTCGGTGGCCCGCAGCAGCTCCTGCACCTGCCCGGGGCCGGCAAAAGCGCGAAAGTGAAGAAAGCCGTGTTGCCGGAAGAAGTCCAGCTGTTCGGTTGTGAGGGCAGAACCGAGCGTAAAGCGTGGATAGGGTAGTGGTAGAGAAGCCATAGTAGCCGTTGCGGCCGGAAGCACGCCCGCAGGCGCAAAGATACAAGGTGAGAGGGCGCCGCCCTATGCGCCGGCGGGCGAGCCGGCCGCAGAAAAGCAGTGAAGCTGCACGCTACAGCGTGAAGAACTGGTGAAACCCGCAAACAGGCGCTCAGGTTTTGGCTGCCCCTCGTACCTTAGCTGTAATGTCTGCTTTCCGGTTTCGTCTGCTACGGCCAGGATGGCTCCTGCTGGCGTCCTGCGCCCTGAGTCTGCTGCTTCCCGAGTTTGCCCCGGCCCAAACGGCGGGCAGCCGCCTCGTGCCGTTCCGCAAAGGCAGCCGCTGGGGCTATGCCGACCAGAGCCGCCGCCTCGTGCTGCCGCTGGCCTACGATGAGGCCGGCCCCTTCGTGCAGGAGCTGGCCTGGGTGCGCCAGGGCCCGCTCTACGGCTACATCGATGGCAGTGGCAACGCCCTGATACCGGCCCAGTACAGCTACGCCGGCAACTTCGGGCCCGACGGGCGCGCCACCGTGGTGCTGCGCGGCGACACCTTCGCCATCGGGCCGGCCGGCCACCGCCTCGCCTCGCCCGCCGGGCCGGAGCCCGAAACCGACTACCTGGAGCAGGGCGACCTGCTGCGCCGCCAGGGCAAAGTCGGCTTCCGGTTCACGAGCGGCTCCAGCACCGTAGTGCCCGCCGAGTACGACGAAATCCGGGACCTGCACCACAGCGGGCTGCTGCTGGTGCGCCAGGGCAGCAAGTGGGGCGTGCTTAACGCCAAAGGCCGCCTCGTGCTGCCGCTGGAGTATGACGCCATCCGGGCCACGGCCGCCAACGGCTTCCTGTATCCGATAGTGGAGCAGGCCGGCCGCTTCGGCTACCTCAGCCACGAGGGCCGGCTGCTGACCGAGGTGAAATACGCCGCCGCCGAACCCTTCGTGGCCGACGTGGCCCGCGTAACCACCAGCACCGGGCAGCCGGGCTACATCGACAGCAAAGGGCGCGAGTTCTGGGAAGATAAGTAGCCCCACGGCCGCCCGCCCGAGGCCCGCACCGGCCGGTTTTGCTACAACCCAGGCTAGTATGTATAGACAGCAAGCAAAAAGCACGTCATGCTGAGCCTGCCGAAGCATCTCTACCGCAGTGGTAACCAGAAATTACGTTGGCGGTAGAGATGCTTCGGCTTCGCTCAGCATGACGGTCTGGCGAACATCTGACCACTTGTTACACCCACTCTCCACACTGCCTAGCATACAACCATCCGCATGCGGCTACTGAGCACCGGGCTGCCTTTTATGAACAGGCACCAAGTGTTAGGCAGCACCGGGATGCCGGATACGGACAGCCGCCAGGTGTTATGCAGCACCTGCTTTCCTGATATGCACGGGCACTGATGGTTAGGCAGCAAAGGCTTGCCTTATGCGTGCATTCTTCGTCGGTTACTATACAACGACGTAGTTGAGGCGGTCGGCGGCACGCAGTAGGGCTACGCGGGGGCGGCGGGCATGGGGCTGAAATGGTGGGCGTTGGCTATCTTCCGGTCCGCAGCTATCTACGCGGGTGCTATCCGATGTCTACCTCCCCTATTTCCGCCCCCGATGAGCTGGTGGGCCACCTCGCCGCCCGCGTAGCCCGCCGCGACCAGCCCCCGCCGCCCGACGAGCACACCTTCACGCCGGCCCGCGTGCGGCAGCGCCTCGAAGACACACTGGCCGCGCTGGTGCCCGGCCGCAATGCGCGGGGCCGGGCCACGCAGGCGCACATGTGCTACGCGTTTCTGCGGCAGGAGGCCTGCACGGCGGCCCAGCTGGCGGCCGCGGCCGGGGTGGGCCGGGTGGCGGGCAGCCACGCCCACACGGGGCTGGTGCGGGCCGGGCTGCTGCGCTTTGCCTACGAGGGGCCGCGCCGTGTTTTCCGCCTCACCCGGTTCGGCGAAGACTGGCTGCTGGCCGTGGCCCGCAACGAGCACCCGCCGGTGGCCCCGCTGCCGTAAACAGGCGCATTCGTTTCTCTCTGCTCTTTCTGCTTATGCCTTTCTTTTCTTCCTATAGTAGCAGTGCCGGCGCTTTATGGGGCCGGTTTTTTGGGCCCGGCCGGGGCTCGGCTTTCCCACAGTGGGTGTGCCGCTGGGCGGCCGTGATGGTGCTGGCGGCCCTGCCGGCCGGGGCGTTTGCGCAGCAGGCGCCGCCCACGGTGTACAGCTATGCCGAGCAGATGCCCACCTACCGCCACGGCCGCGACCGGGCGCTGGCGCAGTTTGTGGAGCGCAACCGCAGGTTTCCGCGGGAGCAATGGGGCACGCAGGGCCAGGTGTTCGTGCGCTTCATCGTGACGGATACGGGCGTGGTGCGTGAGGCCGAAGTGGTGAAGGGCCTCAACCCCACCCTCGATGCCGAGGCCCTGCGCGTGATTCATCTGCTGGACGGGGAGTTTCGGCCGGCCCGCCAGAACGGGAAGCCCGTGGCGGTGTACTACACGCTGGCCGTGCCGTTCGTCACGAAGTAGCCTTGCCGTTGCCTGTGATAGGGGCCGGGGTAATGTTTCCCGGAAAAATTCGCACTTTACCCGCTCATCGTCCTAAGCGTAATTCCCATGATATTCACGCCCAGCCCCATGCTGCTGAAGCTGCTCTACACCCGCGGCAGCCTCCACAACACGCCCGAAGGCGTGGCCTTCAGCATCAAGAACCGCCTCGATACGGTGCGCATCACCCGCATCGACTATGTGCAGCTTGACGGCGTGAAGATTGGCGTGGAGCAGATTGCGCTGGACCTGGGCGAGGGCGACGTGCGCCCGGCTACCATCTTCAACGCCGACAATACCGGCTACACGCTGCCGGTGGGCCAGGCCGCTACGTTCCATCTGGCTACTGAGCACCTGAAGGAGGGAATCCACAAAGTGCAGGTGCAGTTTTCGGCCGACCCGTTCGGCGACCTGAACGTGGAGGTGGAGGACGCCATTGCGCAGCAGCACGACAACAAGCACCGCATTCCGCGCCAAGACCAGGACGACTACTCCGAGGCCGCCATTCAGGCCCGGCAGCGCTTCGCCGAGGAATTCTCGGGGCAGGAGTTCAAGCACCTCAAGCACTACTCCTTCGATGCCCACGACCTGCAGGGCAACTGCGAGCATTTCACGGGCGTGGCCCAGATTCCGGTGGGGCTGGCCGGCCCGCTGCGCGTGAACGGGGAGCACGCCGACGGTGAGTTCCTGATTCCGATGGCCACCACCGAGGGCACGCTGGTAGCGAGCTACAACCGGGGCATGCAGGTGCTCAACCTGTGCGGCGGTGTCAAGTGTACCGTCATCGGCGACGCCATGCAGCGGGCTCCGGTGTTCGTGTTTGATGATGCCCGCGGCGCCCGGGACTTTGGGCGCTGGGTAGAGGAGAATATCGAGCAGATCCGGCCCGAGGCCGAAAGCACCTCCCGCGTAGCCAGGCTGCAGTACATTGATACGTATCTGAGCAACAAGTTTGCCTTCCTGCGCTTCAACTACAGCACCGGCGACGCGGCCGGGCAGAACATGGTGGGCCGCGCCACCTTCGCGGCCTGCTCCTGGATTCTGGAGCACTACAAGGGCGCGCCCATCCGCCACTTCTACCTCGAGTCCAACTTCGCCACCGACAAGAAGGCGTCCCAGATCAACGTGATGCGCACCCGGGGCAAGCGGGTGGTAGCCGAGGCCGTCATCAAGCGCGACATTCTGCAGCAGCGCATGCGCGTGACGCCCGAGCAGCTGGCTTACCACGGGCAGGTGAGCAACGTGGGGGCGTTTCTGAGCGGCGCCAACAACAACGGCGCGCACTCGGCCAATGGCATTACGGCCCTGTTCATTGCCACCGGCCAGGACGTGGCCAACGTGAGCGAATCGTCGGCGGGCGTGCTGTACTCGGAAATCACGCCCGAAGGCGACCTGTACATCAGCATCACCATCCCGAGCCTGATAGTGGCCACGCACGGCGGCGGCACTGGCCTGGCCACCCAGAACGAGTGCCTGCGCATGCTGGGCTGCGTGGGCCGCGGCACCGTGAACAAGTTCGCGGAAATAGTGGCCGGCGTGGTGCTGGCCGGCGAGCTAAGCCTGGGCTCGGCCATCAGCAGCTCCGACTGGGTGAGCAGCCACGAGCAGTACGGCCGCAACCGCTAAAGGCTAAAGGCTGTCCGGCGGGAACTTACCAGGCCCGGAAAGCGGTATATTTGACGTCTGTATCTCCACCCAATTCCTCCTATGAAACCTGTTCTGCCGCTGCTATTTGCGTTGTCTTTATCGGCCTCTTCTGCCCTGGCTCAGGCGGGCATGAGCTCCTATGATATGGCCGACGTCACGCGCGGCCGGCCCATGTCGGCCCGCAACCTCAACATGAGTACCGCCAACAAAGAAGCCGCCATTGCGGGCACGCCGGCGCTGGGTTACTACAACCAGGGCTGGAATGCGGGCACCGTGCAGCCACTCGACGGAGAGAAAGGCCCGGTTTCGGGGGTACGCTACAACCTGAAACTGCAGTGGCTGGAGGTGCAGGATGCCACGGCGCCCGGCGGCATTCGAGTGTATCCATCGGGTACGCTCAAAAGCTTCACGCTGGTACCGGCGGCCGGGCAGGCTCCGCACCTGTTCCGCGAGTACAAATACAGCTCGACGCGCACCGGCTCGGGGCGCGGCTTTATGGAAGAGCTGAACCGCACCGGCGACGTGCGCCTGCTGGTGCGCCACACATTTGAGGAGCGCGCCGCCGAAATCAACCCGGCCCTGAACACCGTGATTCGTCCGGCGCAGCAGCTGCACGTCACCACGCTGTTCTATACGCAGGCAGCCAAGCCCGATTTTGCCGGCGAGCTGACGCTGGACCGCCGCAACATGATGCGCGTGTTTAAAGCCCGCGCCGGCGACATGGACGCTTACGCCAAGTACAAGGGCCTCGACTACAGCAACCTAAACGACGTGCTGAAAATGGTGGAGCACTACAATACCCTGGCTGCTACCCCAGCCGAGTAACGCCGGGCAGGAAGCAGATTCCACTCTTTCGCCTCCAAACAAGAGCGCCTGCCACGTGTGGCAGGCGCTCTTGTTTAGGGTTTAGCCTCAGGAAATCAGCAACTAATCCATCATATCGGCGGCGCGCGGCGGGTCGGGCACGAAGCCGGGCTGCCAGCTCATGGGGTAGCGCGGGTCTACGTAGGGCAGCGCGGCTTCGGTGAGGTAGAGCGGCCGGAACGTGTCTACCATCACGGCCAGCTCGTGGGTTTCCTTCTTGCCGATGCTGGCCTCCACGGTGCCGGGGTGCGGCCCGTGCGGAATGCCGCTGGGGTGCCACGTAAACGAGGCCAGATCCACGCCTTTGCGCGACATGAAGTTGCCGGCCACATAGTACAGCACCTCATCCGAATCGACGTTGGAGTGGTTGTAAGGGGCCGGAATGCTCAGCGGATGGTAATCGAAGAGGCGCGGCACGAAGGAGCAGATGACGAAGTTGTTGGCCTCGAAGTGCTGGTGCACGGGCGGCGGCTGGTGCAGGCGGCCCGTAATCGGCTCAAAATCGTGGATGCTGGTGGCGTAAGGATAGAAGTAGCCGTCCCAGCCCACCACATCAAACGGCGAGTGGCCATACGTAAGATGGTGCAACTGGCCTTCCTTCTTGATCTTGACCAGATACTCGCCTGACTCCTGCACGTCGTCCTGAATCAGCTCGTGGGGCGGCCGGATGTCCCGCTCGCAGTAGGGCGAGTGTTCCAGCAGCTGCCCGAAGTGGTTGCGGTAGCGGCGGCACGTTTCCACGGGGCTGAACGACTCGATGATGAGCAGGCGCACTGGCCCGTCCTCGAAGTGCAACTGGTGAATGATGGTGCGCGGAATAACGATGTAGTCGCCGGGCTCGAAGGCGACTTTGCCCATCTGGCTCCACAGCTCACCCCGGCCTTCGTGCACGAAAATCACCTCGTCGGCCAGGGCGTTTTTGTAGTAGTACTGCATCCGCTTTTCCGTGGGGTTGCAGATGCTGAGCGTCACGTCGGCGTTGCCGAGCATGGTCTGGCGTGCCTGCAGGTAGTCGCCGCCGGTGGTGGTCTGGGCCAGGGTGCGCAGGTGCGCCGGCTCCAGCGGCCGGTCTTTCAGCAGCTTGGGGCTGTAGGGCTCGGGCGTGCCTACCGTGCGGATTTCGGTGGGCAAATGCTTGTGGTAGAGCAGCGACGAGACGCCATGAAAGCCCAGCGTGCCTACCAGCTGCTCGGCATAGAGCGAGCCGTCGGGCTGGCGGAACTGGGTGTGGCGCTTGCGCGGAATCTGGCCAAGGCGGTGGTAGTAAGCCATGCGGGAAACGGGCGTTGCGGGTGGAAACCGGGTGAGAAGTTGGGACGGTGAAGGTAAGAAGTTTGGCAGAAGCCCGCGCCGGCCGCTCGTCTGGCCAGCCCGGACTTACCGGAACGCAACCGGCTACCTTTGCGTCTTGAGTAGCTGTGGCTTAGTACCGGGCCTCTGCTGATACTGCTGATCTATGCGTTCTGTTCGTTTTCGGGGCCTGTTGCCCATCGGGTTTGCACTGCTGGCCGCCGCGCCTTCTGCCGCGCCGCGCGCCCGTGCCTTCACCTTTACTTACACGGCCACCGTACCCGCCGCTCTGCCAGCCGGCTCCGACTCGCTGGAGCTGTGGCTGCCGGTGCCCCACCCCGACGCCTCGCAGGATATCCGGGACCTGAAAATCACGGCGTCGGTGCCCTACAAGCTGGCGGCGGCGCCGTACGGCAACCAGGTGCTGCACCTGAAAGTGCCCGCCGCGCAGGCCGCGAATCTGCGCGTGGCGATGCAGTTTGAAGCCACCCGGCGCGAGCATCTGAACCCGTTTCTGGCGCCAGCTACCACGGGCAAAGCTCCAAAAGCCCGCGCCACCGAACCTACTGACCCCGACATGGCCCGCTGGCTGGCTCCCGACCGGCTGGTGCCGCTGGATGCCAAAATCAAGACTTGGGCGCAGGAAGTAGTGACGAAGGCCGGCGCCAAAACCGACCTCCAAAAGGCCCGCGCCGTGTATGAGCACGTCGTCAGCACCGTTACGTACGACAAAAGCGGGCAGGGCTGGGGCCGCGGCGACATCTACTATGCCTGCGACGCCCGCCGCGGCAACTGCACCGATTTTCACGCCGTGTTTATCGGCTATTGCCGCGCGCTGGGCATTCCGGCCCGGTTCAGCATTGGGTTCCCGCTGCCCGCGGAGCGCGGCACCGGCGAAATCAAAGGCTACCACTGCTGGGCCGAGTTCTATACCAGGCAAACCGGCTGGGTACCCGTTGATGCCTCCGAAGCCGCCAAAGACCCCAGCCGCCGCGCCTACTTCTTCGGCGCCCACGACGAAAACCGCATCGAATTCACCCGGGGCCGCGACGTGCAGCTGACCCCACGCCAGCAAAGCCAGCCCCTCAACTACTTCATCTATCCCTACGCCGAGGTAGACGGCAAGCCCTTCGAAGGCATAGCGCGGGAGTTCCGGTATCAGGATGTGAGCAAGTAGTGCCCGGCCGGTCTGGCGGCGAAGCTGCGCAGTTAGACTAGTATGTGACTTTATGGCAATAGCTGCCGCAGCAAGAGCTTTGATGGCTATTCGACTACTAGCCGTAGCGTGCGAACAGCGGAGGCGGCCCGTATCCGTAGCATGTATAATCCAGGGCTTAGCCCAGATAGAGGAACTTGTTTGTTTGTTACAGTACGTACCAAGCGACCCTGAGTGCTAAATACTTCGACCACTACTGGGCCTGATGGCAAGCCTGCAATGCGAACCTGAGTCCGAGCAGGATTGGGGAATAGGCGCCATGCAGCCGTTGCCCGGGCGTCTTTGGTAGCCAAGGGTGTACCGCCGCTGGGAACATAAATGGGAGTTGGGTTATCGATGGGCTGCGCCAACTGCCCGTTGCGGTTTGTGCCCCAAGCCCACAACTGACCGTCGGTACGAATAGCGAGCATATGCTCGCCGCCGGTAGCTACTTGCTGCCATGTTGCCCCCGTGCCCACCTGCACAGGAGCGTTCTGGCTTACCAAGGTACCGTTGCCTAATTGTCCAAAATAGTTGCTTCCCCAAGTCCAGAGCGTGCCATTACTGCGCAGCGCCGCCGACACAGCTCCCCTCGCCTGCACCTGCTGCCAAGTCGTGACGGTACCAATCTGCCGGGGAGTTAGAAGTTGGCCGAGCGTAGTAGTGCCCCAACTCCAGATTGTACCGTTGGTACGCAGTGCCAGCGTATGCTCATTTCCGGCACTTACCTGTCGCCAAGTAGTTGCCGTACCGACCTGGACTGGTGTGCCTTGGCTTATGGTGGTGCCCTCCCCCAATTGCCCGCTGTCATTTTGCCCCCACGCCCAAAGGGTGCCATCGGTACGAACCGCCATACTATGGGCGTTACCGGCACTCACACTCTGCCATGTAGTAGCCGTACCTACCTGTGTTGGCTCGCTGACGGAGGAAGAAGTTATGCCGAGCTGTCCGAAGGAGTTGTCGCCCCAGGCCCAAAGGGTACCATCGGTGCGGATAGCCAATACGTGCCGCCCACCAACGCTCACGCTGTGCCATGTAGTAGCGGAATCAAGCTTCACCGGCAGCCGCTGAATATTCCCAGTACCAGATACTCCCCATCCCCAAAGCGTTCCATCGGCTCGGATGGCCACTGTATATCGGTTATTTGCACTTATACTCCGCCAAACCGCCAGCCCTACCTGCACCGGGCGGTCTTGCGTACGAGAAGATCCATCCCCTAGCTGTCCCCAGAAATTTTCACCCCAGGTCCACAGAGTGCCATCCGTACGAATCCCTACGGAGTGGTCACTGCCCGCTGCCACCTGTTGCCACGTGCTAGGAGGTGCTATTGCCACGGGTGCCAGTTGTAGCCCACTGTTGTTGCCGAGTTGCCCATAGGTATTGTCGCCCCACGCCCAGAAAGTATTATCTGTTCGCAACGCTATGGTGTATCGATAACCAGCCGCCGCGTTTTTCCACCCTGATAGGCTACCTACCTGAACTGGCGAAAGCCGCTGGCTAGTGGTACCATTACCGATTTGACCGTACGCATTTTCGCCCCATGCCCACAAAGTTCTATCGGAACGAAGCGCTACACTATGGTCGTAACCTGCCGAAACGGTCTGCCAGTTGGTGAGCGGGCTTATTTGCACCGGGCTCAGATATCGGGCAGTAGTACCTGTGCCCAGCTGCCCCCAGGTATTGTCGCCCCACGCCCAGAGCGACCCATCTGTACGAATGGCCAGTGTGTGGCCCATCCCTGCTGCTACTTGACGCCAAGTAGCAGTAGCTCCTACTTGTATGGGTACAGACTGGTTCGTTTGCGTACCGTTGCCGAGTTGGCCGTAATAGTTTGCGCCCCACGCCCAGAGCGACCCATCTGTACGAATGGCCAGTGTGTGGCCCATCCCTGCTGCTACTTGACGCCAAGTAGCAGTAGCTCCTACTTGTATGGGTACAGACTGGTTCGTTTGCGTACCGTTGCCGAGTTGGCCGTAATAGTTTGCGCCCCACGCCCAGAGCGACCCATCTGTACGAATGGCCATACCGTATCTCTCGCCTGCACTCACACTCTGCCAGTTGGTAGCGGTGCCGAGTTGTACGGGTGCGTTTGTACCCATTGGTACATTATTGCCTGCCTGCCCGTTGCTGTTGCTTCCCCAACTCCACAGCGACCCATCCGTGCGGATAGCTAATACATGGGTTTCGCCCGCACTTACGCTACGCCATGTATCAAGCCCAACCCGCGAAGGGTAGCTCCAACTGCTGTTTGTTCCGTTTCCTAACTGACCTACGTCGTTCGCGCCCCAACTCCAGAGACTACCGTCTTTGCGTACAGCTACAGTGAAGTTACGGCCGGCGCTTACGCTTGCCCAGGTAGTATCCGCGCCTACCTGAACGGGTGCAGCCTGATTGAGCGTAGTACCATCGCCGAGTTGACCTGAACTGTTTTCTCCCCAAGTCCAGAGTGTGCCGTCTGGATGCACCGACGCTGTATGCATATGCCCTGCAGCTATGACCTGTGCTTCGCTTGGGGTAGCTCCTGCCAACAACCGAATCAGGCTAACTAAGCAGAGTAAAAGATGAAATCGAAAAGTATAGTGAGGCATAAATCAAGATGAAAATTGATTCCGGAATAGTTATGGCACACCATCCGCAATTGGTCAAATATACATCAGCAAGAGATGCTTCTCTTGATAATCAGCTTCAACGCTAGCCCGCGCGTTGTTTAGTAACTGCGTCTCAACCCACATGTACCCAAATTTAGGAGCATGTTGGGAAATTTAAGAAACCGTTGTTTCTGCCATGCTGAGCTTGTCGAAGCTTCTCTACCGCTTCGTTGAAAAAGCCACGAACGAAGTGGTAGATAGGCTTCGATAAGCTCAGAATGACGTTCTTTTTCAAATTCCAAATACACACTGCGCCTGTCCCGTAGTTTCCCAAAACCCTAAGTGATTCGCGTCAAGTAAGGAGCAGCCTAGCTACCATTTAAAATCAAAAACGGCCGGAGTCCCCACCCCGGCCGCTTTGCAGTATAGATTTCCCCTAATTCTAATAGACCTAATTCGGAAAAGGTGGCTAAGTTAATCCGCGAGGAGCAGCCGTAGATTTGGGCATGGATTACCGTGCCTTACGCGAGCGGCCCCGGCAGTTTCTGGCCCTGACCAGCCTGCACGTGGCCGAGTTTGACGACTTGCTCACCGCCTTCGCGCCGGCCTGGGAGCGGCACCACCGCTGGCATACGCTGGCGGGGAAGCGGCGGCAGTTTCCGGCTCACCGCGAACGGCCGACGGCGGTGCTGGCGGGCAGCGATGTGAAGCTGTTTTTTCTGCTCACCTACCTGAAAAGCAATGCCCTGCAAGAACACCAGGCGGCCAGTTTTGGCGTTTCGCAGGCCCGTGTCA
>NZ_FRAS01000048.1 GCF_900142395.1 Hymenobacter psychrotolerans DSM 18569 | reverse complement strand
CCAGCGGCAGCTGGGTGTGCTGGCGGAAGGCCACGGCCGCCGCTTCCTCTTCCGCCGTGAGCACCGTCGAGGCGGGCTTAGGTCCCATCACCGCGTCCTGCGTGCCGGGGCGCTTGCGCCACTTGGCCACGGTTTTCGGGTTGATGCCATGGCGCCGGGCTAAGCTTTGTAAGCTTTCCGAACTACGCTGGATAGCGGCCCGCACTGCCGCCGTTGTGCGGGCGCTGCCGTGAAGTATCTGTCCCATAAAAGCGTGCGAAATTCCAGATCGAAAAATACACCATCACTCCCTGGGACTATACAACTATTGCATAATTTAATTAAAAATGTGTATTTAAATAATATTAAAAATAATTTATATTATTGACTGTGTGATATGTTGCATGGCTTGTAACGAACGAAAGCGGCCCTCTCCGGAGAGGGCCGCTTTCGTTCGTTACAGGTTGCCGGGGTTTAATACTGGCCTACTGACAGCATTACCAGCGTGCAGGCTTCTTCCGTGCGGATGCCGCGTTCCTGGGCCATGCGCTCCAGCTCCGGGTTTTCGGTGCCGGGGTTGAAGATGATGCGCTTGGGCTTCAGATCCAGAATGTAATCGTACCAGGCGGGCTGGTTCTGGGGGCCTACATAGAGCGTTACTGTGTCTACATCGTTGGCGGCGGGCCGGTCGAGGCGGATATCGAGGCCGCCGACCTGGCCTTTGCGGATGCCGACCGGCACTACTTCGTGGCCGTGGCGCTGCAGCCGGTGCACGGCCTGGTAGGAATAGCGCGAGGGGTTGTCGCTGGCGCCGAGAACAAGGGTCTTTTTCATGGGAGTGGCGGTAAGGCCATCATCCGAAAGGCTACCGGGTAGGTAGTGCGGGGCAGCCGGACGAGGCGGGGTATAGCCTTTAAACGGTTATTTCGCCGCAATGGCTGCCAACGCAGCTTCCGCACACCGCTCGCCATCCATAGCCGCCGATACAATGCCACCGGCGTAGCCCGCACCTTCGCCGCACGGAAACAGCCCGCGCACCTCTGGGTGCTGCAGCGTGTCCCGGTCGCGCGGAATGCGCACGGGGGAGGAGGTACGGCTTTCCACGCCCACAATCTGGGCGGCGTTGGTGGCGTAGCCCGGTATCTTCTGCCCGAAATTGCGGAAGCCCTGGCGCAGCCGCTCGGCCAGGTTGTTGCCGAGCACCTCATCCATAGCTACGGGCACGAGGCCGGGCTGGTAGCTGGTTTCCAGCAGCTCGGCCGACACGTTGCCTTTCAGGAAGTCGCCGAGGCGCTGGGCGGGAGCCAGCTGGGTGTTGCCGGCCAGCCGGCAGGCCCGCTGCTCTATCTGCTGCTGCAGGCGCAGGCCCGCCAGGGCGCCGTGCTGGCGCAGGTCCATGTCTTCGAGCTCAATGGCGGCCACGATGCCGGAGTTGGCGAAGCGGGAGTCGCGGCGGCTGGGGCTCATGCCGTTCACCACTACCTCGCCGGGTGCCGTGGCCGAGGGTACGATAAAGCCGCCGGGGCACATGCAGAACGAAAATACGCCCCGCTGCCGGCCCTGCACCTGCGTCTGGTGCACGAGTGAATAGGAAGCGGCCGGCAAATCGCCCCGCTCACTGAGGCGGTACTGGGCGCGGTCAATCAGCGCCTGCTGGTGCTCGACGCGCACGCCCAGCGCAAATGGCTTGGCCTCAATCAGTACGCCGCGGCGGTGCAGCAGCTCGTAGATGTCGCGGGCCGAGTGGCCGGTGGCCAGAATCACGGCATCGGCTTCCAGTGCCTCGCCGCTGGCCGTGACCACGCCGCGCAGGTGGTTGTTTTCCAGAATCAGATCATCGACGCGGGTATCGAAGCGTACTTCGCCGCCGGCCTGCAGGATACTTTCGCGCAGGGCGGCCACCACGTAGGGCAATTTGTTGGTGCCGATGTGCGGGTGCGCATCCACCAGAATGTCGGGGGTGGCGCCGTGCTGCACCAGCAGGCGCAGAATGCGGCCTACGTCGCCGCGCTTGGTAGCGCGGGTGTAGAGCTTGCCATCGGAATAGGTGCCCGCGCCGCCTTCGCCGAAGCAGTAGTTGGAGTCGGGGTTGACGAGGTGTTCCTTGTTGAGGGCGGCCAGGTCGCGGCGGCGGGTGCGTACGTCTTTGCCGCGTTCCAGCACAATGGGTTTCAGGCCCAGCTCGATGCAGCGCAACGCGGCAAAAAGCCCCGCCGAGCCCGCCCCGACGATAATAACGGAGCGCCGCGCCCGGCTCACATCGGGATACTGAAACCAGGGGCCAAACAGGTCGGTGGGCGGCGGCGTCTGGTAGATGTCGGCGCGCAGGCGAACCAGCGGCTGGCGGCCGCGCGCATCAATGGAGCGTTTGCGCAGGTGCACGAAGTCGGCCTGGCCGGGCTGCAGGCCGGCCGCTTCCAGCAGGGCCCGGTAGCGGGCAAACTCGTCGTAGGCTACGGCCGGGGGCAGCAGCACTTCTATTTCGCGCAGTAAATCAGACATAATACAGGTGAAAGGTGGCTATCCTTTGGACCACAACATGAACAGCTCCGGCAGGAGCAGGGAAAGGCAAAAGCCCAAAATTACGCAGAAAGACGCAGGTGCGGGCCGGAAACTTGCCGGGCAGCGGCACGCAAGGACGCCGCAGGCGGCAGAAGCCAGACACGCGCCGGCCTGCTTAACGTTCCGAAGTGGAAAGAACCTGCTCTACCGTGCCCTCCGGCTGCTGCAGAACCGGCATAGCCGCCAGCGGAACCAGGTAGCCAGGGCCGCCCCGCTGGTAGGCGTCCCACAGGAGCTGGGTCCGGCGCTGCACTTCGGCCTCGCGGGAACCGGGCTGGGGTGGGTGTTTTTCGAACCGGCGCAGCAACTGGTAGCAAAGCGTGATTTCGGCGCTGGCCACAATGGCCGGCAGGCGCCACTTGTCCTGCTGCCACCAGAGCGTGGTGCCCATTTTCCGCGCGCTGTCGATGGTCGGAAACACGGCGCCCAGCTGCTGACTGACTTTGACCTTTTTCGGCGCGGGCTTTTCCTTGCGGCCCGTCTTGGCCGTCTGCCGCTCGTAGTCGGTGGCAATGGCGCCGATAATGCTGCTCACAATCTGGTAGGCCGGCTTAATCCCGCCGGGCTGCCGGTATAGCTGCTCGTAGTTCTGGCTGTGTACCCGGCGCATAAATACCGAGGTCAGGAGCTTGAGGGTGCTCCCGAGCCGCAGGGCCAGCAGCTGCTTCGCCTGCGGCACCGATAAGCGGGCCAGCCGTGGCAGCACCCACCCCGGGAGTTGCGGGCCGTGGCTCTGGAGCAGCCCACGGAGCCGACTGATTCCCCAGCCTATCGCCAGCAGCCCCAGGCCACCTACGGCCCCCAGACCCGCCAGCACCCCACTCCAAAACGGGAAGTTGCCGGCTGCATACAGCTGCCACGCACCCAGGGCCAGCCCAGCCACCAGCCCAGCCACCAGCCCCGTCAGCAACAGCGCAACCTGCCCTAGCCGGGGTGCCCGCGCCGAATAGAGCAGCGGCGCCGGGGCCTGATAAATATCCTTGTCGGCTCCTCCCACATCGGCTACCAGAAACAGGGTGGTGGGCTGCAACAGCGCCGCCTGCCGGGCCGAGTGGCTGTGCTGCACCTGCTCCAGGTGGCGGCGGTTGCGCTCATTGGCCACCAGCAGGCTGTCGATTCCCTGGTTGTCGTAGATGCCGCCATCCAGCAGCGCCACCCGGTCGGAGGTGCGCCGGCCGCCTTTGGTGAGCAACTGGGCCGGCGGGCTGCCCGGGAAGAAGTCATCGGGCAGCACCAGCGGCTCGAACCCACCCGGAAAGCACGAGGAAGCAGCTACCACGTCGCCGAGGCGCAGCTTGCGGGCGTGTTCGGCGGGCAGGCTCACGTTGCCGTTGCCGATGGCATAAGTCTCGCGGTGTTGGCTTTGGGGGGCCGGCAGGTAGGCACTGTACTGGAAGCGGAAGGCCAGGCCCGAGTACATTTACGTCGCGCCGAAAACCAGGCTTTGTAGATGAAACGGGGCCTGCGCCGACGCGTCGGGTTCCCAGATCATGCCCAGGCGCGCCTCACCGTATAGGTGGTGGCTGTAGGTTTCGGCAAACGCCTGAATCAGCTTGTACTGGGCGCCGGCTGCCTGCATACCTGCTTCCCACCGGGCCAGGGCCTGCGGCAGCAGCGCGTCCTGTTCCAGCAGCCGGTAGAAGTCGTGGTAGATGGCGGGGAAGGCGTGGCCGGACTTGCGGCGCATGGCATAATAAGCTCCCGTGATGGTGCCCCCGGAAGCGGTGGAAAGCATGTGTACCTGCTCCAGCAACCCCAGCTGATACAGGGCTTTCAAAGTGCCCAGGCTGTAGGCGGAGGCCCGAAACCCGCCACCTGACAAGCTCAGCGCAATGCGGTCAAAAACACAGGCATCGGAGTGGGCGGCGGGCGGCGGGGCGGCAGTCATAGCGGGAGGCAACCAACAAAAAAGCGGCTAAGGCAATAGTCTGGAAAGATAGATATTGTACATATAGCTTATTGCCGGGATGGCATGATAAAGCTCTTCCCAGAAACCGAAAAAAAAGCCCGCTGCGGCCATACGGGCTGCAACGGGCTTGATAGAACGGCAGAGACAGGAAGAGTTAGTCCGGCTGGTTGCCCTGAGCATCGTGGCCGGCTTTGCGGGGCCAGAACTTCTCCATCGAGCGGTTGAAGGACTGCAGCACCTGGGCCCGGACCTCGCCGGAGCTGTGGCGCAGCAACTGGCCCAGCATATGGCGGTACATTTCGGTGGTCGTTTCCAACCCTTTCGCGCTGACCAGGCCGTGGTGCAGCAGGTCGCAGTTGGCAGCAACGGAGTTCGACATAGATTCTGTCAGCTCCTCGCGGGCCTGATCGGCTTCTTTAAAAGATTGTTCCAAGCGAGCGGTAATAGGGTTGTTCTGCTGCTGAGCCATACAAATGTAAGAGGGAAGACAGTATACAGATGGCCCCTTAAACAGAAGCTTGGAGCCAGAAAGTTCAGCTCTGCTATACGGAAAGTACAAGCGCAGCGATGCAAACTCCTCTATTGTGCAGGCTAAGCTACTACACAGACACTTGCCACCACCCTCAGCCCGGAATTTATTGCGTCAGAATCCGGACCGGCTGCTTGTCCTGGTCGATGGCGACAAAGGTAAATAGGCCCGATACCGCCTTGACTCGCTCCTCGGAATACATCTGCTCCACGAACAGGTCTACGCGCACCTGCAGGCTGGTATTGCCCACGCGCACAATGTTGCCAATCAGCTCGACGAGCGTGCCGCCGGGAATCGGATGCGTAAAATCCACCTTGTCCGAAGATACCGTGACCATTTTGAGGCGGCTGAACCGGGTGGCCGTAATGAAGGCCACTTCATCCATCATGTGCAGGGTAGTACCTCCGAACAACGTGTCGTAGTGGTTGGTGGTGTTGGGGAAAACGGCTTTGAAGATGCGCGTTTCGGCGGCGGCAATTTTGGCTTCGAGAGCAGACATACAGTGGTGAAAAAAGAGAAACGAAGTGCTCCGGCCCAAAATCCACGCCCACCTTCCTCAAAAAACGCCCTGGGTACCGCAGGCACGCCGGTACCGGCCCGGCACGCACAGTCCCGGCCTCCGCGGCGCGTCAGTACCCGATAAGACCCTTTTTCGCGAAGGCAGCCTCATCAATGCAGCGGAAGGCAGGTCTCCTGACTTGTCCCGTTTGCACCGTCCTTCTCAGCGGGCAGCGGCCGGCCAATGGACTTCTGAGCTGGTGCAAACTGCGCGGGACTTACAGTAGCGCGTCTGTCCGGGATTCGCACCCGGTTCCCTTTTATGCCGGTAGTACCGGCCACCTTCCGCCGTCTGACTGGAAATCAAACAAAGAACAGTGCCGCGAAGGTAACCCGATAAACCGGTTGTGCCGGGCCGCCGGCCGGTTCTGACGCGGCCATTCGCTACTTTGCCGCCATGCACAGCACTTCTTCCGCACCCGCCGGCCGCAGCATGGCGTCCCGTATCCGGTCCATCTTCAGCGGCTCAGTGGGCAACCTGGTCGAGTGGTACGACTGGTACGTGTACTCGGCGTTTGCGCTGTATTTCGCGCCCTCGTTCTTTCCCGAAGGCAACCAGACCGCGCAGCTGCTCAACTCGGCCGCCATTTTTGCGGTGGGGTTTCTGATGCGGCCCCTCGGCGGCTGGCTCATGGGCCGCTACGCCGACCGCGCCGGCCGCAAAGCGGCGCTACTGGCCTCCGTGCTGCTTATGTGCGGCGGCTCCCTGCTGATTGCCATTACGCCCACCTACCGCCAGATTGGGGTGGCGGCGCCGGTGCTGCTGGTGCTGGCGCGGCTGCTGCAGGGCCTGAGCGTAGGCGGCGAATACGGCACCTCGGCCACCTACCTGAGTGAAATGGCCGACCAGCGCAACCGGGGCTTTTTCTCCAGCTTCCAATACGTGACCCTGATTGCCGGCCAACTGCTGGCGCTGCTGGTGCAAATCGGGTTGCAACAGCTCCTGACCCCGGCCGAGCTGCAGGCCTGGGGCTGGCGGATTCCCTTTGCCATTGGGGCTGCGGCGGCGCTGGTGGCTTTGTATCTGCGCCGCACCATGGAAGAAACGGATGCCTTTACGCGCCAGACGGCCGCCGAAGCCAGTGCGCCCCAGCCGGCTCAGCCCGGCAAACTGGCCGTGCTGCTGCGCTACCCGCGGGAGGTGCTCACGGTAGTGGGCCTCACGCTGGGCGGCACCGTGGTGTTCTACACCTTTACCACCTACACTCAGAAGTTTCTGGTGAATACCGCCGGATTCAGCAAAGACCAGGCTACGCTCGTGTCGTTTGGGGCGCTGGGTGTGGCCATGCTGCTGCAGCCGCTGCTGGGCGGCTTGTCAGATAGGGTAGGGCGGCGGCCGGTGCTGCTGTTTTTCGGCATTGGGGCCACGCTGGGCACCGTGCCCCTGATGACGTGGCTGGGCCAGGCCGGCAGCCCGGGCGCGGCCTTCGGGTTGCTGGTAGCGGCCCTGGTGATTGTGAGCGGCTACACGTCCATCAATGCCGTGGTGAAAGCCGAGCTGTTTCCAACCGAAATACGGGCGCTGGGTGTGGGCCTGCCGTATGCGCTTACGGTAGCCCTCTTCGGCGGCTCGGCCGAGTACGTGGCGCTGCTGGCCAAAAGCAAAGGCGTAGAGAGCTGGTTTTATTGGTACGTGACAGCCTGCGCGGCCATTTCGCTGGTGGTGTACCTGCGCATGGCCGACACGCGCGACACATCCCGGATGAACAACGAGGAATAGCGCTGCCGGTAGAAGTAATTGCCGGGCCGCATAATGTCACCGCTATGCTTCAGTTTGCGTACAACCATCTGGTACTAATGTAGTGGAATCTGTATATTGGCTCATTGCCAGGTAATTCCGCCGTGTGGCCGGGTGAGGTGGTAGCCAGCGGTGGCATGATGCCGGCCGGTCTGCGTAGTGCACGTACGTTTCTTTCACCAACCTTTCTCTCCCCACTCATGAAAAAGTCCCTCTATCCCCGCCTGCTTTCCGCCTGCTGGCTGCTGGTGCTGGTGTTGCTGTCCGGTGCGGCCTTCGCTCAGGAGCAGATGACCGGCAAGAAGCCCGAAGACAAGTCGAAGCGGCCGAGCCCGCCGGCTACCGTTTCGGCTACCATCAACGGCGTGCCCGTCACCATCGAATACAGCCGCCCAAATTCCAAAGGCCGGCAGGTGTTCGGCAAGCTGGTGCCCTATAGCGAGGTGTGGCGCACCGGCGCAAACGAGGCCACTACCTTTAAAGTGGAAAAGGCCGCCCTTATCAACGGCCAGACCCTGCCCGCCGGCATGTACGCCCTGTTCACCATCCCCGGCCCCGACGAGTGGACCATCATCTTCAACCGGGAGTTCAAGCAGTGGGGCGCATACGAGTATAAATCAGGCGAAGACGCGCTGCGCATTAAGGTGAAGCCCACCAAGCTGGCGCAGCCCGTCGAGCAGTTCACCATCACCGCCGATGCCAGCGGCCCGGTCCGGCTGATGTGGGAAAACACGCAGGCTGAATTCACGGTCAGTGGCCCCGCCAAGTAGGCTCAGGAGCACCAAAAACGGCCCGGCCGCCGTTCCTTGCCATAGTGGCAGGAGCGGCGGCCGGGCCGTTTTTGGTAGGTTGTTTGTGCGCAATACTCTCGGCGCAACATTCAGTTAATCCGCTCTGAACCTTTCAGTATCCTTTTCTGCAGCCGGCTTGTGCTCTATCGGCGGATTTCGGTAAGCGGAAACCAGCAGAAGCGTGGCAAGGGGCCCAATGAACATGGATATAATAAACCTTATTCGGACAGTTTGGGGAATTTATCGGGCGCGTAGAGGCGCAGGGGACTGCGCACGCGTAGGTTGTGCAGCCCGCAGGCGACCACGATGACCGTGTCGCGCCGCCACTGGCCGCGCAAGCGCAACGTGTCCTGTACCATGCGCAAGCGCTTCATTCCGGTGGGCATGCTCGATGACCACGCGTAAGGGGCTCAGCAAGTGGTTGTACAGCTGCTGAGCGAAGGTCAACTCCCGCTTCGGCGGCTTCTTGTGGGGCATCTCCACCACCACGCCGGCCGGGGTATGGCCCACCAGACCCAGGTCCTGACGCAGTACACTGCCTGGCGGCAGGCAGAGCG
>NZ_FRAS01000013.1 GCF_900142395.1 Hymenobacter psychrotolerans DSM 18569 | reverse complement strand
GGCTCATGACTGAGGCGGTTGGGAGAAGATGGTCACGACTTTTTTTAAAATATCGCGCTCCATTTCCACGCGCTTGAGCGCGGCCCGCAGCTGCTTGATTTCGTCGCGCTCCGCGCTGCTGGGGACGGCGGCTTCCAGGGCTTGGCGTTGCCAGCGCCCCAGCAGGGCCGGTGAAATGCCCTGGGCACGGGCCACGTCGCTTTGCCGGGTACCAGCCGCTACTTGGCGGACGCACTCGGCTTTAAAAGCCGGCGTGTATTTCTTGCGGGTGGAGGGGTTTCCTACAGGATTCGATTTTTCAGTCATGAGCAGCGGAAGTTAAGACTTCTCGCTGTCCGTTTTAGCTAGACCACCTCACTTAAATCGCCGCTAACCGAGCTTGATTGTGGACGGGACATCAGTGAGTTCCCCATAAGCGACGATAACGCTCTGGTAGCGGCTGACTGGGACGGGTCGATTTATAATAGGGAAACGCGTGTGGCCTTCGTGGACGCAGATGATGAAGTTGTGGAAGAGGCTTTGCTTGTGGCTTGTGAAATCAGCATTTGCCGCGAGGAGTGTACACAAAATCAGCTTGTGTTCTTTGTTAAGCGAGGTCAAGCCTATGCAAAAATTGGCTACCGTATTAAGCCGGATATAGCATTCTACTACCTCGAATCGACCCCCTGTAAGTTACACGAGACACGAGGTAACAACGTGCTTCGCCAGAAAAGCCTGTTCACCTTGCTTACGGATGCTCCCATCAATTTTTACTTCGAAGACTGGTCAAAGCTTGCCGGTCGCACTTTGATGGACTTTAACACCGGGTTTGACCTCATGCCTGACGGTGCCATACAAGCAATAGGATGGTCAGGCTTACAGGTTAATGTGAATCGGGAATTTTATACAGCAGATGACATCACCGCGAATACGTTAGCTGGTGATACCAGGCTGTCGATTCACGACTACATTGAGCAAATGGTATTACCTGATTATGATGTGGTGTACTATGACCATGCCTCATTGGAGGTAGCGGATATCTTAGCCTTTCGTCCGGATAGCATCAAGTTCTTCCACTGCAAAAAGCAGAGTGGAGAAGAACCCAGATGTTCCGTTGATGATATCTACGAGGTATGTGGTCAAGCAGTAAAATCAGCGGTTTGGACAAACAAAAAAGTGTTGCTCAACCGGTTGGTTTATCGCAATAAAGGAGATACTGGGAATAGGGTGAAGAAAGGGTCGCTTGACAAGCTGAAGGAGATACTGATGAGCATCAACAATCCTAACCTTACAGTGGATATTGTGATTGTGCAGCCTGGCTTGAAAACCACGAATCACAGCGGTACTCAGGTAGAAGCTTATCAGCGCATCAGAAAGTTGTTTTCCGGTGCTCATGCATACCTGCAGACAATAGGGTCTTGCACACTCTCGGTTCTTGCTTCGTAAGTGAACCGAGCTTGTAAAGCCTCACCCACGCACTTACAATCCCAATTTCTGAGCTGCATTGTGCTGCCGCACATTGTCGAGGCGGGTGTAGCGCCGGATCATGGAGCTTGTCTTGTGCTTAGTCTGGTTCATTACCTCACTATCATCGGCGCCGTTGAGCTTGGCCACCGTCACAAACGAAGCGCGTAGAGAGTGGGCGGTGAACTTCGGGCCTAAGTGCCGCTGCACAATCTTGTTCAGGTGCACATCTGTCAGCCGGCGCTCCGTCAGCCGTCCACCCTTGCGTAGGGACACCAGCACCGGGCCGGCGGTGCGGCCGAGCATGCGCATCCAGGCCTGCAGCGTTCGGATGGGGCAGAGCGATGGGTCTGGAGAATAGAAAATGGCTTTTTCTTCGGCCTCTCCCAACTGGTTGGTCTTGCTGCGCTTCAGGTCAATGGTCAATCCGTCGTCCGAAAACGTGAGGTCCTCCAAGTCGAGCGCAGATAGTTCTGAGCGCCGAAAGGCCCCGGTAAAGCCCAGCAGCAAAATCACCCGGTCGCGCAGGCCACCTGGTGTTGAGGCGTCGATGTGCTTGACGGTGCGCTTAAAGTTGGCGAGCGAAAACGCCGGCGCCTGCTTTTGGCGGGTGCCCTTCACGCGGCTGATGCCCTCGAGCAGCACCTTGAATTTCTTATCGTCCGTGGGTGAGGCCAGGTCCCGTAGCGCGTGGGCTTTGCTGATGGCCGCGCAATGACGCTGGATGGTGGCCACCTTCTTGCCAGCTTCGGCCAGGTGCGTCACAAATCCGGCGAGCGTATCCACCGACGCCGGCAGCGCGACCTGCCCGTGCTCGGTGCACCACGCAGTGAAGCGGCGCCAGTCGCCGGCGTAGGCCCGGGCCGTGTTGGGCGCGCCCTGCAGGCCGGCTTCGACGTAGCGGGCGGTTTGCTCGGCCAGGTGCGCGAGGCTGGTGGAGGCGGGCGAAGGCGGGACGACGGGTACGGTGCTCACGGCAGCCTATTATAAGGAGTGAATACCCGAAAAATGGGCGCTTGCCAAAGGTACAGTATAAGGTATGATAAGTAAAGCTTATCATACCTTATCCACTGCTGTTAATAGTGTAAGATCTTGCAAGTGTGAAAAGCCGAAGTTTTGAATAGCAGCTTTCTTCTGTATGTGTGTATCCACGCTTTCAAGCTAGGCGGATCAGTTCCTAAGATCATCATGATGGGTGTCAAGAGCCGGGCTGGTGCGTAGTCAGCCAGCACCCGTAACGTGGATTCATCCTTACTGCTCATGTAAGCCCCGGCCTTAGGATGAGTATGCCAGTCACCCAAATACGTTTCGGTGCGACCGGATTCCTCATAATGCCGTGCTATTTCCCGTTCATGATAAGTGCTGTCGGGCTGAAAGGACCGTTTGCGGTGTACCGCTTTTGGTCCGGGACCGATAATGGCGGTGATAACCGCTTCCTGAGGGGTGCTCCAATAGCCCAGCAGGATGCCGCCCGTTTCGCACGGCATCCTGCGCATGGCTTCCAGCAAAATAGCCTTGTAAGCCGATTCTGATAACCAGAGCGTAAATTCAGCTTCAATCACGGCGAACAGTAAGGGCAAGACGGATGTGCTTCCAAGGAGAAGGTATGCCAAGTTGGGGGCAGCAGCTGGCGTTCGGGCGTCATGAGTTGTACCACGCCCACGTCCCATGACGTAAGGGGATAGTCTTCCGGGCCACCAGCGCTCAAAGTAGAAACGGCCAGTCGAACGCCCGCCAAGGCGACGTTCTGCAAATCAAAGCTCGCCCCGGTAAATGTCAGGTCGCCGCACCCGGCTGCTTGCGTACTACCTGTAGATTCATCGGCCAGGGGAACGGGAATGCTCCCGTCGAACAGGTGATATTGCGCGCACATCCAGCAGCCAGCCGTCTGCCCGGGAACTACCCGCATTATTAGGCCACCCCATGCGCCTGGCGTAGCGTACAGGGATATGAACGGAATACGGCGTGCCTGTGCTGTCCGGGCCAGGAAGTGGCTGATGCCCTTGTCGGCGGAGGCATCAATGAGCAAGGCAACGCCATCCAAAAACGTGTCCATGATTTCCTGTTCACTCGGCTCATTCTCATTCCGTAACGCACCTATCTTATGGTTGACGGGTACCACACGGGTGGCGGGGTACTGCAGCGCGAGGAAATCCCGAATAGCATCGGTTTTGAGCAAGCCAGCCGCAGCCAGGCCGAGCGGCCAGCGCACACTGGGGCCGGGCTCCGCATGATCAAAGTCCATCACCCGCAGCTCGCCTACTTGGTTACGGGCCAGTTCCAAAGCAGTAGGGGCACCTAATGCGCCTAATCCCACCACCGCGATGGTATGCTGACTCAGGGCCTTCAGGGCGGGAATGCGGAGCTGCAAATCGGCTGGGGTAGTTCGTGCCGCTTTGCCGAAATTGATGTAGCGCATGTCCTGCGGTACTAACTTGCCCTTGGGGCCATGCGGTACCATCTGTTTAAAGGACATTTCAAGCAAAAACAACCAGCCCGTGCCCATCTGGCCTGGGGCTACTTCCTCCGGAAAACGGAACCCGATTACCCGCTTAAGCGTCGTTCCGTCGGATAAGGGCAGGGGTTTGCCCGCAAAGGACGAGACGATACCATGCTGCGCGGCCAGATCCAGGAGCCAGCGCAATACGGACTGCGAATCGGTATAAGGTGGTGCTTGAGAGAGGTGTAGCAAATGGCCGCTGATAAAGTGCAACGGAAACTGCTCCCATAATGCTTGGGGCAACCGGTGCGTACGGCCGGCGGTGTCTGTAGTTTCGAGCACGGCCAGACGAGAAGCTACGCCAGCTTTTTTCGGCAGGCCGATTAACATCTTGCCGAGTACGGCAACCGCCGGTAGTATCGGGTCGACAGCTGGTAAACCTGTGTCGTCGAAAACAACCAGATTACGGGCGTGAAAGTATTCGCTGGCAGGTTCTGCCTGCTCATCCGGATCTGCAGCCAGCAGGGCCGGATCGGTGATGTTTCCTTTGCGCAACACCTTGGCCAGCTGCTCCTGCAGATACGTCGCCAACTGCCATTGAGGCGCCCAATTGTCTGCAGGCCGGGGCAGCAAACACAAATTGCTGCCCAGCGGGTGTTGGTGACGCGGTAGGGTCAGGTTGGTAGCGGCTACTTCCGGTCGGAAATAAGGGTAATTGTCCGGAAAGGTAGCCACCAGTTCCACCGAATCTACTAAGCCGGCAAGGCCAAAGCATGGATTCGTACCGTCTATCGAGAAGGAGAGCCTTAAAATGCCCTGGTCACGGGCAGTAGCGTCAACAGTAGCGTCAACGCCGCACGCGGCCAGGGCATTTAATTCTCGTTGCAGCCGATCTGGATCGGCTTCAAACCAGGACTGATAGGGCATGCGAACTTACTGCTGGCCTACGGGACGGTCCTTAGGGGGTTTAGGCGGGTTATGCGGTCCGGGGTCGGGCTTGCCGGGAGGGATACCAGGACCTGTAGGATTACCAGGAGGCGTTGGGTTGCCAGGAGGGTTAGGGTGGCCGGGAGTGCCAGGACCTTTGCCGGGATTATCGGGCTGTGGCATAGTGAGAAAAGTGATTTAGCCTCTCACCGTATATCGGGAGATTGGTTGTTTTTAACGAGGGTCGTTTGATAAAGGGTTTGGTAAATTGCTAAAAATTTAATCAATCCTATAAACTTGCTGTCGTACATTTTAGATAAGCTCAACCTAGAGGTGCAGGATAGAACTAGTAAGTTATCTTAGTGTAGAGTAAACTCTTATATCCAGCTATTGTACATTGTTTAGCCCTCTATCGCCATTTACAACGTTGCATGCAACGCCTTAGAAGCTTAAACGGAGAAAAAGGTGGCCTTACCAGTTGGTATCAGAATGATTTTGTGATCAACACATTACAGGCATCGGCTTTGAATTCTGGTGTTCAGAAAACCAAGTTATTGCTGTTGCAGCCGGTGGAGAATGCGCTTCATCTGGCTAATCTCGCGCTGTTGGGCGCTGATGATGCTGTCGGCGAGAGTGCGCACTTCAGGGTCTTTGATGGTGGCCTGCTTGCTGACTAAGATGGCAATGGAGTGGTGCGGAATCATGCCTTTCATCCACAACTGGTCGTCGACGAAAATCTGGGAGCGGACCATGATGGTAACGACCACAAATACCACCAAGCTTCCAGCCATGATGAACAGGTTGCGGCGCTTGTCGGGGTACATGCTCCACATAAAGCCCATCATGATAAAGGTCATGGGCACGAGCATGAGCACGGCCATGTAGAGGCGGGTCAGGCTGAAGTACACGTGGTCCCATTCGTACACGTTTAGGTACATGACGGCGTACATGGCCACGAGCGAGACGGCCAGCATCAGAAAAAAACGGGAGTATGGCTTAGAGTGCTCCATGGAGAGAAAGATGGGTGATAAAAACCGGCTCCGGCGCAGCATGAGATGTGCACTGATAAGTACGGCTGGCTAGCGGGCTGGATTATTCGCGCAGGGTGTTTGCAATTGCATAATTTGGTGCTGGTGGGCTCTAGGATATCAGTGGCGAAAGGAGCACTTGGTGCAGCCTAAATCATGGAACTGCACCAAACCAAGAAGTATGGCTAGGCTTCAATCAGGGCGCGCCGCACACCAATGAAAACGCCCGACCAAGCTGGCCGGGCGTCTTGCCCAGATGGAAAAACCGCTTAAACGGCTTGGATGGAAAAGCCGGCTTGCTCGACGGCCTTTACCACCTGCTCGGTGGTAAGTCGTTCCGAGCTGACGGTCAGAATTTTGTCGGGGTTAGCTGTATCCACTTGCCAGTTGCCGGCACCGGCTTGCTCGTTGAGGGTCGGCGTAACGGCCTTGATGCAGCCGCCGCAGTTGATGTTGGTTTTGAAATGCAGGGTTTTCATGACGATTTGCGTTTGGGGGCCCAAGCCGGGCCGCTGGAAATACAACACGCAAAGCTGCGGCCAAGGTGTCCCGAAGAGGGTACAGAATTGGGTCGTAGACTTGCATGATTTGCGGCCCGCCGTCCGAAAGGCCCGGCTTAGGCGGCCACGCCCAAGCCGGCGCGGCAGGCCTGCTCGCAGCGGCGGCACGCCTCGGCGCACTCCTGGCAGTGCTGCATGTGGGTGTGCTTGGCGCACTCGTCGCCGCAGGCCTTGCAGATTTCGGCGCACTCACCCAGCAGGTGTTGGGCGTGCTCGGAGCCGCGGGCCACGAAGCGGGCAGTCAGGGCACAGATGTCGGCGCAGTCACGGTCAATGCTGATACAGCGGGCCATCATCTTCACGTCGTCTTCTTTCAGGCAGGCGGAAGCGCAATGCTCGCAGGCGGCGATGCAGGCGTTGAGGGCGTCGAGAAGGGCTTGGTTCTGGGTATGCATGGTAAGGCGGTTTAGGCATGAATGGAGCGAATGCCCCGATAATGCTTATACCCTCCTCTACTACGCTGGTTTTACACCATTTGCGCTCGAACTTGCATCATTTAGAGAAAGCAACGGCTCGACTTCCGCTTCCAACTGCTGCCGGTAAGCCGACGGGGAGCACTGCGCGTACCGGCGAAACTGGCCCGAGAAATGGGCCAGGCTGCCGTAGCCCAGCTGCCGGGCGATGCGGCCCACGTCGAGCCGGGAGGTGCGCAGCAGCTCCTGCGCGTAGGCCAGCCGCTGCCCGGTGATATAGCTGGTCAGGCTTTCGTGGCCGGGCAGGCGGGCGAAGGCCGCGTGCAGCCGGCGGCCGTCGGTCCCGATTTCGTGGGCCAACGTGGGCACGAAGTCGCGGTGCCGCACGGTTGCGGGACGTTGCAACAGCTCCACGACCGTGCGCTTCACGCGGTTTACCAGGGCCTCGTGCGGGCTTTCCAGCAGCGCAAACCCGGCTGTTTCCAAGGCGTGCCGAATGCTGGCCCAGTCCAGGTCTTCGGCCTGGCCCGCCACCGTGGCCGCGCCCAGCCGCACGTCGAGTACGCGTAGCCCCAAGCCTTCCAGCTCCCGACGCACCACCCGAATACCGCGCGCGCATACCATGTGCTTGATGTAAAGCACACAGCTGGGAGCACCAGGCATAGTGGGAAGTGGGGCGGCCATAAGGAAGGGTTAGGTGGTGGGCTGCACCGGGTTCAGGTCGGCCGGCGGCGTGAGGGGTGGGGTGTCGAGCTCCTCGGGGTGCTCGCCCAAGCCCGTTTCTCGGTGCGAAGCGAAGTATTGAGCCAGGGCCTTTTCGCCCACAAGCCAGAACACCACCGGCGTCACGATGATGTCGAGGAAGGTGGAGGAGAGCAAACCGCCCAGAATGACGGTGGCCACCGGGTAGAGAATTTCCTTGCCGGGCGCGTCCTTGGCCAGCGTGAGCGGCACTAGCGCCAGCGCGGCTACTAAGGCCGTCATCAGTACCGGCACCAGACGTTCCAGGGAGCCGCGAAGTATCATCTGCTTGCTAAATCGCTCCCCTTCGTGCTCTACTAGGTGGATGTAGTGCGAAATCATCATGATGCCGTTGCGCGAAGCAATGCCGGTCAGGGTGATAAATCCCACCAGCGAGGCGATGCTGAACGTGCCGCCGGTGAGCAGCACGGCCACCACCGAGCCAATCAGGGCCAGCGGGATGTTGAGCATGATTTGGCCCACCATGTAGGTAGACTTGAAGTGCGAGTACAGTACCAGGAAGATGCCGGCCAAGGAGAACAGGCTCAGCCAGAGAATCTTTTGCGAGGCCGACTGCTGGCTCTCAAACTGACCGCCGTAGGTCAGGTAATAGCCCGCCGGCAGCTTTACCTGCTGGCTGACCTTCTGCTGAATTTCCTTGACCGTGGAGCCTAGGTCGCGGCCGGCCACGTTCAGCGAGATGGTGATACGCCGCTGGGTGTTTTCGTGGTTGACGGTATTGGGCCCCGGCTCGTAGACGATGTCGGCCACCTGGCTGACCGGAATCAGGGCGCCCGACGGCGTTTCGATGCGGGTTTGGCCAATGGCGGCAATATCGTTGCGCTGGTCTTCGGGCAGCTTCACTACCAGGTCGAAGCGCTTCTGCCCGTCGAGCATCTGCGAGACCACCGTGCCCTGAAACAGTGTTTCCAGGTCCTGCACCACCTCGCCACGGGCCATGCCGTAGGCCTGCAAAGCTTGGTCCCGGGGGCGGATGAGCAGCTGCGGAATCTGCACCTGCTTTTCGACCTGCAGGTCCACTACGCCGGGCACGGTGCCAGCGGCCGCGCGAATCTCATTGGCATAGCGGCGCAGCTCCAGCAAGTCGTTGCCGAACACCTTGATGGCCACCTGCGCCCGAACCCCCGAGAGCAGGTGGTCGAGGCGGTGCGAGATGGGCTGGCCGATGTTCACGTTCACCCCGGTAATCAGGCTTAGCTTTTGCCGCATATCGGCCAGGATTTCGTCGCGGCTGCGCATCTTTTTTCCCTCTCGTTCCAGCTCCGCTTCGGTCTTGAAGGCCACCTCGATTTCAGAATTGTTGACCGACTCGGCGTGCTCGTCCAGTTCGGCCCGACCAGTGCGGCGGGCGGTGTAGGCTACCTCCGGAATCTGGAGCATCTGCTGCTCACCCAGCGTGCCCAGCTTGTTGGACTCGGCCAGGGAGGTGCCGGCCTGGGCCGAGAAGTTTACCGTCAGCGAGCCTTCGTTGAAGGGCGGCAAAAACTCGGTGCCGAAGAAGGGAATCAGGGCCATCGACGCGGCAAACAAAACGCCCGTCACCGTGAGTACTACTTTGGGGTGCGTCAGTCCCCAGTTCAGCAGCCGCGTGTCCTTGCGTTTCAGCCAGCGGACCAGTGGCCCGTCCGTTTCGGCATGGTCCATCTGCTTCATCTTCGGCAGCAGGTAGTAGCACAGCACCGGCGTGACGGTGAGCGAGACGAACAGCGAGGCCACGATGCTGGTGATGTAGGCAATGCCCAGCGGGGCAAAAATGCGCCCTTCCATGCCTTCCAGCGCAAACAGCGGCAGGAACACCAGCACCACGATGATTGTCGCGTACACGATGGAGTTACGAACTTCCGAGGAGGCCGCGTAGATGACCTGCAATGCCGGCTTGGGCTGGGGCAGGTGCCGGTTTTCGCGCAGGCGCCGGTACACGTTTTCCACGTCCACGATGGCGTCGTCGACCAGCTCCCCGATGGCAATAGCCAGGCCCCCCAGGGTCATGGTATTGATGCTGATGCCGGCCAGGCGGAACACCAGGGCCGTGACCAGCAAGGAGAGTGGTATGGCCACCAGCGAGATAAATGTGGTGCGCACGTTCAGCAGGAAGGCGAACAGCACGATGACTACCAGGATGGCGCCGTCGCGCAGCGCCTCCTCCACGTTGGTGATACTGGACTCAATAAACTCCGACTGCTTGAACAGGCGGGTGTTCACATGCACGTCCCTGGGCAGGGAAGGCTTGAGTTCCACCAGCGCTTTTTCCACGGCGGCGGTTAGGCTCACGGTGGCGGCGCCCGGCTGCTTTTCGATGCTTAGAATTACCGCCGGCTTGCCATTCACGCTGCCGTCGCCGCGCTTGAAGCGGGCTCCGAACTCCACTTTCGCAATGTCGGCCACGCGCACCGGCGACTGGTCGCGGTAGCCCACGATGATGTTCTCGATGTCCTGCACCGAACGCAGGCGGCCCAGGTTGCGGATGAGCACCTCCGAGCCGTTACGATCAAAGAAATTGCCGGTCGTATTCAGGTTGGACTTGCGCAGCGCGTCCTCCACCTGGTTGACCGTCAGCCCCGTGGCGCTCAGGCGAGCCATGTCCAGCAGCACCTGGTACTGCAGGTTGTCGCCGCCGATGGGAATCACCTGGGCTACGCCGGGGATGGACAGCAGGCGCTGGCGCACGGTGTAGTTGGCCAGCGTGCGTAGGTCGGCTGCGTTGGTTTGCTGGCCCCCCGTTAACCCCACCAGCATAATCTGGCCCATTACCGAGGAAATGGGGCCGAGCACCGGGGTGATGCCGGTCGGCAGCTGCTCACCCACGGTCTGCAGCTTTTCCGACACAATCTGGCGGGCGGTGAAGATATCGGTGCCGTAGTCGAACTCCACGAACACCATGCCCAGGCCGATGGCCGAGTTAGAGCGCACCGCCGACACGCCGGTAGCTCCGTTCAGGGCCGTCTCCACGGGCAGCGTGACCAGGGCCTCCACTTCTTCGGGGGCCATGCCCGGGGATTCCAGGAACACGGTAACGCGGGGACGGTCCAGGTCGGGCAGCACGTCCACCGGTAGCTGGCGGGCCGTGTAGGTGCCGGCTAGCAGCAGGCCCAGGGCAAAAGCCAGCATGAGCAGCCGGTTCTGCAGGGCAAAGCGAATGATTTTATCAAGCATCGTCAAAAAAGCAAAAGCAGCCCCAGGTGGGCCGGTCGAGGCCGGGGTAGGAATCTTGGCCGTCGCTACTGATTGAGGTAGATGGATTTGAGCTGGTAGGTGCCGGCGGTAACCACCCGGTCGTTTTCGTTCACCTCCCCCTGCAACAGCACCGTTTGCTCGCCATTGACGGCGCCGGGCTGCACGTAGCGAATCCTGAAGTGCTCGGGCTCGGTATGCACGAACACCACGGGCTTGCCGTTCAAGTCCGTGACGGCTGAGGTCGGCACCACCAACTCTTTTTTGCCGCCTTCGCTCTGGCCCAGCACCTGCACGTTTACGGCCTGTCCGGCGCGGTAGCCGCTGGCGGCCGTCTGGTCCAGCTCCAGAATGAGCTGGCGGGCTTGGTTGACGGGATTGACCACGTTGCTGAACACCACCAGCTTAGCGGGTGCGCCGGCCTGCCCCTGCAGCCCTTCCACCCGAAATTGCGCGCCGGGCGTGATTTTCGCCAAATCCTGGGCAAACACCTGGGCCTCCACCCGCAGCTTGCCGGGGTTGAGCACCCGGAACAGCTCATCGCCCTGGCCTACCTGCTGGCCCACGGCCAGGTTGAACACGTCCACGGTCCCGCTGATAGGCGAGGTGATGGTCACGCGGCGCTGGCGGGCCTGCCCGTTCAGAATGGCCGCGTTTTGCCGGGCCTGACGCAGGCGCAGCTCGGCGGCCACCACGTCCTTGCGGGCGGCAATGTCGGCAATGCTCTGCAGGCGGGCGTAGTCCTGCTGCGCAGCGCGCAGCTCGGCTTGGGCGTTGGCCCGTTCGGTGCTCAGCCCGATTTGCTGGGTGGCGTCCAGGGTCTGCTCGATGACGGCCAGCGCCTGGCCGGCCCGAACCCCCTGCCCTACCTGCGCCGCCAGACTTACGATGCGCCCGGTCTGTGGTACCACAATGCGCCCCTCCCCGCCGGCGGCCGGCGACACGGTGCCGTAGAGCGTGGCCCGGCTGTAGGTGGCCGAGTACGTGGCCAGGCTGGTACGCACCTGAAACAGAAACTGGCTTTCCTTGGGCAGCAGCACCTCGTCGGTCAGGGCCACGCCGGTGCTGGCCTTGGCCTCGCCGCCGTGGTCTTCGCCCCCGTGACCAAACACGGCCGCGGTCGGGGGCAGCAGCACGGTCAGCGCCAGGCTGGCGGCAGCCGTGCCGAGCAGAACTTTATGCTTGGTTTTCATAGACAACGGGCGTAGCAGTGGAGGAGGTCCCGGCGCGCTGGCGGCGACGCAGCAGCAGCGCCGTCAGGCCGACACCGAGCAAGAAGGCGCCGACCAGGGCCAGAATGGTTTTCCAAGAAGAGAAGAGCGAGGGGGTAGCGGCAGCCGGGGCCACGGCCGCGGGCAGCTTGGCGCCCACTTTAATGCCATCGAGCAGCAGCAGGTCGGCCCGCTCGCCAGCCACCACGTTCAGGGCGAAGCTGTAGGCCTTATTGGCCGGAAACTCGCCCTCCACCAAATACTCGCCCGGTCCTTTCTCCGTCACCGCCCACTTCAGGCCGGCGTCTTCGGGGTTGGTGAGCGTGAGCTTGGCGCCCTTGATGGGCACGTTGGTAGCGTAATCGGACAGAAACAGGCGCAGGTCGGCCGGCTTGCCCCCTTCCAGCGGTTCGTAGCGCAACAGCACCTCGAACTGCTCCGAGAGGGCCGCTACCGAGAAGGAGGTGGCCCCGGCGGGCGTCGACGCCTTCGCGGCGTCGCCGTGGTCTTCGCCCCCGTGGGCCCGGGCCCGGCCGCTCAGCAGAAGCAGGCCCAGCAGCAAAATGATGAGCTGTTTCATGTTATTCACCCCGTAGGTAAGAGAGTTCCACCAGGGCCTGACGGTAGTCGCGGATGGTGGTCAGGTAGGTATTCTGAATGGCAAAGGCCTGGTTCAGGCTCATAATCAGCTGCAGGTAGCTGACCTCGCCCGCCTGGAACAGCCGTTGGGACTGGCTGATGATGGCCCGGGACTGGGGCACGCCGGTTTGCTCGTAATAGGCGAGCGAGACCGAGAACTTGCGGGTGTCCGCCAGGGCCTGCTGGTACTGCGTGCCCAGCTCCAGACGCTGGGTTTGCAGCTGATAAGTAGCCGCCCGCGAGCGGGCCGTGGCCGCTTGCAGCTGCGCCCGGTAGGTCCAAAACCAGATGGGGACTGATACGCCGAACTGAAAGCGGTACTTGAGTTGGGAATTCTCAAATGCCTGGTTCTGATATCCCAGCGTCAGGGCCGGGGTACGGCGGGCCCGCACCAGGCTGATGCCCGACTGGCTGAGCGCCACGTTCTGGGTGGCCGCCGCCAGGGTAGGGCTGCGCACCAGGGCGCTGCTGTCCGCTGCCGGCAGTGTGCCGAGCAGGGCCGCGCCCGTCTGGGCGAGTTCCGGGCCGCTGCGGCGCAGGTCGGTGCTGGTAGCTAGTTCGGTGCCGGGCTGGCTCAGCAGCAACGCCAAGCGGCGCTGGGCCGCGTGCAAATCTTCCGTGGCCTGCTGTAGCTGCACGGTGGCCTGCCGCGCTTCGGCGTCGGTGCTGATGCGCTGTAGGGAGGTGACTTCGCCGGCCGCGAACAGCCGCTCCGTGGCCAGCCGCAACGTCCGGTACAGGCTGTCCTGGTAGGTGTACTGCCGCACCTGCGCTTCGGCAAACTGCAGGCCGAGGTAGGCCAAGCGGGTATCGCGCAGCACCGTGGCGCGGCTCACGTCACGGTTGCGCTCGGCCAGCACTACGCCGGCCTGGGCTACCTGCCGCTGCCGGCGGTAGACGTTGGGCAGGTCAAGGGTTTGCACCACACCCGGCGCCCACATCTCCCCCGTCGGCGCCGACCAGAGAAAGTCCGGGTTGGCCGGCGCGAAGCTGCCCCGCTTGAGGGCCCGCTGCTCGGCGATTTCCTCGTCGGATTGGCGCAGGCGCGGGTGGCGGCGCAAGGCCTGGGCTTCGGCACTGTCAAGGCCGATGACGGTGGTCTGAGCCCGGGCCGGCATCCAGCCAATCAGCAGCCCCAGCAGCAGGAGCACAGCACGCGCCCGGCTTTTTATCTTCAGATACTTCATAGGGTCAGATTAGAGCTCGTCAGGGGGCCGCCCGCGGTTGCAGCCGCGGACGACCCGGGACGGAGCGGGTCCGGACGCCGCGCGTCCGAAAAACAGGCTCCGCCTACGCCTTTTTCACCAGGGCCATGCCGCACTTGGGGCACGCGCCCGGCTTGGTGCTGGCGCTGCCTTCGCACTGCATCGGGCAGATGTAGCTGGTGGCTTTGGCCTTGGCGCTGGTGCTGGCCAGCTTGTCGAAACGGGCGCTGATGGTTTCGCCGCCCCGCCGCAGGGTGATGATGGCCGTCGTCGGCGTGGCCCCGGCGGGCAGCCCGCCGCGCAGCTGGTTGTTGCCGTACGGGGACAGGAGCACGGAGGTCGTTTTGCCGCCCTGCAGCACCATGGCCGTGCCGGTCAGGCCTTTGGTAGCCAGCGTCTGCTCTTTGCCATCGAGCAGGTACACGGTCATCTGCGAGCCGGCCAGCACCAGTTCTACGTGGTACTTGCCGGCTGTGCGCACGATGCCCCCGTGCGGGGCCGTGTGGCCGTGGGTTTCGCCGGCGGCGTTATGGCCGTGGGCGGCCCCGGCCTGGTGGGTATGCTGGGCGAAGAGGGAAAGCGGGGCCGCCAGCAGCGTGATGGCCAGCAGAGAACGAACGGATTTCATCTTAAATGGAGGTAAGTGAGTGGAGTGAGGTAAGCGTATTGACAGGCCGCCCGGGCTACATCTTATCGGCATTCTTGGCGTGCCAGGCTTTGAACTGCTCGATTTCCATTTTCTGCGCGTCCACCATTTTCTGCGCCATCTCCTTGAGCTTGGTATCCTTGCCGTGGGCCAGCTCAGCCTCGGCCATGTCCATGGCGCTCTGGTGGTGCACCGTCATGAGCATGTTGAAGTTCATGTCCGCATCGGCTACCGGAGCGGGCATGTTCTGCATCATGTGGTCCATGCTGGTTTTCATCTGGGCGGTGAAGGGGTCAGCCGGGTCTTTGGGCTTGTAGTTGGTGGGGGCTGAGTCCAGGCGCTGGGCAATGGCCTCCAGCTCGCTGATTTCCTGCTGCTGGTCGGCCTTGATTTTTTCCGCCATCTGGCGCATGGTGGCGTCCTTGCCGTCGCGCAGCTCGATGTCGGCCATGGCCACCGCGCCCTTGTGGTGTTCCAGCATCATGTGGGCAAAGTCGTGGTCGGTGTTGCCCTTCATCGGCATCGCCTCCATTTTACTCATCATGTTGTTCATGGAGGCCGTCAGGGGCGAGCTGCCGGCGGCGCCCTCGCTCATCTTGGAATGGTCCATGCCCGCCATATCATCAGCAGCCGGATTCGTGGTCGTTTCGGTGGCCGTGGTGTCGGCTTTATTATCGGAGCTGCAGCTGCCCAGCAGCAGGGTGCCCGAGCAGAGGGTGGCCAGCAGGAATGCGGAGGTTTTCACGGGGTGTAGGTTGGTTGAATGGTGAAAAAGGTGGGGCGGCCCGGTCAGGCTAGCCCTTGACGTTAATGGTGAAGTCGCCCGTGTGAATCTGCCCGCCGTGGTTGAACTGCAGGAACACGCGGTACAGGCTGGGCTTTTCGAAGTTGGTGTTGAAGCCAATGGCGGGGCCCTTGTCGGCCTGGTCGTTGGGGTGCACGTGCAGGTAGTTTTCGGTGTCCTCGCTGATGACCACCACGTGGCCCAGCGCGCCGAGGTAGTTGTCGAGGTCAGTCACGGGCTGGCCATTCTTGCGGATTGTGATTTTCATGCCTAGCAGTTGGCCCACCTTCAGCTCCTTATCAAAGGCCAATGTGGCTTGGTAGCCGTCCTGGCTCCATTGCAGCTGGTCCTTGCTGAATTTGACGGGCGTGTACTTTGGACCCTGCACGCTCACCACCTGGCGGCCCAGCTGGTGGCCGGCGCCGGCCGGGGTATAGTCCTGAAACAGCACATAGTCGCCGCCCTTGGCAAAGGTGAATGGCACCTTGTAGTTGCCGTCGGCCGTGAACTCGGGGTGCTCGTGGTAGAACGCCGACAGGTCCTTGCGGACGACGATGAGGTGAATCTTCTTTTCGTGCACCACGGCCAGTGGCACCGGAGCTTTCTCGTTGCTCACTTCCTGGGGGGTGTAGGTCAGCGTCACGGGCTGGCCCGCCATTAGCTGCATGGGCTTGGGCTCAAACTGCATCTGGTAGCTCTTGCCGTTCGACACCTGGTCGTTGTGCACCAGCGCCATGCCGCACTTGGGGCACTTTTCGCCGGGCTTGGTGCTGGTCACCTCCGGATGCATGGGGCAGGCGTAGGTGTGGCCGCCGGCGTGCTCGGCGGCGTTGCCGGCCTCGGTTCCGGTGGGAGTGGTAACAGTATTGGTGGCGCTGCTGCTGGCCGAATCGGTCGAGCAGCTCACGGCGGTAAACAGGCTGGCAGCGGCCAGCGCGGAAATGAGAAGGCGGTTCATAACCTGAAATGAGATGGGAAGAAATCGGGCGTCAGCGTCCGGCGGCTACGCCTGCCACTGCTGCCAGAGCACGAAGCCCAGCGCGGCAGCTACCACGGCGTAGAGCAGGTAGGACAGCCAGCGACGGCCCGGCCCACGAGGGGGCGGCGCGCCGGCCTCCTGACAGCAACTCTTCATTGCGGGGGAGAAAAAACCAAGAAGTGGGGAGAAGGGGGCGTGGACCAGGCACGCGGGCGAGCAAACGAAAAGGCCCGCCCCGGACATAGCACAGCTATGCCGGCGCGAGCCTTAGCGCGTCGGAAGTATCAGACAGTCAGCGACTGGATGAAAATGCGGATGTCGGGAATTTTGGGCGGCAGGTGCTCCCTGGGCACTAGCGTTACCGCGCGGTTACGGTCCCACTTGCCGGCGGCGGGCCGGAAATAAAACTCCAGGGTAACCGGTACAAGCGCCGGTGCCGGTAAAAACAGCTGCTTCTGTACCGGCGAGGTCAGCGACGACAGCAGCGAAGCCGATTTATCTTTGCAGCAGTCGTGGCTGCGGGCGGGCTTGGCCGGGTGGGCGCCCTTCTTGCCGTGATGCTCGGCCACCGCGCCGTGACCTTTACAGCCGGGGTGCGTGGGCTTCTCGGCCTGGTGGTGCGCCGCTGCCGGCCGGGCGGCCTGGGGCGGATTGACCGTAGCACACCAGCACTGCCCCACGAACACGTTGACGAAGACGAGCAGAAAGCTCGTCGCCAGCAAACGGCGGAAGGGGAACAGGCTATGGAACATGCGAGGGTACTAAGCAACCGCAAAAGTAGAAGTCGCTTGGAAAGTGCAATACCCGGTCCTTACTGCAAAACGGGCGATTTGGTTCCGCTGGCAGGTGGAGCATTCCTAGCTTAGACGACAGCAGAACAGGCAGCAAATTGCCGCAGAGGCGTTTTAAGCTATTCTTGCCTACCAGAGGCAAGCTGCCAAGAGCGCAAAATTATGCAAGTGATTGACCTGATTTCATAAGCTTTCCGAGCGTAACTGCCTGAGAAAAGTGCTGGCCGACGCAACAAAGGTAAGGGTGGTTTGTGGGAAGAAGGTGCCAACTACGTATTCCAAGTTGGAAACGGCAGTCTACACTTGGTTAGCAGCCCAGACCAATAACTTTCATTTTTTCACTTTTACCCCATGGCTGCAACACCTACTCCTTCATCGCTTTTACAAGAAGTAAAAGCCCACCCCTTGAGCATCGCCACGGCGGCGATACTCCGTTCCACTATTCAGTTCTTCTACACGCGCAAAGGCCGTATCGCGGCGTGCGGCAGTGGCGTCCTGCTAACAGTAGATAACCGTTTCATTGTTGTTACGGCGGCGCACGTGCTAGCGGGTCAGGCCTACACAACCTTCGTCATCTTACCACCGAACGAAGTGACACTGGCTGGTACGTTGCTGACCACGTCCCCACCGCCTCCGGGTCGGCGCCAAGACGACAAGATTGATTTGGCAGTACTGGAGTTGACTGACGAAGGCCAAATCGCCCGGTTGCAGGAGGCTTATCAGTTCCTGACTTTGAATGAGCTGTCGACCAGCCCTCGGCATCTGACGGACGTGTACCTGTCCGTGGGCTTCCCGGCGGCAAAAACCCGCTCGTTTAACGGGCACGTGAAAACGGCGCCTTACCCACTGCAGGTGCAGCAGACGAAGGAGTTTGACTACGCCGGGCTCCGGCTCCACCCAGGCACACACTTGGTGCTTGACTTTACTGGTGATGTGCTTTCGGCCGCCAATCCCCAACCCCATCGGCGCCCTAAAATGGAGGGCATCAGCGGCAGTGGGCTCTGGGACACGGGTAACTTTCTGCTCGGTGACCCAGCACACGAGCGCAAGCTTGTGGGGATCGTGACAGAGGAATTGACCTTGCGCCGCCATAAATACTTGCTAGTAACGCGCACCACCGTGCTGCTGGAATTCATGCGCCAAAGCTTCAACCTGAACATTCCCGTGTCTACCACGGTGAAAGTCAATCTGGGCCGAGGCTTACAGCGGCTAACTGATTGGCAAGCCAAGCAAGCGGCCGCGGCAGCAACGTCTTCTGCTTAGTAAGCCAAATTATGCAATTCAGGGGCTGGATTGCGTACTAACTTCCTTGACGGGTGACCGTTCCTTTGTAGGGTGATTGATTGCCTTGCCCGGTAAGCTACCCGGTAAGGCAATCATGTAGTAACCTACTAGTTATGGAACCGACTACCAAGACCGAAACCCTGGACATCGAAGGCATGACCTGCGCCTCGTGCGCGGCGTTTGTCGAGAAGTCGCTCAGCCGCACGCCGGGCGTGCAGCGGGCCATGGTCAATTTTGCGACCGAAAAGGCGACCGTCGACTACGTACCTACGCAGGCCTCGCCGGCCAGCCTGAAAGAAGCCGTCCTCAACGCCGGCTACGGTGTGGCGGAGCGGGCGCCGGATACCAGCGCCGCCGAGCGCAGCGCCGAAATCGACCGGCAGAAAGCCCTAGCCTACCAGAAGCTCAAGCGCCGCTTCTGGGTAGCCGTGGGGCTGGCCGTCATCATCATGCCGCTGAGCATGCTCATGCTCTGGCCGGCCATGATGGAGCGCGTGAACATGCAGTGGCTCAACTACGCGCTGCTGCTGCTCACGCTGCCGGTGCTGCTCTACAGCGGGCGCGAGTTTTACGAGTCGGCCTGGAACGGCTTCAAGCACCGGGCCGCTAACATGGACACGCTCATTGCCGTGGGCACCGGGGCAGCTTTCCTATATAGCTTGGCGGCCACTGTAGTGCCTGGCTTTTTCACCAGCCGGGGCCTGATGCCCGAGGTGTATTACGATACCACGGCCACCATCATTGCCCTGATTCTGCTGGGCAAGGTGCTGGAGATGCGCGCCAAAACCCAGACTTCGGCCGCCATCCGCAGCCTGATGGGTTTGCAGGCCAAAACCGCCCGCGTAGTGCGCCCCGACGGCGCGGAGGTGGATGTGCCCGTCGAGCAGGTGCAGCTGGGCGACATCGTGCTGGTGCGCCCCGGCGAGAAGGTGGCCACCGACGGCCTGATTACGGAAGGCAGTTCGGCCCTCGACGAGGCCATGCTCACGGGCGAGAGCCTGCCCGTGCAAAAGCAGCCGGGCGACGCCGTGTTCGGGGCCACCCTGAACAAGACCGGCGCGTTCCGCTTTCGGGTAACCAAGGTGGGTGCCGATACCATGCTCTCGCAGATTGTAAAACTGGTGGAGGATGCCCAGGGCAGCCGCGCCCCCATCCAGCGACTGGCCGATAAAGTCAGCGCCATCTTCGTGCCCACGGTGGTGGTCATTGCTATTCTGACCTTCGTGCTGTGGTTTGACCTGGCGCCAGTGGAGCACCGCCTGCCGCTGGCCCTGGTCAACTTCGTGGCCGTGCTCATCATTGCCTGTCCCTGTGCGCTGGGGCTGGCCACGCCCACGGCCATCATGGTGAGCACCGGAAAGGGGGCCGAACACGGCGTGCTGATTCGCAACGCCGAAGCGCTGGAAAAAGCCTACCAGGTAAACACCGTGCTGCTCGACAAAACCGGCACCATCACCCGCGGGGAGCCGGCCGTGACCGACTTCGTGGCCCCGGGCCAAGATACGGCGCGCCTGCTGCAGCTGGTGGCCGCTGTGGAGCGGCAGAGTGAGCACCCGCTGGCAGAAGCCGTGGTACGCTACGCCGACGCGCAGGGCGCGGGCACCGGGGCGGCGACGGATTTCCGGGCCGTGGAGGGCAAAGGTGCCGCTGCTACTGTTGAGGGCCAGGCCGTACTCATCGGCAACCGCCGCCTGCTCAACGACGAAGGCGTTGCCCTCTCCTCTGCTCTCTCCGCCCAGGCCGAGCAGCTGCTGGCCCAGGCCAAAACGGTGCTCTACGTGGCCGTGGCCGGGCAGGCCGTGGGCCTCGTCGGCGTGGCTGACACCGTGCGCGACTCCTCAGCCGCCGCCATCAAGCAGCTGCAGGCCTTGGGCATCGAGGTGGTAATGATGACCGGCGACAACCCCCAGACGGCCGCGCAGGTAGCCGGCCAGGTGGGCATTGCGCGCTACTTCGCCGAGGTGCTGCCCCAGGACAAGGCCGGCAAGGTGAAAGAACTGCAGGGTGAGGGCCGCACCGTGGCCATGGTGGGCGACGGCATCAACGACGCGCCGGCGCTGGCCCAGGCTGACATCGGCCTGGCCATCGGCTCGGGCACCGACGTGGCCATGGAAGCCGCCGGCATCACGCTCATGCGCTCTGACCTGCGCGGAGTGGTCACGGCCATAGAGCTGAGCCGCCAGACCATCCGCACCATCAAGCAGAACCTGTTTTTCGCTTTCATCTACAACACGCTGGGTATTCCCATCGCGGCCGGGCTGCTCTACCCTTTCTTCGGCATCCTGCTCTCGCCCATGCTGGCCGCCGGCGCTATGGCCCTGAGCTCGGTGTCGGTACTGACCAACTCGCTGCGCCTGCGGGCGTTTGCTGCTCATTAATTCCTGCTCCTTATGGATACGACGGCTTTTATTGTGACCATTGCCGGTGTCGGCCTGGCCGCTTTTGTCATCTGGTATTTCTTCTTCTCAGCCCGTCAGACGGCCAGCGCCGTGTCCACGTCGGGCGGCGTGCAGGAAGTGGCCATCACGGTGAAGGGTGGCTATTCGCCCGACGTCGTTGAGGTGGAGCGCGGCAAGCCCGTGCAGCTGAGCTTTTACCGCGACGAGGAAAACAGCTGCTCGGAGGAGCTGCTAATGCCCGATTTCAACGTGCGCCGCGACTTGCCGGCGTTCAAAACCACTCTGGTGGAACTGCTGCCCCAGCAGGCGGGCACCTTCACGTTTACCTGCGGCATGGGCATGCTGCGGGGCAATCTGGTGGTGAAATGAGCGCGCATCCCATGCAAGCCGACATTAGCATGGCCCACGTGCTACCGCCGCCCGACGCGCACCGGCTGCTGATAAAGAACATGGTGTGCCCGCAGTGCATCCGGGTGGTGGGCGAGGAGCTAGCCGCGCTGGGCCTGCAGGTGCACCGCGTGGCCCTGGGCGAGGCCGACGTGTCGATGCCCAACGGCGCAGCCCCTGACTACGATGCCATCCGCACCAGCCTGCAGGAGGCCGGCTTCGAACTGCTGGAAGACCCCCGCGCCCAGCTGGTAGACCGCATCAAGACGCTACTGGTGGCCCTAATTCACTACCCGCCGCCCGGCCCGCGTCTGCTCAACTACTCCGCCTACCTAGTCGAGCACCTGGGCAAAGACTACCACTATCTTTCCCATTTGTTCTCCGCTTCCGAGGGTCTCACCATCGAGAAGTTCATCATCCGTCAGAAGGTGGAGCGAGCCAAGGAACTCATCGGCTACGGCGAGCTAAGCATGGCCGAAGTGGCCCAGCAGCTGGGCTACAGCAGCCCGGCTCACCTCTCGCGGCAGTTCAGGCAAGTGACGGGCCTCACCCCGACCGAGTTCCAGAAGCTGGGGCCGGCCTCGCACGCCCGGCGCAGCTTGGATTCGTTGATCTAATGTCTTGGTGTAAAGCACGAAAGCAGGAGCTTCCTAACGGGCTCCTGCTTTTTTGTGTTCATACGCGCAGAAGGTAATCTTTACCGTTTTTCCGCCTTGCTATGAACCGCCAGTTACTAGTCGAATACCATGATTTGTTTACTGGCGCCACCCCATCGGTGGCCGCCTGTTTAATCGGAGTTAGCCGGTTAGATGGTTTGCAGGGCGTTTCACACTTGCTGGGCTACCTGAGCCAGACATCCGCCTCGAAGCGGGACTTTGTGACGGATATGCAGCAAATTTTTGGGCCCAGCAACGATGCATTTGCCGGGCAAGTGTACCACCGGACGCAAGCGCTGGCCGACCGTATCAGTAAAAAGCTCAACTTCTTCCACCCCAAACCGGTGCTCCAACTCTTTGGCTCCTGCTTCGGATTGCCGGCCGGGGCCGCTGGCCAGTCCGATGCCGACTTTGAGCGCAGCATGTTTGCCGCGTGTCTGGCGTTGAACGAGGCCTACATCCGGGAGCAGTATCAGGCTATGACGGTTGCTCAACAACTGTTACCGAAGCAGCCCCTCGCCGCTATTGCGCTGGCCGGTACCTTCTCCGACTTTGAGTTGCTGAACCACCGCTTACCGAATATTGCCATGCTGCAGATAATCAAGTCGGTGCGCCTGTTTGAATTTTTGGAAGCTGACGCCCGCTTTGAACACTTGCTCCGCGCCTTTCTGCAGCGGTTTGCGTGTGCTACCTGGCAGGATTTCTTCCGCCAGCTCAGCGGCATCATCAAACCTGTTACCGAAAACGACAAGCCCGGCCGTATTGCCGTAGAGGTACCGCCCGGCCCGGATTACGACGAGGCGTGCGCATTTCTGCGGCATTTTACGCTGCCGGAGGGCCAGCCATTAGACATGGCTGATTTCACCAGCCTGCGTACCACGCCGCTGTGCGAAGAATCACCAGGCACGTTCGTACTAGAGTACCCCGTCCTGGTGCTCGAAACCCTGCATAAAGGGCTATATTTTCAGTTTAATATTGCCAACCGCTCGCTTCCTAAGGGCCAGCGGGAAACCGATTGGCGCTCCGTTTACTGCGACCTGTTCTCGGAGCAATACCTGCTTTATCTGCTACTGGATGCCATTTTTCGGGGGCGAGACCTCGCCCTGAGCGGGCGAGCCATTCTGGAAGGCTGGAAACTGAAAGGCCAGTCCGAGCCGGACTACTATTTCCGCCACGAGAACCGGGCCGTGCTGTTTGAGTCAAAGGACGTGTTGGTACACAAGGATGCCAAAGCGGGCCACGACTTCGCCACCTACCTCGATGAGGTTAAGAAGAAGTTTTACGAGGATGAAAAGCAGCACCCCAAGGCGGCCCGGCAGCTGGCCGGCAACGTGGAACGCTTGCTGCGCAAGCAACTACCATTCGACACCGACTTTGACCCGGCAGAGCTGGTAATCGACCCGGTGCTGGTGGTGCATGACCGGCTCTACAATCAGCCCGGCCTGAACGTGGTTGTCAACGACTGGTTCCAAGAAGAACTGGCGAAGCTGGAGCAGCAGGGGCTGCCGGTGTACAACGTTCGCCCGCTGATTATTGTCGACGTGGATACGTTGCTGGCCTACCACGAAGATTTCCGGGACGGCCGCATGGTATTTGAGGACGTGCTGGAGGAGTACCTGGCTTATCTACAGGCCCCGGCGTGGACTGGTATCAGCGAGGCGGAGGACGAACAGCGGCAGATGCAGAGCATTCACCCCTTTGCCCTGTTCCTGGAGAACTACGCTGAAAAGCGCGACATGCTGGGCATACCCAAGGAGATGCTGTATCAGGTGTTGCCCATCATCAACCGAGAGGTGGAAGACTAGGCAGAGTAGGCATTTCGGCGGGCCAGTTCATAAACCCATGTTGTTCATAGTCCATCGTAGGCACGTAGCTGCTGCGCGATGCGCTGGATGACATGTAGCACCTGGTCAAACGCGGGAAGTGGGCTGTGCAGCAGACTTGGCAGCTCCTGCTCATAATGCTGCTGAAGCTGACGCAAGTTTGCCGCTTCCTCGGCGTAAGCCCAGCAGGCGGTCAGGGGCTTGGTTTTCCATTCCAACGTCGGGCCGATGACGCCCGCCCGCGCATCGTCGCGCTGCACGGCCGCGAGCTGCTGGGCTAGGCCGGGGCCAGCCAGCAGGGCAGCCACCTCGGGCTGGCTGGCCAGCTGGTGCAGGTCGTAGAGGTGGCGCACCTTGCGGCCCGTGGCTGCGAGCGGGTTTTCTTCGTAAGAGGCGCGCACTAGGGCCATGATTTTCTCGGCAAACGTGCGCGAGAGGCTCAGCACGTTGAAGTCGAAGGCTGCCAGGCCGTACTCCTGCACGGCTTCCGGCTGTCCATGGTCGAGCAGGTACTGCCCTAGGTAAGAAATCAAGGGCCGCTTACTATGCGGCTCCGGTTCTCCGAAGGCCGTTATTTCCAGTAGAATGTGCTCCGTAGCCGTCGGCACCGGGTCGGTGAATAGGTGCGGGTACTGATGGTACACGAGCCGGTTGTGGCCGCGCTTGCTGGTAGAGCCCGGTATGTCTACTTCGGGCAAGTCGCCAGCAGCAATTTTGTGGATGTCGCGGATGAGCCGTTTCAGCGCGCCGTCGCTTTGCTGCTCCTGCAGGATAACGGCCAGGTCCACATCTTCTGAGAACCGCTCAATTAGCCCGTAGCCTTTGGAAAGCGAGGTGCCGCCCTTGAACACGACGTGGTCGGCCACGTGCGAATCGGCCAGGTTGCGCAGTACCCAGGTTACCCAGTAGTCCTTCTCAATAAAGCTTTGCCGCATTCCCCGGGCCGTCGCCGTGATGGTAATCAGGTTGCGAAAGTCCTGCTCGTGGGTGTGCAGGGTCATCGGATTTGCCATTGCGCACGGTTGGGTAAGGCTTGTTCGGACAACCCAAGCTTATAAGTGGATAAGGGATTTAGGCTGGCTTTCAGCGTAGTGGCTAACTTGACTTCACCCAGCCCTTCCAGCAGGGCCCCCAGCAGGGCGCGCGTGGCCGGATTGTAGTCCTGCGCTAGGCTAACCAAGGTGGCCTGCTCAGCCGGTGGCAGCTGCTTTACCTGCTCGCGCAGGCGCAGCAGGGCCACGGCCGGCGAGGTGTCCGGCAGGCGCTTAATCTGCCGTAGGGCATCCAACAACTGGCAGAGCTTTACTTCCTCCGGCTTCACATCGGCCCGGCTGCGCACGAAGCGCACGCGCACGTTGCCGACTTTCTTCGGCCGCCCCGGCCGGGAGGTAGCGATCTGAATTTCCTGCGGTACCTGCGTGGTCAGGCCCAGGCGGTTGAAGGCCGCTACGCCGGTGGGGTAGCCCCGCAGCTTTTTGCTGGAGGTTTGCAGCAGCACCTGCAACACCTGCTGCTCGGAAACCGGTACCGGGCCGAACCGGCTCTGCAAGGGGAGGCGGTAGGTGCCTTTGGTGACCTGCTGCACCACGCCTTCCTGGCGCAGCCTGCTCAGGTTCACGGCCACCGTGCCCGGCGCGATGCCGAGGCTGGCGAAATCCTGGTAGCGCACGAGGGCGCCCGGCTCCAGCTTCTGCAAGCGGTTGATGATTTTCTGACGGGCGGTCGTGGATTTGGTCGATTTTTCCATCTGCTACGGCCAGTAAAGATACACTTAATGTAAAGTTTTTTTGCTGTAAAACATTACAAATCATTCTCTGTGTTCCGGGTAATTTGCGGCTCAGGCAGTAGCAGATCTATTAGTGGTTTCACCAAATACCTAAATGCAAAACACCCTCCCGCTACCTTTCCAAGGCAACACGAGGGTGTTCAGGAAATATCAACCCAAGTGGAGCTGCTAGTGGTTGTAAGGGTCGTAGCGGTCCTGTGGGCTACGGGAAGCCCGGTGCATGACGGAGCTGGAAAGGCGGAAGAACTTGTAGCCGAAATACAGCAGCAGGCCCCAGGTGGCCACCTGGGCTCCCCAACTTGGCGCCCAGGATGAATAGAGAAAGATAACTAAGGCGATAAGCAGCAGAATACGCATAACAGTAGGGATGAAAGTGAGTACCGAGCCGGTCGTTCGCCCTGTTTCCTCTACTAGGTAAACGAAATGATACTGGTTTGGTGCACGCAACGATGCCAATAAGCAAGGCACGTAGGAGAATTAAGGCTACCGGAAGCCGCGGGCGCGGAGCAGGTCGCTGTTGGAAAGCTTGAGCGTAATATTGCGCCCGCCCCCTTTCTCGTACACCTCGACGACCAGGTTTTTCTGGTCGGGGATAGTGAATTTCTTGAAAACAAATACCTGCTGGAGCTTTCCGTCGGCTTCAATCTTTTTCAGGTTGCCGTTGTAGACATAGGTGGGCGTGAGCTCAATGGCCTGTTCGGCCGTGCGCTTGGCTATCTTCTTGTCCTGGATGTAGAACTTGACGAAATCCACGTCATACGTCACATTGGAGCGGTTGCGCAGGTGGAGCGGGAAAAACAAAGTTTCCTGCTGGTAGCCCACGCTGCCCGCGCGCACGCTGAGCTGGTTTTTCGTGTCGCTGGCCGCCGAGCCGCCGCGCGCCAGGGCCTGCTTAGAATAGGCATCCAGGTTGCCCTGGGGAATGGGCGTGTTCGACAGGATGGCCTCGCTGCCACTGCCGGCCTGGGCAGTGGAGCTGGTCATCGTGCTCAGGTCCAGACTTAGCACCTTGGGGTCGTGCTGGTAGTTGACAACGAACATGTACAGCTTGCCCCCGGAGGTAAGCACGGTCATGTTGGTTTCGGTCAGGTGGTTGCTGGCCGCTTTCACGCGCACAATGTTGTCGGCGCCCGTGGCCTTGGCGGCCAGAATGCCCGAGTTACCCAGGTCGACGTAGGTGACCGGGTAGGGAAACACAAGGTGGGTAGTTTTCTGGTCCGAGACGTAGAGCGGGAGCACGGGCAGCTTGGCCGGGCCCGCGCTGGCTGCGCCCAGGTCCAGGCCCAGCTGGCGCGGGTTGCGCTGGTAGCCCACCACGAAGGAGTAGAGCTTGCCGCTGGCCGTGAGCACGGTCATGTTGGTTTCGCTGAAGCCGCTGCCGGCCGCCTTGACCCGCACGATGTTTTCGGAGCCCGTAGCCTTGGCCGCAATCAGCCCGGCGCTGCCCAAATCAACATATGTGACCGGGGACGGGAAAACCAGGTGGGTGGTTTTTTGCTCCGACACGAACAGCGGATACGTCGCGAGCTTCGCCGGCGCTGCGGGCTGGGTGCTGGCCAGCGTCGTGGATTGGGCGAGGGCGGGCGCCACGGCCAGGCTGAGGGGCAGGGTGCAGAGGGCAAGGGCGATTCTCATAGTAGCTTATTTATCAATCTTCAACATGACCTGGTAGCCAGCTTTCAGGCGCACTTTGACCAGGCGGATTTTCTTCTGGCCGAGGCCCTTGACGGCGGTAACCGCGACGCCGGCCGCGGCCAGGGTGGGGTCGGCGCTCATGGTGATGGCATCGGCGGCGTTCAGCCCGTCGGCGCCGGCCTGCTTGGCCGCGTCCCGGGTAATGGCGCCCGGGATGTGCAGGCCTTCCAGGCCGTCCACGTCGTAGACTTCGAGGGCCACCGGAAAGACCCGATTGCCGGTTTTCAGCGTTTCGATGCTGATGTTCAGCCGCTCCCCGGCCAGGCTGCACTTGCCGTAGATGAAGGTGTTAGCCGGTAGGGTGCGGCCATTGACCACGGCCGATTCCGTCAGACGCATTTTCACCAGCGAGCCGCTGACGACTTCCTGCGATTCGTGAATGACGGCCGGCAAAGTGTTGGCATCTTCGGTAGCCGCATGGCCGTCATCCAAACCGGTAAACGAGGCCGTGCGCCGTCTGCCCGTGCCGCCCCCGCCCAGCCGGGAAACGACGGCATCCTCATCGACCACATTAGCCCGGGTGCGGGCTTTTTTCCTGGCTTTGGCCACCGCCGGCGCGGTCGGGCGGGCTACCCCTCCCCCACCGCTGTTGCTTTGCGCCAGCAGCTGGGCCATCTGCAGCTGGGCGTCCTTCTCGGCCAGCTCCCGCTCGTGCTGGCTACGCATCAGCTCCAGCTGCTCCTGGGGCGTGAGGGCGCCGGGGGCCGCTGCTGGGTCGGCCGCAGCGCCGGGTGTGGTTCCTCCATTCAATTGGGCCTGCTGGGCGGCAATGAGCTGCTGCTGGGCTTCCACCACGGACTTGTCCACCGACCCGTTAGGCCCGGGCTTGCCATCGGCGCCGATGGAGTACGACAGACCCGAGCCGGCCGCCGTATCGAGACGGGCATCGACCAGGCCCCGGTTGCGCAGGGTATCCACTGGGCTGGCGTAGGCTTCGAGCTTGCTGGCGGTGATGGAGCCTTTTTCGGCCGTGGGCAGGGTGGTATTGAAGCCGGACGGCACGTTCTGGGCCTCGGCGGGCGCGCCCTGCCCGCCGCCGCCCAGGTAGAACATGACGGCCAGAAAGGGGACGCCCACCACCGGCAGGAAGGTGGCCATCTTGCGGGTGCGCAGAAATTGCGCGTCGTGCGGTTTGGTTTCCATCGGGTGGGGCTTAGCGGGGCTGGGTGCTGAGGTCTTCGTTGCGCAGAACCCGCCAGTTTTCCATCAGGAAGCCGTGCGGGTTATTCTCCGAGCGCGTCACGTCGCGCAGGGAGCATTCCGAGAGGAAGTTGCGGGTGGTCACCGAGGTGGCCCGGATAACGCGCTGGTGGCCGTAGCACCGCGCCACCAACGGGCGTGAGTTGGTTATCACTACGCTGTCCACACTCATTTCCAGGCTGATGTTGGCGGCAATCAGGTCGTTGTAAAAGCCCTTCTCCTTGAAGTTCTCGTATTGCCGCTTCGCAGAATTGTCGGCCAGGTACAGCGCCTTGTTCACGTTGCTGTCGATGGCTTTCTGATCGGGGTCCAGGGTGAAAAACAGCTCGTGGAACCGTGTAATGTGGGCGCGGGCCTCCACCGGCCGGTTGGCCCGCGCATCCCGGGCGCCGGCCGTAAGCAGCTGCCCGCCTTCCAGCACGTAGATGCGATTGGCGGCCGCGGTGGTCGTCTGAAACGCGAAGTAGGCAATGGCGCCGGCCAGCACCAGCACCGCCACGATGAAGAGCAGGGCCAGCGTTTTGACCTGTTGGAAGGCGGAGTCGATGGTTTTCAGGGATGCGAACATGGCTGGAAAGGACTAGTGGGAGGATGGAGAGCGGGCCACTCAGCTTTTGCGGCTGAATCGTTCGCGCAAGGCCATGCCGGCCCGGTGGCCAAGCTCCTCACTGCGCGACATGTTTTGGGTGGTAGCCCAGCCGGCTGCGCCCTGAGCTACACCCGCGCTGGTCCGAAGGCCGGCCCCGCTGGCTGCGCCCGCAATGGCGGCCGTGGTGGCCGTGGTGGTGGTGATAAACGAAGTGGCCGCGCTGCCCACACCCGAGCCATCAATCAGCATATCTGCCGCCTTGGGGACACAGATGTACCCGACGATGGCCAGCACGAGCATACACAGATAGGCAATGTCAGCCGATTCCACGCTTCCGCCGGCGCTGAGCTGCCGGATATTCTCGTTGAGCATTGTTACCTGGACGTGGGCCAGCACCGCCGCATAAATGTTGGCTACCGGCACCCAGAGCGAAATCGTGAGGAAGTAGCCGAACCACTTCAGGAGGCCCCCGCCAAATCCCGGAATGATAGCAATGCCAAAAGCTAGCGGGCCGGCGACGCTGAGCAGTACCAACAGGAAAGTGGAAATGAGGCTAATGGCCAGCTTGGCGGCCAGCGCGCCCAACTCCAGAATGGATTTGGTCCACTCCCGGAAGTTCTGGCCCACGCTGTACTGGACCTGATTGAAAGCCAGACTGGCCTTGCGGCCCACGTCCAGCGCCCCGAGCTTGCCCAACTCCTTTTCGTATTCCTCATTGATTTGCATATCGGCTCTGGCTTTCGCATCGGCGGCCAGACGGTCGCGTTCTGCTGTGAGCCGGTTTACTTCAGCCAATTGCCCCATCCGGATAGCATCGGTGCCATGGGCTACGGACATGGTGATGCCGCGCAACGCACTACACAGGGGCACGAACAGCAGGATAGCCAGACCGATAGCAAACGGCCGCAGCAGAGGAAACAAGTCGATAGGCTCGGCCCGGGCAATGTTTCCCCACACCTTACTACTGATATACAACAGGGCTCCGATGCCCCCGATGGCCCGCCCCAAGTTGATAAACAGGGAGGTGAACGAGAGCATTTCGATGTAAATGGCGTCGAGCTTCTGCTCGTACACGGCCATGTTCAAATCAATTGCGGTCGGGTCCATGCGGGCAGTGTTAGAAACAGAGCGAGAGATTTACTTGGCTACTTGGGTATATTCCCCTTCCCCGGAAACCAGAAGGTGGTTTTTCTCATCTAGGTAGATGATGTCCATAGCTCCAAATCCGGTGTTGACCGTGAGCTTGTGATTGTCCTTGTCATAGGTGAGCGGGTATTCCTTTTTGCCTTCTAGCAGCGTCAGATTATCTCCACGCTCCTGGATAGTCATATGCGGCCGCTCGGGGCTATCTACTGATTGCCATTCACCCAGGAATTGGGCTGTTCCGCTGTTGGAGGAACACGAGGTGAACAGCACCATTGTCAAGACGGCAACTGCTGTGAGCAATTGATTTAGCTTGCTTTTCATCGGGTCGAAAGTGGAAGTGAAAGGAAGGGATGCCCCTTAGCGGGCAGTCATAAAAGCATTTACCGCTTCGCGGTCCCGCACCTGCTGCGCTTGGTGCTGCGCGATGGCCCGGCACTTGTTGCTGAAGTAATTCATCAAATCGTGCTGCTTGCTGATGCGGTCGGCGATGTTGTCGATGAACTCAATGCGCTCCGGGTCGGTCATCTTCGCCTTATTAGCGCTGAGCACCCCGGCCAGCTCCCCAAGGAGGGCGACGTTCTCCTGCAGGATGTTTTGGTAGACCGTAGAGGCTTCGCTGAGCTGCGCGGGCGTAAGCCGCTGGGCGCGCAGCTCTGGGATGGCACCGGCGAATTGGTTAATCATTTCGCTCTGGTGCGTATATATCTCCCGAACCCGGCGGTAGTTGCGGACCCCAGCGCTGATTTGGAGCAGGCTGCTGTACCATTGGTCGTGCAGCTGCTGGGTCTTGTCGATGATGCCCTTAATCTGGCCGCTCACCACTTTCATGTCGCCAGCCAGCTTCTTGCCCTGCCCCAGCAGGGTAGTCGACACACCCTGGTGAAAAATCTGTTTGCGCGAGCTTTGCTCGGCAACCGGAGCCGATATAACGGCTTGCGCGCAGGCTGGGCCCACCAGCAGGGTCAGGCCCAGGGCGAGCATCTTGGGTATTGCTTTCATCGGGGGAGCAGATAAGGAGTGGATAAGTAGTTAGCGGACGCCCATCAGCGCGTGAAGGGCCTGGGTGTCCTGGGCCTTCTGCTCCGCCAGGTGCATCTGCACGTAGTTGCGCTGGGTGTAGTAGTTGATAAGGCTCAACTGGTCGGAAATCTTCGCGTCCAGCTTGTCGATGAAGCGCATCCGTTCAGCATCCGTCATCTTGAGCATAGCCGGGCTGACGATGGTTTGCAGGTCCGAAACGGTGTTGGCGCCCTCCGTCAGCATTTTCGAGTACACGCTGGTCATAGTGGAAAGCTGCTCCGGCTGCACATAGGGCGACTGCCGCAGAGTTTCAATGGCCGTGGCGTAGGTCTGGATAATTTGCCCCTGCTTCTCAAACACGGACTGCACGCGCCGATACGTGCGCACCGTCGCGCTGACCTGCTGCAGTCCATCATACCAGTTCTTGGCCAGCTGCAGGTTCTTTTCCGAGAATACTTTGGTGAGTTCCTGCTCCTTCACACCGGCCTTTACCAGCACGTTGGCGGCTTTGGAAAGGCCCTTCATGGTGTTCTGCAGGCCGGTCTGCACGCCGGACTGTACTTCCAGCACCGGGGCTGTTACCACGAGTTGAGCAGAGGCCTGCGTGGCACTGAAAGAGAGTATGGCCAAGCCCAGGATGATGACTTTCGCTTTCATGGTTTTTTCCCTTTTGTTGATGGTTAACTCCCCTACCCTTCGCGCAGCTCGGCGGCGAAGAGCTTGATGGCCGTAGGCATGTCGCCGGTCTGGCGCAGCTTCTCGAACAGCCGCACTTTCTCGGTTTCCTCGGTGGTGTAGGTCACGTACTCCTCCTTCGACACCTCGATGGCGTACACCTTCGACACGATCCCACCCAGTGAGATAAACACCTCGGTGTAGCGGCCCCGCGCGGGCTGGTTGTCGCGGTTGATGCTCAGCACCAGGTCTTTTTCCTTGGGCGTGAGCGAGAGCAGGGCCTGAATCTCCTCGAAGCGGTTGATGAACTTGCGCTGGTCGAGCAGAATCTTGCAGTCGGAGTTGTTGATGATGGCGTCCTTGACAATCTCGTTGCCGATGATGTCGTCGATTTCCTGCGTGACCACGATGGCCTCGCCGAAGAACTTGCGCACCGTCTTAAAGAGGTACTTGATGTAGGCGGCCATGCCGGGCGTGGTCAGCGCCTTCCAGGCTTCCTCAATCAAGATCATCTTCCGCACTCCCTTGAGCTTGCGCATCTTGGAGATGAAAGTTTCCATGATGATGAGCGTGACCACCGGAAACAGGATGGGGTGGTCCTTGATGTTGTCCAGCTCGAAGACGATGAACGGGGCCTGCACCAAGTCCAGCTCCTTGTCGGAGTTGAGCAGGTAGTCGTACTCGCCGCCCCGGTAGTAGGGTCCGAGCACGTAGAGAAAGTTGTCGATGTCGAAGTCCTTCTCGCGCACCTTCTCCTCCTCCAGCACCCTGCGGTAGGTGCCCTTCACAAACTCGTAGAACGTGTTGAAGCTGGGCTGAATAGCCGGGTTGGCTTCGAGCATCACGTAGTACAGGCTCACGGCCGTGGAAAGCGACACGTACTCGGACTGGCTGACCGTTTCGTCGTCCTTTTTCCAGAGCGCCTGCAGCAGCGTTTTGATGCTTTCCTTCTTCTCCACGTCGAGCTTGCCCGAAATCAGGAAGGGGTTGAAGGCAATCGGGGCATCCTCCTCGTAGGTGAAGTACACCCCGCCCACCAGCTCGCAGAGACCTTTGTAGGAGTTACCCGTATCCACCAGCAGCACGTGGGCGCCCTGCTCGTAGTACTGGCGCACCATGTGGTTGGTGAAAAACGACTTGCCCGAGCCCGAGGGGCCGAGCACGAACTTGTTGCGGTTGAAGATGACCTGCCGCTTCATTGGCTCGTCGGAGATGTCCACCAGCACGGGCTTGCCGGTGAGGCGGTCGGAGAGCTTGATGCCCTTGGTGGCGCCGGTGGAGCGGTAGTTGGTTTCCGAGGCCCAGAAGCACACGGCCTGCTCAATGAAGGTGTAGAAGGTTTCCTCCGCGGGAAAGTCGCCGGCGTTGCCCGGAATGCCGCCCCAGTAGAGCGCAGCGATGTCCACGGTGTTCTGCCGGGGCTTGCAGTTCATCTGGTTGAAGGCAGCATTCACCAACTTGCGCACCTCGGTCAGCTCCTCCTCGCTGCGGCCCCAGGTCAGCACGTTGCAGTGCACGCGCACCGGCCGGCGCTTGTGGGCAATTAGCTCGTTGAGAAAGGCGTGGTAGTACTCCACGTTGATGGCGTTCTGCCGGGAGTAGAGCGAGAGGGAGTTGAGCCGGTCCTTCTTCTGCTCGAAGGTTTTCACCGTTTTCTGGGTGTTGTCCAGAAACACGTACTGATTCAGGATGTGGCTGGTACCCAGCAGCAGCCCTAGCGGGGCGGCAAACGAGATGGGGAAGTCCGAGTACTCGGTGCTGTAGGCCTCGTAGCGGATGTCGGTTTCCACCGAGGTGGGCAGGTCGTCGAGGTTGGCCACCGAGAACATCTGGCAGAACTCCTGCCCTACCTTCAGCCCGTTGGTTAAATCCAGGTCCACCTGCAGGGCCTGGTCGGACAAGTCCAGCGAGAGGTACTTTTCCAGCAGCCCGGCTTTTTCCTGGGTACCGGCCAGCTCATCCGACGTAAGCCGGTGCGAGCGGATGAACGGCGCGTTGGTAGGCCCCACCCCTTCCAGCGTGCGCACGAACTGGCCTACGCTGTCGAAGAAGCTTTCCAGCACCTTCGTGTCGAGCATGTCCTTGGGCACGATGTGGCGGCGGGCCAGCAGCCCCGAGGTGCTGCCCCAGTTGGGCCGCTCCGACGAGGTTTTGGTGATGTAGAGGTAGCAGAAGTGGTTCAGGAACGGCCGCTCGTTGAAGTGCCGCTCGTAGGCCGCAGAGAGCAGCGTACGCTCGGCCTCGAAGCCGGGCGCGTACTTGTCCTCCACGTACCAGTCCTGCTTGTGCACCACGCAGTGGTCGGGCAGCAGGCGCACGGCCTTTACGAAGGCGGCTTGCAGCTGGGCGTAGTCCTCGCGCGAGAGGGTGAAGATTTCCGGCAGCTCCAGGCGGAACGCCACCGTCACGTCCGCGTTTTTCGAGACGAGGCAATCCTTCTCTACCTTGTAGATGGGCTGCTTGGATTCCAGGGAAACGGAGGGCAGAACCTTGTTGCTCATAGGCAGGGAAAGCACCCGCCCCGGCCGCTACGCGCGGCCGGGCGGGTCCTGGTTGAGGCGTTGGAAAAGGCGGCTGTGCCGGTTGGTGATGTAGCGGGGCGAGGAGCGGCGGGCGGCGGCTTTCATCAGACCATGCTCGCCGAAGCGGCGGTTCAGGGCAAATACCCCGGCCCACATGCCGCCCCCGGCCAGGAAAGTGAGCAGCACGGTGAGTACCAGCGGCATGCCCGCCAGGTAGCAGGTCACGAACAGGGCAAACACCAGCCCGATGCCGGCTACCAGAAAGTAGATGTTGCTGCCCACCAGCCCCTTGAATTCGACGGGCTTGTTGATGCCGCGATTGAGGTCATAGACAGGCATGGCGCCGGTACTAGAGGAAGAACGAGCGCACCACCGTGGCCACGATGACCAGGAAAATCATGGAGCCAAACCACGACACGGCCGTTTTCTGGGTGTCCTGGTCGCCGGAGTTCCACTTACTGTACACCTTGATGGCGCCTACCAGGCCCAGCACCGCCCCGATGGCGTACATGAGCTTGGTGAGCGGGTCGAAGTAGCTGGTGACCTGGGTAGTGGCATCCTGGATGCCGGCCGTGCCGTTGCCGCCCCCGGTTTGGGCATAGAGCAGGTGCGAGCTAAGGAGCAGGGCCAAGATGGCCAGCGAGGTACTAAAACGCTTCTGGTTCATACGAATGGGAAAGAATGAGACGTGGGGGATGGGCCGGCCGGGCACTACAGCTCGTCGGCCCCGAAGAGGGCGGCCAACTCGGCTTGGTATTCTTCCAGGTGCTGGGCCATTTGCTCGGCCAGGCAGCTGCCCTGCAGGGCGGCCGGGGCGGGCGGATTCTGGCCCGCCTGCAGCAGGGCGATGTACTCGCTGACGGATTCGGCGGCCACCAGCCGCGGCGCGGGCCCGGCGGTGATGATGTCCAGCGGGGAGGCCACCGGCTCCTCGAATGAAGCCAGCGGCTCGTAGCTCACCGGCAGCCGCTGCTGAAGCGCGGGCTCGGCGTCGAGGAGTTCAGCGGGTTGGTCGACGGCCGCCGGCGGGTCCGCTTCGGCGTGGGCCTCGCGCCGCACCAGTTCGGCCAGGCGTTCATCGGCCTGATCAGGGGCTTCGGTCCGGGTCTGGTCCTGCGCTGTGGCTTGTTCCTCCGCCGAGGCCGAAGCAGCACCCATGGGCGTACTGTCGTCGGCACTCTGGTCCTGGCCGGTGGCCGTGGCGGTGGAGGCCGGCAACTGGCCTTCCACAATTGATTCAGTGGTAGAGGGCAGGTTCTCAGCGGCTCCCTCCTCTTCTACTGTAGCTGCTGGTGCTGCCTCGGCGGCAGCGGGTTGCGGCGACGCAAAGGCTGAGGTCGGGCGTACCAGGGCGGGCGGAGCCGTGGTGGGGGCCGGAGTGCTGCCCGCGCCGCGCTTACCGAGTGCGAGTAGCGGGGCGAGTTCGGCGCGGTAGTAGAGTAACCCGACTACCAGGTAGTAGAGCAGAACCACGACCAGCATAAACAGGCCAAACTGGCTCCAGGAATAAGCACTGAGCATCGGCAGGAATCAAGCGTGGCACCTCGGGTCGGCCGACCTGAGCGTGAACGTGCCAAACCCTCAGGTTTGACTTGTGCAAACCTATCCGGCCCCGAAACCCGATTAGTAGAAAGTTGACGAACGGTTAAAATCGGGTGGTGAGGTGCAGCGACTCTACACGAATGGAAGACCTTTCCTAGCCGTTTTCGCGCTGAATGGCCTCATCTCTGTTGCCTCCCATGGACCTGACCAGCCCCGGCACGATGTGCTCCGGGCCAAGCAGGGCCCCGTCATTCCCCCAAGCACAACAACCCACCGGAGAACAAGCCAATTGGCCCGGTCCCCGGTGGGTTGTAGCGGCCCACATAGGAGCTCACTCGTTAGAGTCGTTCGCGGATTAGTTGCCGCAGGTGGTGGATGAGTTCGGTCCTGCAGTCTTCAGTTTCCGCCACAACGGCATCCGCTGGCAGCCCGGCCGCAGTCAATGCCTCTTCAAACTCGCCCAGCCGGGCATTGGCCACATCCATGGCTTTGGAAGCGGCCAGCTTATTGAGGTTGCTGGTGAACTCATCCAGCCGGTCCGACCCCTGACTGCCGTTGCTGAGCCCGGCCTCGTTCATTGCCTCATCCAGCATGGCCTTGGAGGTTTCCAGGTGCGCGTGGCGTTCCTCGGGTGTTTTCATCGATTGGATAGAATGGCGTAGATACTAGGCCGAAGATAAACTACTGACAGTCGCCGTCCAGCCGGGCAGCAAAAAACGGGGATAGTGGTGTGGCGTGACTACCCTACCAAGTGAATGCGGCTCTTTAGCTCGTCCTTGCAGGAGCGGCTCACCGGCACGTATTCGGTACCCAGCAGCACACTACTTTCCTCATAGGCCTGCACGTGGTCCAGGTTTACTATGTGGGAGCGGTGGGTTTTGAAAAACTGGTCGGGCAGCTTTTGCTCCAGCTCCTTAAGGGTGGAGTCGAACACAAACCGCTCCCGCACCGTGTGCAGGCGCACGTAGTTTTGCAGGGCCTCAAAATAGAGAATGTCGCTGAGCAGCACCTTCACGTGACCTGAGCCCTTACGCACGAACAGGTAGTCCTTGAACTTGGGGCAGCGCTCGGCGGGGCCCAGCACCTCCGTGCCGGCGTCGGCCGTGTCCAGCACCGGCCCCACCGGCCCCGCCTGGTAGGCGTTGAAAAGGGCCAACTCAATCTGCACCCGCAGCGAATCATCGGTGAAGGGCTTGACCAGAAAGCCGTAGGGCTGGGCCAGCTTGGCCCGGTTCAGGGTGGCCGAATCGGAGCGTGCCGTCAGAAATACCACCGGCACGGCAAACTGCCGCCGCACGAGCAGCGCGGCCGCGATGCCGTCGCAGTCGCCGGCAATGTTGATGTCCATCAGCACCAGCTCCACGGGCTGGGCGGCCAGTACACTCAGCGCTTCGTCGCTGTTGTCCACGGGCGGGAGGGGCGTGTGGCCCAGCCGGGCCAAGGCGCGTTCAATCTCGGCGGCAATCAGCAGTTCGTCTTCAACAATGAGGATGGTGGCCATAGAGTGGAATAAGGGGCGAGGTGATGGGCCGGCATCAAACGCTGGCCACGACTACCTGGGTGCCCGTGGGAAGAATGGGAACGGTCGACACGCTGGCTTTTAGCTGTCGAGCTAGGGTATTCACCAACTGCAAGCCCAGCGAATGAGTTTCGGGCGCCGTTTCAGCCGCTGGTAAGCCCACCCCGTCATCCTGCACCGTAAGCCGGAAGCCGGCGGCAGTCTGTTCCAGGGCCACGTGCAGATGACCACGGTCCTGGAAGGCGTGCTTGTAGGCGTTGGTCACCAACTCATTCACCACCAGGCCCAGGGCGCTGGCTTCTTTGGGATCCATGACCAGGGGCGCCAGGCTGCTGCTCAGCTGGATGCGCTGCTGAGGCGTAGTGAGCGAGCGGTGGAGGGATTCCAGCAACTCGCCCAGGTACTCGTTCATGCGCACCTGCGAGAGGTTGTCGGCCCGGTACAGAAACTCGTGCACCAGGGCCATGCTCTGGATGCGGGCTTGCGAACTGGCCAGGGCCTGCTGCAGTACGGGGTCGGGCAGGGTGCTGCGCTGCCAGGCCAGCAGGCTGCTGACCAACTGCAGGTTGTTTTTGACGCGGTGGTGAATTTCCTGCAGCAGTACCTCCTTCTCGGCCACGGCCCGGCAGTTGGCCTGGTTGGCCAGGGCCAGCAGGGCCTTCTGCCGCCGCAGCCGCCAGTACAGGCCCCCACCCACGCCTACAGTCGTGGCAAGGCCGCCCAGCAGCAGCCACAGCGAGTGCAGCTGGGCCCGCTGGCTGCGCTGTTCAAACTCAGCCGCCTTTTTCTGCTCGGTGAGCAGCTGCACGTCGTAGCGCACCTGCAGCTGGGCCAGGGCCTGCGCCTTATTGCCGTTGAAGAGCGAATCGCGCAGATCCTCAGCCCGGGCGTCGAGCTCATCCGCACGAGCGGGACGCTTCTGGTCGGCATATGCCCAGGCAAGGCTGGAGAGGGCATCCGCTTCGTACTCGGGCATTTTCTCCGCGCGGGCCAGGGCCAAGGCCAGCTCCGCCGTGCGCTGGGCAGCCCGAGGCCGACCCTGCAGGCGATACACGCGCGCCAGCGAAAGCGCCGAGCTGGCTGCCTGCGGCTGGTAGCGGTAGCGCTGCATGATGCGCAGGGCCCGCTGCATGTTCGTGGCCGCGGCCGCCAGGCTGGCCCGCGAGCGGGGCATCAGCTTGGCATACACTTCGCCCCGAAACTGGTACACGTAACCCAGGCCCCGGGCGTCGGCCGCGCGCTGCATGTAAGGCAAAGCCCGCGTGGCGTAGTGAAGCACCGAATCGTAGCGCTGCAGCACCAGGAAGGTATTGGCCAGGTTCAGCAGCAGGCCACCCCGCTCGCGGGGCCCTACCGAGGGGGTAGCGGCCTGCTGCCGGTAAGCCTGGCGCAGGTAGCGCAGGCCACCGGCCGCATCCTTGGTATCCACGGTCACCAGGCCCAGGCACTGGGTGAAGCGCCACTGGTCGCGGGGCCGGTGCGCACGAGTGAGCTCCACGCCCTGCTGGCTGTAGTGCATGGCGGCCACGTAGTCGGCAGCCCGCTCACAGTTTACCACCAGCTGATACAAGGCGTCGGCTGCCCCTGACCAGTCAAGCCGGCGCCGGGCAAACGTTACTGCCTGCTCCCCTACCCGGCGACCTTCGGCCACATCCTGGGCAAATAGCTTATCGCTTAATGCCAACAGCGCCTGAAAGCGAACGGAGTCGGGCAGTGGGGCGTGGCGCACCAAGGCTCGTAGCGAGTCGATGGTCTGCGGCGTCTTATCGGAAGATGGCGTCCGGGTATTGGCCCGGGCGCCGGGGCTGACGAGTAGCAGGCCGAGCACGGCCCAGATAGCACCGCCCTTCACGCGGTAACGGATTGTGAGTAAGGTAATGACGGATATAAGGTTTGTGTAGACATAGCGGGGTGGTAGTAGAGCTTCTCCCCTCCCCCACCGGTAAGTGGAGCATTGGGAAAAGGCCAGAGCGGGAAACGGAACGGCCAGCTCAACCACGGAAGGTGAGCCGGCCGCTATACGTATGGAATAGCCCTGGGATACCAGTGCTGCCCTATTTTTTAGGTGCCATCATCTGGCGGATCTGCTTTTTCATCGCCTTCTGCAGCTGCGCTTCGTGCTCCTGTCGAAAGCGATTCAGAATGTTATGAATGATATCCGGGGCCGACGCGCCCCCGCCCAGGATAAAGCCGAGCTGGGTAAAATACTGCTGGTGGTCGGCCGTGATGCGCAGGGTGGTCGTCTTCTTCTCCGCCGAAGGCACGAACAGCTGCGCCAAGTCAAGCTCCCCACTCGCCGCGACCGGCGGGGCAACGGGAAACTCCTCCTCGGCTTCCTCCCCGTCTTCCTCTTCCGGCGCGCTGGCCGGAGCTGGCGAAGGCAGTGGTGTGGGGGCGGCCGCGCGCGGCTCCCCCCCTACCGGTGCCGATGCCGCTGCTGCGGGTTCTACCGCCTGAACGGGTGCCACGGGCACGGCCGCCACCTCTGGCGCAGGCGTCGCCTTTTTTCCCGCTGGTTCCTTTGCCGCAGCGGGCGGAGCAACTTCAGCCGCGGGGGGCGTCGACGGCGCGGCAGGAGTCTCCGCAACGGCAGGTGCGGATGCTTCGGCAGGCGCCGGTGCCGGCGCCGCTGGCCGGGGGGCGTCGCCCATCAGGCTGAAAGCAGCAACGCCCGAAGTAAGGGCAGCAAGTTCACGCTGGCGCCGCTCGGCCGCGGCTTCTTTGGATTCGGTGGTTTTCTTGGCCATGGGAGCGGGCGTTATTTAGCGTTGTCGTCGGAGGTTTCAAGGGCAGCGGGGGCCGGCTGCTCGAATTCCGTGGGCGTGAAGTCAATGGTCTTGCCCGAGGGGGTAACCGCGCCCTTGCCGAGCACCAATTCCAGAATTTCGGTAATCAGGCTGCCCAGGCCGAGTTTGCCCAACTCCTTTTCCGGCATAGGAAACATCGTGGAGCGCTTGTCCTTGATGCTGACCAGCGACTCCACCCGGCTGTTGAGCAGCGGATAGCCCTTTTCACGAAACAGCTCGGCGGTCTTCGTGTAAACCGTCCGCTTCTCCGCCTTGAGAAACTTGTTCCAGAAGGCGTAAAAGCCTGCCAGGTTGGATTCCGGCCGCTGCCTATGGGTGAAGTTGCCCAGAATGTGCATGTAGGACATCGTGGAGGCAATGGTTCCCATATCCGGCTCCATGGGCAGAAAGATGTAGTCTACTCGCTCCAGCAGTTCGCTCAACCCCACAACGTTGACCGTACCAGGCGTATCCACCAGGATAAAATCGAACTCTTTCTCGGCCAGGGTGTCAATCGCCTCAACGGCCTTTTCAACGCTCGAAATAGCAATCGGGTAAGGCGTTACCCCTTGCTTGATGAGCCGCTCCTGAAAAGCCACGTCGGATTGCAAAAGCTGCTGCTCGTGGTTGCGGTAGGCGTGCAAGGTGTTCTGCGGATAGTCGCAGTCAAGCATCGCCACTTTGTAACCGTAGAGATAGCAGAGCGCCGAGGCGACGTGCGTGCCGATGGTGGATTTGCCAGCCCCACCCTTCTGAGTGGCAAAGGCAATTACCCGAGTGTTTTTCATTAGGTGAGTGGTTTTAAAAAAGTGGTAGTCGGTTCATAATGCGTCAATGCTTCAAAGTTGCAATGTGTCAATGAAGCATTGATCCTTTGCTTTTGTGCTTTTGTGCTTCTGTGCTTCTGTGCTTCAGAGCTTCTAAATGTCCGCGAGTTACTGAAGCAAAGAAGCAAGCCATCAAAGATACATAGCCTCGTTGAATTATCGAAGTATCGAAGCAGGCTATCAGCGCGGCAATACTTCAATGCTTCATTGAAGCATTGAAGTATGAGCAATCTGAAGCGTCGAAGTAATGAAGCACTGAAGCATAAAATAAAAATTTGATAAATCTGTATTGAAGCAATGAAGCGCCGAAGCAACAGTAATGTGGTACTTTTGCAAGTAGTATAAACGCTGCGTGTGACGCAATGAAGCAATGAAGCACCGATTCTTTGAAGCAGAAATTGCAGTAGACAGCAGCAATGTGTATTCAAATGTTCTGGTCCTTCATCACCAAGTTTAATTCGTGTTTTAAGTGCTTCATTGAAGCAAGGAAGCAATGATGCAAAGAAGCGCGCTAGTTATAGTCCTAGCCCCATTCAACGTCCTCGTTCAATCTGCTCGTTCATCGACCAGCAAGCCATGTCATTGTCCGGACAAAATTCGTTTGCCCAAACAATGACACCGCCATGTTCGCAGGCTCACATAGCTTGGCTTGCTAGCTCTAGCTGCTTAGATTTGCGTGAATGGTGAACATTACTATTCAGTAGCCATTCTTCACGAAGCGCCGTAAGTAGCTTATGGAATCAGAGAAGCCAGATGAAACAACTGCCGAGGCTGCGCGCACTTTGCGCATTGATGTGCGCGTAAGCCCGGATGAGAAAAAGGAGCTGCAGGAGAAGGCTAAGGCTGCTGGCTACAAGAAGGTATCAGCGTATTTGCGGGACGTTGGACGGGGGGTAGAGATAAAAGAAAGCGTACCGGCGGAGTTGCGACGGCAGCTGGTTGGCATTGGTACTAACCTTAATCAGATTGCGCGTCTGGCACAGGCTGGTAAGTCGTTTAGCAACCATGAGGCGCAGCTGTTAGAGGCGCTGACAATTATTAGAGGCTACCTGATATGATTGCGAAAACAACCACGGGTAGCGACTTTGAGGGCGCGCTGACTTACGGGGCTGGGCAGCGGCAGGGGAGGGGTAAGGAGCCAGGGGAGGCGCCACTTTTAGTGGTCTCCAACGTAATTCCAGGAAGCCCGAAAGAGATGGCGCAGGATATGCAGGCCGTGGCGGCCCGGAGCAAGCGCGTGCGGAAACCCGTGTGGCATACGGTCCTTTCGTGGAAGGCCGGGGAAGCCGTGAGTCAGGCGCAAAAGGTGGCGGCGGCCAAGCGCTATTGTGAGTTGATGGGAGCACCGATTGATCGGCACCAGATGGTCGTGTATGAGCACCGGGACAAGCAGCACGCCCACGTGCACATCTACCTGAACCGGGTGCCGATTGACGGCGGCCCGGCGTTGCGAACGGATAATAATTTTTACCGGCAGCCAGCCGTCACGCGGCAGATAAGCCAGGAGCTGGGCATGGACCCGCTACCCGAAAGGCGGCGTAGTTTGAAGACACTAGACCCCACCAAGGAGGTGGCGCGGCAGCGGGTAAGTCAGGCGCTGGCGCAGCTGCTGCAGCAGTCGGATAGGGAAGGGGAGCAGTGGCTGGCTTTGCAATTGCAAAAACTAGCCATCGAGATTCGCTACACCCACGACAAGGGCGGGGTATTGCGCGGCGTTAGCTTTGAAACGGAAGGAGTGGCTTTGAGGGGCCAGGAAGTAGGCTACAAAGGGGCGCAGCTGCGGGAGGCCCTGGCGGCATCCGTGAAGCCGGTTAGGGAGCCGGAAGCTGAGCGGAAGGCTCGTCCCGAGGTAGCAACCACGCTGCCTCAGCCGGCGCCGCCTGTACGGCCGAAGCAAGTCCGCCGGAAGGGGCGTAGACAGTAGGGGCAGGGGGTGTCACCCTTCGTGTGCTGAGCGTGCATCTCACCGCTGACTTTGAACCGCTCGTCAAGTAATCCGTGCCAGAGGTAAGGCGGGGCGGTAAGTTGCTTGATTCACCAAGCGGTTCAAGCAATGGAAGACGAAAAGGGGTTACGGAAAATCATGGAGTTTATGCGCCTGTTTGCCATTGGGCTGCTGGCCATAAACATCTACTATTACTGCTTCGGCTACTTCCGCTCTCTGGGCTGGACGACCGACGTGGTGGAGCACCTGCTGGAGAGCTTCACGCGAAATACCTTTCTGTTCAAAGCCAGCTGGGTCAGCAAGAGCCTGGCCGTGGTATTCCTGCTGCTCAGCTGCCTGGGCACGCGGGGGCGGGCTAACCAAGAGCTCAAAGGCCGGACGGTGGCGGGCTCCGCCGCGCTGGGGCTGCTGCTGCTCTTCGGGGCGGATGCAGTGCGCGGGCTGACGCTGGGAGCCGGGCTGACGACGGTGCTTTACGCCGGACTGCTGACGGTTGGCTTTCTGCTCTTGTTGAGCGCCGGGGCGTGGCTGAGCCGGCTGTTCAACAACGACTTGCTGAAGGACATCTTCAACAAGGAAAACGAGAGCTTCCCGCAGGAGGAGCGGCTGATGGAAAACGAGTACTCGGTGAATCTGCGCACCGAGTACTGGCTGCGCGGCAAGAAGCACCGCGGCTGGCTAAACGTGGTGAATCCGTTCCGGGCCACGATGGTGCTGGGCACGCCCGGCTCGGGCAAGAGCTTTGCCATCATCAACGAGTTTATCCGGCAGCACCTAGCCAAGGGCTTCTGCATGTACATCTACGACTACAAGTTTGACGACCTGAGCCGCATCTGCTACAACACGCTGCTGCGTCACCAGGACAAGTTCGATAGGCCGGTGGGCTTCTATGTCATCAACTTCGACAACCCGCGCAAAAGCCACCGCTGCAACCCGCTGCTGCCCGAGCTGATGACCGACATCGTGGACGCCTACGAAAGCGCGTCGACCATCATGCTGAACCTGAACAAGAGCTGGATTCAGAAGCAGGGGGACTTTTTCGTGGAGTCACCCATCAACTTCGTGGCGGCCATCATCTGGTTTCTGAAGCTGTTCGAGAAGGGCAAGTACTGCACCTTTCCCCACGTTATCGAGTTTCTGAGCCGCGACTACGAGGAGATTTTCCCGGTGCTGGCCTCGTACCCGGAAATTGAGAATCTGGTGAAGCCTTTCGTATCGGCCTTTCAGAAGGACGCCATTGAGCAGCTGGAAGGGCAGATTGCCAGCGCCCGGATTCCGCTGAGCCGGCTGGCTTCGCCCCAGCTCTACTGGGTGATGTCGGGCAACGACTTTACGCTCGACATCAACAGCAACGAGGAGCCCAAGGTGTTGTGCGTGGGCAACAACCCCGAGCGCCAAGCCATCTACGGGGCCGCGCTGGGCCTCTACAACGCCCGGCTGGTGAAGCTGGTCAACCAGAAGGGCAAGCGCAAGTCGTCGCTGATCATTGACGAGTTGCCCACCATTTACTTCAAGGGCCTCGATAACCTCATTGCCACGGCCCGCAGCAACAAGGTGAGCACCTGTCTGGGCTTCCAGGACTTCTCGCAGCTGGAGCGCGACTACGGGCAGAAGGAGGCCGAGGTCATCAAGAACACGGTGGGCAACGTGTTCAGCGGGCAGGTATCGGGCAATAGCGGCAAGTGGCTAAGCGAGCGGTTCGGCAAGATTCTGCAGCGGCGCCAGAGCCTGAGCATCAACATGCGTGAGACGAGCACCAGCCTTTCCACGCAGATGGACAGCATGATTCCGGCCAGCACCATTGCCAACCTCACCCAGGGTAATTTCGTGGGAGCGGTAGCCGACAACTTCGGCGAGGAAATCGACCAGAAGGTGTTTCACGCCCGCATCCAGGTAGACGTGAAGGCCGTAGCGGCGGAAGCCAGCGGCTACCAGCCCATCCCTGATATTACCAGCTTCATCAATCCGACTACGGGCAAGGACGAGGCCGAGGAGATGATTAAGGCCAACTTCAACCGGGTGAAAACGGACGTGAAAGAGCTATGCGCCCGCGAGCTGACCCGCATCAAGCAGGACCCAGCATTGCGCCATCTGATTAAGGAAAAGGCCGAGCAGTAGAATCATTTATAGTGCGGTGGTGGGCCTGCCTGAGGATGCCGTTCGTGTACCCAGCCGGCACCTTACCCCCCCAATTCTGACCACTCGTCAAGTTTCTGCTCCGCGCCTAGTGGTGGCCGATAGGTTTGCACAAGTCGAATTCCGGGCTGCCCGGCCCCGTGCTAAGCGGTCAGGGTGGCTTTTTCCTTCCTCTATTTCACTTTCCAATGGCTGAGCAAGATGACGAGATGACCCCAGCGTCGTTGCCCCAGATAAAGGCCAGCGACGCAAACGAATCTTTGACTACTGGGCAGGCGCAAACCCCGCCGCTACCCGTACCCCAGGCCGAGGAGGTGGCCCTACCTCCAGGCGTTGCGCCGGCCGGGGATACAGCTCCTGCGGCGTTGACGCCCAATGAGCAGCCGAGCAAGGACCCGCAGGCGCAGACCGCAACGGTAGGGGAGGGGCAGGAGGCCCCCACTGCCGACCCTGCTACCGATGCAATGGCTACAGCGCCCGTGGGCGAATTGCGCATCACCTGGCAGCAGAAGGGTGATGAGGTAGCTCCGCTGCTGGAAATGCGCGCTTACCTCGACCAACTCCGGGAAGCCGGCGTGGCCGTGGGCGCGCTGCAGTTCGAGCGCAACCCGGCGGGCAAACTCACGGGGGGCTTTGCGGTCAGCTACGACCCCGAATCCAACAAACTGGGTCAGCTGGAGGCGACATTACAGGGCTTCCGGCAGATAGGGAATGGCGTGGGCGTGATGGAAAAGCCGGAGCAGGCGGCCGCCCGCCGGCAGGAGGCGGGCTACGATGACGGCTACGAGCCCCCACGCAGCAAGCAGGTGCGGCAGGCATTCGGCGCCGGGCAGTGGGACGCACTGAGCGCCCAGCTCGCGGCCGTGCCCAAGCACGCGCTAACCGTTCCGGAGCAGGGTCAGCAGGCCGCAGCCGAGCAGCGCGTGCAGCAGCTGGCCCAGCAGCAGGGCAGGACCACCGAGCAGGTGCTGCGCGACGGGAAAAGCATTTTTGACATCGACACCAGCGGCAACCCGGCGTCAGCCTTTCTGAAGAACTTCTATGCCCATCTAAATGGCGGCCCAAAAACCCGGCAGCACCTGGAAGTGGACTACGAGCAAACCCGCCAGGATTTGCAGGCGCGCCTGCTCCGTAAGGCGGGCACTGCCCAGGCGGAAGTTCTGCCCGACCAGGCGCCAGCTGCCATAGGTGCCTACGCAGTGGCCGTCGCCGACGCCGCTAAGCCGGCCCCGGCCGAGAGGGCAACTCCGTCGCCCCCCGTCGCCCCGCCATTCCAGGCCAGCGACGTGCCGCAGCAGGTGCTGGCTTCGTTGGGTCTGACCCTGCAGACGCTGGAGCAGAGCGGGCAGCTGGAAAAGCTGCTGAGCGGGCGGCAAACCGACTTGTTGGCCATGCAGGTAACGGGCCGGCCGGATCAGGACCCCGTTCGGTTTGCGGGGAAGATGGTGCTGCGCCGCGAAGCTGACGGCACGGCTACCCTGAAAATGGAGTTGCCCCAGGCCCGGCTGGTGATTCCCAATGAGATTGGAGGAATGCCCTTCACGCCCGAGCAGCGGCAGCGGCTGGAAACGGAGGGCAACGCCGGCCTGCTGCGTGGCCTCAAGGACGAGCAGGGCCGCACCTACAACGGTTACGTAGCCGTGGACAAGGCCATGAACAAGGTGGTGATTCTGCCCGAGGACAAGGTGACGCTGCACGATACCATTGCCGGCGTCAAGCTTACGCCTGAGCAGAGCTACGACCTGCGCGAGGGCAAAGTCGTGGCCCTGGCCAACATGGCCAGCGGCGACGGCGGCCGGCAGTTCGACGGCACCGTGCAGGTAAATGCCGCCAAGGCCTGCATCGAGGTGCGTCCCGCCGCGCACGAGCTAATCCAGCACCAGGCGCCGCAGGTGCAGCAAACGGTACCGGGTGCTACCAAGACGGTGGTGGCCACGCCGGCCAAGGAGCAAACGACGCAGGTGAAAACCCGGGGGCCGCGCCACTAAGCGGGCCAACTGCTTCCACGCCATCATCTATTCACCCCAAGCCCGGAAGCTCTTTTCCGGGCTTCTTTTTTCTGGGCTGCCCCCGGTCTAACCCATCCCCAAGCCATGGAACACGAGCTGACTTTTCAAAAAATCAAGGAGCGGGTGGAGTTGCCCGAGCTGCTGAGCCATTTCGGCTACACCCTGAAAAAAGGCGAGCAGTTGGGCCGAGGCAAGTGGCATGTATTCGAGGGCGACGATACCCTGGTCGTGTTTAAGGGCCGGGGCGGTGACTGGATGTATTTCAACGCCCAGGATGACCGCGACAAGGGCAGCGTCATCGACTGGATGAAGAACCGGGTAAGCTCGGGACGAATTGCTGGCATTGCCCAGCTGCCGGGTCGTACTCTGTGGCAGGCAGTCAACGACCACTTCCGCGCCTACCTGAGCCTGCCCGAGCCGCAGCGGCCCCGGCTCGATTTGCTACCTATTGCCGAAACCGCGCCCGGCGAGAAGTTCCACAGCATCTTCACCAAGGACTGCCGGCCGCTGGAAGACACTACGTACCTCGAAGGGCGGGGCATCAGCCAGGCTACGCTGCGGCACCCGCAGTTCGTCGGGCGCATACTCAACCACCGGCACACCGTGCAGCGGGCTGGTCTGCCGCCCAAGACCTACGTCAACACGGCCTTCCCGTCCTACCACGAAGGGCGGGTAGTGGGACTGGAGCTGAAAGGCGAAGGCTTCAAGGGGCAGGCGCCGGAAAGCCAGTTTTCCCGCTCCTTATGGCTGAGCCGGCTGCCCGAGGGCCGGCCGGCGGCGGTGCTTGTGGTTAGCGAGTCAGCCCTGGATACGCTGTCCTACGCGCAGCTGCACCCCCATGAAAGCGCCCTCTACGCTTCCACCGCCGGCACGCTCACCCAGAATAAGATTTTCGAGTTGAAACGGCTGCTGCGCGAGGAGCAGATTCCGGTCATCCGGGCTGCGTTCGATAATGACACCCAGGGTCACCACTTCGACACGCGGCTCTTGGCGGGCCTGGCCAGCGACCAGAATCCGATGAAAGTGGTGCGGGAGCATGAGCACCAACTGACCGTCGAAATCGTGGCGCCCCAGCCGGCCGGCGTGCAGGCATTGAGCCGCCGGTTGCAGGCGTACAACGAGCAGACGAGTCAGCAGTTCAGCCAGGCTAATGGAGCCCCCGGTACGCCGACCACGAGCCCGACCCTGCGCGACGAGCTGATACACTCCCAGAAGCTGGGCGCCCACACCTACCAGTTTCGCCTGCCCATGAGCCCGGGGGCGCTGCACGCCTTCAATCAGGCGGCCAGCCAGACGCTGGCCTTCGAGCACCGGGTAGAAGTCGTGAAAAGCCAGGGCAAGGACTGGAACCAGGATCTAAAGCAGGACCAGCTGCAGCAGGTGGTGCGGAGCGAGTTGGGTGACGTGGACGAGGACCAGTATGGCTTCGGCCAGCAGCACTGGGACAACCCGGAAATAAGTGGCAGCGGGAAGATTGCCCAGCTGCACCAAGCCCAGGCCGAGGCCCGAACCCAAGGGGAGCGGCTGCTAGTGGTAGAGTTGCGCGAAAGCCGGGACGAAACGGCGCTGCTGCCCACCCTGCGCGAAAACCTGGAGCGCATCGGCCTGCACATCGACCACGCCACCCGGCAGCCGCACGGCGTAGCCCGCGAAATACTAACGGAACTGACCCTGCGCTACCCAGTCCAATCACCCCAGTTGCCGGCTATCAGCGACACAGTGGATGCGCTCCGGCAGAATCCACGGGTCATGGTGGTGGAATCCGGGCAGGACGCGGTGGAGCGCCGGCAGCTGGCCGCCGCCCAGGAGCAGGAGCGCCAAGCTGGCCCGCCATTGCGGCCCAGTGACTCCCCCGCCCGTGACCAGGCCCGTCAAGACTTCATCGAGGCGGCGCGGCAGGTAGTCCGCGAGCTGCGCGTGTACGCCGCCGGCTTGGAGGCCGCCCGGCTGCAGGAAGTCAGCAAGCAGCTGCTGACCCGGCCGGAGTTGACGGGTATCAACCAAGAGAATGGCGCAAGGGTTCTGGCGGTGGTAGATACGCTGGACACGCTGAAAACCAGCCCCGCCGTACTGCAGTTGCGCCAAGCGGCGCAGCTGCTACATGCGCCCAAGCCCCCAGCTCAGGAAAACCGTCCCCGGACCAGCCCCCGGTGGTAGGGGTTACCAGGTGCCGTGCGTCGAGAAGTTCACTAGCTAATGAGGGAGGCTAGTTTCAGAAGCACTAACGGCTATTCGACACCCTTCAATTTCCCGCTGCCGCATCCGGAAGCGTAGCCACCCGGTGAGCAGCACAACGCCGGCAGCACCAACCGCCCAGTAGCCCAACGACCCGGCGCGCACCGGATGGAGTTGAATCAGGGCCAGACCGAAGCCCAGCATAGCCAGGCTGGTACGTACATAAGTGAGAAACGTGCGCTCGTTGGCCATGCGGGTGCGGGCCGCGGCCAGGCCTTGCTGGTCATAGTTAGGCGGTAACGGGGAAAGTGCAGGCATGCGGAAGCAGTATAGCGAAAGCCCGGGCTACCCCGGGCATTATACCGCTACGAACGTCGCGTGCGGATGAACGACCATGGGGCGGTGCTGGGTTAGATAGGCCCGCATAACGGCCACCACGTGCTGCCCGGTTTTGCGGCGGTTGCGGCCCACCTGGTGTGGTACGCCCTGGGAGGTGATATACGCGGCCGTATAAGTCCGTTCCGGGTCCAGAGGCTGGTCTTTGATAAACACCGTTTGCAAGCGGCTGCCCTTGGGGTTCTCGGCTTTGAAGTACGCTTTCAGGCCCAGGGCCCGCTTCACGTAGCCGCCCATCTGGTGCAACGGGTTCTGGCTGTAGGTGCCTTCCAGATTCTTCTCCAGCATCTGGCGCAACTCCGCGCCGGTGAGCTCGACCGTTTCAATCTCCGGGTCCATCGGCACCAGGTCGTAGAGGTCGTTGAGTTGCACCGGACCGGGGGGGATGGGCGCCCCGTAGCGCCAGCCGTTGGAGAAGTACAGGTCGGCGGGCACTAGCGCCCGGATGCTGGCCAACAGAAAATCGTCGGCCGGGCACTCCACCGACGTGCCCCGGTGCAGCCCGGTGGCGGTGACGCCCACCACCTCGCGCAGGTTGGCATAGGGCAGCAGGGCCGCGTCGATGCGCGCCTGCAGAGCCGGGTCGGGCGTCAGGTCCGCGCTGACTTCCCGCAACTCATGGTCGTGGGCGGTGACGCGGCCGTTTTCCACGGTGAGCGTGAGGCGGCCGACAAAGGAGCCGTGGGCCCCGGACTGCATGACCAGACAGTCGCCCGCGCGGAAGGGCTCGTAGAGGCGGTTGTGGGTGTGGCTGCTCAGGCACACGTCCACGCCGGGGTGCGCCTGCAGCAGGGCCACGTCCTGCGGGAAGCCGCAGTGGGAAAGCAATACTACCAAGTCGGCGCGCTCCGGGCCGCGCAGTTCGGCCACGTAGCGGGGCAACTCCGCCGTGCCATCGGTGAAGCGCAGGCCCTCACCGAAATGGGCCGGCATGGTTTTGTCGACGATGGGGCAGGCCAGGCCGATGACGCCCACGCGCAGGCCAGCCGTTTCGTAGACCTGATACGGGGCGTACACCAGCTCCCCGGAAACCTTATCGTACACGTTGGCTGCCAGCAGGGGGTAATTCAGCTGCTTAACCAACTGGCGCAGCCGGTCTGGTCCGTAGGCAAAATCCCAGTGGGCCGTCATGCCCGCTATGTTCAGCTCGTTGAGGATGGGCACCAGAATCTCGCCTTGGGTATCCACCGCCGGCCGGGTGCCGTGAAACGTGTCGCCCCCGTCGAAGAGCAGGCTCGCCGGGTACTGCTCGCGCCACTGCTGCAGCAGGGTGGCAATGCGGGCGTAGCCCCCACAAGGGCGGTACTCAGGGCCAGTGGGTCCGTAAAACAGCTCTTGGTGCAGGTTCAGGTAGCCGTGCACATCATTGAGTTGGAAGAAGGAGAGGGTGGTAGCCATCAGGTGGGAAAGGATGGGTCGGGAGCTTATTGGGGCAGGGCCAACACGCACAGATGCAGGCGAACGTAAAACGATCAGGCTTTGCCAGCCATAATTTTGTTACAGTACAGCCACTGCAGAGCATAGCGCTTAAGCAGCCGCATGGAAAACCGCACGGGGTTAACAGAAACAGGCTGCCGGCGCGCACCAGATACGTCACAAAATCTACCGTGTGCGTGCCCGTGCCGGCCGTGACGTAAGGCAGCAGGTAAAAATCATGGGTGTGGGCCTTGTCAATGCCCAAAAACCCGGTAATCACCGCCTCCAGCCGCTGGGCGTGAAACGCATCGTGCCTGTGGCTCCGGGTAGGAGTCAATGCAGTAGACGGGAACCGGGGGCGTTTTCACGCGCGGCTTAGGTAAGGCCGGAACGGATAAGGGCTTAGCGGGCGGGCCAGCAACTTACTGCTCAGGCGGAATGTCTGGGCGGACTGGGCGCAGCTGCCAGCCGACGAATTCGCGCTATCCGGCGCCGGCAGGCAATACATGCGGTGGCGAATGACCAGCGAGGAAAGCACCGTGAGCCCGCCGATGACGGCCAACGCTGCGCTCAGGCCGAGCATGTCCGCCAGCACGCCGGTGAGCAGGGCGCCAATGGCGTAGCCCGCGTCCCGCCAGAGGCGGAAAATGCCCACGCTGTGGGCCCGCTGGGCCAGGGGTGAATATTCTGCCACCGCCGCCAGAAAGGTGGGATATACCAAAGCCGTACCGGCTCCCAGCAGACCGGCCAGCAGCAGAAACATCGGGTAGGACGATGTAAAGAGCATGACCAGCAGCACCGCCCCCTGCAGTAGCATGCCCCAGAAGAGCAGATCCTTCTTGCAGAGGCGGTCCGCTAGCGGCCCGGTTACCAGCTGGCCCAGGCCCCACACGGCCGGATACACGGCGGCCACGGTGCCAATTTGGGTAAGCGTAAACCCTTTGGAAGCTAGCAGCAACGGCAGCAGGCCCCAGACCATGCCGTCGTTGAGGTTGTTGACCAGGCCGGCCTGGGTGACCGAACCCAGGTTGGGGTGGCGCCAGGTCACGTCCCAGAAGGAAAGCGGCGGCCCGGTGGGCCCGGCGGGAGCCTGCGCGGCTTCCAGTGCCACGTGGTGACGCGTATCACGCACCAGCAGGCTGCTCAGCAGCCCCAGCATGGCTAACCCTATGCCCAGGTAGAACGGGTAAGGCCGCAGACCGTATTCGGTGGCCAGCCAGCCGGAGGCAAACGCCGTGGCGGCCACGGCCAGGTAGCCCGCCGACTCGTTCAGGCCCATAGCCAGCCCGCGCTGCTTCGGGCCAACCAAATCAATTTTCATCACCACCGTGCTCGACCAGGCCAGGCCCTGATTCAAGCCCAGCAGCACGTTAGCCACAATGACCCAGCCCCAGCTCGGAGCCCACAGCAGCAGCAGGGGCACCGGCAGGCCAATGAGCCAGCCAATAACCAGCAGATTTTTACGCCCTACCGTAGTGGCCCACGCCCCGGCGTAGTAGTTGGCGGCGGCTTTGGTGAGCCCAAACACCACGATGAAGGAGAGAATGGCCGAGCGGGCTACTAAGTGAAATTCCTGCTCCGCCAGCCGGGGTAGAATCGTGCGCTCCAGCCCCACCATGCCCCCCACAAAGGCATTTACCAGGACCAGCAGGCTGAACTGGTGCCAGTTTTCACGCAGACCGAGACGCGGAGTAGTCATTGCTAGTAGCTTTAGGGTGAGAGGAAATATAGTCAACACTATCGTTTAGGGGTGCACGATAGCCCAACCCTGGGCCTGGCGAATGATCAGCTCCCCGTTGCCGGTGGGCACGTAGCTGATGAAGGGAAACAGCTCGTCCTTGCTGATCTTGCGCTCTTTCATCGTGTTCAGGCACTGGGCCAGCAGCACGCCCTGCTGTTGGAGGGCTTTTATATCCGCCTCGTAGGGCTGGGCTTGGCGGAACACGTCCGTGCCGCCGCCGTAGGCCACCAGCTCCATCTGCAGCTTGCCCTTGAGGCGCGGGTCTTCCAGCGCGTTTTTCATGTTGCGCAGGGTCTGCTTGATGAGCTTGGGGTCGTCACTGTCCAGCTGGTACACCACCTTGTACTCCGCTTTGTCGGCTACTGCGCCCGTGAATTCGGCGGCGGGCTTCCCGGCGGCCGGGGTCTGGGCCTGGGCGGTGGTAAGGCTGGCCAGCAGCAGGGCAGAGGCCGCAAGAAAGCGGAGCGGAGCGTTCATGGCGAAGGGGAAAGGGTTAAAAATCGTAGTTGAGAATCAGATTCACCAGGTGCAGGTCTACTTTGTTGACTTCGTAGCGGGCCTCGTCGTAGGTGTTGCCCAGGCGGCCCTTGTACACGTAGAGCAGCTGCCCGCGCAGTCCCTTGGCCCAGCCCGGGAAAGCATAGGTCAGGGAAGCGTTCAGCTGGCGATACGAGGGCATACCATACTTGTTGAGGTGGGTGTTTTTTACGTCCGGTAGGTAATAGTGGCCGTAGCCAGCTTCCGCTTTCAAGCCCGGCACTCGGGCAAAGGAGTAGCCTCCCAGCAGGGCTGCCGCGTCCACGCCCCCGAAGCCTTCTTCTCGCTCCCGGGGCAGAAACGTGTAGAACGGCTCGCGGCCCCACTCCCGTGGAAACAGAAAGCGCCCAGTGCGGGTGATGCAGGTGTAGTTACCGCTCACGCTCCAGGCCCCGCGCTGGTAGCCCAGGCGCGTGCTCAGGGCGTGGGCCTGGCGGCCCGGGGCGCTGTAGGCCAGCTGCGGATTCGGGTTGCCGCCGGTACCCACCGTGCGCTGGTAATGGTACTGGGTGCCTAACGTGAGCAGGCCCGCACCCAGGGCCCGGCCGGTGGTCAGCTCCGCGAAGGAGGCGCTGAACAGGTTATCGGCATAGTAGTTCCAAACTTGGGCTGTGGTACGCGCACCTACCTGCCGGTTGACGCCCACAATCCCCAGCCCCCGGCTGCGCAGGTTACCCGCGTACTGGGCCCGCTGGCCGGACTCCGTCACACCCGCCGGGTACAGGCCCACGGAGCCGCCTACTGAGGTCCAGTCGGTGGTGGAGCGCACGGCCAGGCCGGTTAGCCAACCAAGCGAGACGGTGGTGCGGGGTAGCTCTTTCACTTCCAGCCACAGCCCCTGGGCGTAGTTGGGGCTCAGGCGGCCATCCTGGGGGTTGAGCAGCGGGGTAGTGAGCAACTGCCGGCCCAGCGTGAGGGTGGACTGCCGCCAGCGGTAGCACAGAAACAGCTCCTCCGCCCGCCCGGTAAGCCGGCGCCGGCCGGGGTTTGTCACATCAAACAACCCCACCTCGTAGCGGCTCACGGCCCCGGTCAGCGAGTCCGGCGTCACCAGGTCACTGGAGGCCAGGTTGGCCCAGAAAAAGCCGCCCACGCCCACCTGCAGCCCGTGGAAGGAGGCCGTCTCAAAGCGGGCCCCGGCTCCCAGGCCCTGGGCGTAGTAGTCGGGGTAGCGGCCCTGGTTCAGGGTAGCCATCGTGTAGCTGCGCACCCGCCCGTGCCAGCGTCCTCGGCGGAAAGCATCCGGTAGGGAGTGGGCCCGCACCGTATCCGGCGCCGGCGGGGCCGGGTAGGGCGGCAGCTGCGTGCGCCCCGTTACCGGCCGGGTCAGGGCCGGCTCGGCATGCTGCGCCCAGGCCGCCGCTGGCAGCAGCAGGCTGGCCACCAGCAGACGAAGGATACGTGGCATGGCAGACTTACTTGGCCTTGGCCAGTTGCGGGTGAGCATCTTCGATGGGCTGATAGGGCCCGTATTTGTGCTGGCGCTCCGAGAAGGAGTCCGTATAGGGCCCGAACGGATGGTCGACAGGCTTTTTGCTGATGTCGGGCCAGTCGTGCGGAGTTTTCAGGTGCGGCCGGGGCTGGGAGTTGACGAAGGCGGCCACATCCCAGGCTTGCTCGTCGGTGAGTTGGGGGTGGTCGAAGGCCGCGCCAAAGGGCATGGCGGCCTTCACGTACCGGGCCAGGTTGGTGACGCGGTACAGGCCCGCGCCGTCGTTGTAGCTATGAGGTCCCCAAAGCGGCGGGTACTGGTACTCGCGCCCGTCGGCCAGATGCTTGCCTTCCCCGTTGGGGCCGTGGCAGCTCTGGCACTTGGCGGCAAACACGGCCTTTCCTATTACCGGGTCGGCGGCGCGTGGCAGGTAAGCCAGCTTTGTGAACCCGGTGCCGTACACCTTTTTCCCTTTGGGAATGTCATGGCCCAGCCAGTTGATGTAGGCCACGATGGCGCGCATCTCCCGGCTGCTGTCGGCCAGGGCCCGGCCGTTGAGGCTGCGTTCCAGGCAGTCATTTACCCGCATTTCCGTGGTGACCATGGTGCCCGAGCGGGCCCGCATCTTCGGGTAGGTCGCGGCCACGGCCAGGTAGTTGTTGGCGAAGCCTTTGGTGCCCGCGTCGAGGTGGCAGTTCTGGCAGTTCATGCCGTTGGTCTGCCGGGCTACCGAGCCCTGCGGCCCCAGGTAGCGGGCGGTGTGAGCAATCAGGTCCCGGCCGTAGCGGATCTGGCGGCCGGCGGCGGTGCGGGGAATGGTGGCCGTGTCGGGGGCGGCCGTGGCCGGCCGGTGGTAGCTGCCGGAAGGGGGCGGCCCCTCGTTGGCTTCGGCCACCGGGGCCGGCGGGGGCGGGCTGGCCGGGCCGTACAGCTGGGTCAGCACCACCACCACGACCAACACCAGCGCAGACGTCAGCAGCAGCAGGATGCGCACCAGCTGGGGCAGCCGGGCAACAGAATCAGACGGAGTTTCCATGGCAGCGTAGCGAAGGCGGGCACCGATGCCCGGTAGTTAGTGGGGCAGCTTTTCGCGCAGGGCGCTGTAGGTCCAGGTGCCGGCCAGGGCCGCGAGTATCAGCACGGCCGCGCCGGCCACGCCGCTGCCCAACTGGGCGAACATCGGGCCGGGGCAGGCGCCGGTTAGGGCCCAGCCCAACCCGAAAATGGTGCCCCCAATCCAGGTGCCGTGGTTGTACTTCTTGTCGGCAATGCTGATTTCCTCGCCGTTGATGGTCTTCAGGCGGTTGCGCTTGATGAGCTGAATGGAAATCAGGCCGACTACAATGGCCGAGCCGATGATGCCGTACATGTGGAAGCTCTGGAAGCGGAACATCTCCTGGATGCGCCACCAGCTCACCACTTCGCTTTTCGTGAGGATAATGCCGAACAGTACGCCCAGCACCAGGTATTTCAGGTTTTTCATGTCAGGTAATAGAAGAGGGAATTAGGAGCGCGTGGCTAGCAGGCGCACAATATTGGCCGGCCCGGAGTGGAAGCTGCCCTCGTGCAGAACGACGCCCAGCTCATGGTTCTCCCGTACCGTGAGCCCAGCGAAATCGGCGGCCAGGGTGTCGGGGTCGTAGAGCAGTTCGGCCGATTGGGGGCCGCCGGAGGGCAAGCCCAACTGGCGGGGACTGAAGGCTTCCAGAATCAAGTGTCCCCCGGATGCCAGGCTTTGGGCCGCGGCCGCGTGCACGGCCCAGCGGGCCACGGGCGGTAGATGGGCATAGATCAGGCCGATGGCATCGTAGCCGCCGGGCTGCTGCCAGCGCAGGCTGGTCACATCGTCCACCTGGTAGTCCAGGTGCACGCCCTGGGCTACGGCCAGGCGTTGGGCCTTGGCGCGGGCCTCGTCGCTGAAGTCCACCGCCGTTACCTGCCACCCGCGCCGGGCGGCGTACACGGCGTTGCGTCCTTCGCCTTCGGCCAGCAGCAGAAGGCGGCCAGGCGGCAGCTTATCCAGTTGCTGGCGGAGGTACGTGTTGGGCTCGGTGCCGTAGGCATACGCCTCGCTTTCGTAGCGGGCGTCCCAGAACTCGGCGGCCGCGGATTGGGAAGCAGTGTTCATGGCGGGTGGGGTAGCAGTACTGGGCTAAAACATCATTGGGTAAAACACCCACGTCATGAGCAGACCGCCCACGAAGAAGCCAATGACGGCCACCAGCGACACCCACTGCAGGTTGGACAGACCCGAAATGGCATGGCCCGAGGTGCAGCCCCCGGCGTAGCGGGTGCCGAAGCCGACCAGGAAACCGCCCAGCACGAGGAATACCCAGCCTTTCCAGTTCGAGAGGTTCTCCAGGGCAAACAGTTCTTTGGGTAATAGTCCCGAGAAGTCGGTCAGGTGCATCTGCGCTTTCAGGTCACGCACGGTTTCCGGGGAAATGGCAATCGTATCGGCGTGGCCCATGAGCTGGTAGCCGATAAAGCCGCCGATGCCGATGCCCAGCACAAAAAACAGGTTCCAGAGTTCGGCCCGCCAGTTGTAGGTCAGGAAAGGAATACCGGCGGGCACGCAGGCGGCGCACACGTGGCGCAGCGAAGAGCTGATGCCCAGAGCTTTGTTGCCGATGAGCAGCAGCGCGGGCACGGTCAGCCCGATCAGGGGGCCGGCCACGTACCAGGGCCAGGGCTGGCGAAGTAATTCAAGCATGAAGTCAGAAAGTCAGGAGTATAGACATCCGGCCCGCCCGCCGTAGCGGCCGGCCGGAATTCTTGCTAAACAGGAAGGGGAAATGGATGCGGGTTAGCGAACCAGCTTTTCGGGCCAGTCCAGCACGCCACCCAGCAGGTTCGACACGTGCGCAAAGCCGCTTTTGGTCAGCTGCCCGGCGGCGTTAGCCGAGCGGGCGCCGCTGCGGCAGTACACGTAGGTGGGCTTGGTTTTATCCAGAGCCGCCACGCGCTGGGCGAAGTCGGGCGCGGTGACGTCGATGTTCACGGCCCCGGGCAGGTGGCCACCGGCAAACTCGTCGGGGCGGCGCACGTCCAGCAGCACCGCGCCGGGCTGGCGCAGGGCCGCGGAGAATTGAGCAGGGGTGAGGTTTTTATAGGCGGACGCAGCGCCTTGAAAGAAATTCAGCATGGCCAAGAGGGAAAGAAGCAACGTGAGCGAAGGCATAGGATAAGGCCGTCAGGCAACCGGAGAGCCCGCCTGCGGGGCGGCTCCCCGGTCGGCCGTTGGGAATTAGTGCTGGACGGAGGCGGACTGGAAAGACTTGACGGCCTCGCTCAGGTCGAGCACTTCCGTACCGGGCAGGGCATCGGCCACGATGCTGGAGCCGGCCGCCGAACGGTACCCGCCGGCGCAGTGCACCACCACGGGCTTGCCGGTCGGAATTTCCTGAGCCCGCTCCCGCAGCTCGGGCAGCGGAATGTTGAGCGAACCGGCAAATAGCGGCTCGTCGCGGTGCTCGGTGGCGTTGCGGATGTCCACAATGGTGTACTGCTCGGGATGCTGGCGGAACTGCTCCACATCCAGCTTCGGTAGCGTCGCCTCAGAAGATGGCGAGCCGACCAATGCCCCCTTGATCAGGGCCTCGTAGCCGATTTTGGCCGTTTTCCGGATCAGGTCTTCCAGGGTCGCCTCGTCGTCGGCAATCAGGTAGAACGGCTCTTCCGGCCCCACGATGGAGCCCAGCCAGGTTTCGAACTTGCCGCCCTGCTGGATATTAATGGCGCCGTCCATGTGGCCCTGCTTGAACTCGGCTTCGGGTCGGGTATCTACTACCAGCACGCCGGCTTCCAGGGCCGTGCCGGCAGCCAGGCGCGACACCCGCTGCACGCTCGGCTTGTAATCGGGCGCACCGGCTTTGTTCAGGGCCACGTCGTAGCCGAAGTATTTCGGGATGAAGGGTTGGTCAGCGAGCAGCTCTTGCACGAACTCCTCCTCGCTCATCTCCCGCAGCATGGGGTTGCCGAATTTCTCGTCGGCGATGGTGCTGCTGTTGGCCCCGCTCAGGGCCTTGCCGCAGAGGCTGCCCGCGCCGTGGGCGGGATAGACCAGCACCGTGCCGGCCAGGGGCATCAGCTTGTCGCGCAGCGAGTGGTACATCTGCCGGGCCAGCTCCTCGCGCTTGGCCGTCATGTTGCCGGCTTTTTCGCGCAGGTCGGGCCGGCCCACATCCCCGATGAACAGCGTGTCGCCGGTGAAGACGGCTTCATCCTGACCTTCGCGGCTCACCACAATGCTGATGGAATCAGGCGAGTGCCCGGGCGTGTTCAAAGCGCGGAAGGTGAGCTTGCCCACCGTGAACGACTGGCCCTCATCGAACGCCTCGTGGGCGTAATCCGCCCCCAGCAGCTTGCTCACGCGGATAACGGCGCCGGTCTGCTGGGCAATTTCCAGGTGGCTGCTCACGAAATCAGCGTGGGGGTGGGTTTCAATGACGCTGACGATTTTCGCGTCATGGGCCTTGGCGTAGTCGTGATAGGGCTGCGGCTCGCGGGCCGGGTCGATGAGCACGATTTCGCGGGCGCACTCGCTCAGGATGGCGTAGGAAAAGTGGGCCAGGCCCTTGTCTTCAAACTGTTCGATTTTCATGACCAAAAGAGGTTGAGAGTGGAATCAGAAAAACTGTAAGGAGAGGTCGAGTAGTACTAGGCTAAAAGTCAGCTGCCTAGGGCTTGAGCACCAGTTCGCGCAGCAGAATGAACGTGCCCATGGCCAGCGTAAACCAGCCGAAGGCGGGCTTGAGCTTGGCTCCGGGAATGAAGCGGGCCAGGTAAGTGCCCAGCACGATGCCCACCAGGGCGAAGGCCAGGAAGCCGAGCAGAAACGTCCAGGCAATGGGCGTGCCGGCGCTCAAATCCCCCGTGAATCCAATGAGCGAGTTCAGAGCAATGATGGCCAGCGAGGTACCCACGGCCAGCTTCATGGGCAGGCGCGCGCCCAGCACCAGGGCCGGAATAATCAGAAATCCGCCGCCGGCCCCCACAAAGCCCGTGAGTGTGCCCACGACCAGGCCAATACCCAGAATCAGCGGGTAGTTGAAGGTGTGCTTCTGGTGCAGTTCTTCGTCGAGCACCTCCTCGGCCTGCTTGCTGCGGATCATGGAAGTGGCCGCCACCACCATCAGCACGGCAAAGGCCACCAGTACCAGCAGGTCTTTGGTAAAGACAATGTTGCCCAGGGTAAACAGTTCGTGCGGGATGGCCGGCATGAGCAGCTTGCGCACCGCAAACACGGCCAGCAGCGAGGGAATCAGAAACACCACGGCCGTTTTCAGCGACACCAGCCCTTTGCGGAAGTAGCCCGAGGCGCCCACCACGGAGGTGGAACCCACCACGAACAGCGAGTAGGCCGTGCTCAGCACCGGGCTTACGCCCATCAGGTACACCAGTACCGGCACGGTGAGGATGGAGCCGCCCCCGCCCATGATGCCCAGGGAAAGACCGATGAATATAGCCGCGAAGTAGCCGACGATGTGCAACATGGATGAACGGGTGAACGTATGTAGTTATGAAAATTTGTTCATGCGTTTTAGCAAAAAAAAGGCCGGTCCCCTTACAGGAACGTGCAGCCGGCCAGGCACTGAATCACGTCGACCACTTCGCGCATCTTCAGTGCGTAGAAGATGTTTTTGCCGTCGCGGTGGCTGCTCAGAATACCTTTCAGCTTCATGCCCGTCAGGTGGTGGGAAAGCAGGCTTTGCTCCACATTCAGCTTTTCGCTGATGTCCGTGACGGAAAGACTTTCCTGATTAGCCAGCAGTTGCACGATGGCAATGCGGGTCGGGTGGGCCGTGGTTTTGAGAATGAAGGCCACCTTCTCCATCTTTTCAGTGGTCAGGTTCAGATCGGCGGAGGTGGTAGTCGGTGTCATAAGGTGCTGCAAATGTATGATCATTTGTTCATGTATACAAGTTTGTTCTATCTTTTAGTTCAAAAAATATCCCCTATTCATACATGCCTCTTTGAAGGAGCGCATTGCTGTGTGTTATAACCGTTTTTGAAGCTACGATTTAGTGCTTTCCTTTACCAGATTAAAGCTTCCGGGGCATCTTGAAACAGCTTAGCAGCCTGAGGCATGGTTAGCTGTTGTCGTTGTAGCTCCTGCCAAACAGCAGGGTGCGGATGGGTGCGAATAGCCCTGCGAAGACTTGCCATAATCCGAGCCCGCTGCCCGCGAAAGGGTTGGTTGAGGTCGACTACGTGCGGCTCGTTTACGGCGGCGGCAAGTTGGGCCAGCGTCGTAGTCAGTTTGACCTCCACGTATTCGCGCAACAGGCCAATGAAATGCCGATGGGCAATCCGCCGCGCTTTTGAGAGCTCAGCCCGAAAGTTGAGTTGAAGCAACTCTATCGTGTAGTCGGCTCGTTTCTGGTCGCGGGTGCTCAGTTGCGAGGCCTGCGCGAAGGCGCAACCAGCCTGAAAATCAATTATTAGCCAATCCAGCGGATTTTCAACCAACGGATTTAGCAGTACGGCGTCTGTAGATCCTACTGGGCCCGCTACCTGGGGAGTGAGATGCAGCACATGGCTGGAGCCAGCTGGATTAAACACGGCAAAGCCATTGCGCTTAAAGCTGGTGTTACATGTTTTGCAGGCCAGTAAATAATTGTCCCACACGAACGTGCGTTGCGGAAACCACGATTTCGGGTAAATATGCTCAATATCCTCCCCTTCGCTGTATTCGCAGTAGCTGCAGGCTTGTGTACTTATCGTAAGCGCCCGGAGCTGCTGCTTGATTTCGGCAAAGGCGTGCTTCCCACTTTGGCCACTTTCCTTGCTCTTCCACCGGGTTTGCGCTTTCGCCACCTGAGCCGCAAACGTAGGCTCGTTGTCTACTACCTTTTGTTGCCGTGCCAGCTCCGTTTGGGTGGCAGTGGAAAGCACTTTGCGCCGTGCTTTCTTAGAAGGCAAATGTATCATCCGTCGTAAAAATCTGGCGTAGCTGATACATTTCTGCCTCGTCGGCCTTGTTTAGCTTGCCGTAGGCGTATAAGCGGTTCAAATGAATGAGGCGTGTTAATTTCTCTTGAGCTTCAGGTGATTGCGTAATATTTTCACCAAAAGCATCGGTAGCGTAAGCATCCAAGATATTGCCGTATATCAGCCGGTCTCGCTCCAAGCCAGTTACTTCACCTGATGACTCTTCCTCGCCCGGTGCCACCAGCCGGTAGATGCTGCCTTGCGCCGCTGCCCTGCAGATCAGTGGGCTGTGCGTGGTGACGATAAACTGCATGCGCGGAAAATACTGGAGAAACCATTGTCCGATGCGGGTTTGCCAGGTCGGATGCAGGTGTGCATCTATCTCATCAATGACTACGACACCGGGCAGGCCAATCTCCAACTTATCCGGCCGGTTTTTGGCAAGTTGGTGAAACACCTGCTTGTAGCCGTATACACGCACCAATTGGCGTATCAATTCAAAAGTCAGGCTGAGCACGGAACGGTATCCATCACTGAGTTGCGTGACGGGCACTGGATTGCCATTGCCATCCAGAAAAATCGGCCCCCCAGTTTCGATGCGGTCTAGCCGAGTGCCGTGGGGCAATAGGCCACTATCGTTTACAAAGCGCTTCAGGTAATCCAGCGTATGGCTGGCCTCCGATGATTGGTTATCAGCCTCCTGTTGCTTCAAACGCTGATAATCTAATTCGCGCAGCCATTCCAACGCCTCCGTTAAAGCAACATCCTCGCCGAAAGCACTTAAGTGGGCACCGACTTTAGGGGAGGAATAAAAGAGTTTGGCCCATTCAGGGTTGCCGCCTGTGAACCGTCGGAAAGGTCCATAAGCAACCGAAAACCAGCCGGCATAATCTCCCCAAATTTCTTTGCGCGGCTTGCGTGAACGAGCACTATCAATGTTGCTGCTCAAGACCACTACCGAATGAGGCGAGGCAAAGTCGGGGCTGAAGCCACCCACCCGTTCACGGCTGAAATCAATTTCGATGGGGAAGGGCTTATCGGAAGCAGCCACTGAAGCCTTACGGGTATCGACAGCCTTGTCCCATTCCGGATCGGCAACAATGTGTAACCGCACGTGTCCGGTGGTGTGCTGTGCCGCTAGCCATTCGTCCCATGAAAGCCGCAGTGCCATGGCTTTTTCCGGGCCGATCAGCGCCAGTGCAATGGCGCGTACCACCGAAGATTTGCCGGTCCCGTTGTCGCCAATGATAACGTGCCATCCGGCCGGTTTAGCAAACCGCATCTTCAGACTATCAATGGCCCGAATGTGTGCTATGTCAATGGAGTGGATGTACATCGTTAAGTGGGTTGGGCTAGCTGATGACTTGTGCGTAGGTGTAACTGGCTAAAAAAGGTATTGCGCTTAGATGATACTGGGGTAGGCTAAAGCTGCAAGTTTAGCCTAAAAGTTAGACTAAACTTGCAAGTGAGCAGACAGGCGCTACATAACCATATAAAATAGGATCGGTAACCGGCTATGCGTCGTTCCGTGGCTTATTTGTTACTTGATGTGTTAGGCTAGCGGCATAGTTTGTGCAGCCCCGTCTGCAACCATCGCGTTAGCCGGTGTGCCTTTTGACCGGGTAGCGTTCCGGCAAAAGTGTGCACCTTTGCACTTGCTACCATTACCTATGCACCGTTTGCTGACCCATTTGCTGTTGCTGCTCTATGCGGGTGTTTACCTGCATTGCCAGCCGCTGCCTGCCCGGGTCCCCGCAACGACCACTGGGCTGGGTAGCCCGCAGGAGCAGTCCCAAACTGGCCTGTGCAAAAAGAAGCTGCAGACGGTACAGGCCGATCCGCAGGCCGACCACGCACCAGTAGTAAAAGCCAAGCTGCTACCGCTGGATCTGGCGCTGAGTGGTGATTTCCCGGCCCTGTATTTCGGGCTGCTGTTCCCGGCCGACGAGCCGACCCTGAATCCCGCCCGTGGCCCGAATGCCTGCCCCGAGCACTCGTTTGCCAACCACCCCAACAAGGCTCCGCCCATTCGCTTTTCTTAGGTTGTACGGACAATTAGCGGAGCCACAACAGGGCTGAGACAAAGTGTACCATTCCCAAGAAACTACTGGCCGTTTTATCGTAGCGCGTGGCCAGCCGTCGAAACTGCTTGAGGCGACTGAAAAAGCGTTCAATTTTGTTCCGGTCGCGGTACAGGTTGCGGTCAATCACGCGGTGGGCGAGGCGATTCTTTTTGCTGGGAATCACGACGTGTGCCCCGATGGCGGCCACACGGGCAAGCACCGCGTCCGTGTCGTAGCCTTTGTCGGCCAGCACATAGCCGGCCCCGTGGGCGGCGAGCAGCAAGTCCGCGGCACGGCGGCAATCGGCTTGCTGGCCCGGTCCCAGCACGACGCGCAGCGGGTTTCCCAGTGCGTCGACCAGCACGTGCAGTTTGGTCGTCAGCCCGCCGCGGCTGCGGCCAAGGGCTTCGTCACCGATGCGGCTTTTTTTCGGCTGCCCGCTGCCTGGGCATGGGCCCGCACCACGGTTGAATCGAGCATCACCCAGTCCAAATCGGGCTCCTGCACGGCCTCGAACAAGCGTTGCCAAATGCCTTTTTGCGCCCAGCGCCGGCTGCGCTTGCGCAACGTGTCGTGCTTGCCAAAGCGCGCCGGCAACGCCCGCCAAGCGCAGCCGTGGCGCGCCACCCAGAACACGGCGTTGAGAAAGAGGCGGTTATCGGCGCCTGTTCGGCCAACGTCGCCGGCTTTGCCCGACAAATGGGGCGCCAAGGCAGCCCATGCACGGTCACTGATTTCATCCAGATTGCTCACGCAGGCAAAGATAATTGTCCGTACAACCTAGGAAAACGCGTCGTGGAGCCGGGTGTGTACCCGGTTAATTGCCCCGTTCGTGGGGGCGATAACCGGGTTTTTTATGCCCCGACCAGCCCGCCGCCTCATGCGGCCGCCTTAACCTTGGTTATCGGGTAGTCCCGCCTTTTCCTGAGAGCCCCAGCAAATCTGCCTAGTAACTGGCTGGCTACGTCCCTGTGCGCCCGGCCCGGATTTCTGTCCTGACTTCTCTCAGCCCATGTTTTTCCCTTTTGTACCTCCTGTCCGGCGGCTGCCGGCAGGTAGTGCCTGGCTACTCGTCGCCCTGCTGCTGGCGGGCCCAGCAAGCCAGGCACAACAGCGCCCGGTTCATCCGGCCGCCGGCCGGCCACTTTCCCTGAACGAAGCCCTGGATCTGGCCCGCACCCAGGCCCCGCACCTGCAAGCTAAAGCCTACCAGGTGCAGGCCGCCGAGGCCGATATTGCCCAGACCAAAACCCAGCGCCTGCCCTCCGTGCGCTTGAGCGGGCAGGTGAGCTACGGCTCTACCAACGCCGTGGCCGGCACCATGCTGCCCGTGGGCACTATCATTCCCAGCAGCGGCTCACTAAGCGGGGTCAATTCCTACAACGCCGTGTTCGGTAGCATGGGCACGGCCCTCATGGAGTGGAGCCCGGTCACCTTTGGGCAGTACCCGGCCCAGCGGGCCCGCGCCGAAGCGGCCCGCGACTACGCCCAGGCCGACGCCGACAACGAGCTGTTCACCCAGCAGCTGCGCGTGGCCCAGACCTACCTCGACTTGCTGGCTACGCAAAGCCTGCGCCAGGTGCGCGAGCAGGATGTGCGCCGGGTATCCATACTCAAAAAGACCATTACCCGGCTGGCGCTGCATGGTCTGCGCCCCGGCGTGGACAGCACCCTGGCCCGCGCGGCCGAGGCCCAGTCGAAGCTGGCCCTGGTAAGTGCCCAGGAACAGGAAGCCGACCGCCAGGCCCGCCTTTCCACGCTGCTGGGCCAGCCCGGTGCTACCTGGCAGCCCGATACGCTCTACAACCGAACCCTGCCGCCCGCGCTGGTGCCGCCCACGGCCACGCACCCCACGCTGGGCCTGCAGCAGCGGGCCGTGGACCTGGGCCAAGCCCGCGAAACGGTCATTCGCCGTCAGTACCGCCCCCGACTTTCCCTGCTGGGCGCCACCTGGGGTCGGGGCTCCGGCCTGGGCTCCAACGGCCAGACCGACTATGGACTGGCCGGGGCCGCGCCCACCCGCTTCAACTACGCCGTGGGCGTGGGCGTGGTGTTCGACCTGCTCGACTGGCCCCGCGTGCAGGCCCAGGCCAAGGCCGAAAACCTGCGCACCCAGGGTCTGCAAGCGGAATACCAGCAGCAGCAGCTGGAACTCAGCAACCAGGCCACTTTAGCTAACCAGCGCCTGCAGCTGGCCGCCGAGCGCGCCCGGCAGGCACCCTTGCAGCTTGCGGCCGCCCGCCAGGCGTACCGCCAGAAGCTGGCCCTGTACAACTCCGGATTGGCCACCGTGGTCGACGTGACGCAGGCCCTCTATGGGCTGCAGCAGGCCGAGCAGGACCAGGTGCTCACGGCCAACGCCGCCTGGCAGGCCGTGCTGCTGCAAACCGCCGCCGCCGGCGACTTCTCCTTCTTTTTCACCCCCGTAACGCCCTAGCCGCATGTACGAACTCATCCGGTCGGCCCTGCAGCGGCCCCTCACCGTGGTGGTGGCCATGCTGGCCATCCTCTTTTTCGCCTTCGCCGCCGTGCGCGACATTGCCGTGGATATCTTCCCCAGCATGGACGTGCCGGCCATCTACGTGGCCGAGCCCTACGGCGGGCTCTCGCCCGAGCAGCTGGACGGCTTCATGGCCAACCAGTTCCAGAATAACTTCCTGTTCGTGTCCGGGGTCAAGAAGATCGAAACCAAAAGCATTCAGGGCCTAACTCTGATCAAGCTCTCCTTTTACCCCGGCACCGACATGGCCCAGGCCGCGGCCGAGGTGGCTACTCAGGTCTCGCGGGCCACGGCGTTTATGCCGCTGGGCACGCTGCCCCCGCAGGTGGTGCGCTTCGATGCCAGCTCGCTGCCGGTGGGTCAGTTGGTGCTCGAAAGCGAGAAAAGCTCCCTGACCCAGCTCCAGGATCTGGCCGCCAGCCGCATCCGGCCCATGTTTACCACCATTCCGGGCGTCACCTCCACGGCCCCGTTCGGCGGCAACATCCGCACCATCGTGGTAAAGGCCGACCCGGCCAAGCTGCGCGGTTACCAGCTCACGCCCGACGACGTGGTGAAGGCCATCGTCAGCAGCAACCAGCCCTCGGCGGCCGGCAACGTGAAGATGGGCGACGTGGCCTACATGGCCCCGGTCAATTCGCTGATTGAACACCCCGCCGACTTTCTGGATGTGCCCCTGCGCACTGGCGCGGGCCCCGGCGTGTACCTGCGCGACGTAGCCTCGGTGGAAGACGCCGCCGACGTGACCACCGGCTACGCCGTCATCAACGGCAAGCGCGCCATTTATATGCCCGTCATCAAAAAGGCCGACGCCTCCACCCTCAAAGTGGTGCAGCAGGTCAAGGACAAGCTGCCCACCCTGCGGGCCCTGCTGCCCGAGGACGTGAAGCTCAGCTACGCCTTCGACCAAAGCACCTACGTGGCCAACTCGCTCAAAAGCCTCGTCACGGAGGGCGTCCTGGGCGCGGTGCTCACCGGCCTGATGGTGCTCTTATTTCTGCGCGACTGGCGCAGCGTGGTGATTGTGATAACCACCATTCCGCTCTCGGTCCTGTCGGCCGTGATTCTGCTCAAGCTCTTTGGCCAGACGCTTAATATCATGACGCTGTCGGGGCTGGCGCTGGCCATTGGCGTGCTGGTGGACGAGGCCACGGTGACGATTGAAAACATTCACCAGCACCTGGAGCGCGGCAAACCCAAGGCCCAAGCCATCTGGGACGCGGCCCGCGAAATTGCTCTACCCAAGCTGCTGATTCTGCTCTGCATCCTGGCCGTCTTTGCGCCCGCCCTCATCATGGAAGGCGTGCCGCGTGCCATGTTCCTGCCCCTGTCGCTGGCCGTGGGCTTTGCCATGGTGGCCTCGTTCCTGCTCTCGCAGACGCTGGTGCCGGTGATGGCCAACTGGCTGATGAAAGACCATGCGCCAGCTGCTGGCCACGACCACGACGAAGCGCCTGAAAAACCCGGCTTCTTCGCCCGCTTCCAGGCCGGCTACCAGCGCCTGCTCACGCGGACCCAGGGCCGGCAGAGCGGCGTGGTGCTGGGCTACTTGGCCTTGTCACTCGTGGTAGTAGGAGCGGGGTTTGCCGTCATCGGCACCGACATCTTTCCCCAAGCCAACAGCGGGCAGTTCCAGCTGCGGCTGCGCGAGAAGGTGGGCACCCGCCTGGAAAAATCCGAGCAGACGGTAGCGGCGGTGCAGGCCATTATCAACAAAGAAGTCGGCCCCGACAACGTGGAAATCAGCTCCACCTTCGTGGGCACCCAGCCGGCCAGCTTCGCCGTCAACTCGGTTTTCGTCTTCACCACCGGCCCCCACGAGGCCCTGATGCAGGTAGCCCTGAAAGAGGGCGTGCACGTGAACCTAAGCCAGCTTAAAGAGCGCCTGCGCCGGCGTATCCATGAAGCGAAGCCGGGCTTACAACTGAGCTTCGAACCGATTGAGCTGGTGGAAAAGGTGATGAGCGACGGCGCGCCCACGCCCATCCAGGTGAACGTGGGGGGCAAAAACCTGAAGGAAGCCGCCGGCCATGCCCGCAAGGTGCTGGCGCAGCTCCGGCAGATTCCCTACCTGCGCGACGTGCAGATTGCCCAGCCCCTGCAGTACCCGGCTTTGCGCATCGACGTGGACCGGGAACGGGCCGCCCAGTTTGGCCTCACCAGCCAGGAAATCACCCAGTCGGTGGTGGCGGCCACCTCGTCCTCGCGCTTTACGAGCAAAAACCTCTGGCTCGACCCCAAGTCCGGCCTGGGCTACCAGGTGCAGGTGCAGCTGCCCGAAGACCAGCTCACCCAGTTGCAGGATCTGGAGGCGCTGCCCGTCAAGGCCGGGCAGGCCCGCCCCACCATCGGGGAGGTGGCCACGGTGTCGGCGCGCATGATGCCCGGCCAGATTGACCGCCAAGGTCCTTACCGGCTGGTCAGCATCACGGCCAACGTGCAGGGCCGGGACCTGGGCACCGCCGCGCAAGCTGTGCGTAAGGCGCTCAAGCAAGTCGGCGAACCCCCGCGCGGGGTAGTAGCCAACCTGGTAGGCCAGCCCCAGCTGCTGGAAGACACCATGAGCAGCCTGCAGACCGGGCTGGGCATGGCTATCGTGGTCATTTTCCTGCTGCTGGCCGCTAACTTCCAGTCGTTCCGCCTCTCGCTGGTGGTGCTGTCGGTGGTGCCGGCCGTGGTGGCGGGTTCCCTGCTCATGCTGCTGGCCACCGGGGCCACGCTCAACCTGCAGTCCTACATGGGCATGATCATGAGCGTGGGCGTGTCGGTGGCCAATGCCATCCTGCTCATCACCAGCGCCGACCACCTGCGCCACGAGCACCGCGACGTGCCCCTGGCCGCCCGTTTGGCCGCCGATACCCGCATCCGGCCCATCCTGATGACCAGCATTGCCATGATTGCCGGCATGTTGCCCATGGCCTCGGGCCTGGGCGAGGGCGGCGACCAGATTGCCCCGCTGGGCCAGGCCGTCATCGGCGGGCTGATTGCCTCCACGCTGGCCTCGCTGCTGGTACTGCCCCACGTGTTCGGTTGGGCCATGCGCCGGGTGGGCTACGAGTCCGGCTCCCTGCTCCCCACCCGCACCCGGCAGGCTGCCTAATCTTCTCCTTCTTTTCCTACTGAGTCTCTCTCTATGAATGCCTTCCTGAAATTGATTGCCCGTTCACCCCGATATACTTCCCTGCTGGCGGCGGCTCTGCTGCTGAGCGGCGTGCTGGGCAGCTGCTCGTCCGGCGCTTCGGAACCCGCGGCCGAAAAACCCACGCCGGCTGCGCCGGCCACCGTAACTACCTTTCGGCTGACTAATGCCCCGGCCGTGCGCCGGCTGCGGTTGCCCGCTGAGCTCAAGCCTTACGAGCAGGTTGACCTCTTTCCCCGCGTGGGCGCTTTCGTGCAGCGGGTGCTGGTGGACCGCGGCTCACGGGTGACCAAAGGTCAGACCCTGGCTGTGCTCGAAGCCCCGGAACTGGCCGCCCAACTCTCCCGGGCCCGCTCGCGCTGGCAGGCCGCGCAGGCCAAGCTTTCCGGCACCCGGGCCAGCTACGAGCGCCTGCTGCGCACCAGCCAGGAGCCGGGCACCATCTCGCCCAATGACCTAGAGCGCGCCCGCGCCGAGATGCAGGCCGACCAAGCCAATGTGCAGGCTGCGCAGTCTGAGTTGCAGGCTAGCCGGGAGCTCAGCAACTACCTGGTAGTGCGCGCCCCCTTTAGCGGCACTATTACGGCCCGCAACGTGTCGGCCGGGGCCCTGGTGGGACCGGGCGGGGGCCAGCCGTCGGCACCCATGTTCTCGCTGGAAAACAGCCGCACCCTGCGCCTGGAAGTGGCCGTGCCCGAGGCCGCGGCCGGCCAGTGGCTGCAGCCCGGCGCTGCGGTGCCCTTCACGGTGCCGGCCTTTCCCGGCCAGACTTTCACCGGCGTGTTCCGCCGCAACGCCAGCCGCCTGAGCCAGACGGTGCGCTCGGAGCTGGTGGAGATGGACGTGCCCAACCCCGACGGCCGCCTGAAAGCGGGCATGTACGCCCAAGTATTGGTGGCGCTGCCCACCGATGCGAAAGCCGTAGCGGTGCCGACCTCGGCCGTGTTTGCCACACCGGACGCGCCCAAGCAGGCCCAGGTGGTGCGCGTACGGCAGGACCGGGCCCAGTGGGTGCCCGTGCGCAAGGGCCAGCTGTTGAGCCGCGACACGGTGGTGGTGTTCGGCCCACTGGCGCCCGGCGATGAACTGGTGCGGGAAGCCGCGGAGCAGGTGGCCGATGGGCAGCCCGTCACGGTTGCCAAGGGCAAGCCCGCCGGAGTCTGATATATGAACGTTTTTTCATTTGTTTGCTGTTGTTGACGTAAATCCCCTGACCATGAATCGTAAAAATCTGCTCCAGTGGCTGCCCCTGGCCCTGTTTGCCCTCGTATTGTTCACCCCATTGCGCACGCCGGTGCTGGGTGGCATTCAGCGCGGCCTGCTGGCCACGGGCCTGTGGAAAGCGGACGTGCCAGCCCCAGCGGCGGCCCCCGTTGCCACGCCCGTTTCATCCACTAGCGGTAGCGTTTATCCCCATAATTTGCCGCTACTGACCCTCGACGGCAAGCACGTCAACCTAAGTGACTTGAAAGGCAAAGTGGTGTTTGTGAACCTGTGGGCCAGTTGGTGTCCACCCTGCGTGGCCGAAATGCCCGGCATTCACGCCCTCTACAAGAAGATGGACCCCAAGAAGGTGGCTTTCGTGATGATTTCGCTCGACGAGAACCCCGCCAAGGCCCAGGCCATGCTCAAGCGCCAGGGCTACACCTTCCCGGTGTACTTTCCCGCCGGCCCCCTCGTACCGCCATTTGATTCTAACTCGATTCCTTCCACAGTCATCCTGGACCCGGACGGCCAAGTAGCCGCTCGCCACGACGGCATGGCCGAGTACGACACGCCGGAGTTCAAGGCTGCGCTGGATAACCTAGCCGCCGGCAGCCACAAGTAAGCAATCCTAGGTGCCGGCCCAGGGGGCCCTGGGCCGGCACCTAATCTTCGTCGTGTTCGGCTTCGGCGGGCTGCACGAAGCCGGGGCGGGCTTCGGGGTGCATGATCTGGCCGCCCAAGTTACCGGTGCGAGCCAGCAAGCCGAAGCTGACTATTGCCCCGGCCAGCGTGAGGTAGGTAAACAGCGGGGCGCGGGCGGCGGTGCGGCGCCGAGCCAGTAGGCTGACTAGGGCCAGCGCGCCGGTGGCTTCCATTACCCAGAGGCTCAACTCGGCGGCTTCTTCGTGCTCATGAATCAGAGCGTGCGTTACGCCGGGGCGGTCTTCCACCACTTCCTCCGCGCCTTCTCCTGTGAGCTGGGTGGGAATGGTGAGCAGGGCCGCGACGACCAGCGCGACCAGGCCGGCGTTGATCAGCGTTTCCTGCCGCCGTACGACAGCCACCAGCAGCAGCAACAGGCCGAACAAACTGCCTAGGATGGGGGTGTGATTCAGCAGGAGGTGAAGGTGGGCACCATTCATAACAGAGGTTTGGGAGAAAAGGAGGGGAGCAGATACAGGTTGGATGTTTACGCGGGCGTGACGTTGAAGAAATGGCCGACCACGGCAGTAAGCCCCATGGCCAGTACGCCCCAGAACGTGACACGGGCGGCGGCTTTCAGCACGCTGGAGCCGCCCACGTAGGCCGCCAGCCCGCCTAGGGCCGCTAGAAATACCAGTGAAGTAATGGACACTGTCCAGGTCAGCTGCTGCACCGGCGACACCAGGATGACCAGTAGCGGCAGGGCCGCCCCTACCGTGAACGTGCCGGCCGAGGCCAGTGCGGCTTGCACGGGGTTCGCGGCGGCCGTTTCGGTGATGCCCAGCTCATCGCGGGCATGGGTGCCGAGCGCGTCGCGGGCCATGAGCTGCCTGGCCACTTCGTCCGCCAAGGATTGGGTCAGGCCCCGCTCCACGTAGATGGCGGCCAACTCGCGGTGTTCCGCCGCTGGGTCAGCGGCCAGTTCGGCCTTTTCCCGCGCCATGTCGGCCTGTTCGGTATCGGCCTGGGAGCTGACGGATACGTACTCGCCCGTGGCCATCGACATGGCCCCCGCCACCAGCCCGGCCACGCCCGCTACTAACACGGCCTCGCGCGAAGCGTTGGCGGCCGCGACGCCCACCACCAAGCTAGCGGTGGAGATGATGCCGTCGTTGGCCCCGAGCACGGCGGCGCGAAGCCAGCCAATGCGGTGGGTGCGGTGATTTTCGTCGTGGCGCATGCGGTAAGGGTGTTTAGGGAATAGGTTAATACGTTGGAATACTGCTCAACTGGTTATACGGCCGAGGTGCGGTGGCAGCTATAACCCAGGTTGTGCAGTAGTGCTACTGACTCGCGCACGCCGGCCTTCGCAGCTACTAAATCAGCGACGAGCCAGAAACGCGGCCACGCCCAATGCTACGGCCGCCGCCAGCCCAAACGGCAACGCCGGGCCACCCCACTGCCAGAGCAGGCCGGCGCTGGTGCTGGCGCCCAGTGCGGCCAGGCTGCTCAGACCCCCCAGTGTACCCAGTGCAGCGCCGGTATCAGCCGGCGCGCAGAGTGTGCTGACCCAGGCCTTGCTCACGCCCTCAGTGGCGGCCGCATAGAGGCCGTAGAGGGCAAAGAACCCGGCAAAGACCCAAGGTCCTTGCGCCAGGGCTACCCCGCCATATACCACCGCGAAGATTAGTAGGCCCCCCACCAGCAGGCGGCGCGGGCCGAGGCGGTCGGCCAGGTGCCCCAGGGGCCAGGCGCTGAGCACGTAGGTAAAGTTATAGAGTACGTAGAGGCCGATGACGCCGGTAGCCGATACCCCACGCTGGCGGGCCAACAGCAGCAGGAAGGCATCGGCGCTGTTGAAGAGGGCAAACACAAGTAGGGACCCTACCACCCGACGGTAGGCGGGCGGGGCCTGTCGCCAGTAGCGAAACGAGGCCCAAAAGGGCATCACCGGCCGGCCGGAAGGCACGGCCCGCCGTTCCCGAAGCGCGAAGGTGATACCAACGGCCAGCGCGCCTGGCAGAAAAGCCCACAAAAACAGCGGGCGGTACTGACCGGGGTGCGCGGCCAGCCAGGCCAGCGCGGCCAGGGGACCGAATACGGCCCCGAGCGTATCCATTGAGCGGTGGAACCCGAAGACCTTACCCCGGTCGGCAGGTGTGGTTTCGTCGGAGAGCAGCGCGTCGCGGGCGCCCGTGCGCAAGCCCTTGCCCAGGCGGTCGAGGGTGCGGGCCAGCAATACCCAAAGGGGAGTGGCCAGCACCGACAACATCGGCTTGGAGAAGGCACTCAACCCGTAACCCCACTGCACGAAGGGCACGCGGCGGCCCAGCCGGTCGCTCCACTGGCCGAAGTAGCCCTTGCTCAGGCCGGCCACGGCTTCGGCCAGTCCTTCAAGCAGACCGATGAAAAATACGGAGAAGCCAATGGACTGCAGATACAGCGGCATCACCGGGTAGAGCATCTCGCTGGCCAGATCGGTGAAGAGGCTAATGAGCGAGAGCAGCCAAACGGCGCGGGTAAGGTAAGTCATCGGCGTGGGTTACGAATGCAATAGTAACAAAAGGGAAAAAGCCAATCATTGTGCCATAAATAAGCTAAAAAAGCATTAATAAATAAGCTAAAAAAGCAACAATAAGAGGTGTATTTGCGTTTAATAAGTATAAGCAACGCACCTAAAACAGCTTGATAATCATGGTGTCAACGCCCATTTCCCCTGCTTGTGCGCTCCTGGTTTCCTCAGCCCGTCGGAACCTGCGCGAAGTGCTCAACCATCCCGCCTTTAGCCCGGAGCGCCGCCAGAAGGCCGAGCCGCTGATCAGTGCCTGCACCGATGCGGCCCAACTGCTGCGCTGGAAGCTGCTGGCCCTGCAGGAAAGCGAAGCCTGGGAAGATGCCCAATTGGCCCGCGAGGCCCAGGAGCTAGGCCCGGCTGCTCATCCTGATTACCTCTACTAACGCTTTTCTCACCATTTACCCCGCCTTTGGTTTATGAAAAATGCCCCCGCTGCCGCCCCCCGCGCCGATGTGTATGATATCATCACCAACCGGATTATCCTGGCTTTAGAATGCGGCGTAGCCCCGTGGAAACAGTCGTGGAACGCTGCCCACGGCGCGCCCCGCAACTACCGCAGCAAGCACGTGTATCAGGGCATCAACGCCCTGCTGCTGGCCATGCTCCAGCACGAGCAGCCCTATTACCTGACCTACAACCAGGCCCGCGAGCTGGGCGGCCAGGTGCGCAAGGGCGAAAAAGGAATGCCCGTGGTGTTCTTCAAGGTATCGAAGAAAGAGGATGCGCAGGGCAAAGAAAAGAAGGTGGCCATTCTGCAGTATTCCACCGTGTTCAACATTGCCCAGATTGACGGCGTGGAGTGGAAGCTGCCCGAGCCGGTGCAGCGCGAACATACCCCCCAGCAGGCCGCCGAGCAGATTGTGGCCGGCTACGCCGGTGGCCCCCGCATCTGTTACGCCGGCAGTGAGCCCCACTACCGCACCAGCACCGACACCGTGACTGTACCCGAGCCAGCGAACTTCCACACGTCCGAGGATTTTTATACTACCCTGTTTCACGAGTTGGCCCATTCCACCGGCCACGCCAAGCGTCTCGACCGGGCCACGCTCACGGAAAAGGCCGCTTTCGGTAGCGAAACCTACGCCAAGGAAGAACTAGTGGCCGAGTTGGGCGCCGCCTTCCTCAGCAACGCCGCCGGCCTGAATCTGGCCGTGACCGAGCCCAGCACCGCCGCCTACCTGGCCAACTGGCTGCAGGCCCTGCGCAATGATAAGCGCCTGATTATTTCCGCCGCCAGCCAGGCTCAGAAGGCTGCTAACCACATTCTGGGCATTGTGCCCAGCTACGAGGCCGACAGCGCCGAAGCCCTGCCCGAAGCGGCCTAGTGGGGGAGAGGGTACCGGCTGGCAACCGTCAGCCGGTGCCCCGGCGCGCCAACAAAAGGAAAACACCCAGCCCCGAAGCCAGCGGCCCCAAGCTCCGCTGTTTCATCAGTCACCACTTACTGCCTCATCATGTCCAGTTCTTCCGCTTCCGTCGTCCGTCAGCCTACCCTTAGCCCTACCGCCTGGATAGGGGAGCCGCAAGCCTGCCCGGCGTGGGTAGGGTTTCCCCGCCTGGCGGGCTTCCCGGCCGTGCTGCAGTGGTCCGGCCGCGGCCAGGTGCCAGCCATCGGTGACCGTATGCACATCTACCTGAACAGCTTCGGGCCGGCCGAGGTCAAAGCCTACTTTCATGCCGAGGGCTTTCTGGGCGTGGTGTGCGCCCCCGAGGTACTACCTGCCTGGTTTCAGCGGCAGTGCCCCGGCGTCACGCTGGGCCACTGCTTCGGCCGGGAGTTGGAGCCCTACCAGCCCGCGCCGGCGCCGGTCGTTGGCAGCCCCGAAGACTGGATACCCGACTATCCGCCGCAGGATGAAGAGTAGGCTGGGGCTAAGTGCCGCCCTCGGGCGGCACCGACCAGACGCTCCGGGCCAGGAGTATGGCTTTTTCCCTTTTGTTGCCATTGCGACGAGCCAGCGCGTGGCCCAAGCCACTTAACGTAGGCCCACCATCTTGAGAAACAGCCCACCTGGGTTCTTGTCGGCCTTCACTTTACCGGTTTTGTGCTTGTAGCAAAAAGAAAAGAGAGCATTTAGCTTCTTGGCGTCCCCGAGAATCTGGCTGACCAGCTTGGGGTCCCGGATTTCCAGCTCCTCCAGGTTCAGCAGGGCCCGGCGCTGCTTTTCTTCTTCAGCGCCGTCCTCGAAGGGAATCGGCAGCTGCTGGGGCACCTGGCCGTTGACGAAGAAGCGGATGCTGTGGAAGGAGCGGCCCTTCTTGATCAACTCGTAGTTGATGCGCAAGTCGGTGTGCTCGTTGATTTGGGTGGTGGCCACGTCGAGCACGTACTTCTGCAGGGCCGAAATCTTCTCGTACTGCTCCGGCTCGTGGCCCTTTGGGTCCTTGAGCGAGAGCATGATCTTAAACTCGTCAAGCGTGAAGGTTTTCGTTTCCCCGATGTCCTTCCACTGCGAGGCAATCTGGTAGATGCGCTTGGCGTACTTGCTCGATAAACTGAAAACCGACTGCAGGCGGTAGGAGGTGAAGTTGTTTTTCAGGTCAATCAGGTAGCGCCGCATGCGCTCCGAAATTTCCAGCTCGATGATGCCCTCGCCCTTCACGTACAGCGCCGAGGCCAGCAAACCTACCTGCAGCACGTGCTTGTTGTCCTCAATTACGTACTCGCGGCTGCGCAGATTGGAGGTGGCCTCCAACAGGCGCTGGTAGTTCCAGGAGCGCCCCGTCATCTGCTCCAATTCCTTTACCCGGATGCGGTAGATAGTGCCTGGCTTGTCCTCCTTGCGCAGCACTGAGAGCAGCGAGAAGACAATATCCATTTCGACAGCGCTCATTTCGTAGCGCGCGGTGGTAATGGCGTTATGCTGCCGGATTTCTACCCCCGTGGAGGGGGTGCTGCCTGTAACGGGGGTACTCATGCTAGTGGGAATAGGTAGAGCGTATGATCAAAGATAAGGGAGTTACAGATATTAAAGTAAGCCTTCCCTAAAGCTCTATCCTTTCGCTTACAAAACCTATCCGTTTGACTTACCATCCCTATCCTTTCGCTTACCATTCCTATCCCTTCGCTTACAAAACCTATCCGTTTGACTTACCATCCCTATCCTTTCGCTTACCATTCCTATCCTTTAAATGGCATAAAACCCGAAAAGTCAGTGACTTACGAGCTCTGCAAATAGAGTAAATACTTGACAAATAAAAAAAACTCACAAATTTGTTGATGACGTTCGAACGAAAGACTTTTAAAGGGTACAAAACGCTGGAACGGGACAAGAAAACAACAAAGGGGGGGGAGTATAAGCTAGCATAAAAGCGTTGTACTATTTCAAGAAATTTTATACTTTTATTTACTTTATTAGCCTTCCAGGCAGGCTGAGGCGACTTACAAGATTACGACTCCCTTTTTTCTTAGGCTCCATTTACCTCTAAAAACCTGCCATGTCGAGCGGAGATTTGCCAAGTTTGTAAGCAGCTACCCGCACCACTGCTAAATCATCAGAAGTACCCTACACCCGAAAGGATAGAAATGATGAGCGGACGTGACCGACGCGGCCGAAAGGATAGAAATGGTAAGCCAGCGGGTATTGACTGATGGCTAAAGGATAGAAATGGTAAGCATTTACAGCGCCTGGAGGCTGTTTTTACTTTTTCGGAGGGTGATCTACGCAGCCCATCCCTGCAGAGTTAACTTACAAAACCTATCCTTTCCTTGACTGACCATATCACCCCGGCCCGATTTCCTAAACCGTTAGTCATAAGCGGTCCAAGGCTAGGAAGTTACCCTTTACAACTCGCCCAGCGGATAGCTGCTAAAAAGATTTTGGCCTTACTCAGCAGCCAGCAGAAAGCGCTATTGGATGACTTACCATTTCTATCCTTTTCACTAACCCGGAACTAACCGGCCGCTACTTCCACTGGCGTCAGCTGTGCCCACGAGGCCCATCCACCCGGTACTGAGTGACTGCCTTCGATGGCCACTCCAGCAAGACTAGCCAAACCACAGCTAAGAGCTGAGCCACTTTTAATAAGTGAATAACGAGGGGGAAAACCGGGAGACTGCCACTTTAAAGATGCAGTAAAAGCGCTTATAAATAAGCTAAAAAAGCAACTTTATTGACTATGCTGCTGTTTATTAATAACACCCCAATCCGTTCATAAATACCTGTCAGTCATGGATAAACCTGCTCCTAATAGCTCTGAAATCGTTGAGGAAGCCTACATCATCCTGTTGCAGTTAGGAGGACGTCGGTTTTTGGCTATGACCGGGGCCAACCAACTACTGGCTGCCGGTCGCACGGCCACCAACCCTAACCCCTGGCTGCGCATGAACCTGCGCCGCAACGAGGCCGGCGTGAATCGGCTGAAGATTACGCTGATGCCCACCGATACCTACACGGTCGAGTTCTACCACCAGCAGCTCGTCGACTGCGAAGCAGTTATCACCCGCAAGCAAACCTTTGACCTAGTGTATGGGGAGGACCTGCCGGGCCTGTTCACGTCGGTGACCGGCTATGATACCCACCTGTAATGGCCAAGCCAATGAAAGCCACCGAAGCCCCCACCATTTGCCATCCGGACTGGAACAGGTTCCGCAGCCGGGTAATTGCCGCCGTGACCGACGTGGAAGCCCAGATGCAGCAGCTGGGCAAGAGTCTGAACTACGAGGGTCTGACCTGCGAGGTAGCCCTGCGGCTCGGGCTGGCGATTGACACGCCGGACGATTTTGCCGTGCTCGAAAAGCTGGTGCGGGCCGTTCGCCCCATTGCCCAGGATGCTCTTCGCTGCACCCGGGAGGAGCAGGGCGGACAATTCGCCTTGCTGTTGTTGTAGCGGGACCAGCCGTAGAACTGGTATGCTGCTACCGAATTGGTCGTGAATTACGCCGGGCCGTAATAATGCCAATTTAGCAACCTTTTTTTGCGGCATGAAAACCCCGAAGTCAACCCCACCCAGCGTGCACGTGCATCCGTTGGAGCGTGAGCAGCTGCCCGTTGTCCCCGTTGCCTGTAGCTCATTGGCCGAGCTGATTCACTCGCTGGGTACCCGCAAAGAAGTAGCCGAGGCCTGGAAAGTGGTGCCGCGTACCTTGGCCCTGCGGATGCAGAAGCCCGAAACCGCTACCCTGGAGGAACTGCAGCGCCTGGCTGTGCTCGCCCGCCTCGACCTGCCCACGGTGTTTGAGCTGGCGTACTACCAGATGCAGCACCCCGTGGCCGTGCCGGCGCCGCAGCTGGGGCGCCCCAAGCAGCACTAGGGTGCAGCCTGGCCCATATAGTCACTTCCGGCGGGTATGCGTGGAGCCGTTCGCGTAGTCGTGGTGCATTTCGCGGCTGACTTTTTACCATTCGTCCTTTTTTCGCCCCAGGCCTGCCCGCAGCTGGTAGCTTCGCAGTGTCCACCTGGTCGCGAAGGCACCAGAAATTGTAGACCGTCGGTTGGGTTTGGGTGCTGCACGTGCTGCTGCGGTATCTACCCTGACCCGCCTAATCCTGAACCCGCATGGAAGTTGAATGCCCGGTAGTAGCCCCGCTGCCCTTCCCCGACTTACAGCTGACTGTTTCCTACGCCGAAGCGCTTCGCTACGCGCAGGGGCGGTTGAAAATGCTGGGTAACGGGGGCTTGAAGCCTTTTTGCGCGGCGCATCAGCTTACGTACCCCAACATCATCAACCTGAAAAACGGCAAGCTGAAACGCGAGGAACCGCGCCTGCTCCAGCGGCTGCTGGGTTGCCTGGCCGTACCCACCGAGCTGCTGCACTATCCGCTGGCCAGCAAGACGCCGTGCTTTCTGCTGCCGGATGTCGAGGCCTTGGCCACGTTCCGCGACCAGCTACAGTTTCTGACCGCTCAGCAGTAGATCTAGCGGCTGGTTTCTTTCCCTTTTGTGGCCAATCACTCAAGTCAAAAAGCGCTTCCTGACAATCACAGGAGCCTTTTAGCAGGTAAATATGTTGTCATACTGAACCATTAGACTGAACCGATGACTCATCCCATCACCTTTTCCGAGCGGGAGGCTACCCCCGCTCAGCGGCAGGAACTCATCGATAAAGCCCGCGCCTGGAGTGTTGCGCAGGGGGCCGTACCCGGCCCGGCCGCCGAGGCAATGTACGCCCGGTACGTGGCCGGCGAGCTGACGCTGCAGGGCGTCACCGATGAGTTGAAAAGCTTTTACGCTAGTCAGGCGGAAGGCCCGCAAGATGCACCCGCCGCCCAGCCGCCTGCGGACATGCGCCCGGAGCAGCCGCTGCTGGACTAACGCCCCCGCGCTTTACAGCCCGTCTGGCCATCGGTCAGACGGGTTTTTTATCACGCAACCCTCTTGCCGTGGCTATTCAGGATGGATTTTACGACTCTACCCACCAGGTCATCTACAATCGGTTGGGAATAACCAATCAGGACCAGTTGCGCGAAGCGGAAGGAGCCTTGTCCATTCCCGCCCTGCTGCGCATCGTGGTAGGTGCCGTTGACCTACCGGGCCAGTTCGACGCCGCGCACCTCAAACGTATCCATCGGGAGCTGTTTCAGGACGTGTATCAGTGGGCGGGCCAGACGCGTGCCCAGGGACCAGACGGGCCGTTCCAAGGGCAGAAGCCGGCCTATGTGCTCAACCCCCGGGGTGATACAATGCGTTACGCCCCTTACCAGCAACTCGACCAGCGCCTGGATGCCATCGGCGCCCAGCTGCAGTTGGAAAACTATCTGCGCGGCTTGGCACCGGAGCAGTTTGCCCGGCGGGCGGCTTACTATTTCGACCAGTACAACCACGCGCACGCTTTTCGGGAAGGCAATGGGCGCACCATCCAGAGCGTGATGACTTTGCTGGGACGGCAGGCAGGTTACCAGGTCGAACTGAGCCCGGCGGCGGCCGCGCAACTCAACAACGCCCGCGACCTGGCCATCATCCGACCTTATGGGCCGGCCCAGCTGGATAAGAATCTGGAGCCGCTGGCGCTACTGCTGCGCACGGCCACCACGCCCCTAGCCGGCGCACAGGCCGTCCAGCTGCGCGATGTTAGCCAGGCCCGAACCTTAGCTGGCCCCACGCCCGACATGCAGCGCATGGAAGCACAGCGGGTGATGCAGAACAGCGCCTATGTCATCGGCGAGGCCTTACGGGATATTGACCGGGGCGATACTACCAGGGGAAACCAACTATTGCAGCAAATGACGCTGGTGCTGCATGAGCCGACTACGGCTGGCCAACACAGTCACGGTATTCAGCAAGCTGCATTGGAAGTGTCTAAGCACCCGGTGCTGCGGCATGAAGCACCGCTAATGCAACAGGCCATAGCTCTGGCCCAAAGCGTGCAGCAGTTGGTGCAGCTCGAACAGCTCACGCAAGCAAATTCCCACAAACCGACCATTCAGGTAGCACCTAAACGCCGGGCGCCGAAGCTGTAGAGGGGCCAGCTACCTATTTGACAAGCATGCTCCGTTCGTGGCGGAACAGTTTGCAGAGTACAGGGCTGTGCGCTACTCCCAGTCCCAGCGTTTACGGTTGATAACGGGCAGATCTTCTTTGAAGGCGCAGCGCTTGCAGTAAGTGGGGTCGCACTAGAGTAGGAACAGAAATTCCCGCTAAGCTGCCCTGCCTTCCAGCCTACAGCCGCACCACGGCGAGCAGCCCCGTGGCCCCACCAACAGCCCCGGCACCAACACGCGCCGGGTGGCCGACCGCCCGGCCCATTGCGCCACGCGCCGGAGCAGCGACGGCCGGGGCTCTGCCTCCAGGCGCAGACCCACGGAATCAGGTGGAGCAGGTGAATACAGCACCTGCCCCGCGCCGGGCACCGGCGTCAGCAGGCAGATGGCCCCGCCGACAGCGGGCCAGCAAAGACGAACAGGGAGCATAAAGTGGGGGGGGCAACCCCGGAAGATACATAAGGTAGTGGCACCGTTAGCCTACGCAAGTTGCGTTGTGCATCCGGTCCCTGCGTAGCGCATCCTCAAAAAGGGCCCCGCGCATTCCGGTTAGAAACCTCCGGCCTGGGTGTAGAGGATCCAGGCACCGACCGCCGCGTAGAAGCCTAGTCGGAGCAGTTTTCGGGTTGGGGTATGATGCACACACATACCCGCTCAACCACAAAGACAGCGGGCGTAGTTTCCTCCGTGTGCATAACCGCACGCAAGGTATCGCCGGGAAGGTGCTGAAGCCGCTGGACAGGGCTGCTAAAAGGCCACGCGCCCCGGGGCGGGTTGCACGGGCAACACCGCCACCGGGGCGCGATACGGGGTGCGGCAGTAACTACGAAGCTGCGGCTTCCCCCTGTTCATGTGTATGGAGGGGTTCTCGGTGGCCATGCTCGTGGGAATGGTGCAAGGCCGCTTCTTCCGCATGTTTAAGCGCATGCCCCGCAAAGCCGTAGGCTGTATAGCCGTGGTGAGCCGCCTGCTCGTGGTTGCCTTGCTGCAGGTGCTGCTGAGCAGCGCGGTGCTGCTGGGCAGCGTGCTCGAAGTAGTGAGCGGCCCTTTCGTGGGCCTCGATGATTTTCTGGTGTTCTTCGGGATGGTCAGCCATGGGTAGTAGAACTCAGGGGTGGATAGATGTGCTGTGCTTACGCGGCTACAAGCGAAATGGTTAAGGCTCCTAGCGAGCGACTCCTCTTAGTGAAACACCACTGGCGCGTACATCGGATTTATCGGCCGGCAGGAACGGGGTCCAGAATAAGCGCATCATAGTTGCCAACGCTATCCTGAGCGTAGAGCGTAAGCCGCTCCAGTTGTGCCCGCCTTGACAACCCCTGGCCCTGGTCGTTACGCAGACTGTCCAAGGAAAGCCGCCGGTGGGCGCCCGGGGCAAGGGTGCCCAACGCGGCCGCAAAGGCATCATTTACTTCCACTTGCGCGTGGTAGTACGTCGCGCGGGTGGGGTTATGGATCCGGATGGCTGTGCTGTCGAAGGCAACCTGCAAGCGGAGGGTCAGGCTATGCGAGCCCAGGTTGCCACAGCCGGGCAGCAGCAGCGCGGCTGCCATACAAGCTGCCAGACCGGCCAGGCCGATGAACCGAGCAAAGGACAGATACCTCTTCATGCCGTACGAGTTGAAAATGAGCAGCGCCCCGGCTAGTAGACGAAGGGGAACTGGAGATAGGAGAACACCCGGGAAGGGACGCGAAGCCGCCCGGGCAGCGTTAGTAGTAGAGGCCATGGCCATGCCAGCCCCGCCGGGCATTCCATTCCAGGGCCGGGGCAGGCAGGTGCACGATGCTCACCACGTAGAACATGCGCCGTAGCACCTTGGAGCGCGTAGGCACCCGACGCAGGTCCACGTCCACCGACAGGTAGTATTGTCGATAAGCGCGCAGTCCGGCCGCCTGGTTGCGGGCCGGGTCGTTGTAGAGCAGCTGCTCGGCCCCGTAGCCGACTGCCGGTTGGAGCCAGCGGGGCCAGCGATTGCCGGCCGGCAGCCACGCGCCCACGTCGGCACACACCCAATAGGTTTGGCCGTTGTAGTCCTTGAGCAAGCGCTCGGGCAGGGTACGCCCCAGCACGTCAGGCCGCTGCGCGGCGTAGGGGCTGCGGTGAAACGATACTTTGGGCATCAACCGCACCTCGCCCCAAGCCAGCTGCTGGGTCAGCAAGCCCACCGACCCGGCCAGGTTGGCCGCCAGGTCGCCGGGCGAGGCGCCGTAGTCGGGGGCGCGGCCGTCCAGCAGCTCAATGGGGCTCTGCAGCAGAAATCCCACGAAGCCCCCGTACCACATAGCGCGGCGCTCGGCCACCCCGGCCCAGCCCAGCAGATCAACCGCGGCGCGGCTTTCGTGAAACGCGGCCCAGAAGTGACCGGCTTTGTCCAGCTGCTTCCATTCCGGCCAGTCGTTAAACCAATGCAGCGGAACCCGCTCCCCGGTGTACCAGCTTCGACCCAGCAAATAGAGCCCAGTAGGATAGGCAACCGCCACGCCCCCGGCCAGCAGGGGTAGCCGGCCCGCGCGGCAACTGGAATCGGCCAAGCTGCGGGCGCCGTCCGCCACCGGCCGGGGCACCTGAGCGGCGGCCGGCCCCGTCGTGAGCCATACTGCGCCAAGGGCTGCTGTCACCGCCCGCCGCCATTGCGCCGCAACGCACGCCCAGCAACCCATGGCCCGGCTAATAGAGTACACTGTTGTGGGGCTGCAGGGGTGCCGGCAGGTTCGTCTCGCCCAGCATCTGGCGCAGGTCAATTTCGATGGTACGGCAAAGCGCCGTCATGGGTACGTCGTTCATCTTGTTCTCAAACGGGTTTTCGCTGATGTGACCCACCAGCTCGATGGTCACGAACACCCAAGACACCAGTACCGAAAATGGCACCGTCAGCCAATAGTGGCCGTGGCCGAGCTTCTCGAACTCGCCCTGCACGCCCAGCGGCAGCAGGGCCACGAAGAGCCAGACGAAGACGATGCTGGAAAAGGCGTACTGGCGCGGAAAGGGCGTGTTCTTGATTCGTTCACAGCCGCCCTGCAGGTTGGTCAGCTCCCGCAAATCTTCGACCAGGGTGCGGTGCTGCAATGGGTCAAACAGCCCCTCGGCGTGGCGCAGGGCCTGGGTTTGGACCAGCAGCAGCTGGGCCGGCGGGTTGGCCGCGGTGCGCAGGTAGCCGGATTCGGCCGCGTCCAGGAAGGGGGCCACGTCCTCGTCCCAGCGCTGGGGCTGACGGCGCAGGTGCAGGCGCAGGGCATTTACCCACGCTATCTGGCGATACACCAGCTGGCGCTGGGTGCTGACCTGCTCGGGCGTGAGGCCCTGGCGCGACGGCTGCGTGTTGGCCAGCACCAGCATGGTCCAACTGCGGCTGCGGTTGACGATGCCGCCCCACAGCTGCCGGGCCTCGTTGAACCGGTTGTAGGAGCTGCTGTTTTTAAAGCCCACGTAAAACGAGACGGCTACCCCGAGAATGCTCACCATCTGCCAGGGAATGTCCAGCCACGTCATACCCAGCGGTCCATGCAGGATGGCCAGCGTCAAATCATACATGAAAAAAATGAGCAGGTCTTTCCAGGAGTAGTTCCAGATGACGCGCCAGTGAATGTTCTTTTGAACGTACATGCAAGCAAAAACAAGGATGAAGGAAAATGGAATACAACGGTTACGACGGTCTGACTAAGTTTTATACTCTACCCTCAACAAGCTATGGGATGGCCCCCGAACGTGTGTGGGCTAGCTTAGGCCTACGGGGTGGCCTCAGGGAGCATAATATATCCGCCACGAACCCACGTCACGGTGCCGCGATAACCACTCAGGCAGCCACGCCGGCCTTGGTTCGTCGCGCTTAATCAGCAGCACCGCCCGCTGGCGCAGCAGCGAGTCAAGGGCCGGCGGGGGCGGTCCGCTCACGTCCAGCCACGTGGCGCGCCACCGGGCATTGGCCTCGAACTGCGTTTCGCGGCGCACGTTGAGGTTGCCGGCGTAAAGCGACACCGGCACCCGGCCCAGTGCAAACGCCAACGACGGCAGCAGCTCGTTGTACACCACTACGGGCCGACCTTTCAATTCAGACCGGGCCAGCGCCTGCGCCACGGGCCGGGTGCCCTGAAAAGCCAATTCGTTGGCGGCTAACAGTGGCTTGACCACCAGCAGCAGCGTTAACATGAACCCGGCCGCGCCCGCCAATGGCCGCGCTGCGCCCTGTACCCACCACCTCACCGTCAAGAGTCCTAGCAGCCCTAGCCCCGCTACGGCCGGCACAAGCGGCGGCACGACTAAGCGGAGTGTACCGGCTACCGCGGGTAGGAGCATTACGCCGAGCAACAACGCCCCCCAAAAGGTCAGCAGCCCGGTACCCCAACGTGGTTGTAAAACCGCGGGCATCTCGTGCAGGTGGTAGGCTGTGAGCAAGGCCACGCCCGCAAACACAGGCAGGACGTAGAGCAGCAGTTTGGACTGCGATAACGAGAAAAACAGCAGCGGCACGAGCACCCAAAACAGCAGCACGTTCTGCCACGGCCGGGGCAGCGCTGCCCACCCTACGCGCCCCGCCCGCCCCAGCAGCAACGCTGACCAGGGCAGACTGGTGGCCGGGGCCAGTACCAGGTAAAACCACCAGGGCTTGGTCCGCCCAAACGCCTCGGCGCTGGCAAACCGCTCGACGGTGTGCCCCACCAAGAAGTAGCGCACCATCGCCGGATTTTCCAACGCCAGCGCCCCGTACCAGCTCAGCCCCACCGCCACCAACAGCCCCAGGCCCACCGCGTGGTGTATCGTGAATGGTCGCCGCGTTCGGCCCTGCCGAAAGTAGTAGCCTGCCACGGCCATCAGCGGCAGCACCAGCCCTACCGGGCCTTTGGTGAGCAGCGCCAGCCCCAGCCCCAACCAAAACACATACAGCCCCCACCAGCTGTGGCGGTGGTAATGGTGCACGATGCCGTAGGCAGCCGCCAGCTCCCAGGTAGCCAAGTAGCCATCGGTCGTCACGTTGAGGGCCGCCACCCACACCACGGGCAGCGTGGCGTACACAACGGCCGCCGTGAGGGCGCGGCGCGCGTCGCCGTAGAAAAGCACCCGGCCCAGCTTGTACACTAGCAGGATTTGCCCCAGCGCGGCCAGCCCGGGCAGCAGCCGCACGCCCGCCGCCGAGGAGCCCGTAACGGACAGGCCGGCGGCGGTGAGCCAGTACGTGAGCGGTGGCTTATGGTAGTGCAGAATGCCCAGCAGCCGCGGGTGCAGCCAGTCACCGGAGGCCAGCATCTCGCGGCCGATTTCGGCGTAGCGTGCCTCGCTGCTTTCCAGCGGACCCCAACTGTTCAAGTCTAGCCCGAACGCCGCGGCCAAGCCGAGCAGCAACAGCGCCAGCCAGCAGCGGGTAGGGTTTTGGGCCAGGGCCGCGTACCAGCTACGCATGGTGGGCATCCCGGCTGGCCCTTAGCCAGGCCACAAACTGCTCCAATCCATCCATGAGGGCCGTGCGCGGGGTGTAGCCGAGCAGCCGGTGCGCTTTCCCGATGTCGGCATACGTCAGGTCCACGTCACCGGCCTGAGCGGGCCGGAAGTCGAGTCGGGCCATGGTGCCGGTGGCGCGCTCCAGGGCCGCCACCAAGTCGAGCAGGGCTATGGGGCGGCTGTTGCCCAGGTTCACCGTATCGTAGGCGTCAGGTGTGGCGCGCAAGTATGCCAGGCCCCGCACAATGCCGTCCACGGTGTCGGCTACGAACGTGTAGTCGCGGGCTGTGCGGCCGTCGCCGTAAATGGGCAGGGGGTGGCCGGCTTGCAGCAGCCGCGCAAATTTGTGAATGGCCAGATCGGGCCGTTGGCGAGGCCCGTACACCGTGAAGAAGCGAGCATTAAGCACCGCTAGGCCGTAAAGGTGATGGTAGGTGTAGGTCAACGCCTCGCCGGCCAATTTAGTGGCAGCGTAGGGCGAGATGCCGCGCGCCAGCAGCGGCTCGTCTTCCCGGAAGGGACGTTGCGGCGCATTGCCGTACACCGAGGAAGACGAGGCGAACAGTAGGCTGGGGACAGCCCGCTGGCGCATCCATTCCAGCAGATGCGTGGTGCCGAGCACGTTGTTCTCGACGTAGTCAGCCGGTGCACGCACCGATGGGCTCACGCCTGCTTTGGCCGCCAGGTGCACCACGGCCTCGTAGGGGGCTGCTGGCAAGGCTGTCAGCGCCGCGCCGTGGCGCAGGTCCAGTTCGAAGAATCGAAACTTCGGGTGAGCCCGTAGTATGGCCAAGTTGGCTTCTTTGTCGGCGCGGGCGTAGAAGTCGTCAAAGTTGTCGAGCCCGACTACGGCGTGCCCCTCGGCTAGCAGCCGCTCAGTCAGGTGCGAGCCAATAAAGCCGGCGCAGCCGGTAACTAACACAGTGGACATAGGCAAACGGGTGTCAAGCGAAAAATATCAGGGTAAGCGCGGAGTAAACTTTTCTCACAGCAGCCCGGCCAGCAGGTTAATGGCCAGCGCCACGATGCTGGTATTGAAGGCAAAGGCCAACAGGCCATGCAGCATCACCAGCCGCCGCAGACGGGCCGAGGACACGGCCACGTCGGCGGTCTGGGCGGTCATGCCCACAATGCAGGCGAAGTAGGCAAAGTCCCAATATGAGGTGGGCGGCTCCCCGGGAAACTCCAGTCCCCCCAGCGTATCCGGTGGGTCGGTGGCCGGATTTTCGCTGAAGTAGGCGTGGGCGTAGCGCAGGGCAAACACGGTGTGCACCAGCAGCCAGGCCCCGACCACTGCCCCGGCGGACAACCCCACGTGGTAGCTCACTTCGCGCCCGCGCATGGAAGCCAGCCCCGAAAGCAGCACCACCACGGCCAGCAGCGCGGCACTGCTGCCGGCCAGCACGGCCACGAAGGTCCAGGTCCGGCCGGGGTCCTGCCGGGTGGCGACGCGCCGGATATGGGCCGCGTCGGCCCGGTACATGGCGGCCCACAACAAACTCAGAATCCCCGCGCAAAACACGTCCCAGGCGGCTACCAGGCGGGTGGCCGCCTGCAAGGAAAGTGGCAGCAGCAGCAGCCAGCTCAGGCCGCCCAGGCCGGCGGCCAGCAGCAGGCGCTGCCGGGCCGAGAGGTGGCGCAGATGCGCCAGTAGGTGCCGGGGGCGAAGGAATCGGATAGGGCACATAACCGGAGGGAGTAGAAGCGGGGTAGCGGGTAAGCAGGACGGGGGTTACCGGGAGGTCCCGACCGGGCGGAGTAGGCGGGCTATTTCCCGCAGGCGCGGGTCCTGACCGTAGCGCAGCTCCAGTTGCGCCAGCCGGGCCGCGCTGGCGGCGTAGATTTGCCAGGCGGCGGCCAGATCCCCGGCCGGGTCCGGGGAGGCCGGGAGCGCGGCGCGGCGGGTGCGTAGGTCGCGGCGCATGGTAGCCGTCGCCCGGGCAAACGGCGTGGTCGGGTCCAGGCGGTGGTTAGCATGCAGACGGTGCTGGCGGGATGTGAGGGCTTCCAGCTCGGGCAACAGCCGCTCCTGGCCGGGGCGCACCCGCCGGGCCAGGGCCCGCAGGGAATCGGATGTGCTCCGCTCTGCCGTCAGGTTGGCCAGATCCAGACCGGCGTGGGTGTATTCCAGCGCCAGGTGGGCAAAGTCATGGTCGGCCCGGCCGTTCAGCGAAAGGCCGTCCAGGCTCTCCTGCAACCGCTGCAGAATGCCGGTGGCGGTGGCGTGCTCCACGGGCGCGTCTACGTGGCCCGAATCGGCCGGGGCCGCGGCCGGGCGCGCAGGTTCCGCGTGCTGCTCCTTGCGGGGGTGACCGCAAAAGCCCAGCAGCAGGACTCCGGTCCCCAGCAACAGGATGCGTACCCGGCGCAGAAGTGCTAAGAAAGCAGGCATAGCAAGAGGGGCTTAATAGTTGATGTGCACGCCGTAGCTCTCGTCCCGGAGCACGTCTTTCCATTGGGCAATCAGGCGCTGGTAGGCCCGGCCCACGGGCCGCATCTTGCGGTCCAGGTCGTAGAGGCCCAATGGGTTGACGCGGCCGTTATTCTCGCGCAGGGCCGTGTCCCAGTCCACCTGGTCGAGCAGCGAGTACCAGGTGAAGCCTACCAGGGGAATGCCGTCCTGCTTGAGGCGATAGGCGTTGGCCCACTGCCGCCACAGCCAGCTCACCGAATCGGGCTCCCACAGGTTGGTTTCCGTATGCATCAAAGGCATGCGGTACCGGTCGAAGTACTGGCGCGCCACCACGTAAAAGCCGAATACGTCACCGGCCGGATAAGTGCTGCCGTCCGGGCGCACCAGGCGCTCGTTGGTGCGGTAGTAGTCGATGCCCATGATGCATTTGGCCTTGATGTTCTGCGCCCCGAACCACTGGTATTCCTCCGGCCTCATGCCGTTTTGCAGCAGGTACTGGTACATGGCCACGCTCACGGGGTAGCCATAGGTTAAGTCCAGGCTCAGGAAGCGTTTCTGGTTCAGGAAATCAGTCAGGGGCCGCGCAGCCGGCGTTTCGGGGTGGAAGTACTCAGCCGACTCGCTTTGCACGAAGGTGGCCCCTGGCTGCACGGCCAGAATAGCCTGCATGGCCAGCACACCCGCCCGGCATAGGTGCTTGAGCGCCGTTACGAAGGCCTGGTCGCTGGCCAGGCACTCGTTCCACCACCCGTACTGGGCGGAAAACATGGTGGTGACGAAGATTTCGTTGATGGGGGTGTAGAACTGCAGCTCCGGGAAGCGGGCAGCAAAGGCGCCGGCGTAGGCGGCAAAGTGCTCGGGAAAGGCCGGGTTCTGGAAATTGCCCAGCCAGTCGGGCAAGCCAAAGTGCAGCAGGTCCACGATAGGCGTGATGCCCAGCTCGCGCAGGGCGCCGAAGGTTTCATCGGTAAAGGCCCAGTCGTACTGGCCGGGCCCCTGGTGCACCCGGTAGTAGGGCGGGCCGTAGCGCAGGAACTCCAGGCCCATGTCCTTGACCAGGGCAAAATCTTCGCGCCAGCGGGCGTAGTGGCCGGTTTTCTCCAACTCATCTACCCGGTGGGTGGTGCCGTCGGGCAGACGGATGGTGGGGTAGCTGTTTTCGATGCCCGTAGCAAACAAAAAAGGACTCATAGGACGGTGAAAATAAGGTGAGCAACGGCCCGGCGGGCTTAGAGAATGCTGAGCCGGCCGCCGTCCACGACCAGGGTGGTGCCGTTGATGTAGTGGGCTTCAGCCGAGGCCAGGTAGCAAATGGCGCGGGCAACGTCGTCGGGGTGACCTACCTCGCCCGTGATCTTCTCCCGGCCGCTTTTCACGTTGGGATTGTTCCAGAGCATGGGCGTGTCAATGGCGCCGGGGGCCACGCAGGTGGTGCGCACTTTGCTGGCCGGGTATTCCTGGCTCATGCCCCGGGTGAAGGCTTCGAGCGCCCCCTTGCTGGCCGCGTAAGGAATGACATTGGCCGTGGTTTCCTGCGCATGCACGGAGCTGATGTTGACGATGGCTCCGCCCCGCATGTGGGGCAGGCACAGTTTGCTGAGCAGAAAAACTGCCCGCAGATTGACAGCCATGACCAGGTCCCACTCTTCGACCGCCAACTCGGTAATCGGCTTAAATGTCATCATGGCCGCGTTGTTGACCAGCACATCCACCCGGCCGTAGGCGGCTACTACGGTGCCCATGGCCGCTTCTATCTCGGCCACCAGGCCCAAATCAACCCGGATGGCCCGGGCCTGACCGCCGCCTTTTTCAATCAGGTCCACGGTCTGCTGGGCCGTGGTTTCGTCGCGGTCCAGGACCACGACGGTGCCGCCTTCAGTTGCCAGCTGCAGGCAGGCCGCCCGGCCGATGCCCGAGCCGCCCCCGGTGACGAGGCATATTTTGTCGGTAAAGCGCATGGGGTCAGTGCTTGGTGGGAGAAGCGTGAGCGGAAGTCCAGGCCTGTACCTGCCGCAGGTGCCGGAGATGGTCGTGGTGAAAGCGGTGGGCCAGGGCAATCAGGGGCGGGTCGCTGCCGTGGGCGATGCCCTCCTGCACCAGCAGCAGGCCGGTGCGCAGGTGGGCGGAGAGGGCCGCGGCAAAGTCGGCGTCCGGGTTGCCCGTCGGCGGGCGGGAGTACCGGGCCGCCGAATCGCAGGCCGCCTGTACGTCGCGGGAAAATTCCTGGTAGAAGCGGGTGTTTTCTTCGGAGGCCTTGTCGTGGGTGCGGCTCGCGAGCCGGCCCAGCGCCAGACTTTCCTGCTGCCACTCCCGGCGCAGCGAATCGGCCAGCGCCCGCAAGTCCGCATCCCGTCCCGTGGCCTGTTCCACGGCAACCAGCTGCTGGGCCCCGCGGTGATGCTCCAGCAGCAGCGAGGCCACGTCGTGGTCGATGTTGCCTGAGCGGGCCACCGTGCGCAGGCGCTGCCGCGCCCGGGCGGCCACGGCTGGTGCGGAGTTGAGTTCGGGTTGGGCCGGGGCCGGATGGCGCTGGTGCGTGTCGGCCGTGTGCACCGGCGTTTCCGGCGTCGACTCCCGGCACGCGCCCAGCAGCAGCAACGTGAGCACACCCACAACGAAACGAGGTATCATGCAGCGAGCAAAGTAGCTTATCACCGCCTGGGCACAAGCCCAGCGGTGACGGGAATGTGAAAAAAGAGTAGCTCAGTGGCTACAGGGTCGTGCGCACGATGTTGCTGTGTCCCTCAAAGGCATCCTGCTGATTGAAGTGCTGCACGTGGTACTCCAGCGTGGTGCCGGCCGGAAAGGATTCCGTATCTATGAAGGGCGAGCGGGCGTTGGTGGCCACTTGCTGCCAGGCGTCCCCGGCTGTCCCTACCCGGCGGTACACGTGCACCTTTTCCAGCATGTCTTTGGAAAAGGCAATATGCCGGCCCGCCGGCACCAGGGTGAGTTCGATAAGAAGCTTGTGCGAATCCATAGGAGGTAAGAAAATGTGGCCGGCTACACGAGCATGCCCAGAAGTAGAAACAGGAGAAAACCCAGGAAGAAGGCCGAGGTCAGCCAGGGCGACTCCGGCTCCTCGTGGGCCTCGGTCAGCAGCTCTTCCGTCACCAGAAACAGCAGCGCGGCCAGGCCAAAGGAGAGCACCAACTCCATGACGTTGTCGGAGGCCCCCTTGAGCACGGTAATGCCCACGCCGGCCCCCACGACCAGCAGGGCCGAAAGTGCGGCCACGATGCCCACGGTGCGGGCTTTGCCCTGTCCATCCTGGCGCAGCTCCACGGCCGTGGCCAAGCCCAGCGACAATACTTCAATGGTGAGGGCAATGGCCAGCAGCATACCTTCCTCGGCCCCGGCGGCAAAGCCGATACCCAGCAGCAGCCCGTCGATGAGGATGTCAATGCCGACCCCGGTGAGCAGGCCCATCGGCAGCGCGCCGGGACGGACGGCCTCGTCCGGCGAGGTCTGGGAAGCCCACAGCACCCCGGGCGGCAGGGCCGGCGTGGGCCCGGCTTTTTCCTTTTCGGCCGCCTTGCGGGTGAGCGAGCGCAGAACCAGCATAACCCCGACGCCGATGGCGAAGCCCAGGCCAACCTCCAGCGGACGGTGTCGGGCCACAATGTCGGGCAGCAGCTCGACGGCCACCACGGAAAACACCACCCCGGCGGCGAAGTGCAAAATGGCGCTGCGAATGGCCGCCCCGGGTGGGCGCAGCACGGCCACAACGGCCCCCACGACCATGATGGCGGCGGGCACCAGGGAATACAGTAGCACCTGGGTCCAGGAAGGGGGCGCGTCCGGCGTAACAGCCAGCAGAAAGGCGAGTAGCATACGGGGTTACATATTGAGGGCACCGATGCCGGCCGCGTTCAGGCAGGCTTCCTTGAAGGCTTCGGCGTAGGTGGGGTGGGCATGCGACATCAGGCCCACGTCTTCGGCCGCGCCCCGGAAGTGCATGATGCCCACGGCCTCGGCAATGATGTCGGCAATGCGGGCTCCAATCATGTGCACGCCCAGAATCTCGTCGGTCTGCGCGTCGGTAAGCACCTTCATTAGCCCTTCGGTGTCGGCCCCGGCCAGCGCCCGGCCGGAGGCGGAATACGGAAAGGAACCCACCTTATAGGCTTTGCCCTGCTCCTTGAGCTGCTCCTCGGTGTAGCCCACGCTGGCTACTTCGGGCCAGGTATAGACCACGCCCGGGATAAGCAGGTAGTTCACCTCCGGGGCCTGGCCGGCAATGAGCTCGGCCACGTACACGCCCTCGTCGGAGGCTTTGTGGGCCAGCATGGCCCCGCGCACCACGTCGCCGATGGCCCAGATGCCCGGCACCGTCGTCTGCAGGTCCTCGTTGACTTTCACGCGGCCCTTCTCATCCAGCTCCACGCCGGCCGCGGGCAGGTTCAGCCCGTCGGTGTAGGGCCGGCGGCCCACCGATACCAGGCAGTAGTCGCCTTCCAGCTGCAGCTCGGCCGATGGCCCGCCCTGGGCCGTGAGCTTCACCGTGTCGCCGGTCCGCACCACGGCCGTCACCTTATGCGAGAGGTAAAACTCCAGACCCTGCTTCTTGAGGGAGCGTAGCAGCTCCTTGCCCAGGGTGCGGTCCATGGTCGGGATGATGGCGTCAGTGTATTCCACGACGGACACCTTGCTACCCAGCCGCGCATACACTGAGCCCAGCTCCAGGCCGATAACCCCGCCGCCCACAATAATCAGGTGCTGGGGCAGCTCGCGCAGGGCCAGCGCTTCGGTGCTGGTGATGACACGCTCCTTATCCAGGGTGATAAAGGGCAGGGTACTAGGCTTGGAGCCGGTGGCAATGATGATGTTTTTGGCCGTGAGCAGCTGCTTATCCCCACTGCCCCCGTCGCTGGGCTCGACCTGCACGGTGGTGGCATCCACGAACGAGGCTACGCCGTGGAGTACGTCCACCTTGTTTTTCTTCATCAGAAACACCACCCCGTCGCACACCTTCTTCACCACCTGGTCCTTGCGCGCCATCATGCGGGGCAGGTCGGCGCGCAGGTTGTCCGCGTCGATGCCGTGCTCGGCGAACTGGTGGGTGGCTTTCTGGTAGAGTTCGGTGGATTCGAGCACGGCCTTGCTGGGGATGCAGCCCACGTTGAGGCAGGTGCCGCCCAGGGTGGGATACTTTTCGATGATGGCCGTTTTCAGGCCCAACTGCCCGCAGCGCACGGCGGCGATGTAGCCGCCGGGGCCGGAGCCGATAATAATTACGTCGTAGGAGGTCATGGTTGTGGAGAAAAGGGGGAGAGTGGTTGTGCAGGCTTACGAAGGGACTATGCGCACGAGCAGCGTTGATGAAGGCGGTTGGACGGGTGCCAGAACAGTCTGCACCTGTTGGGCTATGGCGTGCTCTTGCGCAACCGTCAGGGGGCTGGATACGCGTACCCATACATGCAGAACGGAACCGGTTTCGGACGGCTCAAGATGGGCCTCGGCGAGGGTGATGCCCGGAATCGTCTGAGTACAGCACTGCAGCCGGGCTTTCCATTCTTGCCGGCGTACCGTTGGCCCGGCAACCGAGGCTGGCTGCAATAGGCGGTAGGCATTGCCCACGAGCAGCGCGCAAATGCCCAGGGCCGCCCAGTCATCGGCCCATTCGTAGCCAGGGCCGCCCAGAATGGACAGGCTGATGCCGACGAGCGCGAGGTTGGACGGCAACGCATTGCTGGGGTGATACCACGCCCGGAACTCACCCAAGTTAGGGGGGCCAAACAGCTGCCGGTACGCGCCTTTTTCCAGCACGATGGCTACCCCGGCCACGCACGCTGATACAATGGTCGGCGGCGGGTGCGGAACGTTCATCACCCGAATGCAGTACCAGGCGGCACCGAATGCTGCGGTAACCAATGCCCCGGCGCCGACGGTTGTCCACACGCGTTGCCGGGCGGCCAGCCCCTGTGGAGAGTCAGCGACTGACCACCGGCCGGTGCGGCTCATCAGAAGAAGCCCTAGCTGGGCCGCGGATGCCAGGGCATCGGCCAGCAGTGCGTGCGAGGCTGCTTGCACCCCAACGGCCCACTTGCTAAAAACCAGCAACGCCAGAGCCGCAGCCGTTACCCACGCTGGCAGTGGAGTACGCTGGTTCGGCTGCAACTCAACGAAAGTGAAGGACATAGCGAGTGAAGGTGTTATCGCCACGCAATAGTGACCCGAGAGTCACTACAGATGGGTTTCGTGCTGGGCAAAGTCGCCGCGCTCCACCTGAATGGTGGCGTGCTGAATGGGATGCTTGGTGGTCACGTAGTCCTGGGCGCGGGTCAGCACGTCCTCGTGCCGGGCCTCGTCGGTCAGCACCACGTGCACACTCAGGGCATTCACGCCAGAGGTCAGCACCCAGGCGTGCAGGTCGTGCACGGCCGCGACGCCCGGCACTTGCAGCAGGCCCTGGCGCAGCTCCTCCAGGTTCACATCGGCCGGGGTACCTTCCAGCAGCACGTTCACCGACTCCTTGAGCAGGGCCCAGGTGCGGGGCAGGATGAACAAGCCAATACCGGTCGAGAGCAGCGGGTCGGCGTAGTACCACTTGGTGGTAATCATGATAGCCCCCGCGACCATGACGCCCACGGAGGTGAGCATATCCGACAGCACCTCGAAATAGGCGCCCTTCATGTTCAGGCTCTCGCCCGAACTTTTGCGCAGCAGGTACACCCCGTAGAGGTTGACCAGCAGGCCCACGCCGGCTACCCACATCATGGTCGTGCTTTCCACCTTGGGCGGGTTCAAAAACCGCAGATAGGCCTCGTAGAGAATATAAATCGAAATCAGAATCAGCACCACCGCGTTGGTAAGGGCGGCCAGAATCTCAAAGCGGTAGTAGCCGTAGGTGCGGGCCGGCGTAGCCGGTTTCTCGCCGAAGCGGATGGCCAGCAGCGCCAGCCCGACGCCGGCCACGTCGGTGAGCATGTGGCCCGCATCGGCCAGCAAGGCCAGGCTGCCGGTCCACCAGCCGCCGATGACTTCGGCCACCAGGTAAGTCAGCGTCGTGAAGAAGACGATGGTTAACGCGCGCTTATTGCGCGAAGCGGCGCTGCCGCTCATGCCGTGGGACCCGCTCATTTCGTTTGGTCGTTAGAGTGGTGCGGGCCTTCACGCAGTTCGCGGGGCATGGGCTCAACCACCGACAGGTTTTCTGTAACTGGCGGGGCAGCGGGCGACGGGCTACCGGTACCCGGTGAGGAATAGTCCATGCGCTGAATGCGCACGGCATTCAAAATAGCCAGTAGGGCCACGCCCACGTCGGCAAATACGGCCTCCCACATGGTAGCCAGGCCGCCCGCGCCCAGCACCAGCACGATACCCTTCACGACGAAGGCCAGCCAGATATTTTGCCATACCACGCGGTGGGTGGCGCGGGCAATGCGCCGGGCGGTGGCAATCTTGCTGGGGTGGTCGGTCTGAATCACCACGTCGGCCGTTTCAATGGTCGCATCCGAGCCCAGCCCGCCCATGGCAATGCCCACGTCGGCCAGGGCCACCACCGGAGCATCGTTTACCCCGTCGCCCACGAAGGCCAGCTTCCGCCCTTCGGTTTTGTACTGCTGCACGTAGCGGGCCTTGTCCTCGGGCAGCAGGCCGCCGTGGGCCTCGTCGATGCCCAGCTCCCGGGCGACGCGCTGCACGATGCTGTCCTTGTCGCCCGAGAGCATGACCAGCTTGCTGATGCCGTCGGCGCGCAGCTCCTGCACGGCGCGGGCCGCGTCCTCTTTCGGGGCGTCGGCCACAGTCAGGTAGCCTGCGTACTGCCCGTCCACGGCCCCCACCACGATGCTGTCCACCACCTGGTCTACTTCGGCCGGGTAGGCCACGTTAAACTTGCGCAGCAACTTGGTGTTGCCGGCCAGCACGTCGCGCCCGTCCACCCGGCCCCGTAGGCCGTGGCCGGCTATTTCCTCCACGTTCTCTACTGCCACGCCGGCGGTAGCCGCGCCGACGTGGGCCACGACGGCTTTGGCAATCGGGTGCGTCGATTTGGTTTCCAGCGCCCCGAGCAGCCGCAGCAGCTGGGCTTTCTCCAGTCCCACCGCCTGCACCTGCTGCACGGCAAACACCCCCTCCGTGAGGGTGCCGGTTTTGTCCATCACCACCGTATCCAATTCGCGCATGGCATCCAGGAAGTTGGAGCCCTTGAACAGGATGCCCGCTTTGGAGGCCGCGCCGATGCCGCCGAAGTAACCCAGCGGAATGCTGATGACCAGCGCGCAGGGGCAGGAAATGACCAGGAACACCAGGGCCCGGTACAACCAGTCCCGGAAGACATAGTCCTCTACCACGAAGGAGGGCACCAGCACCAGCAGCACGGCCAGCGCCACTACGATGGGGGTGTAGATTTTGGCGAACTTGGTGATGAACTGCTGGGTTTTGGCCTTGCGGCCCACCGCGTCCTGCACCATGGCCAGGATCTTGGCCAGCTTCGTGTCCTGGTAGCCTGCCGTGACGGCCACCTGAATCAGGCTTTCCAGGTTGACCATGCCGGCCAGCACCGGCTCCCCCGTTTGTTTGGTCTGGGGCACGGATTCCCCCGTCAGGGCCGCCGTATTGAAGGAAGCCGGTCCCTTGGTCAGCGTCCCATCCAGGGCTACCTTCTCGCCGGGCTTCACTTCAATGGTATCGCCTACCTGTACCTGTTTGGGATCCAGCACCAAGGACTGCCCGCCTCGCAGCACCGTGACTTCCGTGGCCTGGATTTCCAGCAGGGCCTTGATGCTGCGCTTGGCCCGGTTCACGGCCGCGTCCTGGAATAATTCGCCGACCGTGTAGAACAGCATCACGGCCACCCCTTCCGGGTACTCGCCGATGGCAAACGCCCCCAGCGTGGCGATGCTCATGAGCAGAAACTCGTTGAACACGTTACCCGATGGAATGCTTTGCACGGCGGAGCGGATGACTTTCCAGCCCACCAGCAGGAAGGCCACCCCGTACCAGAGCAGGCGCACGTAGCCGGTAAAAAAGCCCACGTTGTAGTAGTCGAGCGCAATGCCAGCCAGCAGCAGGGCCAGGCTCACCCCGGGCCAGAGGTAGGGATTGTCCCCGGCCGGGCCGTGGTCGTGGTCGTCGCCGTCCCCGTGGGAGTGGCCGGCGTGCTCGCCGGCCGGTTGGCCGGCCAGGTCCACGACCTGTTTGCCGGGGGGATGGTGGTGGCCCGTGTGGTCGTGGGTAGCGTGGTCGTGGCCGGGCACGTCGTGGCCCTCGGGCGCGGCGGCGGCCTCAGGCGTGAGCTGGTCCCGGCTCAGGGCGCCCACGTTGTCGAGCTGCACCTGCTTGGCGGTGTTGAGCTCTTCGTCGGTATTGGAAGAGGTTGGATCAGGCATAGGAAAGATGCATCGGGTGAAAAATGAAGACAGCAGCCGGCGGGCCGCTACCAGTCCACGAAAAAGCTGGCCAGGCCCACCAGCACGAGCACGGCCCCGGTCAGGCGACGCTCGTGGTGCGCCAGCCCGTCCAGGTTCAGGCGACCCAGCCCCCGGTGAGCCAGCGCGACCAGCGCGCACATGGCCGAGACCGAAGCCAGCAGGTACACCCCCATGAGCAGGGCCAGCGCCGCCGGGCCGTGGGTGCCGGCGGCCAGAAAAAAGGTTTGGATTTCGAGGCAGGGCGCCAGAAACATGGTCGCCGCCAGCCCCAGCACCACCCGGCCGCGGGGCCGGGCGGCGGCCGGGTCCGGGTGGGTGTGGCCCGGCCCCGACAAGGCGTACAGCACGCCGATGAGCACGAGCAGGGCCGGGGCCGCCCCGCGGGCCAGGTGGGAGAACTGCGCCGATAAGCGCCAGCCCAGCAGCCCCAGCCCCAGGCCCAGCAGCACCGTGCTCAGCACGTGGGCCAAGCCGGCTACCAGCGTCACGCCCACGGCCCGGCGCAGGGGCCAGCGCTCGGCGCGTGCCACGGCCAGCACCGGCGCCCAGTGGTTGGGAATCGCGGCGTGCAGCAGGCTTAAGAGCAGGCAACCGGTGAGCAGATGGAGCATGGGTAGGGCGAAGAGCCGCGACAGGAACGCGGCCGAACTAGGGGAGAAAAAGCGCGGCTATTCTTCTTCTTCCGCGTTTTTGAGCTTGGCCAGCAGCGAGTACGCGCCCTCCACCACGACCTGCGCCGCTGCAGTGCCTTGCGGCAGGCGGACTTCGGTGTAGCCGTTTTCGCTTACCCCCGCCGTCACGGGCACCATGCGGTAGTGCGTTTCCTGGTTTTTTCCTGCCGGACCTTCGGCCACGAACACGTAGCTCTTTCCCCCAAACTGCACCAGGGCCTTGTCGGGCAGGGAGGGCAGCGTGGCCGAGTTGGTTTCGATGGTGGCCCGCACGTAGGTGCCGGGCAGGCGGCTGGCGTCTTCCCGGCTCAGGTGGGCGTACACGCGCACCGTGCGGTCCTCGCTTACGGCGCGGCCAATCACATACACCTTCGCCCGGTGCTCGGCCCCGACCGAATCATTGGCCAGGGTGTAGCGCACGGTCTGGCCCACGCGTACCTGGGGCACGTCCTTCTCGAACACGGTCAGCACCACGTCCAGGTGCGCCGGGTCCACGATTTCAAACAGCACGTCGGTCGAGGTCACGCTTTGCCCGGCGCTGGCATTCACGGTTTTCAGAAAGCCGCCGCGCGGGGCCCGTACCGGGGCCGTCGTGATAATCTTGCCGCCCACCGGCAGGCCCGCCAGGCGCAGGCGGGCGGCTTGCGCCGCCACCTGGGTCTGCATGGCCCGGTATTCGGCGCGGGCCCTTTGGAAATTTTTCTGCGGGGCTACTTCCTGGCGGTACAGTTCCTGCTGGCGCTCGTACTCGGCGCGGGCAAACTCCAGCTGGCTGCTGGTTTCCAGGTAATCCTGCTGGAGCTGCACAAACTCGGGGTTGCGCACCGTCGCCAGCACCTGCCCGGCCTGCACGCGGCTGCCCTGCAGCAGGGACGTCCGCTCCACGATGCCCCCAAGCAGGGCGCTGACGGCCACCGCGTTTTCCGGGGGCGCGTCGAGCGTGCCGTTGACTTTGAGCGTGCCGCTGAGCACCCGGTCTTCCACCCGGCCGAGCTGGATACCGGCCGCCCGCTGCTCGGCAGCCGACAGGGTAGTTTCCGTGGCGTTTTCTTCAGCGGCTTCGTCGCCTGCGGCCTTATCGCCGCCGGCCGCTGTTTCCGTGGTGGCCCCGGCCGCTTCCGGTGCCGCCGTATCCGTTTTCTCCTGACCGCAACCGGCCAGCGTCAGGCCCAGCAGGGCCAGCAATGCGTATTTTGTCATGAAAGGGGGAGGCAAGAAAAGTCAGGGATGATTACTGGGGGGTGCTGCCCAGCAGGTAGTCCAGCTCGATGACGGTCTGGTTGTGTTCCAGCAGCACGTCCAGGTAGGTGGTGCGCAGGCTCAGGGCCCGCTCCAGGTTGAGCAGGTATTCGGCGTAGCCGGTTTCACCGGCCTTGAAGGCCCGCGTGCTCAGGCGCACGATGACGTCGGCCTGGGGCAGGGCCGTCTGCTGGTAGAAAGCCAGACGCTGCTGCTGCTCGGCGTGCCGGGCCACCAGTTCGTCCAGCCGGCCCGAGAGCTCGGCCCGCAGGCGTTGGTAGCCGGCGTCGGCCACCTGCTCCTGCAGGCGGGCGGCCTGGACCCGACCCTTCTGCGGCCCGCGCAGGAGGGGAATGCCCACCGAAGCCTGCACGCCCTGGAAGCGGTCCGACCCGGCGTAGTACCGCTCCGCGCCGCCCACGCCGCCCACGGTCTGGGGGCCAATCAGCGACTGGTTGAAATAGCCCAGCGTCACGTTGGGCAGGCCCAGGGCCTGCTCGGTGCGGGTGGCCGCCTGGCGCTGGGCAATGAGTTGGCGCTGCACTTGCAGCTCCGGGTTCTGGGCCAGCTGCGCCGTATCGCCGGCCACAGGCAGCACCACGGGCTCCAGCGGGCGAAGCAGGCTGTCGGCCACGCCCACCGCCTGGCTTTGTTGCAGCAAGGCTTGCAGCTGGCGCTGGGCCACCTGGTAGCCGGTGCGGGCCTGGGCAATCAGGGCGCGGGTTTCGCCTTGTTGCACTAGGGCGGTGGCCGGCTCCAGGCGGGCTACTTCCCCGGTTTTAAAGCGCAGCTGGGCGGCCCGCAAAAACTCGCTGTATAGGCTGTCCTGCCCGCGCAGCACCTGCACCCGGTGGCGGGCGTACACGGCCTGCTCATAATTCAGGCGCACCTGCCGCCGCAACTCGGCCTGCACCTGGGCCAGCGTGAGCTGCTGCCCGCCGACCTGCGCCTCCAGTAATTGGCGCTGGCTGCGGTACACTCGCGGCAGCGAAAAGCTCTGGCTGACGTTGAACTGGTTGTCCTTGCGGTAGGAATTGTACTGCCCGTAGGTTACGCCCACGGTGGTGCGGCCCACGTCGGTAGCGGTGCGCCGCAGGGCCTGCTGGGCTTCCAGGCTGCGCTGGGCGGCCGTTACCGTGGTGTTAGCCTGCAAGGCCTGGGTCACGGCCTGCTGGGCCGTGAAGGGCGTGCCGCCGGCCGTCAGCTGCACCTGCTGGGCCCGGCCGGTGCCCGGCACCAGCAGCGCCAGCAGCAGCACGGCCGCGCCGCCGGCCAGCAGGGGCGCCGACCGGGTGCCGTGGTGGGTTGGATCCTCGGGCTGCTCGTCCGGCCCGGCTGCCGGGGTGCGTTCCGACAGGGCGTAGAGCACCGGCAGCACCAACAGCGTGAGCAAGGTAGCCGTGACCAGTCCGCCGATAACCACCGTGGCCAGGGGGCGCTGCACCTCGGCCCCGGCCGAGGTGCTCAGGGCCATCGGTAAAAAGCCCAGCGAGGCCACCGTAGCCGTCATCAGCACCGGGCGCAGGCGTACCTGCGTGCCTTCCAGAATTCGCTCGTGCAGGTTGGCCCAGCCCTCGTCCTTGAGCTGGTTGAAGTAACCGATGAGCACGATGCCGTTGAGCACGGCCACGCCGAACAGGGCAATGAAGCCCACCCCGGCCGAAATACTAAACGGCATGCCGCGCAGCCACAAGGCCGCCACGCCCCCGATGGCCGAGAGTGGAATGGCCGTGAAAATCAGCACGGACTGCTTCAGGGAGCCGAAGGTGAAGAAGAGCAGCACGAAAATCAGGGTCAGGGCCACCGGCACGGCCACGCTCAGGCGCTGCGAGGCCTCGCGCAGGTTCTCGAACTGCCCGCCGTAGGTGGCGTAGTAGCCGGGGGCGAACTTCAGGCGCTGGTCTACTTTGCCCTGCAGCTCCTCCACTACGCTTTCCACGTCGCGGCCCCGTACGTTGAAGGCCACCGTGATGCGACGCTTGGCGTCGTCGCGCTGCACCTGGTTCGGGCCCTCCTGCAGGGCCACGGTGGCCACCTGCTCTAGCGGCACCTGCTCGCCTCGCGGGGTGGCAATGAAGAGCTGGCGCACGGCGTTGATGTCCTGGCGCAGGTCCGGGCGCAGGCGCAGCACCAAATCAAAGCGGCGCTCCTGCTCAAATATCTGCCCGGCGCTCTGCCCTGCGAAGGCGGTTTGCACCGTGCGGTTCACGTCCTCGACGTTCAGACCGAACTGGGCCAGCTTGTTACGGTCCAGCTGCACGACAATCTGCGGCAGGCCCGTCACCTGCTCCACGTACACGTCTTCGGCTCCCTGCACCTGCCGCACCTGCGCCGCGGCCCGCTGGGCGTAGTCGGCCAGCTGCTGCAGGTCTTCGCCGTAGATTTTCATCACCACGTCCTGCTTGGCCCCGCTGATGAGCTCGTTGAAGCGCATCTGAATGGGCTGCTGGAACCCGAAGGTGACGCCCGGTATCACGCTCAGGGCGTGGGCCATTTTCTCGGCCAGCTCCTCGCGGGACTTGGCCGAGGTCCACTTGCTCTGGTCCTTTTCCAGGATCACCATCACGTCGGCCGCCTCCACCGGCATGGGGTCGGTGGGAATCTCGGCCGCGCCAATCTTGGCCACCACTTCCTTGACCTCCGGAAACTGCTGTTTGAGAATAGCCCCGGCCTGCTGGCTTTTTTCGATGGTGTAGCTTAGCGACGAGCCCGTGAGCACGCGCATCTCAATGGCGAAGTCGCCTTCCGAGAGTTGGGGAATAAACTCTCCCCCCAGGGTGCGGAACACGAGCAAGGCCCCGACAAACAACCCCACGGCCGAAGCCAGCACCAGGGCTTTGCGGCGCAGACCCCATTCCAGCAGGGGCCGGTAGCGGGCCTCCAGCCAGCTCATCATGCGGTCCGAGAAGTTGCGCTTGTGCTCCGTGTTGCGGCTCAACCCCAGTGCCGCCATCATGGGCACGTAGGTGAGCGAGAGAATGAAGGCGCCGATAATGGCGAAAGCCACCGTCTCGGCCATGGGCTTAAACATCTTGCCCTCAATGCCGGCCAGGGCCAGCAGGGGCAGGTACACGATGAGGATGATGATTTCCCCGAACGCGGCCGATGCGCGGATTTTGGAGGCTGCCTCGTAGGTGGCCTCGTTCATCTGGTCCTGGGTCAGCTTGCCGTGGGCCCCGTCGGGGTGGGCGGCAATTCCCGAGTGGGTGTGCAGGCGGTGCACGATGGCCTCCACGATAATCACCGCCCCGTCCACTACCAGCCCGAAGTCGATGGCCCCGAGCGAGAGCAGGTTGCCCGACACACCGAACACGCGCATCATGCTGATGGCGAAGAGCATGGCCAGGGGAATCACCGAGGCCACCACCAGCCCCGCGCGCAGGTTGCCTAGGAACAGCACCAGCACGAAAATCACGATGAGCGCCCCCTCAATCAGGTTTTTGGTTACCGTATGAATAGCGCGGCCCACCAGTTCCGAGCGGTCCAGGTACACGTCCACGGTCACGCCTTCCGGCAGGGACTTGCGCACGGTTTCCATGCGCTCCTTGACGGCCTTGATAACCTCGTTGGCGTTGGCGCCTTTGAGCATGAGCACGATGCCGCCGGTGACCTCGCCCTCCGCGTTACGGGTCATGGCCCCGTAGCGCACGGCCGAGCCCAGGCGCACCTCGGCCACGTCGCGCACCAGCACCGGCAGGCCGCTGCTGGTCGAGCGTACCACGATGTTGCCGATGTCCTGAGCGTTCTGGGCCAGGCCCTCGGTGCGGATAAAGTAGGCCGTTGGGTTTTGGTCCAGGTAGGCCCCGCCCGTGTTCTGGTTGTTGCGGGCCACGGCCTGGTACACCTGGTCCACGGTTACGTTCAGGGAGCGGAGCCGCTCCGGGTCCAGGGCCACCTCGTACTGCTTGAGCTGGCCCCCGAAAGAGCTGACGTCGGCCACGCCGGGCGTGCCCAGCAGCTGGCGGCGCACAATCCAGTCCTGAATCGTGCGCAGCTCCCGGGCGGTGTATTTCTTCTCGTAGCCGGGCTTGGCGCGCACCAGGTACTGGTAGATTTCGCCCAGGCCGGTGCTGACCGGGGCTAGTTCCGGCCGGCCCACGCCGGCTGGAATCTGGCTTTCGGCCTCGCGCAGGCGCTCGGCCACCTGCTGGCGGGCCCAATAAATGTCGATACCGTCTTCCAGGACGATGGTCACGACCGAAAGGCCGAAGCGGGAAAAGGAGCGTACTTCCTCGCGCCCCGGAATCGTGGCCACGCTCTGCTCAATGGGAAAGGACACCAGCCGCTCGATGTCGCCGGCCGATAGCGAGGGTGCCACCGTGTAGACCACAACCTGGTTGTTGGTAATGTCGGGCACCGCGTCAATGGGCAGCCGACTCAGCGAGTAGCTGCCCCAGGCAATCAAAGCCAAGGTCAGCAGCCCAATAATGAGCTTGTTGTGAATGGAAAAGTGAATGAGCCGGTCGAACATACTGGCTGAGGGGTAAGACTAGAAATCCTGAGAAAAGGGCGGTCGGAGCCCGCGGGGCTCGACGACGGCAGGGTTCGACAGCGCACAGCAAGGTGCGTATGCGTCGACGGGACCGGGCACGTTGCCGTGCCCGGTCCCGCGGACGGAACCGAAAAAACAGGAAACTAGGCTTGGGGGGGTTGCCAGACGGCAAAAGCCCGCTGCTGCGGGGCCGGGCTCGTCAACCGAGCAAACAGCCGGGCAGCATCGCCTACCGGGTGGGTGGCCGGAAGAACCACAGCTGTAGCGGCGGGTAAGGAGGTACCAGCGCAGCAGTGGCAATGGCACAGGGGAGTACACCAATCCTGCTGATGATGCGCGGCGGCATCGGTCTGCGCCGTAACGCGGGCGCGGGCGCGCACCGGCTGGCTCACCGTCCCATCAGCACAGGGCAGACAGGCCAGCACCAGCAGGTAGACCGCAAAAAAGACCGCGAAAAAACGCATAGCAGAAAGAGGCAAACGCTGCAAACATACGTACCCGCCGCCAAATAGATTCCTTGGGTGCGCAATTAGCGAGCCTGGCGGGTCAGCACTACAATCTTACGCTGTGGGAACAGGCCCAGAAAATACGCCCTGAGGCCCGCTTCGCTCCCGACTGCAGGAGCCACATCTAGGCGGGGCAGCATACCCAGCCAGCGGCCCCGCCACCGGGCCCCGTCTTCCGTGGCAGGCAGCGTGCGGGCGTAAGCCTTAATCTCGGCGTAGGCGGCCGGCGTCAGGCGCAGAATGACCTGGTAGAGTTCCTGGGCCGGCCCCTCAAACGTTGCCGTCACCCGGAAGAAAGGCGCTTCCACCAGCAGGTAGGTGCGCCCCAGCCGGGAGGGGATGGGCCGGGTGCGGGTGGTGAAGGGCCGCAGGCGCTGGCGCACGGTGGCCTCGGTGGTGCGGGTCGCCCGCAGCAGCGCGAGCAGTTCCTGAAACAGCTGCGTAGGCGAAGTGTTGGTCATGAGCACTACAGTAAACGAAGGACGCAAGGTATGCGACAACCCCCTTCCTTACGAGACAACCGGTATAGCCGGCACAGCCAACTGCCGGGGTTGAGTCTTCTTGAGCTGTCGGCCCCACCAAATTAGAAAGCCCGTGACGGGTAGCGAGGCGCACACCAGCGTGGCCAGGCACACCAGCACCCGCGTGGGCCAGCCGAAGAGGGTACCGATGTGGATGGGGTAGTTGGAGTTGCGCCACTTCTCGCCCGTGCTCTTGCCCGTGAACTGCTCGGCGTAGGTCACCGCCCCCGTGGCGGTATGGTAGAAATAGGTATCCGACTCGTTCCAGGCCGTGCCCCCGTCGTAGTCCACGTAGCCTTCCAACTCGTGCGGGTTGTTGCCGCCGGGCTCGGGCCAGCTCAGGTACATGCTGGTCCAGGCTGGGTGGCGGGTTTGCAGGTGGTGCAGGGCCCGGTCAAGCGGAGCGGCCGTAGTGCGCGGGCGGGGCGGAGCGGCGGCGTGGGCACCGTAGCCGGGTTTCGTGGCCTGGCCCAGCAAGCGGAAGACGCCCGTTTCCCACCACGCAAACGACCACACCAGCCCCGAGGCAGCCAGCAGCAGAATGACGGCGTAGGCATAGAAGCCGCCCACGTTGTGCAGGTCGTAGTTGCGGCGGCGCCAGCGCACACCGCGCTTCAGCGTGAGGCGCTGCCGGAGGGCCGCCCGGTTGCGGGGCCACCACAGCACCAGACCCGTGAGCACGGCCGCCAGCAGCGCCAGCGTGGCCGTGCCCACGATAATGTGCCCCACGTCGTAGCGCAAGAGCAGCTGCTGGTGCATGACACGCAGGTTTTCGATCCAGTTGCGGGGCACGTCCACCACGCCCAGCACCCGGCCGGTATAGGGGTCCACGTAGATTTGCTCCCAGTGCGCGTACTGCGAAAACGCCGTCCAGCCGGGCTTTGGGTTGTCCTGATACGTTTGGAAGATATAGGCCCGGTCCGGGCCCGGTGTCAGCTCCAGCCCGTTCACGCGGTGCGTAGCCGGTACGGCGGCCTGGGCCGCGGCCAGCAGCTCGGCCACCGGCCGCACCGGTCCGCCGGCCTTCGGCACAAATACCAGGTCGCGGTAGTACCAGTCCGTCAATTCCGGCTCCCAGGTATAGAGGGCCGCCGGCAGGTAGCTCAGCAGCGCCACCGCCCCAATGGCCAGCCCCAGCCACAGATGCAACCGGCCCGCCCAATATTTCAGCCCGCGTGGTTTGGCCATGAATTAGTGGTTAAATGGTTGCATTGCTTAATGATTAAATGGCTAAACTTTCTAACATCAGCAGAACAGCCAGCCATTCAACAATTCAGCCATTGAACCAGTGATTTACAACACGTAACCCACGGTGAGGCGGAAGCTACGCGGGTTGCCGGGCCATAGGTTGGCCGGACCGTACACACCGTGGTAATATACCTTGTCGGTGAGATTGTTCAGGGTCAAGTTGGTGCGAAAACCGCCGCGCTGGTAGCCCAAGCTGGCATCCAGGGTGGTGTAGCCGGGCACGATGAGGGCTGGCTGGAAGGTGGTCCGCTCACTCAGGTAATTAAAGCCCGCCCCCAGGTGCAGGCCGCGCAAAGCGCCGCCTGTAAGCTGGTACTTCGCCCAGGCGTTGGCATTGTGGCGGGGCGCGTTGGGGAAACGGCCAGCGGCGTAGAAGTCGAAACCTGAGTCGCCGGGGGTGCGCGTGTCGTTGTAGGCGTAGTTGGCAATCAGGTTTAGCTGGGGCGTGATGCTGCCCTGCACCGACGCTTCCACGCCTTTGCTCCACACGTTGTCAATCTGCATCAGGCGCAGGCCGTCGGGGTCGGTCGGGTCCTGACGTCCTCCCACAAAACCGGACCGGTATAAAGTAGAGAAATCAGGCCCTTGTCGTATCTTAAACCAAGAGACACGTGCCATGAAGAAGACGAAATTTACCGAGGCCCAGATCGTGTTTGCCCTGCGCCAGGCGGACACGGGCGTAGCCGTCGCGGAAGTCTGCCGGAAGATGGGCATCAGCGAGGCCACGTACTATAACTGGAAGAAGAAATATGGTGGCTTGGGCGTGCCCGAGCTACGCCGCTTGAAGCAGTTGGAAGAAGAGAACTTGCACCTCAAACAGCTGGTGGCCGACTTGAGCTTAGACAAGCAGATGCTGCAGGACGTGCTCAAAAAAAAGTTCTGAAGCCCGTGCAGCGTCGCCACGCGGCTCAACACTTACGCGACGCGTACCGCATCTCGACCCGCCGGGCCTGCCAGGTCGTGTCGCTGCAGCGCTCAAGCTGGTACTACCGGCCACACGGGCGGGACGACACGGTGCTGCGCCACCGGTTGCGGGAACTGGCCCAGATCCGGGTGCGCTACGGCTGCCAGCGTCTGTTTACGCTGCTACGCCGGGAGGGCTGGCCCGACAATCACAAGCGCGTGCATCGCCTCTATTACCTGGAAGGGCTTCATTTACGCAGCAAACGCCCCAAGCGCAGCCGGGCCGCGGCGCACCGGCTGGAGCGGATCGAACTGCAGCGGCCGCACCAGAGCTGGAGCATGGATTTCGTGGCCGATCAGCTCTTCGATGGGCGCAAGATTCGCGCCTTAGCGATAGTCGATAATTTTAGCCGCCAGTGCCTGGCCATTCACGTGGGGCAGTCGCTGAAAGGCGAAGACGTGGTGGCTGTCATGAGCCGCCTGCAGCAAACGCTGGGTGTCGTGCCCGAGCGCATTCAGGTTGACAACGGCAGCGAGTTCATCAGCAAGGCGCTGGACAAATGGGCCTACGAACAGCAGGTCACGCTGGACTTCTCACGCCCCGGCAAACCAACTGATAACCCGTATATTGAGTCGTTCAACGGTAGTTTTCGGGACGAGTGCCTGAACGTGCATTGGTTCCTGTCGCTGCCTGACGCGCAGGAGAAAATCGAGCAGTGGCGGCAGGAGTATAACAGCTTCCGACCACACAGCTCGTTGCAGAATTTAACGCCCGATCAGGTCATGGCAGCAGCCAGTACGGTCGAGCTTCAGAACGCCTGATTCTCTACTGCGGGCCGGTCCAGCAATTGGGAGGAGGTCACCCCCTGGCTACCCCCGCCCGGTGGGTCGAGTTTGATTTAAACCCCTGGCTGAGGCGCTTAAATCCCTGGCTGAAAGAAAACGACCAATACTTGGCCTACATGCACGTCTACGTCGTGAACCTCGACCAGCGCGCACCCGAAGAAATTATGGTGAAGACGGGCGGTGGCACCGGCGTGCAGGGGTACCGCACGGTCGTCGACCAAACGCTTTTGTTATCGGGGTAGCACTAGAGTAGGAACAGAAATTCCCGCTAAGCGCTTTGGGTAGGGGCCAGCAACGCCTTGATTTCATCCACCGTGGCCCGGGCCGAGCGGCCCACGCCAATCAGCGTCGCGGAGGCAAAGCCGGTCCAGCTGCCGTAGCCCACCAGCCACAGGCCGGGCAGCGCGGTGGCCTGCGTGCCGGTCGTGACCACCCGTCCATCGGGCTGCAGCACACCCAGAGCCGCCAGAAAGTCAAGTGCCGGCCGGAAGCCCGTGCACCAGAGTACCGCGTCCACGGCTTCTTCCCGCCCATCGGCCCAGACCACGCCCGTGCGGGTGAAGCGCGCAAACGGCCGCACGCTGTGCAGCACGCCCCGGCTGCGGGCTTCCTTCACCGAGTCCACCATTACCACGTCGCCGAGCGTAGGCGGCGGAGCGGTTTCCTGGCCGGCGTGGTAGCGCTGCGTGGCTTGGGTGAACAGCAGGCGGCCGTCTACGTCATCCGGTAAAAAGCGGGGTTCCTTTTCCGTGACCCAGGTCGTGTTGGCTACCTGCGACACTTCGGCCAGCAGCTGCGCACCGGAATTGCCGCCGCCCACCACCAGCACCCGTTGGCCGGAAAAGGGCGCGGCATCCTGATACTGGCCCGAATGCAACTGCACGCCCGCAAAGTCGGCCTGACCGGGATACGCGGGAATAAACGGATTGCTCCAACTGCCGGTGGCACACACCACCGCCCGAGCCTGCCACGTCCCGGCATCGGTTTGCACGGCGAAGCCCTTGCCCGACCGGCGCACGACCTCTATGCGCACGGGCCGGCGCACCGGCAATTCATAGCGCTGCTCGTACCGCGTGAGGTAGTCAATCACCGCGTCGCGGGCGGGAAAGCCGTTGTCGGTCGGACGCGGCATGAGCCAGCCGGGCAAGGAGCTGGCATCGGCCGGCGAGAACAGGCGCAATGAATCCCAGCCGTGGGGCCACGCGCCGCCGGGTACCGGCTGGTCGTCCACCAACTCAAAGGTCAGACCGGCGCGGTGCAAATAATAGCCCACGGCCAGCCCGCTTTGGCCCGCTCCAATCACGAGTACATCGGTTTCCATACGCTTGGTTAAGGCCTCAGCCGCACCGCGACGGCCAGGGAAAGTTCAATGCTGTCCGGCCGCCGCGTGTTCACCAGGGCGCGCAAGTCCTCGCTAGGGGCGGCCCCGTCCAGATACTGCACCGGGTTGGGACCAAAGGCCAGGCCTTTGCCCATCACCGTCAGCAACGCCAGGCGCGGCGTGGGCTGCCATCGTAGCCCCACTCGCAGGCGGGCCACGGCGCCGGAACGCAGGCGAATCCGGGCCGTTTCGCGCCGGCCTGCCCGGTCGGCTTCCGTGTGGACGGTGAGTGCATCCCGCCCGCCGGAGTAGGCCAGGTTGATGCCCGCAAACGTGGTAGCCTTGTGCTCGGTGAGCAGGTCAACCCGCGCCCCCACCCCGGCTTTGAATCCGCTCCAGTCGTAGCCCCCGCCCGCCGTGGCTTCCACACGCCGGCTCAGGCGGTAGCCCACGTCCAGCCCGTTGCCGTAGGGCGTCCCGATGCCCCCGGTGAGCGTGAGCGTCAGGGGCCGGGCAAATGCCGGGGCTCGGGTGGCAACTGCATCCGTTTGGGCGTGGCACGGCCAGTTGAGCAGCCCGGTAAGTAGCAGCCCCAGGAGTGACACCCAGCGCCGCCCGGCCTGGCGGCGGGGCCGGGCCGCCTGCGCAGCGTCCGGGCTCTTTTTCATCCGGCGGTGGCCAACTCCTGCTGCACGAAGTCGTGGGCGTAAACTTTTACCTGGTCGCGCACCGTCCGGAACTGCGCCATGATTTCTTCCTCGGTGCCGGTGGCTTTAGCCGGGTCGGGAAAGTTGTGGTGCAGCTTCTTGGCGGTGGACGTAAACACGGGGCACACCTCGTTGGCGTGGTCGCACACGGTCAGCACGTAGTCGAACGGCACGTGGGCGTACTCATCGACGTGGTTGCTGGTGTGGTGGCTGATGTCCACGCCGTCTTCGGCCATCGTTTGCACCGCGCGCGGGTTGAGGCCGTGCACTTCCACGCCGGCGCTGTACACCGTGGCCCGGTCGCCTAGCTCTTGTTCTAGATAGCCGTGCAGCAACTGGCTGCGGCAGGAGTTGCCGGTGCAGAGCACCAGGATGTTGGGTTTCATCGGAGAAGAAGTTAAGGAGGAAGAAAGCGTTACGCTGCCGCTTCGGGGAGCACCAGCACCGGCACCGGGCTGTGCAGCACGACGGCCGCCGTGCGGCTGCGGTGAAACAGGTTGCTCAGCCGGCTGCGGGAGCGCGCCCAGAGCACCAGCCAACTGCCCAACTGCTGCCGGGCCCGCTTGGTGAGTACCAGCGCCACATCGGAGCCGGGCAGCACCTGCATCGGAGCTTCGGCCCCGAGCGCCGTGGCCAGATTTGCCGGATGTGCCGGACTCGTTGCCTGGCCCTCCCCGATGACCTGCACGCCCTGCACGAGGGGGTGGCCCGCTTCGAGCAAGGGTTGTGCGGCCGTCGCCAGCGCCCCCAGTTGGGCGGGCTGCTCGTCGAGGGCTACCAGCCAGTGCAGCGGCAGCGCGTGCTGCCGGTAGGATTCGGGCACGACCAGCAGCGGGCAGGGCGTGTGGCGCAGCAAACGCAGCACCGTGCTGTTGACCAGCTCATCGGGCAATTCCTCGGTGTCGCACTTGCTGGCCACCGCCAGCAGGACGCCGTGCGCCCGGGCCGCGGCTACAAATTCCTCGGTCACGTCGCCGGCGGCTACCTGCCCGGTGCAGGCAATGCCCTGCTGCTGCCAGTGCGCGGCCTGCTGCTGCAGCAAGGCGCGGGCTTCGGCTTCGGTGCGGGCCGGGTACTTGCCCGTCAGGGCTTCGGGGTCCAACAGCGAGGTGCGGCGCACATGCAGCAGCAGCAGGCCGGCCCGCAGGGGCTGGGCCAATTGCGCGGCGTAGGCCAGCGCATTATCGGCGGCGGCGGAAAAGTCGGTCAGAACGAGCAGCTGGTTCATGCGGCCGGGGTGGAAGTGGTAGAGGAAGCAACGACCGTTTTACCACCGTACCAGCGGCGGCGGAACCAGAAGGCCAGGTTGACCAGCGCAATCAGCGCCGGCACCTCAATCAGCGGCCCAATCACACCGGCGAAGGCCTGGCCCGAGTTCAGGCCGAACACGCCGATGGCCACGGCAATGGCCAGCTCGAAGTTGTTGCCGGTGGCCGTGAAGGCAATGCTGGCATTCTCGGCGTAGTCGGCCCCCAGCCACTTGCCGGCGGCAAAGCTGAGCACGAACATGACCCCGAAGTAGATGGCCAGCGGCAGGGCGATGCGCAGCACGTCCAGCGGCACCTGCACGATGGTTTCCCCCTTCAAACTGAACATGACCACGATGGTGAGCAGCAGCGCCACCAGCGTAATCGGGCTGATGGCCGGGATGAAAACCGTGTCGTACCACTCGTTGCCTTTCAGCCGGCGCAGGATGGTGCGCGAGAGAAAGCCGGCGGCGAAGGGAATACCCAGGTAGATGAGCACGCTCTGGGCAATATCCCCGATGCCGATGTTCACGGCGTAGCCTTTCAGCCCGAAGTAGGGCGGCAGCACCGTGATGAACAGCCAGGCCAGCACCGAGTAGAACAGCACCTGAAAGATGGAGTTCAGCGCCACCAGCCCGGCCGCGTATTCGCGGGAGCCGTCGGCCAGGTCGTTCCACACCAGCACCATGGCAATGCAGCGGGCAATGCCAATCAGAATCAGGCCCATCATGTACTCGGGCTTGTCGGGCAGCAGCCAGATGGCGATGAAGAACATGAGCAGCGGCCCCACAATCCAGTTCAGCACCAGCGAAAGGCCAATGATGCGGGTGTTTTTGAAGACTTTGGGCAGCTCTTCGTACTTCACCTTGGCCAGCGGCGGGTACATCATCAGAATCAGGCCGATGGCCAGCGGCACGTTCACGGTGCCCACCGAGAAGTAGTTGATGGCCCCGTTGATGCCGGGCACGAAGTAGCCCAGGCCCACGCCTAGGGCCATGGCAAGGAAAATCCAGAGCGTGAGGCCCCGGTCAAGGCCGGAGAGTTTCTTTTCGGCCAAAGCCGTGGGGGCCGGGGCTTCGAGGGAAGCCGAGTGATTATGCGTTGACATGCGGGTTAGCTAGTTCGGATGATTCGGAAGGTGAAAAGGCAGCCACCAGGGCCGGGGGGACGCTAACCACGGCACTGCGGCGTTCGAGCAGCAGCGTGTCGCGCCAGAGGCCGTGCAACTGGCCAATCCGCTCGCGGCGGCCGACTTCGCGGAAGCCGGCCCCGAGGTGAATGCTGATGCTGGTCGTGTTTTCGGGGAAGATGCTGGCCTGCAGCGTCCAGATGCCGTAGGCCTCGGATTCGGTGCTGAGTGCCGCCAGCAACTCCCGGCCTACGCCCCGCCCCCGGGCATCAGCGGCCACGTACACGCTCACCTCCGCCACGCCGCCGTACACGCAGCGACTCGACACGGGCGAGAGGGCCGCCCAGCCTAGCACCTGCCCGCTGCCGCCGTAGCCGGCATCCACGGCCACCAGACGGCTATGGGGCAGGTGGGCGTAGTCCCACTCGGCCCAGGTTGGGGCTTCGGTCTGGAACGTGGCCTGGCCCGTGGCCACGCCTTGCTCGTAAATACGGCGCACAGCGGGCCAGTGCGCGGCGGTCATGGAAAGCAGTTGCATAAGGAAAAGATGCAGAAGCGGAACGATGATGGGCGGTTATTTGCGGTTGAGCAGGTAGGCCCCGGCGACGAGCAGCAGCGCCCCGGCCAGCCGGCTCAGCGTAAGGGGGCTGCGCGCCAGGCCCAGCAACCCCAACTGGTCGAAGAGCAGGGCGGTGAGCAGCTGGCCGGTCACGACCAGGGCGAAGAGCGAGGCGGCGCCTACGCGCTGCAGCGAGAAGGTGATGGCCGCGATGTAGACCATGCCCAGTGCCCCGCCCGTCCACTGGTACCAGCGCACCCCCTGCACGGCGGCCAGCGTCGGCAGCGGCGTCTGGGTACTGGCCAGCACCAGGGCCGCGGCCAGGGTGCCGACCAGATAGGACGCCAGCACGGCCCACATCACGCTGTGCAGGCCCCCGCGCAGCTGGCTGTTCACGGCCGACTGCGTGGTGAGGGCGGACCCGGCCAGCACCAGCACGAGGAAAGGGAGATATTTCATGGTGGAAACGACCGGGCAGCGAGTGCGCGGCCCTAGTAGGCCTTGCGCAGCATGTCGGCGTACTCGTTGGGCAGCGGCGAGGCTTCTACTGCCTGCGCCGCTTTCTCCACGTCGTATTCCACCCGAATCAGTTCCGAGCGTACGCTGTTGGGGTCGGTAAGCGTGGTGTTCTCGTCCAGGTGCAGCAGCTGGTAGGCGGCGCGGGGGTCGCCGTCCTTGGGCTTGCCCACCGAGCCGATGTTGAGGGCGTGCCGGTAGCGGGTTTCGCCCTCCACCTCGTAGGCGAAGGTGCGGTGGTAGGGCTTGTGGGTGTGGCCGAACAGCATGATGTCGGCGTTAGCATCCTGCAACACCCGCAGGAAGCTGGCTTCGGGCCGGTCCTCAAACAGGTACTCGTTGATTTTGCGCGGTGAGCCGTGCACCATCAGCAGGCTGAGCGTGCAGGGCTCCTCCTGAAACTCCAGGCGCATGTGCTTGGGCAGCAGGCGCAGGTAGCGCCGCTCGTCGTCGCCCACGACGTGGTTGGTGTAGGCGATGCTTTGCGCGCCCAGGTCTTTTTCCGTGTCGGTTTTGTAGGCGCAGCCGCAGTTGCTGCTGGCCAGCCCGATGCCCTGGTCGTAATTGCCGGCCAGCGTGGGGATGCCCCGGCGGCGTACCTCGTTCACCACTTCGTTGGGCCAGGGCGCGTAGCCCACCAAGTCACCCAAGCAGAAAATCATGTCCGGGCGGCGCTGCTCCATATCGGCCAGCGCTGCTTCGAGGGCCGGCAGGTTGCCGTGCACGTCGGAGAAAAAGGCAATCGTCATAAGAAGTAAAACAGAGTGGAGGAAGGAAAAAGCAAAACGGCGCAACCCGGGAGGGCTGCGCCGTTTGTCAGTCTAGCAGCACCCGCCGCCCGGCGTGCAGCCGCCAGCCGTTTGCACCTGAGGCAGGACAATTTGCTGAGCCGCCGGAATGCCGCAGGCATCCTGAGCCAGGCAAGCCGTTTGCTTGGCCGTGAGCACGAAATCGGTGCCGTCGAAGGTCAAACCGAACTTGCCGATGGTGGCCTGCTGGTACTCCACCTCAATGCCCAGGTCTTCGGTGCCCAGGATTTTCTCCGACAGGTTGAGGATGTGCAGGAATTTCTGGGGAGCCAACCGGTGGTCGTAGTCGCCGGCCTCCCAGAGCTGGAAGTTGGCGACCTGCTCCTGGCGCTCCACGCCGCCGCAGTCGATGAAGTGCTTGCTCACCAAGCCCACTTCCGTAACGTGGAAGTGCGCGGGCAGGTACTCGCCCGTGGGCAAACGGAAATTGACGGCTTCCACTTCGGCCAAAGCCTGCTTGATTTCAGAGATTTTCATGGCGTTACGTGTTGATAAGAGGATGAAAAAGGGATGGGGCCTAGCAGGCGCAGGCATCGTCGGGGCCGCAGGCCGCGCCGCTGGTGGCTTCTAGGAAAAAGGCCGTGAACTGCTGGTGGACCCGTTGCAGCAGCTCGGTGTTGAGGCAGTAGCAGACGGTGAGGCCGTCGATTTCACCGCGTATCAGATCCAGGGCTTTCAGCTCCTGCAGGTGCTGGGAAACGGTGGTGCGGGAGAGCGGCAACTCAGCGGCGATATCACCCGATATGCAGGTCTGCTTGCTGGCCAGCAGCTGAATGATGGCCACTCGCGCCGGGTGGGCCAGGGCCTTGGCCACGCGGGACAAGTGCTGCTGCTCTTCGGTAAAGGCGGCGGTTTTAGCGTAGGTCATGGGAGGAAGCCGGAAGTGGTTCGGGGGAAGTAGAAGGCACTGCCGTCGCCGTCAGCAGTTGGGTAAGCAGGGTTTCGGCACGTTGGTATGCGCGCTGCTCAGCTGCTTTGAGCCGCTGCTCGTCGCCCCCGCCCGGCAGGCCGTTGTAGCCGCCTTGTGTTTGCAGGCGCAGGCTTTCCAGCACTAGGCATTCGGTGCGCAGTACCCGTTCGAGCACGACGCGCAGCAACGGATGAACCGGCGTATCAGGGGAGGAAGACATAGCAGCAGGTAGCCAGGCAGGAAGTATGTCGCAAATATACGACATTGCATGACGTATGTTTACGTCGCACCTACTTTCTTCTTCGTATGCCGGTAGAATTTCTGAGTGACGAGCAAGCCGCTCGCTACGGACGCTTCTTTGCCGACCCCAGCCCCGAGCAGTTGGCCCGTTTCTTTTACCTGAGCCCGGATGATCGGGCATTCGTGGCCCGGCGACGACGCCGGCCCAACCAGCTCGGCTGTGCCGTGCAACTTGGCACCCTACGCTATTTGGGGACCTTCCTGCCTGAACCTACCCAGGTGCCGGCCGTTGTCGTGGAGACGCTGGCCGCACAGTTACAGGTCGACCCCACCGAGTGGACAGCGTACGGTAAGCGCGTCAGCACATGGTACGAACACCAGACGGCGGTGCTGGCCTACCTGCACTATGTCCCCTTCGAAGCCGCACAGGCGTTTCGACTTACACGCTGGCTCTACGCACAGGTCACCACCAGCACCGTACGCCCCAGCGTGTTGTTTGACCTGGCCACCGCCCACCTGGTCGCCCTACGCGTGGTACTGCCCGGCGTCACGGTGCTGGCCCGCCTCATTGCGCGGGTGCGTGAGCGCACTGGTCGTCATATCTACCGCCAGGTGGTTGCACGGTTGAATGCGACGCAACAGAACGCCCTGGAGACCTTGCTCGTGGTATTGCCCGGCGGGCGGCTCACCCTCTTGGAAGTATTGCGCACGTCCCCTACCCGCGTTTCCGCCCCCGCGCTGGTCGCCGCGCTACAACGGCTAGACCAGATTCGCGCCCTCGGTGTCGGCGACGTGCCCCTGAGCGACCTGCCGGAAGCCCGCCTGGCGCGCATGGCCCGGCACGCGCAGCTGGCCTGGGCCCAGCCGCTTTTGCGCATGGGGACGGAACGCCGGGTCGCCACATTGCTGGCTTTCGTGCAGGCGCTGGAACGCACCGCTACCGATGACATTCTGGAATTGTTTGACGGGCTGATGAGTGCATTGGCCCTGCGCGGGGAGGCGAAACGGCGGCGCGAGCGGCTGCGCTCCCTCAAAGACCTGGACGAGGCCGCGCTGCTATTACAACAGGCCGTGCGCATCCTGCTGGACGAGACGGTACCTGATGCGGCCCTGCGGCAGCGGGTACTCAGCACCCTGGGCGAAACCGCGCTCCGGGAGGCGGCCGATGCCGTGCAGGACCTGGCCAGCAGCGAGGACGACCCGATGCTCCAGGTGCTGGCCGGCAGCTACGCCACGGTTCGCCGCTTTCTGCCCGCACTGCTCGGCGGCCTGGTCTTCGAGGGCTCTCCGTCGGCCAAGTCCTTGCTTGATGCCTGGCACTTTTTACAGCAGCAAGAGCAGCCCGGTCGGGGCCGGCCTAAATGGGCCACCGCCCCCGTGGCGGTTATTCCGAAAAGCTGGGCCCGGCGCGTCTTTCCCGGCTAAGGGGACGTCAACCCGCATGCGTACACGCTGTGCGTGCTGGACCGGCTGCACCAGGCCCTGCGCCGCCGAGAAGTCTTCGTGCCGCGCAGCGAACGGTTTGGCGACCCACGCGCCGAATTGCTCCGGGGCGAGGCCTGGGCGGAGGCGCGGGATTCGGTGGCCCGTGCCCTGGACCGCTCCATCGACCCCGCCGTAGAATTGGCCCGCCTGCAACAGCAACTGCATGCCGCCTATACCGAAGTAAGCGCTAACCTGGCCCGGAATACGGCCCTGCAACTGCTGCAGATCGACGGTCAACCGTCCATTACCTTGACTCCGCTGGCGGCCCAGCAGGAGCTGGCCAGCCTGACGCGCCTACGCGAACAGCTGGCGGAGAAGTTGCCCCCGGTCGAGTTGGCCGCTCTTCTGCTGGAAGTGGAGGCCTTCACCGGCTTTGCCAGCGCCTTTACGCACGTGGCCGACGGGCAAACCGCTGCGACCGACCTGCCCTTGAGCATCTGCGCCGTACTGCTGGCCCAGGCCTGCAACATCGGGCTGAAAACGGTGGCGCGGGCCGATGTGCCCGCCCTGACGCTGCCCCGCCTCTCGTGGGTACAGCAAAACTACCTGCGCGCCGAAACCCTGACGGCGGCCAATGCCCGGCTGGTGGACGGCCAAGCCCAGTTGCCCCTGGCCCAGGCCTGGGGCGGCGGGGAGGTGGCCTCCGCCGATGGGATGCGCTTCGTCGTGCCCGTGCGCACCATCTACGCGGGCTGGAACAGCAAGTACTTCGCCTCCCAGCGGGGGGTTACCTATTATAATTTCACCAGCAACCAGTTCTCGGGCATCCACGGCATTGTCATTCCCGGCACGCTGCGCGACTCCTTGTTTATTCTGGCTGGGCTGCTGGAACAACAAACCAGCCTAGACCCCCGCGAAATTATGGCCGATACGCACGGTTTCAGCGAAGTAGTATTCGGGCTCTTTTCGCTGCTGGGCTTCCGCTTCAGCCCCCGGCTGGCCGATCTGCCGGACCAGCGGTTCTGGCGTCTCCATAAAGAGGATGACTATGGTCCGCTCAACGAGTTGAGTCGTCACGTCATCAATGCCCGGCTCATTTCGGAGCACTGGGACGATATGCTCCGGCTGGCTGGTTCGCTCAAATTGGGTAAGGTCAAGGCTACGGCCGTCATGCGCACCCTGCAACGGGCCGGCTCCCTCTCGGGTCTGGGGCGGGCGGTGGCCGAGCTGGGGCGGGTGGAGAAAACCCTCTACCTGCTGGCCTATGTGCACGATGAGGCGTACTGGCGGCGTATTCTGGTGCAACTCAACCGGGGTGAAGGTCGGCACGCGCTGGCCCGGGCCGTCTTTCACGGCAAGAAGGGCGAGCTGCGCCAACGCTACCGGGAGGGCATGGAGGACCAGTTGGGAGCCTTGGGCCTGGTGGTGAATGCGTTGGTGCTATGGAACACGCGGTATTTGCAGCAAGCCCTACAAGAGTGGCCAGCAACGGAAGCGGCCCTACTACCGGACGATGTGGCGCGCCTGTCGCCCCTGTTGCACGAGCACGTCAATATGTTGGGCCGCTACGATTTTACGCTGCCCGAAAGCATTGCGGCGGGGCAGTTGCGCCCGTTGCGCAACCCCGAAAACTGGCAGGAGCGGTTTGTTCCTGTAGAATAACGGAGCGGATAGCAGACCGACCGGAGTCACTACACCAGGTATTTGTGCATCGTCGCCACGGGGACGCCGGTCGCCACTTGAATCTTTTTAAAGCTTAGGCCCGTGCTGCGCAGCCGGCGTAATTCGGCAATCATCTCCGGAGCCAGGGCGGGGCGGCCCGGTTTTTTGCTGCTCCGCGCCTGCCCGGTTTTAATGCGCTCCGAAAAACGTACCCGTTCCTGCTTGGCAATGGCGGCCAGAAAGCCAATGATGGCATCCCGGAATAAACCCGTGCTGTCCAGGTACTGCTCGGTGAAAGACTTGAACTGCACCCCGACGGCGGTGAGCCGCTGCAGGTGATTGAGCGTCTCGGTTACGCCCTCGCGGCTAAAGCGGTCCAGCGCCCAGAATAGCACTACATCAAAACGGCGCTGGTGCGCATCCACGAACAATTGTTGGAACTGGGGACGTTCTGCGTTGCCGCCGCTTTCCTGATCCGTGTACTCCTTATAAATAGCGTAGCCCAGCCGCCGCGCGAAGTCCCGCAGTTCCCGTAGCTGGTTTTCGTTAGTCTGCCCTTTGTCCTTAGTACTGACACGGGCGTAAATCGCGGCCCTCATCGGTCTTTGCAGGTGTTCTGTACGTGTTCACGCCATGTTACGGGCGGCCCATGCATACGATCGGACACCTTCCTAAATCCATCGGCACTCAGCATGCCAACAAGTTCTGCCAGCTCATACACCTTTTGCAGTGGCTGATTGACAAAGTACGACCCCTTTTTTTCGTGGAAACCAAACGAAAACCCTGCTTCGAAATGCGTAGGGGCCATTTCAATATTACCGTAGCCTGCTGAAGTCGTGAGCATGACGCCAACACAATATTCTCCCTCAATGGCAATCACGGCGAAACGATGACAATGCTCTCTGAGCTTGTCTTCACAGTTCATAATCCTTTTACCTCCCTTAGGATAGATGGCATCAGGATGAAATTTATAGATACCTCGCACGACACGCTCGGTAGTGTATAGGCGTTGAATACTCATTCGCAAAACTACTGTTTCTCGAACGAGTTTGCTACCGGCCGTGCCGGTACTAAGAACGGCGTTTTGAGGACCGGTTTTCGGGAAGGTTTTTCGAACGCTTCTTTCGGCCCGCGTGCTGAGTGAAATATAATATAAGCTGCCAACTGCTTTTCCGCACCGACATTCATAGTATTTAATATATTATATACTATATACTCTTAGCGGGAATTTCTGTTCCTACTCTAGTGCTACCCCAAGACGGCCGCGAATTGGTTATTACGACGAATGACCAAGCGTTCAGGAAAAAAGTATAGTTCGGTGTTGCGCAGACCCAGATACGGAATGGGAACATTGGTTTGCAAGTGACGGGAGGGCTTTCTATTTAAGGAAACGCCCCCAAGGCCGATGCGCGAAATGGCATTACTGGCCCCGGCATTGCGCCGTCGGTCGTTGATACGTTCGGAGTGCAAATACTGCCAGACTCTGTGCGAATTGGAAATCTGGCCAAAGGCTTTCAGGAAGTCGGCGTGTACCTGGGCTAAATCATCGTTGAACTCATAGTTGATTTCCAGTGTCAGACGCCTTTTGTCAACCCGTGACAGATACATGTAAGCGGCTAGCACAGCCGCCAGGCAAAAGGCAAGACCGGTCCAGAATAAGCTAGGCTGATCGTCTAAGCGCAGGTATTGTTTGACTTCCGGAACGCGGGTAATGCGGGCGAATTTTTTGGAGACGTACTGCCCAGTAGATACCCCATACCAATGGTTCATGGTGCTGTCCGTGAGGGGAAGCAGACTACCGTAAACCGCCGAGCCGACCACAGAAGCTTCTGGGTCGGGCTGCTGCCGAATCTTGATGCCGCTGGAGGCGGTAATTTCCACCTTCGGGATGATGGTTTCCTCCGTGCGCGTGACTTGGCCGAAGTAGCTGAACAAGCCAAAGCCCAATAGTGGCCTTGGTTAAAAGTTTAGTACAAAGGTTAAACGCCCTTTGCCAAATTAGAACGGACGTTGGGCAGTAAGCTGTGCTAATGCTGCTGCGTCAGCGTCACGCTCTGGTTACCCTATACCTGCTTACTACACTCATTTGGTTGGCCGTAACTTGAGCCGTTGCTGGTACTGCGCCAGCGTACGCCGTACCTCGCCGACGGAGTGTAGACCATTGAGGGAGAGATAAGGAGTTTGGTCTGGATGGTAAGGGAGGCGGCCGGCACGGCTCCGCCCGGCGCACCGAAACACCTGTGTCTGCCACTCCGAAATGCGTCCGACCAATTTCTCGCCTACTTCGTGTCTATCAACCTGCTGCACCTCGGCGTAAACCAGCGCCTTGGGAAGGTAGTATCCGCTTCGTCAGGCTTTCGCTGGGCCTCGCCTCGCTGTACTATATCGGCCTCTGAAAAGCCGAAGTGCCTGCCCCATTCGATTCCAACTCCATTCTTGCCACCGTCATCATCGGCCCCGACGGCCAGGTGGTCACCTGCCACGACGGCATGGCCGCGTACTACACCCCCGAGTTCAAGGCCGCGCTGGAGAAGCTGGTTCGGTAAGCGGCGTTGGCAGGGTGGGCGGATGAGTGCCCGAAATGAGCGGGGAGGGTCCGCCCCGAGGTTATAGCAAACTGCCTACCTTGCCGCCATGTCCGATTTTCGTCTGCGCGTATTTGCCACCGTGGCCCGGCATCTGAGCTTTACCAAGGCCGGGCAGGAGCTGTTTGTGAGCCAGCCGGCCGTCACCAAGCACATTCGTGAGCTGGAAGCCCAGTACGGCCAGCGCCTGTTGGAGCGGCGCGGCAACCGCGTGAGCCTCACCGAGGCCGGCCGCCTGCTGCACGCCCACGCCGATGCCGCCGCCGCCGCCCAGCAGCAGCTCGAAGACCAGCTCCTGGCCCTGCGTGACCCCGAAGAGGCCGCCGGCCGCCTGCGCCTGGGGGCCAGCACCACCTTGGCCCAGTACGTGCTGCCGGGGTTGCTGCCCGCCTTTCAGGCCCGCTACCCGCAGGTGCAGCTCTCGTTCCTGAACGCCAATTCCGAGCGCATTGCCGATGCCCTACTACGCGGCGAGCTGGATTTGGGCTTTGTAGAAGGCCGCACCAAAAGCCACGACCTGCACTACGAGCCGTTGCTGCCCGACGAGTTGGTGGCCGTGCGCCGCGTCGCGCCCGGTTCCCCGCTCGCCACGCCGCTGTCCTTGGCCGAGGCCCTGGCCCACCCGCTGGTGTTGCGCGAGCGGGGCTCGGGCACGCTGGAAATTCTCGAATTTGCTCTGCGGGCGCAGCACATTAAGCTCAGCAGCCTTTCCGTAGCCCTTTACCTGGACAATACGGAAGCCATCAAGCGCTACCTCGAAGCCGCGCCGGCGGCCCTGGGATTCGTGTCGCGCCGGGCCCTGGACCGCGAGCTGGCGGCTGGACTGCTCGAAATCGTGCCCATCAAAGGGCTGCACCTGGCCCGGCAGTTCGAGGCACTCTGGGTGCAGGGACAGGTGCTGGCCCGGCCGGCCCAGCGGTTTCTGAGCTTCGTGCAGGGGCAATTCAAGGGGGCCAAATAAAGGCTGGCGATGCCGGATAACCATTCGGTGTCAGCTGGCAGCGGCTGTACTTATACAGCAGGAGGTGAACCGGGTGGTTCGTCCAACGGCAGATTGGCGATGGCACAGGTCTGCCGGTGCCGTAACAACTGCTGCCACGGCCATCCGGGCGGCTCAAGACTGGCGGGAATGCAAAAATCAGCTATTCTATAAATAACTTTTGGTTATGCAGGATAACACGATTGGATAATCCTTTGCGTAGGGGTCGCCGTATATTTGCCTCAGAAACAACCCCCTCCCGCTCATGGCACTCCCGGTTCATTCCGCAACTCCGCAAGCCCCTGATTCGCCGCTCGCTCCCGCTCCGGCGCAGGAACCGGCCGCTCCTGAATTCAACGAAACCACCGGCTTCTTCCGCCACCTGCACACGCCCCGCGTGCTGTTCGGGCAGGATTTCACCCTGAAGCAGGTGGTGTTCGTGCTGTTCTTCGTGTTCTGCCTCACGCCCTGGGCCTCGCCGCCCATTGCCCTGGCCCTGGGCTTGGTGCTGGCCCAGACCATCGGCAACCCCTTCACTACCCAAACCAAAAAGGCCACGGCCAAGCTGCTGCAGTTCTCGGTTATCGGGCTGGGCTTCGGCATGAACGCCCACGCGGCGGTGCAGGCCGGCAAGGAGGGCATCCTGTTCACGGTGGTGTCCATCTTCGGCACGCTGCTGCTGGGCCTGGTGGTGGGCCGGTGGTTGGGGCTGGGCCGGCACGTGGTGCATCTGATTTCGTGCGGCACCGCCATTTGCGGCGGCTCGGCCATCGCGGCCATCGGGCCGGTGCTGCGGGCCAAGGACGAGGAGATGTCGGTGGCCCTGGGCACGGTGTTCGTGCTCAACGCGCTGGCCCTGTTTGCCTTCCCGCCCATCGGCCACGCGCTGGCCATGACTCAGAACCAGTTCGGCCTTTGGTGCGCCATTGCCATCCACGACACCAGTTCGGTGGTGGGCGCGGCGGCCGCCTACGGCAATAAAGCCCTGGAAGTAGCCACCACCGTGAAGCTGGCCCGGGCCCTGTGGATTATCCCGATTTCCATTGGCACGGCCATGATTTTCAAGCAGAAGGGCGTCAAGGTGAAAATTCCCTATTTCATCTTCGGCTTCATCGCCGCCATGCTGCTCAACACCTTCGTGCCCGCCGCCAAGCCCCTGGGCCCGGTGATGGTGAACCTGGCCAAAATCGGCCTCACGGTGACGCTGTTTTTCATCGGCGCGGGCCTGTCGGCCAAGGTGGTGCGCTCGGTGGGCATCAAGCCCTACGTGCTGGGCATCCTGCTCTGGTTGGTGATTTCGACTGGCTCGCTCTACGTGATTCTGCACACGGTATAGCGCAAAGCGCACGGAGGAAGTTGGACTACCGAAGCAGCTAGAACAACCTCATTTTCAATGCCATGCGCATCACCAAATACATTCATTCCTGTTTGCTGTTCGAACTCGACGGCCAACAGATTCTTTTCGACCCGGGCAAGTTTTCCTTCATCGAAGGCTTGGTGCACCCCGAGGTTTTCAAAGACGTATCGGTCATCATCATCACCCACAACCACCCCGACCACCTCGACGTGGCGGCGCTTCAGAAAATCGTGGCCCTGCGTCAGGTCATTATCATCTCTAACCGCGAGGTGGCAACCGAACTGAAAGCGCACGGCCTCACGGTGCAAATCCACGAGGAAGGTCGCCTAGACTTGGGCGTGTTTCAGCTGCTGGCCCTTCCGGTGCAGCACGAGGCCATTCTCGACAGCCCCTTGCCGCAAATGACCGCCTGGCTGGTGAATGGCAAGGTGCTAAATCCCGCCGACTCTTTTGCTAACAATTTGTTGCCCTTCGCGGGGGTGGAAATGCTCCTGCTGCCCGTCACCGCGCCTTTTCTCACGGAGCTGGTGGTGGCCGATTTCGCCCTGAAAATGCGTCCCAGGCAAATTTTGCCCGTACACGACGGCTACCTCAAGCCCTTCTTCATCCAGCAGCGCTACGAGAACTACGGGCCGTATTTTGAGAAGCACGGCATCGTGTTTCACCGGCTGGCCGAACCGGGCGATGCCATTACCCTCCCGTAGCCTACTCCCTTATGCCGCTACCCCCCCCCACCAACCCACTCGCCCTCTCGGACCGGCTGGCCCTGCAACGGACCCGGCTGGCCAATGAGCGCACTTTGCTCACCTACGTGCGCACCAGCCTGGCGCTGGTGGGCTTCGGGCTGGCGCTCCTTCAGTTTCACCCCGAGCGGGGCGGCCGGTTGGGTTACTCCGCGCTGGCGGTGGCGGGGCTGGTGCTGACGGTCGGGCTGCTGCGCTTTCGGGCCCATTGCCGGGAATTGGCGGCCTGCCAGCTAGCAAGCGGCGAAGGTAGTTGAGCAACAAAAAACCCCGGTGCTACCCGAAGCAAAAGCGTTTGCGCCCCTAAAAAAGCCCCTGATGCGACATGCACCAGGGGCCTTCTTGGTCAGCAGCCGGCTTACGGCTGCGTGAGCGTGACCGCGCCGGCCGGGTTTTTGTCGCCGAGCACCACCACGGCGAACCGGCCTGCCAGCCGCAGCCGAATCTGGTAGTAGGCGTTGACTTCGACTGCGCCACCATCATCGGTTTTGAAGGAAATGACCGGCTCCGGGGCCACCAATGCGGTTTTGCTGTCCGACAGGTACAGGGTGTAGGTGGTGTTGGCGGCCAGCTGCTTGAGGGCCAGTACCATTTCGTCGAGGTCTTCGGTGGGGCGGATGGTGGCCCCGCCGCCCACGCCGGGCACCGGCTGCGTACCCACGGGCACCAGGCGGATGTTCACCGGCGTCACCGGCGTGAAGGCTTCCAGCCCACTGGCGCCGGGGCTGCCACCGCCGGCTTTCACCACGTAGAGCAGGGCCTGCGGGGCCTGGCCGCTGCCGGTTTCGGTGAGCTTGGTGTTGGTTTTGGTGTCGATGCTGACCAGCGCGTCGCCGTTTTCCAGGCCCACGTAGAGCTTGCTGCCGTCGCCGTTGGGCCACACACCGTGCGGGTTGGCCCCCACCGGGATAGTGGCCAGCAGCTGGCGCTGGCGCGAATACACCTTCACCGCGTTTTCGCCGCCCACGGTTACGTAAGCGAAGTCGCCGGCGCTGGCCCCGCTGAAGCGGGTGCCGCCGCCGGGGCCGGCCATGTTCACATGGTTGGTGCCGGGGCCGGTGTCAATCACGCCTTCCACGGCGTAGGTCTGGGCGTTCACCACGGTCACCTTGCCCACGTCTTTGTGGGTCATCCAGACCTGCTGGCCGTCCTCGGTCACCACCAGGTTGGGCGAGAACTTGCTCACCACCGGCACCCGGGCAATGACCTCGCGCTTCTTCACATCAATTACGTCGAGCGTAGCGGTTTCGGAGTGGTCCACGAAGGCCACTTTGCCATCGGGCCGGAACACGACCATGCTCGGCTCGTGCTCGGTGGCAATGTTTTTCACCACCTGCATTTTCTCCACGTCAATCACCGTCACGTAATCCTTGCCGCGCACCGCCACCCAGAACTGTCTGCCGTCGGGCGTGAAAAAGCCCTCGTGGGGGTTGCGGTCCACGTATACCTTGCCCTTGACGGTGTTGGTGGCTAGGTCGATAAAAATCACCGCGTTGGTGAGGGTGGCAATCACGCCCAGCGTCTTGCCATCGGGCGACACCCCCAGCCCGTGCACGTTGGACTCCATGTCGTAGAGCGGGCTCAGAAACTCGGGCCGGCCCTTGCCCAAGCGAATCACGCCCAGCAGCCGGTTGGTGCTCGGGTCGTGCACCGACACCGTGTTCGATGACTGGTCGGCCAGGTACACCCGGTCGGCGGCGCTGGCTGCGATGGGGCCGGGGTCGGGCGGAATGACCATGTCGGGCTCGGTTTCCTCGCTGTTCTTTTTCGAGCAGGCCCCGAGCAACAGCGTGGCTGCCAGGGCCCAGGTGGATAAGGTAGTGATGCGCATGGAGGGATGAAATGCTGGTTTTGCCGCCCAGTCTAAGCCGGACTATTCGGCCAGTAAAGCGGGTTCACCGTCAGTGGTTTTGGGTGCGACGATTACCCGCGAAAACTTTTTGCCCGCTGGGTTCAACTCGCCGCCCGCGATGCGCTGCACCGGCCCCAGGGCCTGGCCCATGGCCCCGCCTTTGGCATCGGTGCGCACGGTGGTCAGGGCGTAGTCGCGCGCGTAGGGCGCTTTGGTGCCGCTGGTCAGGAAGATGTCGTAGTCGGTGTTCGGCGTCAGGCCGCGCAGGGCGAAGGTGGCCAAATCCACCAGCCCTTCCGAGCGCAGCGTCATGGTGCCGGTGGCGGGGCCAGCGGTGGGCGGCTTGAGCGTCCGCACCACGGCGGGCTGGTCAACCAGCTGCCGGCCGAGGCCGGTGTTTGTGGCCGCGCCGGCAGGCACGGCGTTGGGCACGTACATCAGCGCCATTGGGGCCTGGCCTACCTTGATTTTGGCCAGCACCCGGTTGCTGGCCGTGCTGATGGCCACGGCGGAGTCGCCGTTTTCCAGGCCCACGTACATCCGGCTGCCGTCGCCCGAGGGCCAGATGCCGTGCGGATTAGCCCCCACCGGAATGGTGGCCAGCTGCTTGAAGCCCGGGGCGCGGCTGTACACCTTCACTACGTCCTCGCCGCCTACGGTCACGTAGGCCAGCTTGCCGGCCGCCACATCCACCGTGGCCACGTGGTTGGTGACGGGGCCGGTTGTCAGCACGCCGCTGATGGTGAGCGTCTTGGTATCCAGTACCGATACCTTGCCCACATCCTTGTGGGTGAACCAGATTTGCTGGCCGTCTTTGGTGGGGAAGATGTTGGGCGAGAAGGGGCTCACCACCGGCACCTTTTTGATGACTTTGTAAGTGGCCACGTCCACCACGGCCAGCTCGGGCGAGAAGCTGGAGCACACAAAGGCGCGCTTGCCGTCGGGGCTGAAGGCAATCTGGCCGGGGCCGTTGGGCACGGGCACACGGCGGGTTTCGCGCATCGTGGCCACGTCAATCACCGATAGGTAGTCCTCGCCGCGCACCGTTATCCAGGCCTCCTTGCCATCGGGCCGGAAGGTGGCCTCGTGCGGGGCCCGCCCCACGTACACGCTGCCTTTGATGACGTTAGTGGCCGTTTCGATGAAGGTCACGTTGTTGGAGCCCACCGACACCACGGCCAGCAGCTTATGGTCGGACGAAGCACCCAGGCCGTGTACCAGCGCCTGCCCCTTGTAGAGCGCCGAGAGCAAGTCGGGCTGCGGCTTACCCAGAATAATCTGGCCCAGCAGCTTGTTATCCATGGGGTCGATAACCGAGACGGTGTTGGAAATCTGGTCGGCGGTGTACACCCGGTCGCGGTGGCTGACGACCTGAGCCGCCGCCACGCTGGAAATGAGCAGCAGGCCGGGGAGGAGAGGGAATTTCATGGGATAGGGAAAAAAGAACGTCATGCTGAACGAAGTCGCAGCATCGCTACCTCTTTACTAATCAACACTTCTTCAACGAAGCGGTAGCGATGCTGCGACAAGCTCAGCATGACGGTTTAAACGGAATTAGGTACTATTTGCCAGGGTTCTGCGTGCCCACGGGGTGCTGTTTCAGCCAGGCAGCCATCTGCTGAATCTCGACCTGCTGCTCGGCGATGATGCTTTGGGCCAGGCGGCGCAGGGCGGGGTCCTTGCCGTACAGCAACTGCAGACGGGCCATGTCCACGGCCCCCTGGTGGTGGGGCAGCATCATGGCCGCGAAGCTGGCGTCGATGTCGTCGGGGCGGGCCCCCTCCATGCGGCGCATGCCCTCGTCCATCACCACCATCACCGAATCCATGCCGTGCTGGAAGGCGGCGACCGGGGTGCCGGGCGCGGCTGTGTGGTCCATCTTCAGGCCGGTCATGCCCGTCATGGAGTGGGTCGTGCCCGGCATTGATGTAGTACCAGCCGGGGTATGGTGTTGGGCGCGGGCCGTCGCGACTCCGCCGAAGGTGAAGGCCAGCAAAAAGAGGAAGGGTTTGGTCATGTCGTGCGCTGTTGCCGTCCCATGAGTGGGGGGCTGGTGCACTAACGGGCAACTTCCAAAAATGAACGCCCGACACGGGCCAACTGGACCTATCCCGGGGTGAACTGGCCTTCCAGGTTCCGGGCCGGCTCAGGCAAATCGCTTGAGCAACTGCTGTACGCCGGCGCTGTAGCTGCGCGAGGAGGTGACGTGCTGGCCGTTGGCCATGCGAAACAGGTACTCGCCGTGCGACCAGTGCCTGAAGTCCACGATGTGGGCCGGGTTGACGATGCACGAGCGGTGGATGCGCAGGAACACGGCCGGGTCGAGCCGCTCGGCCAGCTGGCCCAGGGCCGTGCGCAGCGGGTAGTGCCGGCCGGCCGCGTGTAGCTGCACGCCGTTGCCGCTGGCCTCGAAGTAGCACACCTCGGCGGCCGGCACGAAGAAGCTGCGCTCCGGCAGCTTCACCAGGAACTGGTCCTGGTAGTCAGCTGCCGGGGCGGTCCAGCTGTGCAGCAGGGCCTCCAGCTCGGGGACGCGGGCCTGGTACTGGCGCAGGCGTAGCTGCTGCTGCACCCGGCGTACGCAGTCGGCAAACCGGTCGGGGTCCAGCGGTTTGAGCAGGTAATCGACAGCGTGGAGCGCGAAGGCCTGCACCGCGTACTGGTCGTAGGCCGTCACGAACACCACCAGCGGGAGCGGCTGGCCGGCTTCCCGCAGCCGGCCCAGCACCTGCACGCCATCGAGGTCGGGCATTTGCACATCGAGAAAGACGACGTCGTACGCGCCGGTTTGCAGGGCGGCCAAGGCTTCGGTGCCGTTCGCGGCTTCGCCCGTCACGGTCAGCGCCGGAAAATCGGCCAGCAGCTCCCGCAGCAGGCTGCGCGCCAGCGGCTCGTCGTCGACCAGCAGCGTGCGGATGGGCCTCATGCGGATAGATGCGTAACCCCGGCCGCTGCCAGCCGGAACGGGATGGACAGGCGCAGGCAGTAGCCGCACGCCGGGGCCGACTCCACCGCCAGGGCGTAGTCTGGGCCGTAGAGCGTAGTCAGGCGGCTTTCCAGGTTGCGCAGGCCGATGCCCCGGGCGGCGGTATCGGCCGCGCCCTGGCCGTTGTCGTGCACTTGCAGCACGAGTCGGTCGCCCTGTTTTTCGGCCCGCACGGCCAGCTCGCCGGCCCCGGCGCGGGGCGCCAGGCCGTGGCGCACGGCGTTTTCCACCACCGGCTGCAGCAGCAGGGCAGGCAGCAGCGCGCCCTCGGTATCGGGGGCGATGTCGTAGCGCACGGCTAGCCGGTCGGGGAAGCGGGTTTGCTCGATTTCGAGGTAGAGGCGCGTGAGGCGCAGCTCCTGTTCCAGGGTCACCTCCTGCTCGTCGGTGCCTTCCAGCACCAGCCGCAGAAACTGGCTGAGCTGGGCCAACATGCGCCGGGCGGCCTTCACGTCCTGGGTCATCAGGGCTGAGACGGCGTTCATCGAGTTGAAGAGAAAGTGCGGCTGAAGCTGCATTTTCAGGGCCTGCAGCTGGGCCTGCACCAGCTGGGTTTCGAGCTGGGCGGCCCGCACCCGGCCTTCGCGGTACCGCTCGCGGTACTGCACGGCGTAGGCGATGCACAGCAGCATCCAGTAGATGGGCACCCAGTTGTTGGCATTGGCCACAACGGTATGCAGGGAGAAGCCGCCCGGCGTGGCCCCGCTGCCGTGCATCACGGCGGCGTAGCCCAGGCGGTACACCAGGGTCAGGACGTAGCTAGCCGCCGCGTGGGCCAGCAGGTGCCAGAGGCGGTGCCGGCGTTCGGTGAGGTTGAAGCGGGCCGCCAGGGCGAACACCACTGGCGTGAGCAGGCCCCAAATCAGGCTGTGCAACAGCCGCCCGCCCAGGGCCTCGCGCCAGTCAGTGGGCGTGCCGGCCGAGAGGTTCTGCACAAAAATCAGCAGCACCATGAACCCGCTGAACAGCAGCCACGCCAGGGCAATGGTGGAGCCGCTCACCAGGGGCGGAGATAGTTGCCGTTCCAGGGGCCGTGCGGTCGTACTCATGCGCTTTAAAGGTAGCGAAACCCGCCGCCGCCGCGCTGGCCTGGCCTCCAGGATGGCCTTTTTAGCGGGTCAACGGGCCTTCGGGTCAGCATCGGAGAAAATGATTTCAGCCAAAGCAGGCAGGACAGTGCCTGAATAGATACGGAAAAAGGCGGTCCTAATAGGCGGGCGAAATGCGTCACTTGCTGGCGCACGGCGGCTTCGACCTGCTCGAAGGGCGGAACCCCGAATTGCTGCAGAATCTGCTGCTGGTGGTTAAAGCGGGTGACCTTGCCGTAGCGCGTCCACTCCACCGCTCCCAAGTGGTAACGCTGCTGCACGTACGCCTGGTCAGTCGCCAGGAACCGGTCCACGGGAAAGAAGCACCCCGTCGTCTTGAAGTAGCCGACCTGCAGTACGAAGCCGCCCCGGCTGTGCGGGGCCAGCAGCGTAGCCAGAGACCGGGTGGCCCAGTCGGGCAACGCAAAGAAGAGCTGCCGCTGGGGCGGATTGAAAACAGGGGGCTGGTCGAAGGCACGGCGCTGGGTCGCGTCGAGTAAAAACAAGTAGCGGGCCATGGAGCAGGAAGGAAATCCTAAAAATAGCCAGCTGGCTTGTTCACTAAAACGAAGGTTACCCTTTATAAGTACTTACGCCACCGTAAAGTGGTCATCCACGCCCACCGAAAGCCAGCCGCTGCCAAGGCCGCCGATTAACTTTTGTACCAAACTTTTAGAGCCTGTTGGGGAATCGTTCCCTTTAATCGCAAATCGATTTACCAACAGGTTCTTAGGGAAGAGAGGTCGTTATTGCACTTATGATAAAGATGAATACGATGACAAGCCTGAAAAAAAGAGACATACTAATAGCATTTTTGATGCTTCTTCTTAGCTTTTGCTGTGTATATGTGCCCTATATGCTTCCAAAAATGTGGCTGTTTGTATTCGAATACGAACCTAAGACTGCATCAAGGTTAGCGCGTAACGTAATGCCTTGGTTTCTAAGCTGCCTTGACCATCCCAAAGACATTAGGTACACTCAATGGCAACTAAGTAAACTTGCTTTGATAATAGGTACGTGCTTAAACGTAGTTGTGGCTTTGGGCCTTACAGTGGCAAGCACTCTTAGGGCGTTAAGACAAGGAGGTGTGTATGTGCTGTATGCTTTGATTCTGGTTTTGGGACACGCATGTTTCGCCCTAATTGTGCCCCAATTAGTGTTTAACACAGTAATCGGGCCGAGCGAACGTGTCGGCCCTAATGACCATTGGCTCTAATAGCCTGTTAGGAAATCAATATAGTCGGTTGAGGCAAAGGGTTACGTTAGCCCAGAGGATCCAAGCCGCGTGGCTTTCGGGCGTGTACTCGTAGTCCATGACCACCCGTCGGAAGAAGTTCAGCCAGGCGAAGGTGCGTTCGACCACCCAGCGGCAGCCGACCGGGACAAAGCCGCGCGCCGACGGCGGCCGGCTGCTGACCTCATGCCGTAGTCCACGCGCCAGCAACCCTTCGGCAAAGTGGCCGCGGTAGGCGCGGTCGGTCACCACGGTGGTCAGGTGCGGGCCCCAGTGGCGCCGCTCCCGCAGCAACGGGGCCGCGCCGCGGCTGTCGTTCTGGTTGGCCGCGTGCGCGCGGCAGGCCCACACGCGCCCTTGCCGGTCCACCAGCAGCTGCCGCTTGCGCCCGTTCACACACTTGCCGCCGTCGATGCCGCGGTGCTCGGCGATGCGCGGGGCGAGCTTCACACTTTGACTGTCCAGGCACAGCACGGTCGGTGTGGCCGGCTGCCCCTGCGCTTGCCTGTCGGCTTCGTTCAAAGTCCGGTTCAAGCGCTGCAGCGTGCCGTCCTGCTGCCAGCGGCGGAAGTAATAATACACGGCCGTCCACTTGGGAAATGCCGCCGGCAGGCTGCGCCACTGGCAACCTGAGCGGCACACGTAGCGCAACGCGTCCACCACCTGGCGCAAACACAGGCGCCGTTTGCGTTGCAGCGGCAGTAAGCAGCGCATAACTTGCCACTGCGAGTCAGTGAGGGGTTGATAGCCGTCAACCATAATGCAGACCGGAGCCTAGGAACTCCGCCTGCAACTTACTGGCTCGTTTTTCTTTAGACCCAAGCCAATTCCCAAACAGGCTCTTAACCAAGGCCAATAGTAGAGCCAAGACCAGCGTACCCCACTTGGCAAATGAAATCTTGGCGGCTTTCTCAGTTAGCTCGTTGATGAAATCCTGCGAGTCAACGTCACTAAGTTGAGTTATCTCATCGGAGGTAATAGTGTGCAGGTGCCCCTGAGCCGTGGGCGGCAGCGGCGCGGGTGGATAAGACGGGCTGTGAGTTGTCGTCTGCTGTATGTATTTGCGGTACTGAATGCCACCAGCCCCCAGCGAAACGTAAGTGCCCCGCCGATTGACCCTAATCCGGGCACCTTTCACGCCCACGGAGTAGCCAATGCCCCGGGTAGATAAATTGACCCGCATTGGGCCGAAGCTAATGGATTTGCGAAACGAGAATCCCATGGATAATGGATAGAAAGTCTATTCGCAATATACACGGGTCAATGAATGTCCCAACTCACTTCTTGCGAGGAAATTAGTCATGTAGCCACAGTCGATTTATCTCGTGATAGCCCATGTGGCACGTGAGCTATCAAACTCTAAATTGCGCGTTGATTGCCGGCATTCGTTACATGAAGATTCTCCAGCCCCACCAAATCAGCAGTGAAGTATTAGAGGTGATTCACTCCGCCCAGCAGTACTTAATTCTAGTGTCGCCCTACGTAAAACTAACCCAGTGGCAGCAGTTGGCCGCAGCCCTAACGGCAGCCAAAGGGCGAGGAGTACGGATTGACTTTTTCGTGCGTAACGACCCCGATAATGCGGGCAGTTGGGAGCAGGTAGAGGCGCTGGGGCTGAAAGCGCGGCTAGTAAGCAACCTGCACGCAAAGTTCTACTTCAGTGAAACCAGCGGGGTCATTTCCTCCATGAACTTACTGGCTAGCTCCAACAGCAACTCCATCGAAATAGGCTGCAAGTTGGAAACCCAGACGGAGCTGGACGAACTCAAAAGCTTTGTGAAGCGCTTCGTGGTGCCGCACGAAATGAGCGAGCGGCCAACGGAGGCCGACCTGTACCTGACCAAGGAGCGGTTCAGCGTGGCCTTGGAACACTACATTGCCGACCAGACCCGGCGAGACGCGCGGGTTACCTTCCAAAAGGACGAGTTCGAAATCCGGGCGGTATCGAACACGTTCTTCTTGTACGTGGACAAGGCTACGAATCGGCTTTTTCTGAGTGCAATTGTTTCGGAAGCTGAGGCCGGCGCATTTGAGGCGCGGCGCTCAACTTTCTTTACGTCTCCATCTTTCCGTTATGATTTGGATAGGGGTGACCGAGGACACTATAGCATGGTGGAAGGCGCCTACCAGCCCCGGTTGTCTACAGCATACCTAGATAACCTGCGACTGCCCGAAAAGAAGCAATTGTTAGCAGAGGTGATGACGTTCATTAAAAGTGTGCGAGCTTTTAAAGACGCTTGAAAACAGCACAGTTACAATTAAGCTTCATTAGCAGAAGATGACAGCTTAAATACCCTTCACCAAGTTCAGGAAGTCATCCAGCTTGTAGGCCCCGTCCACCACGCGGCGCTCATAGACCATGAAGTAGCGGAAGTCGTTGCCGGCTTTCTGCACCCAGTACTCACCCAATTTGATTTTCTGCTCGGCGTCGAGGTGGTCGCCCTTGGTTTCTACCAGCAGAGTCTTGCCGCTCTTGGTTTGGATGATGAAGTCGGGGTAGTGATTGAGGAAACCATTAATCCGGAAGCCTTTGCGTTCTAGGTTGCGCGTCCAGAAGGCAATGTTGGGCAGGTTGGCCAGCTCGTTGATGACCCGCTCCTCGAAGCCGTTGATCTTGCCCTCCTTCTCGTACAGCGACTTGGTAATGTCCTTGCCCGTGTCGCCGGGTGTAATCTGGGCCGGCAGCGCGTAGGCCGGCTGCATCGAGACTTTATCCTGGTCGAGGAAGTTGCGGAACTGCTTCAGCGCGTACGCCTCCGAAAGCTGCCGGATTTTGTCCTTGATCTTCTGGGTGTATGTGTGCTCGTGGTTGGCGAAATCCGTGAACTGCTCGTCGGTGAAGTCTTCGAGGATGCGGCGGACGTAGCGCTCAATTTCCTTGTCGGCAATGGGGTAGAGGTTGCCGATCAGGCCCATGATGCGGCTGGTGAAGTTCTTGACGCGGCTGTCTTTGCGGGTCGGGTCGAGGATGAACGTCATGATGCGCTCCTTCGCGTCGCCGTCGATGCGGGTGAAGGTGGGCGTGGCTTCTTTCTTGGTGTCGTCGAGGTCCACGCGGTAGAGCTCCGAAGACACGCCGTCGAACTTGATGTCGGTGTTTTCCTTGCCGAGCTGAAAGCCTTCGAGCAGGTAATCCTTCTCCAGCAGCACACTGGTACTGCCGGCGTCGTCATCGAAGAGCGTGGCAGCGGGTTTCTTCCAGAAGAACTGGGGCAGCCGCAGGGCCGTGGCCTGCTCGCGGAAAATCTCTTTGATCGGATAAGTTTTCACGAGGGATTGGAGGGCGCTGGGAGGGGGTGTGGTGCCGCTGGCCGTACTCGCAGCCACGGTTTGCTCGAACTCGGCCTGCTGGGCCAAGGCGGCCTGGGCAATGGCTTGCACGGAGCCCGCCGCCGGGGCCGTGGAGGCCACCTGCGGCTGCGTGACCGACACGGCCGCCGCAGCCTCATCGGTGACAGGCTCCACTGGGGCAATGCGGCCGAAGTCAATGTCGGCCAGATCATCGATGGCTGGCGTGGGGGCGGGGGCGTCGAAGTTGAGCGGGGCCTGCACGAAGCTGGCCAGCGGGTCGGGCTTGGGCGCGAGGGTAGCTGAGTCAGCCACTTTGTAGTCGCGGGCGCTGAAACCGGCTTTGTTCAGGCCCACCACAATCTTGTCGAGCGTTTCCAGAAACTTGCTGGAGGCCGTCAGCACGTAGCTCATGTTGAGCATGGGGGCCTGGTGCGGGGCCACGTAGGGCTGGCGCAGCACGCGGCCCAGAATCTGCTCCACGTCCACGGCAGATGACTTATCCGCCAGCGAAGCCAGAATGTAGGCAAAGGGCGCGTCCCAGCCTTCTTTCAGGGCATTTACGGTGATGATGTAGCGCACCGGGCACTTTGGCGACAACAGATCCTCGTTCTTCAACTCGTTCAGGCCCGCCGTCTTGATGCGGATATGCTCGGCCGGAATCTTGCGGTCGATGAGCTTCTGCTTGAGCAGCTCGAAGGTGGTGTTGTCATCGGCGGTTTTGGGCTGGGCCTGAAACAGCACAATGGGCCGGATGTAGCGGCCGCCTTCCTTCTGCTCTTTCTTCGCCTGCAGCTCCAGGTTGCGCTGCAGCTGCAGGGCCGAGTTGATGACTTCCGTGCGGTCGTTGTGGTTGTAGACGATGACGGGCAGCTTCACCATGTGCTCCTTTTTCAGGGCCAGCGCATCCACGAAGCTGATAATGTTGCTGTTTTTGCGCGGGGTGGCCGTCAGATCGAGGATGAACGAGGGGCTCAGATTCTTAAGCATGTCCACGCTCAGCTCGCTTTCCGCGTTGTGGCTTTCGTCGACTACCACCACCGGGCTCAGGGCCTGAATCACCCGCATGAGGGTAATATCCTCGTCGCCGGGGCCTAGCAGCGTGCCGAAGGACTGTAGGTTGCCGTTTTCCTGGTACACCTTGCGGTCCTCCTTGTTGCGGGCCCGCAGCGAGTCGAAGCTGAGCACCACCAGGCTCAGCTGCTCCTGCACGGAGCTGGCCGAAAAGCCGCTGCCTTGCAGCAGGGCGGCCTTGTCATACACTTCCACCCGGCCGGCGAAGTGGGTGTTGATTTTCTGCCGGTAGGGGTGGCCGGGGTCTTTCAGGTTGCGCAGCGTCTGCTCCAGAATGGTGACGGAGGGCACCAGCCACACCACGGCCTTAGGGCGGTCGGGCGGAAAGGCGGCGAAGATGGTGCGCAGCGCGTTGGCCGCTAGAAAGGTCTTGCCGCCAGCGGTGGGCACCTTCACGCACACGTGCGGCACGCCGGGCACGGTGTTCTTGTAGGGCTCCACGGCCGCGCCGGGAAAGGGCTGCAGGGGCGTGCGCGGGTGCGTGGCCCAGAAGTCGTGGAAGGCGTCGGGCAGGTTTTTGGTGGCCTGCACGCAATCGAGGAAGCGGGCCAGGTCCGTAATGACTTCCTGCTGGTAGGGTTTCAGCTCCATATCGGCCGGGGGTTAGAAGCGCGAAATGTCGCGAGGGATTTTCTTGAAAATAATGCCGTGCTGGGTCATGAACTCGGCCGGCAGCAGGCAGTTATCAGCGTAGATGATGTACTGGCCGGCGCGGGTGCGCATGGTGGCCAGAAACTCGTGGTTGAGTGTGGTAACGGCGTCGGGCTGGTAATGGAAATAGTAGGCCGTATCGTCGTGCAGGCCCAGAAAGGCCGCGTTGTCGTCGGCCGAGGGAGCGGGCAGGGGCTGCTTGGTTTCGGCGTAGTAGAGGTACTGGCGCAGGCCCGCCAGGCCGGCCTGCTCGTTCAGCTCGCCGCTCTCGGTGAAGATGGGCGCGCCCAGAGTGTAGTAGTCAAAGCTGCCGCCGGTGCCGGGGTGGCTGGCGTAGCCCTGCATGACGCGCTTCGCCCGCTCCGCCGTGATACGCTCGGCGTATTCTTCCATTTCCGTGAGAATGAAGCGGCGGTTGCCACCGTCCTGCTGGTTGAGCTTGAGCACGGCGTGGGCCGTGGTACCGCTGCCGGCGAAGCTGTCGAGGACGATGGAATCTTTGTCGGTGGCGATATGGATAATTTGCTGAATTAAATCAATCGGTTTGGGAGTGTCGAAAGCAGCTTTCTCGCCGAATATCTTTTCAATATCTCCCGAACCGTGCTGATTTAGAGCAATATCATACCAGATAGAAGGTATGGTCATACCCTGTCGGGTTTCTGAGAGATATAGCTTGCGCATAGGAGTTTTTGCTTCTCCTTTCACTCCCCAATACAGCCGGTTCTCTTTTTCCAGCCGTTTCATTTCTTCCTGGTTATGGCGCCAGCAAGTGCCCTGCCGTGGAAATACTTCTTCCTTCGTGTAGGGATTGATGATTCCATAAAATAGGCTTGCTACAAAGCGTCCACCCTTTCCATTGGCCGTTGTATCGATTTTTCGGAAAGGCCCTTTAGGGTCAGGGCCATTGGGCTCAGCAAATACCTTATAGTCTGCATTTGACTTTTCAGTCCGTTGGAGCAGATTGAATTGCTCCTCTGCTAACGTCTTCTTACCAAGTCCTGCTTTTGCCTTGCCGTATACCAATATGTGTTCGTGGATAGAGCCAATGGTTCTGTCGTTTGGTGGACTGTCACGTTTCTTCCAAATGATGTCCGCAATGAAATTATCAAGCCCGAAAATTTCGTCAAGCGTCATCTTTAGGTTGAAGCACTCGGTATCGTCAATTGAAACCCACAAGCTTCCATCCTCCTTCAGCAGCTTGTGAAGCAGCTTTAGGCGAGGGTATATCATACACAACCACTTGTCATGACGCGAGAGGTCATCTACTCCAATGCCCGCATCTTTGCCGTTTGATTTTGCCTGCAACGTAACCTCCAGCCATTTGCGAAGCTTCGGGTCCGAAACGTTGTCATTGTAAGTCCATCCTTCCTTTCCCGTGTTGTAAGGAGGATCAATGTAGATGCACTTCACTTTACCCTCGTACTCTGGCAGCAGGGCTTTCAGGGCTTCGAGGTTGTCGCCGTGGATGATGCGGTTGCCGCTGCCAGTGGGCTCGGTGGTTTGGGTGCCGTCGGCGAGGGCGCCATACTGGTGGTCAAGAAGTCGGAACGGAACGTCCTGGTGGTGGTTGATGACTTTGTCTTTACCAATCCAGTGGAGCGTGGGCATGCGGGGGTAACTATGGGTGTAAGGACGAAGGTACGGAAGCCCAAAACCCGAAACTAATCCTACCTAGTACCTAAAAAAGCTAGTTAAGAGGGGCCTCATCGCATTAACTCTCTGACCTCAAGCTAAAAATCAGCCCTAGAAAGCACTATCTTCGTTAGCATTCCGGCTGGTGCTAGTCTGGTTAGGCAAGGACATCTAACTTAATAGATTGTGCTATGTCGCTGCTCCAAATTTTGTACAGCAAAGTCGCGTTCTGAACAATACCGTGCACTGCGGAATCGACGCATACAGCTGCCCATCTGGTATGATGTAATAGTCAGCCACCTTATTCTTCACTATAAATCTTTCCTAATGTCAGCCTTTTCGAGCGCATACCAGCAATTCTGGCTAAAGCAACAAATCAAAGTAGGGGAAGAGGTAGTGCAGAAAGGGTTACGCGAGAACCAAGTGGGAGCAGTAGGAGCTATCCTAGCTCATTTCAGTGTCCGGAAAGATGCTGCGCTGGTCAGTATGCCCACGGGGACGGGTAAAACAGCCGTTATGATAGCGGCCTGCTACGCGCTCCGGGCAAGTAAAGTCTTGGTCGTGACACCTAGCCAGATGGTTCGGAAGCAAATTGCCAGGCACTTTAAGCTTCGCAGGGACTTGATCAATAATGAGGTTTTGAGCCCTGATGCCCCAGAACCCCGCGTCTATGAGTTAAAGAACGTCATTCATAACAAGGCGGAATGGAACGATATTCTAGCGAATCATGACGTGGTGGTGGGTATACCAGATACTCTGAACCGAATAGAAGAGTTACCCCAGGTGCTGGAGGCCAATGCTTTCGACGTGGTGCTGGTAGATGAAGCACACCACAGCCGGGCAAAATCGTGGACCTACTTGCTAAATCACTTTTCGCCAGCTAAAAGGATTCTTGTTACGGCAACAGCTTTCCGAAACGATAAAAAGGATTTAAAGGCCCGCTTGGTCTATAATTACCCGTTAAAACTAGCATACGACCTAGGGCAGTTCAGTAAAATTGAATATGTAGCGGTAGAAACAGCTGGTATTCAGGAGCCAACTGACCGCGACCTTGCCATTGCCAAAAAGACCGAGGAGGTGTTCGGTAGCCATCAACAACATGGCCACAAAATCATCATACGGACGGATTCACGGACCCGTGCTGAACAGTTGAAGCAGCTATACGACTCGCAGACCGCACTAAAGCTAGTGCTCATCTATAGCAAGCTTGCGCAATCCACTATAGATAAGCGCATGAAAAAGCTCGAAGAGGGGGAAGCAGATGGAGTTATCTGCGTGGATATGATGGGGGAAGGCTACGATTTCCCTTCCTTGAAAATTGCTGCAATTCATGCTCCTCACAGAACGCTACCTATTACCCTACAGTTTGTAGGCCGCATAAGCCGTACAAATGTAGCAGCTGCGAATACTGCACACGTTGTCGCAAGCACGCACGATTTCGAGATTGATAAAATTCAATTATTCAAGGATACCCGAGATTGGGCGGCTATCTTACCTGAGCTGCATCGCGCAAGAACTGACCGCACAGAGGAGGAGCAACATTTCTTCGACACCTTAGAAGAAGTTACACCTCCAGATGACACTTATGTGGTTGATACAGAAGAGGCATTGCTCCTTGAAAACGAAGAGTTAAAGCCCTTTTATCACACTAAAATTTATCGTCTAATTCCAAAGGAAGTTGCTAAAGTAGACGAAGACGAGGAGGAGCCTGATTTAGTCGACTTAAGTGTCGTACCTAATTTCAATGGGCTTGCTAACATGAGCCGAGTGATTTTAAGGCATCACCATGTCAGTACGGAGTACCGACTCGCGGTATTTGTTCTGGGTGAACTGATTACGCCAGCGTGGTATGGTGCTGATGACAATCTTAAAGATGTCAAAAACAGCCTAATCCTCGCTTACTACGATAAGCCACACAATTTGCTTTACTTCTGCTCTTCCTTGAAGGATAATGAGTTGTATAAAGAATTAGCTCATAGCTACGTGGTTGACCGATTAGCTTTTGCGGAGATTCTCTCATTGCCGATGCTTAAGCGGGTTCTGGCCGGCTGGGAAGGGTGCAAGTTTTACAACATTGGTATGCGTAGCCGGAAGGCTAAAGGGAGCAACGAGTCCTATCGTCAGCTTCTAGGTGGTAGTACCCAAGAATTACTGACCGCTGCAGACGCCTTCAATTATACCCGGGGTCATTCTTTTGGTGCTGGCTTTGATTCGGTATTAGAGGAAGAGATGCTACTCGGTATTAGTACCAGCTCCAAAGTGTGGTCGATAGTAGATGGGAAAGTGCCTGAACTGCTTGATTGGCTTAATAAACTGAGCCGCAAGATTTCGGATGCCGAGATGGACAACCTTTGGGGTGGTCTAGTGGAAACGGACAGTGAGCTAAGGTAGGGTGGTTTTCAGGTCTTGTTCAAATTGGTGGGGCGAGCGGTAGGCCAGGGCAGAATGGCGTCGGTCGAGATTGAAATAGGTGTCGAGGTAGTGCGCCACCTCCAGGCGGGCTTCTTCGAGGGAAGCGAACGCCGTGCCTGGGGGGAGCAGCTCGGTTTTGAGCGTGCTCCAACCGGCTTCGGCCTGGGCATTATCATAAGGGTTTCCAGGCCGGCTGAAGCTGGGCACGGCCCCGGCTTGGGCGATGCGGACCCGGCAAGCG
>NZ_FRAS01000049.1 GCF_900142395.1 Hymenobacter psychrotolerans DSM 18569 | reverse complement strand
TCCACGTAGCCGGGCGCGAACTGCGGCTGCTGCTCGGCCAGGTCCAGGGCCTTCTCGATGAAGGGCAGCGAGGCGTCGGAGGCTTTGGGCAGGCGCTGGATTTGCTTGCCCGTGAGGGTGATGAGCACCGGGGCCAGGGCCGCGTCCAGGGCATCCAGCGCGTCGTTGATGCGCTTCAGGTCGGCGTCGGTGAGCGTGATGTCGAGGTTGTCGGAGGATGTGGGCATCACTAGAAAAGTGGAAAAGGGTTGGGAAAGGACAACTGGGTTTACTAGTGAATGCCGGGCTGGCCCGTCGGGAACACCCGGTCGTAGAGCAGGCCCGTGGGAATCTGGCTTTTGTCGAGGGGCAGAAAGCTGCTGTCGGCGTGGGCCTGAAAGCCGCTCACCGGCTCGGCGCAGGCTGCTTGCACAGGCGGCACGCCGGGGGCGGCGGCCGTGGCCACGAGCGGACGCTGGGCCATCGCCGCTCCACTAAGCAGCAAGCAGTAAAGAAGCAGATAGACGTGTTTCATAGAAAAGGGGGTAAAGTGAAGGACAGGAAAGAGATGGAAGCTTATTGTTTGCGGTCAAAGCGGCCGTGGGTAATGGTGATGGTTTTAGCTGGGTCTGCTTGGCTGGCCGCTGTAAACTCGAACGTGCCAGCAGAGATGCCATTAGTTTTATTGGCATATGACAATATTATGATTCCTGTATTTCGCGAATTAGTTATATATAACTCACTTGGGCCGCTAGCCATAAGTGTAGCGTGATTGAGCGTTTCAATTCTCAGTCCACCTTGATCTAAGGAAAGCGTATTTTGATTTAGATAATGAGTACCGAGGGCTTGCGAACGGAAAAATAGCGTAAGCGTGGTATTCTGATTTTGGTACACTCCGTTTATCCTTAAAGAATAAAGGCTATCATAGAAGAAGCCCCCTCCTAATGGGGGAATAGGATTAGACAGTAGGCTGCCGCCCCAGCCCATAGCCACGAACCGTTCTCCATTGATGAGGCAGCCCCCGGTGTTGGCACCCCGTTGCGTGGCGGGTGGCAGGCCGGCTTCCGGGGAATCCTTCTTGCAGGCGCTGGCCGTCAGCAGCAGGGCCAGCAGGAGGAATAGGAAAGTTTTCATAGCAGAAGCAAGGAAAAGAAGGTTCAACGAAAAAGCCCCAGACACACACCAGCACCCGCCACCGAAACGGCAGCAACAGCAACGCGGGAAGCAGGGGCAAACGGTGTGCGAAGGCAGGAGCAGCGTCGCCCGGCGCGGTAGTGGATAGATGCGGGCAGCGGCGGTAGGAATAGGAGGCGGTAACGGGTATAAGTATAGGGATATTTTGTACTTTAGCTATATAGGTGTGAAAAAATAATGTAGTCAAATCAGACTTTAAAAATCGGGGAAATGTGGCTGTCTGCTGATCGAAACAAGCCTCTGTTGGCTGCTTTCGGCCAGGAACGGGGCGCGACTACGGACTTTTGGCCGGTGCGCCGCTCCGCCACCAACCCGCGCTTCCGCCGCTTCGTAAGCAGCGACGTGAAGCCCTCCCTGTTCCCCGCCCCTGCCCCCGCCGACTTCGAAGGCCGCCAGCAAAAGACGCTGCTGGTACACGCGCGCCTGTGCGCCGAGTACGGCGCGCCGTTTCCGTTTTTCAGCACCAAAGACCCGCTCAGTGAGCTAATCAGCGCGTTGCTCTCACACCGCACCCGCAACCACGACTCGCACCGAGCCTACCAGCAGCTGCGGGCGCGCTTTCCAACCTGGGAAGAAGTGCGCGATGCCCCTACCACCGAAGTGCAGGAAGCCATTGCGGCCTGCACCTGGCCCGAGCAGAAAGCACCCCGCCTGCAGGCCGTGCTGCACGAGGTAACGACGCGCTGCAATGGCCCCTGCAACCTGCAGTTTCTGGCCGAGCTGCCCATTCCGGCGGCGCGGGCCTGGCTGGAAACCATTCCGGGTGTGGGGCCGAAAACTAGCGCGGCGGTGCTGCTCTTCAGCACGCTGCGCATTCCGGCCATGCCCGTGGACAGCCACCACCACCGCGTGGCGCAACGCCTGGGCCTCATCGGGCCGAAGGTGGGCGAAGGACCAGCCCACAAGCTGCTCGCCGACCTGCTCCCGCCCGACTGGGACGCCCAGCAGGTCTACGACCACCACGAGGCCCTCATGTTTCATGGCCAGAAATGCTGCTACTTTCACACGCCCGCCTGCGGCCGTTGCGTCATCCTCGACCAATGCCCGTTCGGGCAGGCCCGGGTTGGAGTAATGAGGTGAATGGTAATGAGGTAATAGGTAGATAGGGGTGAATAAGTGCAAGCGCCCCTGCCTTTCACTTCACCACCAACTCATTATTCACGTCCCTTCTGCCACTCCTTACCTCACCACCATTTACCTCATCACCATTCACCTCTTCACCGACATACAATGAAACCCACCTACGGCGTACCGGCTTTGCTTTCGTTTTTCATCCCCGGTCTGGGGCAGCTCATCAAAGGCCAGATTCTGAAGGCTTTTCTCATCTGGGCCGTGGGCGGCATTCTTGGGTTTCTGCTGGCCTGGACTATTGTGGTGCCCTTCATTATCTGGGCCTGGAACGTGTACGACGCCTACAACGACCCGGCCTAGCCGATGGCCGTGCTGCACCTGCGGGCCAAGCCGAACTCCCGCCAGAATGCCCTCCAGCTAGCCCCCGATGGCACCGTGACGGTGCGTCTGCACGCGCCGGCGCAGGATGGCAAGGCCAATGCCTGCCTGCTGGCGTATCTGGCTGAGGTGTTTCGGCTGCCAAAGTCCCACGTCACGCTGCTCGGCGGGCACACGGCTCCGTTTAAGAAAGTGGAGCTGGCCAGCCTCTCCGATGAAGAGGTGCGGGCAGCGCTTGCGCCTTTTGCAGCCTCCTGAGTTGATCCATTTTTCTGTCTATCTATGAATTTTCCTACCTGGGCGCAAGCCGGATTCTGGGGGTTGGTATCGGGCTCCGCGCTGCTGCTGGGCGCCGCCATTGGTTACTATGCCAAGGTTCCGCAACGGCTTACTGCGGCCATTATGGCCTTCGGCAGCGGCGTCCTGATTTCAACTCTCTCGCTGGAGCTGATGGAAGAAGCCTACCACAAAGGCGGCTTCACGGCCACGGCGCTGGGTTTTTTGGGTGGCGCGGCAGCTTTCACGCTGGCTAATTGGCTGCTGGCCCGGCACGGCGCCAAACACCGCAAACGCTCCGGCCATCACCAAAGCCAGGAACGGGCCGCCGTGCAGCAAGGCCAGACTGAGGGCAACGACGCCGGCGACGACAACGGGCTGGCGCTGGCTATTGGGGCGCTGCTGGATGGTATTCCGGAAAGCATTGTCATTGGGCTGAGTATGCTGGCCGGCGGCGCCGTGAGTATGGTGGCTGTGGTGGCTATTTTCCTCTCCAACCTGCCCGAAGGCCTGTCCAGCGCCTCCGGTATGCGCAAGGCCGGCCGGCCCGCCCGCTATGTGCTGTTGCTCTGGGCCGGCATTGCGCTGGTGTCGGGGGCTGCCTCACTGCTGGGCTACACGGTGTTCAGCCAGTTTTCCAACGAGGTGGTGGCCGCTACCATGGCCGTATCGGCGGGCGCGGTGCTGGCCATGATTGCCGATACCATGATTCCGGAGGCTTTTGAAGTGGCCCACAACTTCACCGGCCTGATTACGGTGCTGGGCTTTCTGGTGTCTTTTTTCCTGAGCAAGATGGGGTAAAACGCCTGTCATCCTGAGCGGAACGCAGTACCTTCTACCTATTGAACGGTTTTGTTCCGGCGTGAGAAGGTCCCTCGCTCCGCCCAGCATACTACCAAACATGAAAAAGCCGTCAGATTCCCCCCTGACGGCTTTTTCTCTCCCCTTCCCCCAAACACATCCGGGCCGCAGGGCCCCGATGGTACCTAGGCGCTTTCCTCCACCAGCTCGCGGCGGTAGGTACGCTCAAATTCTTCATCTACATGGTACGTGGACTCCTCGTGCTGGCTCAGGTCGAGGCCCAGCTCTTCTTCCTGCGGCTTCACGCGCAGCCCGAACACCCGGTCCGTCAGCTTCAGCAGCAGCCAGGAGCCTATAAAAGAGTAGCCGACCACAATCAGCAGGCCCAGCACGTGGTAGCCGAACACGGTGGCCGTCCCATGAATCAGGCCCACTTTATCGGCGAAAACCCCGGTGAGCAGCATGCCCACGATGCCGCCCAGCCCGTGGCAGGGAAACACGTCCAGCGTATCGTCGAGGGTGGTGCGGTGGTTTTTCCAGTGCACGGCGCCGTAGCTGATCAGCGAGGAAATGACGCCGATAAACACGCTGTGCCCATACTGCACGAAACCGGCGGCCGGTGTAATGGCCACCAGCCCTACCACCGCCCCGATGCAGGCGCCCAGCGCGGTGGGCTTGCCGCCGTGCACGGTTTCGACCAGCAGCCAGGCTGTAAGAGCTGCGCCCGAAGCCAGCGTGGTATTCACGAAAGCCAGCGCCGCCACATCATTGGCCCCCAACGAGGAGCCGGCATTGAAGCCGAACCAGCCAAACCACAGCAGGCCCGTACCCAGCAGCACGAAAGGCACATTGGGCGTAGAAAATACTGTTTTGCGCACATGAGTTGAGCGGCGCCCCAGCACCATAGCACCCGCCAGCGCCGCAATGCCGGCCGAAATATGCACCACCGTGCCCCCCGCAAAATCAAGCACGCCCCATTGGCGCAGAAAGCCCTCGGGGTGCCAGGTCCAGTGGGCCAGCGGGCTGTAGATGCACAGCGTGAAGAGCACCATAAAGGCCAGATAGCCTTTGAAACGGACCCGCTCAGCAAAGGAGCCCGTAATCAGGGCGGGCGTGATGACGGCGAATTTCAGCTGAAACGCGAAGTAGAGCACAAACGGAATGCTGGCCGCAAACGCCGGATTGGGCGCCGTGCCCACGTTGCGCAGCATGGCAAATGTGAACGGGTTGCCAATCAGACCGTGCCAGGAGTCGCCGTAGGCCAGCGAGAAGCCCACGAAGTAAAACACCAGCGTAATCACGCCCATGGCCACAAAGCTCTGCAGCATCGTGCTGATAACGTTCTTGGGCCGCACCATGCCGCCGTAGAAGAACGACAGCCCCGGCGTCATGATGAGCACAAAGGCGGTGGCGGTAAGCATCCAGGCAACATCGGCGGCATTAAGCGAGCCAGCCGCCGCCGCCGGGTGCGGAACTTCCACAAATGCCGCCACACCTGCCAGCACTACCACAGAAACCAGCGTGAACATGCTCAGGCTGGTGAGCTTGTTTGAGGAAAGAGGCATCAGCAAAGCAGCTAAGTGTTAAATCATATGCCAAAATAGAAATAAATACTACAAAATACAGCAAATACCCTTCATTTATTAGGCCTTAATTCATTTTTATCATAGCAACACATAATAGGCACCCTTAAAACAACAGGCAGTTTTTCAAAATATTGAAATTCGCACAAGCACACGCTCCTTCTACACCTGTAAACAGAAATATCGGTGCAGAAAAGGCGTGTGCTTGTGTAGAGAGGTTATTTTCCGCGCTTCCAGCGGTAATACTGCCGGTACCACGACGACGTTTTTTTACGCAGCGTAGCGGGGGTTTCTTCGGGAAACATGTTCACCCGGAACACCTGAAACCGGTCGTCCTCGATGCGCAGGCCGCCGGTGTCGGTAGCTACTCCGAAGGCAAAGCCAGCTTCGCGTACTTGCTGCTTGTTGGCTTCGGTCAGGGCACCATAGGGATAGGCGAAGGAAACGATTTGGGTGCCCAGTGCCTGTTCCAGGGCCACTTTGCTTTCCTGTATCTCGCGGGCAGCATCAGGCAGCGGCAGCTCCGGCAGGCGTGCGTGGCTCATGGTGTGCGCCCCGATTTCCCAGCCGGCCGCCACGAAAGCGCGCTTCTGCTCCTCGTCCATTATCTCGCTGCGCGGCTCGGCAGGGTCGTGGTCGGTGTCCCAGTAATTGTGCCGGATGGCGGGGTTGCCGAGCAGGTAGAGCACGCCACGGAACCCGTACTGCTGCATCAGGGGCAGCAGATTGGTATAGTTGTCGAGGTAGCCGTCGTCGAAGGTGAGGATAAGCGGCCGGGCCGGGAAGTCGGTCAGGTTCTTGTCGCCGTTGGCAAAAGCCAGATAATCGAGGAAGGTGATGGGCGTGAAACGCTGCTGCTGAAAGAAGCGCAGATGCTCCGCAAACCGGTCCTTCGTGACAAAGATGCGGTGCCTGGTCTGCAGCGGCTCGTCCGGAATCTTGTGGTACATGAGCACCGGAATAAAGCCGGGCACCCGCTTTTTCATCACCGCCGAGCGGTACAGCGTCAGCACCTCACTGCTAATGCGGGCCAGGTTGTAGTCAGCGCGCACGCGCTGGGTTAGCGCCTCTGGCACGGGCGCAGGGGCCTGCAGAAACGCCCGCACCTGCGCCAGCAGTGCCTCATAGTCCACGGTAGTCGGAGCCAGCAGCGCCGATATGTCGCCGAAGTTGGAAGCGGCAGCCTGGGGGTACGTTTCGGCCGTAACGATGCCTTCACTGCCCGCTTCGCCCAACGCCAGCACCGGCACACCGGCCCCCAGCGCCTCAATAGCCACCCGTCCCGCTCCTATTACCAGCGTGGAACGCTGCAGCCAGCCCGGTACGTCATCGGTAAAGCCCACCACTTCTACCCGGCTGCCAAAGCGCTGCTGCAGCTCAGCCAGGGCCGTTTTGCCAGCGGCCGGCAGGTGGTCCAGCTCGCCCCCGACCAAGGCAATGCGCAGCGTGGGCAGCGCGGCCAGCAAAGCGGGAAACACGTGCTGTAGCAGCGCCGCCGCCCGCTCGCCCTTGCCGCCATTGAAGCGCCCGATGAACGAGAGCCGCAGCTCAGAAGAACGAATTCCGCTCCCAGGTTCCGCTCCGAAAGCCACGCCGTTGGGCAGCAGCACGATTTTGTCGGGCTGCATCTTCACTTCCTCCACCAAGTGCGTGCGCAGATTGGCACAGATGGCCACCACTTTGTCGCCGTACATATCGAAGAGGCGGGTGCTGGCGTGCAGGTGCTGGCGGCCGTGCACCGTGCTGATGAGCGGCACCGGCAGCCCCAGCAACGCGAAATACGCCACCCAGCTGGCGGCGCGGGAGTGGGCATGCACTACCTCAATCTGCTGCTCGCGCACCAGCGCCCGGATGCGGCGGATGTTGCGCAGCCGCTGCGCGTGCCGCCGGTTGCTGATGGGCAGCTGCTCGACATGGGCCGCCGTGGGCAGCACATCGGCATCGGAAAGCAGCCAGACCTCGTGGCCCTGCTGCCGATGAGCCTCGGCCAGGTGCACGGCGTAGCTCACCGAGCCAGCGAAAAAATTAGCAGACAATACGTGCAGGATGCGCATAGCAGGCAGTAGGGAGGGCGGCCCCAAAGGTACGACCCTGCGCTTGCGCTATGGCCCACAGCCGGCGTGGTGCAGCTGCTAAGCCACGGAACGCCCCACAATATTCTCCAGGTACTTCTGCGCCGAACCGGTGTTCAGCAGCAGTACCTGCTATTCCGGCCGGATCCAGCCGGTGCTGAGCAGGTGGCGCGCCGCCATCCAGACGGCGGCACCTTCGGGCGCTACAAACAGGCCTTCCTCCTTGCCTAGTTCGCGCAGACCTTCCAGCATTTGGTCGTCGGTGATGGGCAGGGCCAGGCCTTTTGACTCGTTGAGCACTTCCAGCATCAGCGGCTCGCCCAGGGGGCGCGGCACGGCCAGGCCGTTGGCAATGGTGGGCTGCCCCATGTAGGCGTGGCAGTTGGCCTGCCGCCCGGCGCGGGTTTCGACCAGCGGGCAGCAATTAGCGGCCTGCACCGCTACCATGCGCGGCAGCTTCAGGTCAGCGGGCAGCCAGCCCAGCTGCTGCATTTCGCGGAAAGCTTTCCAGATGCCGATGAGGCCGGTGCCGCCACCGGCCGGGTACAGCAGCACATCGGGCACCGACCAGTTGAGCTGCTCAGCAATTTCGTAGCCCATGGTTTTCTTGCCCTCCAGGCGGTAGGGCTCTTTTAGAGTCGAAACGTCCAGCAGCTCCCCGTTGGCGTTGATTTCCCGCACCCGGGCGGCGCAGTCGTTTATCAGGCCATCCACGAGGTGCACTTCGGCCCCGTACCAGTAGCATTCCTCTTTAGAGTGTCTAACAAAACCGTTTAACGGCTCTCCAGGTGATGAGTGCGCAGGCGGGCATGGTAAAGGCCAAGTGGATGTCGTCGCGTCGTTCGTAGCGCACGCGCACGCGGCGGAAGCGGTTGAGCCAGGCAAAGGTGCGCTCCACCACCCAGCGGTGCCGCCCCAGCCGCTGGCTGGATTCAATGCCGCGGCGGGCGATGCGGCACTTGATGCCGCGCCTGCGCAGGGCCACACGGCACTTACGGTAGTCGTAGCCCTTGTCGGCGTGGAGCTTGCCGGGGCGCTTGCGCGGGCGGCCACGAGGCTGGCGCACGGCCGGTACAGCATCGAGCAATTCGGCAAACACGGTCGAATCGTGCGCGTTAGCCCCGC
>NZ_FRAS01000054.1 GCF_900142395.1 Hymenobacter psychrotolerans DSM 18569 | reverse complement strand
AGCCGTTTACAACCCAGAAGGCCTTCATCCGGCACGCGGCATGGCTGGGTCAGGCTCTCGCCCATTGCCCAATATTCCCTACTGCTGCCTCCCGTAGGAGTCTGGCCCGTATCTCAGTGCCAGTGTGGGGGATCACCCTCTCAGGTCCCCTAAGCATCGTCGCCTTGGTGGGCCGTTACCCCGCCAACTAGCTAATGCTACGCAACCCCATCCTTGACCAATAAATCTTTACTCATTGTGTGATGCCACACTGTGAGGTTATGCGGTATTAATCCGCCTTTCGGCGGGCTATCCCCCAGTCAAGGGCAGGTTGGTTACGCGTTACGCACCCGTGCGCCACTAGCGGTATTGCTACCGCCCGTTCGACTTGCATGTATTAGGCCTGCCGCTAGCGTTCATCCTGAGCCAGGATCAAACTCTCCATTGTATAAAAATCCTAATCCGTGGCGAACCACAGACGATGTCGAGTGCTGATCCGACTCGTGTTTACGAGCTGTTCAATTCCTTTTGTTCTACGCGTGGTCTTCAGCAGCTTCCCTTCCGAAGAAGTGAGCTACCAAAGCCCTTTCATTTGTCTTTCCATCCATTCAAAGAACGTGCGTCGCTTCTCGTGTGAAGCAACGTAGTGACTCATCTGCTGAGTCCGGGTCCCGGCTTCCGATCGAAGCGGGCTGCAAAGGTACACAACCTTTTTAAAACCGCAAGAAAAAGGTTGTTTCTTTTTCCTGCCTGCCCGGCCGTTTCTCGTTCGAAGCGCGGCGGGCTGCAAAGGTAGCACCCTTTTCTTACTTTCCAACTCTGAGCCGAAAAACGTTTTAGTGCTTTTCGTAGAATCGGGGCCTGGCTTCCGGTTGAAGCGGGCTGCAAAGGTAACACCTCGTTTCCTTCGCCTGCAAGTAACCAGGCAAACTTTTTTTCGAAGCAGGTTCCGTTTCCGGTCGAAGCGGGCTGCAAAGGTAAGTAGACTTTTCTACGTTTGCTACCCGACTCCTAAACTTTCTTTTCCGGGCCTGTTCGGCCGTGGCCCCCTCCGCGTTTCGGATTGGGAGTGCAAAAGTAGTCGGTCGTTTGTTCCGGTGCAAGCCCCGGGGCCAACTTTTTTTATCGGCCGGCGCGTAGGGCGTGGCCGTGGCAGCGAACCGGGCACTGGCAGACAACCACTTAGCCCCTGCCCTTAGTTCACTTCTCGATCAAAAAAAGTTATCGAACCAGCTCTGGATCGAATAGACTGCTTAAATCAGGAGAATACTGCTTGGAACGGGTGGTTTCGTACTGGTGTATGGTTTGCCCCAACCGCTTTAGGAAAGGAAGACCAACACTCGTGTACTCATAAGCGCCATCATTGATGATACCGTCTTCGTTGACATAGAGGACAGCACTGAGCAGGAACTCTACCTTTTGGGCTGAGTCGGCGAAGTACGCTACGTCGGCAAGGTAGCCGTGCGACATGCCTACTACATTATATATATATAGCGAAGGCTCAGCGGGCGTCCGCGCGTCGCGGCCATAATAGAGGTACTTCTTGTAGGAGTCGAAATAGGCTGGCGCGGTGTAGGGCCGATAGGCGGAACTGTGCGGGGCGTGGTGCAGGTAATAGCGGAGGAAGGCGTAGTCATCCGGAGTCAACTGGAGCGTTGGGCCATCAGGGAAAGCTGATTCCGGGAAGATGATGTTTTTGAGGAGGTCGTGGACGTGCTGCAGGGGCAGATAATTCGCGGTAGTGAATTCGTAGGGCTGGCGCACAATACGCCCACCGGCCTGGTAAGCCTGCCCTTTGAATACGCGGCCCAGCGGGTAGCTGAAAGCTGCGGCGTTGAAGGCAGCGGGTTGCTGGTGGATAAGCTGCTTACTGGGGCTATAGAAGTTGATGGGGTTGGTATGCCGGTTAGCAAGGGTGTCGCAGGGGGCAAAGCGGCGCACAATGCGTGCATCTGAATAGCCAAGCTGCGCGAGTCGCTCGTTGAGGGGGCGCTGGCCGAGAAACTCGTACAGCCGATTGTAGGCATTGTTGTCGCTGACCAGCAGCATCCGCTTTATATAGTTGCCAACCGTGTTTACCCGGTCAGAGTCGGCGGCGGGGTTGTAGGGCGCCGCCGTCTGGCAACGGAAAGCCGTGCGGGTTTCCATAGGGCTGCGGCGGTTGAGGCCGGGCTTCTGCAGCAGATTCAGCTTTTCGAGGGCTAGCACGGCAGTAGGCAGCTTCACGAGGCTGGCCGGATTGAAATACTGCCGCGCATCGAGACGGAAACTGTGCTGAACGAAATGCGGCTGGTTTTGCGCGTCGCGGTTGATTTGCGTGTAGATGATTTGCAACTCGTACTTGCCGGCGCGGGCAGCAATGGGAGCCAGCCGGCTGTCGGAGCGGAGCAGACTATCGAGCAAGGGACTATCCGGACGGCTTGGGGCTGCGCCGGGCAACGCTGCCGGAACCTGACAGGCAACTGCCGACAGCCACAAAAAGCTCAGTAGTATGGCACCAGCCGCTAGCAGAAGTGGAGAATACCGCATAGAAATGCAGGATAAGGAGTTCTGGTGTGGGATACCTGACAGTACGGATAATAGAAGAACCCGTAATACCAAAGCCACAACCGGGGGCTGTGGCTTTGGTGTGGATGCCGCCTACCTATTATATATAGAGTAGCAGCACATATTATGGTACGGGCTTAAAGAGCCTGCTGCCGACGGGCGAGAAGCAGGTTGGAATCGTTCTGGCGCCAGTTGTAGCCGGTGCCGAAGGGCAGCGGGCGTGGCCGGTTGCTGGTATCGGCGTAGGCCTGGGTTAGTTCGGGCTGGTAGTGCTTGGCGAACAGGTTGATGGGGCGCTTGTAGGTGCCGTAGTAGGTCAGGTTCCAGTCGGCGGGGCGGAAATACTTCATGGCAATGCCCGAGTCGTCCTGCAGAATGTAGTTGCTATGCGCCAGAATAAGGTTGCGCACTTTGCTAAAGTAGGGCTTATGCATCAGATACGTGGCCGACTTGACATAGGTAGTCAGCGGCCCCAGGGTTTTGGCGTACTGTACAACGGCATCCTTGGTGGCCCCCATCTTCCAGTCACTGATATCGGCCGAGAAATAATACACTGTCTGCTCCTCCCCTGCCTGATTGAGCATGCGCATCTCGACGCCCGGAATGGTTTTGGGACCGGGTTTCTGCACAACGGTACTGTCGGCATCCGTCAGCTGGCCTTCGGTGTTGAGCTGCACATACCGGATATCCTGGATCTGATGGTTGGTGCGGGCCGCGAAAAGCATCATCAGTGGCAAAGCACCGTCCAGCTCCACCGACTTCAGGTCCACGGCCATGTCGTTGGTGCGGAAGAAACTGAAATTAAGCACTGACCACAGTGAGGCCTTCACGGCCGGATAGAGCTTGGCATTTGCGAGCGTACTGCGGCGCGGCACCGATCCCACCGGCTCCAGGCCCAGCAGCACAAATTTCTTGCTGGTAGGAAACATGGTCACGACATTCAGCAGATCGGGGCCGCTGAAGGGGTAGAAGATGGTGGGGCTGGCGGCGCGCACAGAATCCAGCTCGGCGGCGGCCCACTTCTCTATCTTGTCGGTGCGGGTGGCGTGGTAGTTTGCCCAGCTTTTATCGGCATCAGCGGCAAACGCCTGCCAGGCAGGCAGCGCAGCCAGCGGCTGCAGCGGACTACGCCGGCTCACGGGCTGGCCGCCCAGGAAAGCAGCTACATCGTGGCTGTAGGCGGCATCAGGCCGGGCCGGCGCGGCGGGTGCACTGCTGGCCGTATCGGGCTGAGCGGCGGCTGCGGGTGGGGTTGGCTGCTCGGCCTGGGGTTTCTTTTGCTCGGAGCAGGCGGCCATGGCCAGCAATGCAGCGGGCAGAACCAGCCGACGGAAGGAGAATTGCATAGAAAAGAAGGCTGTAGGTAGCGTAACAGGCCACAATATTAGCAGTCTGCTACTCAATCACGCCTATTGGCGTAAGTGCCGCCATGCCAGCCGCCAGAAAAAAGCCGGACTATCCCTCCCCCTTCCAGCCAGTTGCCTGCCCTACTACTAGTTGAGTACCACTTTGCGCAGGACGACACCAGAGCCCAGCTGCAGACGCAAGGTGTAAAGCCCTTTGGCCAGATGCGCTACGCGGAGCAGCTGCGTGGACTGCCCGGCGCGTACCATTACCGGCTCGGTGAGTACTGCCCGGCCCAAAGCATTCAGCAGGAGCACCTCCCCGGTAGCACTGCTGCCCGTGCCGCGAATGGCCAGCGTGAGTGTCCCGGTAGAGCTAGGATTGGGATACACACTGACTTCACCAGCCGGCAGCGCGGTTTTGCTGGCCAAAACACCAGTACCGGCCTGAATAGTGAACGGCCCCTGCGGATCGTTGGAGCCGAAACCGGATACCGCAACGAAATAGCGCGTGCCAGCCGACAAGCTATTTACGATTACCGCCCCAGCGGGCGTGTTGGCGGCTGGGGCGCCCTGGCAGGCCAGCTGCGTGAACGGACCAGTACAGTCAGGAGCTGAGAATACGCGTACCTGCCCCGCCGGATTGCCGGTTACCACAATGCTGACCGGCGTCGCAGGCCCGGCTGGGGGCGTAAACTCAAACCATACGTCTCTGGGAGCCGACGCCAGCACGCAGCCTACTGCGCTATAGCCGTTGGGTAGCGTGAAGGTGGCCCCTAGGGTGGTGCTGGCCACTGGCGTGCCGTAGGCTCCACCACCGATAGAGAGAGAAGTAGCATTGCAGGGCTCGTCGTTGAGGGTGGGCGGCAGCAGGGTCGTGAAGCCGGCCGTCACCGGCACCGAGCTCTGCCCCGGCCCGCAGCTGCTCACCACGCTCACCGTGTACGCCGTCAGCCCCTGCAGCCCCACCAGATTCACCGGCGAGCCCGGCGCCGTCACGCTCACGGCCGGCCCCCCGCCCCCCGTGGGCGTGGCCACCACCGTGTAGCTGCTTACCCCAGCCAGGGGCGTGAACGTCACGCTCGCACTCGTGCCCGTCACGCTGCCCACGGCCAGGTTGCTCACCCGCCCGCAGGCGGCAATCGTCACGTTGTCGAGCCCGATGTCGGTGGAGCCATAGTCAGCCCGCGCCCGGAACCGAATCACGGTCGTGGCCGAGCTGCTGCTCAACGCCAGCGTCTTGCTCTGCCAGCTGGCAGCCTGGCCCGAGCGCAGCAGCTGCGGGCCGAAGCTGAGCCCGCCGTCGGTGGAGATCTGCACGCTCAGCGAGTCCGTGCCGCTGGTGTTGATGTAGTCGAAGCTCAGCTCCCGGCTGCCCGCCCCGCTCAGGTCCACGTACAGGTCGAGCGTGCCCAGCAGCCCGGCCGAGGAGTAGCCGCTGTGGAAGCGCGCCGAGCGGCTGCTGCCCTGCGCCCCGGTGGGCGTGTAGCCGTAGCTGGTGGCCGACGTCCAGTTGGCGGCCGCCCCGTCGTCGTCGCGCCGCCAGGAGTTGTTGCCCGTCTGCGGCGAGGTGCGCCAGGCGTTGCCCGGCACCTCGCGCGTGGCGCAGCGGCTGAGCCAGCTGTTCTCGAACGTCTCGCTCAGCGGAACCGGCGCGTACACCGGCACCACACAGTCCGTCCGGAA
>NZ_FRAS01000015.1 GCF_900142395.1 Hymenobacter psychrotolerans DSM 18569 | reverse complement strand
CTGCCCGCCAGCACCGCCGTCGGCCGTTCGCGGTGAGCCGGAAACTGCCGCCGCTTCCCCGCCAGCGTATGCCAGCGGTGGTGCCGCTCCCAGGCCGGCGCGAAGGCGGTGAGCAAGTCGTCAAACTCGGCCACGTGCAGGCTGGTCAGGGCCAGAAACTGCCGGGGCCGCTCGCGTAAGGCACGGTAATCCATGCCCAAATCTACGGCTGCTCCTCGCGGATTAACTTAGCCACCTTTTCCGAATTAGGTCTACTATTATTTCCCTATATAATCCGCAGCTTGCAACGCTTTGCAATGGTGCTGGCTCTCCATTATATCCATTCACTCCCATTCTTTTAGCGCATGCGTTTTCTTCGTTCCTCTATGATGTTATGGCTGGTTGCCGTGCTGAGCCTTACGCTGGCTGGCTGCAAAAAAGACGACGCCAAGCCGGTCGCGACCCTCTCCCAACTCCTGGCTACCGGCGTCTGGCGTCTCGATTCCATTGAAGCAAACGGCCGCACCACCAGCAGCGGCACCGGCATCAAAGACCGGTACACGCTCACTTTCCGCCCCGATGGCACCTACACGCAGGACCAGTTTGTGAACGGCGACACGTATAACGGCACCTGGATGCTGATGAACAACAACACACTGCTGCACTTCACCGACCACAAAGGCGACGACCACGAGTATACGCTCATGAACCTGACCGAGAGCGAGCTGCGCTACCGCTGGACCAATAAAGACAATGAGCTGGAAGATTTTGTTTTCTCAGCCCAACCCTAAGCGTTGACCAGTCTAAAATCAAAAAGCCCCGCAGCATCATGCTGCGGGGCTTTTTGTTGGATATTGCCTGACTATTGCTGCTCAATAACGGTGCGGAGCAGTGCCGTGAGGCGAGGCTCGGCGGCGGCGGCTACCCGCAGGATATCGGCTATTTCCACGCGTTTGAGCTTGTCGGGTGAGCACAGGTCCGTGATGACGCTGATGGCCAGAACAGGCAGGCCCATGTGCACGGCCGCAATAACTTCCGGCACCGTGCTCATACCTACCGCATCGGCCCCGATGGTGCGCAGGTAGCGGTATTCGGCGGGCGTTTCCAGCATGGGGCCAGGCAGGCTGGCGTACACGCCGCGCCGCACCTTGTCGGCGAAGCCGAGGCTGCGGGCGGCTTCTTCGGCCTGGCGCAGTAGCGCGTGGTTGTAGGGCTCCAGCATGTCGGGGAAGCGCGGGCCCAGCTCATCTAGGTTCCTGCCAACCAGCGGGTTGGTCGGCTGCAGGTTGATGTGGTCCTCAATGAGCATGAGGTCCGAGTAGTTCATGTCGGGGTGCAGGCCGCCGGCGGCGTTGCTGACGAACAGTTTCCGGATGCCCAGCAGCTTCATCACGCGCACCGGCAGCACCACCTGCTCCATAGTGTAGCCTTCGTAGTAGTGGAAGCGACCCTGCATCACCAGCACTTTCCGGCCACCCAGCTCCGCCGCCAGCAGATTGCCGGAGTGGCTTTCCACTGTCGAAACGGGGAAGTTGGGGATGTCGGCGTAAGGAAAAGTGTGGTGAATAGTCAGGTCCTTAACCAGTGCACCGAGGCCGGTACCGAGAATAATACCGAACTCCGGCACGAAGCCCTGAAGCAGCGGCCGAAGGTAATCGGCAGCCTGATGGAGATGTTGCATGGGGTGGGTTATAAGTTTCTCGCAGAGGTCCGCTTACTGAATGTTCAGCTCGAACGGCATGCGGGCCTGGGCGCCTTTCATCTCGGAGAGCTTCTTGTACTGCTCGTACACCGGATAGAGCGGGCCCATTTCCTCGCGCACCATACGCAGGCGCACTTCCTCATTGATGCCCGTGAAGAAGCTTTCCATGAAGGTTTTCTGCCGCGGCAGGGCCTGCAGCTTGTAGTCGCCTTCCTTGAGGTTGGCGCGACGGGCCGCAATGCGCAGCGCGTCATCAAACGAGCCCAGCACGTCTACGAGGCCACGGGCTTTGGCTTCGGAACCCGACCACACGCGGCCCGAGGCGAAGCTGCGCAGCCGCTCTACCGGCATGCGGCGGCCAGCGGCCGCTTTGGTCGTGAAGTCGGCGTAGATGCGGTTGATTTCCTGCTGGAACTGGCTCTGCTCGAAGGCCGTGAGCGGGCGCGTGATGGTGGGGAAGTCCGAGAACTTGCCCGTCGTGACGCGGTCCGTGGTGATGCCAAGCTTATCGCGCAGCAGCGGCTGAATGTTGGGCAGCACGCCAAACACCCCGATGCTACCCGTAATGGTGTTCGGGTGCGCCACAATCGTGTCGCAGCCCATGGCAATGAAGTAGCCGCCGGAAGCCGCCACATCGGACATGCTGGCAATAACGGGCTTCACTTTCTTGGTCAGCATCACTTCGCGGTAGATGATGTCGGAAGCCAGCGACGAGCCACCGGGCGAGTTTACGCGCAGCACCACGGCCTTCACCTTGTCGTCGAGGCGGGCTTTGCGGATGGCCTCGGCGAAGCGCGTGCTGCCGATGCTGCCACTGCCGCCCTTACCCGTCACAATGTCGCCCTCGGCGTAGATGACGGCAATCCGGCTGCTGCCGCTGCCCTCCTCTTCCGTGCCCTTGCCATAGTCGCTCAGGTCTACTAGGCTCAGCTTTTCGTCTTTTTCCACGCCCAGCTTGCCCTTCATGTAGTCCAGGGCCTGGTCGTAGTAGCCGAGGTTGGTGACGAGGCCGAGGCGCTTGGCGTCTTCGGCGTTGTGCACGAGCATCGAGTCGCTGATGGTTTTGATGCGCTCCGGCGTGATTTTGCGGGCCGTGGCTATGTGGCCCAGCATGAAGTCGTTGAGCGAGTTGAGGAACGATGACGTCTGCAGGCGCGCCGAATCCGACATGCTTTCCCGGAAATACGGCTCCACGGCACTCTTAAACGAGCCTACCCGGAAAATCTGGGGCTGAATCCCGACCTTCTCGAACAGGTTTTTGTAGTACATCGTCTCGGAGCTGAGGCCGTTGAACTCCAGCGTGCCCTGCGGGTTCAGGTAAATCCGGTCGGCGATGGACGTGAGGTAATAGCTCTTCTCCGACTGCGCGTCGGCGTAGGCCACCACAAACTTGCCCGACTTCTTGAAGTCCAGCAGCGCATCGCGGATTTCTTCCAGCGAGGCCATGCCCGCCTGCACCAGCTCCACGTTCAGGAAAATGCCTTTGATGTCGGAGTCGTTCTTGGCGCGACGAATAGTGGCTTTCAGGTTGTCGAGGCCGATGTTGTCGGCCTGGGAGCTGATGAGGGAGCCGAACGACGTGCGGCTTTCGCGCTCCGCAATGGGCTTGTCGAGCTTCAGCTCCAGCACCGAGTCCTTGGCCACCGACACTTCCTTGTCGGAGGAAGGCGCCAGCGACACAACCAGCGCCACGACCAGCAGCAGCCCCACCAACCCGAATACGAACAGGCCGGTGAGCGTGGCCAGCACGTATTTAAAAAACTGTCTCATGAGCTACTGATTTACACTGATTTTTGGCGGATATGGCTAACTAGAGCAACTGCTTGGCTAGCGGCTGCCCCCTCACCCTCAACAAAGGTAGAGGGGTTTTGGCAGCGTAAAGAAGCAAAAAACCAGGCTGAAGTTGCCTCCCTTCCTGGAGAGAAGACAGCCGGGCCTGCTACGCTGGCCGGCACGGTTTTCTTGTGTTTCCTGGTGGCCTTAATGACACGGTGAATGCCAGTCTGATGAGCATCCGGGTACCTACCAAGGCGGCGTTGTCAAAACGCTCATTTTCCACTTGGAATACATCCTCAGAAAGTAGCCGCTTTCACGTTCAGCGACCGTATAAGCCGGCCCCGTTCGCCTTGTCAGGCGGGGCCGGCTTACATGCTTAGTAGCCGTATTTCTCGCCCCAGAGCTGGCGCAGGCGCTCCTGCACTTTGGCTTCGGCCGGGTTGTGGCCGGGGTGGTAGAACACGGTGCCGCTAAGGGCCTCCGGCATGAATTCCTGATAGGCGAAATTGCCGGGGTAGTCGTGCGAGTATTGGTACTGGCCGCCGTAGCCGAGGTCCTTCATGAGCTTGGTGGGCGCGTTGCGCAGCGGAATCGGTACCGACTGCACGCCCTGCTGCCGCACCAGCGCCCGCGCCTCCCGGATAGCCTTGTAACTGGCATTGCTCTTGGGCGAAGTGGCGAGGTATACCACCGTTTGGCCGAGAATAATGTCGCCTTCGGGCATGCCAATCACCGTGACGGCCTGGAAGCAGCTTTGCGCCAGCATCAGAGCGTTGGGGTTGGCCATGCCCACATCTTCACTGGCCAGAATAAGCAGGCGGCGCGCAATAAACTTGGGGTCTTCGCCGCCTTCCAGCATCACGGCCAGGTAGTACAGGGCCGCGTTGGGGTCGGAGCCGCGGATGCTTTTGATGAAGGCTGAAATGACGTCGTAGTGCATTTCGCCGCCTTTGTCGTAGCGGGCGAGGTGCTGCTGGGCCAGCTGCTGCACGCCTTCGTCGGTGATGACGACTTCGCCGGTTTTCGGGTCGGGGCGGCTGGCTTCCACCACTATTTCGAGTAGGTTGAGCAGCTTGCGCGCGTCGCCGCCCGAAATGGTGAGCAGCGCGCCGTAGTCTTGCACGCGCACCCTGTACTGCTTCAGCACGTCGTCCTGGGCCAGGGCATTGTCTACGAGGCCAGTCAGCACTTCCTTGTCCAGTGGTTCCAGCACGTATACCTGCGCCCGGCTCAGCACAGCCGGAATCACCTCAAACGACGGATTTTCGGTAGTGGCGCCAATCAGCGTCACGATGCCCTGCTCTACAGCCCCCAGTAGCGCATCCTGCTGGCTTTTGCTGAACCGATGGATTTCATCGATAAACAGCACCGTGCCGCGCTGCTTTTTAGCCCGCTCTATCACGTCGCGCACGTCCTTCACGCCAGCATTTACGGCGCTAAGCGAGGCGAAGGGTTTGCCCAACTCCTGGGCCAACAGGTTGGCTAACGTGGTTTTGCCCACACCGGGCGGCCCCCACAAAATCAGGCTCGGCAGGCGGCCGGCGCTGAGGTAGCGGCGCAGCACGCCTTCGGGCCCGATGAGGTGACGCTGCCCGGCGTATTCGTCGAGGGTGCGGGGGCGCATCCGCTCGGCCAGGGGCGCGCCGGGGCGCGGGGCGTTGGACTGGGGCTGGGGGTCGGTATCGAAGAGGGAGCCGGTAGACATAGGAAAGTAGCGCGAACCTTACGGGCGCTTGCGAGTTCGGGTAGGGCCGCCGGGTTGCGGCACCCTGTTTAACGTTCGAAGCGAGGCACGGGCTACAAAGGTAGCGCGCCGCCCCGCCGGACCGTGTAGTATCCGCCTATTGACTTCTACCTTCGCCCCGAATGAAAAATGCAGTCCGGGTCCACGCGGCCTTATTCGTGGTGGCCCTTATCTACGCCGCCAACTATAGTATTTCCAAAGATGTAATGCCACGCTACATGGGCCCGTTTGGACTGGTGCTGCTGCGGATTGTGGGCGCGGCACTGTTTTTCGGCGTTCTGAGCCGGCTGGTAGCTCCGCAGGACCGCATCATGGGCCGCGCCGACCAGTGGCGGGCCATAGCGTGCGGGGTGCTGGGCATCGGGCTGAACCAGCTGCTGTTTTTCTCGGGCCTCAACCTCACCTCGCCCATCAATGCCTCGCTCATCCAGACCATTGCGCCCGTCGTGACGGTGCTGGCCTCGGTAGTGCTGCTGGGCGAGCGGCTGACGGTGCCGCGCCTGCTGGGCATTGCGCTGGCGGGCGTGGGCGCGGCCAGCATCATTCTGAGTCGGGGGCCGGTGGCGGCCGGCGGGCAGGACGGGCTGCTCGGCAACCTGCTGATTCTGCTCAACGCCACGGCTTTTGGGGTGTATCTGGTACTCGTGATGCCGCTGATGCGCAAGTATCATCCGTTTACGGTGCTGGCGCGCATTTTTCTGGTGGGCGCGGTGCTGGCCGTGCCCGCCGGCTGGCAACAGGTGCAGCAACCCGACTACGCCAGCTTCCCGCCCGGTATCTGGGCCGCCATTGCCTACATGGTCATCTGCCTTACCATCATGGCCTATCTGCTCAACAACTGGGCCCTGAAGTACGCCTCCCCTTCCCTGTTGGGCGCCTATATCTACCTACAGCCGGCGCTGGCCGTAGCTATTGCGGTGGCGGTGGGCAAAGACACGCTCACGCTCACGAAGGGCCTGCAGGCGCTGCTGATTTTCGGAGGCGTGTTTCTGGTGAGCCGCAAGCCCCGGCAGCCGGCGCCGGCCGTGGCGCCCTTGGAACCGGCGCAGGACTAAAGTAACTTGCGGGTTGATATGCGTAATTCCCTCTTCTATTCCGGCCTGCTTGGCCTGCTTCTGCCCTGCACCAGCCTGGCCCAGAACCAACCGGTTCCGGCAGATACCACCCGCCAGCACTACACGTACCAGGAAACCATGCCCGTATTTCCGGGCGGCCAGGAGGCGCTGTTCAAGCTCCTGACTGAGGGCCTGCAGTACCCGCCCAAGGCGCTGCGCGATGGAGTGCAGGGCAAGGTCTACCTCACGTTTGTAGTGCAGCCTACCGGCGACGTCGCCGATATCAAGGTGAAGCAGGGCGTGCGGGCCGACCTGGACGAAGAAGCGCTGCGCATAGCCCAGCGGCTGAAAACCGTGCGTTGGCAGCCCGGCACCCAGAATCAGCGGCCGGTTTCGGTGGTGTATACTGTGCCGCTCACTTTCAGCCTTACGAAAAGTTCTGTAGCGCTGGCTTCGGATTCGCTGGATGCTAACCCCGGCCCGGCCATTGTGCTGCCCTCGCGCCTCTGGACCGCCGCCGAAAAAACCGTGCCCACCGACAAAGGCGTGCTCTACGGCAACTGCGTGCAGCGGCTGGGCTTCAGCAGCGGCGGCCTGCCCCAGTATGTGCGCGTCCTGAACCTGACCACGGGCAAATTCTACCGGATTCTGGTAAAGCCCGCCATGCGCAGCCGCAGCGAAAATGGCTTTTGCGTGGCGCTGCCGCCCGGCCGCTACGCCCTGCAGTGGTACGAGTATTCGTATGGCCTTGAAGCGCTGCGCAAGCCGGGCCAGGGCCCGCTCACAGCTACCCGGTACGTGTTTGAGCTGGAGCCGGGCCAGATGCACTACGTGGGCAAGTGGGACTTGTCGCAGCCCAATGCGCCGCGCTTCCTCAACGAAAAGGCGCAGCTGGACGCGCACTTTTCCGCCGAAACCAAGGCCCTGTACGAAGCTGCCCGCACCAGCCTGCCGCAGTAAGCCCGCTTTTCCACCGTGGACTCCGCCGAAACCCGCAAAATCATTCACCTCGACATGGATGCCTTCTATGCCTCGGTGGAGCAGCGCGACAACCCGGCGCTGTGCGGGCGGCCCGTGGCGGTGGGTGGCTCACGGCAGCGGGGCGTGGTAGCGGCAGCCTCCTATGAGGCCCGAGCCTTTGGGGTGCGCTCGGCCATGCCTTCCGTTACAGCCTTGCGCAAGTGCCCGGAGCTGGTATTCGTGAAGCCGCGGTTTGAGGTGTACAAGGAAGTGTCGCGGCAGATTCGGGCCATTTTCGCCGAGTACACGCCCCTCATCGAGCCGCTTTCCCTGGACGAAGCCTACCTCGACGTAACCCAGAACCTGAAAGGCCTGCCGCTGGCCACGCAGGTAGCGCGCGAAATCAGGGCCGATATTCTGCGCCAGACCCAGCTCACGGCCTCGGCGGGCATCAGCTACAACAAGTTTCTGGCGAAGCTGGCCTCCGACTACCGCAAGCCCAACGGGCAGTTCGTCATCAGGCCCGAGCAGGGGCCGGCTTTCGTGGAGCAGCTGCGGGTAGGCGAATTCCACGGCATCGGGCCGGCCACGGCAGCGCGCTTCAACCAGCTGGGCATCTTCACGGGTCTGGAGCTGCGGCAGCAGACCGAGACGTTTCTGCGGCAGCACTTCGGCAAGGCCGGCTCCTACTACTACCACATTGCCCGCGCCATCGACCACCGCCCCGTAGTGCCCGACCGGGTGCGCAAGTCGGTGGGCTCGGAAACCACTTTCGAGGAAGACCTGACGGAAGAGGCGCAGCTACTGGCCGGCCTGCAGCCCTGCCTCGAATCGGTGTGGGCGTATTGCGAACGGGTAGGCATGCTGGGCCGCACGCTCACGCTCAAAATCAAATACGCCGACTTCCAGCAGATTACGCGCAGCCGCACGGTGCTGGCACCTTTGGCAAGCCAGGCAGCGCTGGAGCAAATCAGCCGGGAGCTGGTGGCGGCCTGCCTGCCGCTGCCCAAAGGTGTGCGGCTGGTGGGCGCGTCGCTCTCCAACCTCGAAACCGTGGAAGACACCGCCGGCAAGCAGCTGACGTTGGGCTTCTAGCTGGCTGGCGGCGTAGGCGTTTTCCTGGTTTTGGCCTTGGCGTCGGGCTTCTGTGGCTTCTTGCGGGCCGCACGGCGGGCTTTGCGCCGCTGCCGCAGGCCAGCCAGCCGCTGACGCTCGACTTTGCGTTCGGCGCGCATCTGCATTCGTTCGGGGAGGCGGGCCATCAGCCGCTCGCGCACGTACTGGGCCAGGCTGGAAAGTGGCACCAGCGTGGTAGTGCGCAGAAAGTGTAGCACCTCGGCACGGCGCAGGCCGCTTATGCCGCGCAGGCCGCGGGCCATCAGAAACTGTTTCACTTCTTCCAGCAGCAGCAGGCTGGCCAGGGGCGCGGGCTCCACGGTGGCGTTGTAGGCAGCCGCCCGGTGCACGCGCAGCTCCCCTCCCGCCACTACCAGCACGCCTACCCAGTCGGGCAGTAGCGGCAGCAGCTTGGGTAGGTGCCTTTCCGTCACCACAAACGTCACGAAGTCATACACTTCACCGTAGCAGCGCAGCTGGTTGGGCACGCGCTGCAGCGTATCGGAGTCGCCTTTTACTTCGTAGCCGTGCAGAAAGTGCTCCGTGATATGCACCACATCGGCGCGGGTGGTGCCGGTGGGCAGCTCATCGATGTACACGCCGCCGGGCAGCAATGGATAGAGCAGCGCACGAATTTCCGGGTCGTTCATAGAAAACAAGCAACCATATGGCCGGCCGGTTGGTGCCCGGTTCGCCACGGTGCGTACGCACGAAGTTGCACCGCACTTTCTGCTTGGTCAAGAAAAAAAAAGAGCCGGGCCGCAACGTGTGCGGCCCGGCTCTTAGCGCAAAGCAAAACGAGGCTACTAATCAGCGTCGGTTTTGATTTTACGCTTCTTCTTCTTGTCTTTTACTTTACCATCGGCCGGCATGGTGGTAGCCGGGGCCACGCTGGTGCTCGACTGCGTTTCTACCGTAGTAGTGGTAGAAGCGGGCTGCGTAGTGGTGGTGGAATTGATGACACCGGGCGCAGGCTGCGTCTGAATTGTGGTGCTCTGCTCGGGCTGCGTGGTGGTCGTGGTCGTGGTGTTGGTGGTCTGTGCATTAGCAGCCGACACACCTGTCACGAGCACAGCGGCGAGGACAAGTAGCTTTTTCATGAGCATGGGTTTAGGTGAACTGATCCGAAATACAGGGAGAATGTTTTTCGGTTAGCCTTCAACGGGCCGGTAGCGGTTGAGGTTCGTTTTGCCCGAATTTTCTACTTTTCTCCTGTGCTCTTGAGTCGCGGTACAGCCTGCTCATTTTTCACTTTCAGCTTTCTGCATTTTCAGCAAATCAAGCTGATATGAGCAGAAGCATTGTATGCTACAGGTCACAGAAAAGCACATGCAGCTCTGGACTCTGCGGCTGCCTTCTGACGACTTGCAACGCCAACTGGCTTAGGTTTCAGATAATCCGCTTGTGCATTTTTCAGCTGCAGTTTGCCAGGGAATGGCCAAGACATAAAAATTCTTTTACTTTGCATCTCAAAGTTCTTTTAATAATCGATTTCCGCACATATAGTCCAGAGTAATCTAAGCCCAGTTGCGAAATGGCTTTGCTCACGACTTACGTCTCCCCTGTTATGCCGCAACACCCGACCTACTTCGTGGCTCCTGACTCTGTAGTGCGCCGCATCTGGGGCAAGGCCGATACGGTGCTGTTCATTTTTGCGGGCGCCGCCGCCGAGTTTGCCCTGAACAAAGCCGTGGACTGGCTTTACTTCACTGGCCGCCTGCCCGCCGACCCACTGGCCCGCCTGTTTTCTACCGTAGAATATGCCCGGCAGATTGTGTTTGCCGAGCGCGCCGGCGCGGAGCAGGCCATTGACACCATCACGGCTATTCATGCGGCCGTGGAAGCCAAACGAGGCATGGCCATTCCGGCCTGGGCCTACCGCGACGTGCTGTTCATGCTCATCGACTATTCCATCCGGGCATTTGAAGCACTGGAGCGGCCACTCAGAACGGAGGAAAAGGCGGAAGTTTTTACCGTTTTCACACGGGTTGGCCAGCGTATGGGCATTCCGGGCTTGCCGGCTTCGCATACCGAGTGGCTGCCTATGCGGCAGCAACATCTGCAAGAGCACCTCGAACACAGCCGATTCACGGCCGACCTCTACCGACAATACGCGCACCACCTAGGGCCCATCCGCTACCGGCTCCTGCTGCAGGCCCAGCGCATTGTGGCTCCTCAGCCAGTCTGTGGGCTGCTGCGCCTGAGCCGCACGCCATGGCTGCAGCCGGTACTGTTGGCCTACCGCTATATGCAGCATCTGCGCTTCAGCAAGTGGGCGCGGGCCAGCCTCCTGCCCACCGAGTATAAAGAGAAAATCCTGCGCCTGGACATCGTGCCGCAGGCTACAGCTGCCGTGCCAGCCTGAACGAAAAAAAGGCCGCTCCCAGGAGCGGCCTTTTTTTCGTTCAGTTGGCTGGATTGCTACTTCAGCAGCTCGTGCAACACGGTTTGCATGGAAAACACCCGGTTGCCGGCCTCCTGAATTACTAGGGAATTTGGCGAGTCCAGAATGGCGTCGGACACTTCCACGTTGCGGCGCACCGGCAGGCAGTGCAGAAATTTGGCGTTGTTGGTGCCGGCCATGTGTTCGGGCGTCAGCATCCAGCTGGGGTCGTTGCTGAGGACCTGGCCGTAGTCCTGGTAGCTGCTCCAGTTCTTGGCCTGCACGAAGTCGGCACCTTCCAGGGCTTTCTTCTGGTCGTACTCGATGCGGGCGCCTTTCGTGAATTTGGGGTCCAGCTCGTAGCCCTCGGGGTGGGTTATCACGAAATCCACCCAGTCTACTTCCGAGAACCAGTCGCAGAACGAGTTGGGCACGCACTGGGGCAGGGCACGCACGTGCGGAGCCCAGGTCAGCACCACTTTCACCCGCTCCTTCTGCTTGTGCTCGGCTACCGTAATCAAGTCGGCAAACGACTGCAGCGGGTGCAGCGTGGCGCTTTCCAGGCTCACGACCGGCACGGTGGCGTACTTGAGAATCTTGTTGAAGACTTCTTCGCTGTAGTCGGCCTCGCGGTCCTTAAGCGTGGGGAAGGTGCGCACGCCCAGCACGTCGCAGTACTGGCTCATCACGGCAATGGCCTCCTTGATATGCTCCTGGGTGCCGCCGTTCATCACCGCGCCATCGGCCATTTCCAGCGTCCAGGAGTCGGCGCCGGCGTTGAGCACCCAGGCTTGCGCGCCCAGGTTGTAGGCCGCTTTCACGGAGCTAAGCCGGGTGCGCAGGCTGGGGTTGAAGAAAATGAGGCCGACTGTTTTGTTGCGCCCGATGTGCTGGTAGCCATACGGATTGGCCTTGATTTCCAGGGCTTGCTGCAACAGTGCTTTATAGTCGCCCGCATCGGCGAAGGAGGTGAAGTTTTTCATTTTGTAGGCTTCTTTGCCTGTGATTTATACTTGATGACAAACGCTTGTGCGTCCCTCAAATTTTCAGGATATTGAACGTATTGCTCAATGCGGTTTAAATAATTGGACGGGTCGTTTCGCTCAACTATGTGCTGATATGGAAAACCATTTTCAATCAGGAATTTTACCGTGTCCCATTTAGCCGATTCACTTTTCTTAGGAGGCCGAAATCTGTGCGGCAACCGAATTGTTGGCTGGCCGCATTGTTTGCAAACAATAGAGCCGACAACACCAAAAGGCATGTTGAAGGCTGTATGGCAGTTCAAGCAAACATTCTTATGTCCCATTATTGACAAAGTAAACCCAAGAGCGTCATGCTGAGCTTGTCGAAGCATCTCTACCGCTTCGTATATTATTTAGCCGCTCCATGTTTCCAAATCAATCAGCTGCCATTCAGGATTGAACGCCGTAATCAACGCATTCTTCTTACTACGTGTCCAGCCTTTCAACTGCTTTTCTCGCGCAATGGCCTGCGTAGCATCCTGACAAAGCTCAAAGTAGACCAGCAAATCCGCCTGATACCGACCAGTAAATTTGCCAGCATCACCCCGGCCACTGCTGTGCTCGTAGAGTCGCCGCGTGAGGTCGTTGGTAATACCTATATACAGGACAGTTTTAGTCGGATTGGTCAGGATGTAGACGTACATGTATCTACAGTATGAAGAAAATCAGAACGTCATGCTGAGCTTGTCGAAGCATCTCTACCGTTAGTAACTCACTCGTTACAACGAAGCGGTAGAGATGCTTCGACTCCGCTCAGCATGACGTTCTTTTGTTTTCTAGTGAGACTTATTACATCGCCTTATACTCATTCCAGCTCTTGATCTTCAAGTCCTTCATTTCCAGGGTGCAGAAAGCCTGAATAAACGCCTTCGCCAGTCGCGCATTCGTCAGCAAACCGATACCAAAATCCACGGCGGTGCGGCGGATTTTGTAGTCGTTGTCCAGCTCGCCCTTCGAGAGGTTCTTAGGAATGTTGATGACCAGGTCGATTTTCTTCTCCTTGAGGTAGGTCAGCACGTTGGGCTCCTGGTAGTCGTCGGGCCAGAAGAGCAGGCTGCTGGGGATGCTGTTTTCGGCGAAGAAGCGGTGCGTGCCTTGGGTGGCGTAGATGGTGTAGCCCTTCTTCACCAGCAGCTCCACGGCCGACAGCAACGCTACTTTCGACTTGATGGGGCCGCCGGAAATCAGCACCGACTTCTGCGGAATCTTGTATCCTACGCTCAACATCGACTTCAGCAGCGCTTCCTCGGCGGTGTCGCCCAGGCAGCCTACCTCGCCGGTGCTCACCATATCCACGCGCAACACGGGGTCGGCGCCGGGCAGGCGGGTGAAGGAGAACTGCGGGGCCTTCACGCCCACGAAGGGCAAGTCGTACACCCGCTCGCTCTCGTCGCGCTCAACGTGCTTGCCCAGCAGTACCTGCGTGGCCTTTTTGATCAGGTTGTTGCCCGATACTTTCGACACGAAGGGGTAGCTGCGCGAGGCGCGGATGTTGCACTCAATCACCCGGATTTCGCCGTCTTTTTCCAGAAACTGGATGTTGAACGGCCCGCTGATTTCGTAGCGCCGGGCAATCTTCTCAGCAATGATTTTGAGCTTGCGGATGGTGCCCACGTACACCTTCTGGGGCGGGTAGTACATGGTGGCGTCGCCGGAGTGCACGCCGGCAAACTCCACGTGCTCGGAAATGGCGTAGCTCACGATTTCGCCCTTGTCGGCCACCGCGTCCAGCTCAATTTCCTTGGCTTCCTGCATAAACTCCGACACCACCACCGGGTACTCGGCGCTTACCTCTGAAGCGGCCCGCAGGAAAGCTTCCATCTCGAAAGCATTAGAAACCACGTTCATGGCCGCACCCGACAGCACGTAGCTCGGACGAATCAGTACGGGGTAGCCTACCTCGCCCACAAATTCGAACATAGCATTCAGGGAGGTCAGCTCCTTCCAGCGGGGCTGCGCAATGCCCAGTTCGTCCATGATGCTGCTGAACTTGTGGCGGTTCTCGGCCTCGTCAATGCGGGCCGGCGCGGTGCCCAGGATGGGAGCCTTGGCGTCGGCCAGGCGAGTAGCGAGGTTGTTTGGAATCTGCCCACCGGTGCTCAGGATTACGCCTTGCGGCTGCTCGAACTCCAAGATGTCCATCACCCGCTCGAAGCTCAGTTCCTCGAAATACAGCCGGTCCGACACGTCGTAGTCGGTCGAAACGGTTTCGGGGTTGTAGTTGATGATGATGGTTTTGTAGCCTTCCTCCGCAGCTGTCTGCACGGCATTTACGCCGCACCAGTCGAACTCCACGGAACTACCAATACGGTACACGCCCGAACCTAGCACCACAATCGACTTGTCGGTTTCTTGCGCCAGGTCGTTTTCGGTGCCGTGGTAGGTGCTATAGAGGTAGTTGGTTTTGGCCGGGAATTCAGCCGCCAGCGTGTCAATCTGCTTGATAACCGGCAGCACGCCCAGGGCCTTGCGGCGGGCCCGCACCAACAGCTCGTCGGCTTTCACGTCGCCCTCGCCCAGCACCTTCACGGCAATCTGCTGGTCCGAGAAGCCAGCTTTCTTGGCTTCGCGCAACAGGACAGTTTCCAGGGCATCCAGGCCACTGCCGCGACGCTCAGCCAGCTGCTGGCCCAGCTCGAAAATGGTGAGCAGGCGCTGCAAAAACCACAAGTCAATCTTGGTCAGATCGTGGACCTGCTGGACGGTGTAGCCGGCCTCGAAAGCCAGGTTGATGGCGAAGATGCGCTCCTCGTTCGGCTCGCTCAGCAGCTGGTCGATGGTAGCGGTGTCCACCTGTTCGGGCTTGTTAGCCACGAAGCCGCGCTTGCCGGTATCCAGCATGCGCAGGCCCTTCTGGATGGCTTCCTCGAACGATTTGCCAATGGCCATTACCTCGCCCACGCTCTTCATGGCCGAGCCAATCTGCCGGTTTACGTCCGCAAACTTGCCAAGGTCCCAGCGCGGCAGCTTTACCACCACGTAGTCCAGAGCCGGCTCGAAGAAGGCCGAGGTGGTCTGCGTCACGCTGTTTTTCAGCTCGGCCAGCGAGTAACCCAAACTCAGCTTGGCGGCCACAAACGCCAGCGGGTAGCCCGTGGCCTTGGACGCCAGCGCCGAGGAGCGCGACAGGCGCGCATTTACCTCAATCACGCGGTAATCCTCCGACACGGGGTCGAGGGCGTACTGGATGTTGCACTCGCCCACGATACCCAGGTGGCGGATGGTTTTGATGCCGATGCTGCGCAGCTTGTGGTACTCCCGGTTGCTGAGCGTCTGCGACGGGGCCACCACGATGCTCTCCCCGGTGTGAATGCCGATGGGGTCGAAGTTCTCCATGTTGCAGACCGTGATGCAGTTGTCATACTGGTCGCGCACCACTTCGTACTCCACTTCCTTCCAGCCCTTCAAGGATTCTTCCACCAGAATCTGGTCAGAAGTCGTGAAGGATTTCTGGACTAGGGCCCGCAGTTCGTCTATGTTGTTGGCGAAACCGCTACCTAGGCCACCCAGCGCAAACGCCGCCCGCACGATGATGGGGAAACCGATTTTCTCGGCCGCGGCCAGCGCGTCTTCCATGGTTGTCACGGCCACGCTGCGGGCCGAAAGCACACCAATCTGATCGAGCTTTTCCTTGAAGATGTCGCGGTCCTCGGTGTCGATGATGCTCTGCACGGGCGTGCCGAGCACCTTCACGTTATACTTCTCGAACACGCCGGCGCGGTACAGGGCCACGGCGCAGTTCAGGGCCGTCTGGCCGCCGAAGGCCACCAGGATGCCGTCGGGCTGCTCCTTCTTGATGACTTCCTCCACGAAGTAGGGCGTCACGGGCAGGAAGTACACGTCGTCGGCAATGTCGTCCGACGTCTGCACGGTGGCAATGTTGGGGTTGATGAGGATGGTGCGGATGCCTTCCTCTTTCAGCGCCTTGAGGGCCTGCGAACCGGAGTAATCGAACTCACCGGCCTCCCCGATTTTGAGGGCGCCGGAACCGAGGATGAGGACTTTGTTGGGTTTGTTCATTTTGGGGTTAGTATGCAAAAAGAACGTCATGCTGAGCTTGTCGAAGCATCTCTACCGCTTCGTTGGGGTCAGCCGGCCCACGTTTCTAAGTCAATGGCTTGCCAGCTTGGATTGAACGCAGCAATGAGTGCGTCTTTCTTGGCCCGCGTCCAGCCTTTCAGCTGCTTTTCCCGCGCTATGGCTTGAACGGCATGGGGGCAGATTTCAAAGTACACCAGCAAGTCAGCCTGATACCGCCCGGTAAATTTTCTGGCGTCGCCCCGCCTGCTGCTGTGCTCGTACAGGCGGCGCTGAAGGTCGTTCGTTACGCCGATGTAGAGCACGGTTTGGGTGGGGTTGGTCAGGATGTAGACGTACATGCTGGGGGGGGGCAGAACGTCATGCTGAGCGAAATCGAAGCATGCCTACTGCTGCACATATTCTTTTCCTATTGCATAATACAAGCGGGACCCTGGTGGAATGTAAAGCTGAGAATCCATTATCTTACCTTGCAGCTGATTACTAATGTATTCATGGTCATTTGCATAAAAAACGAAGTTCCTTTTTCCAATTAAAAGCCTGGTAGGAGTGACAATTATACAGCTATACTTGTGCGGCGAAATACGTTTTTTATCTAAATCATACACCTTGAACCTTGTAAACTTTCGTTTCCAGTGTAAGTTGAGCGAAAGAGGATTCATACGATTATTGATTCCTAATTCCAAACACTTCCATTCGCGTTGAACTGCCACTACGTTTGAATCAATAGAAATTCGTTTGGTAGACCAAAAAGGCCAAGGCCGAAGTTGCGCGTAAGATGAAGTAGACGACCAAATAACGAGCAGCAAACTGGTGCATAGCAGGATTCTCATTGTTCAAAGTCGAGAACGGATTACATTCAACGATTTCCAACGAAGCTGTAGAGATGCTTCGACAAGCTCAGCATGACGTTCTTTTTCGGTCGTTCTGCTACCTGCTACTTGCCAGCTTTGTACTTCTCTACCTCGTCCAGAAACTGGTCAAACAGAAACTCCGTGTCCTGAGGGCCGCCGGCGGCTTCAGGGTGAAACTGGGTGGAGAAGAACGGCTTGGTTTTGTGCTTGATGCCTTCGCAGGTGCCGTCGTTGAGATTCTCGAACAGCATGGTCCACTCGGCGGGCAGCGTTTCGGTGTCTACCGCGAAGCCGTGGTTCTGGCTGGTGATGTAGCAGCGCTGGGTGCCGGTGAGCTTCACGGGCTGGTTGTGGCTGCGGTGGCCGTACTTAAGCTTGAAGGTGTCGCCGCCCGCCGCCAGGCCCATCAGCTGGGAACCCAGGCAGATGCCGAAAATGGGTTTGTCCTGCTGCAGGGCTTTTTGCAGGTGCCGGATGGTGGCGTCGCACATTTTCGGGTCGCCGGGGCCGTTGCTCAGGAACAGGCCGTCGTAGTCGAGCGTGGTGAAGTCGTAGTTCCAGGGCACCCGAATCAACTCCACGTCGCGCTCCAGGAAGCAGCGGATGATGTTGGTTTTGGTGCCGCAGTCTACCAGCACGATTTTGTGCTGGCCCGAGCCGTAGTGCTGCACGCCTTGGGGGCTCACCTGGGCCACCAGGTTTTCCAGGTTGGGGTCGTGCAGGGGTACGTCCTGCTCGGCCACAATTTTGCCGAGCATGGCCCCCTTCTCGCGCAGCTTCTTGGTGAGCATACGCGTATCCACGCCGAAGATGCCGGGGATGTTGTACTCCGCCAGCCAGTCGCCCAGGCTCTTGGCGGCGTTCCAGTGGCTGTGCTCCTCGGAGTAGTAGTTCACCACCAGCCCGGCAATGTGAATCTTGTCCGACTCGAAAATCTTGGAAATCGACTCGTACAGCTCCTCACCCGGCACGCCATAGTTGCCCACCATCGGGTAGGTCAGTACCAGAATCTGGCCGGCGAAGGACGGGTCGGTAAGGTTTTCGGGGTAGCCGGTCATGGCCGTGCTGAACACCACCTCGCCCGCGGCCGAGGTAAAGGCACCGAAAGAAGTACCCTCGATTTCGGTGCCGTCTTCCAGCACTAGTTTTACTGTTTGGGACATCTGGTTGTTCTATTGCAGAGACACAACATGTTGCGCCTCAATCGTTGCTGACGTTGTTAAAGCTGCGTTGTTCTGACACAAGTCGTTCAACGACGAGACGCGAAATAGTGCGTCTCTACACCGTCCTGGTCCAGCGCCGAAGCCTGCTGGATGACAGGTGTTGACTTCTCCGTCAGTGCATACAGCGCCTGCAGGAAACGATCAACTTCGGCTTTAGTGATGTTGAGTGGCGGGAGCAGGCGGAGCACTGTCGGGTCAGAAGCGTTGCCCACGAAGATGTGATAGTCTGAGAGCAGCTTGTCGCGTACGTCCTTAATGGGGAAGTCGTACTTGATGCCCACCATCAGACCGCGGCCGCGGATTTCCTCGGCCCCGGCGTGGGCTTCCAGCTCCGTGCGGAGGTAGTGGCCTAGCTCGGCGGCGTGCTGCACCAGGTTTTCCTGCTCAATCACCTCCAGCACCGCCAGGGCGGCTGCGCAAGCCAAGTGGTTGCCGCCGAACGTGGTGCCCAGCAAGCCATAAGATGCCTTCAGCTCCGGCGCAATCAGGATGCCGCCGATGGGGAAGCCGTTGCCCATGCCTTTGGCCACCGAAATAACATCGGGGCGGATGCCGGCGTGCTGGTGCGCGAAGAATTTGCCGCTGCGGCCGTAGCCGCTCTGCACTTCGTCGGCAATCAGCAGGGCACCGTACCGTTTGCACAGCGCGGCTAGGCCAGTCAGGAACTCATCAGAAGGCATGATGATGCCGCCTACCCCCTGAATGGGCTCGATGATGGCCGCGCACACGTCGCCGCCTTGCAGCACCTGCTCTACCGCGGCTAGGTCATACTCCACGAAGGAAATGGCATGGTCGGCGTTGAAGGGCGCTACGATTTTAGGGTTATCAGTAGCGGCTACTGCCCCGGAGGTGCGGCCGTGGAAAGCGCCTTTGAAGGCCACCACGCGCTTTTTGCCGGTGTGGAAGGAGGCCAGCTTCAGGGCATTCTCGTTGGCCTCAGCGCCGGAGTTGCACAGGAACAGCGAGTAGTCCTCGTAGCCCGACACCTGGCCTAGCTTGTGGGCTAGCTGCGCCTGAATCGGAATCTGCACCGAGTTGGAGTAGAAGCCGATGTTCTGCAGTTGCTCCGTGAGGCGCTGCACGTAGTGCGGGTGGCTGTGGCCGATGGAAATAACGGCGTGGCCGCCGTAGAAATCCAGGTATTCCTGGCCCTTATCGTCCCAGAGTTTCGCCCCCATCGCCTTTACCGGCGTGATGTTGACGAGCGGATACACGTTGAAAAGCTCCATGGTTTTGCGGTATTCCCAGGGTTGAAACCCTGGGCTAGTCAGCGAAAATGTAAAGAGACTGGCTGGGCCCTGCGTAGCCCAGGGTTTCAACCCTGGGACACCTGTGCCGCTAAAACAGCCCCGCTTTCAATCCTAGGCCAGTCGTTTCCGGTAGGCCAAATAGCAGGTTCATGTTCTGCACGGCTTGGCCGGAAGCGCCTTTCACCAGGTTGTCGATAACCGAGGTGATAAGCAGCTGCTTGCCGAATTTCTGCACGTGCAGCAGGCACTTGTTGGTATTCACTACCTGCTTCAGGTGGATTTCCTTATCCGATACCGTGGTGAACGGCGCATCGGCGTAGAATTGCTGGTACAGCTCCCGCGCCTCTTCCTGGGTCAGGTCCGACGGCGTGTAGACGCTGGCGAAGATGCCCCGCGTGAAGTTGCCACGGTACGGGATGAAGTGCATGGCGCTATCCAGCTGCGGCTGCAGCTGCGCCAGGCTCTCCCCGATTTCGCCGAGGTGTTGGTGCGTGAAGGGCTTGTAGATGGACACGTTGTTGGTGCGCCACGAGAAGTGCACCGTCTCCGACAAGCTCTGCCCCGCGCCCGTACTGCCCGTTATGGCCGATACGTGCACATCGTCCGTGAGCTTACCCGCTTGCGCCAGGGGTAGCAACGCCAGCTGGATGGCCGTAGCGAAGCAGCCGGGGTTGGCAATACTCTGGGCCTGCTGAATGCGGCTCCGGTTCAACTCCGGCAACCCGTACACAAACTCCCGGCCTTCAAACTCCGCGTCAGCTTCCAGGCGGAAGTCGTTGCTGAGGTCGATGATGTGGGTGGTTTCTGGTAGCTCGTGCTGGGTTAGCCAATCTTTAGAGTTGCCATGGCCCAGGCATAGGAACACCACGTCTTCATCACCGGCCAGCTCCGAGGCAAACACCAGGTCCGTCTCGCCCACCAAGTCATCATGCACCTGGTAGATAGGGTTTCCGGCGTTGGAGGAACTGACGATGGCACCTAGCTCCGCGTACTCGTGGTGCAGCAGAATGCGAAGTAGCTCCCCCGCCGTGTAGCCGGCCCCGCCGACGATGCCGACCTTAATTTTCATCGTTGAAGGAGCTATGAATCCGCAGCTGGTTGCTGAATATCTTGATGAAGCCTTTCGCGTCCCGCGAATCCCAGGCGTTGTTTTCCTCGCCGTAGGTGGCCACCTTCGACTGCATCATGTCAAAGTCTGACTCAATGCCCAACAGCTCAAACTGGTAAGGCTTCAGCGTCACGTACACCGTGCCCGACACCCGCGCCTGCGACGACTCCAGGAACGCCTCCATGTCGCGCATCACCGGGTCGAGGTACTGGGCCTCGTGCAGCAGCGTGCCGTACCAGTTGGCAATGTAGTCTTTGTGCAACAGCTGCCAGCGGCTCGACACGTGCTTTTCCAGCAGGTGGTGGCCTTTGATGAGAATGAGCGGCGCGGGCGCCTCAAAGCCCACGCGGCCTTTAATGCCCAGAATCGTGTCGCCCACATGGGTATCGCGGCCGATAGCATACTGACCGGCCAGCTCGTTGAGGGCCACAATCAGGTCCACCGGATTCATGGTTTCGCCGTTCAGGGCTACCGGCTCGCCTTCCTCAAACGTAATGCTGATTTCCTGCGGCTCGGTTTTGGTAAGCTGCGTCGGCCAGGCCGCTTCGGGCAGGCCCTGGCGCGAAGTCAGGGTTTCTACCCCGCCCACGCTGGTGCCCCAGATACCTTTGTTAATGGAGTATTTGGCTTTTTCCCAGCTCATCTCCACCCCGTTGGCCTGTAGATATTCGATTTCCTGCTGGCGCGACAGGCCCAGGTCGCGGATGGGCGTGATGATTTCCGTATTAGGCGAAATCACCGAGAAGGCCACATCAAAGCGCACCTGGTCGTTGCCGGCGCCGGTGCTGCCGTGGGCAATGTAGTCGGCCTTGTTTTCGCGGGCGTATTCAGCCAGGGCCAGGCTCTGGAACATGCGCTCGGCACTTACGCTCAGCGGGTAGGTGTCGTTTTTTAGGATGTTTCCGGCCAGCAGGTAGCGCAGGCAGTCCTGGTAAAACCGCTCGGTTACGTCAATTACTTCGTGGCGCTTGGAGCCCATTTCATAGGCGCGTTTTTCGATTTCAGCCAATTCTTCCTTCGAAAAACCGCCTGAGTTAACGATGACCGTGTGGACTTCCAGGCCCAGCTCTTTCGTCAGATACACAACGCAGTAGGACGTATCCAAGCCGCCGCTGTAAGCTAAAACTACCTTTTTCATTTAGGAGAACTTAGAACTCAGATGTTAGCGCGTAGAAAGCAGGACTCGGAAGAGGGAAGTGAGAGCAAGGAAAACCCATTAGAACTGCTCTAAGCTCTAACGGCTCACTTCTAGGCTCTCTATCGTTCCTGACTCAGGATTTCGATGGTTTGCTGGCTGAACTGGTCGTCGAGCTTGTCGTAGACCATGCCGGTGCACAGGCACATTTTGCGCTCGTTTTCCATCAGGATGCCGTAGTTTTTGCAGCTCGAGCAGCCTTTCCAGAAATCGTCCGACTGGGTCAGCTCGGGGAAAGTGACGGGGCGGTAACCCAGCTCGTTGTTGATCTTCATCACGGCCGCTGAAGTCGTGATACCGAAAATCTTAGCCGCTGGGTATTTCGTGCGGGAAAGCTCAAACACGCGGTGCTTGATAGCGCGACCCAAGCCTTCTTTGCGCAACTCCGTGTTTACAATCAGCCCCGAGTTGACCACGAACTTGTTGTCCTCGAAGGTCTCGATGTAGCAGAAGCCGGCCAGTTGCTCGTCGATAAAGGCAATAATGGCGTCGCCTTTCACCATCTTCTTTAGCAGATAGTTAGGGTCGCGTTTGGCAATGCCGACGCCCCGCGCTTTGGCAGATTCGGCATACCACTGGCAAAGGGTGTCCACGTACTGCGCATCAGCAGCATCGGCGACTCGTAAAATCATGGTCGAAGCTCAGTTAGTTGCCTTTTGTGTACGGCAACAGACTCGAAAAGACGGTAAGGGAGGAGCTTGGAAACGAGGTCCAGGGTTGCGGCTTCGCTACCATCAGCGGGGTAGCTGACAGCCTGAAAAAGCTCGAAAAAGCAAGCGTCCGCTGAATTGCCCCGGTTGCGGGGTACTTAGGGTTCAGTCGGGCAAGGGTGCACTAGGGCCTACACTCGTGTCAAGTCGTTACTCTGAGAAACTTTCTTCCGTAGGGCGCTTACTGGGTGGCCCTCTCGCCAGGTTTTATCCTAAAAACCCCGACGACGTATTGCATGCCAGCTCTTAAGCTGGCATTGTTCGCACAACCAGGTTTGGTCGTCGCAGAAGCGCAATAGAAGAGAGAAGAGGCATTGACAACGGCCGCGGGGCGGCGTGGGGTGTTTCTGCGGTTTAAAATGAATAGGACCGCTAAATCGTTGCAAAACTAGATGTTTTTTTTTGGAAACTTTGCCGGCCCGGCCGCAAAAAATGTTCCCGGCTCCGGCGTGTTTGCGCCGGGCCGCGGCACCGGCAGCGGCTTCATTTGGCACTTGGCGGCCCGTTACGCCCATTTTTCCCGAATCCTATTCCATGCGCGAAGGCCTGAAAATTTTTAAAATCGGCGGCGGCATCATTGATGATGAAGCCCAGCTAGGCCACTTCCTGACGGAGCTGGCCCGCATCCCCGGCCGAAAAATCCTGGTGCACGGCGGCGGCAAAGGCGCCAGCCAGATGCTCCAGAACCTCGGCATCGAGCCCCAGATGGTGCAGGGCCGCCGCATCACCAACGCCCCTACCCTCGACATCGTGACGATGTTCTACGCCGGCAAAACCAACAAGCAGGTGGTGGCCTTGCTACAGGCGGCCGGCGTGGATGCGCTAGGCCTGTCGGGGGCCGATGGCAATGCTATTCGGGCCGTGAAACGCCCGGTAAAGGACATCGACTACGGTTTTGTGGGCGACTTGCCCGACGGTAGCGTCAATACGGAGCTGCTAGGCCAGTTGCTGCAGGCCGGCATCACGCCCGTGTTCTGCGCCATCACCCACGACGGCCTAGGCCAGCTGCTCAATACCAACGCCGATACCATTGCCAGCACTTTAGCGTGCGCTCTGGCCGTGCAGTATAAGGTGGAGCTGCACTTCTGCTTCGAGAAAGATGGGGTGCTTTCGGACACCAACGATGAGCACTCGGTGATTCCGCAGATTGTGCCGGCCCAGTATCAGCAGCTGAAGGCCGAGGGCGTTATTGCCGCCGGCATGGTGCCGAAGTTGGATAATGCTTTTGCCGCGCTAGAGGCCGGGGTGGAACGCGTAGTGATTGAAAACGCCCTGAAAATCAACGAATCCGTGAAAACTGTGCTATGCCGGAGCTAATCGAGCGGCTGACCGAGGACGCCATTGAGCTGCTGCAGGAGTTGATTCAGACGCCTTCCCTTTCGCGGGAAGAAGACCAGACAGCCGAGCTGATTTTCCGCTTCCTGACCTTCCACGGCGCCCACCCGCGGCGGGATAAAAACAATGTCTGGGCCGTGTCGAAGCACTTTGATGCCGCCAAGCCCACCATCCTGCTCAACTCCCATCACGACACCGTGAAGGCCGGCAACACCTGGACCTATGACCCGTTGGGCGCTGTAGTGGAAGGCGACAAGCTGATCGGCCTGGGCAGCAATGATGCGGGCGCCTCGGCGGTGAGTTTGCTCGCTACGTTCCTGTACTTTCACGAGCGCACCGACTTGGCCTACAACCTGATCTGCGCCATTACGGCGGAGGAAGAAGTGTCGGGGGCAAATGGTATCCGGAGCGTGTTGCCCCTGCTAGGCCACATCGACCTGGGAATTGTAGGAGAGCCCACCCAAATGGCCCTCGCCGTGGCCGAAAAAGGCCTCGTGGTGCTCGACTGCGTGGCTCATGGCCGGACAGGGCACGCTGCCCGGGAGGAAGGCGAAAACGCCCTCTACAAAGCCGTAGCCGATATTCGGTGGTTCGAGGAGTTCCGCTTCCCAGAGGTGTCGGAGCTGCTGGGCCCGGTGAAAATGACCGTGACGCAGATTCAGGCCGGCTCCCAACACAACGTGGTGCCGGACCGCTGCACGTTTGTGGTGGATGTGCGCACCAACGAGTTGTACTCCAACCAGGAGGTAGTGGAGCTGGTGCGCCAGCACGTCACGTCCGACGTTACGCCCCGCTCCACCCACCTCAACTCTTCCCACATCGAGCCAGGCCACCCGCTGGTGCAACGCGGTATAGCCCTGGGCCACCGCACGTTCGGCTCCGTGACGCTGTCGGATCAGTCGATGATGCCGTTTACCACGGTGAAAGTCGGCCCCGGCGACTCGGCCCGCTCCCACACCCCCGACGAGTACATTCTACTCAGCGAAATCCGTGCGGGTGTGCAGGGCTACGTAGCTTTGCTGGACGGGCTGGTGCTGTGAGGCCGCCCGAAGCCGATGCTTCGCGTATCGTTTAACGAAAGCCAAAAAGCACGTCATGCTGAGCTTGTCGAAGCATCTCGCGTGCTGACGTTGCAACAGTAATCATACGTCAGTACGCGAGATGTCTCGACAAGCTCGACATGACTGTCTGTCTACTATTTACCACGACTGCACTGGTCGTGACAACCAACCACGCAGCATGAAAATCTGGGATAAAGGCATTGCCGTCGATAAGAAGATTGAACAGTTCACCGTGGGCCGCGACCGGGAGCTGGATATGTACCTCGCGCAGTTCGACGTGCAGGCTTCCAAGGCCCAGGCCAACATGCTGGCGAAAGCCAGGCTGCTTTCCGGGGACGAAAACCAGCAGCTCCAGCAGGGCCTCACGGAGCTGGCCGCGCAACTCGAAAACGGCACCTTCACCATCGAGGAGGAGTTCGAGGATGTGCACTCCAAAATTGAGTACTACCTGACCGAGAAGTTCGGCGACGCGGGCAAGAAAATTCACACGGCCCGCTCCCGCAACGACCAGGTGCTGACGGCTATCCAGCTGTTCCTGAAGGACTACACCGAGCGGGCCGCCGCCAAAACACTGGAGCTGGTGCAGGTGCTGCTGCAGAAAGCCGAAACGCACAAAGAGGACCTGATGCCCGGCTACACCCACTTCCAGGCGGCCATGCCCAGCTCTTTCGGGCTGTGGTTTTCGGCCTACGCTGAGCACCTGCTGCTGGACTTGGCCCTGTTCGAAGCCGCCCACACCGTGGCCGACCAGAACCCACTGGGCTCCGGGGCCGGGTTCGGCAGCAGCTTCCCCATCGACCGGCTCCAGACCACCCGGGAAATGGGCTTCGGCAACCTCGCCGTGAGCAGCGTGGGCGCCCAAATGCTGCGCGGCAAAACTGAGAAGACTGTGGCGTTTGCTCTGGCCGGCATGGCTGCTACCCTCGCCAAAATGGCCTACGACCTGGTGATGTACAACTCGCAGGACATGGCCTTCGTGGAGTTGCCCAAGGAGTTTACCACCGGCTCCAGCATCATGCCCCACAAGAAAAACCCCGATGTATTTGAGCTGATCCGGGCGCGCTGCAATACCTTCCAAGCCCTGCCTAATACGCTCATGCTAGCCACCAGCAACCTGCCCAGCGGCTACCACCGCGACTTTCAGATTCTGAAGGAGCTGCTCTTCGAGCCCATGACCCAGATGCTCGACATCCTCGATATCGTGCTGTTCGCCCTGCCCCAGCTCCGCATCAAGCCCAACCTGCTGAATCAGGAGAAATACGACGCCGTGTTTACGGTCGAAAACATCAACCAGCTCATCCAGAGCGGCACGCCCTTCCGCACCGCCTACAAACAGGTAGGCTTGGCCGTGGAAGAAGGCTCGTACGTGCCGCACAAGGAGTTTCAGACCACGCACCTGGGCAGCGTGCACAACCTGGGCCTGGACGAAATACGGGCGAAAGTAGAGCGGCTGCGGCAGGGCAGCCGGCTGCTGTAGCGCCGGCCTCCCCCACTATGCGGCCCGGAACGCTGCCCGAAGCGCCGACCGGTTGCTACAGGCTGTCCGGCTTCCCCGAAACCCCTTCCGGGGTGCCCGAAGACCCAAAAGTATCTCCGGGAACGTCTTCGGTTGCTCCGGGAAGAGCTTCGGAGAGGCCGGGAGAGGCTTCGGGCAAGCCGGGCGACGCTTTGGTCGGGCCGGCAGGCGTTTCGGGTGGGCCGGGGGTGGTTTTGGTCGGACCGGGCGAGGCTTGGGCCGCTGCCGGGGGCGGTAGTAGTGGGCCGGGAAGCAGAGATAGGCAGATAGGCTTCGGGCAGCTTTCAACCCAATTTTAATTGAGATGAATACCGACGATGTACCGCTTCGTGATGGATACTGCGGGGTCTACGCTTAGGCTGATGCCACCACTAATCCGCTCCTTTTGCAGTGTGCCGAACATGGATAGCATCTGTTGCATCTCGCCGCGGGCTTTGTGTTCAAAAAACTCAAAACCCTGCAATTGAAATGCTTTGGTCTGGCCATACTTTTCGTCGGCATTGATAAAAGCAGTTTTCAGATTATCCAAAGCAGAAGGTGCAATATCAGCATCGTTTACTCGTGCCAGCAATTCATCATAACGTTTGTAAGCAATCAAGCTCCCTACTTCATCAAACTTATCTTTAGCCAGCTCTACTATTGCTAATTGCTTAAGGGTATATGCCTGCGTATACAGGTTGTTTTTTCCTTTAATTGCTATTTTTACATAAGAATAATTCTGTTTTTCTGCTTCAGTCAAGTTTGTGTAGAATAAGTAAGCACAATTAGACGCCGGGATGCTAAGCTTACTGAATTGCGTTCCAAGCTTATCATTAACCAATTCTAATTCCACGTAACGCCCTTGCAATTCTTCTGCGTTGGTTGAGGCGCCCATTCCGATTTTATAATTTACTTGTCCGCCATAATATTTGGCGACGGCATCAATACCTTTTTTTTCTACTTCCGGAACGCAGCCACACAGCATTACCAGCAACAGATACAACGATAGATTTTTGAGCATAAGTCCGCAAGAATTAAAACAGAAAGGCGTCCTGCAATAATACAGGACGCCTTTTACATTTCGGCACAACCGGAGGTCGTGCTACACTCTTACAGGTGAATCACCTCGCCGTAGGCAGCAGCGGCGGCTTCCATAATAGCCTCACTCATAGTGGGGTGCGGGTGTACGGCTTTGATGATTTCGTAGCCGGTGGTTTCGAGCTTGCGCGCTACTACCACTTCGGCAATCATCTCGGTTACGTTGGCACCAATCATGTGGGCACCGAGCCACTCGCCGTACTTCTTGTCGAAGATGACTTTCACGAAGCCGTCTTTCACGCCGGCAGCCGAGGCTTTGCCGGAAGCAGAGAACGGGAATTTGCCCACCAGCACGTCGTAGCCCTGTTTTCTGGCTTCGGCTTCGGTGAGGCCTACCGAGGCAATTTCCGGCGAGGCGTAGGTGCAGCCGGGAATGTTCTGGTAGTTGAGCGGCTCGGGATGGTGGCCGGCAATCTTCTCGACGCAGATAATACCTTCGGCCGAAGCCACGTGAGCCAGCGCGGGGCCGGGCACGATGTCGCCGATGGCGTAGATGCCGGGCACGTTGGTCTGGTAGAAGTCGTCGACGATGACGCGGCCTTTCTCCACCTTGATGCCCAGCTCTTCGAGGCCGATGTTTTCGAGGTTGGTTTGCACGCCCACGGCGCTCAGCACCACGTCGCAGGCAATCTGCTGGTCGCCTTTAGCGGTTTTGATGGTTACGTTGCAGCCGGCGCCGCTGGTGTCCACCTTCGTTACCTCGGCGCTGGTCAGCACATTCACACCGATTTTCTTGAAGGATTTCTCCATCTGGCGGCTCACTTCCTCGTCTTCCACGGGCACAATGCGGGGCAGATATTCCACCACCGTTACTTCGGAGCCCATGGTGCGGTAGAAGTAGGCAAACTCGACACCGATGGCGCCGGAACCCACCACCACGAGGCGCTTGGGCAGCTCGGGCAGCACCATGGCCTGGCGGTAGCCGATGATTTTCTTGCCATCAACGGGCATGGTAGGCAGCTCGCGCGAGCGGGCGCCGGTGGCCAGAATGATGTGCTTGGCTTCGACGGTTTCCTTGGTGCCGTCTTCCTTGGTTACTTCTACTTTGCCGGGAGCCAGCAGCTTGCCGGTGCCCATGATGGCGTCAATCTTGTTCTTTTTGAACAGGAAGTTGATGCCTTTGCTCATGCCTTCGGCCACGCCGCGGCTGCGCTTAATCACGGCATCGAAATCGTAGCCTACGCCGTCGGCTTTGAGGCCGTAGTCGGCGGCATGGTTCAGATATTCAAATACCTGGGCGCTTTTGAGCAGGGCTTTGGTAGGGATACAGCCCCAGTTGAGGCAGATGCCGCCGAGCGACTCCCGCTCGATGACGCCGACTTTCAGACCAAGCTGCGAAGCCCGGATAGCGGCCACGTAGCCGCCGGGGCCGCTGCCGACAACGACCAGGTCGTATTGCAATGCCATGTTGTTGTACTTGAGGGTGAGATAGGGAAACCCGCGCCGGGCACGAGGCCCCACAGATGGAGCCCGGCAAAGATAGGCAGGCGGCGCAACTCACCAACCGCCGGCTTTTGCCCGGCCGCCGGCCGCTCCACTGCCGAAACCCGGGGCCAGGGCATATCCGTTCGGGTAGCGCTGCCGTAGAAGGCCCAACTGGCTTTTTTCGGCCTGTAGCTTCCTTTTTTTGTTCCCCCGCCATGACTCATCGTTACGTTTCGCTCCTTTCTATTGCCGGTAGCCTGCTTTTCTTCTCGCAGTGTGCTACCACCGTTGAAACCGATAAGCCTACCGCCACCGCGCAGCGTGCTATGCGCCAGGAAGTGGCCGCCCCACGCGTAGCCGACAGCACTGATGCCACGCTCTCGGCTTCGGCGGCGCCTGCTATTCCGCTGCCGGATGCACCTTCTTCGGTGGAAGCGGCGGCTCCCAAAACCAGTGCCGACTACCGCAAGGCCATTAAGGTAGCCGATGCCACGCTGGCCAGCAAGCCGCGCGACTTTGATGCCGTGCTGACCCGCGCCAAGGCCAAAAGCCACCTCAAAGACTACAACGACGCCATTGCCGACTACAACTTCGCGGCCCGCCTGCAGCCCAAAAACGCCGAGGTATACTACAACCGCGGCCTGAACCGCCTCAAGCTGAAGCAGTACACGGCCGCCGTTTCCGACTTCAGCAAAGCCACCCGCTACAATCCCGCCGACAAGGAAGCCTTCTTCGGACGGGGCGCGGCCCGCATGCAGATGTTCCAGTTCAAGAGCGCCATTCCGGACTTCACCAAAGCCATTGAGCTGGACCCGACCTACGCCGACGCGTACGAATACCGCGGCATCAGCTACTCATCCATCAACAAGCCCAACGAGGCCAAAGCCGACCTCGAAAAGGCCACCCAGCTTAACCCTGCCGCCGCCAAAAGCCTGCGCCGCTACGCTGGGAAATAGGTTCTGGGTGACAGGTGACAGGTGACAGGTGACAGGTGACAGGTGACAGGTGACAGGTGACAGGTGACAGGTAAAAAGAACGTCATTCCGAGCTTGTCGAGGAATCCTGCTAGGCTGGTAAGTACTATCACCACCTCAGCACGCAAGATTCCTCGGCTTCGCTCGGAATGACGTTCTTTTTACCCCCATCACCTGTCACCTTTTACGTGTCACCTGTCACTTCTTCACCTCATCACTTTCCCCCAAACAGCAGCTTCAGGTAGAAGCTGGGCTGGCGGACGCGGGCGCGCATGTCCAGGTCCAGGAACATCATGGACAGGGTTTCGGCCAGCGTGGGGTTGCGGGCAGCGCGGTTGGCCACAAAGTTGAACAGCCACGGATAGTCGAGCAGCTTCTGCATAGCCCGGCTCAGGCGCAGCTCCTGCCCCAGCCGGTTATACACGGCGGCATCGTAGCCGCGCAGGAACGCCGGCGTGAAATCCTGGGCGGCCAGCGCCCGGCTGGCCCAGTCGGCGGCATGCCGCCCCGACACCATAGCGTGGCTGATGCCTTCGCCGGTAAACGGGTCGATGAGCGAGGCGGCATCCCCGAGCAGCAGGTAGTTCCGGCCCGACAAGGCGCGCCGTCTGGAGCCCAGCGGCAGCCCGAAGCCCCGCACCGGCCCCAGCCGCTCAGCGTCAGCAAACCGCTCTTTCAGCGCCGGGTGCGTGGCCAGAATTTCGGCGAGCCGCTTCCGCAGGTTCACTTTCTTCTTCGACACGGCCTCCGTGAGCATCCCCACGCCCACGTTGGCCTCGCCGTTGGGCAGCGGAAACACCCACAGGTAGCCCGGCAGAAAATCCTTGATGAAGTGCAGCTCGATGAAGTTGTCGGGGTGCAGGCCGCGCACGCCGCGGTAGTAGGCGCGCAGGCCGGCGCAGTGGTGGGCCGGCTCCAGCGCGTGCCCCGCAATCTGGCGCGCAAACCCCGACTGTGCCCCGTTGGCGACCAGCAGCAGCCGCACCACTGCCACGGGTGTGCCGTCGGCGGTTTTCAGCAGCCAGCGGCCGTCGGGCTGGGGCTCCGTGGCAGCCACGTCCACTCCTTCCCGAAAGTCGATTTCCGGCCGCTGGCGCACTTGCTCAACCAGAAAATTATCGAAGTCAATCCGTTTGCTGATGTGGCCGGCAGCCGGGTCGGTGGCGGGGTTGTAGTTGTAGCGAAACGGCACGGCCAGCTTGCGGCCGTTGGGCGCGTAGAAGTCGATGCCCCAGCTGGGGACCTGCGTGGGCAGCGCCTGGAGGCGGGCCGGCAGCGCGGCATCAATCCGCTTCAGCTCCACCAAGACTTTGCCGCTGAGGGCGTCGCCGCACACTTTGTCGCGCGGGAACGTGGCGCGGTCCAGGAGCAGGCAGGGCTGGCCGGCGTTGGCGAGGTGCAGCGCAGCGGTGGCACCGCCGGGGCCGGCCCCCAGAATGCAGATGTCGGTTTCGAGCACGGAGTGATTTTTAGGAGCTGATTTTCGGCTTCTTGCCTGCGAAAGCTGAAATCCGGCCACGAAGATGGCAACTTGCCTGCACTCCGGCGTGTTCAGCTCGTCTACTCGCCCCGAAACACACCAACCCAAATCCAAAAACCTATCTTCGCCGCATGACTAAACTGCTCGACGGAAAAGTGGCCCTCATTACGGGCGCTTCCAAAGGAATCGGCCGCGCTATAGCGGTATATTTTGCCCAACAGGGTGCTCAGGTGGCTTTCACGTACCTCTCCAGCGTAGAAAAAGGCCAGCAGCTCGAACAAGAACTGGCCGCGCACGGTACCAAAATCAAAGGCTTCCGCTCCGACGCCTCGGTGTATGCCGAAGCCGAGAAACTGGTGGAAGACGTGGTGGCCGAGTTTGGCAAGCTGGATATTCTGGTGAACAACGCCGGTATCACGCAGGACGGCCTGCTGATGCGCATGAGCGAGCAGCAGTGGGACCAGGTGCTGGCCGTGAACCTGAAGTCGGTGTTCAATCTCACCAAAGCCGCTACCAAACCCATGATGCGCGCCAAAGCCGGCAGCATCATCAACATGAGCTCGGTGGTGGGCGTGAAGGGCAACGCAGGCCAGAGCAACTACGCGGCGTCTAAGTCGGGCATTATCGGCTTCACGAAGTCGGTGGCGCTGGAGTTGGGCTCGCGCAACATCCGCTGCAACGCCATTGCACCCGGCTTCATCGAAACCGAAATGACCGACGCCCTCGACCCCAAGCAGGTAGACGAATGGCGCAAAGCCATTCCGCTGAAGCGCGGCGGCACTCCCGAAGACGTGGCCAAAGCCACCGCCTTCCTCGCCTCCGACGACAGCAGCTACATCACCGGCCAGGTGCTGCAGGTAGATGGCGGCATGCTGACCTAAGATTTTTTGTCGGGCCCGTTGAGCTGCGCATAACGGGCCTTTTCATGTCCTGTAGTGAACCGTAAGCTTCTCCTTTTACTCGTAGCAGTGCTGCTCGCGGCCTACGGCATGTATCCGCACCTGCAGCGCGTGCTGCAACGCCCGGCCCGGTTGGCGCAGGCCGAGCTTACCACGCTGGGTTTGTCGCGGAAGCTGCGCGAAGGGGACCTTATTTTTCAGACCTCGCAGTCGGCCCAGAGCCAGGCCATCCAGCTGGCTACACACTCCCCCTACAGCCACTGCGGCATGCTGCTGCGGCAGGGCGGCGAGTGGCAGGTGCTGGAAGCCGTGCAGCCGGTGAGCATCACGCCGATGGAGCAGTGGGTTGCGCGCGGCAAAAACCAGCACTTCGTAGTCAAGCGCCTGCGCGACGCCGACCAGGTGCTCACGCCGACCGTTGTGCGCCGCCTCCGGGATGTTGGCCGGCGCTACTGGGGCAAACCCTACGACCTGTACTTCGGCTGGTCCGACGAACGGATTTACTGCTCGGAACTGCTGTGGAAAGTCTATTACGAGGCAACCGGCCGGCAGATTGGCCGGCTGCAGCGGCTGCGTGAGTTTGACCTCTCCCACCCTGCCGTGCAGGCCAAGCTGCGCGAGCGGTACGGCAAACGCCTTCCGCTGGATGAAAAGGTGATTTCGCCGGTCAGGATGTTTGAAAGCCCGGAATTGGTAGAGGTAAAATAGACTGCCAACTACTCCCGGTGGCAGCAGTTGGCAGTCTATTCTTGTTCTAAGCCAGCAGCAGATTCTGCCGAGGAACTGGAGACGCTCCGCGTTGGCGAGCGGCCTTACTTGGCCGCCGGATACCAGTTGCGCAGCCGCACGTCGATTTTCTTGTTGGCGGTATTCACGGTTTTCTTGAATGCTGCCACATCGCTCAGGCCGTTTTGGCCGCGGTAGTGGTACGGGTATACGATGCCCGGCTTGAAGGCCAGCACCCCCTGCGCGGCCTGGTTCACGTCCATGGTGTAGGGCAGGTTCATGCATACAAACGCCACGTCGATGCCTTTGAGGGCGCGCATTTCCGGAATGTCTTCGGTGTCGCCGGACAGGTATACGTTTTTGCCGCCCAGGCCCAGCACGTAGCCGTTGCCGCGCCCTTTGGTGTGCATGGCGTCGGCCACTTCGGGCAGGTTATACATCGGAACCGCCGACACGCTCATGCCCAGCGTGTCGAGCCGCTGGCCATTGCTCAGGACGCGGATCTGGGCTTTGTATTCGGCGGGCAGCTTCTCGGCTACTGCCTTGGGCGCTATCATCAACGCCTTGCCTACGGGAAGCCCCGCCAGTGTTTTGGGGTCCATATGGTCGCCGTGGATGTCCGTAATCAGGATAACATCGGGCGCGGCCAGCCCGGCGTAGGCCTCAGCTCCATCATAGGGGTCCACGTAGATGGTTTTGCCGTTCCAGGTAAATACCACGCTGCCGTGCGTGATGGGCTGCACCGTGAGCGGACCGTTCTTGGTCGTAATCTGGTCGGCGGCTACACGTGGCGCAGCAGACTGGGCCTGCGCCTGAACCGTAAACGCAGCCAGTACGGCCGTGAGAGCGAGCGTAAATTTCATCCGTTTTTTGCCTGTTGAGTGAGAGTGAGTACCAAAGGTGCCCGGCTGTGCGGTCCTTTGGAAGGAGCCGCCACCGAAAACCGTGAGCATAACCTCGTCGGCCCGTACAAGTTCGGGCTGATGGGAAACATCATGTTGCTGGTGCGGATGGTTGCTCCAGGAAACCGCTAGAACTGCCGTGAGCCGGCCGCTTCCGGTCCCGGTTGGAAGTCCCTACCTTCGCCCTATAGCCCGTTATTCGCGGGTGCACAGCCCAGGGCAAGCAACTTCCCGGCTTGGTTAGGAGTTCTTGGGTTCCAACTGCTACTGTTTCCGTCTTTGATTTCTGTCGCTGCTTCTCCCTGGTTGATATTGCTGTGCCTCGTGGCGGGTGCGGGCTACGCGGCCCTTCTGTACTCGGCGAAGGCGCCCTGGAGCCGGGGCCTGAACTACGGGCTGGCCGCGCTGCGCTTCGTGGTTGTGAGCCTGCTGTGCTTCCTGCTTCTGTCTCCGTTCATCAAAACCACCAGCAACACCACCGAAAAGCCCACCATTGTGCTGGCCGTCGATAACTCGCAGTCGGTGGGGCTGTTTACGCCGGCCCCGGTGCTGCAGCAGGCCACAGCCGGCTTGCAGCAGCTGGAAACCGCCTTGCGCGGCAAAGGCTTCGAAGTGGAAACCCGCCCGCTGGGTGGCGCCACTACCCGCCCCGATTCGCTGCGCTTCACCGCCCCGGCCACCGACCTCAATGGCCTGCTTACCAGCGTGCGCGAAACCTATGACGGACGTAACCTGGCTGGTGTAGTGCTGCTCTCCGATGGCATCGTGAACCAGGGCCAGTCGCCGACTTACTCCGAGTTCAGCTTCCCGATTTACAGCGTAGCCGTCGGCGACACGGTTCCCAAGAAGGACCTGAGCCTGCCCGCCCTCACCTACAACCGTGTGGCATTCAGCGGCAACCGGTTTCCCATCGAAGCCGACATCAGCTACGAGGGTTTTGCGGGCGGTACGGCCGTAGTGCAGCTGCGCGAAAATGGCCGCGTGCTCCAGACGCAGCGCGTGGCACTGCCGGCAGGCCAGCGGCGCACCAAAGCCACGTTTACGGTGGTGGCGCCGGCGCCCGGCAAGCGCCGCTACGAAGTGGTGATTGAGCAGCAGGCCGGCGAGTTTACGGCGCTCAACAACAGCAAATTCGCTTACATCGAAATTGTGAAAGGCAAGCTGCGCGTGCTGCTGGCCGGCGCCGCCCCGCACCCCGACCTGAAAGCCCTGCGCGCCGCCATCCAGCAAAACGACAACTTCGACCTGACCACGTATCTGCCCGGCATCAGTCCGCTGAAAGCCGGCCAGGACTACGACGTGGCCATTCTGCACCAGCTGCCGGCCCGCACCGGTGAAGGCGCGGAGGTGCTGGCGCAGGTGCGCAGCCGCCGCATTCCGGCGCTGTACGTGCTGGGCGCGCAGTCTGATTTCAATGCCTACAATGCCCTCGGCACCGGCCTTACGGTGCAGCCCCGCGGCTCCCAGACCGACGACGTGACGCCTGTGCTTAACTCGGCTTTTTCGCGGTTTTCGTTCGAGGAAGAGGCCCAGCGGCGCTTTGCCGCTTATCCGCCCGCGCCGGTTCCCTTCGGCGACTACCACTTGGGTGGCGGGGCCGAGGCGGCGCTGTTTCAGCAAGTGGGCCGACTCAGGACGCAGAAGCCGCTGCTGGTATTCGGGGGTTCGCCGCAGCAGCGCCAGGCCACGTTGCTCACCGATGGCAGCTGGCAATGGCGCCTGCAGGAAGCCGTGGAGCACAACGACCAGCCCCAGGCCTATGACCGGATGGTGAACCGCACGCTGCAGCTCCTGACCCAGAACGCCAACAAGAAGCGCCTCGACGTGTACCCCACGCAGGACGCCTTCAGCAGCCAGGACGACGTGACCTTTGCGGTGGAAACCTACAACGCCATTTTCGAGCGGATTTACGGGCAGCAAATCACGCTTACGCTCACCGACGAGCAGCAGAAAACCCGCACCTTCACGTATACCAACGCCGAAGATGGCACCCCGCTGCATTTGGGCGCGCTGCCCGGCGGCCTCTACCGCTACACCGCCCGCGCCACGCTGGCTGGCCAGGCCCAGCAGGACCGCGGCGAAGTACTGGTGCAGGAGCAGCAGCTGGAAGCCCTGCAAAGCCGCGCCGACCACAATCTGCTGTATCAGCTGGCCCGCCGCAGCGGCTCGCGGCTCTACTATCCGCAGCAGTTCCAGCAGCTCACCGACGATATTCTGAAGGCCGACTACAAGCCGATAATCTACGCGCAGGAAGACCTCAAGGACCTCATCAATCTGAAGTGGCTGTTTTTCCTGATTCTGGCCCTGATTACGGCCGAGTGGGCCACCCGCAAGTATTCGGGCGGCGTGTAGAGATTCGCACTTGCCCGGTATAGAGACGCACTATTTTGCGTCTCCTTGTTGCTGGGCTTAGCCGGCATGGTTCCGGCTGTCCAGCCACCAGGCGCAAAATATTGCGTTTCCACCGCACGGTAATCTTGTAGCGTAATAATGCGTGGTACCTTTGCGCCATGCGCTACATTCTGCTCAACAAGCCCTACGAAGTTCTCACCCAGTTTACCGACGAAGCCGGCCGCCAAACACTCAAGGATTTCGTGGCCGTGCCCAACATCTACCCCGTTGGCCGCCTCGATTACGACTCCGAAGGCCTCGTGCTGCTCACCGACGACAAGCAGCTGCAGCACCGCCTCTCGGAGCCCCGCTTTAAGGTGCCGAAAACGTATTGGGTGCAGGTGGAAGGCATTCCGACCGAAGAAGCACTGGAAAACCTGCGTCGCGGCGTAGACCTTAAAACCGGCTACACCACGCCCGCCGAGGTGGCTTTGCTCCCTGATGCGCCTGAGCTTTGGGAACGAAGCAAGCCAGTCCGGTTCCGGGCCAACATTCCCACCAGTTGGGTTCAGATTCGCATTTCGCAGGGCATGAACCGGCAGGTGCGCAAGATGACGGCCGCCGTGGGCTATCCTACCCTACGCCTCGTGCGCATCAGCATTGCCGATATGGAAGTAGGAGCGCTCCAGCCCGGCAAGTGGCGCGAGCTGACCACCGACGAGGTGCAGGCTCTGCGCGAGGACATGGCCGCCCAGACGGCCGCGGCCGGCACCTTCAAAACGCCGAACAAAGGCACCGAATACTGGCCCGGTGGTATCCGCCCTGCCTCTGCTAAAGGCGGCCAGAACAGCGCCAGGGGCTACAACCGGGGCGGGTTTGGCGGCCAGGCCAGTGGCAAAACTGCGGGTGGCAACTCACGCCCTGGCAGCCGCGACGCGGGCCGCAACGGTGGCGGTACCTTTAAGGCCAAGCCGGCTGGCGGCAAACCGGCGGGCAACTCCACGCCCGGCAAAACCGGCAGCAAGCCTGGCCCTAAATCGGCGGGGCGCGGTGCAGGGCGTAAGCCCGGCCCGGCGGGCGGTGGCCGTTCCGGCGGGCGTGGCTAGTGCCGGGGCCAGTTAGCCGCCGGGTGCGGCTGGCCTTGCTCCTGCTGGCCCTGGGGTTTCTGGCGCTGAACGTGGTGGCCGCTTTTCACGCGTGGCGCTTCACGCACTTCGTTGTGGAAGCCGGCACGCACACCGGCAACCTCGAGCAACTCACGGCCCCGCAGAAGCTGTGGGTACTCCTGACCGGCATCAAAAACCCCAGGCCCGTCAACCAGGCCCGCCCCGACTTTCCATACGTTACGCTCTACCTGTCCAGTCCCAACGGGCGGCTGGAGTCGTGGTATAGTGCCGTGCCGGATGCGCGCGGCACAGTGGCGCTGTTTCATGGCTACACCAGTTCCAAAAGCAAGCTCCTGACCGAAGCTGCCACCTTCCGTCGTTTCGGCTACAACGTGCTACTCACCGATTTTGCCGGCAACGGCGGCTCCGATGGCAACGTCTGCACAGTGGGCCATCATGAGGCCGAAGACGTGGCCGCCGTCGTGCGCTGGCTGCAGCGGCGGCCCGGCGCGGTATTTATTTATGCCAACTCGATGGGGGCCGTGGCCACGCTGCGGGCCGAAGCGGAGCTAGGCGTGCAGCCCACCGCCAACGTACTGGAATGCCCCTACGGCTCCATGCTGCAGACCGCCCAAAACCGCTTCCGCTCCATGCACGTCCCTCCCTTTCCGATGGCTAACCTGCTGGTGTTCTGGGGCGGGGTGGAAAACAACTTCTGGGCCTTCGACCTCAACGCTACGGCGTACGCCACCCGCCCCACCACTCCTACCCTGTTGCTGTGGGGCGACGCCGATCCGCGCGTCACCCGCTCCGAAACGGACGCCATTTATGCGGCCCTGCGTGGCCCCAAGCAGCGGCAGGATTTCCCGCGTTCCGGCCACGAGCCGTATTGGTGGAAACATTGGCAACTGTGGGAGCAGACGATTCAGGAGTTCCTAAGGCAACAGTAATCTGCCCACCTGTCAGCGTATCTCCGGTTGAGCTTTTGCGTAAAAGCCAGTCCGTCGCAAATCTTTCCTGACTGATCTGGCAAAGTGACAATCTGTCACGAAAAAAGGCTTTTTCCGGGGCTGGTACGCGTCTTGTAATTCCCCCGATGCGAGTAATTCGCACCTAGTATCTGACACTCCAACTCCTAACAATAACCAGTCAAATGGGCAAAATAATCGGTATTGACCTCGGCACCACCAACTCGTGCGTGGCCGTAATGGAAGGCAACGAGCCGGTGGTAATTCCGAACAGCGAAGGCCGCCGCACGACTCCCTCCATCGTGGCGTTCCTCGACAACGGTAAAGGCGAACGTAAAGTAGGTGACCCCGCTAAGCGTCAGGCCATTACCAACCCTACCAACACGCTTCAGTCAATCAAGCGTTTTATGGGCCGCGGCTTTGGTGAAGTAACCGAAGAAGCCAAAAACGTTTCGTACCAGCTGGTAAAAGGCTCCAACAACACGGTAGCCGTACAGATTGGCGACCGGCAGTATACGCCGCAGGAAATTTCGGCCATGGTTCTGCAGAAGATGAAGCAGACCGCCGAAGACTACCTGGGCCAGCCCGTGACGGAAGCCGTTATTACGGTACCTGCTTACTTCAACGATGCCCAGCGTCAGGCCACCAAAGAAGCCGGTGCCATTGCCGGCCTCGATGTAAAGCGCATCATCAACGAGCCGACGGCAGCAGCGCTGGCGTACGGCCTCGATAAGAAGCACAAAGACCAGAAGATTGCCGTGTATGACCTCGGCGGTGGTACGTTCGATATTTCCATCCTGGAGCTCGGCGACGGCGTATTCGAAGTACTGAGCACCAACGGTGACACCCACCTCGGCGGCGACGACTTCGACCAGGTTATCATCAACTTCCTGGCCGAAACCTTCGCCAGCGAAAACGAAGGCCTCGACCTGCGCAAAGACGCTATGGCCCTCCAGCGCCTGAAAGAAGCCGCTGAGAAAGCCAAAGTAGAGCTGTCGTCGTCGACGGAAACGGAAATCAACCTGCCCTACGTAACGGCTACCGCTTCGGGCCCGAAACACCTGGTGGTAAAGCTGAGCCGTGCGAAGTTCGAGCAGCTGGCTGACTCGCTGGTGCGCCGCTCGATGGAGCCCTGCAAAAAAGCGCTGCAAGACGCCGGCCTGAGCACTTCCGATATCGACGAAGTAATCCTGGTAGGTGGCTCGACGCGTATTCCGCGCATTCAGGAAGAAGTTGAGAAGTTCTTCGGCAAGAAGCCTTCGAAGGGCGTAAACCCCGACGAAGTAGTAGCCGTGGGCGCTGCCATCCAGGGCGGTGTACTGACCGGTGAAGTGAAGGATGTGCTCCTGCTCGACGTAACGCCTCTGTCGCTCGGTATCGAGACGATGGGCGGCGTGATGACCAAGCTTATCGAGTCGAACACGACCATCCCGACCAAGAAGTCCGAGACTTTCTCGACGGCTTCCGACAACCAGCCTTCGGTAGAGATTCACGTGCTGCAGGGCGAGCGTCCGCTGGCTTCGCAGAACCGCACCATCGGCCGCTTCCACCTCGACTCGATTCCGCCAGCACCCCGCGGTGTTCCGCAAATCGAAGTAACCTTTGACATTGACGCCAACGGCATTCTGCACGTATCGGCCAAAGACAAAGGCACGGGCAAAGAGCAGAAAATCCGCATTGAAGCCTCTTCCGGCCTGACGGACGCTGACATTGAGCGCATGCGCAACGAAGCTGCCGCCAACGCCGAAGCTGACAAAGCCGAAACCGAGCGTATCGGCAAAATCAACGCGGCCGACTCGATGATTTTCCAGACGGAAAAGCAACTGAATGAGTACGGCGACAAGCTGAGCGCCGGCAACAAAACGGCCGTTGAAAATGCGCTGGCTGACCTGAAGAAGGCCCACGAGAGCAAAGACATCAGCCAGATCGATACGGCTATGGAAGCCATCAACACGGCGTGGCAGGCGGCTTCGCAGGAAATGTACGCCGCTACCCAGGGCGGTGCCGATGGCCAGCCCGGCGCAGACGGTGGCAACCCCTTCGGTGGTGCCGGCCAGCCCGGTGGCAACGGCCAGCAGGGCCAGCCGCACGACAACGTGACGGACGTTGACTACGAAGAAGTAGACGGCAAGAAGTAAGCCTGCCTCAGCGCTGATTTCAGTGTCAGCCTGATTCGGGTGCAACAAAAAAGGCCCGGAGCAATGTGCTCCGGGCCTTTTTTGTTGAAAAGTGTGAACAGCTTCTCCAGGAGTAAAGCCGCAGCTACGCCAGTTGCTGTAGCCAGGCAGCCGCAGCCGTTTCGTCTTCAAATAAACGATATGTCAGTGACGACTCTTTATTCTGTGTCATGACCAGGTTCATCGAGAGCCGGGCAAATACGTCGTGCGCAATCAGGATGGCGGCGTAAATGGCTTTGTCCTTATTATGAGCATCCGTCAACCAGTTATTATTGATCCAGAGACGCTCCTCCTCTGTGAAAGCTACCATTGCGCGCTGGTCGCCGAGGAGCTTGTGCCAGCCGCACGTATGGAGCAGGGTGCTGGCGTGCGTCAGGAATGCCTGAAGTTCTTCAAACTGGCGCTTGCCGGCGTTGTACTTCACCACCGCGTAGCCATCAGGATGCTCGAGCAGTTTGCCTACAGCATTCTCAAAAATAAATCCGCAGGCGTGGCTGCGCGAAGGAAAGCGGCATAGTATGGTTGGGTTGCTCAGGAAAAGGAAGATCAGTAAATATTAACAAAATAGGCCACCAAAACACACATACCTCAACTGTGGAAGCTATTTTCCTTGCAGAATCAGTGCTTACTCTACTTAAGCCCGCTGCACTTAGCGTGGCAGTGCTTTCTTGCAGCTATGGCACACATCATCATTATCGGCGGCGGCATTGGTGGCCTGGCAGCGGCGCATGCGCTACTCCGGCTAGGCCACACAGTGCATGTGTATGAAGCGGCGCCGGAGCTGCGCGAAGTAGGCGCGGGCCTCGTGCTGGGCGCTAATGCTATGCGGGCATTGAGCGAGCTAGGCCTGCACGACGCCATACGCCCCCACGGCGTCCCGGTCACGCGCCTCGACCTGCGCGAGCAGTCGGGCCGCCTGCTGCAAACAGCCGACACGTCGGTTTTCACGCAGCGTCTGGGCTTCGACAACCTGGGCATTCATCGGGCCGAACTGCAGCGGGCATTACTGGCGGAACTGCCAGCCGGCACTGTGCAACTGGGCTGTGCGCTGGAACGATTCGAGGAAGAGGCTACGGGCGTGAAGGTCTGGTTTGCGGATGGCAGCAGCGCCACTGCCGACGCCCTACTGGCCGCCGACGGCATTCACTCGCGTGTGCGCCGGCAGCTCCTGCCATCCGCCACTCCGCGCTATGCCGGCTACACCTGCTGGCGGGCCGTGGCCGATGCGGCATCGTTGGGGCTGCCGGCTGGTGAGTCGTGTGAGGTGTGGGGCAACAGTGGGCGGCGGTTTGGGTACGTGCCGGTTGGTGAGGGGCGCGTGTATTGGTTTGCCTGCCTGAACAGCCCGCAGCCCCACTCCTCCACGTTCCGCGCCTACCACCTAGCGGATCTGCAGCGCGAATTTGCCGGGTTTCCGGCGCCCATTCCGGACCTGCTGCACCTGACCCGCGCCGACCGGCTTCTCTGGAACGACATTCTGGACCTCAGGCCCCTCTCCCACCTCGCCTACGGCCGCGTACTGCTCCTCGGTGATGCCGGCCACGCCACAACGCCCAACCTGGGCCAGGGCGCGGGCATGGCCGTTGAAGATGCCGCCGTGCTGGCCCGGTGCATGGCCGCGCACCCCGCTTTGCCGGCTGCCTTCCGTCGTTTTGAGCAGCGGCGCCTGCCGCGTACTACGCGCATTGTGCGCACTTCCTGGCAGTTGGGCCGCGTTGGGCAGCTCGAAAACCCGCTGCTGACCTCCCTGCGTAATACTGTCATGCGGCTCCTGCCGGCCGCCGTAAGCCGCAGCCAGATGGCCTGGCTTTATGAGGACCTGTAGCCGGCCGGCACTTACGTTGTCAGCTCCTTTTTGGGGCGGTTGGGGTTGGCGGCTTCTTCGGCCTCTTCTTCGTCTTCCTCCTCAAAACCCTCCTTGATTTTCTCAACGGCCTCCACATGGTCGTCGGCATCGGCCTCCTCGGCATTTGCCTCCTGCTCGGCCTTGTCGTGGGGCTCGTAGCTGAGCTTGATGTAGATGGGGAAATGGTCGGACCCGACGTAGGGCAGTCGCTCCATGTCGTCCACCTTGAAATCAGGCGATACAAACACGTGGTCGAGGGGCCAGCGCAGCAGCGAATATTCGGCGTGGAAAGTGGGCAGCAGGCCGCGGCCCACCCGCGGGTCGAGCAGGCCACTGATGCGCCGGAACAGCTCGGACGTGTGCGACCAGGCCACGTCGTTCATGTCGCCGAATACGATGGTGGGCTCTTCGCACTTTTCAATCTCCTTCCCTACCAGCAGCAGCTCCGCGTCGCGCTTGGTGCTGGTTTTGGACTCGGCGGGCGCCGGCGGCTTGGGATGCAGGCCAAACAGGCGGACCCAGGTCTGGCCGTCGCGCAGCTGCACGCGGGTGTGCAGCGAAGGCACATCATCATCGAGCAGGTATTTCACCACACAGTTTTCCAGGGGCAGGCGCGAGAAAAACAGCAGGCCGTAGGTGTTGTCGAGGGGCTCGTGGCAGGTGTAGGGGTGGGTTTGCTCCAGCGGCTTGAGCTGCTCATACCACCACTGGTCCGTTTCGACGGCCATAATAACGTCGGGGTCAATGTCCTGCAGCACGGCCAGCGCCTTGTCGCCCTGCTTGTTGTACTGCAGCACGTTCATCACAGCCAGACTCAGGTGCCGCTCCCCGTCTTTGAGCGTGCTGTCGCCAACCTGCTTGCTGGCCAGACGTGTGTAGGGCATGATGCGGAACCACTGGTACAGCACGGCCCCCAGCAGCGCCCCCAGGGCGCCCAGGCCCCAATAGTCCGGCAGTTCATGCCAGCCCAGCAGCAGCCCGCCCCCAATAGTGACCAGTGCCACGGCCACAATCTGCAGGCGCGGAAAGTCGAATATCCGGATCCACCAGGCCGTTTCTTTCAGCAAAGGCAGCAGCGTAGCCACCAGCGTAGCCACGGTCAGCAGCAGATTCAGGCCATGCAGGAAGGTGAGCCAGAGAGGAAGAGTAGCGAAGTCGGGCACTAGTGGTGTGGTAGGGAGAGAAGGGAGAGCGAGCGGCAGAAACGGGCGGAACTCGGCTTAGTCGTCGCTGAAACCGCCTTTGCGCAATTCCTCAATGGTACGCATAACCTTATCCTTGAGCGAGGTGCGGTACTTTTCCAGTACATCGGCGAGGCGCGCATTGCTCAGGGCCAGCATTTGGGTGGCCAGCACGGCGGCGTTGGTAGCACCTTCCAGCGCCACCGTGGCCACGGGCACCCCGGCCGGCATCTGCAGCATCGACAGGATGGAATCGAGCCCCTGGATGGAAGTAGCCGAGTTGATGGGCACCCCGATAACCGGCAGCGTGGTGAACGAGGCCACCATACCGGGCAGGTGGGCCGCGCCCCCGCCACCCGCAATAATCACGCGCAGGCCGCGCTTACGGGCCGTTTCGGCGTATTCCACGAGGCGGTGCGGCGTGCGGTGAGCCGACACCAGCGTAATTTCATACGTGACCCCGAACTGCCGCAGCAGCTCGGCCGCCGCCGACATGATTTTCAGGTCGGACTGCGAGCCCATGATGATGCCCACCAAAGGCGTATCGGAAGGAGCCGGCGTTTCAGCCGCCGGAGCGGGAGCTGGAAGGATGGTACTCATGGGAGAAAGAGAGAAAACAGGACAGACCTGCCGGGATTGGCTTCTACGCGGCACCGTCGCTACGGTTAATCTGCCAAACATAGCTTTTTCCCTGCTTGCTGATTTTCAAAGGCTCGTACCTTTACTCTCTCCCTCTGCGCGCCCCTATGGAAATTCTGCTCGCCACCTTCACCACGCTGTTCTCGGTCGTGAACCCCTTCGGGGCCATGCCGGTGTTTCTCACCCTCACCGAAGACGATACGCCCGCGCACCGGGGCGCAGTGGCGCTGCGGGCGTGCTTTTATATGGTGGGCGTGCTGATGGTCTCATTTTTCGCGGGGCAGTACGTGCTCAACTTTTTCGGCATCAACATTCACCATCTGCGCATTGCGGGCGGCATCCTGCTCATGCGCTCCGCCTTCGATTTGCTGACGCCCGGCGGCAACCGCGCCAAAGTCTCGGATGCGACGCTGGAGGAAAGCATGCACAAAGAAGACATCAGCTTCACGCCGCTGGCCATGCCCATGCTCTCGGGGCCGGGCTCCATGGCCGTCTGCATCGGCCTGTTCACACAAAAGCTCACCTTCCCCGACATGGGCCTGATTGTGCTGGGCTTCTGCCTGGTAGCGCTGGCGGCTTACATCATCCTGATGTCGTCGTTGCGCCTGACCCGGTTTCTGGGCCGGCCCGGCATGGCAGCGCTGGCCCGCATCATGGGCTTCCTGACGCTGGCCATCGGGGTGAATTTCCTGGCTACGGCTATTGCCGCGCTGTTTCCGGGGCTGAGCCGGTAGAAGTACGGCATCTGCTCACTAGTTTCTAGGAGTCGGCAATAAGTTTGACCAGGATTCAGCGTGCTCAGGCGCAATGCCGAAAGCGGCCTGTTATCTTTGCCGCTCCTATGCTGAAGAACGACCTCCTCCTCCGTGCCGCCCGTGGCGAAGAAACCGAGCGCACTCCTGTATGGCTGATGCGCCAGGCCGGCCGCATCCTGCCCGAATACCGTGCCCTGCGCGCCCGCCTCAGTGGCTTCAAAGAGCTGGTAGAAACCCCCGATCTGGCGGCTGAAGTCACCATTCAGCCCGTAGACGCGCTGGACGTGGACGCCGCCATCATCTTCTCCGACATTCTGGTAGTGCCCGAAGCCATGGGCCTGACCTATGAGATGGTAGAAGCCCGCGGCCCGCTGTTTCCGGAAACCATCAAGTCGGCGCGCGATGTGGAGCGCATGCGCATTGCCGACCCCGAGGAGCACCTGGCCTACGTGCTGGAAGCCATCCGCGTGACCAAGCGTGCCCTGAACGGCCGCGTGCCGCTGATTGGGTTTGCGGGCGCGCCCTGGACTATTCTGGCGTATATGGTGGAGGGCCACGGCTCCAAAACCTTCAGCAAAGCCCGCCGCATGCTCTACCAGGAGCCGGAGCTGGCGCACGCGCTGCTGCGCAAAATCACGGACACTACCATTGCCTACCTGAAAGCGCAGGTGGAAGCCGGAGCCAATATCGTGCAGGTGTTTGATTCATGGGCCGGCATTCTGCCCCCGGCACACTACCAGGAGTTCAGCAGCCGCTACATTGCCGAAATCTGCGCCGCTAGTTCTACGGTGCCCGTTACGGTGTTTGCCAAAGGTGCATTCTGGGCCGTGGAGGACTTCGCGCAGCTCCCTTGCCGCACCATCGGCCTCGACTGGAACCAGGATGCGCGCACCGTGCGTCCGCTCGTGGGCGATAAAACGCTGCAGGGCAACCTCGACCCCTGTGCCCTCTACGGTACGCCCGCGCAGGTGCGCGCCGCCACCATTGCTATGCTCGACCAGTTCGGCCCGTACCGCCACATTGCCAACCTGGGCCACGGCGTGTACCCCGACACCAACCCCGACAACGTGAAGGTGTTCATCGAGACGGTGAAGGAATACAGCCCGAAGCTGCGCGGCTAACCAGAAAACGGGCAACGCGGCCTCGCTGATACTCATGCCATTCAAGCGCCTTTTCCTCTGGGCCAAAGCGCACCGCGTGGCGCTGCTGGCAGCGGGCCTGCTGCTGGCGTGGCTGCCGCTGCTGGCTCTGTGCTTCTACAACCAGCCGTTTCTGTGCGACTTCTCGGTTTCGACGGATGTGCAGACGCATGGGTTGTGGGGCGCGCAGCCGTACCTATTTCTGAACTGGTCGGGGCGCTACTTCACCAATCTGCTGCTGTTCGTGGCTAACCCGCTCAGCTACGGCTGGCTGGAAGGCGTGCAGCTCACGGCCCTTCTGAGCCAGGTGCTGCGGGTGGCGGTGCTGTATGTGGCCGTTCGGGTGTTGGCGGGGAGGCAGATGCGCCGCCGGGAAGCCGCCGTGCTGGCCACCGGTCTGGCGCTGCTGTACGTGGCGCTGGCTCCGTACAAGTTTTCGGCGCTGTACTACTTCACCGAAATAGTAGTGTACCATGTGGCTGCCTGGCTGCTGGTGCTGGTGCCGCTGGCCGTTGAGCGCCTGCACCGGGCACCGCGTGCCGCTGCCCGGAAAGCCTGGGGACTGGCCGCCGGCCTGGGCACCATAGCCGCAGCCGGCGCCAACGAGCTGACCATTATGCTGCTGGGGTTAGTCATGCTGCTAGGCGCCGGCCTCAGCCTGCACCGGCGGCAATGGTTTAGCCTGCGCGTGTGGGTTGGCTTAGGCATTCTTCTGCTGGTTTTTGGCACCCTGTCGGTGCTGGCTCCGGGCAACTCGGCCCGGCAGGAGCTGGATGGCGCACTGGTACCGGCCGCGTCGGTGCAGGAGGCGGCCTCGCGTCTGGCCGTGCTGCTGCGCTACCTGTTTGTGGAGCCTGCCATGCTGGTAATTCCGGTGCTGGTGCTGGTTTTCGGGCCGCTGGCAGTACGAATTCTGCCGGCGCGGCCGCCCGGCCTGCGCTTGCCGCTGTTGCTGGGCGCGGCCGTGTTGGTAGGTGGCGTGGTGCTGGGCACCGTGCCCTATGCGCTGATGTGGGCGCGGGTGCCGCTCATTCCTAGGGCCACGAATATCATGGTGTGGTGGTGGCTGCTGGGCTGGCTGGTAGCAGCATGGGCGAGCCTGCCCACCAACCCGCAGCAGGCGCGCGTCGCGTCGCCCTCGGTTCGGATTCTGCTGAGTCTGGTGCTGGTGGTAGTTATGCTGCAGCCCGCTGCCCGCGCCACCCTCGACCTGCGCCACGATGCGCCGGAGTTTGCCCGGCAGTGGCAGCAGCGCTTCGACAAGCTGTGCCAGGCTGGCCGCCACACGCCGCACACCACCCTGCAACTGGCTCCGCTCCCACCCCTTACCAACCGCCTGCTCTTTATTCCTCCCGATGACGTGTCGCCGATGTGTGGCTTTGGCGTGAATACGCGGCTGGCCGCGTGGTTCGGCGTCGATTCGGTGCGGCTGGCGGTGCCGCAGTAGTCCGCTAGAGCACGCGTTTTTCCTGGGCTTCGGCCAGCAGCAGGCTTTTTTCAATCGGCACTACGCCTACTTGCTCGCACACCAGCCCGCCGCCCAGGTTGGCCAGCGCCGCCGTAACGGGTGCCGGCAGGCCCAGCGCCACGCACAGCGCCGCAATGCTGATAACCGTGTCGCCGGCGCCCGACACGTCGGAGATGCTGCGCAGGTGCGCCGGAATGTAGGTGCGCGTCAGCTCGCCGTTTTCCACGAATACGCCCCGCTCCGAAAGAGTTACCAGCACAATTTCCGGAGTCAGCACCTCGCGCAGCCGGGCCACAGCCGCCTCAAAATCCGGCCGGTCGGCCTCCGTATCCCCAAACTCCAGCTTCAGTCCCTCGCGCAGCTCCTTCAGATTGGGCTTGAACAGCGTGCAGTTGCGGTAGGCCAGAAAGTTCTTTTTCTTCGGATCGACTACCGTGGGAATGCCACGCTGCCGGGCCAGCTGAATGAAGTGCTGAATGCTGGTTTCGCTGAGGACACCTTTGTCGTAGTCCTCGAAAATGACCACATCGGCGCGGCTTAGCAGCAGCTCGAAGCGGGCAGTAAGGTCCGTGTCTTCCGCCGCATTCAGGTCGGTTTCCACTTCCGAGTCGATGCGCAGCAGCTGCTGGCCGTGCGCCAGAATGCGCTGCTTGACGGTGGTGGGGCGGTGCCCGGAACGCACAATGCCTTGGGCGGAAAGGTTGTTGCTTTGCAGCAGCTCCAGCAGCTGGTCGCCGCCCTGGTCCTGGCCTATCACGGCGCATAGCAGTGGCGTAGCGCCCAGCGCCTGCACGTTCAGGGCCACGTTGGCAGCTCCGCCGAGGCGCTGCTCCGTGCGGCTCACATTCACGACCGGCACCGGGGCCTCCGGCGAAAGGCGCGCAGCCTTGCCCCACACGTAGGCATCCATCATCACGTCGCCCACAATCAGCACGGTCAGCTGGTTGAAAGCGGCAAACAGGTCGGGTAGCGAAGCGGGCGGTACGGCGGCAACGGGCATCAGAGCGGGTTCAGGGGAAGAAGCCGCAAAGGTAAACCGCAGACCGCAATGATGCCTGCTGCTGCCCACGCCGCACCCGGCCCCACGCAAAAAAGCCCCGGCAAGAGGTATATCCTCGCTCGGGGCCCTGTTGTACGCTTCTGCGGAAACTATTGCAGCTTCGCCAGGCAGTTTTTGATGCGGATGAAGGCTTCGCGCAGCTTTTCATCGGCGGCGGCAGTGCTGAACCGCATGCAGTTCGGTGCCCCGAAAGCAGCCCCGTCCACGGCTGCTACGTGCCCATCGTTGAGCATGAACATGGCCAGGTCCGAGGCCGTGCCGATAACGTCGCCGCTGGGCGTGGTTTTGCCGAAATAGCCCGACACATCAGGAAAAACGTAGAAAGCCCCGCTGGGAGTTGGCGTGCGGAAGCCCGGAATATCCTGGCACAGCGCCAGCACCAGGTCGCGGCGGCGGCGGTAGGCGGCCACCATTTCGTCGGCGGAGCTGCGGCCGCCCTGCAGCGCCGCCAGCGCCGCCCGCTGCGTGATGGAGCAGGTACCGGACGTAATCTGGCTCTGCATCTTCTCGCAGGCACTGGCAATTTCCCGGCGGGCCGCCAGGTAGCCAATGCGCCAGCCCGTCATGGCGTAGCCCTTGGAGAAGCCGTTCACGGTGATTACCCGGTCCTTGATGGCGGGGAACTGCGCCATGCTCACATGCTCGCCCACGAAATTGATGTACTCGTAAATCTCATCGGCCAGTACATGCACCTGCGGATAGCGGGCTACCACCTCGGCAATGGCCGCCAGCTCTTCCCGCGAGAATACCGAGCCGGTGGGGTTGCAGGGCGAAGAGTACATGATGAGCTTGGTGCGGGGCGTAATGGCTGCTTCCAGCTCCTGCGCCGTCACTTTGAAGTCGTTTTCCAGCGTCCCCATCAGCGTGACGGTGGTGCCTTCGGCCAGCCGCACCATTTCCTCGTAGCTCACCCAGTAGGGCGCAAACACAATCACCTCGTCGCCGGGATTTATCAGGCTGAGCACGGCGTTGGCCAGCGCCTGCTTGGCGCCGGTGCTCACCACAATGTTTTCGGGCTTGTAGTCGAGCTGGTTGTCGCGCTGCAGCTTGTCGCAGATGGCCTGGCGCAGGTCGGGGTAGCCGGGCACGGGCGTGTAGAACGTGAAGCCGTCGTCGAGGGCTTTTTTGGCGGCGTCCTTGATGTATTGCGGGGTCTGAAAGTCAGGCTCTCCGAAGCTCAGGCTGATAACATCTACGCCCTGCGCGGCCAGTTCCCGGGCTTTTTTGGCCATGGCAATAGTCTGCGACTCCTGCATGGCATTGATTCGGTCAGACAGTACGGAAGACGTGAGCGTGGTAGCGTCGGGCATGGGAATTAGGGAAGTGGAAAGGGGCGAAAGTAAAAGTACGGGAGTGGCGCGAAAGTCTTTCGGAGGGGCAGAAACAGGCTCAGGGCACTACTCCTGGCCCAGCCAGCGGAAGCGGCGCAGCAGAATGCGCAGGTCGGTGCCGGGCTCATAGTCTTTGGCATAAAGCAGCTCCAGGCGGCGGCGTGTAGCAGCCGTGAGGGGCGCGGCGGCCTGGGCCACATCGGCCGGCGACAGGATAGCGCGGGCCAGCCGCTGCGGTGCGGCCGCGTAGCGCAGGCCCACCCAGGTGCGGGAGCCGGTCAGCACGCGCAGGCAGTTGCGCAAAAAGCCGCCTTTCTGCTGCTGCAGCCACAGCAGCAGCGGCGCGCCCAGCAGCAGCAGCAGGCTGGTCACAATATCAAGTAGCCGCTTGTTGCGCACCTGCTCGGGCCGAAACAGGTTGAGGGTAATATCGAGCGTGTAATAGTCGCCGGGCGAGTCTTTGGAAGAGCTGCCGATGATGTACTCGCTGTCCTGGGGCAGAATTTTGAAAGCTACGGGCGGCTGTTGCGGCAAACTCACCATGAGGCTGATGATCTGGCTGGCCGACAGGTCGCGGCCGCAGAAAATCAGCTCATCCAAGGCATAGATGCGGATAATTTCGTCCAGCTGCCGCACTTCGCCCAGCAGATCATCGGGTGAGGCGGCTACCATCGGTTCGGGTTCCAGCAGCGCCGTAGCGGCCGCACCGTAGCCAGCCGGATACACAGAAGCCGGCGCAGGCTCAGCGGCCCTGGTAGGCGCTGCTTCCTGTTCCTGCGGCGTGATATAGCCGATGATGCGGGCCTGCACCGCGGCCTGTTCCAGCAGATGGCGTACCCGCTGGCTCTCAGCCGAGGAACCCACAATAGCCACGTTTTTCTGCCGGCGCTCCGAGAGGCGCAAGTCGCGGTAGCGCAGGAAATGCGCCACCAGCCGCCGCCCCACCAACGCCATTACGGCCCACACGCCCCCCAGAATGATCAGCGCTTTCGAGAAGCGCCAGGCATCGAAGAAGTTGCTGATGGCCGAAATCAGGACCGTGCCCACGAAGATGCCGCGCACGATGCGGGCGGTTTTGGTGGGCTTGTCGTAGGCGCCGCTGAGGTAGGCCGCGCTCAGCCACACGGCAATATAGGCCGGCACCGCCAGCAGCATAAACTGCGGCGGGTAGGCTGTGGGCACGTATTTGTGGTTCTGCTCCCAGTAGGTTTTCAGAAAATACATGCCGCCGTAAATCAGGCCGGCATCCAGCAGTACGGGAGCCGCCTGGGTGAGCAGCCGCTCGGCTACGGCCGCACCGGCCCGCAGCCAGATAGCCGCGTTGATCAGCAGCGAGAAGGTGCCGGCCCGGCCCGGCGCAAAGTGCTTCTGCGCGAAAATCACCATGGCCCGGTAGAACACGAACACATAGTTCACGCTCGTGCGCTTGGTGCTTTCCCCCTTGTAATGGATGATGCGCGTGGTGGGCAGGTAGTGGTTTTGCCAGCCGCCCTGCGTGATACGGTACGACAGATCAATGTCCTCGCCGTACATAAAGTAGTCTTCATCGAGCAGGCCCACCTGGTCGAGGGTGGCTTTGCGCATGAGCATGAAGGCCCCGCTCAGCACTTCTATTTCGTGGGTCTGGTCTTTGTCGAGGAAGCCGAGGTGGTAGCGCCCGAACCGGCGTGACCTGGGAAACAGCTTGGCCAGCCCGAAAATCTTGTAGAAGGCTACCCACGGCGTAGGCAGGCCGCGCTTGCTTTCCGGCAGAAACTTGCCCTGCCCGTCCAGCATCTTCACCCCCAGCCCGCCCGTGTTGGGGTGCGCGTCCATGAACTCGCAGCAGATGCGGAACGTGTCCTCCTCCACTACCGTATCGGGGTTCAGCAGCAGCTGATACTCTCCTGTGGCAATGCGCAGGGCCTGGTTGTTGGCCTTCGAGAAGCCCGGATTGTCCTTGTTTTCGATGAGAATAACTTCCGGGAACCGGGCCTTCACCATGGCCACGGAGCCATCCACGGAGTTATTATCCACCACAAATACCTCCACCGGCTGCCCCAGCTTCTCCACCGCCCGCCGCACCGACAGCAGCGCCTGCTCCAGAAAGTAGCAGACATTGTAGTTGACAATGACAACGGAAAGCTTCACAGGGAGCGGCAGCGCGGACGGGTGGGTAGAAAGAGCGAAAGTTACGGAGTACCGCCGTTATTGCGCATACCCGCGCCACACCAGTCTGCCGGTGGGCATCCTTATAAAGGAACCAGCCCCCGCTACATGTGTCGTAGCGGGGGCTGGTTGTTGCGTGCAGGGCTACTCAGCCAGGAAAACAGCTTCTGTCTGGCTCCCAGCTACCGTGCCTGGCGCTGGCGCTCCACAATGCTGCGGCCCAGCGTAATTTCGTCGGCGTATTCCAGCTCGCCGCCCATCGGAATGCCGCGGGCAATGGTGCTGATGTGCACGCCTTCGAAGTCGCGGAGCTTGCGCGAAAGGTAGAAAGCGGTGGTGTCGCCTTCCATGGTGGGACTGATGGCGAGGATAACTTCCTTGATTTCCGAATCCGGCGTGCCCATACGCTCCACCAGACTCTCAATCTGCAGGTCGCTGGGACCTACGCCCTCAATGGGCGAGATGACGCCGCCCAGCACATGGTAGGTGCCCTGGTACTGGCCGGTATTCTCGATGGCAATAACGTCGCGGATATCGGACACTACGCACACAGTGCTATGGTCGCGGAGCTTATTGGCGCAGATGGTGCACTCCGGCGTATCGGAAATGTTGTAGCAGGTGTCGCAATAGCGGATTTCGAAGCGCATCTTGGCCAGCGCTTCTGCCAGCGTAGCCGTGGTGTCGGCTTCGGCCTTGAGCAGGTGCAGCGCCAGGCGCAGGGCCGTTTTCTTGCCCACGCCCGGCAGCTTCGACAGCTCACCAACGGCGTTTTCTATCAGTTTGGAAGGAAATTCCATTCAGTCAGGAAGTAGTAAAAAAAGAACTGCCAGCCGACGTGGCCGCACAGAACTCAAGACCGGAAATACGTTCTGTTGAAACAACAAAAGCAGTCTAATAAGTCCTTTGCGGCGGGCCGGATGGCAGCTTTTTTTGGCAACCGAAAAGTTACAGGATATCGGCCGAGATGCCCCGGTCGTGGATAGCGGAGCACATGCCGGCCAGTTCATCAAACGAGCCGTGCTTCACGGTGCACTGGCCCTTATAATGGATCAGCAGGGTGCACTGCTCGGCCTGTTCCGGCTCGTGGCCGCACACATCAATCAGGGTTTTGATAACGTGGTCGAACGTATTCACGTCGTCGTTGTACACGATTAAGTCGCGCACGTCGGTCGTTTCTTCCAGGAGCAGAACGTCCTCGTCGTACTCGATTTGCGGTTTGCTGTTCATGGCACAAAAATACGGAAAAACGAACAGAAAGCCGGATTTCACTTGCCCGGCCGGCCTGCTATAACCCCTTGAGCGCATGAATCGTTTCGGACTGCAGCAGGAAAAAACCGGGCGTTGCAACCGCCACGCCGCCACGCTGTCGTTGGTTGCGGCACGAGCGCACAGCTCCCGGAAACTGCCGTAATTTCGGCTTTCGTTTCTTTCTTCTTTTCCACTTCATGCTTCACTCCTCCCCTCGCCGGCCGCTGCTTTCCGTGCTGCTGGTGCTTTTGTTGGCGCAACTGCCGGCCCTGGCCCAGCAGAAGCGCCTGACCATGGAAGATGCCTTCCTCAACCGCAGTCTGCAACCCGAAAACCTGCGCCAGCTTTCCTGGATTCCGGGCTCCAAAGACGAGTACAGCTACCTGCGCACGGTGGGCGGGCAGGACGAAATAGTGCGCGGCACGGCCGGCGGCCAGGTTACGGCCGTGGTATCGTTGGGCGAGCTGGGCCAGGCGCTGCAGGCGGCCGGCGCCCCGGCCGTCAAGGCTTCGGCGTTTCCGGCCGTAACGTGGGCGAATCCGCAGAGTCTGCTCGTTACGCGCATCAATAAGGTGTACCGCCTGGATGCCGCCACCAAGCAGGCCAGCGTACTGTTTGGCTACGACCAAGCCGCCGAAAACGTGGAAATGGACCCCACCAAAACCCGCGTTGCTTTCACCAAAGACCAGAATCTGTACATCTCGGCGGCCGGCCGCGAAAACGAGGCCGTGACCACCGAAACCAACCCGGGCATTGTGAACGGGCAGGCGGCGCACCGCTCGGAATTCGGCATCACGAAGGGCACGTTCTGGAGCCCCGGCGGCGGCAAGCTGGCCTACTACCGCATGGACCAGACCATGGTGACGGACTACCCGCTGGTGGACGTTTCGGCCACGCCGGCGCAGCAGAAAGCCATCAAATACCCCATGGCCGGCGACAAAAGCCACGAGGTGACGGTGGGCGTGTATGACCTGGCAGCCCGCAAAACGGTGTTTCTGCAAACCGGCGAGCCCAAGGAGCAGTACCTGACCAACATCAGCTGGAGCCCCGACGAGAAAAGCATCTACGTGGCCGTGCTCAACCGGGGCCAGAACCACCTGAAGCTGAACCAGTACGATGCCGGCACCGGCGCCTTCGTGAAGACGCTGTTCGAGGAGAAAGACGACAAAACGTTTGTGGAGCCGCTGCACGAGTTGAAGTTCGTGCCCGGCAAGCCCGACCAGTTTCTGTGGCGCAGCCAGCGCGACGGCTACGAGCATATCTACCTCTACAGCACCAGCGGCAAGCTGCTGCGCCAGCTCACGAAAGGCCCCTGGCAGGTGACCGACGTGCTGGGCTTTGCCGATAACAACCGCGAAATCGTGTTTCAGAGCACGGCTGCCAGCCCCATGCAGCGGCGCGTGTACGCCGTGAAGCTCAGCGGTGGCAAAATGCGCGACATCACGCGCGAGGCCGGTACGCACACGGCCATGCTCAGCCCCAGCGGCCAGCGCCTGCTCGACGTGTTCAGCAACGCCACTACGCCGCGCGTTATCCGCACGCTGAGCGTAGCCGATGGCAAAACCAGCCAGACGCTTCTCACGGCCCTCAATCCGCTGACGGAATATCAACTCGGCGAAACCAAGCTCGTGACCATCAAAGCCGCCGACGGCAGCACTGACCTCTACGGCCGCCTCATCACGCCGCCCAACTTCGACCCGGCCAGGAAATACCCGACGGTGGTGTACCTCTACGGCGGCCCGCACGTGCAGCTCGTAACGGACTCGTGGCTGGGCGGCTCCAACCTCTGGATGCAGCTGATGGCCCAGAAAGGCTACGTGGTGTTCACCGTCGATTCGCGGGGCTCAGGCAACCGGGGCTCGGCGTTTGAGCGCGCCACGTTCCGGCAACTGGGTACCCAGGAAATGGCCGACCAGCTCAAGGGCGTTGACTACCTCAAAACCCTGCCCTACGTCGACCAGGCCCGCATGGGCGTGCACGGCTGGAGCTTCGGCGGCTTCATGACCACCACGCTGATGACGCGCAGCCCCGGCACCTTCAAGGTGGGTGTGGGCGGCGGCCCGGTGATTGACTGGCGCCTGTATGAAATCATGTACACGGAGCGCTACATGGACACGCCCCAGGAAAACCCCGAAGGCTACGAAAAGGCCAACCTGCTCAACTACGTGGATAAGCTGCAGGGCAAACTTCTGCTCATTCATGGCACCGTGGATGATGTGGTGGTGTGGCAGCACAGCCTCAACTACCTGAAAACCGCCGTGGACAAGGGCGTGCAGCTCGACTACTTCGTGTACCCCGGCCACCCGCACAACGTGGGCGGCAAAGACCGGGTGCACCTCTACAATAAAATCACGCAGTACTTCGACGAGCAGCTGTAACGCTTGCATGTGCGGGCAGCAAAAAGCCAGTGGCCGCCGCGCCAGTGGCTTTTTGTTTGTCCCGGCTGCGCGCCTGTTGTACCGGCCCGCCAGGCTATCGGCTTCAAAAAACGGCCTGCGCGCCTCATCCAAATCCGGGCTGCTGCGTTTCTAGCTCTACTTTCCGCTTCTCATCCGTAGCTCCGCGCTTCCTATGCCTGTTCCGTCCGCCGAATTCAAGAAAGCTCTCAAACGCCTGCCCGACGCCGAAAAGGAGAAGCTGCTGCTGCGCGCCGTGCGCCGCGACGCAGAGCTCTACGAAACGCTCGTGTTTGAGCTGCTCCCGGATGTGACGACCGAGCAGGTCTACGAGCAGGCCTCCGACCGGATCCATGAGCTGTTCAACGTGGCCGTGACGGGCCGGCTGCTCAACCGCAGCCTCAACAAAGCGCTGGGCAAAGCCGTGAAAGAAACCGCCCGCGCCCGGCGCATCACCAAAGACAAGCGCTTGGAAATCGACCTGAACCTGTACGCGCTGCGCCTGATCTTCGACAACTACACCGGCCAGTTCGATTCGCCGTACGCGGGCTTTTTCACCAGCACGGCCCGCCTAACGGCCCGCACCGCGCAGCTGGTGCGCACGGCCCTGCACGAAGACCTGTGGCTGGAATACAAGCCGGAGCTCGACGATTTCCTGGCGCAGCTGCACGGCCGCAGCAAAAGTCGCAGCCTGAAATTTGAGTTGCCGCGCGAGCTGGTGCTGCCGGATTAATGGTTTCTTGCGGGAAATATCGGTTGTATGATTTTCCTGCGCTTCGCCTCGGCGGCTCTGGTGCTTTGCGGCGCCACCGCCTGTTCCGAAACCCCTGCCCGCCGTCCGGCTTCCGCCGCCGAAACTACTCCGCCCGACACAGCCGCCGTGCAAAAAGCCGCGCAGGAGTACCGGGTGCACTACAATACGCCCCTCAGCCTCGACAGCACCGATTTCTACTACCAGCCGGTTTCGGTGGTAGCACAAGACGCGGGCGGCCGCAGCCGCATTCTTTCCAGCAGTTCCTACAGCAGCGACTCTGAAGGCAACAGTGGCATAGAAGGCACCTGCTACAACGTGCTTTTCTTTCAGAAATCCGGGCGGCAGGAACACGCACTGCTACCGCACGGCCGGTTCGTCATCACGGAAATAGATGCCGAGAAAAAGCCGGATGTGCGGTGGCCGTACCTGTTCTACACCTTCATCAAGGCCGATACCAACGCTGACCGCGACCAGGACGGTGAAGATGCCAGCGCCCTGTTCGTGTCGGACCGCAGTGGGCGGCAGCTCCGGCAGCTCACCCCCGATGGCACCCGCCTGGAAAGCCGCTCCATCCTGCCCAAAACCAGTATTCTGCTGGTTGAAGTCTGGCCGGATACGAACAAGGACCGGGCCTTCACGCATGCCGACGGCACCTACTGGCTCCGCTTCGACCTGGCCAACCTCACGGCACCGCCCGTCCGCCAGCCCACCGCAGCCCTGGCCGAAGCGCTGCACCAGCAGATGCTGCTGCGGCAGGCCAGACACGGCAACTAACACAACCGCACAAAAAAGCCCCACCGAAATGCTCGGTGGGGCTTTTCACTGAATGAGAGTTCATCCATTCATCATTCAGCGGCAATCAGATCTACTGCTTGGCTACTACGTTGAAGCTCAGCGAGAAATCGTCGTAGATGGCTTTGTCGCCGATGCCTTCGAAGAAGGATTTCGAGCCATATTTGATGTCGAACTTGGTCCGGTCGATGGTAGCAGTGCCGCTGGCCGAAGCCAGGCCGCCTTTCACACCCGTTTTGGCCGGGAACGTGATAGACTGCGTGATGCCTTTGATGGTCAGGTCGCCGGTGATGGTGGCGTTGTTGCCGGCCGCATCAGCCTTTTTCAGCGGCGTCACTTTCGTGATTTTGAAGGTCGAGGTAGGGTTCTTGTCGATGCTGAAGAAGTCTTCGGAACGCAGGTGGCCCACCAGTTTGCCGTTGGTGTCGGCATCCTTAATGTCGGTTACTTTCAGCGTGTTCATGTCAACCACGAACGTGCCGCCCACAATCTGATTGCCGCGCACCAGTACGCTGCCGTCTTTGAACTGCACATTGCCATCGTGCTGGCCGGTTACTTTTTTCCCAACCCAGCCCAGGGTGCTCAGCTGCGGCTGCACTTTGTAGGTTTTGTCGGCAGCTTTCTGGGTGCTGGCGGCTTTGGCAGCAGCAGGATTGCCGGCGTACACGGGAGCGGCGAGCAGCGAAACGGCCAACAGGGCAGGAACAAGGATTTTTTTCATGGTATGTGAAATGTGGAGTGAGTAAGTGCGGTTGAGAAGCTGAAAACCGTCAGCCACGGATTTTATCGAGCAGGACGCTGAGCTGCGCCGCTTCTTCTTCGGAGAGATGCTGCAAGCCGGTAGGGTTCTGCGCCATGGCCACATCCATCTGGCTAAGCAATTCCAGGCCGGCATCCGTAATGCGGATGTCCACGGCCCGGCGGTTGCTGGGGCACACTTTACGCGTCACCAGCGCCTTGCTCTCCAGCTTATCGACGATGCGGGAAGCATTGCTGGTTTTATCCAGCATCCGCTCGATGAGTAGGTTGACGGTAGCCGGCTTGGGATGCTGGCCGCGCAGAATGCGCAGGATGTTGAACTGCGGCAATGTGACACCGAAAGGCTTGAAAGCCGCCGCCTGCCGCTGCTCCAGCCAGCCGGCCGTGTACAGCAGATTGATGTACGCCTTCTGATAAGCGTCGCGGAAAGTAGGCTGCTTGATTTCGTCTTCGATTTTCATAACCTGCATAAGCTACTGCGGTAATGCGCTGCAAATATATGTACATACATTTAATGTCCAAACACAGTTCCGCACTTTTATTTTTCTTTCTCACCAAAAGCTGGGTGGCAGCCATTTACCCTCGGTGTCCGTAAGAGGGCCTCTCACCTTTTTCTCCTGTTATCCCATGAAAAACCTCCCTATATCCCTGCTTGCGCTGCTGCTGGCCGTAGCGGCCCCGCTCAGCGCCGCTGCCCAGACCAAAACCGAGCCAGGCCCAACCACCCGTGTTGCCGCCACAGCCTCCGACCAGTATCTGATGCAGAACGGCGAAGTGGTGCTGCGGCAAAACGGCCGTACCGTTTCGCTGTCGAAAAACGTGGTGCTTTCCAACGGGACAAAGGTTAACTATAAAAGCGGAATAGTGGAATTTCCGACCGGCAAGAAAACCACGCTACGCGAAGGCGACTATGTCACCATCGGGGGCGACGTGGTGTTTGCCACGCCGGGCAGCGCCGCTGCCGCCCGCGGCGACAACTCGGTGCCGGCCGATGCCAAGTTTAATAAGTATGTAGACCGGGGTACCACGCCTACGTCCACCACAACTACCATCATCGACTCGCAGGCCAACGACCTGACGACGCTGCTGAGCCGCAAAATCCAGCTCCTGAACGAGAAAATCGGCCTGATGACGCCCAACCCTGCCAACCAGGCGGCCATCGAGAGCCTCAACCAGCAAATCAAGACCCTGGACGCTCAGATTAACCGCTAGCCAGGAAAATTCAGCACGGGAGCCGGCACCGCATACAGCTCGCCGGCTTTTTCGTGCACCAGCCCGAACGGCTCGTCGCGCACGATGAGCAGGCCGTCCAGGTCGCAGATCTGGGCCAGCCCGCTTACCTGCAGCGCCGACCAGATGCCCAGTGACGTTTCGACCATGCAGCCCAGCATGGTTTGCAGGCCGTGGGCCTGGGTTTCGCGCAGAATGCGTAGGCCGTTGCGGTAGCCGCCGGCTTTCATCAGCTTCATGTTTACGCCGTGAAACTGCCGCGCAATGTCGCCGAAGTCGGCCTCATCGGTCACGGATTCATCGGCGAAAAGCGGCCAGGGCGTGCGCGGGTGCAGGTAGCGGTAGGCCTCAGCATGAGCGGCGGGCAGCGGCTGCTCCAGCAGGCGCACCTGCAGGCCGGGCAGCGCGGCCGTGCGCTCCACAAACCGCAGCAGCTCGTCGGGGTCCTGCCAGGCCTCGTTGCCATCAATAAGGAGCGGCCGGCCGGGCAAAATGCCCGTTACCTCGCGCAGCAGGTCATAGCCGGCTTCCTGGTTTACTTTTATTTTGAGCAGCGAGAAGCGCGCCATATCCTGCTCGCGCAGAAAACCGGCTACCTCGCCAGGCTCCATAATAGGCAGCGTGAAGGCGGTAGGTACGGCGGCGGCCGGGGCCGGCGCGCCCAGCCACTGCCATACCGGCTGCCCGGCTTGCGCGGCCTGCAGGTGCACCCACGCCGACTCCAGCGCGAACCGCAGAGCGTGGGCCGGCTGCTGCACGGCCAGCAGCTCCTGCAGCTCTTCTTCGTGCCGTATGTGGCCCAGCCCGGCTTGCTGCAGCTGCTCAAACCCGGCCCGCAGGCTTTCCGGCGTTTCGCCGTAGCGCACGTTGGGAGCCGCTTCGCCAAAACCAACTGCCCCGGGCTTTTCGCCGCGCACCTGCACCAGCAGATTGGTTTTGGTGGTGGAGGCGTTGCGGGAGATTTTCCAGGTGAAACGAAGTGGAAGTTCGAGCGTGGCGAGGGACCAGAGGGGCATGCGGAGCGGCGAAGAAGGGGGTGAGAATTCAAAAAACGGACAACGAAACCCAAAAACCTATCTTTGCTGACATTCCCATTTTTTCCCCTTGCTGCCGCGCATGAAGTTTTCGCGACTCGTTCCTGTTGTTTTGCTGCTGGCCGTAGTGGCCGTGCTGCTCACTGTTTTGGCTGCTTATGGCATAGGCGGCATTAGTTCTGGGGTGGCCCAGGCGGCCCGCTGGCTGTTTCTGGCCGCTTTTGTAGCCTATGCGGTTCAGCGCCGCTCCCTCACCTTCTGGATTGTGGTAAGCATGTTCGTCGGGGCCGAAATCGGCAACGACTACCCGGCTTTCGCCGTCAACCTTAAAGTCCTGAGCGACGCTTTCCTGCGGCTGGTGAAGACCATTATTGCGCCGCTCGTATTCGGGACGCTGGTAGTGGGCATTGCCGGCCACGCCAACCTGAAGCAGGTAGGCAAAATGGGCCTGAAGGCGCTGGTGTACTTCGAAATCGTCACCACGTTTGCCCTGTTCATCGGGCTGGCAGCCATCAACCTCACCAAAGCCGGCGTGGGCATCAGCCAGACGGGCATAGACGTCACCGATGAAAAGCTGCAGACTGTAGAGCAGAGCACCTCCGACATTATCCTGCACATATTCCCCGAAAACATTGCCAAATCCATTGCCGAAGGCCAGGTGCTGCAGGTAGTGGTGTTTGCCATCATCTTCGCCATCGGGCTGGCCATGGTGCACCAGAAGCACCGCCGCCCCATGCTGGAGTGGTCGGAAAGCCTGTCGGAGGTGATGTTTAAGTTCACCAACGTGGTGATGTTCTTTGCACCGCTGGGCGTAGGCGGGGCCCTGGCCTACACGGTGGGCAAAATGGGCTTCGCGCCGCTGCTGAATGCGTTTCAGCTGCTGCTCACGCTCTACGCGGCCCTGATTGTGTTCCTGCTGGTGATTCTGCTGCCCATTGCCTTTATTGCCCGTATTCCGGTGAAGCGCTTCATCAAGGCCATTGCCGAGCCGGTGAGCATTGCCTTTGCCACCACTTCCTCGGAAGCCGCTCTGCCGCGCGCCATGGAAGCCATGGAGGGCCTGGGCGTACCGCGCCGCATAGTTGCCTTCGTGATGCCGACGGGCTACTCCTTCAACCTGGATGGTACCACGCTGTATCTGTCGTTGGCCGCTGTTTTCGTGGCGCAGGCCGCCGGCATCGATCTGTCGCTGGGGCAGCAGCTGATTATGGTGTTCACGCTGATGCTGACCTCGAAAGGCGTGGCCGGTGTGCCGCGCGCCTCCCTCGTGATTCTGCTGGCCACGGTGGCCTCATTCAACCTGCCCGCCTGGCCGGTGTTCATCATTCTGGGTATTGATGCCCTGATGGACATGGCCCGTACGGCCGTCAACGTTATCGGCAACTGCCTGGCTACGGCCGTGGTAGCCCGCTGGGAAGGCGAGTTCATCGACAACTACGTGGCCCCCGACCCGGTAGACGACCTGGCCGAAGCCGACAGCGCCCTGGCTCAGCACGGGCACTAATCCGGCTGCCAGCTGCCCGCTTCCTCAAAGCCTCTCTCCCTTGCCGGAGGGAGGCTTTTTGCTGGCGAAGCGTTTCGGGCAATAAGAACATTTGTTAGATCGTATATTTTCAGATATTATTTATATTAGCAGTGCAATTATCAGTGAACTTCCCCCTCTACATTAGGGGTTCTTAGCGCATCTACCACCAGGCCACCCACCTTATGCACAATCTGCACCGCTCCTTGCTTTCTTTGCTGCTGGCGTCCACGTTATTGGCAGGATGCAAATCAGCTGACCGTATCATGTTCCAGACCCCCAGCCAGCGCCTGAGCAGCCAGCTGCCGCCGCTGGAAATTGAGGTGGATAATGGAGCCCTGATGCAGACGGAAGGCGCGCTGCCCGAAGACCCGATGCGCGTGTTCCGGCAGGAAGTAAGCCAGAACCTGATTGAGCCCGCCGACAGCGCCCGTTTCGGCTACGCCAAGCTGCTGGTAACGCAGGCGGAGGTGAAGCGCACCGGCAAGTTTTTTCAGGGCGTGCAGCTGCTGACCATGATGGTGCCCAGCCTGCTGGGCGTGCCGGTAGAGTACTACCGCACCGGCCTGAAGGCGGAAGTCCAGATTCTGAACGCCCGCAGCGAAGTAATTGGCAGCTACGTGGGTACGGGCCGCTCCAAGGTGCGCGTGGCGATGTACCACGGCTACTCGCAGGCCAATGCGCCCCGCCTCGCCGACGTGCAGGCCCTGCGCCTCGCCCTCGACCAGATCCGGCCGCAGCTGGAAGCCAGCGCCGACACCCTGCGCCAGCAATTACTGGCCGCCGGTCCGCTGGAAACCACCCCTGACGGAACGGGCAGCGGCCAATAGAACAACGACATTACGCTAGTATATAAAGCTCCTTTCCACTTCGGTGGAAAGGAGCTTTTGCGTTGTGGCGCACGCACAGGCGGCGCAACCTTTCAGCGCAGAGTTGCACCTTTGGCTCGTCACTTACTTTGCTTTTCCATGAAACACGCAATGCAGCGCCTGTTGCTGGCTACCTGCCTGCTGGCCTCTCCGCTGGCGCAGGCGCAGAACCCCGCCGGCCCCGCCGCCCCGGATGCCCCGGCCACCCAGCCCGCCGCGCCGGCCCCCGCCTTCCCCTACCCTATGCAGCAGAAGCAGCTGGCCAACGGCCTGAACGTCGTGACGGTGCCGTTCGACTCGCCGGGCCTGGCTTCGTTCTTTCTGGTAGTACGGGCCGGCTCGCGCGACGAAGTGGAGCCGGGCCACACCGGTTTTGCCCACTTCTTTGAGCACGTGATGTTCCGGGGCACCGAAAAGTACTCTAAGGAGAAATACAACAACGTGCTGAAAAGCATCGGGGCCTCGGCCAACGCCAACACCTCCCTGGACCGCACCGTGTACCACATGACCGGCAACGCGACCATGCTGGAAAAGATGTTTGAGGTAGAAGCCGACCGGTTTCAGTTTCTGAAATATCCGGAGCACGAGTTCAAGGCCGAAGCCGGCGCCGTGAAAGGCGAGTACACCAAGAACTCGGCCTCGCTCTACAGCCAGCTCAACGAGAAAGTGGCCGACGCTGCCTTCGACAAGCACACCTACGAGCACACCACGATGGGCTTCTTCAAGGACATCGTGGACATGCCCAACCAATACCAGTACTCGCTCACGTTCTTCGACCGGTTTTACCGCCCCGAGTACACCACGCTGCTGGTTGTGGGCGACGTGAAGGCCGAGGAGGTGAATAAGCTGGCCGACAAATACTTTGCTTCCTGGAAGCGTGGCAGCTACACGCCCGCCATTCAGCCGGAGCCTGCCCAGACGGCCCCGCGCTACGTGCACATTCAGAACCCCAACTTCCCGCCCCTGCTCAGCCTGAGCTACAAAGGCCCGGCCTTCTCCGACCAGAGCAAGGACCTGCCCGCGCTGGACGTGCTGACGACCATGCTGTTCGCCGAAAACTCGCCGCTGTACCAGCAGCTGGTCGTGAAGGAGCAGAAAGTGCGCTTCGTGGGTGGTTCACCCAACATGACCCGAGACCCTTACCTGACCACCATCCGCGCCTCGGTGGTGAAAGCCGAGGACATGCCCTACGTGAAGGAGCAGATTACGAAGGCGCTGGACGACCTCAAAACCAAGCCCATTGATGCCAAACGGCTGGCCGACACCAAATCGGCGCTGAAATACAGCTTCCTGATGAGCCTGGATTCGCCCGACCAGATTGCCAACTCGCTGTCGGAGTTTATCTGGCTGACCGGCAACCCGGAAAGCCTCAACCGCTACTACGCGCTGTACGACCAGGTAACGCCCGCTGATATTCAGACTGTAGCCAAAAAATACTTTGTGCCGGCCGGCCTCACGGTGGGCACCATCGGGCCGGGCGCTACGGGCGGCGTGCAGTAATCCTCTCTTCTGATTTTTCTTCCCATGAACCATACTTTTTCCCGTTTCCTGCTGGCGGCCGCGCTGCTCGGCCCGGCCGGAGCACTATCGGCGCAGGCCGCCGAGCTGGTGGAGCTGCGCCAGCCCAATGCCGCCAAAGTGGTGGTGAAACTGCAGTTCCGCAACGGCTCCGCCGCCGACCCCGCCGGCAAAGAAGGCCTCACGTTCCTGACCTCCCAGCTCGTAACCGAAGGCGGCACCAAAGACATGACCTCGGCCCAGCTGAAGGACTTCCTGTACCCGATGGCCACCCGCTACTATGCCTTCACGGACAAGGAAGTGACCACCTTCACCTTCGAGTTTCACCGCGACTTTATCGATAAGTTTTACCCAGTACTGCGCGGGCTGATGCTCACGCCCAGCTTCACGCAGCAAGACTTCGACCGGCTTAAGTCCAACCAGCTCAACTATGTGGAGCAGGTGATTCGGGCTTCGTCGGACGAGGACTACAGCAAGTTTGCACTGGAAGACCAGCTGTTCCGGGGCACCCGGTTTCAGCACATGACGCGCGGCACCGCCGCCGGCGTGAAGAGCCTGACGCTGGCCGACGTGAAGAAGCACTACGCCGCTGCTTTTGGGCAGGACAACCTGACCATCGGGCTGGCCGGCAACTACCCGGCTTCGTTTGCCAAGCAGCTGGAAGCCGACCTGAAAAAGCTGCCCAAAAGCTCGGTGAAGCCTGCTGTGCCTACGGTAGCCATGCCCAAAGGCATTCGGGTCGAAATCATCAGCAAGCCCGATGCCCTGGGCTCGGCAGTCTACACGGGCTTCCCCATCCGGACTACCCGCGCCAACGACGACTTTGCGGCGCTGATGGTGGCCAACTCGTGGCTGGGGGAGCACCGCAAAAGCTACGGCAAGCTCTACGACAAAATCCGGACGACCCGCTCCATGAACTACGGCGACTACAGCTATGTGGAGTGGTACGAAGGCGGCGGCCAGAACATGCTGCCCGTGCCCGGCGTGCCGCGCCACGCCAACTACGCCAGCCTGTGGCTGCGCCCGGTCCAGATTGCCGAGGGCCTGCGCAAACAATATCCCACCGAGCTGGGCGACCTGAAAGTGGGCCACGCGCCGTTTGCGCTGCGCCTGGCCGTGCGCGAAATGGACAACGTGGTGAAAAACGGCCTCAGCAAGGAGGATTTCGAGCTGACCCGCACCTTCCTGCGCTCCTACGTGAAGCTCTACGGCACTACGCCCGCCAAACAGCTCGGCTTCCTGCTCGACTCGAAGTTTTACGGCCGCAAAGACTGGCTGAAGGAAGTGGACGGCCAGCTGGCCAAGCTGACCGTAGACGACGTAAACCGCGCCATCCGCAAGCACTGGCAGGTGCAGAACATGTTCGTCACCATCGTGACCGACGACAGCGAGGCCCAGCCCCTGGCCGACGTGCTGAAGAACAATACTCCTTCGCCGATGAGCTACGCCAACGTGGTGAAAGCCGGCCTGCCCGCCGATGTAGTGGCCGAGGACAAAGCCGTAGCCGACTACAAGCTGAACGTAACGGACGTGAAAATCGTGGATACGAAAGACACGTTTAAGTAAGCTGAGTTTACGATAGCAGGCTACCTGAAGAAACCGCCCCGGAGAATTTCCGGGGCGGTTTTTCTTTTCCGGTTAAACCTGTTGCCTGGCGGCCCATCTATGCAGTATATTTTGCTAATTCATTCCTTCCCAGCCAGATGAAAGTAATGCTCCTGCCCCGCCTCCTGCTGCTACTGCTCGTACTGCTCACGGCTGCCCCGGCCAGCCAGGCCAAAGGCAACCGGCGCGGCCCCGGCCGCCCAAACCCCGAACTCAAAGCCTACCGGGAGCAGAATGTGCTGCCTGCAGTGCGGCAGCAGCGCCAGAAACTAGAGCCTCAGCTCAGCACCTCCGACCGGGCCCAATTGGCCATTTACCGCACCCAGCTACAGGAGCTACGCCAGCAGAGCCAGGCACTTCGCCAGAGCATCAAACCGGCCGGCACGCAGGCGCCCGGCACGCGCCCCGAAATGACGGAAGCACAGAAGCAGCAGTTTCAGAAGTTACACTCCGACCACAAAGCCCTGATGCAGAACGTGGGCCAGCTGGCGCAGAAATACACCGGCGACATAGCCCGCCTTTCGCAGGAGCTGCAGCCGCAGAAAGAGAAGTGGGCCGCCGACATGAAGGCGCTGGCGTTGAAAAACGCGACACCCGAGCAGCAGGAGAAAGTGGGAAGAATGGCCGGGCGCCTGCGTCCCGTTGCCTCTACCGGCCGGCTTTTCGATCCTCCGGTGTTTCTGCTCATGGACCCCAATGCTCCCGCCAGCCAGCCTGTTTCTGCCCTGGGCAGCACCTCCGTTTACCCGAATCCGGCCGTGACTACCAGCCAGCTGGAGTATGAGGTAAAGAAAGCCGGCCCCGTGCTGGTAGAGCTGCTCGACAGTCGGGGCAATGCGTTGCGCACCGTGGCTACCGAGCCCAGGCAGGAAAAAGGCCCGCACACGGCGCAGGCAAATGTTTCGGAGCTGCCTGCCGGCATTTACTTCTACAAAATCACCACTACATCAGGCTCCGAAACCCGCCGCTTCGTGAAGGAATAAGGACAATTACGCACCTGTTAGCTTCTAAGTCATAATTATACACATTGTTATATTTTTAAATAAAAATGTATTTATGTATGCAATATCATTCAACCTAATCATTAATGTCCTATGAGAAAGTCTTTGTTAGTGGCAGCGTCATTGGCGCTGTGTGTAAGCTTTACTGGTTGTGAGGACCAACGGCAGGAAGTTCAGCCCATAGTTGGCATAGCAACAACGGCTAACTACGAGAATCCCCGTCCTAAATTCGATGGCAATGATTGTGTGGAGAAAGGTGGCGACTGCCTGCCGCCTGTTATCATCAACCCTCCACAACGTGGCACTGCCGCTAATTTTGACAACATTATGTCAGACGCTTCGGCAGTGGGAAAATATTTCAATGGGGCTGACTGGCAACCCATGTTTCCACAGCTAGCCGAAGCAGGCAATGCAGACGTGTTGAAAGCACTTCAATCAGGCACTTGCTATTTCATCAAGTATTATTCCAAAGACTCTGGTAAGTCGTTCTACATTGGTGGCCAGCAAGAAGTAGGGCCAAACAACCATTCAGTAGTGATTCCAATCATCAACCGATAGTTTTCAACCTTTTCTCAAGCAGCTCTGATGCAATTCAGAGCTGCTTTTTTTGCAAAATGAAAAGAAAGTCCATCACTCTCTTCCTAGCAGCAACTACTTTCGTTGCGGGGTGCCAGCTGGACAATAGAAAAAGTATCACCTTGTCACCTACTCAGGAATATTTCAATGCCACAACTCCCTACTCTATAAACCTTAAGCATGCTTCGCAACTGAGATACCGCGAAGATTCCATCACGAAAACCGAACAGCTATATCTATTCAATGAGGAGTACGGCATAATAAACCGCTACGGGCTACGAAAAAAGGATCTTCACGCAGATGGCGTTTATGATATAAGCAAAGTTTTTCCGAATACTCAGATTGTTCCTGAAGGCTTTTACGTTATCAGTGCGGATTCTATTTTATTTTTGAGCGGAGCACGCAATGAATTCTGCCTGACTGATGGCAATTTTGAGCCCAAGTACAGATGGTCGTTGAGTAAAGCTATCCGCCCCTATGGTATATCAATTTACGCCAGCTACCAGCCGTTAGGCTACTGGAAGAAACGCATATACACCCAGCTGGCGCCCAATCTCGGCAGCACCATTCACGACAAAGCCAAATTCAACCAGGCGAATTCAGTACCCAAGGGAGCAGTAACTTTCCTGGGCGAATCTATGCGCCTGCTTAATGAGCAAGGGCACTTCCCTAAGTTCCTTTCCGCAGATCATTCTTATAATACGCATGGCCCTGATTTCTGCGTTACCAACACCGGCACCGCCGTGTATTCGTTCGGCGCATTTCCTGAGCTTTACGTCTATCCTCCTGACGGCAGCCGCAGAAAGGTAATTGCCCGCAGCCGCTACCACCAGCCCCCGCAGGAATTTCCTTTTGAGAAATACATCGATTACCGTTATCTGCGTGAATACAAACTACGCAATTCGGAGTATGGAAATATTCTTCATGATTCGTACCGCCAGGTTTATCTGCGCGTATACGAACACGGAACAGTGGGCCGGGGCGGGGCTTTGCCGATAGATGATTTTTCTAAAAAGCCCTGGAGTCTAATGATTCTGAACGAGGACCTGCAGGTGTTAAAAGAAATTAAATTTCCACATACTTATAATCCGAATTCTATCCTTGTAACCCGGCGAGGATTACTTATTTCTCCGACCCGGCCCGGACTGCCGACATACCAGTCCAAGCAGATTCCGTTTCAATTATTTGTGTATACTCAAGCTCAGAAACCATGAAACTTATCTGTGTCCTGCTAGGTGCAACGTGGCTGGTCAGTAGCTGCCAGTCTGAGCCTTCAGCAAGTGAGGAAGTGGAAATCGTAGCCGCCGCGCCGGCCACTACACAGCCTGCAGTGACTGATGTGCAAACTACATTTCAAACATATCTATACAGTGGCTTTCAGCAAACTATTCCTGAAACTGAGCACTGGTATGTAGTTATTCCTTCTCTCGGCTGTATAGGCTGCAATATAGAGGAACTGAAAGTACTTGCGAAGGGGCCGCAACGTCCTCAGGTAACGGTCCTAGCGGCACATCTGCTTCTGAAACTTTCTGCGCTAGAAAGGAAGCGGCTGGCACAGGTTACGCAGCTGCTGGCCGATACCACGCTGGCAGCTCCCACCCGTCTCGACCAGCTGCCACTACCGTTTCCGGCATATACCGGCCTGATCCGGACACGCGCCGGCAGAGTTCAGGAGTGCATTCCATTCAACAAGGAGGATTTCCCTGCGGCATTTGCCCGGCTTCCCGGCAGCATAGCGCGTAAATGAGCCAGCGGGCCCACGAAAAAGCCAGTCTGCTCCCAGACTGGCTTTTTCGTGGGCAGAAACTGATGGCCGGTTTCCGGCGCTCCGCCGTACGCTAGTATCTTTACGCCCTATGCTTCGCAAACCGCTTACCTGGCTTCTGCTCTTCGTTGTTTCCACGGTGATGGCCGCCTGCTGCGGCTCCGTGGCCTGCGACTGTCAGGATTCCCTTGATGATGCTGTCTTCTTCGACTTCAACCTGAGCCCCACCGCCCCCAACCGCCTCGATTCGGCGGCGGTAGACACGGTGTTCTTCGTGCGGCAGCTGTTGCCCTACCGCGACACCGTTACCACGGGCCGGCCGGCTATTGATACCGTCCAGATACTGCGAGCCGGGCGCGAACGGGGCAACAGCGTGGTACTCAACAACGCCCAGCCATTCGGGCAGCGCGGCACGCGCAAGCTCGACCAGTATTCGTATAAGATTTACCTGGGCAAACGCCGGGCTCCCATCACCAGCTTCGTCGTCGACAGCATTCAGCTCCGGGACGAAATCAGGAGCGACGGCTGCTGCAGCTGCAACACCAACCTGAAGAAGCTCGTGTTTCTCAGGGGCAGAGCGCCTATCGACGCCACGGACCCCGCCGGCCAGGACAAGCCTGTGCCAGTCACGCTGAACCCTTAAGCGCGCCCTGCCACAGCCACCGCCGGGGCGGATACGTATACCCAACTTCTACCGAAAGTCTGGCCGCAATGATTTGGCCACCTTTTGTGTTCCTGTTGTACTATGCTGCCCGAAACCACCGTTGCCCGCCCGCCCAAGTCCGCGTTTCCCTTCAAATCCACGCTCAGCCTCGAGCCTATTATTGCCTATTGGCAGTCGCGCGAGCAGGACGACAACCCGGGCGTGGCCCTGCTGGCCCGCTCCATCGGCGACAAAGTGGCTGCCGAAGCCTGGTGCCGCGGCCCTATCACGGATGTGAGCGTACTGGAGCACAACAGTGACCTGATAGATACCATGATGCTGGCAATGTTCCCGCCAGCCACGTTCCGCTCCGACATCAGCGGGGCAATTGCGCCCTTTCAGCGCCACAGCTTCTACCACACCCCGCGTTTTGCGGAAGTGCTCCTGACGGCCGCCAAAGCCATCAAGCAGCCGCTCAACATCGATACCCAAACGCTGGACCTGCACTCCACGCGCATGGCCTACCAGCTGGTGCTGGACCAGGTGTATGGCGTGCAGATGCCGGACCACGGCAACATTATTTTCACGGTCCCTGATTACAGCATCGGGCTCTACCGCCACTACGGAGTTGAGTTTAACTCTACCTTCCTGGAAGTGCGGGTGGTGGGTCCGCGGCCGGAGCTTACCTCCGAGGAAATTGAGCTGCTGACCCGCAACCCACACCGTATGGACCTGTGGCAGCAGCTGTTGCCGCCGGAGCTGTTTGAGCTGGAAGGCTTCAACATCCTGCACCTCACCGACGTGACGGAGCAGGAAATCCTGTCGGAGCTGAAGTACGACCTGCTGGAGCGGGACGTGCTGCAGGCCTCCGACCGGCTGGAGCAGATTCAGGAGAAGCTGCGGGTGCTGTTCAAGCGGCCGTTCCTGCAGCTCGGCATTGCCGCCTACGACGAGAAAAAACGGGCTTTCGTGGATTTCGGCCGCAAAATCAACCACAGCTTCCTGACCAAGCAACTCCACAGCAAAGATGCCGGCTCCGGCTTCCGCCAGATTTATTCCGAGCTATGGCAGAACCGGCAGCCGCTGGTGCTGGAAGACGTGGAAACGGCGGCTATTCCCGAAGACCTGCGCCAGCAGATTCTTAGTATCGGCATTCGCTCGGCCATACTGGCGCTGCTGCCCTACGGCGACGATACGGTAGGCCTGCTGGAGTTGGGCTCCCCGAACATCGGCGACCTGGACGAGTTTGACATTGAGACCGTTGCCCAGTTTGTGCCGCTGTTCGCCGTGGCGGTAAAGCGCAACGCCGAGGAAATCCAGACGCGGGTGCAGGCCATCATCAAGGAGAAGTTCACGGCTATCCACCCGAGCATGGAGTGGCGTTTCACCACTGCTGCCGAAAACCTGCTGCAGAAGGTGGAAGACGGCAACCGCAACGCCGAGATGGAGGCCATCATCTTCCAGGATGTGTATCCGCTGCACGGCTCCTGCGACATCCGGGGCTCCAGCACGGCCCGCAATGAGGCCATTCAGGGCGACTTGATTGAGCACCTGACGCTGGCCAACAAGGTCCTCAAGAAAGCGTCCGAGTTTCAGGCGCTGCCAATCCTCGACGAACTAAAATTCTATGTCAACAAAAACCTGCGCCGGCTGCGCCAGAGCCTGATTTCGGGTGATGAGGTGAGCATCTTCGAGTCGCTGAAGAGCGAAGTGGAGCCGCTGTTTGAGTACCTGGGGCAGAATACGCCGGAGCTGCAGCCGGTTATTGCGCAATACTGGTCGAATATCGATGCGGAGCTGGGCATTCTCTACAAGCGCCGCCGGGCCTTCGAGGAAAGCACCACCCTGCTCAATGACACCGTGAGCGACTACCTCGACGAAGAGGAGGAAAAGGCCCAGCAGATGTTTCCGCACTACTTCCAGCGCTTCAAGACCGATGGCGTGGAGTACAACATCTACGTGGGTGCCTCGCTGGTAGAGCACAAGCCCTTCGACCTGGTTTTTCTGAAAAACCTGCGGCTGTGGCAGTTGCTCACCATGATTGAGATTACGCGCCGCACCATGGCCCTCAAGCCGCAGCTGCCCGTACCGCTCGATACCACCCAGCTCATCCTCATTCATAGCCAGCCGCTGGCCATCCGGTTCCGGCAGGATGAGCGCCAGTTCGACGTGGACGGCGCCTACAACATTCGCTACGAAATCATCAAGAAGCGCATCGACAAGGCCACCGTGCAGGGCACCGGTGAGCGGCTCACGCAGCCCGGCCACATTGCGCTGGTGTATTCGCAGCAGCGCGAAGCCGACGAATACCTCGAATACCTCGACTATCTGCAGGACCGCGGCCTGCTCGAACCCGAAATAGAAGAGCTTGAGTTGGAAGAGCTGCAGGGCGTGAAAGGCCTGCTGGCTTTGCGCGTGAAAGTGCGCATCAGCTAATCTGCCCCGCGCGAAACCACCGAAGGAAGCCGCTTCACTCCCTCCCAGAGGGCTTGGGGCGGCTTTTTTGTACTGTAAAGTTGAGGGTTCCTGCCGCTGTTTCGAGGGAGAATCACCCACAGGCTATGCTTTTCCGAGTGGCTGGCTAAGCCAGCGTGTAGCGCTGTCCGCTGGCGAGTACAGAGCTACTGCTTGGTGAGTTGGCCACGTGAAAGCACGCTAGAGCTGTTGCTCTTCTCGCCAGTACAGCCGCAGCGCGGTACGCAGCAGAATCAGCCAGAGCAAGCCCGCCGCGAAGCCCGCCAGCACGTCGGTAGCGTAGTGCACCTGCAGGTACACCCGCGTCAGGCCAATGAGCACGGCCCATAGCAGGAGCAGCAGGCCCCAGACTGGGTGCCGGCCGTGCCGCCAGAGCAGCCACGCCAGGCAGCCGTAGAGCGCCATCCCAATCATGGCGTGGCCGCTAGGAAAGCTCAGGCCCAACTGAGCAAGCAGCGCCGTGGTTGGGCGGGGCCGCTGGAAATGCATTTTGAGCAGTTGGTTGAGGATAGCCGAGCCGGCCACAGCCAGCAGTAGCTCCAGCGCTTCCCGCTTACGCCCACGCCAGCGTAGGGCAGCCGGCAGCAGCACCCCGGCAGGCGCCAGGAAAGGCAGCGAGGCGAAAAACGTTACGAAATGCACCACACTCGTCAGGGCGGGCCAGGCAGCCCGCAGCGCATTTGCCTGCGCGATGGCCCAGTTGTCGAAGGTGAGCGAATGCGCCACAAACACTACCCGTGTGAGGTAGAAAAACAGCAGCAGCGACGCCAGAAACACGCTGCCTATCACCAATGCTTCCAGGGTGAGGAGGCTAAGCAGGGCAAGCAGACGGGCCGTAAGCTTCTTCATAAATCACGGAGTGGCGCGGCTTTCTACGGACTTCCCGGGCTGCGTGGCCGTTGGCCGACTCCCGACAAAGCGGCTTGGTCTCTCTGGGCAGCAGCATGGGCCGCCGCTCCTGTGGCTCTTGCGCCGCAGCCGGGAGGCAGTAACGCCCGATACCGCGCGGACGGCGCCACCGAAGAAAACAAAAAAGCCGGCCCATTTCTGGACCGGCTTTCGTGCGCTCGGAGAGACTCGAACTCTCACACCTTTCGGAACTGCCGCCTGAAGACAGCGCGTCTACCAATTTCGCCACAAGCGCAGCACGTTTATCAAGCGGTTTCCCTTGCGGGGTGTCGTTTGATGATGCAAAGATAGAGACAAGTTTGAGCACCAGACAAGTTTCGCGCAAAAAAACCGCATAAATATTTCTCTAAAAATTCGCTTTTCAGGCTATTCAGGCTGTTTTTCAGTTAATTGCGGTGCGTTTTTAAATTTCATTTTCACTCGTTTTTCCAGTTGCTTGAGTAGTGGAATGGCTACTATCAGCCACACCAGACCGGCCGTGAACCCCGCCAGCACATCGGTGGCGTAGTGCACGCGCAGGTACACGCGGGTCAGGCCGATGAGCAGAACCAGCGTAACCAGGCCGCCGGTGAGCAGCCACCGCAGCCAGGGGCGCTGCACATGCGTCTGCACCAGATACACCAGCAGCCCATAAAACGACGCCGAAATCATGGCGTGGCCGCTGGGAAAGCTCAGGCCCGAGGCCGACACCAGCGGCAGCAGCGGCCGGGGCCGGTTGTAGAAGCTTTTCAGCACCAGATTGAGCGTGATGCTGCCCAGCGCCACCACCGGAATCAGCAGAGAGTACCAGCGGTGCCGGCGCACCACCAGAAACCACCCAATGAGCAGCAGCCCCGCCACCGTGATGAAATTGCGGGAGGCAAAGAACGTGACGGCCTCTACCCACTGCTGCCTGGGCCCCAACAGCCGACGCGCCCACTGAAAAGCGGCGGCATCAAACGTGGCCGCGTCCTGGTCGAACACTTCACGACCCAGCGCCAGAAACCCTACCACCCCGGCAATTCCAAGAAACAAGGCCAGGGCAAACTCGGTCAGTAAGAGAGTGAAGCCGGCCAGCAGGCGGCGCAAATGGTTGGTCATACAATCAAACAAACGTAGGCAGTAGCTTGCGCCCGGCGACCTGGTGTGCGGCCAGTGCGGAGCAACTGCACGTACGGCCAAACCGCCTCGCCGGTCGGAACGCCCCGGTTGTCAGCTCTTCGGCCGATTCCTTTTTCTCCTGATGCCCCTTTTCTTGCCCGACTCCGGCTTCGACCGGGTAGCTGCTTTCTACGACCCGCTGGCCCGCCTGGTATTTGGCGGAGCTTTGCAGCAGGCCCAGCTGGCGGCGCTGGAGGCCGGGCTGCCGGAAGGTGCACCGGTCGTGCTTCTCATTGGCGGAGGCACGGGCTGGGTATTGCCGCAGGTGCTGCGCCGCCGCCCCCAGGCCCGGGTAGTGTATCTGGAGGCTTCCCCGGAAATGCTGGCCCGCTCGCAGGCGTTGCTGGCTCAGGTGCTGCCGGCAGCTATGGCTCAGGTGGAGTTCCGGCTAGGCACAGAAGCCGCACTTGCCCGCGGCGAAGCATTCGACGCAGTACTTACCTTCTTTTTTCTTGACCTGTTTGAGCCACAACGCCTGCGCCAGCTGATGGCCCGGCTGGATGCGGTCCGCCGCCCCGAAGCGCCCTGGCTGCTGGCCGATTTTGCGGCTCCCCGGCGCTGGTGGCACCGGGGGCTGCTGGCAGCCATGTACGGCTTCTTCCGGCTCACTACCGGCATCAGTGGCCGGCACCGCCCGCCGATTCAGGATGAGCTGGCACGCCTGCAGCTGCGCCGGAGCAACCACACGGCATTCTTCGGTGGTATGGTGGAGGCCGAAGTATGGCAGCCCGCGGTGCGGCAGCAGGCCACAGAAAACGCCGCCTGAAACGCCGCCGCCTCTTACATTTACGGCCAGTCCTTCCCTCCTACTTTGCTCCTGACTTTATGCGGAAATCAGCCGCTCTGCTTTTTCTGGCCCTTCCTCTGGCCCTCAGCCAGCCGGCAGCGGCGCAGGCTCCGACTCGTTATAATGTGGCTTTCCCCAACGCCGTGCACCACGAGGCGCGCATCAGCGTGACGTTTGCGGAGGTGCCGGCCGCGCCGCTGCAGGTGCGTATGGCCCGCTCTTCGCCCGGCCGCTACGCGCTTCACGAATTCGCCAAGAACGTGTATGATGTGCAGGCCACCGACTCGAAAGGCAAGCCGCTGACCGTAACCAAACCCGACCCCTACGGCTGGGACGTGGCCGGCCACGATGGCACGGTGGTATTCACCTACACCCTCTTCGGCGACCGGACCGACGGCACATATGCCGGTATCGACAGCCGCCACGCCCACCTGAACGCGCCGGCTGCCCTGGCTTTTGCGCGGGGGCTGGAGCAGCGGCCGGCTGAGGTGAAGTTTGACGTGCCACCGGGCTGGACAGTAGCCACGCAGCTGCGGCCCGATGCCGCGACGGGCACCTACTACGCCCCCAACACGCAGTACCTCATGGACTCGCCCACGTCGCTGGGGCCGCACAAGCTGCGTACGTGGCAGGAACGCGGCAAAACCATTGAGCTACAGGTGCTGCACGACGGCACCGATGCCGAGCTGGACACCTACACGGAGCAAACCAAGAAGATAGTGAAGGAGGCAGGAGCTGTTTTCGGGGGCCTACCCGACTACGACTTCGGGCGCTATACGTTCATTGCCAACTACATGCCGCAAACCAGCAGCGACGGAATGGAGCACCGCAACTCTACGTCGCTGACCAGCAGCCGGCCCCTACGCGGCCCCGGCGCGCTGGACAATCTGGGCACCGTGTCGCATGAGTTTTTCCACGGCTGGAACGTGGAGCGCATCCGGCCGCAGGACCTGGAGCCGTTTGACTTTTCTAAGGCCAACATGAGCAGCAACCTCTGGTTTGCGGAAGGCTTCACGCAGTACTACGGCGAGCTGCTGCTGCGCCGCGCCGGCATATACACCGATGCTGAGTACTGCCAGGAAGCCGTGGGGCCGCTGGTGAATGCTATGCTGAACTCGCCGGGCGCGGCCCGCTACTCGCCGGTGTATATGAGCCAGCAGGCTCCCTTCGTGGATGCCGCCGCCGCCATCGACCCGAACAACCGCGCCAATACCTACCTGAGCTACTACTACATCGGGGGCGCGAATGCGCTGGCCCTGGACCTGCTGCTGCGCCAGAACCACAAAACCGACCTCGATACTTACATGCGGGCCGTGTGGGAGCAGCACGGCAAAGCCCAGCGCGACTTTGCGCCCGTGCGGCCTTACACACTGCCGGACCTGCAGCGCATTCTGGGCGAAGTGTCGAAGGATACGGCTTTTGCCGGCACGTTCTTCCGCCGCCACATCTACGGCCACGAGCTGCCCAAATTCGACGAGTTGCTGGCCCCGGCCGGCCTGCAGGTGCGCCGCGCCCGCGCCGGACAAGCCAGCCTGGGCAGCCGCACCACGTTCAACCCCGCCGACAGCTCCGCCACGCTCGGCACCACGCTTCTGGGCAGCGCCCTCTACCAGGCCGGCCTCGACCGGGAAGATGTGCTGCTGAAAGTAGACGGCCAGCGCCTGCCCACCAGCCAGGCCCTCACCAAAATCATGGCCGCGCACAAGCCCGGCGACACGGTGCCGCTGGAAGTGCGCACCCGCGACGGAGTCCGCACGGTGCAGGTGACGCTGCAGGAAGACCCCGCGCTGGAGGTAGTACCGCTGCCCAACGCCACCCGCAAGCAGCTGGCTTTCCGCAAAGCCTGGCTGGCCGGCAAGGCTAAGTAAGCCGCACGAGCTACCACTAAAAAAGCCTCTTTTCCACGGAACAGAGGCTTTTTTAGTGGCGGAAACTAATCTGTTAGCGCCGACGCCCGAAGATGCGCAGCAGGAACAGGAAGAGGTTCACGAAATCCAGATACAGCGTGAGGGCACCCAGCACGGCGGCTTTGCGGTCGGTAGCGTCGTCTTGGTAGCCCAGGAAAGCCAGCATTTTCACTTTCTGGGTGTCGTAGGCCGTGAGGGCCGTGAACAGCAGCACGCCCACGAAGCTGGAAATCCAGTAGAGGGCCGGGCTGTTGAGGAAAATATTCACGACCGACGCAATGATGAGGCCGATAAGCCCCATGAACAGCAGATTTCCCCACCGGGAAAGGTCGGTGCGGGTGAAGTAGCCGTACAGGCTCATCACGCCGAACGTGCCGGCCGTAATGAAGAAGGTGGAGGAAATCGACTCCATAGTGTACACCATGAAGATGATGCCCAACGTAAGGCCATTGAGCACCGAATAGCCCATAAATGCGGCCGTAGTCGTGCCGGCCGACCACTCAAACGCCTTGCGCGACAGGAAGCCAACCACCACAATTTCGGCCAGCAGCAAGCCCAGGAATACGAACCGGTTGCCGAATACCAGCTCCTGCAATACCGGCATTGAGGCAACGGCCATTGCCACAGCCCCGCTGACGGCCAAGGCCCCGGCCATCCAGCCGTATACCTGCACCATAAAGCGCGACATCACCTGCGACGCTTCCTCCGGTGACAAGGTGATTTGTGCCTGCGGCTCCTGATAGTCTTCAGAAGTAAAGTCTTCCATGAAAATAGAAATGGGAGTGAGAGATAGAGACGAGGCAAATTAGGAGTTTGCCAGGCACAAACCTACCCCCACCCCGGCAGGCAACGTCCTACGGCTACCTTTGCATTATGCCCACTCCGGACCGCCGCCTGCCCCACATCTACCTCATCATCCTCATCGACGTGATTGTGGGGGCGGCTATCGGGCCGGTGATGCCGGAGTTTGTGCGCGGGCTGCCGGAGCCGCAGCTGTGGCTTTCCGTCGGGACGGGGCTGTTTCTGGGGGTGCAGCTGTTTTCGGCACCGGTGCTCGGGCGGCTCAGCGACGGGTACGGGCGGCGGCCCATCTTTATTCTGTCGGCGGTGGGCACGCTGCTGGCCAATGCGCTGCTGCTGCCGGTACGAGCGGGGCTGTTTTTCGTGAACCGCGCCTCCGACGGCCTCACCAACGGCATGTACGCCACCGTACGCTCGGCCATCACCGACATTTCCGACCCCGACAAGCTGTTCAAAAATCTGGGCGTGGAAGGCGCCATCATCTCGCTGGGCTTTGTGCTGGGCCCCATGGTGTCGGGGGCGCTGCTGACGGTGCTGGAGGTGCCAACCGGCCAGGAAGCTGCCTACGTGGTGCGGCTGGGACTGGTGCTGGCGGCCCTGAACGTGCTGCTGAGCGTGTTCCTGCGCGAAACGCACACCCGCCGCAACGGCGTGCGGGGCGCTGAGCTGCGCAGTGAGCTGGCCCTGGCCCTCAACCCGCTCACGCTCTGGGCGCGGCTGCGCGACAAAGAAGCGGCCACGCCCGGCCTTCGCCGCATTGTGCTCACGCAGGTGGCTCTCACGCTCAGCACGGGCTACTATTTCTATATGGTGCCGTTCATGAGCCTGGGCGAACTGCAGATGGACGCGCGCTCCATCTCCTACTTTTTCATGTGCTTCGGCGCGCTCAGCATCGTGCTCAACTACGTGTTTTACACTTACTTCGCCGACCGGATCAACCAGCGCCGGGCCATTGTGTGGCTGGCGGCCCTGGGTGCGCCCGTGCTGGCCGCCTACGGGCTGGTGGGCACGTCGGTGGTGGCGCTGTACGTGGTCGTCGTCATCGACTGCCTGACGCTGTCCTTGATTCAGGGGCTGCTGGAAGGCCTGCTCGCCCAGCGCACCACCGATGCTGACCGGGGCGAAATTTTCGGCTTGAACCAGGCGTTTCAGGGGCTGGCCAGCTTTGTCACTACGCTGGTGTTCGGGGGCCTTTCGGTGCTGGATCTGCGGCTGCCGTGGGCCTGGTTTACGCTGTGCCTGGTGGCAGTGGCGGTGCTGGCCGCGTGGCGCATGCCCAGCCGGCCGGTAGCTAGCCCCGCGCCCGAAGCCCGCTAATCACCTAAGTTGCGTGCTGCTATGCTGATGATGAGGCCCAGGGCACTCAGCCACAGAATCCGGCGGCCGTGGGCGCGGTCGGCTTCGGAGTAAGCAAGTAGCTGGCGGCCATCGGGCAGCGTTTTGCGGTGCGACGACAGGTGCCAGCCAATCAGAAGGCCCAACAAGCCGCCCAGCAGCGCAAACAGGTAGCCCGCCACAATCCAGGTTTTCTGGCTTTCCTCGGGCTGGGCCAGCGCCGCCAGCCGGTTTTGGCGCAGCAGCAGCACCGTATCTTCCGACACGTCGCGGCCGCGCTGCTGCAGAATCCGGCGGGCCAGCGTTACATCGAAGTTGCTCCACTCGTCGGGCTTGGCCAGGATGTCGAACAGCTCGTCGTCGGTGAAGCCAAACAGGTAGTGGTCGGCATCCACCTCGGTGGTGCGCTGCTCATTGATGGCCGCTTCCAGGCCGCGGGCCGTCAGGAAGTCCTGTTGCCGCAGTTTCACGGTAAACTGGGCGCGGGCGTTGTTGTAAGCGAAAGCGGGGTCGAAGCTGTGCTGGTCGGAGTTGGTTTCGAAGGGAATTTCCTGCTGGCTGAGCAGCATAAGCAGCGGCTGAGCGGCCTCGGCTGTCAGGAAGGTCTGGTACTGGATAAACTCAGCGGGCATAGTGCAACAGGAATAATTCGGCGCTAGATACCAACTTTTTAGCGGGCTGGCGGTACCTTTTCAGGAGCCGCGCCCGCCTCGTGCCACTTTCCGGGGTCGTTTCGCGTCTATTGAGTATCCGCCGTCCTATTTTTGCCGTGCTATGCTTCGTCTTTCCCCTTTCGCCGCCTGCCTGCTGCTTACCGGCAGCGCCTTCGCCCAAGCCGACTTCACGCCGGCCGCTACCGCCGGCCTGGGTGCGCCGCTGCTGCCGGGTTTGCGCGGGCCGCGCCAGAATGTGCAGTTCAGCGCAGGCATGATGACGGCGGGCCGGCTGGGCACGGCGGCTTATCTGAGCCCGATTGCCAGCTACCGCCTCACGCCGCGCCTCACGGTGTTCGGGGGCCTCACCTACCTGCGCGTAACGCCCGGCCCCGCCTTCTATCCCACGGCCGCCCCCGACCACCAGCTGCGCCCCTGGGCCGGCTACAACCAGTTTCTGCTGCAGGGCGGCGCGCAATATGCAGTGTCGCCGCGGCTGGCTCTCACGGGCACGGCCTGGAAGGAGATTCCGAACGGCCAGCCCCGCATCAATCCGTACGCCGGTTTTGGCAGCATGGGCTCGGGCATGAGCCTGCGCGCCGACTACCTGATTACCGAAAACTTCTCCATTTCGGGTGGGCTGCGCATGAGCAACGGGCAGGGCACGGCGTTTCCGGGCTACGTACCGGGCTTGTCGGGCGGCTTCTGGTAGCCCGTAGGTGAACTCTCTTCGGCTTCAAGGCCCCGGCAGGTTCCGGGGCTTTGCTGTTTCTTTGCTATTCCTACTGCATTCCTTCCCGTTATGGCCTCCGCCCCGCGCTACGTCAGCAATCCGCAGCTACGCACCATCAAACCTCACTACCCCGGCAACAAGATGATAGGCCGCGAGTACTGCAACGGCGAGGAGCTCTACGAGCCTACGTTCGGGACGGTGCTGAAGTGGCAGCTGAGCGAGAATCCGCAGAAGCAGGAGAAAAAGGCCGATACCTGGGTGCCGGAGGTAGTAGACTGCACGCCGTTTCTGCAGAGCCGGGAAGACGGGCTGGTGTGGCTGGGGCACGCCTCGTTTCTGCTGCGCGTGGGCGGCAAGCTGCTGGCCTTCGACCCGCTCCTGTTTTCGTCGCTGGGACTGCGCCGCCGCCATGCGCTGCCGTGCCGCCCCGAAGACCTGTCGGGCCTCGACTACCTGCTGCTCAGCCACGGCCACCGCGACCATCTGGACGAGAAATCGGTGCGGCTGCTGGCCCGCCAGAACCCCGGCCTGCAGGTGCTGACGTCGCTGAGCATGACTCCGCTGCTGCGCGGCATGGCGCCCGGCCTGCCGGTGCAGGAGGCCGGCTGGTGGCAGCAGTACGACCTGGGCCCGGAAGCGCCATTCGAGCTGTTCTACCTGCCCGCCTCCCACTGGCACCGCCGCGGCCTTGCTGATTTGAACCGGGTACTGTGGGGCTCCTTTCTGCTGCGCCTGCCCGATGGCCTGACCCTCTACTTCGCCGGCGACACCTCGCTGGCGAGCCATTTCGAGGAAATTGAGAAGCAGTTTGGCCCGCTGGATATTGTGCTGATGCCGATTGGCGCCTATAAGCCGGCCTACATGATGCAGCTCAGCCACGTAAATCCGCACGAGGCGGCCAAAGCGGCCAACCTGCTGCGGGCGGGCCACGTGGTACCCATGCATTACGGCACCTTCGACCTGAGCGACGAACCGGCCTCCGAGCCACTGCGCGAGTTGCAGCAGGTAGCGCACGGCGGCATGCTGCGCGGCGAGCTGCACGTACCGGCCGTGGGCGAAGTGCTACGCTGGCAGGACTGGGAATAAGAGCCGGGCTGGTGGTGGGCCGTTACGGGCCGGTTGCCGATTGTTGGCGGGGAGTTGGTAGCTTTGGTACCGTTTTATTGATTGGTCGGGCCCGTGGCTGAACTGGAGTCTGCCAACCGACCAGCGGCAACTGACCTCTACCCCTCACGCCTAGCGCATGTCTCCCACCCTTATTCTGAGCCTGATTGCGGGCTATTTCGTCGTTCTCATCATCATTGCCTACCTCACTTCCCGGAAGGCCACGAGTGAGTCGTTCTTCATTGCCAACCGCAACGCGCCCTGGTACATGGTGGCCTTTGCCATGATTGGCACCTCACTTTCCGGGGTCACGTTCATTTCCATTCCGGGCATGGTGGCCACTCAGAGCTGGAGCTACATGGCCGTGGTGCTGGGCTATATCGTGGGCTATCTGGTGATTGGAACCGTGCTCATGCCGCTCTACTACCGCATGCAGCTGGTGAGCATCTACACCTACCTGGAGCAGCGGTTCGGGTTCTGGAGCTACAAGACCGGGGCCCTGTTCTTCCTGATTTCGCGGGCCGTGGGCGCGGCGTTCCGGCTGTTTCTGGTGGCAGGCGTGCTGCAGTTTGCCGTGTTCGACGGGCTGGGCGTACCGTTTGCCGTTACCGTAACGGTCAGCATCTTCCTGATTTACCTCTACACGTTCAAGGGCGGCCTCAAAACCATCCTCTGGACCGATACTTTCCAGACGCTGGCCATGCTGGTGTGTGTGGCCGTGAGCATCTACCTGATGGCCGACGAGCTGAACCTGGGCTTTGCCGGGCTGGTGAAGACGGTGAAGGAAAGCGCCATGTCGCAGATTTACTTCTCCGACCCCAAAGACGACAAATTCTTCTGGAAGCAGTTTGCCTCGGGCGCGTTCATCACCATCGTTATGACCGGCCTCGACCAGGACATGATGCAGAAGAACCTAAGCTGCCGCTCGCTGCCCGACGCGCAGAAAAACATGTTCTGGTTTACGCTGGCCATTGTGCTCGTAAACGTGTTTTTCCTGTCGCTGGGGGTGTTGCTGTACCAGTTTGCCGCAGCCAAAGGCATTGCGCTGCCCACCGATCCGGCCACCGGCAAGCTCATCGGCGACAACGTGTTTCCGCTGCTGGCTACCAACCACTTCTCGCTGTTTGCGGGTGTTGTGTTCATTCTGGGCATTATTGCCGTCACCTACGCTTCCGCCGACTCGGCCCTCACGGCTCTCACCACCTCGTTTTGCGTGGACATGCTCGACATCAAGCAGTATGATGAGGCTAAACAGAAGCAACTGCGCCAGGCTACGCACTTCGGCTTCTCTATTGTCCTGATTATCATCATCCTGATTTTCCGGGCCATCAACGACCAGAGCGTTATTACGTCCGTGTTTAAGGCGGCCGGCTACACTTATGGGCCGCTGCTGGGGCTGTTTTCGTTCGGCATCTTCACCAGCCGCGGCCTCCACGACAAGCTGGTGCTGCCCGTGTGCGTGGTGGCCCCACTGCTGACGTGGTTTATCAATGCCAACTCCAAGGCCTGGTGGGGCTATGAGTTTGGTTTCGAGATTCTAATGCTGAACGGACTCATCACCTTCCTGGGCCTGCTGGCAATTTCGCGCCCCCGCAACCTGGAATTGAACCCGGTTGCGTAGGGGTTGTTTAGGGGAAGTCGGCGTACCTTTGCGCTGCTGTACTACACGGCCGGGCCCTGCTCCGCCGTGCTGTTCCCTGCTCTATGAAACATCTGTTCCTCCTGCTGCTACTCGTAGCTTCGGGCTACCGGGCGCTGGCTCAGCAGCCCGCTTCGCCCACCCGGCAGCCTATTGAGCTGAAGGCGGGCCGCATGCAGGCCCAGGCCCGGCCGGCCGCCAACCGCCCCGATGTGGCCCCGCAGTATCCGGGCGGAGCGCAGGCAATGGGGGCTTTTTTTCAGGAGAACGTAAAGTATCCGGAGGCCGCGCGCGTCAAAAGCCTTACTGGCAACGTGGAAGTAACGGCCACTGTCGGCACGGATGGCCGCCTGAGCAACCCGGTGGTGGCCAAGTCGCTGTCGGCGGAGTGCGATGCGGAGGCGCTGCGGGTGCTGGCCCTGATGCCGGCCTGGAAGCCCGCCACCCGCAAGGGCGAGCCGGTACCGGTACAGGTCCGGCTGCCGGTGCCTTTCGCCAATGGCAGCATCCTGGAAGTGGAGCAGGGAAAACCGAAATTTGAATAGCAAACCGATACATAAGAAACCAGCAGCGAGAAGCAAGGCTTGTTCAGCTACCGTCTAGAACGGAACTCAACAGGCCTTGCTTCTCACTGCTATTTTCTCCCTCCTATAAAGCGAATGGCTCGAAGTGGAATGAATACCAGTGGCACCGACCTCGCGCCGGAGCCCGAAAAGAAGAAGCTCACTAAACAAAGCCTGCAGCACGGCCTGCGGATTTTCCGCTACGTGCTGCCCTACCGCACCAAGTTCATCATCGGCCTGGTGCTGCTGACCTTATCCAGCGCCACCACCATGTGCGTGCCGTGGGTGATTGGCAAGCTAACCGACGCCGCCACCGGCAAGCCATTCGTGCTGCCCAATGGCGTGGCGCTCAGCATCAGCCAGATTGCGCTGGCGCTGTTCGGCATCATTCTGCTTCAGGGCTTGTTTTCGTTCGGTCGCATCTGGTTCGTGACGCAGGTAAGCGAGTTTACGGTGCGCGACATCCGGCAGGCGCTCTACACCAAGTTCGTGAGTCTGCCGATTCCTTACTTCGAGAAGAACCGGGTTGGAGCCATCACCTCGCGCATTACGTCGGATGTAAGCCAGATTCAGGACACGTTTTCGCTGACGCTGGCCGAGCTGTTCCGGCAGGTGATGACCCTGATTGTGGGCGTCACGTTCATTATGATGGTGTCGGTGAAGCTGTCGTTGTTTATGCTGCTCACTTTCCCGCCCATCGTGCTGCTGGCTATGGTGTTCGGGCGCAAAATCCGGGTACTGTCGAAGGCAACGCAGGACGAGCTGGCCAAAACCAACGTCATTGTGGAGGAGACGCTGCAGGGCATCAACACAGTGAAAGCCTTCACCAACGAGCAGTTTGAAACCCGGCGCTACACCGCGTCGCTCACCAATACGCTGCGGGCGGCCCTGAAAAGCAACCTGTACCGCGGCGGTTTCGTGTCGTTCGTGATTATCGGGTTGTTCAGCGGCATTATTCTGGTGCTGTGGCGGGCAGCTTCCCTGGTGGCGGCGGGCCAGATGTCGACGGGTGAGCTGTTCTCGTTTGGCCTCTATACCATCTTCATTGGCGCTTCGGTGGGCGGCCTGGGCGAGCTGTACGGCAAAGTGCAGAGCACGCTGGGCGCCTCCGAGCGGATTCTGGAGATACTCGACGAGCCCACCGAGCCTACCCACCAGCCGCGCGTGGCCGGCCGGGCCCCGCTGGAAGTCCGCGGCGACATCGACTACCAGAACGTGGCCTTCCGCTACCCCACCCGCCCCGATCTGGCCGTCCTCAAGGACATCAGCTTCACAATTCAGGCTGGCGAGAAGATTGCGCTGGTAGGCCCGTCGGGCGCCGGCAAATCCACGATTGTGCAGCTGCTGATGCAGTTTTATGAGCTGAGCGGCGGCAAAATCCTGATTGACGGCCGCCCTATCAGCCAGTACGACCTGACGGAGCTGCGGGGCCACATCGGTATTGTGCCGCAGGAAACCATTCTGTTTGGGGGCAGCATCCGGGAAAATATTGCCTATGGCAAAACCGACGCTACCGACGACGAAGTGGTGCAGGCGGCTCGCAAAGCCAACGCCTGGCAGTTCATTGAGTCGTTTCCGGAGGGCCTGGATACGCTGGTCGGCGAGCGGGGCATCAAGCTGAGCGGCGGGCAGCGCCAGCGCGTGGCCATTGCCCGCGCCATCCTGAAAAACCCTGCTATCCTGATTCTCGACGAAGCCACTTCCTCCCTCGACTCGGAAAGTGAGCATCTGGTGCAGCAAGCCATGGACGAGCTGATGCAGCACCGCACCAGCATCATCATTGCCCACCGCCTGAGCACCATCCGCAAAGCCGACAAGATTCTGGTAATCGACGGCGGCCGCATTGTGGAACACGGCACCCATGACGAGCTGGCCCACAACGACAACGGCCTCTACGCCAACCTGCTTAAGCTGCAGTTTGAGTTGAGCTAGGATTAGCGTATTCCCGCTAGCTTTGTATTTCTGCGCCGCTTCGGAATCCGGAGCGGCGTATTTTTGTACTGTCCTTCCTGTCCAACGTCAAGGACGGTTCTGACCACGCCCCCTATGTCCATCGCGCGCCTCAAACAACGTCTGGCTTTGCTTTCGCTCGTGGTGAGCCTGGCGCTGGTGCTGGTGAAGTTCTATGCTTACTTCCTCACCCGCTCGCAGGCCGTTCTGACCGATGCGCTGGAATCCATCATCAACGTGGTAGCCAGCGCATTTGCCCTCTACAGCGTGTACCTGGCCAGCCGGCCCAAAGACGAAAACCACCCCTACGGCCACGGCAAAATTGAGCATTTGTCGGTAGGGTTTGAAGGCGGCCTGATCTTGATGGCGGGCGGCTTTATTTTCTACTCGGCCGTCAAGTCGTTTCTGTATCCGCACGCGCTGGAGCAGCCGGGCTGGGGCATGGCGCTGCTGGCCGCCACGGCTGTTATCAACCTGCTGGTGGGGTTTGTGCTGGTGCGCGCGGGCCGCAAGCACCACTCCCCTGCGCTGGTCGGCGACGGGCAGCACCTGTACCTGGACTCGCTCAGCACGCTGGTGTCGTGCGCGGCGCTGCTGCTGGTGCTGCTCACCGGCAACGTGCTCTTCGACTCCGGGGCGTCGGTGCTGCTGGGCATCTTTATCGTCGTGAACGGCTACCGCATGGTGCGCCGCTCGGTAGGCGGCCTCATGGACGAGTCGGACGTGACCACAGTGGCGCAGGTTATCGGGGAGCTGCAGGTGCTACGCCAGCCCGCCTGGATAGACGTGCACAACCTGCGCGTACTGCGCTACGGGGCCAATCTGCACATCGACTGCCACGTGAGCATGCCATATTATTTCAGCCTGGAAGAAGTGCACACCGAAGTCCACCGCATCGAGGATTTTATCCGGGGCCGGTTTGAGGTGGAAGTGGAAATGTTCGTGCACGCCGACCCCTGCTCATTTGCCGCCTGCTCGCACTGCCACATGCCCGACTGCCCCGTGCGTCAGCATTCCTTCACCCGCGAAATTCCCTGGACCGTGGCCAACGCCATGAAGGACGAGCGGCATTATCTGACGGAGCAGGCATAGTCGCCCACCCTGTACCCGTGCGCGCAGCCGCGCATCCTCACTCAGCCTATGCCTACTCTCCCCCTACTCGCGCCCGGCGTCCTGATGACCTCGGCCGACTTCATAGCCGTGAACTTCCGGATGTGGCAACGGCAGCGCCGCACCCGTTTCAACCACTGGCTGCTGGGTGCGGCCTTGCTGCTGCTGGCCGCCAGCGTGGCGCTGGATGTAATGCAGAACGGGCAACTCACCAACCAGGGCACCGTGGTTGTGCTGGCCGTGGGCCTGCTCTACGGCCTGCTGCGCGCGGGACTGGTGCGCTACCAGCTGCGGCGCGGCTTCGCCCGCAACCCCGTTGCGCAACAGCCTATTGATTTTGCACTGGACGCCGACCAGTTGCGGGGCAACAGCGCCTCCGGCAGCTTTGGCGTCCGCTGGAACCAGCTGCAGCGGGCCATCCGGGTGGGCGACTGGCTCCTGCTGTACCGCTCGGAAGCGGCGTGCTACTACCTCGACCTGCGCCGCCTGCAGGCCCCGGCTACCCCCGCCGACGCGCTGGCGCTGCTGCGCGAGCAGCAGGTTTCGGTAGTGGAGCTGTAGCGCTCTGCCGCCTGCTGCACCTTCGGTTTGAAGCTGTGTCTTTTGCTCATGAATCATAAACCTGCGCTCCAACGCGGGTTTTGCTACTTTTGGGCCGCTACTCATTCTCACTTTTTCCTTTTCATGAAAGCCCTTCTTTCTCTCTCCGCCGGAATAGCGCTGCTGGCCGTGGCGCCGCTCACCGCTCAGGCTCAGATCAGTACGCCGCAGCCCAGCCCCAAAAGCACCATTCAGCAGCGTGTAGGCCTCACCGACATCACCATCACGTATTCGCGGCCCAGCGCCAAGGGCCGGGTTATTTTCGGTGATTCTACCTCCAAAGCCATTGTACCCTACGCCAAGCGCTGGCGCACGGGTGCCAACAACTCCACCACCATCAAATTCTCGGATGACGTGACGGTGGAAGGCAAAAAAGTGGCGGCCGGCGAATACGCTCTGTACACGGTACCCGGCAAAACCACTTGGACCGTGGTGCTCAGCAAAGACACCAAGCAGGGCGGCAACGTGGCCAACTACAAAGCCGCCGATGACGTGGCCAGCTTCTCGGTGAAGCCCTACAAAACGACCACGAAAGCCGAAACTTTCACCATCAATTTCTCTGACCTGACCCCGGCCACCGCCAACGTGGACATGCTGTGGGAAACGACCGGCGCCAAGTTCAAGGTGGTGGCCGACGTAGACCCCAAGGTGATGGCGCAGATTGAGGAGAAAGTGGCGAAAAACGCTTCGGCCGGCCCCAACGACCTGGCCGCCGCCGCCGTCTACTACTACGACAACGACAAGGACCTGAAGCAGGCTCTGACCTGGATGCAGAAGGCCAACGAGAAAGACCCCAAGTTCTGGAACGTGCACACCGAGGCTAAAATCCGGATGAAGATGAAGGACTACAAAGGCGCCCTCACCGCCGCCGAGCAGTCGCGCACGCTGGCCCAGGCCGCCAAGAACACCGACTACGTAAAGATGAACGACGAAATCATTGCTAGCGCCAAGAAGAACGGCGCCAAGTAAACGCGGGCACTTCACTCATGCAAAAGGCCTTTCGCTTTACAGCGAAAGGCCTTTTTTGTTGGTAGCAGCTCAGCCTGCCCGCCGGCTCAATAGGCTATACTGCCGGCTGGTCGGCGGCGGTTGGTGCCTGGCTGGCTGGTTCGGCGGGCAGCAGAATGGCCAGCAGCAAGCTCAGGCCCACCACAATGACGCTGCCGATGATGTTGAACCACAGGTAGCCGATATCCGTCTTCCAGAACAGCAGCAGCACCACTACCTGGGCCACCACCGCCGACCAGAACACCGCTTTGCCGCCTACGCGCTTCAGAAAAAAAGCCACCATGAAAATACCCAGAATGGTGCCGTAGAACAACGAGCCGAGGATGTTCACGGCCTGAATCAGGTTTTCGAGGCGGGCGGCGAAGGTGGCAAAGCCGATGCCGAGCACACCCCAGCCAATGGCCGCCCAGCGCGAGGCCTGCACGTTGTGCGCCTCATCGGCGTGGGGGCGGCTGGGACGGTACAGGTCGATGACGGTGGTGGAGGCCAGCGCGTTGAGGCCCGCCGCTGCCGAGCCCATAGCCGCCGACAGCACCACCGCAATCAGCAGCCCCACCAGGCCCTGCGGCAGGTAGTTGAGCACAAACGTCAGGAATACGTAGTCGGTGTCTTTGGCTTCGGCGGAGGGCACGGCTGTCTTGAGCAGCTCCTGGGCCTGCTGGCGCAGGCCGCGGGTGGCGGCGTTGGTGGCCTGCAGATGCGTTTGGGCGGCGGCCAACTGGGCCGGGTCGTCGGAGTGCAGGGCCTCTACGAGCTGGGTAGTAGCCTGGCGGCGGGCCAGAAACAGGGTTTCGTGCTCGGCTTCCAGCGTGCGCAGCTGTGGGCCGTACTCGGCGGAGCGGGCCACCCGGTCGTGCACGGGGCGGTTGAAGGTGAGCGGCGACGGGCTGAACTGGTAGAATACGAACAGCAACACCCCGATCAGCAGAATCCCGAACTGCATAGGCACCTTCACGAGGCCGTTCATGAGCAGGCCCAAGCGGCTCTGCGTGATGCTACGGCCCGCCAGGTAGCGCTGCACTTGGCTCTGGTCGGTGCCAAAGTACGAGAGGGCCAGAAACAGGCCGCCCGTCATCCCCGACCAGAAGTTGTACCGGTCGGTGGGGTCGAACGTGAAGTCGACCAGATTGAGCTTGCCCTGATGGCCGGCCACCTGCAGCGCCTCCTTGAAGCCCACTTCGGGCGGCAGATAGTGCACCAGCAGGTAGCCGGCCACCACCATACCGGTGAAGATAACCGCCACCTGCCCCTGCTGCGTCACCATCACGGCGCGGGTGCCGCCGGCCACGGTATAGGCAATCATGATACCGCCCAGCAGCCACACAGTCAGGTTGATGTTCCAGCCCAGAATAGCCGACAGCACCAAGGCAGGTGCGTACAGCGAAAGGCCGTTGCTGAGGCCGCGCTGCACCAGAAACAGCAGCGCCGCCAGCGTGCGGGTGCGCCTATCGAAGCGGCCTTCCAGGTATTCGTAGGCCGTAAATACGCGGAGCCGGTGGTAGATGGGCACCGCAAACAGCGCAATCAGGACCATGGCCAGTGGCAGGCCAAAGTAGAACTGAATGAAGCGCATGCCGTCGTCGTAGGCCTGGCCGGGGGTGCTGAGGAAGGTGATGGCCGAAGCCTGGGTGGCAATAATGCTCAGCCCCACACCCCACCAGGAAGCGTCCCGGTCGCCGAGCAGATACGAGTCGAGCGTGGCGCCGGCCCCGCGCGTGCGCCAGGCCCCGTACCCAATGATGAAGATAAGCGTGCTGCTGAGCACCAGCCAGTCGAAGGTACTCATGCAGCGAAAGCGCGGGTCAGGTAGTAAAAGAAAGCTACTTCTGCCGTTAGGGCGGCCAGCACCAGCCAGTACCACGCGCGCCACGAAGGCAACAGCGGCGGCTTCTCAGATTCGGGGATAGTAGCCATAGAAAACGAAGGTAAAGCAAACCACAGGAATAGAAGCTGCCGCCCGCCGCTTTTGCCCCGGTCCGATGCCGCAGGCATCCGACCGGTCGTCGTTGCGGCTGCCAGCACCATCTGGGCAGCCGTCAGCACGAAGCTCGTTCCGGCGACAACCGGTTGGATGCCTGCGACATCGGACCGGGGCAGGGCCTATTTCTTGCCCAACGACACCATATTGGTCAGCAGGCGGTAGGCGCCGGGCACGCCGGCGGGCAGCTCCCGAAACAGCGAAAGACCGGTGTAGATGTAGTGGCCCTTGCCGTAGTTGGCCACCAGAATGGCGCTTTCCTTGGCTTTCTCGCCGGGGTCGGAGGAGCTGAGTACGGTCTGGTATTTCGGGTCCCACTGCGAAGGGTAGTAGAGGCCCTGCTCCTGCACCCAGCCTTCAAAATCCCTGCTCGTGATTTTGTTGGGCGTGTTGAGCAGCGGCTGGCTGGGGTTGAGGAAGGTAACGGGCGCGTTTTCGACGGTCACCCGGTCGGAGGAGAGCGTGAGCGGGTACGGGCCAATCTGCGGCATGACGGTGCCCCGGCTCACCACGTACTGCACCACCAGGTTACCGCCCTGCTCCACGTACTTCAGCAGGTTGGGCTGCAGGGTTTTGAGGCGGTCCACAGTGTTGTAGGCGCGCACACCCAGCACCACGGCATCGAAGCGGCGCAGGTTCTGCTCGGTGAGGTCTTCGGGCTTGAGCAGCGTGACGGTGTACCCAATCTGGCGCAGCGCGTCGGGCACTTCGTCGCCGGCACCCATCAGGTAGCCGATTTCCTGGCCTTTGCGCTTGAGGTCCAGCTTCACGAGTGGGGCCACGGATTCCGGAAACAGGATTTGGGTAGGAATGTGGTTGTACTCGATGGGCTGGTAGCCGCGTGAATACGTCTGCCCGTCCACGGTAGCCACGGCCCGCAACTCCGATTTGCCCTCCGCGGCACCCGCGCCGGGCTGCACCCGGAACTGCACGGTCTGCTCGGCGTCTTTGGTGGCAAGGTCAAAAGAAATGCTGGCCGGCTCCGACTTCCAGCCTTGCGGCAACGTCAGTGCCACGGAACCTTTCACGCCCGCTTTGCCGGCCCGCAGCGTCACGGGCACCGTTTTAGGCTGGTTATCGGCAAACACGTAAGCCCGCCCGCCGATGTTCACGGCCACCGGCGGCACCACCGTCAGCGGGCGGTACTTCTCCCCTTCCACCGGGTCGGTGCTTTTGTATTGGATGGGAACCCGCATAACCAATCCATACCCCATAGGTATCTGGACATATACATAAGCAGGGGAAGGGTTTTCGGGTAATCCAACTAAGTCCCTTGCTTGCACAACGGTATGGTCATTAGCCCTGTAACCTCTGAATTTGGGCTGCTCCTGGTCATAAACTACAGGCAGCTTATACATGCCAGTAGTTCCCTGCTCCAATAGCCAATAGGGCTGGGATACCAGCTGCTTCGCTGGCACATCTACTTCGACACTTTTACTATATAGCTGGTTAAGGCCCACCTTCACATCCATGTCTGGTGGCCCATCAAAGGTACCGGTATTGGCCGGTGAAGGCTTGCGGTAAAGGGTCGAGTCTTTCACAAACCAATTGAAGTACAGGCCTTGCACATTAAAGGGTTGGTTAGCTACGGCGTCCACCTTCAGACTTAACACGCTTCCAGGTGTTACGGTAGGCTCAGCGGCCACCGCTTCAACCCGCAGGCCCAGACACGCCTGCATCAAGTCAGCAACTTCATTGCCTTTCTCCTCACTCCAGAAAGGACTTACTTCCTTCACTTTAAGCAAAGCATAAAGTACTTTGTTCAGCCCCGCCACACTCGCACTGGGGTTGCTGGGGTCGTACTTGCGGATTACCTCGTCAATCAGCTTGCCCACGGCTGCGCCGCCGGGCACCCGGTTCCAGGTCAGGTCCACGCCGTCGAACAGGTCAGTTTTGGCGGGCTCGCCTTTCAGCAGCTGGAAATACTCCGGGGCCTCGCCGCGCTGGGCACTGCTGCCGAAGCCCTGGCTGCGGTGCTGAGAGCGGCTGCGGGCGGCAATTTCGCCGTAGCTCTGGCCCAGCAGCGGGTTGAAGCCGCCGGCATCCAGCTTGAAGTACTGGCTCATGTCCTCGCCGGGCTTCACGAAGAAGGAGCCGGTATTCCAGAGCAGGCGCTTGGCCTGCCAGGGCTGCACGTATTGCAGCTGCTCGGGGAAGCGCTTGGGGTCGGCGGCGGCCGAGAAGGCCTCAATGGCCAGCATGGCCGAGGCCGTGTGGTGGCCGTGGCCGGCCCGGGCGTCGGGCGGGAAGCGGGTAATCATGACGTCGGGCCGGCGCTGGCGGATTACCCACACCATATCGGCCAGCACTTGCTCCTTATCCCAGATGGTGAAGGTTTCCTCGGGCGTTTTGGAGAAGCCGAAGTCGTTGGCGCGGGTGAAGAACTGCCGGCCCCCATCAATGCGGCGGGCCGCCAGCAGCTCCTGCGTCCGAATCACGCCCAGCCCCTCGCGCAGCTCCGGCCCGATGAGGTTCTGGCCGCCGTCGCCGCGGGTGCAGCTCAGGTAGCCGGTTTCCAGCAGGCGGCCATTGGCCATGTAGGCGATGAGGCGGGTGTTTTCGTCGTCGGGGTGGGCGGCCACGTAGAGCGCCGAGCCGAGCACGTTCAGCTTCCTGAGTCCCAGCAGAATCTCCGACGACGACCAGGTTTTGGGCGCCTGCGCCTGGGTGGTGGATGAGTGGATGAGTGACTGAGTGAGTATCACCGCCGACAAAGCGGCGCGGAAAAGACGTGTACGCATACGGTAGGGCAGCTTGAGGGCGTGAAGATAACCCGCCTGCGTTGTCTCTGTTCGGGGCGGCAGCCGGTAGTTTCGCACGCTGCCGGCCCTCCCGCCAGCCTGACCACCCTAAGCGGTCCTGCCGGTCGCCGCTACCCCGATGTCGTCTGCCCCGCTCCCACCCTTGCCTGACCAAACCCTAGCCCCCAGTATAGTTCCTTCCCTATTTCTCACACAACCTATCGTATCACTTCTACTATAGGCAGTATTTATCCAACAACATTCGGTATTAAACGCTCAACTACCTATATTACTGATACAATAGCACAGATACAGCGCACAACTACTCGTTTCGAAGCATCAAAGTATAGCATCGGTCAAGCAATGAGTAGCATTAGCTTCACTTCTTCCCGCATTACTCCCACTACCTACCCTATCACCTGTACTATATGCCGGATCAACTCCCCGACCCGCTGGTTGCTGACTTCGCGCGCCGCGTAGCGACCCGCGACGAGCCGCCACCCTACGTACCGCCCCGCCAGGACCGGGCCGCCATTGAGGAGCGGCTAGACCACGCCCTGCTGCGCGACGTAGGCGTGCGCCTGCGCAACCGCCGCCATACTACCGTGCAGCTGTTGCTGGCACTGCTACCCCACGAGCAGCAAACCGGCGTGCAGCTGGCCGATGCCATCGGCGTAGCCCGCCCCACGGCCGTGCAGGCGCTGCAGAAACTGGTGGCCGCCGGCCTGCTGGACTACCCCAAAACGGGCCGCCACCGGCATTTCCGCATCACCCGCGCCGGCCAGGACTGGCTGCTGCCGCTGCTCACCGGCGAAACCGGCCCGGCCGCCTGATGCGTCCTGCCCGATGGAACCGTGTCTGTGCAACTGGAGTTTGCCGCGTGGTGGCCAGAGGGGCCATGCCTGCGTATAGGCCGTTTTATCTTTCGCCTGTTATTTCCTGATGTCGTTTCCTGTTTCCTCCTGGCTGCGTCTTTCGGCGCTGGCCCTGCTGCTGCCTGTAGTGGGCGCGGCCCAGAATGCCGCTCCGGCACTGCCGGCCGTACCAGCCCAGCAATGGTACCTGCTCGACCCCAAAGCCGATGGCGTGATGGGCGTGAGCGTACGCAAAACCTACGACGAGCTGCTGCGCAACCGCCCGTCGGCCCCGGTGGTGGTGGCCATCATTGATGCGGGCATTGATACCGCGCACGCCGACCTGAAACGCCTGCTCTGGACCAACCCGAAGGAAGTAGCCGGCAACGGCCTCGACGACGACCAGAACGGCTACGCCGACGATGTGCACGGCTGGAACTTCCTGGGCGGGGCCGATGGCCGCAACGTAGATGTGGAAACCTACGAAGACACGCGCCTCATAGCCCGCCTCAAGCCGCTGTATGAGGGCAAAGCCCGCACCGCCGTGCCCGCCGCCAAGCGCGCCGAGTACGACCTGTATCAGAAGGTGAAAAAGACCCAGGCCGATAAAGTAGCCGAAAACACCGAGCGGGCCGAGTCGCTGGGCAAGGCCTACCTGCTCAACAAAGAGGGTGCCGACAACCTGAAGCTGGCCCTGAACCTGCCGCGGCTGGATACGGCCAGCCTGCGCCGCGTGTCGCCGGCTGACCCCAACCTGTACCGCGCCGCGCTGGGCCTCTACGGCAACCTGCGCGAAGCCGGCTACGCCGACATGGAGTCGGTGCTGGCCGACATGAAAGAGGGCCTCGACCAAAGCAAAAGCCTGCTCGATTTCAGCCTGAATCCGGCCTTCAATCCGCGGGCCAGCATCATCGGCGACAATCCCGAGGACACCAAGGACCGCCGCTACGGCAACCGCGACAACCACGGCCCCGACCCCTCGCACGGCACGCACGTGGCCGGCATCATCGGGGCCGACCGCACCAACAACCAAGGTATTTTGGGCATTGCCGACAACGTGCGCCTGATGGCCATTCGGGCCGTGCCCAACGGCGACGAGCGGGACAAGGACATTGCCAACGCCATTCGCTACGCCGTGGATAACGGGGCCAGCATCATCAACATGAGCTTCGGCAAATACTACTCGCCGCAGCGCGAAGCCGTGGAAGAGGCCATGAAGTATGCGGCCTCCAAGGGCGTGCTGCTGGTGCACTCGGCCGGCAACGAAAGCCAGGACATCGACGTGCAGGTGCAGTACCCATCGCCGCTGTACCTGAGCGGCCAGCGCATCCCGAACCTGATTACGGTAGGCGCGGCCGCCCGCACCAACGACCGGAACATGGTGGCCGACTTCTCGAACTATGGCAAGAAGAACGTGGACGTGTTTGCGCCCGGCCACCAGATTTACTCGACGCTGCCCGGCCAGCAGTACGGCAACAAAAGCGGCACCAGCATGGCCTCGCCGGTGGTAGCCGGCATGGCCGCCGTCCTGAAATCGTACTTCCCCAGCCTTAGCGCCACCGACCTGAAGCGCCTCATTCTGGCCTCAGTAGACGTGTACCATACCAAAGTGCTGAAGCCCGGCACCCAGAAAGAAGTGGATTTCGCGGAGCTTTCCAATACCGGGGGCCTCGTGAACCTGTACCGCGCCGTGCAGATGGCCAGCGCCGAAGCTGCAAAGTAGCCGTAGGCACAGAACAGCAGAAAGCCGTTGCTCCGTACGTGGGGCAACGGCTTTCTGCGTTTAGCAGGCCAGGCCGGGGCTAGCGGCCGGTTCGTGCCAGGCGGGGCTCCGTACCCGGCACCGGCCCCCAGGGGTTGGCGGCCGGCGTGCCGGGCAGCAGCACCAGCAGCACATACGCGGGCAGATTGATGACCGGAACCAGCAGCGCCAGCGCATACCAGCCACTCAGGTACAGGTCGTGGAGGCGGCGCACGGCCACCGCCGCGGCCAGGGCCGTGCACACGGCCAGCACCAGCCCGGCCAGCAGCACATGCAGCCAGTTGTGGGGCGGGGCCGGCAGATAGTAGGCCGGCAGCAGCGGCGAAAAGCACAGCAACAGGCGCACCACTAAGTCGACACGATTTATTCTACCTTGAAAAAGCGCAAATTGTCTCATATTCCTGCGGGCTAACGTATCTACTGCAGGCAGCCGGCGGCTACCGCAGACGGCGGTTTCCAAAATCCGGGCCAGTCTGCACCGCTCACGCTCGTTTCGGGGGTGCCAGCGCATGCCTCCTCACTGCTTTCCTTTGCCTTATGTCGGACTTCCCGCTAGACCAGCTTCCCGCCAACCGGCCGCTTTCCGTGTCGCCCGAACAGCGCTCCAAGGCCCACTGGCTGCGCCACAACATCTCCAGCGGCCTGCTGCTGCTGGCCGGCGTTTTCTCGGCGGCCTTCGGCCTGAAGGCCTTTTTGCTGCCCAATGACTTCATCGACGGCGGCGTTACGGGCATCTCGCTGCTGGTGCGCCAGCTCACCGACTGGCCCCTATCGGTGCTGATTGTGGTCATCAACATCCCGTTCATCATCATGGCGTATTTCCAGATGGACCGGGTGCTGGCGTTTAAGTCGTTGGCCGCCATTATTGGGCTGGCCATTGCCCTGCTACTGGTCACGTTTCCCAATCTGACGCAGGATAAGCTGCTGATTTCCGTTTTTGGAGGCTTTTTCCTGGGCGCCGGCATCGGGTTGGCTATGCGGGGCGGCGGGGTGCTCGATGGCACCGAAATTCTGGCCGTGTACCTGAGCAAGAAAACCAGCCTCACAGTCGGCGACATTATCCTGCTCTTCAACATCTGCATCTTCGCCGTGGCGGCCTGGATTCTGTCGGTCGAAACTGCGCTGTATTCCATCCTGGCCTACCTGTCGGCCGCCAAAACCATCGACTTCATTATTGATGGCATTGAGGAGTATATCGGGGTGACCATCGTTTCGGGCCGCTCCGATGCAGTTCGCCGCATGATTACCGAGAAGCTGGGCCGCGGGGCGACCGTCTACAACGGCAAAGGCGGCTTCGGCACCCACGGCGACCAGCCCAACGCAGTGGATATCGTCTTCACGGTGATTACGCGACTGGAGCTTTCCCGCCTCAAAGCCGAGGTAGAACACATTGACGTGCAGGCCTTCATGGTGATGCACAGCGTGAAAGACACCAAAGGCGGCATGATTAAGAAACGCCCCCTGCACTAAAGCAGCAACGCGTAAAAGTGGGCGGCATATGCGCTATGCCGCCCAGAAAACGTACCAGTGGAAGGCCAGATAGTTTAGTCCTACGCTGACAGCCGCAAGTAACTGACTTTTATGCAGGTGTCAATACTGGTTTCTTCGTCCGGGACGTACCGCGTACCTTCGCTGCATGGCCTCTCCTCTCCTGCTGCAAGACCTGTACATCTACCCTGTCAAGTCGCTGGGCGGCATCCGGGTAGCACACGCCGAAATAGAGCCGCGCGGCTTGCGCCACGACCGGCGCTGGCTGCTGGTAGACGAGCAAAACCGCTTCATGACCCAACGGCAGATTCCGGAAATGGCGCTGCTCCGCGTGGCGCCGGCCCACAACGGGTTCCTGCTCACGCATGCCCAGCGCCCCGATCTGCTGCCGCTCTACATTCCGTTTGAAGCCACGCCCGAACGCACCCTGTTCGTGACTATCTGGGACGACATGGTGTTTGCCTGGCGTGGAGCCCGCACCGCCGACGAATGGCTGAGCGAGGCGTTGGGTCGCGCCTGCAAGCTGGTGTACATGTCGGATATGGTGCGCCGCGACGTAGAGCCGGAGCTAAACCCCGAGGGCCAGTTGGTGAGCTTCGCCGACGGCTACCCGTTCCTGCTTATTGGGCAAAGCTCCCTGGATGAACTTAATGGCCGCCTTGCGGAGCCTGTCCTGATGGACCGCTTCCGCCCTAACCTAGTGTTCAGCGGCGGCGAGGCGTTTGCGGAAGATACCTGGGAGCATTTTCAGGTAGGCGAATTGCCGTTCCGGGCCGTGCGGGCTTGCGGGCGCTGCGTCATGACCACCGTAGACCAGCGCACAGCAGAAAAAAACGCCACTGGCGAGCCGCTGCGCACCCTGGCCACCTACCGCAGCCAGGGCAGCAAGGTCATGTTCGGGCAGAACGTAACCGGCCCCGGCCGCGGCCTGCTCCGCACCGGCGACCCGGTGCTGGTACAGAGTACCCGATAGAGCAAGCAGCCGCTTTGCTTCCCAGGTTTTATCAGGAAGCAGCCGGCCAAGGCCTGACGAAACAGGAAGCCGGTAGCAGCAGCTTTTCCCAAGCCTTGGTGCTGGTCACGGCTGCGGAAAGCAGCAAAGCCCCCCGAAGAAAGCCGGCCAGCGGCTTCCGGGGGCTTTGTTGCGTAGAAAGGCGTGGCCGGGCCGCTGTGGCGCCCCGGCTTTCCTTTTCGTCATCTTTTACCGCTATGGACCGAGCGTTTATACTGGAATTTCTTCGACAGCTGGCTGCCCACAACCACAAAGCCTGGATGGATGAGCACCGTGCTGACTACCAACGGGCCCGCGCCGAGTTTACGGCCTTCATCAGCCAGATGCTCAAGGAGCTGCAGGACATGGAACCCGGCCTGCGCGGCCTTACTCCGGCCGATGTAATGTACCGGTTGCACAAAAACGACCGTTCGCAGCGCGACCCCGAAACCTATAAGCGCCACATGAGCGCCGGGCTGAAACAAGGCGGGCGCCTGAGTCCGTGGGCGGGCTACTTTGTGGCGCTGGAGCCGGGCGGCGAGTCGTATGTGGGAGCCGGACGCTGGGAACCCGAGCCGCAGCAACTGGCCCGCATTCGGCAGGAAATCCACTACAATGCGCCCGCCTTCCACGCCGTGCGCGAAGCACCGGACTTCCTGCAGCACTTTCCGGCCAGCCTCGACCGCAGCGACGCCCTCAAAACCGCCCCCAAAGGCTACAACCGCCACGACCCGGACATCGAATGGCTGCGGCTGAAACGCTTTTTCGTGTGGCAGCCTTTCTCCGACGCGGAAGTGCTCCGCCCCGACTTTGCGAGGCGCGTGCTTACAGCCTGGCGGGCGGCGCAGCCTTTCGTGCATTTCCTGAACGAAGCCGTGAAATAGTCAACATCAACCACCTTGCCTGAAAAGCCAGGCCCTCTGTACTACGCGCGGTACAGAGGGCCTGGCTTTTTAAGAACGACTGCGTGGCTAAAACAGCCCAAACAGGGTGCTGTTGATGCGCTCAATCACAACGCTCAGATCTTCGGGGTTGCTCACGTAATCGAGGTTGTTTACATCCACGATGAGCAGCTTGCCGTGCTTATAGCCGGAAATCCACTCCTCGTAGTGCTCGTTGAGGTGGCGCAGGTATTCTATCTTGATGTTGTTTTCGTAGTCGCGGTTGCGGCGCTCAATCTGCTGCACCAGTTTGGGCAGGTCGGCGCGCAGGTACAGCAGCAGATCCGGCGGGTCTACCATGCTGATCATGGATTCGAACAGGCCCATATAGTTCTGGTAGTCGCGCTCCGTCATCAGGCGCGACTGGTGCAGGTTGGCCGCAAAGATGTGGGCGTCCTCGTAGATAGTGCGGTCCTGAATTACGCCTTTGCTGGCTTCCTGCAGCTTCTTGATGTGCTGGGTCTGGCGGAAGCGGCTGTTGAGGAAATACACCTGCAGATGAAACGCCCAGCGGGGCATATCGTCATAGAAATCCTTCAGATACGGGTTGTGGTCCACATCTTCCAGAAACACTTCCCAGTTGAAATGATGAGCCAGCTTGTTGGCCAGCGTGGTTTTGCCGGCCCCAATGTTGCCGACGATGGCAATGTGCATAAGTCAGAATAAAAGCGCGGCCGCCGCCGTGGTCTGGCCCGAACCACAAAAGTACATAACCCGCCCGAAGCGGCCGCCAAATCTGTGGTGAACACCGGCACCCTTTTTTATATTATGACGTTGCAATATTTCACCCTGGCTCTGTGCTGTCCGCAACATGTCCGTTCCCGCTTCCATTCTCTCTCCCGAGCCCGAACCGGGGTATACGCCGCCACCAAGAGCAGAGCACCTGGGTTTGCTGCGCGATGAGCACGGCGCGCCCCTGCTGCGCCTGTTATACTACACTGCCGAAAGCCTGCTCTATGCGCAATGGTTTGGCAATCTTACGGCCGAATCGGTGGTGGCAGGGGCGCGGGCGGCGCTGGTAGCGCAGCAGCAACTGCAGCCGGCTTTGCTGCTCAACGACAAAAGCGTGGCCACCGGCGACTGGACTGAAAGCATGGACTGGCTGGAGGTTGAGTGGCTGCCGCTCACGCTCCGGCATGGCCTGCGGGCGTTTGCCTACGTATTTGCCCCCGATATGCTCAACCAGCCTTCTGCCCTCGATTTTGCGGCCCGCGTCAGCCGGCAGCTGTCCATTCAGCTGTTCTATGACCTGGACACGGCCCTTACGTGGCTGCGCCGGCAAGCGTAGCTTACATTCACAAAAAAGCCGGCTCTGCTATGCGCAAAGCCGGCTTTTTCTTTGATACGAATACTAGCCGCCGGTTATTCGGCCATCACGCCTTTCACGTCGCGGGCTTTTTCCAGGGTCCGGAACTCGCCCTGCCAGGACCGGATCCGGACCCGCTCTTCGAGCGGCAACTGCTCGCGCACCTGCTCGTAGCGGGCGTTCAGGCGGCCCAGCACGGCCGAGGCATTGCTCCAGTCGGCGGAAGACCATTGGCGGCGCTGGGCGCGGGTGGTTTCAATGAAGCGGGCGTACAGGTCGGGCAGCTCGGTGGCACGGGCCTGGTTGAGCACCACTTTCTCGCCCAGCAGCCGGTCCTGCGCCTGTTGGGCGGTCTGGGGTTGGCGGGCCGCCCGGTCCAGGCTGTCGCGCCGGGCCGACCAGTCGCCGTAGCGTTTCTTCTGGATGGAGTATTCGCGCTTGCCTTCCACTGTCAGGCTGTCCACTGCTTTGTCGATGCGCTTGCTCTGCCGGTTGAATTCTTCCGTTACGCGGGGCGTTTCGCGGGCAATTTCGTCGGCAGTCTTGCTGACTTTCTCACTCACCCAATCGGCAAAAATGCGCAAGTCACGCTCCACGGCGGTGGCAGTGCTGCTGGTAGAAGGGCGCGAAGTGGTAGTTGAGGGGCTTTGCTGCGCCACGGCAGCCGAAACAGAGAACAAGCTGGCGGCCAAAAAAAGCGGGAATGATTTCATAGGTCTGGGAAAGGAGGCAATGAAGGCACAACGCCACGCGGCGCCGGCCCGGTATGCCGGAGCAGGCAATTTCTGGCCCAAAAACGAGGAAGCGCCGGGTTTGGGTTCGGATTTCAGGCAAATAATGCCGTTTTTGCAGCCTATGTCACCTGCTTCCGCTGCTTCTGCTACCATCCGGCCCGCCTCCTTACCCGATATTCCAATCATCATTTCGCTGGCCGAAGCGACCTGGGAGCCTACCTACCGGTTCATCATCTCGAAGGAGCAGATTGACTACATGTACCGCGTGATTTACACGCCGGCTTCGCTGCAGCGCCAGATTACCGAGCAGGGCCATCAGTTTCTGCTCCTCTTCGACGACGAGGAGCAGGCCGGCGGTTTCGCCTCCTACTCGGCCAAAGAAGAGGCGGGCACTTATCACCTCAACAAAATCTACATCCTGCCTTCGCACCAGGGGCGCGGCTTTGGGCAGCTACTGCTGCGCGCCGTAGAGCAGGCAGTGCGGCAGGCGGGTGGCCATCGGCTGGAACTGAACGTAAACCGGCATAATCCGGCGCTGGCGTTCTACGAGCACGAAGGCTTCCAGCTGCACCGCGAGGAGGATATTGCCATCGGCCCGTACTGGATGAACGACTACGTCCTGCGCAAGGACCTGCCGGAGCGCCAGTAGTCTGCCGGAGTCGTTTTCAGCCACAACACCTGCATCTTTCATCCGGCCGCGTCTGTTTCGCGGCTACATCTTCTTTTCTTATGGCCACTAAAATCACCGTACTAAGCAATGGCTCCCTCCGCGTGGAAGGTCCCGATTTCGAACTCGTAGACGCCCAGGGCCAGCCCTACGGCCTCGCTGGCCGGGAGCGAATCAGCATCTGCCGCTGCGGCCTTTCCGCTAACAAGCCCTTCTGCGACGGCTCGCACAAAGGCCACTTCGAGCACGACGCCAAAGCCTTCGATCTGCCGGCTCCCAAGGTATAGGTGCCGCGCCTATTCCAGGTACACAAGCCGGCCCTGCCTACCACATGGTAAGCAGGGCCGGTTTGCGTGTTATGCCGGCCGCTCTGGCTGAAAAGCAGACATAAGGAGCGGAAGGCGGCAGGCTAGAACAGCGAGTTCACCAGGTCCACGTACTCCTGGCGGGCCTCGTCCTGCGATTTGCCCCGCAGGCCGGCCCAGGCATCGTATTTGGCAATGGCTTTGAAATCGAATCCGCCGGGCCGGTCGCCGGTTACGTCGCCTTCGCTGGCCTGCTTGTAGAGCGAATACAGCTGCAGCAGGACCGTGTTGGAGGGCTTGCCGGGCAGCTCTTTGCTGCGAGCGGCGGCGGCTTCAAATTCTTCGGGAGTGGCCATAAGTGGGAAGTAGAAGGTTGGTGAGAGAACACAAAACGGCCGTGGCCGGCCGCCGGTAAGGTACGGAAGCACGCGGAATTTTATGCTGCAAGCAGCATTTTTGTTAGTCAGCTTCTGCGCTGTAGCGGCTTGGCGGGCACTTTTCGCAACCTGAGCTATAACATTTGGGCGGGCTCGCACCGTAGACGTAGCACTCTGTTCTCCCTCCTGCTATGAAACCAGCTGACCTCAACAAACTCGTCAAGAAATTCCTGCAATACAAGCTTACCCTGGCTTTGGCGGAAAGCTGCACGGCCGGGCTGCTGGCCTCCGAGTTTGCGAAAGGCGACGGTAGCAGTGAGGTGCTGCTTGGCTCGGTCGTGACGTACCACCCGATTGCGAAAAACCGCCTGCTGGGCGTGAAAAAGGATACGCTGGCTCTATACACCGCCGAAAGCCAGCAGGTGACCAACGAAATGGTAATGGGCCTGCACAAGCACCTGCCCACCGCCGATGTGTGCGTGGCCGTAACCGGGCTGTGCGCAGCCGGGGCCTCAGAATCGGAGGAGAAGCCGGTGGGCACGATGTACTTCACAATTTTGCACCAGAACCGCGCCCACGAGCTGCGCCAGGAGTTTGAAGGCGACTGTGACAAAGTGAAACTCCTGGCCGTTGATTTTATTCTGCAGCACCTGAGCGAGCTGCTGGACACCTACACCGAGCAGCACGCCGGCGAGGCCGTAGCGGCGAAAGCGGAATAGCAGGCTGCCCCTCTCCTATTCCGGGCGGGGCCGGGCCAGCATCAGCTTCAGGTTGAGGCGCACCACGTCGCCCATGGAGCGGCAGCGGTTAAACTGTTCAGTCTGGTGGTGCAGGCCAAGCTGCGCCTTGAGTAGCTCCACTTTCTCCGGTGGCGAAATGGTGTCACGGCGCATACAGTCGATGAGGTCTTTGAGGCGGTAGCGCTCCGAGCGCGCCCGGCGCGCCATCAGGGTGCGCTCCTCGGCCTGATACTGCCGGATGGTTTCGTCCTTGAGCAGCTGGCTGCACAGCATCACCACGGCGCGGTTGTCCTTGAAATACTGGGGCAGATACATGGTTTTCTTGCCTTCGTAGCTCTGCTGGTCGAAGTCGATGGCCCGCACCCGGTACTGCTCGTCCTCGAAGTCGGGCGTCACGTCGATGACGTAGTTGTAGGCCCGCATATCGCCGAGCAGACGGGCAAAGCACCGCTCATTAAACTTGACGAACTCCTTGGCAATGCGCACCTGGTTCAGATGCGGCCCCTTCAGCCGGTCCCGGATGAAGTCGTCGCCCGGAATGCCTACAATGTGCTCCTCAATCAGCGTTTCGCCCGATACCAGATAATTGAGGCTGTTGGGGGAAAGCAGATGCTCCAGCTCCAAGCCATACACCCGCGAGGCATCCGCCTTTTTCACGTAGAAATAGTCGTAGTTGTCGTTGAGCTGATTGACGATGCGCACCCGAAACGGGTTGGAATTGCCGAAGCGGCAGTAGTCTACCCGGTCGGCGAGCAGGTGCTCCATAAACGACAGGTCGCCGTCGGTTTTCAGAATGGCGTACACCTGAGCCAGTCCGTCGCTCAGCTCGCGCAGGGCCTGCGGCTCGTAAAACACAGTTTCCCACATGGTGTCACGGCCCTGGCGGTCGGCCAGCGGGTAGGCGCCGCTCATGCGCGTCAGGTCCTGGTAGGTGACGGGCAGCGTGGTTTCCCGGTCGTACTGCTGCAGGTAGGTGCGCAGCGGCGGCTGAATGGCGTAGGTTGTCTTCTTGCTGGTGATGAGCGTCATGGGAAGCGGCTAAGGCAGGCAAGGTATTGTGTTTTGGGGCGGCCCACTGTGCTTATACGCAGATTCAGAGCGAATACGGGCTGGCTTTAGTTGGGCAATCCGGCAATCCGCTAACTTCGCGGAGGCCACTATACGAGCTTGCTCTTGCTATGAAAAAACATTTCCTCTTCTTGCTGTGCCTGGCGCTGCTGGTGCCCATAACGTCGCCGGGCTGGGGCATTTTCGCGCACCGTACCATTGCCCAGATTTCGGTGTATACGCTGCCGGCGGCCATGCAGGGTTTCTACTTCCGCCACATGCAGGACCTGGTGCGCCTTTCTTCCGTGCCCGACGAGCGGCGCGACGTGTCGCCCAAGGAAGCCAGCAAGCACTACATCGACATGGACCACTTCGGCGATAACCCGTTCGGGGCCATGCCTAAGGCCTGGGACAAAGCGGAGGCCAAGTACACGGCCGACACCCTGCGCAAGTACGGTACCGTGCCCTGGACCATTATGGAGGTGAAAGACAACCTCACGGAAGCCTTCAAGCAGCGCGACACCCTGGCTATTATCCGGCTGTCGGCGGAGCTCTGCCACTACGTGGCCGATGCCTACGTGCCGCTGCACACCACCGAAAACTACGATGGCCAGCTCACGAACCAGACCGGCCTGCACGCGCTGTGGGAAGGCAAGCTGCCGGAGCGCCACATTGCCGAGTATAAGCTGGACGCCGAGCCTGCCAAATACGTGAAAGACCCGCTCGCCGACATCTGGAAGGTGCTGCAGGAGTCGTATGGCTTTCTGGGCGAAACCTATGACCGCGAGGAAAAAGTAACACGCCAGTTTACGCCCGAAACCAAGTACAACTTCTCGCATAAGTACGGCAAGACCCGCCGCTTCTACTCCGATGCCTTTGCCGACGCCTACCACAAGGAAGTGGGCGGCATGGTAGCCTTCCGCATGAAACAGGCGCCCACGTTCATCTCGTCGTTGTGGATGACGGCCTGGAAGGACGGCGGCAGCCCCAACCTCAACGAACTGATGACCAAGAAGCCCGGCAAAATCGAGAAGGACTCGTTGGACAATCAGCTGAAAATCTGGAAGAAGAATGGCCTGGCGGAGCAGCAGTTGCTCCTGGCCATGCAGAAGCAGGCCGCTACCGTGCAGGCCGACCAGATAAATGCCGCCACCGACATGGCCCCGCCGGTGCTCGAAACCACCTCGCCAGCCGAACCCGCGCCTGCTCCCGCCGCGCCGGCCAGCAACCCCAAGGCGCCGGAAAAAGTGAAGGCCAAAGTCAAAACCGAAGCCGGCAGCACGAAAGCAAAGGAGAAGGAAGCCCCTAAAAAGAAGCAGCCCGCCAAGAAAGATGACGGCTGGGGCGCGCCGGCGGGTTCCGGCTGGTAGAAGCTCGACCTAAAATGTTGTACAGCCGGCTAGTTAGCCACTGCCGTTAAGAATACGGCACCTGTTGCGCACCGCGCACCGGTGCCGTATTCTTTTCACATAACCCCCTGTACGATGATTTTGCGATACGACCGGCTAGCTGTAGAGCTGCCCAAGCCCAAAAATCCTTCGCCCAACGATGCTGCTGCCATTCAGGAGCTGCTAGGCGGCAAATACGGGGAGATGTCGACCCTGATGAACTACACGTTTCAGTCGTTCAACTTCCGGGGGCGCGACCGGCTGCGGCCATTCTATGATCTGACGTGTAGTATCGCGGCGGAAGAGTACAGCCACATTGAGGCCGTCAGCTACGCCATCAATCTGCTGCTGACCGGCCAGACCGTGCGCGGCAAAGACCCGGTGCCGGCGCCGCTGGCCGATGCCAAGGATGCCCGCAACAGCTACCATTTCCTCAGCAGCGCCCAGGCCGCCCTTCCCTACGACTCGATGGGCAACCCCTGGACCGGCCAGTACGTGCACAACAGCGGCAACCTCAAGCTGGACCTGCTGCACAACTTCTTTATGGAATGCGGCGCCCGCGCCAACAAGATGCGGGTCTATGAAATGGTATCGGACCCGTGTGCCCGCACCATGGTGGGCTACCTGCTGGTACGGGGCGGCCTGCACGTGGTGGCGTATGCCAAAGCGCTGGAACTGCTGACGGGCGTGGAAGTATCGAAGCTGGTGCCGGTGCCCGACCTGAGCAACGACGCCTTCCCCGAAGCCAAGAAGCTGCAGGACCAGCAGAAACTGCACCTCAAGCTCTACACCTTCAGCCCCGACGACTACAAACAGGCGGGCATCATCTGGAACGGCACGCACCCCGAAGATGGCCAGCCGCTGGAAGTAATTCAGGGCGGGTTTGAGGGTGTGCCTTACCCGGTGCTCGAAGAAGAGCCCCAACTAAACTCGCCCGGCGCCGACGACTACGACCCCGAAATGTTCAAGGACATTGCCAAAAAGCTGGGTATCAAACTGTGAACAACTAATACCGAAGCTACCGGTCTTTTTTGCGGTAGCTGCTACCTTTGGGCGGTGGTCCGGCTCTGTGCGAGTCGGGCCACCGCCTTCGTTTTTCGTGTATAGTTCCTCCCGCTATGCTGCCTACTTCTTCTGCTGCGCCACCGCTGCGCACTCTGTTCCGGACGATGACCCTGACTGCCGCCTGGACGCTGGCAGCCTGCAACCGCCAGCAGCCCGTGGAAGAAACCGCCGCGCCGGTGGCGTCGGCGGAGAAGCCGGTGCCCGGCCCCGCTCTGCTGGCCCTCGCCGACAGCAATGCGGCTGAGTTGCTGCTGCCCTACGGCCGCCAGTACCCGGCTTCGGGCGTGGTGCTGCACACCCGCCTCGGCGACATCACCGTGAAGCTCTACGACGACACACCCATCCACAAAGCCAACTTCCTGCTGCTGGCCCGCCGGGGCGTGTTCGATGAAACGGTGTTTAACCGCGTGGTAAAGGGCTTTGCGGTGCAGGGCGGCGCCTCCGACCACCGTACCATCCGGATGAACCGCTACCGGCTGCCGCCCGAAATCAAGCCGCACCATTTGCACCGGCGCGGGGCCCTGGGCATGGCCCGCTACGACGACGAGCAGAACCCCGGCCAGCTGTCCTCCAGCACCGACTTCTACTTTGTGCTGGGCGAGAAGCTGTCGGCGGACCAAAGCAAAGCCATGGCCGGCCGCCCGCTCACGGCAGCGCAGCAGCGCGTGTATGCTACCGTAGGCGGCGTGCCCTCCCTGGACGGCAAATACACGGTTTTTGGGGAAGTAACCGACGGCCTCGACGTCATTGAGCGCATCGGCAACGAGCCCGTCGATGCCTACAAATGGCCTTTGGCCGACGTCAGCATCAAGGTAGAAATCCTGCCCTGACGCAACATGAACAAGCTGTGCGCTACGGCCGCCGCACCCGAATCAGCTGGCTCTTCGTGGCGTCGCCGGGCTGCTGCTGCAGTAGCTCCCGCAGCTCGGCGCGGGTATAGGCAATGGTGGTCGGTGTAGGCTCGAAAGACAGCTGGCGCAGGTCGGCGTCAGGCGTGGGCGAGTCGGTGCGGGCCGGGTGCAGGTACACGCTGTCGGGAGCTACGCGGTAGAGGTGGTAGAAGAAATAGCGCGTAGCGGCCGTGCCCGCAGGCTGAAACTGCACCACGTACACATCCCCCACTTCAGGGTCGGCAATCTGCTCTTCCACTGACTTGGAATCGAAACAGGCGGCCAGCAATGGCGCCAAAGCCAGCAGGCGGAAAATCTTTTGCATGGCGCAAGATACGGCACCGGCCCCGCGCCCACGCAGCTTCGCCGGACTGCACCGAAAGCAGAAAGGGGAGCCGCGCGGTGCGGCTCCCCTTTCTGTTGTGGCTGATGCAGCGCAGCGGGCTTACCAGATTTTGGCGCGCTCGGTCTGCACCCGTACCATCTTGGCGTCCTCTTTGCAGCCGAAGGCTTCGTAGAACTGCGGCATGTTCTGCAGCGGGCCGTTGGTCCGGAACTCGGCTGGGGAGTGCGGGTCGGTCATCACCTGCTGGCGCAGGTACTCGGGGCGGGCGTTGGTGCGCCACACCTGCGCCCAGCTCAGGAAGAAGCGCTGGTCGGGCGTGAGGCCGTCGTATTTGGGGTACTTGCCATCCGGATACTGCTTCTTCAGCTCCTTGTGCAGGGCAGTGTAGGCAATGTTGAGGCCGCCGAGGTCGGCGAGGTTTTCGCCCATGGTCAGCTTGCCGTTCACATACACCGAGTCCAGCGGCGAGAAGGCCGAGTACTGCTTGCCCACCATTTCGGCGCGGGCATCAAACTTCTGAGCATCTTCCTTGGTCCACCAGTCGCGCAGGTTGCCTTCGGCATCGTACTGGCGGCCCTGGTCGTCGAAACCGTGCGTGATTTCGTGGCCGATAACGGCGCCCATTCCGCCGTAGTTTACCGCGTCGTCGGCTTTGGGGTCGAAGAACGGCGGCTGCATGATACCGGCCGGGAATACAATTTCGTTCATCGGCGGGTTGTAGTAGGCATTCACAGTGGGCGGCGTCATTCCCCACTCTTGACGGTCAATCGGCTTGCCGAACTTGCTCAGGTTATCCATCGAAGCCCAGCGGCGGGCTGCCAGCACGTTCTTCAGGTACGACTCGCGCGAGATGCTCATGGCCGAATAGTCCTTCCACTTGTCGGGGTAGCCGATTTTCACGGTGAAGGCATTCAGCTTCTTCATGGCTTCGGCCTTGGTGGCGGCGCTCATCCAGTCCAGCTGCTGAATATGCTCGCCCATAGCCTCCTTGATGTTGGCTACCATAGCCAGGGCCTTGGCTTTGGTCTCGGGCGTGAAGGCCTTGTCTACGTAGAGCTGGCCGAAAGCTTCGCCGAGTGCGCCGTCGGTGGCGCGGTTCATGCGCTTCCAGCGGGGCTGCTGCTGCTTGGCACCGGTCAGGGCCTGCGTGAAGCGGAAGGCCTCGTCGCCGTAGGACTTGGGCAGCGCCGCCGTCAGCGACGTTACCTTATGCCAGCGCAGGTAGGTTTTCAGGTCAGCCAGCGGCTCGCTCTTGAGCATGGCATTTTCTTCCTTGAAGAAGGCTGGCTGCCCTACAATCACCTCTTTGGCGGGCAGCTTCATTTCTTTCAGGGCGGTGGGCAGCGCCAGGTTCGGATACTGCTTGTTGAGCTCCGCCAGCGTCATTTTGTTGTAGTTGGCGTATGGGTCGCGCAGGTCTACGCGGCTCTTGCTGGCTTTGGCCAGGCGCGTTTCCAGGCGCACCACGGTAGCCGCGTTTTTGGCGGCGGCAGCCTCGTTGTCGCCGAGCATCTTAAACGTATTCACGAGGTAGGTCGTGTAGGCGTTGCGGATGGCTTTGGAGCGGGCGTCGTCCTTGAGGTAGTAGTCCCGGTCGGGCAGGCCCAGGCCGCCCTGGCTCAGGTAAAACGCGTACTCGGTGCTTTTCTTCTCGTCCTGGCCTACGCCGCTGCTGAAGAAGGCGCCGGTGCCTTCCATCTGCTGCCGCATGATTTCGGCCTGCAGCCCTTTCAGGTCTTTGATGGCGGCAATACGGTCCAGCTCGGGCTTCAGGAATTTCAGGCCGGCTTTCTCGATGGCCATCGTGTCCATGGCCGTAGCGTAGAAGTCGCCTACTTTCTGGGCGTTGGTGCCTTTGGCGGCCGATGTGTTGGCCGCGGCTTCTTCCAGAATCTGCCGCATCACGGCGTTGTTCTTGTCGGCCAGCTCGTTGAAAGCGCCCCAGCGGACTTCAGAAGCCGGAACGGGGTTATTTTTGTACCAGTTGCCGGACGCGTACTCGTTGAAGTTGTCGCAGGGCGAAACCGACAGGTTGCGGTTGGCAATGTTCAGCCCAACGCCGGGCACTACCGGTTCTTCGGCGGGAGTAGCGGAAGTGGTGGCGGCAGGAGTAGTGGAAGCGGTAGGCGTGCTGCTGGCGGCACAGCCGGCCAGCGCCAGACCTGTGGCAGCCACTGCGGCCAGCGTCAGGCTGTTGCGGTTTTTCATAGGGGGAGTTGGATTGGTGAAAATGCGGGTTGGGGAAAGCAAGGTAAGCGGATTTGGCAAAACCGGAGCGCCCGCCCGCCCGCCCGCGCCGGGCCGCAGCAGTGCGGCGCCGCCGAAAAAAGACGCCGATGCTCCCTGGCCGTTGCACCGGGGCCTACCAGTCGTAGTAGAGGCGCCACGGCCCCACTTCCAGCTGGTGCGAAAACGGCTGAATAAGCCATTCCTGCCCGGCATTCACCTCCCCTTTCACCAGCAACACCGGCCGCTGCTGCCGCAGCGAATCGAGCGTATGGGGCGTGAAGGCAAACGAGTTGAGCCAAGTGCGGTGCCAGGCCGCGGTGGGCTCAAACTGCGTTTCGCGCAGCAGATAGGTATTGCCGGCATACAGCGACACCGGCAGGCGCCCCTGCCCGAAAGCCATCGACGACAATAGTTCATTGTACACCAGCACCGGCCGGTCGGCCAGGCCTTCGCGCTGCATCAGCTCCAGCACTGGCCTTACGCCGTTCAGTGCCAGCTCATTTTGCCGCAACAGGGGCTTGGCGGCCAGCAGCAGCGTAGCCGTAAAGAGGGTAGCAGCCAGCAGCAGCCGCGCCGTGGCCGGGAGCCGATGCCGGGTTTGCCAGCTGCTCAGCAGCAGAACTACCAGCCCGCCGGCCGGCAGCAGCGCCGCCATCGGAGTGAGCGTGAGGTGAAGCGGCACGGCCAGCCACGGCAGCGCCGCCAGTACCAGCAGCAGCAGCCCCCAACACGCCAGGCAGCCCAGGTACCAGCGGCGGCGCGCCGTTTCGGGCATTTCGTGCAGGTGGTAGGCCGTGAGCAGCGCTACGCCCGGGAAGATGGGCAACACATATAGCACCAGCTTCGACTGCGAGAGTGAAAAAAACAGCAGCGGCACCAGTATCCAGAACACCAGCACGTTGCGCCACAGCTGCGGCAGCGCCTTCCAGCCGGTGCGGAGTGCCCGCCCGGCCAGCACCACCGACCAGGGCAGGCCGCTGGCCGGCGCCAGCACCAGATAGAACCACCACGGCTTGGCTCGTCCGAAAGCCTCGGCGCTGACAAACCGCTCTACAGTGTGGCCCACCAGGAAATAACGCAGAAAGGCTTGGTTTTCCGCAATCAGAAACCCGTACCAGCTCAGGCCAACTACGGCAAACAGCGCCACCCCCAGCACGTGGTGCCCGCTGAAGGGCCGCCGGGCCTGCCCACGCCGGAAATAAAACCCAACCACAGCCATCAGCGGCAGCACGAACCCGACCGGGCCTTTGGTCAGGAAAGCCAGTCCCAGCGCCAGCCAGCACAGATACAGGCCCCACCAGCGGCCTGTGTGGTAGTAGCGCAGCAGTCCGAAAGTGGCGGCCAGCTCCAGCGTGGTCAGGTAGGCATCGGTGGTTACATTGAGGGCTGAAATCAGGACGACGGGGAGCGTGCCGTAGAGGACAGCGGCCGTGAGGGCACGGCGGCGGTTGCCGGCAAACAGCACCTTGCCTATTCCGTACACCAGCCATACCTGTGCCAGCACTGCCAGCACCGGCAGCAGCCGCACGCCCAGCGCCGTGGGGCCGGCCAGCGCCAGGCCGGCGGCCGTCAGCCAGTAGGTGAGCGGGGGCTTATGAAAATGCTCGATGCCCAGCAGCCTCGGATACAGCCAGTCGCGGCTCACGAGCATTTCGCGCGCTATTTCGGCGTAGCGGGCCTCGCTGCTTTCCAGCACGCCCCAGCTGCCCAGCCCCAGCAAAAACGCGGCTCCCAGCACAACAGTAAACAGCCCCAGCAAGCGGCGGCCGGCAACTGGCTGCTCAGGATCAGAATCTAATTTCAACGGCATCAAAACAAAAATAAAGCAAACCGGGTATCGTTGCGTCTTGCTTTTCCAACGAAAGACAGGGAATTTCTGCCCGCTGCAGTTGCTATAACTCAGACAAGGTGCTGGCCGTTATGTTGTCTGCGGGCCGTACACTCATGGTGGGATGTGGCCTTTTTTTCTCTCCGTATGCGCACACTATTGGTTACCGGCTGCGCCGGTTTTATCGGTTCCCACCTGAGCGAGCGGCTGCTGGCCGATGGCTGCCGCGTTATCGGCCTCGACAACTTTGACCCTTTCTACGACCGCCAACTGAAGGAGCAAAACCTGGCGGCGTTGCGGCGGCACTCACACTTCACCTTCTGCCCCGCCGACCTGCGCCACGGCCCGGAAGCCATAGCGGCGGCGCTGCCACCCGTTACCTACGACGCGGTAATTCATCTGGCGGCCAAAGCCGGCGTCGGGCCCTCGCTGCGGGAGCCGGCTGCTTACATGGAAAACAACGTGCTCGGCACTACGCATCTGCTGGAGTGGATGCGGCAGCACGATATCAAAACGCTGCTATTTGCTTCTTCCTCTTCCGTGTACGGCAACACGCCGGCCACACCGTTTCGGGAAGATGAGCCACTGCTGGCGCGCTGCATCTCGCCGTATGCCGCCACCAAGCTCGCCGGCGAGGAACTGACCTTTACGTATCACCATCTCTACCAGATGAGCGTGCTCAACGCGCGCTTCTTCACGGTGTACGGCCCGCGCCAGCGCCCCGATCTGGCTATTCACAAGTTTGCGCGCTTGCTGCGCGATGGGCAGCGGATTCCGGTGTACGGCGACGGCAGCACCTCCCGCGACTACACGTTCGTGGCCGACACGGTGGAAGGCATTGTACGCGGCCTCAATTACCTGCTGAACAACCCCGGTACCTACGAAACCGTGAATCTGGGCAACAGCCAGCCCGTGCCGCTGCTGGACCTGATAGCCGCGGTAGGTGAAGCCGTGGGGGTCACGCCGTTTCTGGAGTTTCTGCCCGACCAGCCCGGCGACGTGGCCATCACCTATGCCGATAATACCAAGGCCAACCGCCTGCTCGGCTATGAGCCTCGCACCCCGCTGGCAGAAGGCCTGCGGCAGTTTGTGGCTTGGCTCAACGAAAAGCCGCTTGTGGTTGCCGATGCAGCCGCGCTGCCGGCAGTAGCTCCTATTGCCGCTACTCTATGACCAAAGCGTCCTCTCCCGGGCCGGGTGCCCGCTGGCGTCTGGCCAGTGTGCTGCTGGTATGCTTTTTCTCGTTTTTCCTGCATCTGGGCTCGGCCGAAGTCAACCTGATGGAGTCGCGCAACTTTGTGGCGGCCCGCGAAATGGCGGCCGGCGGCTCCTGGCTTATCCCGACCATGAACGGGGCGCTGCGGCTGGCCAAACCGCCCCTGCCTACCTGGACCGTAGCTTCCGTCATCTGCCTCACCGGCCAACCCGACAACCCGACGCTGCTGCGGCTGCCGGCGGCGGGCATGTCGGTGCTGCTGGTGCTGTTTTTCTGGGGGCTGGCCCGCGAGCTTACGCGCCACCTCCCGGCCGATGCCGAGGCTCCCGGCCGCACGGCATGGCTGGCCGCGCTGGTGCTGGCCAGTAGCCTGCTGCTTATTACGGTGGGCCGCGAAGGGCACTGGGACGTTTTCACGCACAGCTTTCTGATGGGCGCGCTCTGGGCGCTGGCTCGCGGCTGGTATGCTCCGGCTGGCGGCTGGCGGTGGTTTTTGCTGGCCGGCGTGCTGGTGGGAGGCTCCATCCTGAGCAAAGGCCCCGTGGCGCTGTACGCTATGCTGCTGCCGTTTCTGCTGGCGTTTGGGATTCCGCGCCTGTTCCCGGACCGGGGCTTGCTTACACCCGCCCGCCGCAATGGCCTTCTGCTGATGACCGTGGCCGGGCTGGCGCTAGGGCTGGCCTGGCCGCTGTATCTGGCAGTGCAGCATACCGTAGCGCCGGCGGCGCTGGCCGTTGCCCGGCTGGAAGCTACTTCCTGGGTAGAGCGCCACGCCCGCCCCTTCTGGGACTACCTCAATTTCCCGGTCTTCACGGGCATCTGGACTCCGCTGGCCCTGTTGGCGCTGGTGGTGCCTTTCGCCCGGCCCCGTGCGGGCCGCTTCGTGCCGTATCTGGCGGTGCTGGGCTGGGTGCTGCTGGCCTGGCTGCTGCTGAGCGTCGTTCCGGAGAAGAAGGAGCGCTATATGCTGCCCCTGATGCCACCGCTGGCATTGCTCATGGCCGGCCTGCTGCGCCACTTCGAAACGGCCCTGCGCCAGCAACCCGCGCCGCACCCGGAAAACCGGCTGCTGCGCATCTGGGCCGGCCTGCTGGCGCTGATATTCGCGTTGCTGCCCGTGGCGCTGCTGCTCGTGAAACTGCCGGGCTTCGGACCAGGCTCGTTGCCGTTTGCCCTGACTGCGGCCATCTTCGGCATGCTGGCACTGGGCATGATCTGGCTGCTGCGGCAGCCGCCGCGCCCCATGGTACTGGCGGGCATTTCGCTCACGGCAATGGCCGTGCTGCTGGCGGTGCTGCTCCCGGCTCACGCAGCCTGGGTTAACCGCAAGGGCGACCCGGGACTACGCCGGGCCGAGGCGCTCCGCCACAATCCCGCTATTGCCCGCCTACCCTGGTACACGCTCGAAGAAATGCACATCAAGGAAGTATGGCGGGCCGGCCGCGCCGCGCCTTCCTGGCCGCGCACGCCCGATTCGGTGCTGGTGCGCCCCGCTGGCCCCATTGCCGTGCTCACCGGTTCTGATGTAAAAGCCCAGCTGCCCGCGGCGTGGCGCGAGCAGGTCAGCGTGCGGGCCGTAGACAGCTTCTACATCGACCGGACCCGCGAGGCCGGCTACTGGCGCGTGCTGGTAGTGGAGCCGCGCTAAAAGCCTCAGCCCTGCCTATAATTCCTCTTTAATATCACTTTCGTTCTTTAGTATACAAGGGCTTAAAAATTTGTGTATAACAAGCCTTATCTTCTTTGAATATACCTTTCTCAAATGCTTCTTTATGTACCCCTAGAATTTTCTTAAATTTTCTAATTCTAAGTCTATCTATCTTCTTAGCAGAGCTAAAACAATAAGTGCCTCTCGACAGCATTACAAGCTCTACTTCCTCACAATCATCAGCTAATTCTGTGTATGCCTCTTCTATTCCGATAGCACTAAACGATATTTTTTTCACAGAAACAGGAATATTTATTTCGAAAAAACCTTCTAAATCTGACTTACCTATTTCAACTGTCTTATCAATTCTAATTACAACTCCCGGCAAAGGCATAAAATCATCAGTAATTACTCTTCCTCTAATTGTTTTGCTTTGGGCATAACTGCTGCTTGCTGAAGAAAGAAGCATAAGGCAAAGGGCAAATAAATTCTTCATAACAGCGTCATTTTTTGATTTCTATTTATAAGAACAATCGTACTCTACTTGTCCTTGCCTGCAGCATAATCAGGTCGGAGTGCTTAAAAGCTGGCCACTCGCTTCTGCTCGCGGCGCAGCAGCACGATATTGCGGGCGTACACCACCGTCCCAAAGATATTTCCCACAATCAGCACCACATCTACCGGGCGGCGCAGCACGGCGTAAGTCAGAATCAGGACGGAGCCCACGAAGCTGACCACCCAGAACCCCAGCGGCAGCACCGACTCGCCCTTGCGCTCCGAATACAGCCACTGATACACGAAGCGTAGCAGGAAAATGGCCTGCCCGATGGTGCCCAGGGCCAGCACGCCGGCCGGAATGCCGTGGCTCAGCATGCCGCGCAGACTGAAATGCTGGTTGCCAACCACAAACCACGCCAGTATGGCCAGCGGAAACACGTAGGCCCCCACCCGGAATGCGCTGCTGAGCTTGCGCCACTCGCCCAGCAATTGCAGGTTGCGGATGTAGATGCCGTAGCTGATGATCTGCGCCGCCAGAATCACGGGGTCGTGGCGCAGCATGCCGTACAGAATCATCAGAAACGACGAAATCAGGCTGATTTTCCAGAACAGCGTGGGCACCAGCACCCGCCGCGCCCGCTCGCTCTGCACCCACTGCAGCACAATGCGGCTGCTGAACAGCAGCTGCGACGTCAGCCCAATCCCTAACGCAACCTGCTCGGTACTAAGCATGGGCCTCCGGACGGTGCTGCTCCCCTATTTCGTAGTTTTTCCAGCGGCTCCGGATCCAGCGGAACCCGAACGTATCCACGAGCGGCTTCCAGGCGCGGTTCCAGAGGTTGTACTTGGCCGTGCCCGCAAAGCGCGGAAAGTGCCGCACCGGCAGTTGCTTCACGCGCCCGCCCTGCAGCTGCACCAGTGCCCCCAAAAAGCGGTGCATCCCATGAAACAGCGGAATCCGGCGCGCATACTCCATCTTGATAATCTTCAGCGGGCAGCCCGTGTCCTCTATGCCGTCGTTGATGAGGGTGCGGCGCACCGTATTGGCAATCTTCGAGGACAGCTTTTTCACCACCGTGTCCTGCCGCTTGGCCCGGATACCGTTCACCATATCGTACTCGGGCAGGAACTCGAAAAACTGCAGAAAATCCAGCGGCGTGGTCTGAATATCGGAGTCGATGTAGCCGATAAGCGTGCTGCGGCAGTGGTCGATGCCCGCTTTGATGGCCGTGCTCAGGCCCCGGTTTTCGCTCAGACTGATAAACTCGTAGTGCGGATTGCGGCGGCAAATGTCGCGCAGCAAGGCCAGCGACCCGTCCCGGGAGCCGTCGTTCACGAACAACACAGTAGTAGGTACCGGGGTCTGGGCCAGAAACTTATCCATCTCCACCACAAACTGCGGCAGGCTTTCTTCTTCGTCGTATACCGGCACCAGCACCGTGAGAGTTTGCTGGGCCAGATAGGAGGTGGCAGGCGTTGGGAGCATACAGGGCAGTTCGGGGCCGGAGAGTGAGGCCAAGATATGGAAGCCATACCACGAAACCCGCGCTTAGGTTATAGCCTGCGGCCGGGCACTTGGCCGGGAAGCAGCGGTGCCGGGGGCCTTGCCTCATTTTTCGTGGTATGCTGGCAGCACACCTGCTACCTTTACAGCAGATGCCACCTCTCTACAACCGCCGTCCTGAGCCGGGTTTGCCCGCTTCGTCGCCGCCGCCCGTGGCCCTGCCGCTGGCCGAGCTGCTGCTGCGCGTCAAGCAGAGCCTGTCCGAGCGGTTTGCCGATTCGTACTGGGTAGTAGCCGAAATTGCCGACTTCACGCCGCCCCGCTTCGATGGCGCGCATTGCTACCTCACCCTCACCGACCAGCACCAGACCGGCCGCGGGGCCCAGCTGAAGGCTCAGGCCCGCGCCACCATCTGGAGCCAGCGCTACCAGCAGCTGGCGCCGCAGTTTGAGGAGCATACCGGCCAGGAGCTGCGGCCGGGCCTGAAAATCATGCTGCGGGTGCAGGTCAAGTTTCACGAGCAGTACGGCCTGAGCCTCGATGTGCTGGCCCTCGACCCGACCTATACGGTAGGTGAGCTGGCCCGCCAGCGCCTCGAAACGCTGCGCAAGCTGCAGGACAAAGGTCTTTTGGATCGGCAGCGCGCCTTGCCGCTGGCCCTGGCACCGCAGCGGCTGGCCATTATTTCTTCGCCTACGGCCGCCGGCTTTCAGGATTTTGTGCGGCAGCTGGAGGAGGCGCCCTACGCTTTTTCGCTGGCCCTGTTCCCGGCCACCATGCAGGGCACCGATGCGCCGGCCAGCATCCGGACCGCGCTGGATGCCATTCGGCCGCACCGCCAGCAGGTTGATGCCGTAGTGCTGATTCGGGGCGGGGGCTCCAAAACCGATTTGCTGGCCTTCGATGATTATGGGCTGGCGGCAGCAGTTGGGGCGTTTCCGGTGCCGGTTCTCACCGGAATCGGGCACGAGCGGGACGAAGCCGTAGTAGACCTGGCCGCTCACCTTGCGCTGAAAACCCCGACTGCCGTAGCAGCCTTTCTGGCCGAGCGGCTGGCCCGCCTCGATGCCGTATTCGATGGCTATGCGGGCCGTATCCGGGAACTGGCGCTGGACGCCGTGCAGCTTTCCGCCAACCAGCTCGACCGGCTGGGGCGCCGCAGCCACCTGGCGGCGCACAGCCGGCTGCAGGAACACCATAGCGCCCTGCGCCAGCGCGTGCGGGCGGCGGCCCCGCTGGCCCGGCTGCGGCTGCGCCAGCAGGAGCAGCAGCTCGGGCAGCAGCGCCAGGCTCTGCAACGAGCGGCACACCAGGCGGCCGAAGCGCAGCACCGCCAGCTGCGGCGGCTGGGCCACACCCTGAGCCGCCGCTTCCGGCACTTGCACCGCCGCCGCCGCGAGCAGCTGCTGGCGCGCCGCTTCCAGTTGCAGCTGGCCGCCGAGCGCCTGCTGCACCGCGCCGAAATCAGGCTGCTGGCTCTGCAGCTTCCCACCGCTCCCGCCGCAGAAACTTCATGAGTTGTCTGCGGCTGAGCCTGGTTGCAACTGGCTCAGGGCTTCGCAGCTATCTTTGTTGACTATTATTTCCCTTGCTTTCCCATGGAAACCACCTACCGCGACGCCATAGCTGAGCTTGAAACTATTCTGCGGGCCCTCGAAACCGATACCATAGATGTTGACGAGCTGACGGCCCGTGTGCAGCGTTCTGCCACCCTTATCCGGCTTTGCAAGCAGAAGCTGCGCACCGCCGAAGATGCCATTGACCGGGTATTCGAGAACCTGGACCAGGACGAGGAACTGCCCGAACCCGAGGCGCCAGCCCCGCCACCGGCAGCGAAGCGTGCGGCCCGTACGCCACGCGAAACCGGCGGCGGGTTGCTATTCTAAGCGGCTCAGCACCGTTGGCTGCATTTGAGTGAAATAGGATAGTTGCCTTCAAATTGGATTCTCTTATATTTGAAACCGCCAATCTATTGGCGGTTTAGTCCCATTCTCTCCACACCTTTTCCTCTTTGCATGCTCCCTGACTGCGACCCAATTAAAGACACCTCTGATTCTCTCATATCTCTGGAAGATGCCGTAGCCTGGACTGGCAACTATCAAAGCCAGCATCCGAACAAACTGAGGTCGGTTTATTTTCCCAAAAATGTGTTTGAGGCGCTGCTGGAGCCCGATAGCGCTAAAGGTATCCGTATCTACCTGGCCAACAGCATCCCCACCGGCGACGCCGTTGACACGATGATACTGGTGGGTGCCACCGAGGATTCGGACCTGACCACCGAAGGCGAATACAGCCTCTACGACCACGGCACCAGCAGCCCGCCGTGCATTATCTCAAGCCCACTCAGCCATTAACGTATTGCTATGCCAGCGCCGGATTCCGATGTCATAACGCGCATAATACACGGTGTGTATTACGTAGGCCAATGCTCTATTTTGGCCCCGGTGTTCATCGGGTTTCGGCGCTGGCATTTATTAAGCAGCGGCATGCGGGCCATGCTCTATTGCTGCCTGATGTGGACTGTAATGTCCATTGTGGGGGAGTTCTGCCGGCATGCCTTCAACTACAACGTGATTGTCTGGCAACTGGTCGACGTAATGGAAATGTGGTTTATCGGAGGTGTATATTACTACACGCTGCAGTTCCGGTTTAGGCGCTATTTCCCTCTTATCGGGGTTCTGTATACCCTGTTTGCCTTAGTGGATATGTTCGTTATCAACGACGTACTGCACGGCATGCAGAATGGCCTGTTTACGGGGAATAATTATACGTTAGTAGTAAAGCATATCCTGCTGGTAACCATTATTCTGCTCTACTTTGAGCAGAGTCTGCGCCATTTGCGCAACGTTGCGCTGGAGCGCGACCCGGTTTTTGTTATAAGCGTGGCCCTGCTGGTATTCTATGCCGGAACCCTCGTGCTGTTTCTGGTTCGCAATAACGAGTCGATTACCTTGAAATCGTACGTTTTAACCATCCCGGTACTTACCGTACTGAACTTTCTGCTCAACTCTACACTGGCCTGGGCTTTCTGGCTGGTCGGCAAAAAGCAGAAGAAGGTGCTGGAGCCGGCACCGCCCTCGCACTTCGCCTGAGTTAGCCCAATCTGAGGGCAACACCCCACCTCCCCGGCGAAATACATCCAGTAGTTGCTGCCTGGCGGCCAACCAGCTGCCTTACCGCTGGTTGCGGCCAGCCTCCCACTCGTTCTGACGTGCGGCATCTGGTCATTTATTTTTATCTTACCAGCAGGCACAGGTTGCCCCAGGAAGCCAATAGGCTATCTGAGTAGTCTATCCCGTTAGTGCCCACGTATTTCTCTTAACCACCGTTTTCATGAAACACCCTCTACTTTCCATGCTGGCCGGTTGTCTGCTGGCCGTTGGTCTGTCCGGATGCCAGGAGCAGCCGACTGAGGCCGGCCCTAGCGTAGCTGTCAGCCAGAGTTCAAGCAGTACCGGGGAAGAAATCAGCCGTGACCAGGCCATTTCCTGGACGTACAATTTTCGGGCGCAGTACCCCGAGGGGTTGCGGGCGGTAGGCTTCAGCGCCGAAGGTATCCGGAGCCTACTGGAGCAGGAAGGCTGCACCGGTATCCGGATTTACCATGCCACCAACGACTCGCAGGAGAACCTGCTGCTGCTGGTAGGCTCCGATGCTGCGGGCCGCGACCAGACGGACGGCTTGTTGCTGGATGCCAGCCCGCGCTGCCCGAAATGGTGTGCCGTAAGCCCTTTTGCCGGTAACATCACCGGCTTTGCGGCTGCCTTTGCCCCCGATGCAGTGCCCGTCAGCCAGGAAGAAGCCATCCGCTGGACCGCCACCTACCAGCAAAATCATATTGGCGAGCTGCGCTCCATGTTCTATGATGAAGCCACGATAGAGTCGCTGCTGCAGCAGTCCCACAACCGTGGCATCCGGATCTATCAGGGCATCACGCACAACCGCGAGCCTACCTTTGTACTGGTCGGAATCGACGACAATCACGAGGACCAACTCAGGAACGAGGACCGGTTTTATGCTAACGGTATGCCCTGCACGCATGGCGAATGTATGTTTAGCAGCCTGCTGCTGCACTAAACCAACAGCTACCCTATAGTATCTGGCCGGCTCTCCCTTGCGGGACGAGCCGGCCTTTTAGGTTGCACAATGCTCATTTTATATGGCATTTTATTCCAACCTGTTAGTATATTACGCCTCTCCCATATTCCGCCCCTATGTTGCAACCTGTACCGTGGTTAGTAGCGCTGGCGAAGCAGCTCAATCTGCTTTCCCTGGCCACGTGTATCGTGCCTCTGCTCATAGGGTTGCGCTTCTGGTCGCGCCTGAGTGCCCCCCTGCGCGTGGTGACCATAACGGTGCTGCTACAGGGAATTCTGGGTTTGCTGAGTGAGATTGGCCGGTATGTCTGGAACTACAACATCGTTTTTCTGGACCTGCTGACGGTCAGTGATACGCTGGGTTTCGGAATCACCTATTTGCTGGTGCTGCGCCGCCTTACGCCCCGCTACGTGCTACTGGGGCTGCTCATCGTGTTTGCGGGCGTAGCTTTCTATGAAACCGTCATCCGCGGCTCCTACCACCCCGGCGGCCCGCCCAACGTAGCCACGTTTACGCTCCAGTTTATGGTGCTGCTGACGGCAGTGCTGCTGTATTTCGACCAGATTCTGCATGATCTGCACGCCATTCTGCTGGAGCGCGACCCAATGTTTTTGATTAGTGTGGGTATCACGCTGTACTATGCGGGCACTGTGTTGGTCAATATAGCAGCCGAGTACATGAAGGACAGCGCTGACCCGGGCATCATCTGGACGATGTTCATGGTGCAGTTTGTGCTGCTGATCTTCCTGAACCTGGTGCTGGCCCGGGCAATCTGGTACGCCACACGCTCCAGCCAGCAGCCTACACTGCCTCTCCCGCTTACGCAGCCGCAATAAAACCATAGTTTCGTGCCAGACCATTGGCAAAGCAGTATCTTACGGGCCCGTCTATACTAGCGAAGGTGGCGGGCCTATGTTATATGTCGGCTTCTTTGTGGCATATTTGCGCAGCAAACCAGATGAAGCGCTGCCTGCTGCCTTTACCGCTGGTATCAGCTATTCGTTACCGCTGCGCTCCGCCGCCATTGCCTGTATTTACGGCCGGGTGGCACGGCACCACTCTGTTGGCACCAGGCACCGACAGCCTTCCCCCAAGCCTTTTAGCACCGCGTCATGAATAGCTGGCTGGTTCCTGTGCTACTGGCAACGCCAGTTCTGCTGCTGCTGGCGCTAGGCATTGTAGCTTTTGTGCTGCGCTACCAGCGGCGGCTGCTGCGGCAGCAGGAACAGCTCCGGCAAGTGCGCGAAACTGCCCAGCAGCAGGCACTGGAAGCTGCCCTGCTGGCTCAGGAAGAAGAACGCCGCCGGATTGCCGCCGACCTGCACGATGGAGTAGGCACCACGCTGGCCATCGTGAAGCTGCACCTGAGCACGTTAGGCCAGCCCGACCTCACGCAGGAGGCCACCTCGCTTCTCGACCAAGCCATTACGGAGGTGCGCCGTATCTCGCGCAATTTGCTGCCAGCGGCGCTGCAAAAGTTTGGGCTGCCTTTCGCCCTGGACGCCCTGGCCCGTACTGTACCAGCCGACGGGCCGACGCGCCTTACGCTGGAACAGCGTGGCCAGCCCCGCCGCCTCGACCCCAAATATGAGCTCATCGTGTACCGGGTAGTGCAGGAGCTGCTCGGCAACGGCCTGCGCCATGCTCACGCTGAAATCATCAGCGTTGTCGTCGATTTTGGCACCGATATCCTTTCTTTGCACTACTCCGACAACGGAGTTGGCTTCGACCCGGCTTTGGTAGAAGTGGCTCCGCTACCGGGTGCCCGCACCGGCCACGGCCTCACCAACCTGCGCAGCCGGGTAGCGGTGCTGCAAGGCACGCTCCGCTACGAATCCGGCCCCGGGGCCGGGAGCCAGGTTTGGATTTCCTTCCCTATTCCGTATCTTACTGCCATTCAGGCACCTGACCTTTCTGTCTCTTTATGACATCTACCCCTGCCCTCATTCGCCTGGCTGTTACCGACGACCATATCCTGTTCCGCAAAGGTCTGCGGGCCCTGATCAGCGGGTTTCCCGGCATGGAGGTGCTCTTTGAAGCCGGCGACGGCGAAGAGCTACTGCAGCGCCTCGACCAGGGCACCCTGCCCGATGTGATTCTCATGGACCTGCAGATGCCCAACCTCGATGGCCTGCAGACCGTCCGCCTCCTGCGCGCCCAGTATCCGCGCATCCGCGTCATCATCATCTCCATGCACGACGAGCCGGAGCTGATTGACAGCCTGAAGGCAGAGGGCGCCCACGGGTATCTGCTGAAGAATGCCAGCCCCGAAGAAGTACGCGGCGCCATTCTGGCAGCACACAACAGCGAATCGAGCCCGGCGCTGGCTTCTATGTAACACTGCTTTCTTTTCAGCTTTCTAGCGCAACAAAAAGAGCCGGCCCCTTTCGGAGCCGGCTCTTTTTGTTGGTAGCTATGCGGGGCAGCCGCCTACAGACCAACTGCCATACCTACCGTGAAGGTGCGGCCGCGGTTGAAGAACGCCTCCAGCGAGTTTACGTTGGTGGGGTCAACTACGCTGCGCGTCGGCACGTCGGTGATGTAGTACTGATCAAGCACGTTCAGGATGGACGCCTTAAACGAAAGGCGGTAACGGTCCCGGATGGCTTTGGCCTCGTAGCCGAAGTGGAAGTCGAGGTTGCGGCTGGTAGGAATCCGGTACGAGTCGGTGCGGTTGGCTTCCGTCGTCAGGTTCACCGGGTCGAAGTTGGCGTAGTACTTCGAGAACATCAGGAACGAAGGGCGCACATAGAAACCGGTGAACGGCTCGTAGCGCAGGCCAATCTGGAACTGGTTTTGCGCCGCATCACCAACGTGCACCCCTTTAATATAGATAGGCTTGTCGTCGATGTATACCTCGCCGCCTTCCGTAATCTGCGTGATACGACCGGTTGAGCTCCAGCGCCAGTCGCCGATGGAAACGGCGGCGTTCAGCTGTACGCGGCGGCTGATTTCCTGCGCAATATCCAGCTCTACACCCATGTGGCGCGCATTCACGTTCCGCACGTTGTTGAACACCGGTACACCGTCTACCGTGCCAGTCGACGAGCTGCTCTTGTTGGTCCAGTTGGTGAGGTAGCCGTTCAGGTTGGCTTTCAGCGACGAGTACGAAATGCCGTAGCCCAGTTCGAACGAGGCAATGCCTTCGTTTTTGATATCCGGCAGCTTACGGCCCGAGTTCTGGTCGAACACGAAGTTGAAGAAGGGCACCTTGCTGATGTAGCCCATGTTCACGAACAGGTTGTTGTGCTCGGTCAGGTTGTAGTTGACGCCGCCTTTCACGCTGTAGCCGGTCAGACGTGCCCAGTCGGTTTCCACGTACTTGCCATCGGCGTTGGTGTATACCGTGCCATCAGCGGCGGTGTAGGTCTGGCCGAAGATGATGGGACGGCTCTGCCCGTCTACGTTCACCTCACGGGCCTTGAAGTAGTCGATGCGCTTGTAGCCGATCTGCGAGGCCGTGGCGCTCAGTACCGCCGACAACACGGGCGTCTTGTATTCCAGCTGGCCGTAGGTGCCCACCCACTGGGTTTCGCCGTCGTAGTTGAAGCTCACTTTGTCGCCTACGTACAGGCGGGTGTTATTGTCGCGGTTCAGGTCGCGGGTGCCGGCGGCGTTGGTAGCATACTCACCGCCCAGCAAATCCCGGATTTCGGAGTAGTGCTCCCCGTAATATACCCGGCCGTCTACGCCGGCGGCCAGCGTCAGCTTGTCGGTCAGCTTGTAGTCGCCGCCGGTCACGAAACCGTACCAGCGGTGGTTGTTGACGTTGTTGCGCAGGTAGTTGAGGGCGCGGCGCGTGGGGTTGGCTTGGGAGTTGTAGTTGTTATCGAACACGCGCTGGAAATCGGCCTGGCCGTTGGCGTCCAGGGCCAGCGTGCTGCTGGCGCCCGTGCCGCCGCCCGTACCCAGCGAAACGTAAGCTACGGTCGAGATGAACAGCCGGTCGGTGGCGTTCCAGTAGTGGTTGAGGTTGATCTGGGGCTTGTGGTAGTAGTTGATCCGCTCGTTGATTACTTCCGCGCCGTCGGACTCATAGACCCGCTCCGTGCCTTGCATGCGGTAGCGGCGCAGATAGCCCCAGTTGGGGTTGTAGCTGAAGCCTTTGTCGCCGCCGTTTCTGACAGCCGTAGCGCCCAGCTCGCGGGCCTTGTCGTTGCTGTAGACACCGATGCGGCTGGCAAAGCTGCGCTGACCGTGGCTCTGTGGCGAACCCATGCCGGTGAGCGACAGACGGTGCGCCCCAAACTTCTTGCTGATGTTGCCGAAATAGGTCCAGGCATCATCAAAGGCATTATCAACCCAGCCATTGGATACGCGGCGGGAACCGTAAGCCGTGAAAGCCCAGTCGCCCTTAATGGTGCCGCTGCTCATCATCAGCGACGCTTTGCGGTAGCCATTGGAGCCGCCTTCCATGCGGGCCAGCACGCTTTTCTTGTCGTCGAAGCCGCGGGTGAGGACGTTGATGGTACCGCCCACCGACGGCACCGCAATGCGCGAGGCCGACAAGCCGCGCTGCACCTGCAGGCTCTTGGTCACGTCGCCCAGGTCCCAGTTTGACCAGTACACGCTGCCGTTTTCCATGTCGTTGACGGGCACGCCGTTCACCATTACGGCTACGTTGCGCTGGTCGAAGCCACGGATGCTGATGCGCGAGTCGCCGGAGCCGCCGCCGCCCTGCGTGGCGTATACGCCGGGCGTTTCGTTGAGCACCAACGGCAGGTCGCGGTTCGAGAGGGTTTCGCGCAGCTTCACTTCGTTCACGGCCGAGTAGGCTACCGGCGTTTCGCGCTCCACGGCAATACCGAGCGAGCCTACTACCTGCACTTCGTTCAGCGTGGCATTGTCGGCGCCCAGCCGGAAAGTGGCCACGGCGTTCTGCGAGCCAATAGTTACGGTCTGCTCACTGGGTTTGTAGCCGATGAAGGAGGCCCGCACCACGTAGGTTCCCGGTTTCAGGTTGGGCACGGCATAGGAGCCGCTGGCCTCGGTGCCGGCGCCAGTGTTTACGCCGTTGCCGGTTACCTGCACGGTCGCGCCGGGCAGCTCTTCGCCGGTCAGCTTATCAAGCACGCGGCCCTTGATAGAATAAGTACCCTGCGCCGCTGCCGTCATCACGGTCAGGCAGGTCAGCAGGGAAGTCAGTACGGGTTGTTTCATACCTAAAAGCAGGAGACGCGGGATTTGCGCCCTACAAAGGTAAGGGTTTGATGGGGAGCCTAAAAGCATGACGGCGGGAGTTTATTCCCCACTTCGTGCCGGCTCTTATCTTTGGCGGCTTGGGGGCTGCGGCCCGGTTATTCTAGCTGCTTTACAGTTCGGTTGGTGAAATATATTTTTTGGTGCCTGGCCATCCTGGCCTCCGCGTTGCCGCTGCAGGCGCAGGTTCGGTCTTCTCTTTCCATTGAAATCCATCTGCAGGCCGAGCCTTTGTTGCTCACGTCTCCCACTATCTATGTGGAGCAGGTACTGGACGCCCGCCCTTACCAGGCACAAGACCTGGGCTTTGGCCGAAGGGGGCTTGGCACTGTTGTGCGGCCTATACAACTGCCGCAGAGTGCCGCCGCCGAACTGCAGAGCTTCCTGCGCAACCGGCTGACGGCCAATGCAGCCGCGCGGCCGGTGGTGCTGCGCCTGACAGGCCTGAGCGCCACCGAAGCCGACTCGAAAGGCACGGGTACGGGAGTGGCAGATGAGCTGGCAGCCGAGTACTACGCCCGCCGGCCCGACACCACCTATTTCCTGCTCTGCCGCGTGGAAGCCAACATCACTACCCTGGCTACCGACCCAACCCGCCAGCACGCGGCCAACCTGGCAGAACTGCTACGCCGGGGCCTGGAGCAGATAGAGCGGGTGGACTGGGCAGCGCAGCAGGCGGCGGGGCCATTCTACACCACTGCTCAGCTGCGGCAGCCGGCTGCCGCGGTGCCCTACCCCATCCAAACTACGGCCCTGCTCCGGCCCGGCGTCTACCGCAGCTTTCTGGAGTTTCGGCAGAACGCCCCCGGCCAGCCCGGCAACGTAACCGTGGATGCCCGCAACTACTACGGCTCCGAATGGCAGGGCCTGCGCACCGTAGCGCCTTTTTTGCTGACGCCGGAAGGCACCCGCATGGCCGTGGAAGACGCCTGGGGCTTCTGCGACGGCCAGCAGATCTATATCCGCCAGGGCAAAGACTACTACCTGCTGGAGCGCCGGGGGCCGGTATTCATGTTTTTTGCCCCCAGCCAACGCCCCAACAATAACACCCTGATATATGGAGGGCCGCCCAAGGCACCGTTTTCGCTGGGACTGGAATACGGCCTCGTCACCGATTACACGGGCGTAGCCTCGGGGCGCGGGGCAGAAGTTCCCCGCCCTACCCATCTTATGCTGTACCGCCGCCGCGGTGGAAGCCCCACGCCGCTGCCCGTGTTCCTCGATGGGAAACCCGTAGGCCAGCTGCCCGCCAACGACTACCTGTCGGTGCCCTTGCAGTACACCGGCTACCCAGTGCGGCTGTGCGTTGGTGCAGAAACCTGCCTGGAAGTGAGGCCGAGCTTCTCGGAGGCAAACTACGTGGAATACCAGCCGGCGGCGGCTACTCCGCTCCAGGTGGTGCCGGTGCGCGAAGGCGCGGCACAGGTCACGCGCATGGCCGGCCGCTAAACGGCAGCACCGGACTACAGCATACAGCCACTCCGTACGCTACTCCAGCTCCACGCTCGGGTCCCAGAACAGGGTTTTAAACTCTACTACCTGGTCGTCCTGGATGCGCACACCCTCGGCTTCCAGGGCCTCCTGCATGGCTGTGGGCGTGGCAAAGTGGTGGCGGCCCGTAAGCAGCCCGTTGCGGTTGACGACGCGCTGGGCCGGCACCCGCTCCAGCCCCAGGGCGGGCGCAGCCGCAATCAGCGCGTAGCCCACCATCCGGGCGCCATGCCGGGCCCCCAGGTAGTGCGCAATGGCTCCGTACGTCGTGACGCGGCCGGGCGGTATGAGGCGTACAACTTCCTGCACATCCTGAAAAAAATTGCGACTGGCTTCAGACGGATTTTTGGGCGAATTCATACAGATAGCACGGTTTTGAGCCATACGCTCCGGCCTAACGGCGGAGCTTGCCCCAGAAGCCCGGCAATAACACGCCATCTGGGCCGGCGTAAAGGAAGCCAAACCTTTTCATCTCTATTCTAAGAAGCTGTTTAAGTTAATCAGCTGGGATTAGCTTTGCTTGATGCAGCAGAAGCGGTATAGTTCAGACTTAACGGAGCGTCAGTGGAGGAAGTTAGCGCCCTTATTCGTGGTGCAGCGCACGAGTAAGTGGCCGCTGCGCGCGGTGGTGAATGGCATCTTCTACGTGCTCAAAAACGGTTGTGTGTGGCGCGACGTGCCGGCAGACTTTCCTCCCTGGCCTACGGTGTACTATTATTTCGGCAAGTGGACCGCCGATGGCACTTGGCAGCGCGTGAGTGGTTGTTTGACGCTGGAAGCCCGCGAGCGGGTAAAAAAAACGCCCAGCCCACGGCGGCCATCCTCGACAG
>NZ_FRAS01000016.1 GCF_900142395.1 Hymenobacter psychrotolerans DSM 18569 | reverse complement strand
ACTGCCACGACGGGGCTACCGCTGCCCGCCTCTGGGACGCCCTGGCGCTGGGCAGCGAGCTACTTGACCGGCTGCAGACCGTGTTCGTGGACGGTGGCTTTGGCCGCCGCTTTCGCCAGCACTTGGCGGGCCGAGGCCTGCAGGCACAGGTGCCGATGGGCGTAGTGGCCCATAAAGGCCGCTTTTTTATCCACGCCAAGCGTTGGGTCGTGGAACGCAGTATTGCTTGGGCCGGTACCAACCGCCGCTTGGCCAAGGACTACGAACGAAAAATCCAGCACGCCAACGCCTGGCTGTACCTAGCCAATATCCGACGACTCACTAAGCTAACTTAAACAGCTTCTAAGCTCTGGGTTCTGGGTTCTGGGTTCTAATCACCTCACTGGCCGGACGCTGGTGCTTCCAGCGGCGGTGGGTCCAGAGGTAGTCGGCGGGGAAGGTGCGTATGTCGCGCTCCAGGTGGCGCACGAAGGCTTCGGTGATGGGAAACTCATTGGCGGGCAGCGGGGAGTCGCCGTCGTAGAGCTCGGTGAGGATGATTTGGTAGTAGCCCCGCCGCAGCCGCCGGATGCTCACGTACACCACGGGGCAATGGAAGCGGGCGGCCAGCCGGTCGGCGCTGGTATAGAAGCCGGAATCCTGGTTCAGGAACTGCGTCCAGTAGGGCCGGTCTTCGGGGCCGGCCGCCTGGTCGGAGAGCAGGCTCACTACGCGGGTTTCGCCGCGGCGCTGCAGCATGTCGCGCAGCGTGTCGCGCATAGGAATCAGGCCGGCACCGGTGCGCGTGCGCAGCTGATGCATAAAGCTTTCGAAAAACGGATTGCTAAGCGGCTTATAGACCCCATCGGCGTGGGCCGAAAGCCATACGGCCCCGGAAGTCAGCACCCACTCCCAATTGCCGGCGTGCGACGACAGGCCCAGCACGGTGCGGCCCTGCGCGAAATGGCGCTCCAGCACCTCGGGGTTGCTGAACCACACGCGGCGCTTGAGCTCGGCAGCCGGCAGCACGGCCAGCTTCAGCGTCTCGACCATCATCTGCGCGAAATGCCGGTAGAATGTCTTCTGAATTTGCCGGATTTCGGTTTCGGGCTTCTCAGGAAATGAATTACGCAGGTTTTGCAGCACTACTTTCTGGCGGTAGCGCAGCACGTGGGCCAGCAGAAAATAGATGACCTCGGCCATCCCGTAGAGCAGTGGCAGCGGCAGATGGGCCAGGCCACGCAACAGCCAGTTAAGCGGGCGGTAGTACCAGGGGTAGGGTTTGGTCATGGGAAAGATTAGCGGGCCGGACCGGCACCAGCGGGAGCGTATTCCTCCGTTTCGCGCTGCACCAGAGCCGTCTGCGAAGCCAGGAGTTGGTTTTTGGCGTTGCGCACTTCTACGGTCAGCAAGTATTCGCCGGAGGGCACTTTGCCAAGGCTCAGCTCCCCTACCAGGGTGGTGGGGCGGCCCTGGGCACCGGTAGCGGTGGTTTGTCCGGTTGCTATTGTTTTGGCGGCCATACCAGCCGGCAGATTGGTGGCCCGCAGCCGGAACGTGACCTGCAGCGGCTGGCCTACGGCTGCATTATAAAGCTCTGTGTAGAGAAACAGCTTCTCCTGGCCGCGGGCATACAGGCCGCCGGGGGCACGGGTAAGGCTGAAGCCGGAGCGACTGAAGGTACTGGCCTCGGCACCGCGAGCAGCCGGCTTGGCCAGCAGCACGATGTCGCTCAGAACGGGCTTGGTATCCGTCGATTTAAGTACCAGCGGCATTTCCACCAGGCTTTGCTGGCCTTTGTGGTATTGGTCGCGCACCAGGGCGCGCAGCGAGTACTCGCCATCGGGCAGAATGATGCGCTTCTGGAAGCTGAGCGGATTTTTGATGGCAGCCGTTGTGTCGCTGAGCACCGGCGGCTTAAGCGTTACGGTTTCCTGATAAGCCGCCTGCCCGTCGGGCCGCACAATTTCCAGTGTCAGAACGGCAGCGGCCTGATACATTTTGGGGGCCCGGCGCATGTAGCGCAGCCATTTCCCCGACACTGTGGCATACACTTCCACCACGTTCCCCCTGATGCCGACATCTTCGTTGCGGAAGCGGGCAATATCAAGCTGCAGGGTTGGATGTGGCGCGGCGGCGGCCGTAAGGCGCAGCAGGAGCAGCAGAAACAGGGTAGAGAGTACGCGCATTAGGTAGAATGGGTCCGTAAAGGTAGAGGGGTTTGCGAAAAGCCGTAACGCCATGCCAACTGCCTCCCGTTCCCGCTCTGCGTAGACCAACGCCCCCAAAACCAGCCTATTTTGACCCAAGGGCCTCCTGTTTTCGGAAAGCCGGGGCGTCCGCTCGGCTGGAAATACCGCGGCCACCAGTGGTTTTCGGGAAGGCGGGCGGCCGGTTTGTGCGGGCCGTGTGCTATGTTGGCGGCTCAAATCCTGCCCGCCCCGCTCCTCTTTGCCTATGCCCGCCGTTCTTTTCGAGTCGCAATACAATCCGCCTATTTCCTTTTTTGGCCAGCTGTTGGGGGCTGAGGCGCTGTGGCTGGAAACGCAGGAACACTACCGCAAGCAAACCTACCGCAACCGTTGCCTGATTCTGACGGCCCAGGGCGTGAAGCCCCTTACGGTGCCCGTGGTGGACGGCAACCGCAGCGAAAAAGTGAAAACGTCGGAACTGGAAATCGACTACCGCCAGAACTGGGTGCACACGCACTGGCGCACCATTCAGACGGCGTATGGCGGCACGCCTTATTTTGAATATTACGCCGACTATCTGCACGACATTTACGTACAGAAGCCCCGGCTCCTGTTTGAGCTGAACTTGGCACTGCTGCAGTTCTATATGCGCTGCCTGCGCCTGCGTACTCCCATCCACTTCACCACCGACTATCACGCCCCTTCTACCTCCCAACTGCCCGGGCCGGGCCTGCTCGACCGGCGCGACTGGCTGACACCGAAGGCCCCCGCCGCCCCCGGACCTGACAGTACGTCTGCCTTGCCCTATGCGCAGACGTTTGGTAAAGATTTTGCACCGGGGCTCAGCATCCTAGACCTGCTTTTTATGCAGGGCCCGGCCGCCGGCAACTTTCTCGCGTAGTGCCTAGTGCCGGCTCCGAACCTTCGCCCGACCCAATCTGTTTCAGATTATATCGGCCCAACCCGCTGCTGAGGCCTTCAGCCTGTTTGCGGGGTACCGTTTTTCTTCACTACCTTATCTGCATGGAAGCTAAATTCTCAAATCGAGTCAAGGAGGTCATCTCCCTGAGCCGGGAAGAGGCCATCCGGCTCGGGCACGACTATATCGGCACCGAACACCTGTTGTTGGGCATGATTCGCGAAGGGGAAGGCACGGCCATCGGGTTGCTCAAGAAATTGGGCGTATCCGTGGACGAGCTGAAATACGCCCTCGAGCAAGCCACCCGCAATACGGCCACGCAGGGCACGAGCATTACCGGCTCCATCCCGCTGACGAAACAAACCGAGAAAGTCCTCAAGATTACCTATCTCGAAGCCAAGATCTTCAAGAGCGAGATTATCGGAACGGAGCACCTGCTTCTCTCCATTCTGCGCGACGAAGACAACATTTCGTCTCAAATCCTCAGCAAATTCAACGTGAACTACGAATCTGTGCGCGATTCGCTGGACTACCACGGTAACACGGCGAACAACCCCACCAGCGGCCCCGAGGCCGATGACGACGACAATGACCGCCTCTTCGGGGGTGGCGCAGGCCGCGGCGGTGCCGGTGCCGGCGCTACGCCCAAGAAGGGCACCGAAAAGTCGCGCACCCCGGTGCTCGACAACTTCGGCCGCGACCTGACCAAGCTGGCCGAGGAAGACAAGCTCGACCCCATTGTGGGCCGCGAAAAGGAGATTGAGCGCGTAGCCCAGATCCTGAGCCGCCGCAAAAAGAACAACCCCATCCTGATTGGTGAGCCCGGCGTGGGCAAGACGGCCATTGCCGAAGGCCTCGCCCTGCGCATCATCCAGAAGAAGGTGTCGCGCGTGCTGTTCGGCAAGCGTGTTGTTACTCTCGACCTTGCTTCGCTCGTGGCCGGTACCAAGTATCGCGGCCAGTTTGAGGAGCGCATGAAGGCCGTGATGAACGAGCTGGAGAAGTCGCCCGACGTGATTCTGTTCATTGACGAGCTGCACACGATTGTGGGTGCCGGCGGTGCCTCCGGCTCGCTCGACGCCTCCAACATGTTCAAGCCGGCCCTGGCCCGCGGCGAAATTCAATGCATTGGCGCGACTACGCTCGATGAGTATCGCCAGTACATTGAGAAGGATGGCGCGCTGGCCCGTCGTTTCCAGATGGTGATGGTGGACCCCACCACGCCCGAGGAAACCATCGAAATCCTGCACAACATCAAGGACAAGTACCAGGACCACCACCACGTGGTGTACACCGACAAGGCTATTGAGGCCTGCGTGAAGCTGTCGGACCGCTACATGTCGGACCGGTTCCTGCCGGACAAGGCCATCGATATTCTCGACGAGGCCGGTGCCCGCGTGCACATCAACAACATCGTGGTGCCCGAGGATATTCTCAAGCTCGAAGAGCAGATCGAGAACATCAAGACGGAGAAGAACCGCGTGGTGAAAAGCCAGAAGTACGAGGAAGCCGCCAAGCTCCGCGACACGGAAAAGAAGCTGATTGATCAGCTCGAACAGGCCAAGAAGGACTGGGAAGAGGAGACCAAGAAGAAGCGCTACACCGTGAAAGAGGAAAACGTGGCCGAAGTAATTGCCATGATGACCGGCATCCCCGTTTCGCGCGTGGCGCAAAACGAAAGCTCCAAGCTCCTGAAAATGGGCGAAGAGCTGCAGGGCAAGGTTATCGGGCAGGACAAGGCCATCAAGCAACTGGTGAAAGCCATCCAGCGCACACGCGTTGGCCTGAAGGACCCCAAGAAGCCAATCGGCTCGTTTGTGTTCCTCGGCCCGACTGGTGTGGGTAAGACGGAGTTGGCCAAGGTGCTGGCTACCTACCTCTTCGACAAGGAGGATTCGCTCGTGCGGATCGATATGTCGGAGTACATGGAGAAGTTCAGCGTATCGCGCCTGGTGGGCGCGCCTCCCGGCTACGTAGGCTACGAAGAGGGCGGCCAGCTGACGGAGAAAATCCGCCGCAAGCCGTACTCGGTTATCCTGCTCGACGAAATCGAGAAGGCGCACCCCGACGTGTATAACCTGCTTCTGCAGGTACTCGACGACGGTATCCTGACCGACGGCCTCGGCCGCAAGGTGGACTTCCGCAACACCATCATCATCATGACCTCGAACATCGGGGCGCGTGATCTGGCCGACTTCGGCGCTGGTATCGGTTTCGGTACCAAGGCCCGCCAGGAAAACATGGACGAGCTGACGAAGGGCACCATCACCAACGCCCTGCGTAAAACCTTCTCGCCCGAGTTCCTGAACCGCTTGGACGACGTCATCGTGTTTAACTCGCTGGAGAAGTCGGATATCCACAAGATTATCGACATCAGCCTTAGCAAGCTGCTGGGCCGTATCCAGACGCTGGGCTACCGCGTGGAACTGACCGATGCCGCCAAGGACTTCGTGGCCGAGAAAGGCTACGACCCCAAGTACGGTGCACGTCCGCTGAACCGGGCCATCCAGAAGTACATCGAGGACCCGATTGCCGAGGAAATCCTGAAGGCGGAAATTGCCCAGGGCGACGTCATCACGGCTGATTACGCGGAAGGCGCCGAGGAGTTGACTTTTGCCGTCAGCAAGAGCGGTGAGCCGCAGAACCTGGCCAGCGACGAGCGGCCGGAGGAAGCACCCGAGCCGACGGACGATGAGCCGAAGGACACGAAGAAGAAAGGCGAGTAATCGTTAGTTGAGTTAGAATAGAAACGGCCGGTTCCTGCAAAGGAGTCGGCCGTTTTTGTTTATAGCTAAAACTGCCAATCATTTTCACAGGTGCCCAGCCGTACCACAATTCTGGTGCGGCTTTTCTTTACCCGTGCGTTACCTTTGGCGCACTGATCTAAGTAGCTACATCGACTTTCCTCAAGCCCACCCCGCATGTCCGACCCGCACGCTGAAGCCCAACTAAGCAAAACCGAAATTCTCGCCCGCAAAAATGAGGAGGCCCTGCTCGGCGGTGGCCAGGCCCGCATCGATGCTCAGCACAAGAAAGGCAAGCTCACCGCCCGGGAGCGGATTGACCTGCTGTTTGACGAAGGCTCGTTTGAGGAAATCGGCAAGTTTGTAATGCACCGTTCCAAGGACTTCGGCCTGGACAAAGAGTATTACCTCGGTGACGGCGTTATCACGGGCTACGGCACCGTGAACGGACGGCTAGTGTACGCGTTTTCGCAGGATTTTACGGTGTTTGGTGGCTCGCTGAGCGAAACCCACGCCGAGAAAATCGTGAAAATCATGGACCTCGCCATGAAAAACGGCGCCCCGGTTATTGGCCTCAACGACTCAGGTGGAGCCCGGATTCAGGAAGGCGTGGTGAGCCTGGGCGGCTACGCCGACATCTTCTACAAGAATACGCTGGCCTCGGGTGTGGTGCCGCAGCTGTCGGCCATTATGGGGCCGTGCGCGGGCGGCGCGGTGTACTCGCCGGCCATCACCGACTTCATCCTGATGGTAGAGGACACGAGCTATATGTTCGTGACCGGGCCGAACGTGGTGAAAACCGTGACCCACGAAAACGTGACCAGCGAAGAGCTGGGCGGCGCCAGCACGCACTCGGCCAAAAGCGGCGTGACGCACTTTTCGTGCGCCAACGAGGTGGCCTGCATCAACCACCTCAAGCAGCTACTGAGCTACATGCCCCAGAACTGCGAGGAAACGGCTCCGGCGGTGCCCTACGAAGCCGGCCAGGACGAAAGCCGCGCCGTGCTGGACACCATCATCCCCGAAAATCCGAACCAGCCCTACGACATGCGGGAGGTGATTGAAGGCATCATTGATGCCGGCTCCTTCCTGGAAGTACACCAGAATTTCGCCGAGAATATTGTGGTGGGTTTTGCGCGTCTGGGCGGCCGGAGCATCGGTATCGTGGGCAACCAGCCGGCGGTGCTGGCCGGCGTGCTCGACATCAACGCCAGCACTAAAGCCGCCCGCTTCGTGCGGTTCTGCGACTCGTTCAACATTCCGCTGCTGGTGCTGGAGGATGTTCCCGGCTTCCTGCCCGGCACCGACCAGGAGTGGCGCGGCATCATCACGAACGGCGCCAAGCTGCTCTACGCCTTCTGCGAAGCCACCGTGCCGCGCATCACCGTCATCACCCGCAAAGCCTACGGCGGGGCGTATGACGTGATGAACTCCAAGCACATCGGGGCCGATATGAACTACGCCTGGCCCACCGCCGAAATTGCGGTAATGGGCGCCAAAGGTGCCGCCGAAATCATCTTCAAGCGGGAAATTGCCGCGGCCGAAAACCCCGAAGCCAAGCTGCAGGAAAAGGTAGACGAGTATCAGCAGAAGTTTGCCACACCCTACCGCGCCGCGCACCGGGGCTTCGTGGATGAAGTAATTCTGCCATCCCAGACACGCCAGAAGCTGATTCGTGCGTTTAAGATGCTCGAAAACAAGGTGGACACGCTGCCCCGCAAGAAGCACGGCAACATTCCGCTCTAGGCCTCCCCTATGCCCGTTCAGATTCGTCCGTCCACAATGCAGGATGCCGCCGCCATCCGCCGCTTATACCAGCGCGTGTCGCGGGAAAGCGGCGGCCTGGCCCGGCAGCCGGAGGAAATTACGGACGAATATGTGCAGCATTTTCTGAGCCGTAGTCTGGCCCACGGCGTGGGGCTGGTAGCCGAGCAGGACGGGCAACTGGTGGCCGAAATCCACACCTACTCTTCCGGCCTGCGGATTTTTGCGCACGTGCTCGGTGATATTACGGTAGCCGTGGATGGCTCAATGCAGAACCAAGGCATTGGCCGGCGGTTGTTTCAGGAGCTGCTGGTCCGCGTGCAGACTGCATTTCCGCAGGTGAGCCGGGTTGAGCTGCTGGTCCGTGAAAGCAACACCCGCGCTATTGCTCTCTACGAGCAGCTGGGGTTTCGGCAGGAAGGCCGCTTCGAGGGCCGGGTAGCCGGCTCCTACGGGTTGGAAGCTGATGTTCCGATGGCGTGGCACGCTCCTGCACGATAGTTGCTGAAACCCTGTTGTAGCTTACTTTTCATATTTTTTACCTTTCTGAGCCCTTATTTCATGCGTCAGGAAAGCTTCGATTTTCTCCAGAAGTACCTCAACAACCCCTCTCCTACCGGTTTCGAGAAGGAAGGCCAAAAAATCTGGCTGGACTATATCCGGCCGTATGTCGATGATTATTTCGTGGACACCTACGGCACGGTGGTGGGCGTCATCAACCCTGAGGCTCAGTACAAAGTGGTGATTGAGGCGCACGCCGATGAAATCAGCTACTTCGTCAACTACATCACCAAAGAAGGCTACCTGTACCTGCGCCGTAACGGTGGTTCCGACCCGCTGGTAGCGCCGAGCAAGCGCGTGAATATTCACACGGCCAAGGGCATAGTGAAGGCGGTGTTCGGCTGGCCGGCCATCCACGTGCGCAAAGTAGAGCAGGACAAGGCGCCGACCATTGAAACCGTGTTCCTGGACTGTGGCGCTTCTTCGGCCGAGGAAGTGGAGCAGATGGGCATTCATGTGGGCTCCGTCGTCACGTTCGAAGACGAGTTCATGGTGATGAACGACAAGTTCTACGTGGGCCGCGCCCTGGACAACCGCGTGGGTGGCTTCATGATTGCGGAAGTGGCCCGGATGCTGAAGGAAAACGGCAAAACGCTGCCTTTCGGCCTCTACATCGTGAATGCCGTGCAGGAGGAAATCGGGTTGCGCGGCGCCGAAATGGTAGCGCACCGCATCAATCCGGACGTGGCCATCATCACGGACGTGACCCACGACACTCAGTCGCCGATGTACGAGAAGAAGACCTCGGGCGACATTTTCTGCGGCAAAGGCCCCGTGATTACCTATGGCCCGGCCGTGCAGAACAATCTGCGCGACCTGATCATCGAAACGGCCCGGGTTGCTGAAATTCCGTTCCAGCGGGCCGCCGCTACCCGCGCCACCGGCACCGATACCGATGCTTTTGCCTACTCCGGCGCCGGCGTGGCTGCGGCCCTCATTTCGCTGCCGCTCAAGTACATGCATACCACTGTAGAAACCGTGCACCGGGACGACGTGGACAGCGTAATCCGGCTTATCTACGAGACGCTGCTGCGCATCGAGGATGCCCACGATTTCCGCTACTTCAGCTAAAGCTTCCGCAGCCATCTGGGGTGCCCGGATGGCTGTTTTTTAATGCAGTACTATGAAAATCTCCGGCTTCACCATCATTCGCAACGCTGTTATCAACGACTATCCCGTGGTGGAAGCCATTCGCTCCATCCTGCCGGTAGTGGATGAGATGGTGGTTAGCGTCGGGGACAGCGAGGACGATACCGAAGGACTGATCCGGGCTATTGGCTCGCCCAAAATCCGCATTGTGCACTCGGTCTGGGACCCGGCACTGAAAACCAACGGCACCGTGCTGGCCGTGGAAACTGATAAGGCCTTCCGCCAGATCAGCCCCGACGCCGACTGGGCGTTCTACATTCAGGCCGATGAGGTAGTGCACGAGCAGTATCATGCGGCCATCCGGCAGGCCGCCGAGCAGCATCTTGCCGACAAGCGCGTGGAAGGCCTGCTGTTCAATTACACGCACTTCTACGGCACCTACGACTACATCGGGGACAGCCGGCGCTGGTACGGCCGCGAGGTGCGCGTCATCCGCAACGATGCCGCCATTCGGTCTTACAAAGATGCGCAGGGCTTCCGCAAGACCGATGGGGCCAAGCTGCGCGTGAAGCCGGCCAACGCTTCCGTGTATCATTATGGATGGGTGAAAAACCCGCAGCAGATGCTCACCAAGATGAAAAATCTGGGCCGCTTCTGGGCCGGCGACAAAAGCCCTGACGAGCACCCACTGGCCGCGGCCGATGTCTTCAATTTTGATGACTACGACTCGCTGGAAGTGTTTCGGGGCACGCACCCGGCCGTGATGCAGGAGCGCATAGCCCGCCAGAACTGGCAGGTAGACATTGACGTGAGCAAAAAGCGCTTCGACAAGCCCAAGTATCGGTTTCTATACTGGGTCGAGAAGCTGACGGGCAAGCGGTTCTTCGAGTTCCGCAACTTCCGGCTGGTGTAGCGGTGAGCGGCATGCAGCTACCTCCCCTGTTCCCGCCGCTTACCGTCACGGACCAGATGGGCCGGCGCGTGGCCGTGCCGTTTCCGCCGCGCCGCATCGTGTCGCTGGTACCGTCGCAGACGGAGTTGCTGTTTGCGCTGGGGCTGGGGCAGCAGGTGGTCGGCGTCACGAAGTTCTGTATTCATCCGGCAGAGGCCCGGCAGCAGGCCACTGTAATCGGGGGCACCAAGAACTTCGATTTCGAGAAAATTGCCGCCCTGCAGCCCGACCTGATTATCGGCAACAAAGAGGAAAACTACCAGGAAGGCATTGAGCAGCTGGCGGCGCAGTATCCCGGTCTGGATGAGCGACATCAGCACGTTGGCCGAGGCCCTGGATATGATCCGGCGGGTAGGCTTCATTTGTGGCCGCAAGGAAGCCGCCGAAGCCCTAGCCGCAGAAATTTCGGCTTCGTTTGAGCAACTGCCGCCGCCCGCCGCATTGGTTCCGGCCGCATACTTCATCTGGCGCAAGCCCTATATGGTAGCCGGCATGGGCACTTTTATCGATGAAATGCTCCGGCGGGCAGGTTTTCGCAACGTGTTCGAAAATCTGGCCCGCTACCCCGAAATAACGGCGGAACAGCTGCAACAGGCCGCTCCGCAGCAGATTTTGCTTTCCTCCGAGCCCTATCCATTCCAGGAGAAGCACCTGGCTGAATTCCGGGCGCTCTGCCCTGGCGCTGAGGTACGCATCGTGGATGGGGAACTGTTCAGTTGGTATGGCAGCCGGCTCCGGCTGTCAGCGGCCTACCTGCGGCAGTTGAACTTAGTAGACTAAGTATGCTGCCCTATTGCCTGCACACGCTTTGGTTCAGGCCGGCAATGGAGCCACATACTCCTGTTTACTGCACGTCGAACCCCGCCTTTTCCAACTCGGCCCAGAACTGCGGGTAGGACTTGCGCACTACCTGCGGCGCCTCGATAGTAAGCGGCCCACGGAGCGCCAGTGGCGCGAAAGCCATAGCCATGCGGTGGTCGTGGTAGGTGGCTACTGTCTGGCCGCTCACCTGAAAGTTATCGGCACTTACGCGGAAGTGTCCGTCGCTTTCTTCGGTGAGGAAAGCGCCGAAGTTGGCCAGCTCGGTCTGCAGGGCAAAAATCCGGTCAGTTTCCTTGATGCGCAGGCTCTCCAGGCCGCTCATCAGCACGGGCACTTGCAGGGCAGCAGCTACCACGGCCACCGTCTGGGCCAGATCGGGGCAGTCGGTGAAATCCTGCGCGAAGGCCTCCGTCCTGGCAGTCTGCATGAGGCGCACGCCATCGGTGAGGTATTCGGTCGTTACGCCCAGCTTCTCCATAATGCCCACAATGGCCTGGTCGCCCTGCCAGGAATAGCGCCGCAGCCCGGGCAGCTGCACCCAGGAACCGGCCGGGGCCAGCGCCACCATAGCATACCAGTAGCTCGCCGCCGACCAGTCCGACTCGATGGTATAGTCGGTGGGCTGGTAAGGTCCGGGCCGGGCTTCTACCACCGTTCCCAGGTCGCGGCAGTTGCCCCCGAAATGCTGCATCAAAGCCAGCGTCATCCGGATGTACGGCCGTGAGCCAACTTTGCCCGTCAGGCGCAGGCGCAGCCCGGCCGGCAGCGTAGTGCCCACCATCAGCAGCGCCGAAATGTACTGGCTGCTGATGTCGCCGCGCACGGTCAGCTCCGGCATTTCATCGGCTTCAGTTGCTTCCGGAATGGCTTGGCGGCCCTGCAGCCGTAGAGGCGGATAGCCTTCTTCCCGCTCATAGGCAATGCTGGCGCCCAACTGGCGCAGGGCATCTACCAGAATGGCAATGGGCCGCTGCTGCATTCGGGCAGTACCCGTGAGCAGCGCGCGGCGGTCAGTCATGGCCAGATACGCCGTCAGGAAGCGCATCACCGTGCCGGCATCTTCGGCGTCGAACTCCGCCGCTGCGGGGTTGGTGAGCAGGCGCTGCATCAGCTGGGTGTCGTTGGCATCGGAGAGGTTGCTCAGGATGCCGCCGCCGGCCAGCGCCTGCAGAATCAGGGCGCGGTTGCTTTCACTTTTGGAGGCAGGCAGCTGGGCCGTACCGCGGAGCGGACCATTGGTCCAGGCAAGCGTCAGAGAAGAATTGATGGCAAACTATCTGGGGGCCGAAGCAAATGCCAGGGCCGTGGTTAAACAAAATACGAACGGCCTGAGCCAGCCAACACACAGCTACAGCCGGTGATAATACCGAAGCGAGTCGGCTAGCTCGTGCACAGTAACGGGCTGGTCGTAGATGCCGTGTCCGATGCCCTGCAGCAGGGTGCAGTTGATGATGGAGCCCGCATTTTTCTTGTCCTGCCAGGCGTATTCCGCAATAGCCTCGGTTTCCAATGACACAAACTGCACCTTGTCGAACACCGAGAACAGGAACGTTTCAATCTGGTCCAGCTCTTCCGCGCTCAGCAGGCCTTTCTGCACCGACAGCCACGCTTCACACACCATACCGGCCGCCACGGCCTCGCCATGCAGAATCTCGCGGCCCGGCTGCGCAAGCAGGTAGCTTTCCAGGGCGTGCCCTACGGTGTGGCCAAAGTTAAGCAGTTTGCGCGGCCCAGCTTCCAGCGGGTCCTGAGCCACTATTTCTCTCTTGAGCGCTACCGAGGCTTCAATGGTGCTGGTCCAGTCTTCGAGCAGCATACCAGTACGGCGCTGGGCCTGAAATGCGGTTGCATCGGCAATCAGACTGTGTTTGACCACTTCAGCGTAGCCGGATTTGAGCTGGCGCGGATCAAGCGTATGCAGAAAACGAGGCTCGATAAACACGCCGGCCGGCTCCTGAAACACTCCTAGCTGGTTTTTGAAGCCCTGGAAATCGACGCCGGTCTTGCCACCTACGCTGGCATCTACCTGAGCCAGGAGCGTAGTGGGCACCTGCACAAACCGAATACCGCGCTTGTACAGCGCCGCGCAGAACCCGCCCAGATCAGTGAGTACGCCTCCGCCCAGGTTCACGAGCACCGCGTGCCGGTCGGCCCGGTTGGCGGTTAGCTCACTCCACACGGTTTCGCAGGAAGCCAGCGTTTTGGCTTCTTCGCCTGCCGGCAGCTCCAAAACTATGTGCTCGGCTGGCAAGTACGGCAGCAGCAGCGGATAGCACAGCCGGCCGGTGTTGGCATCTGTCAGTACAAACACTTGGCTCACGGCTGGTTGGCGCAGAATTTCGGCCAATTCTGGCAAGGCATTTGCTCCTATGCTCAGGTTTTTATTCAACTTGAACTCGGTTTAAGAAAATAAAAAGAAACCTTTTCGCTATTTTATATCCAAAAATAGCTTGACTTGATGCAACTTTAGGTGTTGTATTCTGCTCATATACGAAACTTACAACCTATTTGCGTATGCTATTCTCTACTCAGCGCCATTTTATAGTTCTGGCAGCAGCGGCCAGCATGCTTTTGGGAGCCTGCAACCGCGACGCAATGCCCACCATGGAGCAACAGCTGGTAGGCCGCTGGGAGTGGCAGCAGACCTCGGCCGGTGCGGCCACCGACCTGACGCCTGCCACCACGGGCCACCAGATGGTGGTGGAATTTGACCGGCGGGGCCGGGCCCGTTTTTACCAGGACGGCAGCCTGATGAGTGCGGCGGCCTTCACGGTACGCTACAACCGCGGTGGCCTGTGGCAGTCGGGGCACCACGTTATTACATACCGGGGCTACGCGGGCAGCCAGTCCTACTCGGTTTCGGGCAACATGCTGTACTTAGAGGAAATGCACGGCAAGCCGGCCCGCCACAGCTATGTACGCCTCCCCTCCGACCACTCGTTTTCTACCCCACTGACCGAGCCACTGTAAAGAAAGTAGCTGTCTGTGTCGCCGAGTTGTGCCCGGCCTGCGCGCCATCCTCCTCATACTTAGCTGTTATTTTGATAAAATTCCTGCACTCTACGGTTGCGCTGCTGGCTATGGGCGCGGTGCTAAGCAGCTGTGAGAAGAACGATGCCGCACCGTCTGCGACACCCGCAAGCGCCGCATTGCGTGGCAGCTGGCAGTGGAAAAGCAGCTTCTGCGGCTGGAGCGGCGCCAGTTCTCCGGCTACCTCCGGCCGCACCGAAACGCTGCTGTTTGATCCGCTGGGCCATGTGCAGCTCTACCGCAACGGCGTTTTGCAGTCCAGCTCGGTGTATACGCTCAGCCGTCATCAGTCCATGCTCACGCAGGCCCCTGCCGACTTCATCCGTTTCGATAATCGGGAGTTTCGCTACGAAATCAACAACACGACCCTTACGCTCTCAATGGATGTGTACGACGGCTGCAACAGCTCCTATGAGCAGCAGGCGCAATAGCTCTTTCATCACTAGGGTGGTGTCTGCCTTCGGCTTCGGACCTACTACACTAGCCGAAGAGCCCCGCACAAAGAATAGCTGACCTACTCCGGGCGCTGCATGATTTCGGTTTGCCGCCGGATACTTTCCACGTGAATCAGCTTGTAGAGCTCGGCCACAAACTTCTCGTTCACGCCCGCACGCCGCGCCCACTCCGGCCTCGACGAGTAGATTTCGTTCCAGCGGTCCAGCTGCAGAATCTTTACGTTGTTTTCCTTCTTGTATTCAGCCAGCTCCCCTACCAGCGCCATCCGGCGGGCCAGCGCCTCAATAATTTCGCGGTCGGCTACATCCATTTTCTGGCGTAGCTCCTCGGCCTTATTGAGGTACTCGGCGTTGTTGGAAGAGCGGTAGCGGTACTTCAGCTCGCTTAGTATCTCGCCCAGCCGCTGAGGCGTCACTTGCTGCTCGGCATCCGAAAGAGCGTGGTCGGGGTCGGGGTGCGTTTCAATCATCAGCCCGTCGTAGTCTAGGTCGAGGGCTTTCTGCGCGATGGGCAGCAGCAGGTCGCGGCGGCCTCCGATGTGGCTGGGGTCGCAGAGGAGCGGGATGTGAGGGAAGCGCGTTTTCAGCTCGATGGGCAGCATCCAGGTGGGCGCGTTGCGGTAGCGCGAAGGCGCAAACGTGCTGAACCCGCGGTGGATGGCGGCCAGATTGCTGATACCGGCCCGCTCCAGCCGCTCCAGTGCCCCGGCCCACAGTGCTACGTCGGGGTTCACGGGGTTTTTCACCATCACCGGCGCGCCGGTGCCAGCCAGCGCATCGGCCAGTTCCTGCACCGCAAACGGATTGACGGTCGTGCGGGCCCCAATCCAGAGCACATCAATGCCGTGGTGCAGGGCCTCTTCTACGTGGCGGGGCGTGGCTACTTCGGTGGCGGTGGGCAAGCCGGTTTCCGCCTTCACCCGCTGCAGCCACGGCAGCGCTACGCTGCCCATGCCCTCAAACGAGCCCGGCCGGGTGCGCGGCTTCCAGATACCCGCCCGAAACAAATCGATATTGCCCAGCGCCTGCAGTCCGCGGGCAGTAGCCAGCACCTGTGCTTCCGTTTCGGCGGAGCACGGGCCGGCAATCAGCAGCGGATTGCCCTTGGCCGCCAACCGGCGCGTAAAAAATGTATCGGAGGCGGGAAAGGCAGGCATACAGCTAAAGAATAAGACCGGAAAAGGGCTGGCGGCGGGAAAGGTGAATGAAAGCCGGGAAAACTACGTTGGCAGTAGCAACCGCAGTGCCAGCCCCGCCGAACCGCTGTTTACCGGTTATATTTGCCTTTTCAAACTACCTGCCCAAAGCTACTACCAGATGCCCACAACCCAAGCCCCCCCTATTTCCTTCGACGATACGGCTGTGGCTTTTGCCTCCAAGTCCGACGCCGAATTGCGGAAGATGTATGCTTTGTTTGCTGCGATGAACAACAACACGCTGGTGAAAACCGGTGGGGGTATGATGAAGTCGGCGCTGAAGTGGCAGCTGCCCGGCACTAAATTCCTGATCAAGAAAACCATCTTCAGCCAGTTCTGCGGCGGCGAAACCATCCAGGAGTGCATTCCGGTCATCGGGGAGCTGGGCCGCTACGGTATTGGCACCATCCTCGACTATTCGGTGGAAGGCGAAGGCAGCGACAAAAGCTTCGACCATACCCGCGACGAAATACTGGCCACCATTGATCTGGCTCACCGCTCCACTCACATTCCGTTTTCGGTATTCAAAGTTACCGGCCTCGCCGACAGTGCTTTGCTGGAGAAGGTGCAGGCCGGCAAGCCGCTTACGCCTGCCGAGCAAACCAGCTACGACCGGGCCCACGCCCGGGTAGATGCCATTTGCCAGCGGGCTCACCAGTATGGAGTGCGCGTGTTCGTAGATGCCGAGGAAAGCTGGTTTCAGGAAACCATCGACAATCTGGCCTACGAGATGATGCGCAAGTACAACCGCGAATCGGCCATTGTCTGGAACACCTACCAGCTCTACCGCCACGACCGGCTGGACGCTATCAAGGAAGCTTACGCCGAGGCCCGCAAAGACGGCTATTTCCTGGGTGGCAAGCTGGTGCGCGGCGCCTACATGGAAAAGGAAGCCCGTGTGGCCGCACAGCGCGGCTATGCCAATCCCATCAACCCCAGCAAACAAGCCACCGACGACCTCTACAATGAGGCACTGCGCTACTGCGTGGCCCACGCCGACCGGATCAGCATCTGCGCGGGCACGCACAACGAAGCCAGTTCCCGCCTCCTCACCGAGCTGATGCAGGAGCACGATCTGCAGCCCGGCGACCCGCGCATCTGGTTTGCTCAGCTGTATGGCATGAGCGACAACCTGAGCTATAACCTGGCTAATGCAGGCTACAACACCGCCAAGTATGTTCCCTACGGTCCGGTGGAAGCCGTAATGCCTTACCTGCTGCGCCGGGCCGATGAAAACACGGCTATTTCAGGGCAGAGCAGCCGCGAGTTTCTGCTCATTCAGAAGGAGATACGGCGCCGGCAGGCCCGTTAACGGCTTTTTCTGGCCCGGTACGATTTTAAGTAAGCTGCGTCCGCTGTTTCATAAGTATATGAAACAGCGGATTTTTTTTGCCTATTTTCCGCTCTATTAACTCATCCCATTCAACATGTTCGGCCGAATTCGAAGCCATCTGATCCGCTTTGCCCGCCACCAGGTAGGTACTGTAAGTTACCTGAACCTTGTGCAGGAAGCAGAGCTTGGTCTTAATCTGGAAATCTCCCACGAGAAAAGCCGGCTCAACGAGCTATTGGCCGAAATATCGGAGCAGGAGTTCCAAGCCGGCCGCCCCATTCTGAGTTGCCTGGTGAAGGTAGAAGGCTCTAAAGGCCAGGGCGACAACTTCTACAAACTCTGTGAACGGCTGGGCTTGGGCGAATGGCGTACGCTCAAACAGCAGGAAGACTTCCTCAAGAACATGCGCAAAGAATGCCGTGCGTTTTGGCAAGACAATCAAAACTTTGAGAAGTACGCCTAGCGCATGCGTAAGCCGGTAGAGCCACGCCGAAGAGGCCTCCAGAAAAGGAAATAGCAACCTGGCCCGAATTTTTTGTGTAACCCAACACAGTAGGTCGCGTTTGATATGTTCGAACCCTGGCACAGTCCATCCCGCTTGATGCCGATGCCAGGGATTTCCTTTCCAACCTCTTTTCTCTTAACTCTCCCACTTATGAACACCAACGAATCGAATAACCCGATGAATGCAGGTACTGGCTCAGGCGCAAACTATGGTACCGGCTCGGCCGGCACCGGCATGGGCACCGGTAGCGGCTCTACTTCGAGCGGCAACATGGGCAACTCCAGCACCGGCAACTCCAGCCTCGGCAACGACAACAGCGCCCATCACGACTACAGCGCTACGCAGAAAGGCGCAGCAGCAGCTGGCTCAGTAGGGGCCGCAGTAGGTGCTGGCGTTGATGCAGTGCAGAACACCGCCGGCGACGCCGCTCGTGCCGTAACCGGCAGCAACACGACCTATGGCTCGGGCAGCAGCTACACCACCGGCATGTTCCGCGACCGTGACAGCGCCGAGCGCGCTTACACTTCGCTGTCTTCGCGCGGTTACTCCAAAGACGATGTGAACCTGCTCATGTCGGATGAGACGCGCAAGAAGCACTTCGGCGACAACACTGCTGACACCGACCTGGGCGACAAAGCTATGGAAGGTGCTGGTGTAGGCTCGGCCATTGGTGGCACGGCTGGTGCCGTAATCGGTGCTATTGCCGCTATCGGTACTTCGGTAGCACTGCCCGGCCTGGGCCTGGTAATTGCCGGTCCGCTGGCAGCCGCTCTGGCCGGTGCCGGCGCCGGTGGCCTGACGGGCGGCCTGGTAGGCGCTCTGGTAGGCTCGGGCATCCCCGAAGAGCATGCTGTAGAGTATGAAAATGACGTAAAAAATGGCGGTATCGTAATGGGTGTGCGTCCTCGCAACGAGGAAGATGCCCGCTACTTCGAAGAAGAGTTCCGCCGCAACAACGGCGACAAAGTTCGCCGCTACTAAGCAAGAGGTGCTTATGTAAAAAAGGCCCTCCCCTAGTTGGGGAGGGCCTTTTTTTGTAGCGCCGCTGCATTGCAAACCTTGCTCGGCTGGCGTAGGTTATTACCAGGGTTTGGCGCGGTTTTTACTATTGTGTCCAAGCCGCCTCAGATGCAACGTAGCTGGTAGGTTCGGTGCCTTTTCATTGACCGCCGCTACCCACAGAATGGCACTTAATACGCAGTGTCTGGCGTTTTAAGACAGAACATGGCCCCGGTTCCCCGCGTAAGGGTTCAGAACGGCTTTTGTGTACATTTGACTTTCCTCATTTCATCCGATTTCCATGTCTTTTCCCAGAATCAAGATAGGCTTGTATGCCGCGGTGGTGCTGGCCGTATTTGTGCTGGCATCCTACAAGCTCTACCGCCGTGGCGATGCGCGCACTCCTGAAAAGGACGCCGTTCTGATCCAGGCCATGCTGCAGGGGCTTACTGCGGCGCACTACCAGCCTGAGAAGCTCGATGACACCTTTTCCAAGCGCGTCTTTGATCTGTATCTGAAGCGGGTAGACTCCAACAAGAAGTTTCTGCTGGCTACCGACGTAGCCAAGCTGCGCAAGTTCCAGACTGACATCGACGACGAGGTAAAGCGTGGCACCCATGAGTTCATGGACCAGACCAACATCATCCTTGACCAGCGCGTGAAGGATGTGCAGTCGTTGTACCGCGAGATTCTGGCCAAGCCGTTCGACTTTACGACCGAAGAATCCTTCGAAACGGAGCCGGACAAGATGGTGTATGCGGCCGATAAAGCAGCGCAGCGTGAAGAATGGCGCAAGTTTCTGAAGTACCAGACGATGGTGCGCATCTCGGAAATGATGGACGCGCAGGCTAAGAAGAAAGACAAGCCCCTGGCCTCAACCGGAGTTACGCCTTCGCCGGCTACTACCTCTGAGCCTACCCGCACCCCCGCCGAAATGGAGATTGAAGCCCGCAAGCGCGTGCTGAAGTATTTCGATGACCAGTTCAACGACCTGCTGCAGAACGACGCCAACGACCGGCTGGCGATGTACGCCAACACCATCGCCAACACCTACGACCCACACACCGAATACTTCGCGCCCCGCGACAAAGAAAGCTTCGACATTGCCATGACGGGCCGTTTCGAAGGTATTGGGGCTACGCTGCAGGAAAAAGACGGCAACATTAAGGTGGCGGACATTGTGCCGGGCTCGGCATCGTACCGCCAGGGCAGCCTGAAAGCCGGCGACATTATTCTGCGGGTTGCACAGGGAGCCGACGAGCCGGTTTCGGTGGAAGGCTGGCGCCTGGACAAGGCCATTACACTCATCCGGGGCAAAAAAGGCACCGAAGTACGCCTGACGGTGCGCAAACCCGACAACAGCACCAAGATTATCCCCATCATCCGCGACGTAGTGGTGATTAAGGAAACCTTCGCGCAGTCGGCTACTATCAATGAGGTCGGCAAAAAAATCGGCTACATCAAACTACCTACTTTCTATGCCGACTTCAACGACAACGGTGGCCGTAGCTCTGCCGATGACGTGAAAAAGGAGCTGGAGAAGCTGAAGCAGGAAAATGTGCAGGGCGTAGTGCTCGATTTGCGCTTTAACGGTGGTGGCTCGCTGCAGGACGCCGTGGAAATGGCTGGCCTGTTCATCGATAGTGGTCCGGTAGTGCAGGTAAAAGGCAGCCAGGGTGCTCCCAGTGTCCTCAACGACCGTGACCCGCGCGTGCAGTACAGCGGCCCGCTGGTGGTGCTCGTGAACAAATACAGCGCCTCGGCCTCTGAGATTCTGGCCGCTGCCATCCAGGACTACAAGCGTGGCGTGGTAATGGGTGCCGCCAGCACCTACGGCAAAGGCACCGTGCAGCGCATCTTCGACCTGGATGATGCTCTGCCTGCTGAGTTCAACAGCATTAAGCCGTTCGGCTCGCTGAAGCTCACGACGCAGAAGTTCTACCGCATCAACGGCGGCTCGACGCAGTTTAAGGGCGTGGTGCCGGACATCATTCTGCCGGACGCCTACAGCTACCTCGACCAGGGCGAGAAAGAGCAGGAGTATGCGCTGAAGTGGGACGAAATCAGCCCGGCCCGTTACCGCGCCTGGGCCCAGGCTCCCTCCTTCGACAAGCTACGCACCGCCAGCCAGGCCCGGGTAGCGGCCAGCCCCAGCTTCCGCTTGGTAAACGAGTTGGCCCAGCGTATGCGCAAGCGCAAAGACGAAACGAAAGTATCCTTGAAGCTGACTGCCTACCGCGCCGAGCAGGAGCAGAACAAGGCCGAATCCGACAAGTACGAAGCCGTGCAGAAGTCGGCGCAGCCGCTGGCTATTGCTCCCTTAGCTATTGATTTGAAAGCCTTGGGCACGGATACGGTAGAAGTGAACCGCGCTTCGCGTTTCACCAAAACTCTTAACAAAGACATCACGCTCCGCGAAGCTGTGTCGGTCGTGAAAGACCAGATGTAAGGCCTTACCAAACCTCTTCTCGAAGCCCCTGCAACCCTTGTTGCAGGGGCTTTTTTGTGGCCGACGTCTACACTGCCCTTCACAACGAATTAATTAGCAAACAACCTAAAATATGTACGCCTTAATAGTCAACCCTTACCAGTGACAACGTGCTGATTATCAATACCAAAAACACACATTATTTTGCCCAATATTTTTAGCAAACAGCGAACCATTCAGTACCTTGCGGCGTTGAACTGATATGACAACGCAAGACATGGAAACTCCAATCATTCCGCTCGTTACGGACGAGCAGCAGAAGCTGGCTGATGAGACCTGGCGCAAGTCTATTCCGGCGCAGGTGTTTCTCAACTACTTCTTTGCCATCAACTACCACATTCAGGAAGGCGACGACGCAGCCGGCGGCCTGCAGCATCTCCCCTTCTTCCGGGCACACCAGGCCGAGCTGACCGATACCGACCTCACGGCCGTAACGAAACTGCTGCATGCCTGCTGGAGCACGGAGTACGCGCTGCGCTCCACCGCCGAGCTCGGCGACGAAGACTATCTGCGCAACGCGCTGCACTGGACTTTTCCGCAGGCCTACCATACCATCATGGCCGGACTGCAGGCTTTCCTGTATACCACTGGCGTACGCGGCAACAATCCTTCCCTGGTGCGCCGTGAAGTGGGCCGGCTGGTAGTGCGCAACGCATATCCGCGGCCGGTTTCGTTCTATGCTGCCGGTGCCTACGGCGACTTCAGCATTCACCGGCTGCCGCTGGCTGGTTATAAAGCCGGGCTGCACATTGCCGGCAAGGAAATTGATGCGCAGGCCCAGATTGGGCAGTTTCTGCGCACCACGCGCAAGCTCAAAGCCACGGCCACCCGCCAGCAGATTCAGGGCAACCCCAACACGGCACTCCGCAGCCAGAAGACCGGCAAGGTGCTCGACAAATGGACGGCTTCGCACTGGCAGCAGATTACATGGCGCCTCGGCTACACCACTATCTTCGACTTGCTGGGCCGCCTGCGCATCTCGCAGACCAGCCGGGAAATTGAGCGTTTCATTGAGGCCGAAATCGACTTCAAGCTCTTCCATCAGTCGCTGCTCAACATCGTGAGCTACCTCAACGGTATCCACGAAACCTACGTGGCCAAGGCCATGGGCCTGGAGCGCTACCAGCAGTTGGTGGCCGAGTTGCCGAAGCACCTGCAGCGCAGCTTTGTGGAGGACCGCCTGCGCACCCGCGTACAGCCCACCATCACCGGCGAAGCTCCGGCACCGCAGATGGGCATTGCGGCCTAACGGCTCCTATTACTACTTACAGTTAGACCCTACTCCATATACACGTAAGCGCTGCTCCATTGGGGCAGCGCTTTTTGCTTGGCCGCGCCGCCAACTATCCGACTCTTTGTGGGTTTATGCGAATAAGTGTCCGGGCCGCACTACTTTTGTGGCTTGACTTTTCCGGCCCTCTGTGGGCCTTATTTCTAAGCCTCTCCCCATGCAGCACCTCAGCGAACAGGAAATCATACGCCGCCAGAAGCTGGAAGAGCTTCAGAAGCTCGGCATTGAGCCATATCCGTCCGAGCTGTTTGACGTGAACTTCTACGCCCAGGAAATCCACGATAACTATCATCCTGAGCTCAATAACTTCCAGGATGTGAGCCTGGCGGGCCGCCTGATGTCGGTGCGGGTGAAGGGCAAGGCGTCGTTTGCGGAGCTTCAGGATGCTTCGGGCCGCATTCAGCTTTACATCAACCGCGACGAAATCTGCCCCAGCGAGGATAAGGAGCTGTACAACACTGTCTTCAAGAAGCTACTCGACCTCGGCGACTTTATCGGGGTGAAAGGGCACGTGTTCAAGACGATGGTGGGCGAAACGTCCATCCACGTAACCGGCCTGACGGTGCTCAGCAAGAGCCTGCGCCCGCTGCCCGTAGTAAAAGAGCGGGTGGACGAAGCCACCGGCGAGAAAATCACCTACGATGCCTTCACCGACCCGGAGCAGCGCTACCGCCAGCGCTACGTGGACCTGGTAGTAAACCCACACGTACGCGAGGCCTTCATCAAGCGTACCCAGCTGGTGCAGGCCATGCGCAACTACCTCAACGACAAAGGCTACCTGGAGGTGGAAACGCCCATTCTGCAGCCCTTGTACGGTGGCGCGGCGGCTCGTCCGTTCAAAACGCACCACAACACGCTGGACATGACGCTGTACCTGCGCATCGCCAACGAGCTGTACCTCAAGCGCCTGATTGTGGGCGGTTTCGACGGCGTGTACGAGTTCAGCAAGGACTTCCGCAACGAGGGCATGAGCCGGTTCCACAACCCGGAGTTCACGCAGATGGAGCTGTACGTAGCCTATAAGGACTACTACTGGATGATGGATCTGGTGGAGGAAATGGTGGAGCGCGTGGCCCTGGCCCTGCACGGCAAAACGGAAGTGCAGGTGGGCGAAAACCTCATCAATTTCCAGCGCCCCTGGAAGCGCTTCACGATGGCTGAGTCGATTGAGCACTTCACCGGCTTCAACATTGATGGCAAGAGCGAAGACGAGCTGCGCGCTGCTGCCAAAGAGTTGAAAGTGAGCCTCGACCCAAGCATGGGCAAAGCCAAAATCATTGACGAAATCTTCGGCGAGCATGTGGAGCCCAAGCTGATTCAGCCCACGTTCATCACCGACTACCCGGTGGAAATGTCGCCGCTGGCTAAAAAGCACCGCAGCAAGCCGGGCCTGGTGGAGCGGTTCGAGGCTATTTGCAACGGCAAGGAAATCTGCAACGCCTTCTCCGAACTTAACGACCCCATCGACCAGCGTGCCCGCTTTGAGGAGCAGCTGGAGCTGGGCAAGCGCGGCGACACGGAGGCCATGGTGCTCGACGAGGACTTCCTCCGCGCCCTGGAATACGGCATGCCGCCCACGGCCGGCCTGGGCATTGGCATCGACCGCCTGAGCATGATCATGACCAACTCCAACTCCATTCAGGACGTGCTGTTTTTCCCGCAGATGAAGCCGGAGCACAGCAAGTCGGAGAATGCGCCCAAACCGGAAACGGAGGCATAAGCCAGACCTGCCTAAAAATCGAAAAGCCTCCTGCGTAAGTCGCAGGAGGCTTTTCTTTTGAAAACTAACTTATGGATGTCTTAACGGGATTCCAGAAAGAAGCTTACCTGGTTGCTGTACGATTTTGCTACCAGAGGTTTGAAATTTCTGATAGAAGCTCTACAGCGGGCAATTTTGCTTTCAAAGTATCCCAACTTCTATAAGCTGGTTCTGTATGGTTTAACGGGGCTGGCTGGCGAAGGTTACGGATCTACCGAAAAAAAATCACAACAGCCTCCTTATCAGGACTTAGCAAAGTAGTAAAAATCAGAAAGCCTCCCGCAAAATATGGTGCGGGAGGCTTTCCTTTCTACTATAGCCGGCTTACCATTCCGACCGGGATGTACAGAAGAACTGTGCGATGGGCTTACCAGATTTTACTATCGGATTGTTTGACCAATTCCAATAGAAGCTCGGCAGCCGGCAATTTTACTTCTGCATTTTTTCCGATCTTCTTTCAAGCCGGTTATGTCTTCTTTAACGGAAGACCGAGTACGGGGTTTCAGGTCGGCCGCTTTTTTTGCCTAACTGCGCGAAGAGTAGCCGGGAAAATGGCGCCCGTCGCCGCCCGTGCCATCATAATCGGAGTCGGAATCACCGGCGCTGTCATTGGAGAGGCCAATGGAGTGGAGCAGGCTGTCGGCGGCGGAGCGGTCGGCTTGTTGCTTGGCGGCGGCTGGGCCGCTGGCGCGCGTGTTGCTGAATCGGTCCAGGCTGTCTTTGAGCAGTTTGTTCAGGTCGCCGCTTAGCTTAGACGCCGACTTTTTCAGGCCCTGGCGGGTTTCGTCGCCGGTTTCGGGGGCCAGCAGCAGGCCCGCCACCACACCGGCGGTAGCGCCGGCCAGCAACGACAGAATTACTTTGCCTTTAGTGTCTTGCATACCTCGCAGAAATAGGAAGTGAAAAGGAAAGGCCGCCGTATATCGGCCTATGCTGATATAACGTCCAGCAGCCCCGGTTAGTTAAAAAAAAAGCGCCGGCCTTCATCAGAAGGCCGGCGCTTTTTCAGAAAATAACTCTCGGCCTACAGGTCGTTGAGCATTTTCACTACTTCGCTTTTGGCTTTGCCAAGCTTTTTTTGCAGGCGGCCAACCAGCTCGTCGCCTTTGCCTTCTGAGTACTCCAGATCTTCGTCTGTGAGTTGGGCATACTGCTGTTTCAGCTTGCCTTTGGCGTCGTTCCAGTCGCCTTTCATTTTGAGGCTGCTGCCGGCGCCGGTCAGGCCCATGTCTTCCAGCTTTTCAACGTAGCCTTTGAACTTGGAGTCCAGCTCTTCGCCATACTTGGCTAGCTGCTCGCCGAACTGACCGCTGTATTTAGAAGCAGCGCTGCCGAGTTTTTCGCGGGTAGCGCGGCCTTTGTCCGGAGCCATCAGCAGGCCGGCAATGATGCCAGCGCCAGCGCCAGCCAAAGCAGCGAGGAGAATTTTTCCGGAGTTGTCTTCTTCGTGATACGACATGATGTAGAGGGAGAGAAAGGTGGTAAATGAGATTCAGGTGGGGAGCAGAAGGCTACGGTGCAGCAGGCTGCCGGGGCGGGGCCGAAGCCCCACAGTACGTTTGCCGTTCTGAAGCCTAATACGCGGCACGGCGGCGCAGGTTTTGGTGCCACTCAAAAAAAATGGTTTCCACAATATAGCTAATCGGGGAAATTTCGCAACGGAGTTGCCGCAGCCCGTATATGCTCCTGGCTCCCTAATTTCGCCACCTTCTCCCTCTGCTTTCCCTTATGCTGAAGCTTCTCCCACTGCTGCTGGTGCTGGCCGCTGCCTGCACCCGGCCCGCCGCTCCCACCACCGATGCCGCGACCTGCATCGATCCGGCCAAAATCCGGAAAGACGCCATGTGCACCATGCAATACGACCCGGTATGCGGCTGCAACAACGTGACCTACGGCAACGCCTGCACCGCTACCAATGCCGGAGTGCTCAGCTTTGTGCCCGGCGCCTGCCCCGACCAATCTACGCCCACTACTCCCCGCTAATGTCAGAAAAGCGCTATTTCCGTCAGCAGGCGCCCTTTCGGGTGCCCACCACCGATGGCAAGCTCATTGAGGAGCACATCGGGCACGCCAGCACCCAAACCGGAGGCTACAGCGTGGCCCACATGGTAGCTCCGCCGCACTGGAGCGAGCCGCACCAAAATCCTGAGTTTGATGAGGTAACTATTGTAGTGCGCGGCCGCAAGCGGTTTGAGATAGACGGCGACGTGGTAGAGCTGGGTCCCGGCGAGTCGCTGCTGATTAAGGGCGGGGCCCGGGTGCGCTACTCCAACCCGTTTGAGGAAGAATGCGAGTACTGGTCGATCTGCGTACCGGCCTTTTCGATGGACACCGTTCACCGCGAGCAGGAGTAGCGGGGCCAGCCACCCGCCCAAAGTCCTGGCGGCTTAGCGCATCTTGCTTATCTTGTTGCATCACCTCAGCCAACCCCGCATGGACCAGCGCATTATCAGCCTGTTTGACGAATACACGCACGCGCCCCTTACCCGCAAGGAGTTTATGGAGCGCCTGGTACGGCTGGCCGGCGGTACGGCACTGGCTATGTCGGCGCTGGCGGTGCTGGAGCCGGGCTACGCGCAGGCGGCCACCGTGGGCGAGCAGGAAGCTGACCTGCTGCTGGAAGAAGTGACCTGGAATGGCGCCGAAGGGGTGCTCATGAAAGGCTACCTGGCTCACCCCAAATCCAAGAAAAAGCGTGGGGCAGTGGTCGTGATTCACGAAAACCGGGGCCTCACGCCGCATATAAAAGACGTGACGCGGCGTGTGGCCAAAGCCGGCTACTTAGCGCTGGGCGTAGACGCTCTGTCGCCGCTGGGAGGCACGCCTGCCAATGAGGACGAAGGCCGGGCCCTCATCGGCAAGCTCGATATGGCGCAGAACCTACGCAACTACCTTGCGGCCCTTGCCTATCTGCGCCAGCACCCGGAAAGCAACGGCAAAACCGGCTGCGTGGGCTTCTGCTGGGGCGGCGCCATGGCCAACCAACTGGCCCTCAACGACCCCAAGCTGAACGCGGCCGTGGCGTACTATGGCACCCAACCCAAAGACGCCGACGTCGCGAAGATGAAAGCGCACCTGCTGCTGCACTACGCGGGCCTTGATGAGCGGGTGAATGCCGGCAAAGATGCCTATGAGGCTGCGCTGAAAGCAGCCGGGGTGAAATACGAGCAGTACGTATACGAAGGCGTAAACCACGCTTTCAACAACGACTCCTCCCCTGCCCGCTACAATGCCGAAGCCGCGGCACTGGCCTGGAGCCGCACGCTCAAGCTGTTCAAGGAAAAGCTGGGCTAAAGACGCTGGGCTTCGGGCAGGTACTACTCGAGTAGCCAGGAAATGTAGCGTGGCTTGCGCCGCACTAGGTGCAGCTCAGCCATACTTACTGCTACGCTTGCTGTGGGTCCGACAGACTACAAGGCGCATCTGCCTCCAACATGTATACAAGAGCTATTACAGGTAGCTGCTTTTCAGCTATTCTGATTCCCCAAACCGGCCCAGCCACCTCCTTATGCCTGATACCTTCCCGGTGCTGCTGCCTGTTTTCAATGCGCTTCCGGATGCCTACCTGCTGCTCACGCCCGACCTGACGATTGAAGCCGCTACCGACGCATACCTGGCCTTGTCCGGCACCGCGCGCGAAGCCTTGCTGGGCCGGCATATAGCCGATGTTTCTCCGGCCGCAGCGGCAGCCCATGATAAGCAAAGCCTGGAAGTCTCGCTGAAGCAGGTGCTGGCCGCCGGGCAGCCGCGCAGTATACCGCGCCAGCGTTGCCAGGTGCCCGAGCCGCAGCAGCCAGGCCGGTTTGCCGTGCGCTACTGGCTGGTGCGCAACACTCCCGTACTTGACGAGCAGGGCCAGATACGCCACATTCTGCACGCAGTAACCGACGTAACGGACCCAGGCCCGGAACAACACCTGCGGAGTACGCAGGCGCTGCAGCACGCCCAGGCTGAGGCCGAACGGCAGCGGGTTCGGCTGGAAGCCCTGTTTATGCAGGCACCCGCCCCTATTGCCATCCTCAGTGGGCCTTCGCTGGTATTCGAGCTGGTGAACCCCGCCTACATGCAGTTGTTTCAGGGCCGGCAGCTCTTGGGCAGGCCCGTATTGGAGGCCCTGCCCGAAATAGCAAACCACAGGGTCTACCACACTTTCCGGGAGGTTTATGAGACCGGCCAGGCGCAGGAGGAAATAGGACTTTTGGTTCCGCTGGCCCGCGCCGATGACGGCATCCTACAGGACCGGTACTTCAACTACATTCAGCAGGCCCGCTACGATGTGCACGGCCAGGTAGATGGCGTTATGGTATTTGCCTTCGAGGTAACGGACCAGGTGGTGGCACGGCAGGCCAGTGAGGCCGCCACCCAGCAGCTGCGGCTGCTCACCGACTCGCTGCCCGTGCTCATCGGCTACGTAGATCAGCAGCACCGCTACCAGTTCGCCAACCACGCCTACGAGGCCTGGTTTCATCTTTCCCCAGCCGAGCTTACCGGCCGGTATGTGCGCGATATAGTAGGCGAAACGGCTTACGCGCGGGTGAAGCACTACATTGAGCAGGCGCTGGCCGGGCAGCGGATAGACTTCAGTGCCACCATGCCCTACCGGGAGGGTTTTGCCCGCCACATCCAGACCAGCTACGTGCCCGATATCCGCGACGGGCAGGTGAAGGGCTTCTACAGCCTGGTGGCTGATGTAACGGAGCAGGTGGAAGCCCGCCAGCAGGTACAGGCCCTGAACGAGGAGCTGGCGGCTATCAACGCGGAGCTGCAGGCTTCCAACCAGGAGCTCCTCCGCAAGCACGACGAGCTGGCCCGCACCCAGCAGGCCGTGCTAGACGCGGCCCGCCGCCAGGTGCAGGAGCGCGAAATGTTCTACCAAGTCTTCGAGCAGACGCCGGCCAGCATTGCCTTGCTACGCGGCCCCGAGCACCGGTTCGAGTATGTGAATGCGTCGTATCAGCAGCTGTTTCCGTCGCGGCAGCTGCTAGGGCTGCCGCTGGCCAAGGCCCTGCCCGAAACGGTAGAACAGGGCTTTCTGGGGCTGATGAACAACGTCTACCAAACCGGTGAAACGTTCTTCGGCAACGAACTGCTGCTCACAATAGCGCAGCCCGATGGGCAGCCCGACAAGGAAGTGTACTTCACCTTCACGTATCAGGCGTACCGCGAAGACGGCAACATTGCGGGCGTTTCCATCTTCGCCTACGACGTCACGGAGCAGGTGCTGACCCGCACAGGCCGCGAAATGCAGCAGCAGTGGCTGGAAGGCCTGTTTATGCAGGCACCGGCTCCCATTGTTATCATGGAAGGCGAAAACCTGATGTTTCAGCTGGTGAACCCGGCGTATCAGGCCATTTTTCCGGGGCGCGAGCTACTGAACAGGCCGTTGCTGGAAGCCTTGCCCGAGCTGGCAGCTTCCCCTATTCCGGACATGCTGCGGCACGTGTACCGGACCGGCGAAACCCTGGTAGAGCAGGAGCTGCCGCTGCGCCTGTCCCGCCACGAGGGCGCCCCGCCGGAAGACATCTACTGGACGTTCACGTACCAGCCCCGGCGTAACGCGCAAGGCACTATTGACGGGGTGATGAGCTTCGCGCACGACGTTACGAACCAGGTGCTGGCCCGGCGCGTGGTGGAAGAGCGGGAAAGCTCGTTCCGGCAAATAGCCAACAATGCCCCGGCTATGCTCTGGGTGACGGACGTGGACGGGCAGTGCACCTACCTCAACCACCAGTGGTATGCCTTCACGGGCCAGACGGAGGCCGAAGCCTTGGGCCTGGGGTGGGTGCAGGCAGTACATCCAGAAGATGCGCCGGCAGTGGGCAGCTCGTTTCTGGACGCCAATGCCCGGCGCGTAGCGTTCAGCTCCCTCTACCGGCTCCGGCGCCACGACGGCGTATACCGCTGGGCCATCGACTCCGGGCTGCCGCGCTTTGGCAGCAGCGGCGAGTTTGAGGGGCTGGTGGGTACGGTCATCGACGTGCACGAGCAAAAGATGGCCGAAATGGCCCTGCAGCGCCTCACCGAAAAGCTTCGCACCGCCCGCGACGAAGCACAGGCCCTGAACAAGGAGTTGCGCGAATCCAACGAGCAGCTGCAGCGCACCAACATAGACCTCGACAACTTCATCTATACTGCCTCCCACGACCTGAAAGCGCCCATCACCAACATCGAAGGGCTGCTGCATACGCTGCAGGATGAGCTGCCGCCGCAGCAGAGCGAGGCGGGCGAAGTGCCCTATATTCTGGAGCTGATGAACGACTCGGTGGAGCGGTTCAAGAAAACCATCGACCACCTCACCGATGTAAGCAAGCTGCAGAAAGAGCACGGCCAGCCCAACGCCCCAGTGGCCCTGCCCTCCATTATCGAGGATGTGCGCCTCGACCTGGCGCCGCTGCTTCAGCAAACGCGGGGCCGCCTGCTGGTTGATGTGCAGGCCACGCCAACGGTTCTGTTCTCGGAGAAGAACCTGCGCTCCGTGATTTACAACCTGCTCAGCAACGCCCTCAAATTCCATCACCCCGACCGGCCACCGCTGGTGCGGATCCGGAGCCGCGTGGAAGCCGGCTACCAGATTCTGGAAATCCAGGATAATGGTCTGGGCATGGACCTGACCCGGGAGCAGGGCCTGTTTACGATGTTTCGGCGCTACCACACGCATGTGGAGGGCTCCGGCATTGGGCTGTATATGGTAAAGAAAATGGTGGAAAATGCCGGCGGGCGCATAGAAGTGCAAAGTACAGTGGGCCACGGCACTACTTTTTGCGTTTACTTTCTACAGTAACCTTCAGGGCCCGCCCGATCTGCGTGTTCTACCACCCTTTTCAGAACCTTCAGATGTCTCCGCTCCACTGCACTCTGCTCGTCGATGACGACCCGACCACAAACTACCTTAACCGTAAACTACTCGAGAAGCTACGCGTCACGGACCAGGTGATGGTAGCGCTAAACGGCCAGGAAGCCCTGGAAATGCTGACGCTGTACTGCCGTCAGCCCACCCCCAACTGCCCGGCCCTGATTTTCCTGGACCTGAACATGCCGCTACTCGACGGCTTCGGGTTTCTGGCCGCCTACCAGGAGCTGCCGCTGGCCGAGCGCCAGGCCATCGTGGTTATTATGCTCACTACTTCGGTACACCCGCGCGACCTGGAGCGGCTGCAGGAGCTGCCGGCGGCCGGCCTGCTCACTAAGCCGCTCAACTCGGCCAAAATCAGCCAGGTGCTGCAGGACCACTTTGGCTGGCAGCACCCACTGCCCGAGTAACCCGGTTGCCTGCAGCAATGGCCTCCTGCATGCCAAAGGGCCTCCCCCACGTCCAAAATAGGTGTGAGGGAGGCCCTTGCGGTACAGCACCGTAGCAGGCGGCGCTACTAGCTTTTGGTATCTGGCTTGGCGGCGGGCAGCGGCTTACGGGGCAGCTTGGCATCACGCATGGCGGCCTGGTACACAAACGAAGCCACCACGACCGAAGCCTGCTTCAGGTCGTCGGCGGGTAGCCGCTCGTAGGTGTCCATGTTGGTGTGGTGGGTGCGGGTGTTGTAGTCGAGCGGGTCCTGAATGAACTGGAAGCCCGGCAGGCCCACGGCATCAAACGAGAGGTGGTCGGTGCCGCCGGTGTTGCGCAGCGTAACGGTGCTGGCGCCCAGGTCGGCGAAGGGCTTGAGCCAGTCCTGGAAGATGGACGCAACCGCCTCGTTGCCCTGCGCATAAATGCCGCGGATTTTGCCGGCTCCGTTGTCGAGGTTGAAGTAGGCCGCCAGCTTCTCGTGCTCGGGCAGCAGCTTCATGGTGGCGGGGTCGGCGAAATGGTTTTTCACGTAGTTGCGCGAACCGAACAGGCCCTGCTCCTCGGCGCCCCACAGCGCAATCCGGATGGTGCGGCGCGGCTGCACGCCGGTGGCTTTCAGAATGCGCACGGCCTCCATCATAATGGCGCAGCCGGCGGCGTTGTCGGTGGCGCCGGTGGCAGCGTGCCACGAGTCGAGGTGGCCGCCCAGCATCACCACTTCGCTTTTCAGCTTTTTGTCGGTACCCGGAATTTCGGCCACCACGTTGTAGCCTTTCAGGTCCTGGATCTGGAAGCGGGTGCGGGTTTCAAGCTCAATTTCCACCGGCACGCCCGCTTCGGCGAGACGGATCAGGCGCAATTGGTCTTCAGGAGCCATTTCCAGCTCCGGTAGCACGGGCTTGGCATCAGCGGCGAAGGGGGCGCCGTTGCTGGTGAAGAAGGTGCCGTGCGAGCCGCCGCGGGTGCTCAGGATGGCGGCAGCGCCTTCACTCTGCACCATATCGGCGAGCTTGGCACGCAGCGCGAACTGAGCGCGGCGGGCCGCCATGCGCTCTGCGTCGGCGGGGGCCGGCGTGGCCGCGGCGGCCGGTGCGGCCAGCTTGTAGTCGGCCATTTTCGCCAGCTCTTCGTCGGAATGGCGGCGGGCATCGGCCTCAAAGGTGGTTTTGGGCGGATTCGGCACATCAAACAGCACGATTTTGTTGCGCAGCTGGCCCTGGTATTTGGCCAGGTCCGCTTCGGTGGCGGCTTTCACCACTACCACGCGCTTTTTCAGGGCGCCATTGGTGCTGGGCGTCCAGGCTTTGGGCGCGCCGATGAGCGTGTGGTAGTAGGGCGCCGTCATGGCCACGTACGACTTCTCGATGTCCCAGCCGCGGCCGAACGTCCCCCAGGGCTCGATGTTGGCTTTGGTAAGGCCCCAGTCGGTGAGCTGCTTTTTGGTCCACTCGTTGGCGCGGCTCAGGCCATCGGAGCCGGCCAGGCGCGGGCCGCACACGTCGGTCAGGTAGAAGGCCGTTTCCATCACCTTGGAGCGGTTCAGGCCTTCGTCTTTGATTTTGGCCAGGGTGGCGGCATCGGCCTTGGTGCCCTGTTGAGCCAGCACGGGAACTGTTACGGCCAATGAGCCGGCCAGCGCAATAAGTCGGAATGTATTCATGAGGGAAGCTGGGTGACGGAAGACGTTTGAACGCGAAAGAACCCGAAAGTAGCGCCCGAGTTGCAGCCACACGCTTTCCGGTGGCGTAGCGGTGCCGAATTCGCAGCAAAAAACTACCTTCCTGGCGGTCTTCTTCACTGTCCCGCCATGACCGTCGAATACATCCGCTACCGCATTGACGCCGGGCAGCAGCCCGCGTTCCTTGAAGCCATTCGCCAAGCCAACCAGCTCCTTGCTGCCGCGCCGGACTGCCTGCGCTACGAGCTTGGGCACTGCGAGGAAGACCAAGAATTGTTCATCTGGCGCATCGAGTGGACGTCAGTAGAACGACACCTTCAGGGCTTCCGCAAAAGCGCAGAATTTGCGGAGTTCTTCCAGCTGGTGAAGCCATTTTACACGAGCATTCAGGAGATGAACCATTACAAAATTTCACTCTGACCATTGCCTATTTTGCTGGTCTGCTTCACTGCCTAAAACCCATTTTCAAGTTATCTATGCACTTCAAGACCATAGCCGATTATTACTCCCACATTTATGAACGCTTTGAACTATTAGAGGGCAATGGTGCGATTAACCTCAGCACTATAGGCATTTTACGTACGCGCGAAGTTGGGTTTGTTAATCTGAGAGATGACGTAGTACTAAGTAATGAACAGTTTTCGGTGCTGTATCCACAGGTACTTCGATATATTGATGATAACCTCATTGGCAAGCATAATCGTATCAGTGTGGATTGGCTAAGCGTTAATTTTCATGATGACGTCGTTAATGAATGCGTAGGAATAGGTGTAATGCGTTTCCAACAGAATTGGAAACTGTTTATCCTATCATTGTTGAGTGCCAATCGTGCGGCAGAGGGGGGCGGCACTTCCCTAGTTTTATTTGATACCTACTTTGATTGGGCAGTACACTTTGAGCTTTCTCAGCACTATGAGACTATTACGGCTGAAGTGTACCAACGGGATTATTCTACAACCGCTCCATTATAACCCCACTCCTGCTCCGCTCGTCTAACCGGCTACTGCTCACTTAGCCGGTTCCGCATGAGTCTTTGGGAAATTATCAAGCGCCTGTACCCGTATGTGCTGCCGTATCGGGGGCTGGTGCTGGCCACGCTGCTGCTCACGCTGGTGGGCTCGTTGGCGGCGCAGGTCAATCCGTTTGTGCTGCGCTACACCGTGGATACCGTGCAGGGCCTGCTCAACCAGAACCTGGGTCTAGCGCAGGGCATGGATTTGCTGCTGCTGGTGACGGGGCTGCTGCTGGGCAAGGAAATCATCAACACCGGCATTCAGTTCGGGCAGAAGTTCTACGGCGAGAAAATTCGCATCAACGTGTCCAGCACGCTCATTCAGGATGCCGTGCACAAGGTGCTCAGCTACGAGCTGGGCTTCTACTCCGACAGCGGCAACCAGACCGGCAAGCTCCAGACCCGCATTGACAGAGGCGTGGAAAGCCTGATGAAGCTGGTACAGAACTTCTTTATCGACATTCTGCCGCTGTTCGCCAACTCCATTGTGGCTCTGGTGATTATGTTCACGGCCAACGTATATGTGGGGCTGGTGGCGGTGGCAGTGCTGCCCGTGTACTTCTGGCTCAGCTACCGGCAGGCCGACAAGCTCAACGGCACCCGCCGGGCGTTGCGCGGCCTGCGTGAGGCCCGCAGCCAGGGCCTCGTAAACCTGATCGACTCGGCGGTGGTCATCAAGAGCTTTGTGCGCGAAGACTACGAGGAGCAGAAGCAGGCGCAGGTGCAGCAGAACCTGCAGGCTGCCCAGCTCCAGACCCGCAAAACCAACTTCCTCTACGACGGCCTCAAAACCTTCACCGAGCAGATTGGCGTGGTGCTCATCATCATCCTCACGGCCTACCTGGTGCTCGACCGGCAGATCAGCATCGGGGCCATCATGTTCCATATTCTGCTGTTCAACAACGTGTCGGCGCCTATCCGGCAGCTGCACCGCATCTACGACGAGATGAACGACGCCCTCACCTACTCCGAGGGCTTCTTCGACATTCTGGACGCCAAAGATGCCGTGGAGCCCACCGGCACGCTGCAGCCCGACCACCTACACGGCACCTTCGATATCTGCAACGTGGACTTCACTTACCCCAGCGGCACCCAGGCTTTGCACGACGTATGCCTGACCATTGAGGCCGGCAAAACCACGGCGATGGTGGGCCTGAGCGGGGCCGGCAAAAGCACCATCATCAACCTGCTCTGCAAGTTCTACGCCCCCGACCATGGCAAAATGCTCCTCGACGGCAAGCCCCTGGCCGACTACGATACCCACGCCCTACGCCAGCAAATCGGGCTGGTGCTGCAGAAAAACCACATTTTCAAGGGCACCATTGAGGAAAATATACGCTACGGCGTGATGGACGCCACCCTGGACCAGATAAAAGCCGCGGCCAAGCAGGCCTACCTGCACGAGCAGATTATGGAGCTGCCGAAAGGCTACGACTCCGACGCGCAGCAGCTTTCCGGCGGGCAGCAGCAGCGCATTGCCATTGCCCGGCTGTTCCTCAAAAACCCGCCCATCATCTTCCTCGACGAGCCCACCGCCTCCCTCGACGCCATTGCCACCGAGCAAATCAAGAACTCGCTCGACGCCATCAAAAAAGGCCGCACCGTAGTCATCATCTCGCACAGCCTCGCCCAGATTGTGGATTCCGACTGTATATATGTAATGAAGCAGGGCCGCATGGTGGAAAGCGGCACCCACGAGCAGCTCTACGACCTGCGCGGCACCTACCGCGAAATATTCGACGCCTCGGCCCGCAGCCTCAACATCGAGAAGCTGGCGAAGGTGATGGTAGATGACGGGGACGAGGTGGGTGACACGGCGGCATAAGGCAGCGCTGCCGCCTCGGCTCAGAGGAGATGGTAGAAGATGAAGTAGTTCATGGTCAGGTTGAACAGCGCGTGAGCCGCTACGGCGCCCCACACGGAGCCGCTTTTCCGGCGCGCCACGGAAAACAGCAGACAGGCACCAAACAGAAACGCCACCCATAGCAGCGCCGGACCGGCCAAAAAGCGCCACCCCGCCCCCGGCCCGGCATAAATGAGGCCGAAATGCGCCACATGAACCAAGGCAAACGCAGCGCTATCTATTAGCGTGGCCTTGCGGTTTCCCAAGCTGCCCGCGAAGCATTCGTGCACCAAGCCCCGGTAGAATATTTCTTCGCCGATGGGGCTGAACAGCAGACTGGGAATCGTGAAAATCAGGAAATATGTCAGCCGGTTCTGGTCAGTCAGTACCTGCGCAATGTTGCCGTAGGTGCGCGAGATATACGCCAAACTGTTTCTCTCGCCCAGTCCAAAGAAGGAGGTGGTGAGATAAAACAGCGCAGTACAACTCAGGACGCCCGAAGTGCCGCCTAGTAGTACGCTGCCCCAACGCCTGGGCCATACCAGCCCTATTTTCCGGCGCCCCGCCCGCTTCAGCACTAGAAATGGCAGCACTATCATGGCCACGAAGATGAGCGCCACGACCTGGTAGCTCCGCGTTACGTTGGCGTGGAGTACCAGCGCAAACCGGGCAATGCTGAACAAGGCAAGCAGCCACGCCCCGGTTTTCCAATTGAACCGAAACCGCTGGGCAGCAAAGGGCTTAACGTCCGTATCTTGGGCTAACAGCACCGCTATGGGGATATTGAAATGAATAAACTAACAACTACTGGCTTATCGGCACAGCGCCTGTTGCCGAGGTTTAAATATATAACGGTGTTTATATAATCTGATTTTACAGAAGCAATTTCCTTTCCCCCTACGCCATAAGAATGGGGTAAATGATACGGCGGCACGACCAAGGTTTCTTATCTTCCGCAAGAGGATGTCTTCTCCTCACTGAAACCTGTATGGTATGAAAAATTGTGTTCGATTCTGTCTGGTGGCGTTGGTACTAAGCTCAACAGCCTGTGAGAAGCAGGAATCAGAGGAAGTCTGCCAAAATTCCTGTACTACAGTGACGGGCCGCCTAGTAACAGCGAATGGTCAACAGCCAATCCCGGGAGCCAACGTCGTGGCAAAATGGATGAACATCTATGGTTTATCTGTAAGTGCTAAAGGCAAAGCATACTGCAAAACCGATGATGATGGCAACTATACTCTTAGTTTTTATGTCAATGACAACGAATTACTAGACGGTTATTTCCAGATTTTCTACTCTGTTGACAACAACCGCTATTACACCATCGGAGAACCTAGCGTCGGCCTGTATGATGTGAAACGCGACACGGCATTTCACCTTGATAATTTTGTAATCCCACGTAAGGCTTACGTCAACTTAATTATTACAAATCAAGACCAGCTAATTGCTGACAGAGGACAATTTACTTCCAGTTTTAATAGCTGCTATGGCTTTAACAGTGTCTTCAACCGTAATATTCAGGGAGGCGGCGCAGGCATTTCTTGGAACGGTTTACCGACTGCGAATCCAATGCCGATTTCCGGTGACCAGCCCATACTTGTCCGTAGCTACAAAACCAAAAACGGAGTCCAGACTTTCAGCACAGATTCTTTATTCATTCCGGCGGGCACCACTCAGAACTATACTGTTACTTATTAGAGCTTTTTGCCTGCGCAGTTCTATTGGCTCATTTGGCTGGGCAGATACCTCAAAAGCAGATTTCCACCCATGACCCTCGACCTGACCGGCATCACCAGCAAAGCGGCCATACACCAGCTGTTTAAGGAAAAGCTAGGGTTTGAAGACTGGTACGGCCCCAGTTGGGATGCCTTCTGGGATTCTATCGTAGCCATAGTGGAAATGCCGGAGCAACTGACGCTGACCAACTGGCAGGCGTTTGCCGAGCAGTGCCCCCGCGACATGGAGATTCTGCGGCAGGTAATCCAGGACTACGCCGTCGAAATGGCACCCAAGCGCATCGTGCTGGCTTAACGCCAGACATAAGGGCAAGACAAACCGGAGGTTCAGCTGTTGTAACAGCTTGTGCCGTACCAGAAGCGGCATTTATGCACTTTCGAACCCCAACCTATGCGCAATATTGCCCTTGTAGTAGGTGCTACCGGCATCATCGGTAGCAACCTGGCCCGCGAGCTGCTGGCCCACAACTGGACCACCTACGGCCTGGCCCGCACACCCCGCCCCGATGACGTGCCCGGCCTGCACCCCGTCGCCGCCGACCTGCTCGACCCCGCCAGCCTGCAAGCTGCCCTGGCCGGCCTGGCACCCACCCACGTATTCATCACCAGCTGGATGCGGCAGGATACCGAAGCCGAAAACATACGCGTAAACAGCGTGATGGTGCGCAACCTGCTGGATGCGCTGGCGCCCCAACAGACGGTGCAACATGTGGCGCTGGTAACGGGCCTCAAACACTATCTGGGGCCGTTTGAGGCCTACGTGAGCGGGGGCGTGGCTCCGCCCACCCCGCTGCGCGAAGAGCAGCCCCGCCTGCCCCTTGACAACTTCTACTACGCTCAGGAAGACGAGGTGTACGCCGCTGCGGCCCGCGACGGGTTTACGTGGAGCATCCACCGCCCGCACACCATCATTGGGAAGGCCGTGGGCAACCTTATGAACCTGGGCACCACGCTGGCCGTGTACGCCAGCATCTGCAAGGAAACCGGCCGTCTATTCCGCTGGCCCGGCTCCGAAGCCCAGTGGAATGGCCTCTCCGATGTGACGGACGCCCGCATTATTGCGAAGCAGCTGCGCTGGGCCGCCACCACCGAAACCGCCCGCAACGAGGCCTTCAACATCGTGAACGGCGACATATTCCGCTGGAGCTGGCTGTGGCCGCGACTGGCGGCATGGTTCGGGGTAGAAGCGGTGGGCTTCGATGGCACCGTGCACCCGCTGGAAGCCGAGCTGGCCACTGACGGTGCCGTGTGGCGCGAAATAGCCGAGCGCCATAACCTGCAGGAAGCCGACCTCAGCCGCCTCGCCTCCCCCTGGCACACCGACCTGGACCTGGGCCGCCCCATCGAGGTGATGACCGACATGACCAACAGCCGCAAGCGTGGTTTTCTGGCCTACCAGTCCACCGAGGACTCCTTTTTCGACCTGTTCCGGCAGCTGCGCACCGACCGGCTGATTCCGTAAGCCTACCGCAATGGCTGCTCCTGCCAAGTGCAGCTCTGCCTCAGGGGCTGGCGGCGGCACTACGTCATCAGCTACAACTAGAACGGGGCACCCAGTGGGTGCCCCGTTCTAGTTGTAGCTGATTGAACTTAGCTGGCAGTCGGTGGCGTAGGATTGCCGATGGGCTTGCCGCCCGCCAGCTGGCTCACCATATCATCGAGGATGTCCTTGCCATAGCCGATGCGGTGGGCGTATTCCAGGCACAGGCCGTACTCGCGCGGGTCAATCTGGCCGTCCTGCAGCATCATCTGCACCAGCGTCTGCAGTTCCAGGGTGCGCTGCAGGCCATCGGCGGGCACAATGAAGCTGAGCACGCTCAGGTTGTCGGCAATGGGCAGCACTTGCTCGGAAGTAAGGCCGAGGCGGGCCCCAATCTGCAGCAGAAACTCGCTTTCCTGCTTGTCCAGGGCCCCATCGGCGGCGGCTACCAGCACCAGGTTCTGGAAAAAGGAGAGTTTCTTTTGCAGCGTATTCAGAACGTCTTCGAGGGAATGTTGAGCTTGCATAGAGGTACGAATGGGCGACGTGGGTGGCGCCGTGGGTGAGAGCCTGTATCAACGAACCGCTCTGCGGAAGGTTATTTTCCGGCTTTTGCCGGTAGCCACCGGTGCCGCCCGCGAATACAACCGGCAGCAGCTCACAGAGTACTAGGTAACTTCCTGGATTCTGCGTTAGTTGCCGCCATGCAAACCCGACGTATTTTCCGCCGCCCAAAACTGTATGGAATGATGCTGAGCCTGTTGGCGGGCCTAATCTATCTGCCCGCCGCCCGGGCGCAAACGTCCGAAGAAGCCGGCAGGCTCTACGTGAGCGGCCAGCTGGATCAGCTCATTGCGCAGGGAGAGGCTTCATTGCGTAAAAACGACCAGCAGCCCATACTACACATGTTCGTGGGCCGCGCCTACGCTGACCAGAACCGCTACCCGGAGGCCATTCCGCACCTGGAAAAAAGCCGTCAGGTTCCGGCTGGCTCCGATGGCGTGAAAGTCTGGAGCCTGGGCTATCTGGGCACCTCCTATTATTTCACCGACCAGCCGGCCAAGGCGCAGGCGGCGCTGGAAGAGTGCGTGGCCCTCAACAACACCCAGAACGCCACTAAGTATGCCCAGCGCCGCCTGCAGGGCTACCAGCTGCTGCCGTTTTATGCGGGCTGGAGAGTGGTGGAAACGGCGCATCTGCGGCTGCACTTTCAGTCGCCGGAGCAGGTGCCGGATCTGGCCCGGTACGCCGCTGAGCGGGAGCAGGCGTATCAGGCCATCAGCCAGAAGTTTCCGGCTTCGCTTTCCAAAAAAATCGACTTCTACGTCTGGAACAACAAGGCCGATGCCAAGCCGGTTCTGCAGCGGGAGCTGGGCTTTGCGGTGCCGGAAGCCATGCTGGTGAATGCCCGCCAGAACCAGACCCGGGGCCACGAGCTGGCGCACGTGCTGGTGCAGCACAGCCTGCAGCCGACCCAGCGAACCAAGCTGATTAACGAGGGTATTGCCGTGTATCTGGACCAGACCGGCGCCAACCGGTTGCAGCGCGCCCGGCAGCTTGCGCAGGGCCGCGCCGACGTGTGGCGCCTCTGGGAGCACCCCGAAGCAGCCGACGAAGGGCAGCTGTACGCCGTGGGCGGGGCTTTGCTGGAGTACCTGGCGGCCCACGCCACACCCGAGCAATTACGGGCCCTCCTGAAAGACCAGCGCGCAGAAGCCAACCGCGCAGCGTTGGAGCCGCTGGTAGCCGCGTTTGAGCAGGAACTGGCGAAACCGGAATAAGCCAGCGTTTCGTGGCGCTATCTGCCCGGGTTCCAGGGTTGCTGGCTGCCGAAGATGTGCTTGAGCGTGTACTGCTTTGCTTCTTTGCCGGTGAGCTGCCGGGCCCATTTCACCCGCTTATCCGGGGCCGCGCCGGGGCCGGTGGAGCGGTACTCGGCGTAGCGAGCGGTTTTCTCGTTTTCGGCGTTCTTCCAGTTGTCCCAGCCTTCGGGCCGGATGTGCGGGCCCATCCAGGTGCGCACGTACACCGCGCTGCCATACGGCCGCCACGGCCGTCCCAGCGACACGTTGGTGGCTTGCGTGGCGTCTGCTTCCAGCCGGCAATCCAGAAACACAAAGCCGTAGGGCTGCTCCTGTGGCGTAGAGGCAGCCGTAATGTGCGAGTTTTTCTTGCTGACGATGGTGCACTGGTCGAAAACGGCCGTGCTGGCCCCGAAGATAAAGTCGGTGGTGCCTTCGATGTGGCAGCTCTGGAAATATTGGCGGCTGTGGGCCGTGGCCAGAAACAGCGTGTCCTGGTCGCCGAGGATGCGGCAGTTGCGGAAGGTGCACCGGTCGGCCTCTACGTGCAGCGCCACGGCCTGCCCGGCTGTGCGCCCGGCGGTATTCTGAAACGTCAGGTTCTCCGCCGTGAAGTCGGCGCCCTGAATCAGAACCGAATGAGAGGTGTAGGTATTGATGGCGCCTTTGCCGCTGTGGTCGTCGAAGGTGAGAATGGTCTGGTCCCGGTCTTCGCCGATAAGCGAGACGCGCACCTTCAGCACCGGCACCACCAGCTTTTCCTTGTACACACCCTTCCGAATGCGAATGACGGTGCGCGTCGGCGACTGGTTGGGCACGGCATCAATGGCTTCCTGCACCGTGCGGAATTGCCCGCTGCCGTCCTGCGCCACCACAAGCTCGGTGCCTGGCCGGGCGTAGGCCGCCAATGCAAACAGTGAAAGTAACAAACTCAGTACGGTGGACTTCATGGGTAAGCTGGGCATCAAGCATGAATACAGGAGGCTAGTCTTTGGTAGGGTCCCAGCCGCGCAGCACGTTGGGCAGCGTGTACTGCCGGGCTTCGGCTTCCGTGAGCTGCTTCGCCCACGCTACCCGCTTCGTGGGAGCCGCACCGGGGCCGCGGCTCTGGTATTCGGCGTAGCGGGCGGTTTGCTTGTTGCTTTCCTTGTCCCAGTGGTCCCAGCCTTCGGGCCGGATCTGCTTGCCCAGCTCACAGTCTAGAAACACCGTTTTGGCGTAGGGCCGCCAGGGCCGGCCGAGGTAAAAGCTGCCCGCTGGCGCGTCGCCGGTGATTTTGCACCGGTTGAATACGTAGCCATACCGCGTACTGTCGGGCGTGGAGGCGGCCGTCACGAAGCCGCTGGTTTTGCCGAAAATGGTGCAGCCCTCAAACCACGCCGTGCTGCTGCCGAAGATAAAATCCACGGTGCCCTCGATGTAGCAGTCCTGGTAGTACTGGCGGCTGCCGTAGCCGTAGGTGTAGAGCGTATCCTGAAAGCCCAGGAAGCGGCAGTTCTTAAACCGCGCCTTGTCGCCGGCTACCCACATGGCTACGGCCTGCCCCACCGGCCCGGAAGAGTTCTGAAACGTCAGGTTTTCGGCCGTGAAATCGGGGCCGTAGATGTAGCAGCTGGCCGAGCCGGAAGTGCCCTTGTCTTCCCCGAAAATGTTCTTTTTCTGGTTGTAGTCGTCGTAGGTGAGGATGGTTTTCTCGCGGTCCTCGCCCACTATTTTCACGAAGTGCTTGGAGCCGGCCAGAATCAGCTTCTCCTTGTACACGCCCTTTTTGATGAAAATGGTCGTGACTTTTTTTCGGAAATCGGGCACGGCGTTAAAGGCTTCCTGCACCGTCCGGAACTGTCCGCTGCCGTCCTGGGCCACCACAAAATCGTAGGCCGGCGCGGCCCCAAGTGCCCGGCCCAGCGTGAGCCAGCACAACGCCAGCAGAAGCAATAGGTTTCTCATCAGCAACAGTATTAGCGGGCCTGCGGGTCCACGGTTTTCTTCACTTCCTGCCGCACAATCCGGTCGGCCAGCTCCAGCTTCAGCCGGCGGATATCGGCCAGCATGAGCTGCGCCATCCTGCGGGCGCCCAGTTCCGGGAAGTGCGTGTTGTCGTCGCGGCCGGCGGGGTAGTTAGGATGCTCGCCCGGAGCCAGCTGGTTGAAGAGCAGCTTCGGGTTTTCCACCCCGAACTCCTGCAGCAGCGCCTGGCTGGTCTGGTCAGGTCGATGAGCGACCCGCCCTGTTCCTGCGCCACCGTGCGCACAATCCCCGAATACATGGTGTGCGTGCCCTCCACCTTGCCGGCCGCGTCGAATTTGCGGTGTGCTACCGGCGTCAGAAGCACGGGCGTGGCTTTTTTGGAGCGGGTTTCGGTGATGAAGCGCACCAGATTCGCCTTGTAGTCGGCTTCGGGCGTGTAGCTGCGCTTGGTGGGCACCTCGTCGTTATGTCCGAACTGAATCAGCACATAGTCCCCGGGCTTCAGGGCCGCGGCCACGGGCTGCCAGCGGTTTTCGGCAATGAACGTGCGGGTGCTGCGGCCGTTCTGGGCGCGGTTGTCTACAGTTACGGTTTCATCGAAAAACACCGGAAACGGCATCCCCCACCCCGTCTCCGGATAGTAACGGCGCTCCTTCACCGACAGGGTCGAGTCGCCGATGAGGTAGACGGTGATGTTGGTGGGCGGTGCCGGCACAAAAGCCAGCAGAATGAGCATCAGCAGCCCCCAGAGGGCCTTATCGAGGCTAAATTTCATGCAAAATGGGTGGGGGGGCTGGAGCTTACAACGGACATAATACTGCAAAATTGGCTCTTGGCGGCACTCACACAGTCCTATTTCCGCGCAAACGTTGCCGGGAACGTTGCCATGCGTCGGCTCAGCCATATCGGCAAGGCTCGTTACCAGTAAAACGAAAGAAGCCCGACCTGTCGGCCGGGCTCCTCAAAGCAGCATGCTGCTACACCCTACGAATTGGCTTTCGTTATCAGCTCCACTATTTCTTCCGAAATGCCGGTGGTGCTGAAGCCGCCGTCATGCATGAGGTTCTGCATGGTCACGTAGCGCGTCAGGTCCGAGAACAGGCTGATGCAGTAGTCGGCGCAGGCTTCAGCCGGAGCGTTGCCCAGCGGCGAGAGGCGGTTGGCGTACTCGTAGAAGGCATCGAAGCCGCTGATACCGGTACCGGCCGTGGTTTTGGTCGGCGACTGGGAAATGGTGTTCACGCGCACTTTCTTGAGCTTGCCGAGGCGCTGGCCGTAGCTGCGGGCAATGCTTTCGAGCACTGCTTTGGCCTGCGACATATCGGTGTAGTCGAGGAAAGCGCGCTGCGCGGCAATGTACGACAGTGCTACGGCTGAACCCCACTCATTGAAAGCGTCCTGCTTTTCAGCCACGGCCAGCATCTTGTGGAACGACAGCGCCGACACATCCAGCGTCTTCTGGTACCACTCGTAGTTCAGCTCGCCGTAGTGCTTGCCCTTGCGGATATTGGCGCTCATGCCAATGCTGTGCAGCACGAAATCCAGCTTGCCGCCAAAGTGCTCCTGCGCACCGCTGAACAGCTTTTCGAGGTCTTCCATAGAAGTAGCATCGGCCGGGATGATAGGCGCGTTGCACTGCTCGGCGAGCTTGTTGATTTCGCCCATGCGCATGGCCAGCGGGGCATTGGTGAGCACAATGCGGGCACCTTCGGCGTGTGCCTTCAGGGCCACTTTCCAGGCAATGGATTCTTCGTTCAGCGCGCCGGAAATGATACCGACTTTGCCCGCGAGCAGGTTACTTGACATAAGATGAGTGAGTAAGATGGTGAAACGGTACGTTGCTGTTCTTAGCGCCACTGTACCGTTTGAAACTCCAGGTTAGCGGCTGGCAAGTTAGCTATTCACTCATTCACTCATCCATTCATCTACTCATTTTCTACCCTACCAGTTCCTCACCGCGCATGGCCAGTAGCTCGCGGGCACTCTGGTAGGCGTGCTGGCTGGGCTTGGCGCCCGAAATCATCTGGGCAATTTCCTGAATCCGCTCCTCCAGGCTCAGCAGCCGGATGCGGCTCACGGTGCGGTCGGCGCGGTCTTCCTTGTATACGAAATAGTGCGTGTCGCCAGCAGCGGCCATCTGTGGCAGGTGCGAGATGGTGATGAGCTGGTGCTTCTTGGCCATCTGCTGCATCATACGGCCCACTTTCACCGCAATTTCCCCGCTGATACCCGTGTCAATTTCGTCGAACACAATGGTGGGCAAGGCCGTCTTGTCGGCCAGCATGTACTTGATGCACAGCATCAGGCGCGAGAATTCACCGCCGGAAGCCGATTTGCTCAGCGTCTGGGGCTGCGCGCCTTTGTTGGCCGAAAACAGGATGCTGATAATGTCGATGCCGCTGGCGGCCGGCGCACCTTCCTGGTGCTGCACCACAATGCGCGAGTGTGGCATGCCCAGATCCGAGAGTAGCGCAGCCAGCTCCTTCTCGAACTTCGGAAACACCTTGCGGCGGGCTTCGGAAAGGCGCGTGGCCTGCTTGGTCACGGTGGCCAGCGTAGCTTCCGCGTCGCGGCGGAGGCGGTTTATCTGCTTATCGAGGTTGAGCACGGAACTTACTTTGTCGCGCAGGTCGGAGCGCACGGCCAGCAGGGCCACTACGTCGCGCACCTGGTGCTTGCGCTGCAGACTGTAGAGCACGTTCAGGCGGCCCTGCAGCTCATCAATGCGGGCCGGGTCGCCTTCGGTGCGACGCTCCACAGCTTCAATTTCGTCGGCAATGTCGTGCAGCTCAATCAGGCAGCTGTCCAGGCGGTGCTTTAGCTCGCGGGCCGGCTCCGAGTAGGGCGCAATCTGGCCCAGCAGCATAGTGGCGTCCTTCAGGGCCCCGGTGGCGCAGTATTCGCCTTCGCTCAGGGCCTGCAGGGCGTTGGTGAGCTTGTACTTGATTTCCTCGGCGTGCTCCAGCTCCTTTACTTCCTGCTCCAGCTCGTCCTGCTGCTCGTTGTCGAGGCGGGCATCCTCCAGCTCACTGAGCAGAAAGCTGTGGTAGTCCAGCTCTTTATTGGCCTGCGCCACCTGGTCTTCCAGGGCTTTCAGGTCGGTTTCCAGCTTGCGGTACTGGCGGTAGGCGTTGCTGTACTGGGCCCGCGCAGGCACCAGCCCGGCGTACAGGTCCAGCAGATTCAACTGAAACACAGCATCCCCGAGCAGCAGCGTATCGTGCTGCGAATGAATGTCCATCAGGTTGGCCCCAATGTGGCGCAGCGTTTCCAGCGTCACGGGCGTGTCGTTCACGAAGGCCCGGCTCTTGCCGCCCGGACTTATCTCGCGCCGCAGAATGCACTGCGCATCGTAGTCGAGGTCTTCGGACTCGAAAATATCCTGCAGCTGGTAGCTGCTGATATCGAACTGGCCCTCAATCACGCATTTCTTATCCGTGTCGAACAGCATGCGCGAGTCGGCGCGGTTGCCAAGCAGCAGGCCAATGGCCCCCAGCATAATAGACTTGCCGGCGCCCGTTTCGCCGGTGATGATATTGAGGAGCGCCGAAGGCTGCAACTGCAGCTGTTCAATCAGGGCGTAGTTTCGGATGCGGAGGTCAATGAGCATAGCCAACTAAATGAGAAACCGGGAGGCCGGTCGTAGCTGCCAAAAAAGTGCGCTACGGACCTGTTGTGCCAAACCGGGTCTAGTAGCTTTAGCAAAACTACTAGTTCACTTAGTCAAATGCCAATGATTTTCGCAATAAAGAATTTACCGCCTTAAACGCTAGGCTACGGCTGGCGCAGCATGGCCTGGTACTTGGCCGAGTTGGTAGGGTCCACTTCCGTCAGCAGCGTAGCCAGGGTTTGCTTCTGCTGGGCATCGGGGGCGCTGCGGAAGATGTTGGCTATTTCGTCGGCCTTGGTGTCGAAAAAAGAGCGCGCCAGCAAGGTGCCGGGCCGGCGCAGCGCCGCCTGCTGCACGCCCTGCAAAGCCGTGAAAATGCTGGTGCGGGCTTCGTCCGGCTTCTCGATGAAAATATCCAGTCCCTGCCGGTAGTAGGCATAAATACCCGTGCGGAAAGCCTCCAGCTGCGGGTCCTGCAGATTGTTGAGCAGCCAGTAGCGGTTGCGGGTCTGCCCGTCTTTCCAGGCTTCGTCCTGCTCATTGGTAATGGTCTGCGAGGAGGCATTCTGCAGCACTATCCGGGCCCGGTCGTAGTACGGCGAGCCGCCGAGGCGCGAGAAGCTGTCCTGGTCGAGGCCGATGGTGAGGTAGGCGTAGAAGGTCAGCAGCGACGACAGATTGCCGACGAAGTTGTTTTCGGAGAAGTCAATCGGGTTCTGGGGCGAGTAGTTGAACAGGAAGTTGCGGTCGGCGAAGCTCAGCAGGTTGGTTTCGTATCCCGTCCCGTACACCGGCCTCGACGACACAATGCGGGCCGTGGCCACGTACTGCCCGTTTTGCGGAATACCGGTGATGCCCACAAAAATCCGCATCCGGATGCGCTCCTCCGGCCGGTACGTCTGGCTCGTGAAGGAGCGGGTGTTCAGAAACGACTGCATATCGTTCTGCATCTGCTGCACCAGCTGCCGGTCCGAAATGGTCACGTTTTCGGTGGTAATACGCACTTCGGCCTGGATTTCCTGGGCCTGCGCCAGCGGGCTGGTCAGCAGCGAAATAAGGGCAAACAGTACGGCGGGCAGCAGTTTTTTATACTTCACGGGGCAGGCGGGCAAGAACAGCATCCACAATATCCTGGGCCACTTCGGCTTTCGGCTTTACTTCAAAGATACGAGTTTGGCCCTGCGCGTCCAGCAGCGTCACCTTGTTGGTATCGTGGCGGAAACCGGCACCGGCGTCGCGCAGCGAGTTCAGTACCACGAGGTCGAAGTTTTTGCGGTGCAGCTTATCCAGCGCGTGGGCATGCTCATTGTTGGTTTCCAACGCAAAACCCACCGAAAATTGTTCGGGCCGCTTGGTTTTCCCCAGGGTAGCGGCAATATCTACGTTCTTCACCAGTTCCAGCGTCAGCGTGTCGCCCGACTTCTTGATCTTCTCAGCCGCTATCTGCGCGGGCTTGTAATCGGCCACGGCCGCCGCAAAGACCCATACGCCAGCTTCAGGCGCTACGGCAGCGGCGGCGGCATACATCTGGTCGGCGGTTTCCACGCGCTGCGTCTGGATACCCGGATGAGCCGGATCCGGCAGGTTGCTGGGGCCGCTGATGAGCGTTACGGCGGCGCCGCTGGCAGCAAACGCCTCGGCCAGCGCGTAGCCCATCTTACCGGTGCTGTGGTTGCCGATAAAACGGACCGGGTCGAGAGGCTCGTAGGTGGGGCCGGCCGTAATGAGGACGCGCATAGTTTCAAAAGAGAAGGTCATGCTGAGCTTGCCGAAGCATCTCTACCTCTGGCTAACTAACTGGCATTGCAACGAAGTGGTAGAGATGCTTCGGCAAGCTCAGCATGACCCGTTATTTAACGAGTAAAAAACCGCTCCAGCTCCACCACAATATCCTCCGGCTCCAGCATGCGGCCGGGCCCGCTCAGGCCGCTGGCCAGCTCACCGGCCGGCGAGTCGAGCACAATATTTCCGTAGGAGCGCAGCTTCGCCAGATTGGCTGTGGTGGCCGGGTGGGCATACATATCGAGGTCCATGGCGGGGGCCAGCAGCACGGGGCAGCGCGCCGAGAGATACACGGCATCCAGCAGCGAGTCGCAGAGGCCGTGCGCGAAGTGGGCCAGCGTATTGGCCGAAGCCGGCGCTACCAGCAGCACATCGGCCCACAGGCCCAGGTGCACGTGGTTGTGCCATTCGCCGGCTGCTTCATCCTTCAAAAAGCCCTGCAAAACCGGCTTTTTGGAGAGCGTGCCCAGCGTAAGGGGCGTAACAAAGGCCGAAGCCGAGGCAGTCAGAATGACTTGCACCTCGGCTCCGGCCTTCACCAGCAGCCGCACCAGCGGCGCGGCTTTGTAGGCGGCAATGCTGCCGCAAACCCCCAACAGAATCTTGCGGTCTTGCAGCGGCATTCCCACGCAGAACTATTGGCCTTCGATGGCGCGTAGGTTGCCGTTCTCGTCGAACTCCGACGGGGTACGGTAGTGCACTTTGCCTTCCAGGAACTCCTCGATGGCAAGGTTGGTAGGCTTGGGCAGACGCTCGTAGTGCTTGCTGATTTCGATCTGCTCGCGGTTTTCGAACACCTCTTCCAGGTTATCCACCGTGGTAGCAAACTCGGCCAGCTTGCCGTTCAGCTCCTCTTTCAGCTTCACCGAAATCTGGTTGGCGCGCTTCGAGATGATGGCAATGCTTTCGTATACGTTGCCGGTTTCGGCAGCGAATTCCGACATGTTGCGGGTCACGATGGAGGCGGAGACGTTGTTGGGTGCTTTCATGATGCTAATGTGCTGATTTTTGAGTTCTGATGTGCTGCCAGCAGCTGGGCCACTACGGGCCGGCCGGCAGCTTTAGTTGGCCGCCGTGGGCTCCGAAGGCTTGAGCTTGGCCACCTGCGCCTGCGAGTCGGTGTACATCCGCTCGGCTTCCTTCAGGTGCCGGCTCTGCGGATACGTGTCGATGAAATGCTGGTAGAAGGCCACTACCTCCTGATACCGCTCGCGCTGCTTTTCCTGCACACTTTCGCGGGCCAGGTCATACTGCGCGCTTACTTTCAGGAATTCGGCTTCCTCGTTGAAGGCGGAAGCCGGGAACTGCTGCTGGAAGCCGCCCAGCGCCACCACCGCCGACTGATAGTAGCGCAGGTTGTAGTAGAGCTTGGCGCCCTGATACGCTTTCAGCTCCAGTTTCTTCTGCAGCTCCTGCGACATATTCTCGGCTTCGGGGCGGAAGTTGCTGCTCGGGTAGCGGTTCAGAAAGTCCTGAATGGCTTCCAGCGCCGAGTATGTATTGGTCTGGTCCAGTTCCCACTCCGGCGAGTCGCGGAACAGCGACTTGGCTTGCAGGAAGGAGGCCTCCTCCGCATACGTGGAGTTGGGATACGTGTCGGCGAAGCTTTTGAAGTAGTAAGAGCTGAGCGTGTAGTTGCGCTGCTGGAAGTTGGTGTTGGCGAAATAGAATTGCGCTTTCTCAGCTTCCGGGCGGCCTTTCAGCAGCGGCACGAGGTCTTCGAGCAGCGTACCGGCTTTGAAGTAGTCGCCTTTCTCGTAGAACTGAATGGCAGCTTCGTACTTCTTGTTCACGTCGTTGCTCTTGAGCAGTTTCTGGTAGCCGGTGCAGGCGCCAAGCAGCAAGGTGCTCAACAACAGAACAAAAAGGGTCGGGCGAAAAGTATGCATAAGGGCGCAAAGGTAACGGATTACAAAGCCGAATCAAACCCGGCCCGGCTGACCGGCAGGGCCAGCCGGCGGCGCGGAGCACGGCACTAACAGGCTGAAGCTATTTGGTAGCCGGCCGCACCGGAGGTTTCGGAGTGGTGGCCGGTGCTTTAGGAGCGGGTTTTGCCGGTACCGTCGGCTTGGCTTTGGGCTTCGGGGCAGCCTTGGGTTTGGCTTTCGGGCTGGTTTTGGCCGGGGTTTTGGCTTTTGGTTTGGCCTTGGGCTTTGCCGGCGGCGCGAAGTGCTTGCCTAACACGGCGCGGCGGGTGGGGCGTTCCGCGGGGCGCCATTTGAAGTCTTTCAGCTTCTCATCTTCGGGCTTAAGCTCATGGGGCGGAATGAAGCTGGCATCGGGGTTGGTCAGGAAACTGATGGTCTGCAGCTTGCTCTCGGCAAAGCGCAGCGCCATGGTGGCGGAAGTGGCTTTGTTCATACCGCTCACGGCCGTGTCGCCTTCAAGAGCATAGTAGAGGCTCTCGGCGTTGCCAAGCACGTCTACTTTTTTTATCGAGTTGCCCTGGAAGTAGGCCACCATGTTGCGGCCCTTCACCTGGTTGAAGTTCAGCAGCGTGTCCTGCCCAATAATGAACGAGTTGGCGTACAGCCGCATCTGGTCCACCTTGCCGTTGCGCTGCCGGATTTCCATGCTGTCGGCGGTGAGCTGGTTTTTCTCGTTCCAGAGAATCGGTTTCTTGTTCAGATAGATAATAGAGTCCTGCCGGTCGTAGGTGAGCGAGTCGGCGCGGCCCTGCAGGTCGGGGCGGAAGATTTTGGCTTTCGGGTAGGCGTAGAGCACGCCGGCGCCGTTGAGCGGCGCGCGGCCTTCCTGGCTGATGAGCGTATCGGCGGCCAGATACAGCGTGTCCTTGCCCGAAATATTGCGCATCACAGGCGTTCCGTACACTTTGGTGCGGCCCAGCGCCCGCCAGTAGCGTCCCACGTCGCCCCGAATCACGAGGTTGTCTTTCTTGCTGGTCATCGAGACGTGGCCGGTGGCCACGCCGTACTGCCGCGCCTCGTCATACACCAGCCGGTCGCCACCGAGCAGGTAGTTGGGCGTCTCGATTTTGGCGTTTTTCTGGAAGTTCGACACCCGCGTGATGGTGTTGTAGGTGCCGTTTTCGGCGTAGAGCGTACCCTGCTTCCCCTTGATGCGCGTGGGCCCGAGGAAGGTGGCAATCCTCGACACCGTATTATACTGCAGCGTGTCGGTGTCGATGGTGTTGTCCTTGGTCACCAGCTTTACGTCGCGCTTGAAGCTGAATACTTTGCTGGTGGTGTTGTAGTAGCCATAGCGGCTGTCGAGCGTGTTTTCGGGGTCGACGAGGTGGCCGCCGGTGCTGTAGTAGGCCAGGTTGCGGTTCAGGTCGTAGTCGAGCACCTGCGTGGTGAGGGTCATGCGCGGGTCGCGCATGGTCACGTTGCCCGTAATACGGGCTTTGCGCGTGTCGCCGTCGTAGGTGCCCCGGTCGCCGGTGATGGTGATAGTATCGTTCTGGATGATGCGCACGTTGCTGAAGGCTTCCAGCGCGTTTTTCTCCAGATACTGGTAGGCCGAGTCGCAGTACAGCAGCGTGGTACCCTGCCGGAAGCTCACGTTGCCGATCAGCTTGCGGATTTCGACGCCGTTGAACGTGCCGCCGATAAGCCGCTGCGTGCCGGGCAGCAGCTCGATGCGGGAGCCTTTGGGTGGCGTGGGCTGCGCCGCCGGACGGGCCGCCGGCCGCTGCTGCGCGAAGGAAAAGGCCGGCAGCAAGGCCAGCCAGAGCAGAAAAAGTGACTTGGACAGGGACATTTCGACGCGAAGGTACGGAAGGCCCGTCGCTAACGTCCATCTTTGCAGTTCCGATACATTGCCCCCTCCCCTATGCTCGACCAGGTCCGCCAGTTTATTCAGGAACACGCGCTTTTCAACCTCGAAACCGATACGCTGCTGGTAGCCGTGAGCGGCGGGCAGGACTCGGTGGCGCTGGCCGAGGTGCTGCACCAGCTGGGCGCGCAGTTTGCCGTGGCCCACTGCCACTTCGGGCTGCGCGGCGACGAGGCCGACGCTGACGAGCAGTTTGTGCGCAAGCTGGCCAAGAAGTACGAGGTGCCCTACTTCGCCGAGTTCTTCCAGACCAAGGCCTTTGCCGAGCAGGAAGGCATTTCGACCCAGATGGCGGCCCGGGCGCTGCGCTACGAGTGGTTTGAGCGTATCCGGCGGACGCAGGGCCTTACCTATGTAGCTACTGCCCACCACCAGCGCGACGCCGCCGAAACCATGCTGCTCAACCTCACGCACGGCACCGGCCTGGCGGGTCTGCACGGCATCCCGCCCAAAAACGGCCACATCGTGCGGCCGTTGCTGGGTATCGGCAAGCCGGAGCTGTTTGAGTATCTGGTGGAAAACCAGCTGATGTGGCGCGAAGATGCCTCCAACGACAGTCCCGTGTACCAGCGCAACCGCCTGCGCCAAGAGGTGCTGCCCGTGCTGCGCGACATCAACCCCAACCTCGACCAGACGCTGCAATTCACGGCCGAGCGGGTGGGCGGCGCCGAGGAAATCGTGCGCCGCTACGTGCAGGATACCGCCGCCGAGGCCCAGCGCACCGAAGCCGACGCCACCTACCTCGATATCCGGCTGCTGCAGAAAACCGCCGCCACGGCGCTGGTACTGCACGAGCTGCTGCGGCCGTTCGGGTTCAGCTTTCCGGTGGTGAAGGACATGGTGGCCGCTTTCGGGGCCGAGTCGGGCCGCCGCTTCGAGTCGCCGACGCACCGGCTGGTGAAGGACCGTGAGCAACTGGTCATCACCCCGAAAAACCTCACCAGATTCGGCACACATCAGCTACAGGCCGGGCAGGAAGTACTCAAGATTGACGGGCTGCACCTGCGCCTGGAGCTGCAGGAAGTAACCGAAACGTTTGAGGTGCCGCGCGGCAAAGCCGTGGCCGCCCTCGATGCCGACGCGCTGAAATTCCCGCTCATCGTACGGCCCTGGCAGGAAGGCGACTGGTTTATGCCCATTGGTATGAAGGGCAAGAAGAAGATCAGTGACTTTCTTATCGACCAGAAAGTGCCGCTCAACCTCAAAGACAACGTGCAGGTGCTCTGCTCCGGCGACGGCAAAATTGCCTGGGTTATCGGCTTCCGCCCCGACGAGCGGTTCCGCGTGAACGACGACACCGAGCGGGTGCTGGTCGTGAAGCGGATGTAGTTGTTAGGGCTTAGTGCATAGGTAGTAGGGCCTAGGGCTTCGTGACTGGAGCCTGCGGCTGTGCGAGCCTTGCGCGCTCTTCCCGACACCCAACCGGCGCGTCGTAAGTCATGCGCCCGGTTTCCGGACCCATATTTTCCGACTCCGGACCTATGCGCGTCGTTCCCGACGCCCGACCTGCGCGCTGCAAGACGTGCGCGCCGGCTCCGGACACATGCGCGCCGTTCCCGACGCCCGACCTACGCGTTGCAACGCGTGCCGGAGGCTTTGCAACGCCCGACCTGCGCGTTGCAACGCGTAACTGCCCTTTGCAACGGCTAACCGGGCGTTGCAACCAAATTCTGGCATTCCCCTCCTACCTCTCGTTTCTATAGAGTAGCTTTACCCGCAGAACCTTAATCGTACAACCCAATTCCTCACCCGATGAAAGTTACCGTAGTTGGGGCTGGCAACGTGGGCGCTACCTGCGCCGACGTATTGGCCACCCGCGAAATTGCCAATGAAATCGTACTGGTTGACATCAAGGAAGGCTTCGCCGAAGGCAAAGCTCTCGATATCTGGCAGAAAGCTCCCATCATCGGCTACGACTCGCGCACGGTGGGCGTCACCAGCGACTACAGCCGTACCGCCGATTCTGATGTAGTGGTGATTACCTCCGGCCTGCCCCGCAAGCCCGGCATGACCCGCGACGACCTGATTTCGACCAACGCCGGTATCGTGAAATCGGTGACGGAGCAAGTGGTGAAATACTCGCCCAACGCCATCATCATCATCGTGAGCAACCCGCTAGACGTGATGACCTACCAGGCCCACCTCACCTCCGGCCTCGACCGGACCAAGGTATTCGGCATGGCCGGCATCCTGGACACGGCCCGCTACCGCGCCTTCCTGGCCGAAGCCCTGAACGTGAGCCCCAAAGACATTCAGGCGGTGCTGATGGGCGGCCACGGCGACACCATGGTGCCGCTGCCCCGCTACACCACCGTAGGCGGCATCCCCGTCACGGAACTGATTGGCAAAGAAGAGTTGGACGCCATTGTAGCCCGCACCACCAACGGTGGCGGCGAACTGGTGAAGCTGATGGGCACTTCGGCCTGGTATGCACCCGGCGCGGCGGCCGCTCAGATGGTAGAAGCCATCGTGCGCGACCAGCGTCGCGTGTTCCCGGTGTGCATCAAGCTGGAAGGCGAGTACGGCATTGACGGTGTGTACCTGGGCGCTCCGGTTATCCTGGGCAAAAACGGCATCGAGAAAGTAATCGAGCTGCAACTGAACGACGAGGAAAAAGCGCTGCTGGAAACCTCACGCGGCCACGTGAAAGAAGTAATGGACGCGCTGGACAACATGAGCAAGGCTTCGGCTTAGAGTAGCTGAGTAGCTGAGCAGCTGAGTAATTGCCAAGACCGGCCGCCCTGCTTGCGCAGAACGGCCGGTCTTGTGTATGCAGTGCCAAAAAAAGCCCGCTGCCTGATGGCAGCGGGCTTTTTCAGTTATCAACTCAAGGCGGCTTACTTCTGGCTGGCCTTGAACAGCTTTTGCTTCTCCTCCTTCGACAGGCTTTCGTAGCCGGAGCGGGAAATCTTGTCGAGAATGGCATCAATATCCTCCTGCTCGGGCTTGGGCAGGCTGCCTTTGCGGGCGGCCGGCGCAGCTGTAGCCGCCGCACCGCCCCGGTGCGTCACGCGCAGTTGCGGGCCGGAAAGCAGCCGCCCCACCCAGTCGCCGACGGCCTGCACGGGGCGGCCCAGGTCGCGGCCGCGCTGCAGCTGCCGGATGAACAGGAAGCCGAGCATGGCCCCGCCCAGGTGGGCAATTTCGCCGCCGGGGTTGCCGCCATCAATGCCGGCAATGGACACTAGCACCACTACGGCCGCAATGTATTTGATGCGAATCGGGCCGAGCAGGATAATGTTGAAGGTGTAATCGGGCAAAAGCGTAGCCGCTCCCACAATGATGGCCGTGACACTGGCCGAAGCGCCGTACAGGATGGCCGGGCGCCCGGCAAACACCGGAATGAAATTGTAGGCCAGCAGGTACAGCGCCGCCCCGGCCAGCGCGCCCAGCACATACAGGCTCACCAGTTTTCGGTCGCCGAGGTACTCGCGCACCAGCGAGCCGAACCAGTACAGGTTCAGCAGATTGAACAGGATATGAAAGAAGTCGGTGTGGGCGAAACTATAGGTGAGCAGCGTCCAGGGGCGGGTGAGCAGCGTCATTGGCCCGGATGGCACAGCCAGCCACTCCAGCACCGACACGAGAGACACCGCGCCGCCCGTCACGAGAAACAGCGTGACGCGCACCAGCAGCAGCACTACAAAAACCAGCACATTAATCAGCAGCAGCTGACTCAGCGCATTGTCGCGCCGGCTGAAGGCAGCGCGGATATCGTTGGCAAAACTCATGGGTGGAAGAACGTAAGAAAGCAGAGCGGGAGAAGCAGGCCCTTCCGGGCCTGGTTAGCCGTAATGCGTGCCGTTGCGCTGCCAGATTTTCAACACAATGAAGCCAATCAACATTCCGCCCAAATGGGCGAAGTGCGCCACATTGTCGCCCGGCACCGGATGAATGCCCTTGTAGAGCTCGTAGGCCGTGTAAAGCGCCACAAACAGCCAGGCCTTGATGGGAATGGGCAGCGGGAAGATGATAAGCTTTTCGTGCGGGAACAGGAAGCCGAAGGCGAACAGCACCCCGAACAGCGCCCCGGAAGCACCCAGCATGCCGGCCGAAGGGCTGTTCAGCGCCAGGTCGCAGGCAGCGGTCAATGATTCGTTGGCTGCGTTTATCAGGCTGGTATTGGTGGGGTCGCGCTGCAATGTGTTGGCCATCGACAGTGCCTGCTGCTCGTAGCCAGGATAATACGTGCGGTAGAAGTCCATCAGGGCCACGCCCGAGGGCTCTTCCTGGAACGCAATCCGGGCGCTGTTCATCTGGTGCAGCTCATAGGTGCGCACGCCCTGGTAGAGCACGCCGGCCCCGATGCCGCAAATCATCCAGTACGTCAGAAACCGTTTCGGGCCCCACACATTTTCCAGCGAAGCGCCAATGAACACCAGCCCCAGCATGTTGGAGAACAGGTGCCCGAAGCCGCCGTGCATAAACATATACGTGACGAACTGCCAGGGCTGAAAGTACACCGACCCAAACGGATACAGTGCCCCCAAAACATTAACCTGCGCCCCAAACTGGCTTTGCAGAAAAAACACGAGCACATTGATGATGAGCAGCGTGCGGACAGTAGGCGTGAGTTGAAACATGAACGAGAGGGGTACATATAGCGCCCGGCTACTACCGGGCGGGTCGGTGAACGATAACCGCCGGGACGCACAAGTGTCCCAGGCGATTCACGAAGCCAGCGTCTGACGCTAGGCCTTACGGAAAAACTCCTGAATCTGGCTGAGCTCCAGCATCACGAGGGTACGGCGGCCGTCCGGGGTGTAGCCCGGCACCTGGCAGGCGAAGAGCTTATCCACTAAAGTCGTCATTTCGGTGTCGGAGAGGCGCGTTCCGGCGGCGGCAGATGCCACACGGCGGGCCAGCGCCCGGGCCATCTGCTCGCGGCGGTCCAGCTTTACGGGGCCGGCGTGGGTCCGGAACTGCTCAATCAGGCCCTCCAGCAGCTCCTTTTCGTCGCGGGCAGGCACATCGGCCGGAATGCCTTCCACCGCAATAGTGTGCTTGCCGAAATCGGTGAAGCGGAAGCCGAGGCCGCGCAACGCCTCCTCCACTTCGCGCAGAATGGCAAAATCCTGGGGCGAAAACGTGACCGTACGCGGAAACAGCAGCGTTTGGGAAGCCCCGGTTTCGCGCTCCAGCGTGTGCACATACTGCTCGTAGAGAATCCGCTCCCGCGCAGCCGCCTGGTCCAGCAGCATCAGCCCCGACTTTACGGCCACCAGCAGATATTGCCCGTGCACCTGCAGCACCTTGTTGCCGGAAGAACTGCCGCTCGACTCACGCAACGGCAGCTCCGGGGCTGCCGGCACGGCCGCCGAAGGCGCCGTCACGACAAGCGGCGCGGGCGGCACAGCGGCCGTGAGGGCCGAAGCCGACGGCACAGGCACCCCAACGGCCGTAGCCTCGTGCTCCACATCGGGCACGCTCACCTTGCTCAGGGACTTGTAGAATTCTTCCAGCTCCCGCTTGGCCTGCTCGGTGGGGCGGGGCGGAATCTGCCGCTCGTAGGCATCGGGGCGGGCACCGCCGGGGCGGGTTTCGTGCGCGCCGGGCGCGGCGGCCTGGGAGGCCGCCGACGCCAGGGCATCGGGCCGGAAGTCGTCGGCGAAGGGGTTTTTCTGGGTGCCGGAAAGGCGCAGCGGCTGAATGGGCGCAAAGTTCACGTCACCCTCAAAGTCGAGGGACGGGGCCATGTTGTGCAGGCCCAGGCTCTGTTTCACGGCGGCCCGCACAATGGCATACACGGTTTTCTCGTCCTCGAACTTGATTTCCGTTTTGGTTGGGTGCACGTTGATGTCGATGGCCTTGGGGTCGAGGTCCAGAAACAGCACGTAGAACGGGTGCGTGTCTTTGGGCAGCAGCCCTTCGTAGGCGGTCAGCACGGCGTGGTTGAGGTAGGCCGAGCGGATGAACCGGTTGTTGACAAAGAAAAACTGGTCGCCCCGGCTTTTTTTCGCCGACTCCGGCTTGCCGATAAAGCCCTTCACCGACAGAAACGGCGTCACTTCCTCGCAGGCTGCCAGCTGCTCCTTGTAGCCGTTGCCGAGCAAACTCACGATGCGCTGGCTGAGCTTACCGGCCGGCAGGTTGAACACTTCCAGATCATTCTGGAACAGCGAAAACGTAATCTGCGGGTTGGCCAGCGCCACGTGCTGAAACTCGTCGAGGATGTGACGCATCTCCACCGCGTTGCTCTTGAGGAAGTTGCGGCGGGCCGGTACGTTGAAAAACAGGTTCTTAACGCTGATGCTAGTGCCGTCGGGGCAGGCGGTGGGCTGCTGGCTCGTGATTTGGGAGCCTTCCACGAGCAGCAGCGTGCCGGTGTCCTGGTCGCGCTGCTTGGTACGCAACTCCACCTGGGCCACGGCCGCAATGGAAGCCAGCGCCTCGCCCCGGAACCCCAGCGTCCGGATGCGGAACAGGTCGTCGGTGGTGCGGATCTTGCTGGTAGCGTGGCGCTCCAGGCTCATGCGGGCATCGGTGGGGCTCATGCCGGCCCCGTTGTCCACCACCTGCACCAACTGCTTGCCGGCATCCTTCACGATGAGCTGCACCTGAGTGGCGCCGGCATCCACGGCATTTTCCAGCAGCTCTTTCACTGCGGAAGCCGGACGCTGCACCACTTCGCCGGCGGCAATTTGATTGGCCAAATATTCGGGAAGCAGCTGAATTACGTCGGCCATGCCAGAGAGAAAATAAGAATACGAAAGAAGAAAACGGCGTTGTTAACCCGTTGAGCAATTGGACTTGCTCGTTGAAATGCCAACCAATGCCGGGAATTTCTCCGTAAGTTTGTGGTCAACATTCGTGTGCGTTGCGCCGGCCGGGCTCCCGGGTTGGCGCGTTGGAAAGAGCAGAAGACCGGATGCCTCGGGCCCGCAACCTTGCGGCCGGGCCCACCGGACCACCCTTTTTCCGGCGCAGGAGTGGAACAAAAGTAGGGCGAAATCCGCTTGTGTTCAACCAAACATCTTTACGCCAGACACCACACGGGGGCCCATGCTCAAGGAATTTCGGATTAGACTCTTACTGCTGCTGCTGGCCGCCACGGGTCTACTCATCACCTCCGCCGTGCCCTACGACGATGCGGCCCGGCCGCGCTCCGTAGCGGAACAGAACTGGGTAGACAGTGTTTTCAACTCCCTCACGCCCGACCAGCGGCTGGGGCAGCTGTTTATGGTGGCGGCTTATTCCAACAAGGATAGGAAGCACGTGCAGTACACGGAGTTTCTGGTCAAGAACTACCACATTGGCGGGCTGATGTTTCTGCAGGGTGGCCCCCGCCGGCAGGCCAACCTGACCAACCGCTACCAGGCTGCCGCCAAAGTGCCGCTGCTCATGGCCATGGATGTCGAATGGGGCCTCGATATGCGCCTCGATTCCAGCATGCACTTCGCCAAGCAGATGACGCTTGGGGCCATGGACGACGAGCAGTACGTGTACCAGATGGGCCGCGAAATTGCCCTGAAGCTGAAAACGCTGGGCGTGCACATCAGCTTCTCGCCCGTTGTTGATATCAATTCCAACCCCAATAACCCGGTTATCGGGAACCGCTCCTTCGGTGAAAACAAGGAGCAGGTAGCCAAGCGGAGCGTGGCCTACATCCGCGGGCTGCAGGACCACGGCATCGTGGCCGTAGTGAAGCACTTCCCCGGCCACGGCGACACCGACGTGGACTCGCACGTGGCGTTGCCGGTTATCAACTCCGACCTGGCCCACCTCACCAACATGGACCTGTATCCGTTCCAGCAGTCGTTTCAGGCGGGTGTGATGGGCGTGATGGTCGGCCACCTGTACATGCCGCTGTTTGATACCGTGCGCTCGGTATCGGCCACGGTTTCGCGCAACCTCGTGACGGGGCTGCTGAAGGAGAAAATGGGCTATAAAGGCCTGGTTTTCACGGATGCGCTGAACATGAAGAGCGTATCCAACCTGTACAAGCCCGGCGAGCTGGATGCCATGGCGCTGCTGGCCGGCAACGACGTGCTGCTCTTCTCGGAAGATGTGCCCACGGCACTGCAGAAAATCAAAGAAGACCTCGCCGCCGGCAAGCTGGTGCAGGAAGATATTGACCAGCGGGTGCGCAAGATTCTGCGGGCCAAGTTCTGGGCCGGCCTCAACCGCCGCCCGCGCGTGGATGTGCCCAACCTGATGGCCAACCTGAACCGGCCCCAAAGCCGCACGGTGGCGCAGGAAATCTATGAGCACGCCACTACAGTCGTCAAAAACAACGAAGACCTGCTCCCCTTCCACCGCCTCGATACGCTGCGCATTGCCACCGTGACGGTAGGCGCCGGGGCGGGCAGCACGCTGGGCGAAATCATGGGCAAGTACCAGAATGGGCCGGTGTATCCGGTGGCCAACCGCTACGCCCCCGACTCTACGTTTGCCCGCATTCTGCCGCGCCTCGCGCCCTACAACGTGGTAGTGGTGACGCTGCATAACATGAACAACACGCCCACCCACCGCTACGGGCTGGGCGACGGAGCGCTGAAGTTCATCAAGGAGCTGCAGGCCAACCCGAAAATCAAGACGGTGGTTGTGACGATGGGCAACGCCTACTCCCTGAAGTACCTCGACTCGGCCCGCACGCTGGTGTGCGGCTACGAAGACAACTACTTCTCGCAGCTGGTGGTGCCGCAGGTGCTGTTCGGGGCGCTGCCCGCCGTGGGCCGCCTGCCCGTGACCGTGACGCCGGAGCTGCCCGTCGGTACCGGCCTGCCCACTCCCGACTTCAAGCGCCTGCGCTACGCCACCCCGGAAAGCGAAGGGCTGGACTCGAAAGTGCTGGCTCAGATAGACAATATTGCGCTGGAATCGGTGGCGTATGCGGCGGCGCCCGGCTGCCAGGTGCTGGTAGCCAAAAACGGGGCGGTAGTGTTCGACAAAAGCTACGGCTACTGCACCTACGACAAGTCGCAGCCCGTGAACAACTCCACGCTCTACGACCTGGCGTCCATTACCAAAGTGGCCGGCACGCTCCAGACCATCATGTACCTCAAAGACCAGGGTAAGCTGGACCTGGATGCCAAAGTAGCCGCCTATCTGCCGGAACTGAAGCAAACCAACAAACGCGACATGACGGTGCGCGAGGTGCTGCTGCACCAGGCGGGCCTGAAAGCCGGCATCCCGACCTGGGAAAAGACCATCACCAAAACCGGCCCCAAGCCGACGTTCTACGCCAGCACCAGCGAAGCGGCCTTCCCCAACCAGGTGGCCCCCAAGCTCTACAGCGTAAGCACGGCCGAAGACTCGGTCTGGATCTGGGTGCAGCGCTCCGGCCTGCTGCCGAAAGCGAAGGGCAAATACCCCGTTGAGTACAGCGACCTGAGCTTTATCATTCTGAAGCGCCTGGCCGAGAAGCTACTCAATGAGCCGATTGAGGGCTTCCTGGACAAATCGTTCTACAAGCCGCTGGGCCTGGGCACGATGACGTTCAACCCGCTGGACAAATTCCCACAGTCGTGCATCGCGCCCACTGAAAACGACACCTATTACCGCCGCACGCAGTTGCAGGGCACCGTGCACGACCAGACGGCCGCGCTGGTAGGCGGCGTGGGCGGGCATGCCGGCCTGTTTGCCAATGCCAACGACCTGGCCATTCTGATGCAGATGAATCTGCAGAACGGACGCTACGGCGGCCAGCGCTACTTCCAGACGCCCGTGGTAACGGAGTTTGCGCGCAGCACGGTAGCCGGCAACCGCCACGGCCTGGGCTGGGACCACGGCGACCCGACCAAGCCGGAAGGCCCTACCAGCAACCTGTCGCCGGCCAGCACGTTCGGGCACACGGGCTTCACGGGTACCTGCGTCTGGATGGACCCCGAAAACAAAATCCTCTACATCTTTCTTTCCAACCGGGTGTACCCGGATGCCGGCAACAACAAGCTGCGCCAGTACAACATCCGCACCCGCATTCACGACGTTATTTATAAGTCGCTGCAAAAGACATGACCTGTTGTCTGCCTCTTTTTCTTAACCTTTGATCCGCAATTGGCGGCAGGACATCTTCCCCGATGACTTGCCGCCAATTCTCTTTTTCTGCGTCCTTCTCCGTCTTGGCCCGGGTTTCGGGCTGCTTCTGACCGGCAAACTCTCTCCACCCATGAATATCGGCATCGTCTGTTATCCCACTTTTGGCGGCTCCGGCGTGGTAGCCACCGAGCTGGGCAAAGCCCTGGCCCAGCGTGGCCACCGCGTGCACTTCATCACCTACAGCCAGCCGGTTCGCCTCGATTTTTTCAACGAGAACCTGTTCTACCACGAGGTGTACATTCCGCCGTATCCGCTGTTCCAGTTTCCGCCTTACGAGCTGGCGCTGGCCTCGAAAATGGTGGACATCGTGCAGAACGAGAAGCTGGACGTGCTGCACGTACACTACGCCATTCCGCACGCTTCGGCCGCGTTCATGGCCAAGCAGATCCTGCTCACGCGCGGCATCCGCATTCCGGTCGTCACGACGCTGCACGGCACCGACATTACGCTGGTGGGCAAAGATGCCAGCTACGAGCCCGTCGTGACGTTCAGCATCAACCAGTCGGATGGCGTGACGTCGGTGTCGGCGGACTTGCGGCGGGAGACGTACGAGTACTTTGCCATCGAGAAGGACATTGAGGTAATTCCCAACTTCATCAATCTGGCCCGCTTCCAGAAGCAGAACAAAGGCCACTTCAAGGCGGCCATTGCCCCCAACGGCGAGAAGCTGCTGGTGCACACCTCCAACTTCCGCTCCGTGAAGCGCGTGGACGACGTGGTGCACATCTTTGCGGGCGTGCGCAAGCAGATTCCGGCCAAGCTACTGCTTGTCGGCGACGGCCCCGACCGGCCGCGCATCGAAAAGCTGTGCCGCGAAATCGGCTACTGCGACGACATCCGCTTCCTGGGCAAGCTGGAAGCCGTGGAGGAAGTGCTCAGCATTGCTGACTTATTCCTGATGCCTTCCGAGAAAGAAAGTTTTGGCTTGGCGGCACTGGAAGCCATGGCCTGCGAAGTGCCCGTTATCAGCACCAATGCCGGCGGCATTCCGGAGCTGAACCAGCATGGCGTGACGGGCATGGTCAGCGAAATCGGGGACGTGGACGACATGGTAAAGAATTCGCTCTACGTATTGCAGGACGAGAACCTGCCGCGCTTCAAAGCCGCCGCCCGCGCCCACGCCGAAACGTTTGCCGTCGAGAACATAGTGCCGCTCTACGAGGCCTGCTACCAGCGTGCCATTGATGCAGTGCCAGCCGCTACGGTGTAGAGTCAGCAGCCTTTCTGAACAGAAAAAAAGCAACGTCCCTGGTTTCCGAACGGAAGCCAGGGACGTTGCTTTTCGCTGAAACCGAATGGTGCCGGCCCGCTAAAACAACCCAAACGCCTCCCGCTTCACGGCCAGCAGGGCGCGCTCCGTGGGGTCGGTTTCTTCGTTGATGAGGGTTTCGAGTACGCGCTTGGCCAGCTCAGTGCCGCGGCTTTGCTGGGGCTGCGGCAGGCCGTGGTAGGCTTTGTTGATGGCCGTAAGGATGTGTTCTTTGGCCGCTTTCACCTCGCCCCAGGTATCGGGGCTCATGTAGAGCTGCTGGCTGAGGTTGTGCTCGTACTCGGCCCGGATTTCCTGGAGCAGCAGGCGGTGGTACTCGGGCGCGGTCTGGCCGGCGCTGCTCAGGCGCACCAGCAAATTGCTGGGCGTGATGCGCTCCAGCAGCAGCGTTACGCGCTCCAGAGCCTGCAGGCGCAGCGGCAGCGTGGTTTTGGAGCTTTCCAGCCGCAGCTCAATCAGGCGGCGCTGCTGCTCCTTCTCCAGATACTGCCGGATCAAATAGAATACGGAGCCCGCTACAATAAGCGCGGGCAGAATGATTTTGAGCAGGTCGAAGAGGTAGGCGGTAGTATCCATGTGCAAAAACAACTGCCGTTCTGGCGGCAGTGGCGAAGTAGGTTGAGAAGAAACGGGAGAGCAGGCAGCGAAGGTAAACAAGCGGCGCTGATGGTGCACACAGTATGAAACGTGTCTTCGCGCAGCCGCGCCGAAACAGCGGCTATCCATCCGCGTGAACCGCCGGCGGGCAACTGCTGTTATAGCCCCAACGACTCCGACACCGGCGGCCATACAACTCCCCGTCCGGCTTCGTATCTTTGTCGCCTTACTTTCCTAAACACGAACACACTATGGCAACGGCCGTCTCCACGAAACTTGCTCCCATAAGCCTCACTTCCCGCGCTCTGGAAGAAGTACGGAATATTTTGACCGAGAAAAACGTGCCCGGCGAATACGGCCTGCGCGTAGGCGTGCAGGGTGGCGGCTGCTCGGGCCTGAGCTATCTGCTCGGCTTCGACAAGCCCAAGGAGCAGGACGAAACCTTCGATATCGACGGCGTCATGCTCATCATGGATAAGAAACACGCCATGTATGTGCTGGGCATGGAAGTTGACTTCCAGGATGGCCTGAACGCCCGGGGCTTCGTTTTCAACAATCCTCAGGCGAAAAGCACCTGCGGCTGCGGCTCCTCGTTCTCGGCCTAGCTTGTCTTTTTTCGGCAAACACAAAGCCCCTGCCATACGGCCGGGGCTTTGTGTTTGGTGGCGTTCTGCATAGCTGCTCAGCCTGTGAAGTGAGTCTGACCGACTACTTTTAGTCCTCCCTCCTACGTCGCCTTACCGTTCCCGCTGATGCGTTTTTCCCTTGCTTTCGGTTTCCTGTTCGTTTCGGTCGGTGCCCAGGCCCAAGCATTTACTCCCGCCGAAATTGCCCGTTGGCAGCAGCAGGCCCGGCAGGTCACCATCACGCGAGATACCTGGGGCGTGCCGCACGTGCAGGGCAAAACCGACGCCGATGCCGTGTTTGGGCTGTTGTATGCGCAATGCGAGGACGATTTCCCCAGGGTAGAGATGAACTACCTCGATGCTATTGGGCGTCTGGCCGAGGTGGAAGGGGAGTCGGCCATCTACCACGATTTGCGCGCCCGCCTATTCATGGACAGCACCCAGGCCATCAGCTTATACAAGAAGAGCCCGGCTTGGATGAAGGACCTGCTCAATGCCTTCGCCGACGGCACCAACTTCTACCTCTACTCCCACCCCACCGTACGGCCCAAGCTACTGCGCCGCTTTCAGCCCTGGATGCCACTGATGTTCAGTGAGGGCAGCATCGGCGGCAACATCAGTGTGGTACCCCTGGAGCGGCTGAAGAACTTCTACGCCAACCGCAAGTCCACCTCCTGGCAGCGGCCCGACTTTGAAAAGGCCGAGCGGGAACCGGTAGGCTCCAACGGCTTTGCTATTGCGCCGGCTAAAAGCGCCAGCGGTCATGCCCTGCTGCTCATCAATCCGCATACGTCCTTCTACTTCCGCCCTGAGGTGCAGATGACCAGCCAGGCGGGGCTGAATGCGTACGGCGCTGTTACGTGGGGCCAGTTCTTTGTGTATCAGGGCTTCAATGAGCACTGTGGCTGGATGCACACGTCCAGCCAGGCCGACTCCATGGATGAATACCTGGAAACCATTGAGCAGAAGGACGGCAAATATTACTACCGCTACGGCAAGAAGCTGCGCCCCGTGCAGGTGACTAGCATGTCGATTCCGTACGTGCAGGATGGCAAGATCATGCGGAAGGAATTTACCACCTACCGCACCCACCACGGGCCAGTGGTAGGCCAGCAGGCGGACGACAAGTGGGTGACGGTACGCATGATGGATACGCCGCTAGAGGCGCTGGAACAGTCCTATCTGCGCACCAAAGCCACCGACTACGCCAGCTTCCGGGAAACCATGAAGCTCAACGGCAACGCCTCCAACAACACGGTATTCGCCGACAGCAAGGGCACCATTGCCTACTGGTACGGCAACTTCATGCCCAAGCGCGACCCGCAGTTCGACTGGAGCCAGCCGGTAGATGGCAGCAACCCCAGAACCGACTGGAAGGGCCTGCATAAGGTGGAGGACATTGTGCAGGTGATGAACCCCGCCAGCGGCTTCATCCAGAACTGCAACTCCACGCCGTTCACTGTGTCGGGACCCAGCAGCCCCACCCCCACCAAGTACCCCGCCTACATGGCTCCCGATGCGGAGAACTACCGCGGCCTCAATGCGGTGCGCGTGCTCAGCCGCAAGCCGACGTTCACCCTGGATACCCTGATTGCCGCCGCCAAAGACCCGTACTTGGCTGGTTTTGAAGAGTTACTTCCGGCGCTGACCAAAGATTTTCAGTTTGTGATGGACAACTCTAACCCGCCGGAAGGTGAGGTACTAGACGCCATGAAGGTGCTGCAGGCCTGGGACAAGCGCTACAGCAAAACGTCCGTAGGCCAGACGCTGGCTACGTACTGGGGCGAGCGGGTTCTGCGGGTGGCCCGCCCTCGCGTACCCGCCGGGCAGGTGCTGGACTATATCAGCCTCGTCAAGTTCACTGTTGCCAACACCACACCCCAGGAGAAAGTAGCGGCTCTGCAGGAAACCCTCGATGAGCTCACCCGCAACTTCGGCACCTGGCAAAAACCCTGGGGAGATATAAACCGCTTCCAGCGACTCACCGGCAACATTTCAGAAACTTACGACGACCAGAAACCCAGCTTGCCGGTAGCCTTCACTTCCTCGTCCTGGGGCTCGTTGGCGGCTTTTGGTTCCCGCACCTTCCCCGGCACCAAAAAGCGCTACGGCTACGTGGGCAATAGCTTCATTGCCGTGGTGGAATTTGGCCCGCGCATCAAAGCCCGTTCCGTGCTGGCCGGTGGCAACAGCAACCAACCTTCTTCCCCCCACTTCACCGATCAGGCCGGTTTGTATGTGGAGGAGAACTTCAAGGACGTGCTCTTCTACCCTGAAGATGTGCAGCAGCACGCCAAACGCACGTACTCACCGGGGCAGTAGTGGCCCAGAAAGGTCAGAACTAAGCTGTAAACACCTAAACGGTCATGCTTCGGCAAGCTCAGCATGACGTTCTTACTTGTTTCGAATGGGCTTCATGCTCACGGCCGCGCCGCCGCCGGCCGCTAGCTGCAGCTTCAGGGTGGTTTTGCTGTTGACTTTCTGCTTGCGGATTTGGTAGGCCTGGGGGTTCCTGTCCCAGGAAGCGCCTTTGCCGTCGGCGTAGATGGTGGCCTCGTAGGTAGTGCCGGGCGTGAGAAAATCAAGCTTGACGGTTTGGGTGCGGGCGTTTTCGTCGGTGATGGAGCCCAGGTACCACTCCTCCTTGCCCTTGGCTTTACGGGCCGTGGTGATATAGTCACCGGGCTCCGCGAGCAGAATGCGGGTGTCGTCCCAGTCTACGGCTACGTCCTTGATGAACTGGAACGCGTCGAGGTGCTTCTCGTAGGCCTCGGGCAGGTCGGCGGCCATTTGCACAGGGCTGTACATCGTCACGTAGAGGGCCAACTGTTTAGCCAGCGTGGTGTGCACCTGGCGGCCTTTGTTGCGCTCCGGGTTCCAACCTTCCAGCTTGATCTGGAAGATGCCCGGTGTGTAGTCCATGGGGCCGCCCATGAGGCGGGTGAAGGGCAAAATGGTCTCGTGTTCGGGTGGGTTGCCGGTGCTCCAGGCGTTGAACTCATTGCCGCGGGCCGCTTCCGAGGCCAGCCAGTTGGGGTAGGTGCGGTGTAGGCCGGTCGGGCGCACCGACTCGTGCATGTCCACCATAATCTGGTTTTCGCCGGTTTTCTGGGCGGTGCGGTTGTAGTGGTTCACCATCCACTGGCCGTCGTGGTGCTCCCCTCTGGGGATAATGCGGCCCACGTAGCCGGTTTTCACGGCGTCGTAGCCGTACTGCTTCATGAAACGGTAGGCAGCATCCTGGCGGCGCTCGTAGTTCGTAACGGAAGAGCTGGTTTCGTGGTGCATCATCAGCTTCACGCCTTTGCCGGCAGCGTAGGCCTGTAGCTCGGGCACGTTGAAGTCTGGATAGGGCGTCACGAAGTCGAATACCTCTTCCTTCCAGTTGTTGGCCCAGTCCTCCCAGCCTACGTTCCAGCCTTCTACCAACACGCTGGCCAGGCCATGCTTGGCGGCGAAGTCGATGTAGCGTTTTACGTTGGCGGTGTTGGCGCCGTGGCGGCCGTTGGACTTCAGCTTGCTCCAGTCGGTGCCGGCCAGCTTGATGTTGCTGGTGTCGGCGTAGTTCCAGCTGGCTTTGTTCACGTGCATCTCCCACCACACGCCCACAAATTTCTGGGGCTTAATCCAGTCGGTGGTAGCAAAAGCAGTTGGCTCGTTGAGGTTAAGGATAAGCTTGCTGGCCAGCACTTCAGGAGCTTTGTCGCTGACCACGATGGTACGCCAGGGCGTGTGCTCGGGCGCTTGCAGATAGGCGGCGGCCCCGGTAGCGGAAGGCACCAGCTGGCTCGTCAGCCCAAAGCTCTTGGTGTCCACGTTCAGCATCATGGCCGGGTAGTTCACCAGCGCCGCCTCGTGGATGTTCACATACAGCCCATCATCCGACGTAAGCATGAGCGGCGTTTGGATGCGCTGCGCTGCCGACTTGAGCTGAATAGGCTCAATGGGCGTGGTATTGACCTCGCTCAGGCGCGTATGGCTGTAGGTGTACTCGTTGGAGTCGTAGTCGCCCGGAATCCAGAAGGCCTTGTGGTTGGCCGGCAGGTTGAACTCAGTTTTCTCCTCCTGCACCACGAAATACGTGAGGCCGGGCTGCTGGGGAAACTCGTAACGGAAGCCCATGCCATCATCGTAGAGGCGGAAGCGCACCACCACGCGGCGGCCGTTATTGGCGGGCTGCTGCAGCGTCAGGGCCAGTTCCTTGTAGCGGTTCCGGATCTGTTTTACCTCGCCCCACACCGGCGCCCACGTGTCGTCGTGCTGGCTGGAATCAACTCGGGCAATGGTCAGGCCCTTGTCGAGTGCCGGCTGGCCTTGCAGCAACATGCCGAGGCGGCTGGGCTTCAGTACTGGCCTAGCGCCGAACTGAAGCTGATAGGTTGGCTCGCCGCTGGGGCTGAGTTGAAAGCGGAGGGTGAGCTTGTTGCCGGGCGAGTGAACGGTTTGCGCCTGGGCAGCGACACCCACAAAACCGACCAACAGCAGAGAGAAAAAGCGTTTCATAAACGGGGCAGGAATGGAATAGGCAAGGTACGCCACCGCTTTCCGGGCCCGCTAGGCCGGGGTTGGCCGCTTGTGGTTGTGTATTGCTTATACACTCAGTCGGCTTCCCTTTCAAACCGGATTTTCCCGCTCTTGGTGCGGCCGGTTTCGTGCCAGCCCTGGCGGCGGTAGAATGCTGCGGCGCGGGTGCCGGGGCCGGTGCTGAGCCAGATGGCGTGCCTAGTCTGCTGGAAGTACCAACGCAGCAGCAGGTCGTGGAGGCGCTTGCCGATGCCCTGCCCCTGGTAGTCAGGGTGCACAAACAGGGCCCAGATGCTGTGGTCCTGTAAATCAGCAATGGCAAAGCCGACGACCGTGCCCCCGACCTCGCAGAGCCAGCCTTTCCCGCGCCGGCTGAGGTAGTCGTGGTAGTGTTGTGCCGTCACCAGGGCCGGGTTAGACAGGCGGTTTTCCTGCACCGACAGCCGCACTTTGCTGAGTTGCGGAATATCCGTAACCTGTGTTTCGCGGAATAGCATAGAAGTTTGGGTTAGCCTGTCATCGGGGCCAGCCAGCAGCCGGGAACGGCTGAAATTATCTATTTCCGCCGCAATCCGTTGATGCAGGAGCATGCCCTTGGCCGTCAAGCCAGGTTCACGACCTCTCTTATGCACCAAAACCCACCCGAATTTCTTTTCCAGCGCAGCACGCTTCTGCAGCAGCTTACAGAGCAGCCCGTTTGGGATGTACTGGTAATCGGGGGTGGCGCAACGGGCCTGGGCGTGGCCCTTGATGCCATCAGCCGGGGCTATAAAACGCTGCTTCTGGAGCAGGTGGATTTCGCCAAAGGTACCAGCAGCCGTAGCACCAAGCTGATACACGGCGGCGTGCGCTACCTCGCGCAGGGCGACGTAGGCTTAGTCTGGGAGGCTCTGTATGAGCGCGGGCTCCTGCTGCAGAACGCCCCCCACCTCGTCAGGAACCAGAATTTCATCATTCCTAGCTACAGCTGGTGGGGCGGGCCGTTCTACACGTTTGGGCTGAAGCTGTATGACGCGCTGGCCGGCAAGCTGAGCCTGGGGCCCTCGGTACACCTAAGCAAGGCCGAAACGCTGCGGCGCCTCAGCAATATCAAACCGGCAGGACTGCGCGGCGGCGTACTCTACCACGACGGACAGTTTGACGACGCCCGGCTGGCCATCAACCTGGCCCAGACGGCCATTGAGCGGGGCGGCACTCTGCTAAACCACCTGCCCGTAACGGGCCTGCTGAAAGACGCCGACGGCCAACTACGAGGCGTGAAAGCCACTGACGCCGAAACCGGCATTACCTACGAAGTGCGGGCCAAAGCCGTGATAAACGCCACCGGCGTATTCGTAGACGATATTCTGCAGCTCGACCAGCCCGATGCTCCTAACCTGGTACGACCGAGTCAGGGCGTGCATATCGTTGTGGACCGGTCGTTTTTGCCGGGCGAGGATGCCCTGATGATTCCCAAGACGGAAGATGGCCGCGTGCTGTTTGCGGTGCCCTGGCACGGCCGCGTGGTGCTGGGCACCACCGACACGCCGCTGCCGGCGCACAGCCAGGAGCCGCTGGCGCTGGATGAAGAAATAGAGTTTATTCTGCGCACTGCCGGCCAGTATCTGACCCGGACTCCGAAGCGGCGCGACGCTCTGAGCATTTTCGCAGGCCTGCGGCCTCTGGCAGCCCCCCAGCACGGCTCAGAAAAAACCAGGGAAATTTCCCGCAGCCACAAACTCCTGGTGTCGGCTTCGGGCCTGATTACCATCACCGGGGGCAAGTGGACCACCTACCGCCGCATGGGCCAGGATACTATTGACAAGGCCATTGCCCTGGGCAAGCTGCCCCCCGCCACCAGCCAGACGGCCACCATGCCCATTCACGGCGCGCAGCCCACGCCCGACCGTAGCAGCCACCTGTATGTGTACGGCACCGACCTGCCCGCGCTGCAGCAGCTCATCACAGACGAGCCCGCACTCGGCGAAAAGCTGGACGCGGCGCTGGAATTTGTGCTGGCCGAAGTAGTGTGGGCGGTACGCTACGAAATGGCCCGCACGGTGGAAGACGTGCTGGCGCGCCGGGTTCGGGTGCTGTTCCTGGATGCCCGCGCCGCCATTCGGATGGCCCCGACGGTAGCGGCGCTGCTGGCTCAGGAGCTAGGCCACGATGCGCAATGGCAGCAACAGCAGGTAGCCGACTTCGCGCGGCTGGCGCGCAACTACCTGCCCTGACGCTACCCGAAGCTGTACGGGTAGCCGATTTCCTGCAGGTCGGCCTCCAGCTGGGACCAGTCTTCGAGCGGGTCAATCAGGTCCTGCACCAGGGCTTTGGTGAGCGGCTCGTGTTGGTAGATGCGGGCCACTGCTTCGGTGTCTATTGGGTCCCGGTCGGTTTCGTCGATGAAGTACTCGTTGGCCCAGTCGGCGTAGGTTTCGGGGTTGTTGTCGAAGATGTACAGCAGCTCTTCGGAGCCGTCGTCTTCGCTTTCCACCACGCCGGTCTGCCAGCCGTGCGCGGGCGTGTACCACAGGCAAAACGTCGTGCCGATAGAGCTGACCGGCTCCCCGAACATGAACTCGTCAAACGCCTCCGGCAGGCCGCGCGTCACCTGGGCTTTGTCGGGCTGCTCGTACTCGGAGAGGTAGCCGCTGATGCAGCAGCCTTCGGGCCGGAACAGCACCAGCATCTGGTCCCCTTCCCCGTCGCTCATCTCAAATAGCGCCTCGCCCAGGTCCCAATTGGGGTTGTAGGTGTAATAGCGAAATTCGGGGTCCTGCGAGTTGATGGCATCCAGCACGGCCAACGACTGGCAGAGGCGTTGCAGTGTGGCCATATCGGGCAGCGCGGTGAGGTCTTGGGTGGAAATCATGGCGGGGGAAGTAGGCGAAGAACTGCTAATACGTTTTGGTCATGTCCTGGGGTACTACGAGCACGAAATCGGCTTTCCGCTCGTGCTCCTTTTCCAGCTTGCCCAGTTGCTCCTGCGAAACCGTGCTGATGGTGAGCACCTTCAGTTTCGGGTTTTGCTGCCGCTGATAGGCCAGGATACCGTCGTGGTTGTCGGAGTGGTAGGCGCCGTTGAGGTGGAGCAGCAGGTGGCCTTCGGGGCGGGCCTGGTGCAGGAAGTGGGCCATGGTGGCATCTTTCAGGGCCTGCGCCTGAATGATGTTCTGCACGCCGGCCGCGTGGGCGGCATCCCCACCAAACATTTTCGCCATGTTTTTGTAGCCGGGCAGCTCGAAATCCACGGTCAGCGGCAAGGGCGCCATCCAGGCCTTTTCTGAGGCGGGCAGCGCCTCCAGGGCCGCAAGGCTGCCTTTCGCAACCTGCGAGGCGTAGCGGCGCGGCACGTTGGTGCCCACCACCCGGAACTTCTGCTGCCGGGCCAGCTGCAGCAGCGGTTTGTAGTCGGTGGCGTAGTTGGGCCAGGGGCGGCTCTGCTCCTCAAACGCCTTGTCGTCCAGCTCGCCGGTGGTGTACTGGTCTACCAACGGCTGCACGTCGCGCTCAAACATTTCCAGCCCCAGCACCAGTTGGCCCTGTTTCAGGCGCAGCAGGTCCTTGGCAAGCTGTAGCTCCAGCCAGTGCGCAATGGGGTCGTTGTGCTGCTCCCCGAAGAATACGACATCGGCGGCGGCCAGCTCTTTCAGCATCTTGTCGTAGCTGGTGGCTTTGCCGGTGGCCGTAAACAGGCGGTAGGCGGGCTTGTCGTCGGCTTTCAGCGTGAAGCTCATCAGCACAAGCAGCAACGGGAGCAGCAGCAGTTTTGGCGTCATTGTCGGGAGCGGGTGAGGCGGGCCGCAAGGTAGCAGAAAGCCCCGGCAGCTGCTACGTCGCAACTACCGGGGCCTGCTTTGCTCAGCGGCTGAACGAACGGGTTAGCCTTTATAGAACATCCACTTCGACAGCTCGCCATAGGTGATTTTCTTGCCGTACATGAGCACGCCCACGCGGTAGATACGAGCGGCCAGCCAGGTTGTAAATATGAAACCGGCCACCAGAATCACGCCCGACAGCAGCAGCTGCCACATCGGCACCCCGAAGGGCAGGCGCATCACCATGGCAATGGGCGAAGTGAGTGGCACCATCGAGAGCCAGAAGGCCAGCGGGCCGTTCGGGTCGCCGTTGATGATGACGTTGATGCTGACGATGTAGCTCAGAATGAGCGGCACCGTAACCGGGAACATGAACTGCTGGGCGTCGGTCTGGTCGTCGACGGCGGCCCCGATGGCGGCAAACAGCGACGAATAGAGCAGGTAGCCACCCAGGAAGAAGAACAGGAAACCACCAATGATGCTGGCAATGGGCAATCCATCGAGGAAAGCCAGCGGGCTGCTGTCAGCAGCGGGCGCCGCGGTAGCCGAAGCCGTGGCCGGTGCATCGGCGGCCGGGGTTTCGCGGGCAGCGGCAGCTTCCTGCACGCCGGCCGCAGCCGCCACCGGCGGCGACTTCCGGGCCGAGTCGGTGAGCAGCGGCGCCGCTATGCTGGTCAGGCCCCACGACAGCACAGCCCACAGCGCAAACTGCGTGAACACCACGGCCGCAATGCCCAGAATCTTGCCCATCATCAGCTGAAACGGCTTCACCGAGGAGAGCATCACCTCCATAATCCGGTTGGACTTCTCTTCGCTTACGCCGCGCATCACCTGCACGCCATAGATGAAGATGAACATGTACACCAGAATCGAGAGCAGATAGGCGGCGCCGGTGGTGGCGCCCACATTGTTTTTGCGGCCGCCTTCCTGGGTCAGGTCCACGGCGCTCAGCTCCACGTTGGCCTTCAGGTTGTCGATGGTACTCTGGTTGAGGCCGGAGCGGCTCAGCTTCAGGTCGCCTACCGTTTTGTTTACGGCCTTCCTGATGGCGTTCTGCCGCTTCAGGCTCACGTTGCCGTTGGCCAGCAGCTGCACGCCCGCAGCACTATCGAGCGTGAAGTTGGGCGGGAAATACAGCAGGGCATCCTGCCTGGCTTTGTCCTTGCGGAACGCCTCGGTGGCGGCAGCCAGCGAATTGCCGGTGGCGGGCACAAATTTCAAGTCCTCGGTAGCGGCCAGGCGCGTCAGCATTTGCTGGCCGCTTTCGTCGCGCACGGCCACCACATCGGTTTTCGAGGAACTAGAGAGCATGGCAATGCCCACCATGCTGCCGGCCAGCAGCAGCGGGGCCAGCAACGACATAATCAGAAAGCTCTTTTTGCGTACCCGGGTCAGGTACTCGCGCTGCACTATCAGCCAGATTTTATCCATGAGAGGGAAGAGTAGTCGTGGGCAATAAAGTCGGTTGCGTTAGGCCGGCGTGGTTTCGAGCAGGCTTTCGGGCATGGTTTCCTGCACGCGCCGGATGAAAATGTCGTTGATGCTCGGAATCAGCTCCCGGAAAGCGTGCACCTCCACGTTGCCGATGAGGTAGCGCAGCAAGTCGTTGGGCGAGGTGCCGGCGTGCAGTCGGATAACATCGTAGAAGTGGCCGTTTTCGCGGTCCTTGTGTTCCAGCACCTCAAAATCGGGGTGCGTCACCATCAGCCGGCCGCGGCCTTCCACTTCGTAGGTCTGCGAGCGGAATGTGTTTTTGATGTCGCGCACGGAGCCGTCGAGCACCTTGTGGCTGCGGTTGATGAGGGCAATATTGTCGCAGAGCTCCTCCACCGATTCCATGCGGTGCGTGCTGAAGATAATGGTAGCGCCTTTGTCGCGCAGGGCCAGAATCTCGTCTTTGATGAGGTTGGCGTTGATGGGGTCAAAGCCCGAAAACGGCTCATCCAGAATGATGATGCTGGGCTCGTGCAGCACGGTGGCCACAAACTGCACCTTCTGCTGCATGCCTTTGCTCAGGTCTTCCACGTTTTTCTCGGCCCAGGGCTTCAGGTCGAGGCGCTCCAGCCAGCCTTTGATGCGCTGGGTGGCATCGGGGCGGCTCAGGCCGCGCAGCCGGGCCAGGTACAGCAACTGCTCCCCTACTTTCATCTTCTTGTAGAGGCCGCGCTCTTCGGGCAGATAGCCGATATCGGCAATGTGGCCGGGATGCAGCTTCTGGCCCCGCACCCGGATTTCGCCCTCATCGGCGGCCGTTATCTGCGTGATAATGCGGATGAGCGAGGTTTTGCCGGCGCCGTTGGGGCCCAGCAGTCCGAAAATGCTGCGTTCCGGAATGTCGAGGCTCACGTCGTCGAGGGCAACGTGCGCGGCGTAGGCTTTGCGCACGTTGATGGCTTGGAGAATGGGAGTCATGGGAGGAAGGAGTGGTCGTGGCGTAATATTACAGGAACCGCATAAACAAGTCACCGAAATCTTCCCCAAGCTGCAAGCTACTAGGGCCGAACGGGAATAACTACCGGCTGAACTGCAGGGCCTCTACTCGGGGCGGCCCGTTTCCTGCAGCTCCCGCAGGGCCGCTTCCAGCCGGTCAAGGTGCTGGCCGTAGCGGCGCTGGTGCTCCATTTTGCCCACGGCATACGCGGCATAGAGCAGCGCCAGCACGGCTACCGCCCCCACGCCCACAATCAGCAGGTGCCGGCCCTGGTCGGGGTTGGCGGGGCTGAGGTACTGCAGCAGGTCGGCCTGCCGCACCAGCAGCGCCGCCAGCACCAGCAGTATCAGGCCCATCACGCCCACGTAATCGTGCAACCGCATCAGGCGGCGAAACCGGGTGATACGGCCTTTCAGAGACTGAACCAGGTTGTCGTGCTGCTGCTCCATTTCGCGCAGCACCCGCAGCCGCTGATACACAATGCCGCCCACCAGCACCAGCAGCGCCATGACGGCCAGCACAAACAGCTGCAGATTAGTGGAGTTGCGGGCAAAAAACAGGGCATTGAAGCCGCTCACGGCAAAGGCGGCTATCACCCAGCGGAGCTCCAGGGAGGCATTCTTTTTCAGGCGGAGCAGCGGACTTGTGGAGGCGGAGGAAGTAAGCATGGTACGGAGTTTTTGTTCGGTTAGGGAAGATTGAGTGGGTTCAGTTGGTTGCTGCTGCCAGCGGCGGCGAAGATCATCGAGTTCCATCAGGCGGGTTGGGTTAGCAGTTGGCGAAGCTTGTCCTGCACGCGGTGCATTTTCACGCGCACATTGTTCTGGGTGATGCCGAGGATGTCGGCCATTTCCTCGTAGGTGCGCTCTTCCAGGTACAGCAGCACGAAAGCCTTTTCCACATCCGAAAGCCGCTTAATGGCCCGGTAGAGCTCGGCCAGGTCGTCGGCATCGGGGCCGGTATCGGGCGGCAGAGCCACTTCGGGCAGCGCCGGGCCCAGCCGCTCGGGCGTGGGGTGGCGGGTGCGCTGGCGCAGGTTGCTGATGGCTACGTTCAGGGCCACCCGGTAGAGCCAGGTGCTGAGCTTGGCCGCGCCGGGCTGGTACTGCGGCCACGCCCGCCACAGCTGCAGCACTATCTCCTGGTAGAGGTCCTGCTGGTCGTCGGCATCGGGGCAGTACATGCGGGCCACCCGGCGCAGCAGGGGCTGAAACTGGTTCAGGGTGGCGAGGAAGTCCGATGAGAGAGAAGCGGCAGACATGTGGCGGGGAAGTTTGCAGAATATATCGGCGCTTCCCGCCCGGCATTACAGCCGCCCGCACATATTTTTTCAGGGTCCGGCAGCTACTATCTGTTCGTAGCTTATTCTTTCATTTCTAAAAATATGCTACACCCGTTTGTAGCATATTTTTAGAAATGAAAGAATAAGCTACCGAATCGTATGGACAGGCCGCAAACAGAACCGCCCGCTTTCCTGAGACAGGAAAGCGGGCAGTTCATCTGGTGTGCCAGCGGTTTTGCGCCGGTTCTTACTGGAAGTACTCCTTCACTTTCTCGAAGAAGCCTTTCTCGTTTTTGCCGGGGTTGGGCGTGAAATTGCGGGCGTCGCGCAGCTTTTCCAGCAGCTCACGCTCCTCGCTGGTCACGTTTTTGGGTGTCCAGACGCTGAGGTGAATGAGTTGGTCGCCGCGGCCGTAGCCGTTGATGTCCTTAATGCCTTTGCCGCGCAGGCGCAGGATTTTGCCGGGCTGCGTGCCGGGGTCCACCTTGATTTTTACCTTGCCCTCGATGGTCGGCACCTCGATACTGGCGCCCAGCGCGGCATCCACGAACGAGATGTACTGCTCGAACATGATGTTGTTGCCGTCGCGCTTGAGCTGCTCGTGCGGCTCCTCCTCAATCTGAATGAGCAGGTCGCCGGGCACGCCGCCCCGCTCGGGGTAGTTGCCTTTGCCGTTCATGCTCAGCTGCATGCCCTCGGCCACCCCGGCCGGGATGTTGATCGGAATAACTTCCTCGTGCAGCTGGCGGCCGTCGCCGTGGCACACGTCGCACTTGCTGGTTACCACTTTGCCTTCGCCTTCGCAGGTGGGGCAGGTAGAGGCGCTTACCATCTGGCCGAGCATGGTGTTCACCACGCGCTTCACCTGGCCCTGGCCGTTGCAGGTGCCGCAGGTTTTGAGGTCGGTGCCGTTTTTGGCGCCAGTGCCCGAGCAGGTGTTGCAGGCCACGTAGCGCTTCACCTTGATTTTCTTCTCGACGCCGTTAGCTACTTCCTCCAGGTCCAGCTTGAGCTTGATGCGCAGGTTGGAACCCTTGCGCACGCGCCGGCCACCCTGGCCGCGCCCGCCGCCCCCGAAGAAGCCCTCGAAGCCGCCGCCCCCGAAGATGTCGCCGAACTGCGAGAAAATGTCCTCCATGTTCGGGCCGCCGCCGTTGCCGCCCATGCCCTGGTGGCCATATTGGTCGTAGCGGGCCTTCTTGTTGGCGTCCGACAGCACTTCGTAGGCCTCCGCGGCTTCCTTGAACTTGTCTTCGGCCGATGGGTCGTCGGGGTTTTTATCGGGGTGATATTTGATGGCCACCTTGCGGTACGCCTTCTTTATCTCGTCGCCCGAAGCGTTTTTGGCCACGCCCAGCACCTCGTAATAATCTCGCTTCGTTGCCATTGCAGTAGTGAGTAATAAGTATTGTGTATTGAGACAAGTATCGGGCAGCTTTCAGCGAACAGCGTCTTGCTACTCAATACCTATTACTCAATACTAAGCGCCCAGCACCACCTTCGCGTGGCGGATTACCTTGTCGCCGAGGTAGTAGCCTTTCTCCACTTCGTCCACGATTTTGCCTTTCAGCTCTTCCGACGGGGCCGGAATCTGGGTGATGGCCTCGTGCAGGTCGGGGTCGAAAGCGCCGCCCTTGGCTTCCATCGGGGCCAGGCCCTTTTGGTTCAGGGTTTTCTGGAGCTTGTTGTAGATGATGTCGATGCTTTCCCGCACGGTGTTGGCATCCTCGGTGTCCTTGGTGTGGTGGCGGGCCCGGTCGAAGTCGTCGAGCACAGGCAACAGCGCGACCATCAGCTCCTGGTTGGCGCTCTTGAACAGGTCGGCGCGCTCCTTGGTGGTGCGGCGCTTGTAGTTCTCAAACTCCGCGGCCAGGCGCAGGTACTTGTCTTTCAGATCGGCCAGCTCGGCATCGGTTTTCGAGCCGGTTGCGTGCGGAGCGCCTTCCGAACCTTCTACTTCCCCGATTTCGGGGGCAGTGGGCTCTTCGGTCAGCTCGCCGGCCACGTGGTCAGCGGGAGCACCGTTCTGGTCGAGTTGCGTGTCGTCGGCGGGTTGGGTGTTTTTATCGTCAGCCATTTTCGCTTGAAATCGTCGGAATGGGTTGAATCGGGAAGACATAGAGCCTTTGCGGATTACAAGGAGTTTGCCAAAGCGCCACCGGCTGCCATTGTGGCACGGAAACCGCAGAACCTAAGCAGTTAGTTCAGACGCCCTGACGCAAAGCAGCACCGCGGCGTCTGAGGTGAAGATGCGGCGGCCACGCCTTCGGGCCGCCCTGCTCAAGCTATGACGCCTGCTCGTCCTGGTTTTCCGGCTCGTCGTCTTCGGCTAGGTAGCCGGCGCGGGCAGACTCCGGAGCATCCCGGCGCACTTTCTGCAGCGCCTCCCAGATCAGGTCTTTCAGCTTCTGGATGTTCTTATTGGCCAGGCTGGAAATAAAGACCGTGGGCAGGTCGGTGGGCAGCGTTTCCCGGATTTCGGCTTCCAGCTCCTCGTCCAGCATGTCGGACTTGGTGATGGCCAGCAGGCGCTGTTTGTCCAGCAGCTCCGGGTTGAACTGCTCCAACTCGCTCAGCAGCACCTCGTATTCGCCGTTGATATCCGGCGAGTCACAGCTGATCATGAACAGCAGAATGGAGTTGCGCTCTACGTGGCGCAGGAAGCGGTGGCCCAGCCCCCGCCCTTCGGCCGCGCCCTCAATAATGCCCGGAATGTCGGCCATCACGAAGGACTTGTAGTCGCGGTATGCCACCACACCCAGATTGGGCGTGAGGGTCGTGAAGGCGTAGTCGGCAATCTTGGGCTTAGCGGCGGATACGACCGACAGCAGCGTGCTTTTGCCGGCGTTGGGGAAGCCTACCAGGCCCACGTCGGCCAGCAGCTTCAGCTCCAGAATCACCCACTCATCAATGCCGGGCTCGCCGGGCTGGGCGTAGCTCGGGGCCTGGTTGGTCGCCGATTTGAAATGGTCGTTGCCGAGGCCGCCGCGGCCGCCGGGCGTCAGGATGAGGCGCTGGCCATGCTCGGTGATTTCCAGCTTTTTCTCGCCGGTTTCCGCATCGCGCGCTACCGTGCCGAGGGGCACCTGGATGATAATATCTTCGCCCTGCGCGCCGCTGCGCAGGTTTTCGCCCCCGCCTTCGCCGGGCTTGGCAATCAGGTGCTTCTGGTACTGCAGGTGTAGCAGCGTCCAGAGCTGGGAGTTGCCTTCCAGGATGATGTGGCCGCCCCGGCCACCGTCGCCGCCGTCGGGGCCGCCGTTGGGCAAGCCTTTGGCCCGGAAGAAATGGTGCGAGCCCGCCCCACCCTTGCCCGAGCGGCAGTTGATTTTGACGTAGTCGATGAAATTATTGGAAGCCACTTCTGAGAAGTTAGAATTTAGAAGCTAGAAGTCAGAAGCCGGTGTGCTTCCTTGTTCAGCCTGCAAAGTGATTTGTCTGAAAAACAGCTGTCATCCTGAGCGAAGCGAAGGACCTTATGCCGGTTGAACGATAATCGTGGTGACGACTCGCTCAGATGGGATAAGATCCTTCGCTTCGCTCAGGATGACAGATGGTTCTGCCACTACCCATGCGGGTAGCAGCGGCAAAGTTACGCTTTTACTTCGTCGGTTGCCTGCTTGCTGCTGGCGGGCGCTGCCGCCGCGTGCTGGTCTAGGATGCCGCAGATCTGGCCGAAAATGTCTTCGATGGCGCCAATGCCGTTCAGGGCGTGAAATTTCTGCTGCTGGGCGTAGTAGCCGGCTACCTGGGCGGTTTCGGTGTTGTACACCGTCACGCGCTTGCGGATCTTGTCTTCGTTCTGGTCGTCGGGGCGGCCGGAGGTTTTGCCGCGCTCCAGCAGGCGCTTCACCAGCTCTTCCTCGGCCACTTCCAGCGCCACCATGCACGACACCTTGGTTTCGTGCTCGGCCAGCAGCCGGTCGAGGCTTTCGGCCTGCGGTACAGTGCGCGGGAATCCGTCGAAGATGAAGCCGGCCGCCTGCTTGTTGTCTTTCAGGGCGGAGCCAATCATGCCAATCACTACTTCATCGGGCACGAGCAGGCCTTCATCCATGAGCTTTTTGGCGCGCAGCCCCAGTTCAGTGCCCTGAGCAATCTGGGCGCGGAGCAGGTCGCCGGTAGAGAGGTGCACCAGATTGTAGCGGGCAATCAGCTTCTGGCTTTGCGTTCCTTTGCCGGCGCCGGGCGGGCCGAAGAGCACGAGATTCAGCATGAGTAGCGAAGTGTTACGCGGGGAATAAAAAGGAGTGGGGTTCTGGAAAGATAAGCAACGAATGGGAAAGCCTCTACGGGTGCGGGCGGGTTTTAGCTGCCGCCGCCGGAAGCACAATTCCTATACTGCTTTGTAAACGTCGGGGTAGTTGCGGCCTAAGCCATCAAAATCAAGCCCATACCCAACGATAAAATCATTGGGAATACTGAGCCCGATGTAGCGAATAGGCAGCTCGTGCTGCAGGCACTCGGGCTTGAGAAACAGCGTGGCTACTTCCAGCGAGGCGGGCTGACTGGCTCCCAGCGTGTCGAGGAGCATGCGCATGGTGTGGCCGGTATCCACAATGTCTTCCACGATGATGACGTGGCGGCCTTGCAGCTCTTCGGTGAGGCCGAGGACCTCCTGAACGGTGCCGGTGCTGCTGGTGCCCTGGTAGGAAGCCACCCGGATAAAGGTGATTTCGCAGGGAATTTGCAGCGCCTTCATCAGGTCGGCGGCGAACATGAACGAGCCGTTCAGGACGGCCACCAGAAGGGGCTGTTTGCCAGCATACTCCTGGTTGAGGCGGTCAGCCACCTGCTGGATGCTGGCCGACAGCTCTTGCGCCGACAGATACGGCTCGAACTGCTTGCCGTGCAGGGAAATATAGTCCGGGTTCATCCGAATTGGGTTGGGCCGTGGGTGAGCGGGCGGGCAAAGGTAACAGAAAAAGCCGCCCCCCCGGTGCAGGAAGGCGGCTTGCCTGGTTTTGCCTGCTCGCCCGCGGCGCTATTCGGCCGCTGACTACAAGCCATTTGGGTGCAGCAGCTAGCGGTTGCGCAGCAGCATGAACACGGCCTCGGCGGCGTGGTCGGTTACATCAGCAAAGCGCACTTTTGGGCGGGCATCCAGCTCTACACGGGGGTGCAAGTCTACTGGAGCTACGCCGCGCTCCGGGGCCGCAATGTGGGGCGCAATTACCAGCGACACGATGCTCATCAGCTTGATGAGAATGTTCATGCTCGGGCCGGATGTGTCCTTGAACGGGTCCCCCACGGTGTCGCCGGTGACGGAGGCTTTGTGGGCGTCGGAGCCTTTGTACTCCATTTTGCCGTCAATCATCACGCCTTTCTCGAACGACTTTTTGGCGTTGTCCCAGGCGCCACCGGCGTTGCTCTGGAACATGGCCATCAGCACGCCGCTCACGGTCACGCCGGCCAGCGTGCCACCTAGCACTTCGGGCCCGAAGGCGAAGCCGACAATAACGGGCACAATGAGGGCAATGGCGCCCGGCAGCATCATTTCGCGGATGGCGGCCTGGGTGGAAATGGCCACGCATTTCTCATACTCGGGGCGGCCGGTGCCTTCCATAATGCCGGGTATCTCGCGGAACTGCCGACGCACTTCCTGCACCATAGCCATAGCCGCCCGCCCTACTGCCGAAATAGCCAGGGCCGAGAAGATGAACGGAATCATAGCGCCCACGAACAGCCCGGCCAGCACGCGGGCATTGCTAATGTCGATGCTGTTGATGTTGGCGGTGCCCATGAAGGCGGCAAACAGCGCCAGCGAGGTAAGTGCGGCCGAAGCAATGGCGAAACCCTTGCCGGTAGCGGCCGTGGTGTTGCCTACAGCGTCCAGAATGTCGGTCCGTTCGCGCACTTCCTTGGGCAGCTCGCTCATTTCGGCAATACCGCCGGCGTTGTCGGCAATGGGGCCAAACGCATCAATGGCGAGCTGCATGGCGGTGGTGGCCATCATGCCGGCCGCCGCAATAGCCACCCCGTAGAGGCCGGCGCACTCAAAGCTCAGCACAATGCCGGCCGCCAGCACCAGAATCGGGAGCACCGTGGACTCCATGCCTACGGCCAGCCCACCGATAACGGTAGTAGCGTGGCCGGTGGAACTCTGGCGCACGATGCTCAGCACCGGGCGCTTACCCATAGCCGTGTAGTACTCCGTGATGATGCTCATCAGCGTGCCCACAATCAGCCCGACCACTACGGCCTGAAACACATCCATCGAATCGAAGGTGATGCCGCGAATAACCAGCGGCTCGGCCGGCAACATCCAGCGGATGATGAAGTAGGAGGCAATGCCGGACACAATGACTGACACGTAGTTACCCAGATTCAGAGCACTTTGCACGTTACCGCCTTCCTTCACCCGCACGCACAGAATTCCGATAAGGGAGGCAATGATGCCCATACCGGCAATAACCATGGGCAGTAGAATGGGCGAAAGTCCCTGAAAATCGTCGCCGCGGGCCACCACTTCGCGGCCCAGCACCATTGTAGCCAGAATAGTAGCCACGTAGGAGCCGAACAAGTCGGCGCCCATACCGGCTACGTCGCCTACGTTGTCGCCCACGTTGTCGGCGATGGTAGCGGGGTTGCGGGGGTCGTCTTCCGGGATGCCGGCTTCTACTTTGCCTACGAGGTCAGCGCCAACGTCGGCTGCTTTGGTGTAGATGCCGCCTCCTACTCGGGCAAACAGCGCAATGCTTTCAGCGCCCAGCGAGAAGCCGGTCAGCACTTCGAGGGCAGTTTCCATTTCGATGCCGTTAGCCCCCCCGCCTCTGCTCACCACAAACATCTGGTAAAAGGCAATGAACAACGAGCCCAGGCCCAGCACGGCCAGGCCCGCTACGCCCATGCCCATCACCGAGCCACCCGAAAACGATACGCTCAGGGCCTGGCTCAGGCTGGTGCGGGCAGCCTGGGCCGTGCGCACGTTGGCTTTGGTGGCAATCTTCATCCCGATATAGCCCGCCAACGCCGAGAAAATGGCGCCGATCATGAAGGCAATGACGATGACCGGGCTGGATTTTTCGCCGGTACTGCCCAGGTAGAACAGGAAGGCCGAGGCAATCAGGCCGAAGATGGCCAGCACTTTGTATTCAGCTCTCAGAAAGGCAATAGCGCCGTCGGCAATGTAGCTGGCAATGGTGCGCATTCGGTCGTCGCCGGGGTCCTGGCGGCTCACCCAGCCCGAACGGACCCAAGTGTAGACCAACGCCAGCACGCCCAGCGCGGGCACTGCGTAAAGAACATTCATCATAGAACGGTGGAAAAAGATGGGAGTTAGGTTGGGAATAAGGCATTTGGGCGGGTAAAATAGAATTTATTGCCTAATCCTCAACCTGCTACTGTCAATTCCCGGCACGTTTCTTTGCACTGGCAGCCAGCTACATCCTGTTTTCCCTATTTGACCATGCAAAAGAGCCGCCCCAGCATTCCGGAAGCGGCTCTTGGCAGTATGTTTCGGCTTTGCAGTCCGGCTCGTTATAGTTGCCGCATCAGCTCCTGATACAAGGCCAGCATGCTTTCGATGTCGCGCTTATCTACTATTTCGTCGGGTGAGTGCACGTTATCTTCCGGAGCGCCTACAAAGCACCAGTCCCAGGGCTGGGCGCCGTGCTGCAGCTCTTTGGCGTCGGAGCCGCCGCTGCCCTCTACTTCCAATTGATGCGGAATACCGGCAGCCTCAGCAATGCGCCGGATTCGCTCCACGTAGCTGCGCCGCGGAATTAGGGAGTCGCGCAGGGAAATGGCCACGCCTTGGCCTGCGTGCACGCCTTCCGTCACCCAGGTAATATCCGAAATCAGGGCCTGCCGTACGCCGTACGTTTCATAGATGTATTTGGCCAGATACGCCACGGCCCCACCGCCGTGCTCTTCCCAGCAGCTGAAGACCACTATGCCGTTTTCCAGCGTTTCGCAGAGGCGCAGCGCGTTCCAGACGCCCAAGCGGTTGTCGAGGTAGCAACTTTGCACCGTAGTTTCCGTTTCGCGGAAGTCGCACTGAAAGGTGAGTTCGGTGCCCCGGTCAATGTCGCGGGTGAACTCATATGTGGGTTGCCCGGTTTCCTCGTCAATGACAAGCGTGCACTCAATGGCTCCCTGCGAATCATGGCCCACTAGCCGGGTGCCGGTTTCCAGTACGGGCCCGCCAATCCGGACCAGTTGCCGGCCATAGCGCACCGTGAAACCGATGCTATCCAAGTGGGCAAATACAGCTGTGCGCGGGGCGCCAAAAATCAGAATAATGCAATCCTGCCATTCTTCACCTGCCAGAACAGCTGGCATTGTACGCCAAGTGGGACTTTCAGTACGGATGTGCTTTAGCAGAAACTGAGTAAGTGTGGCTTCGTTTCCAGCAGGGGCCGGTATACGGCAAAGGGTGTGTAAAAGCTCCATGAATCACCTATTATTTGTCCAAAACTAGGATAAAAGTCATACTTTAGCCTTTCCGTTGGGCGGTGCGTAGGAAAGTAGAATCCGGCCGCACCCGCAAGCAAACGTATCTATGATCCTCCGACTCCGATTTATCCTGTTGCTGACCCTGTTGCCTTTCCTGGCACAAGCCCAGCGGCCTGATACTGCTCGTACCCCTATCCGCACTATCGAAACCGAGAATGTGGACGTGCTGCCCAACGCAGTAGACACCAAAGGCTGGCTGCTGCTTGACAAGGATATTCAGACGGAACTGGAGGGCGCGGTGCAGAACCTCTACAACTGCCGCTATGAGAAAGCCGAGAAGCAGTTCCGGTCGTTGCGCCGCCGCTACCCCAACCACCCCATGCCCTACTTCCTGCTGGGTTTGAGCCAGTGGTGGAAAATCGTCCCGACAAACATCAAGACCAAGCAGTACGACAAGCTTTTCTTCGCCTACATGGATTCGTCCATCACGAAGGCCGAGGCCCTGTACAGCGCGGATAGCAAAAACTACGAAGCCTGCTTTTTTTTGGCCGCGGCCTATGGATTTGATGGCCGCCTAAATGCCGAACGCAGCAACTGGCCTAAAGCTACGGTAAGCGCCAAGCGCGCCCTCAAATACTTGGAAATCAGCAAGGAAGCCAACGGATTAAGCCCGGAATTCCTGTTTGGCCAGGCTCTGTTTAATTATTACGCCGTCTGGATTCCGGACAATTATCCGCTGCTGAAACCGGTGCTGCTGCTTTTCCCGAAGGGCAACAAGCAATTAGGCCTGCAGCAGCTGCGCAACGTAGCGGACAACGGCTTTTACGTGGGCCCGGAAGCCAAAGTGTTTCTGATGCGCATTCTCAACAACGAGGAAAACAACCCGGAGGCTGCCATGCCAATTGCGCGGAGCCTGGCCAAATCGTACCCCGATAATGGCTACTTCCAGCGTTTCTACGCGCTGTTGTGCTTCAATATGGGCGAGTTCCGGGAGAGTGAGCGGGTGAGCCAGGAAATTCTGACTAAGCTCAACCAGGGTATGCCCGGCTACGAAGGTATCAGCGGGCGCTACGCCACCTATTTCCTGGGCTGGCTGATGCAGAACCGCTATAAGGACCTGACCAAGGCCAAGGATTATTATCAGCGCTGCATCGTTTTTGCCGAAAGTACTAACGAAACCAAGGGCGGCTTCTACCTGCACGCCAACTACAACCTGGCCCGCATTGCCGAGAAGGAAAAGGACTTAGGAACTGCCCGCCGCTACTACACTGTTGTGCGCGATATAGCCGACAGCAAATCCGACCAGGCACGGGAGGCGAAGGCATTTCTGAAGAAGAACAAGAAGTAAGAAACCGCCTATGGAACTGAAGGATCTATTCCTGACTCCTTTCTATCTAGGGCTGTTTTATGCGCTGGCTTTTGCTGTGCGCCCACGGGTTACCAACATTTATACACGCCAGTACTTTATTCCTGCTCTTAGCCTCAAGTTTGCTGGGGCAATTGCCCTAGGATTAATCTACCAGTTTTATTACGGTGGCGGCGACACTTTTAATTATTTTCATCATACCAGCATTATACAGGAGGCTTTTGGAGAATCATTTTCCACAGGCTTAAAACTCCTTACCGCAACTGATAAATTCGACCCGGAAATTATTCGCTACTCTGGCCGTATGTTCTGGTTTGGCGACAACACGGAGTTTTTTGTTGTTCGTATTGGCGCTATTATCGGCCTCCTGTGCTTTAATACGTACTCTGTTGTAGCCCTATTTTTTGCCCTGATAAGCTTTACTGGGATGTGGGTCATGTACATGACTTTCGCACGCATTTATCCGGCTGCTTACAAGCAATTGGCTATTGCCGTATTTTTCCTTCCATCAGTGTTTTTCTGGGGTTCGGGCTTTCTGAAGGACTCGCTGTGTATCGGGGCGTTGGGCTGGGTGTTCTATGGCTTTTATAATGCCCTGATTGAAAAGCGAAACATTCTCTTTTCGGCTATAATGGGCCTGCTGGGTGCCTATCTACTTGTTGAGGTCAAGGTGTATATTCTGATGTCCTTTTTGGCGCCTGCCATTTTTTGGGTGTTCAATGAAAACAACAGGCGAATTAAAAACGCAACTGTCAGAATGCTGGCCAAGCCCTTCTTCATCGTTCTTGGAGCTCTGATAGGGCTACTCGGAGCTACTCAGCTGACGGAAGGCGATGAACGTTTCGACGTCGACCAAATTGGTGAAAGAACCCGCATCACCCAGCAAGCCCTTTATAGCCGCACAAAAGACGAGGGCTCGGGCTACAACATCGGCAATATTGACGGGAGCCTAAGTAGCATTGTGAGTGTGGCACCACAGGCTGTATTTGTCTCTATTTTCCGGCCATTCCTCTGGGAAGTGCGCAACCCTGTAATGCTCCTTTCAGCACTCGAGGCATTCTGGTTTACTGTGTTCACCCTGCGTATATTTTTCCGCACGGGTTTTTTGCGCACAATAGGCCTGATTGCATCTCGCCCAATAATATCGTTCTGCTTTATCTTTACTATTATTCTTGCTATTGGCGTAGGAACCAACAGTGGCAATTTTGGCACATTGGTGCGCTATAAAATTCCGCTAATGCCATTTTACCTGGCAGCGCTCTACATTCTGCAGGCAGAAGCTGCCAGGCAGGCAAAACCAGCCCGCCGCATAACGGCGGCGGCGTAGCTACAGAGTAGCAATCAGGAAAACAGTTTCAGGAAATTCTGCTTATTAGCCAGCACTGAATACCGGTCTACGATGGTGGCACGAGCGGCCTCTCCAAGTCTGATCCGTAGATGTGGGTCGCGCAGAAGCAGTTCCAGCGCCGAGCGCCATTCTGCCGCTGTAGCGCAGACATAGCCATTCTGCCCCTGCTGTACCACTTCCGTGTTCATACCGACTGGGGAAACCAGCGGAGGAATACCAAGGGCCATGTACTGCAGCGCTTTAAAGGCACATTTTCCTTTCGCCCATGGGTCATCTTCCAGCGGCATCAGGCCAATGTGCAAGCCCGCAAGGTCTTGTATCTCCGTTTCTTTGCGCCAGGGCTGGAACTTAAGGGAGTTCAAGGTAAAGCCCGGAGGCTGATTGGAGATTACCCGAAACTCGAAGTCGTATTCAGTTTCCAGCTCAGCTAGCACCGGTACAATCTGCTCTAGGTATTTCAGCGTAGAGTGTGTGCCTGTCCAGCCGATGACAAGGCGCCCGGGCGCACGCTGGTCCCGCACTTGGTTATGCAGATTCACAGTATCAATCGTTGTCGGATTAACGACGGCATTGGAATTAAACCGCCCCGCATAGTCGCGCAGATACCCATTTCCGCAGCTAACCTTATAAGCCCAGCGGCAGATACTATCAACCTTATGGTGCCACTTCACTCCTGCTACTATGCTGTTGGCAGCAGACGTATTGGCTATCCAGATAGCATCATCGAAGTCGTAGATAATCTTTTTGCTCAGCACTTTGGCGATAATCCATTCGAATACCGGTGGCCCGATGGGCGACGCTTCGCGGTGGATGAAAACGTAGTCGTAGGCCGGAACAGTAAAGAGCAGAAAAAACCGCCGCACAAACCCAGCGAGTATGCCCAGCGCCTTCGCCAGCATGTGCCCCGGCTTGTACAGAATTGCCCAGGTATCGTCGGAAAGGAAAGGTGCCAGCTTGTACGACCAGCCCTTTTCCGTCAGGAAATGTAGGTACTGCTCGAAGCGGAAGCGTTGGGAGGGTGCCTTGCCGGAAGGGTAAGGCACTAGAAACAGAATGCGCATAGAAGTAGATAAGGCGGAGCAGTGGCCGGCCAGAGGCGCGGCTACTGCTGGTAGAAAGCCAGCACCTCACGCGTAATGCGCTGCTGCTCGGCTTCGTCCAGTTCCACGTACAAAGGTAGCCGAACCAAACAATCCGCGTACCGGTCGGCACGGGGAAGCGGGCGGCCGTCGTGGCGGGAAGCGTAGTAGGGGCTGCGGTGCAGGGGCTGGTAGTGAAAGATGGCTGCTATACCCTGCGCTCTGAGGTGCGTGATGAGGGCCGTACGTTCAGCCAGTGAGCGGCATACGAGGTAATACAGATGCCCATTGTTGGTAGCGTAAGCCGGCACGGTGGGCAGTTCGACTCCCAACGCTGCCAGCGGCTGCAGCCCCTCATGATAGCGCTGCCAGATAGCACACCGCTGCGCCTGAATGAAGTCCAGCGCCTCCAGCTGCGCCCACAAAAACGCCGCATTGATATCTGCCGGCAGAAAAGAAGAACCAACATCCACCCAGCTGTACTTGTCAACTTCGCCCCGGAAGAAAGCTGCCCGGTTAGTACCTTTTTCACGCAGGATTTCCGCCCGGCGCACTAACTCAGGATCATTGATGGCGAGCAGACCGCCCTCCCCGCCTGCCGTGACGTTTTTGGTTTCATGGAAGGAAAATGCGCCCAGCGCACCCAGCGTACCCAGCGGCCGGCCCTGGTAGCTGCTACTGATGGCCTGCGCGGCATCTTCAACCACTGCCAGCTTATGCTGCCCGGCTACCCCCAGCACAGTGGCCATGTCGCAGGCAGTGCCGGCGTAGTGCACCGGCACGATGGCCCGCGTGCGGGGCGTCACTAATGCAGCCAGGGCGGCGGTATCCAGCGCCGGGGAAGTGGGGCCGCAATCCACAAATACCAGCTTCGCGCCGCGCAACACGAAGGCATTAGCCGTGGAGGAAAACGTGAAGCTGGGCAGCAATACTTCGTCGCCGGGCTGAATATCGAGCAGCAGCGCCGCCAGCTCCAGTGCATCGGTGCAGGAAGTGGTGAGGAGCGCCCGGGCAGAACCAAGATGCTGCTCAAACCACGCCTCGCAGCGCCGCGTGTAGGTCCCGTCGCCGGAAATCTTGCCGGAGCGCACCGCATCTTCAATGTAGCGGGTTTCGGTTCCGACGAAGTAAGGCTTGTTGAACGGGAGCATGGCGGAGTAAGGCGCGAGCCACAAAGCTAGCAGAATGCCTCCTGCTTTGCGTGCCAGCCCGAAGCACCCGAACCCGACTTGTAGTATCTGCCGCTACCGCAGGCGCCGGGCCGGCACTCCCACGTAGGTACCCGGTTCCGGCAGATCTTGTATCACCACGGTGCCGCCCCCGGTGCGTACGTCAGCCCCCAGTTCCAGCGAATCGATAACCGTAGTGCCAATACCGAGGAAGCACCGGGAGCCTACCTGTACGCGCCCCGCCAACCGCACTCCAGGCCCCAGCAGCGTGTGCGCTCCTATGTGGGTATCGTGGGCAACGACACACCCCGTATACAGCAGCACGTTGGCCGCCAGCTGCACATTCAAATCGAGGACGCAGCCCGGTGAGATGAACGTACCGGGCCCCAGCTGCACGCTGGCATCAATATAGGCACTGGGATGCACAAATTGCCCGAAAGGCACTCCGGCAGCCGCCAGCTGCTCGAACAGCTGCTGACGCTGCTCTAAGTGCTGATAGCCGACACCGAGGAGCAGCTCGTCAAATGCCCCGGCAGCATGCAAGTCGGGTGCCGCCGCAATGGGCCCTAGCACTGCGCCAGCAGCCGTAGCGCCACGTGGCAGCGTGTCATCAAAAAAGCCCGCAACCCTTCTCCCCTGCTGCCGCAGATGCTGTGCCATTTGCTGGCCCAGGGCACCGCCCCCGATGATGGCAATCCGGGAATCAGGCTGTGGCATACGGCAGTTAGTCCAGAATTTCGACCTCCACGAAGTTGGGGCGCCGGGTGGTTTTTAGGTTGATTCGGTGAATATACTCGCCCAAGATGCCCATGCCCAGCAGCAGCAACCCCACGCCAAACCCGATGGCAATAATCAGGGAGGCGAAGCCGGGCAGCAGGTCATTATATACCAGCTTACGCACCAGAATATAGCCTGAATACAGTGTAGTAAGCAAAAACACCACCACCGACGCGTAGGAAAGCAGCCGGACCGGCGCATCCGAAAACGTGATGAAGATGTTGAGCGAGTGGCGTAGCAGCTTGCGGGGAGTATAAGCACTCTGCCCCGTGGCCCGCGGCCCATGCGACACGGGCACGCTGGCTACCTGCGCCGTTATCCAAGTCAGGTATCCATCCAGGAAGGTGTAGGAATTGCGCATTTCCAAGCAATGCCGCGCCACACTGGCCTTCAGCAACCGGAAAGGGGAATAGTCGGGGTGCAGGTCGGGAATGCCGTAGCGCAGCAGCTGCCGCATGAGCCGCGAGGCCAGGTTGCGCGCGCCGGAATGCTGCCGCGCTTCGTAGCAGCCGTACACCACATCAAAATCCGCTTCCTGCTGCCGCCGGATGAGCAGCGCAATATCGGCCGGGTCGTGCTGCAGGTCTTCGTCGAGGGTAATAATGAACCGGCCACGCGCCTGCCGGAAACCGCACAGCAGCGCATTGTGTTGGCCAAAGTTACGGGCCAGCCGCACCGCCCGCACCACTTCGGGGCCCAGTTGCTGCCGCAGTTCCTGAATCACGCGCCAGGAATCGTCGGGGCCGTGGTCGTGCACAAACACCAGCTCAAATGAGTACCCTGCGGCCTCGAAGAACTGCCGTAACCGCTGCGCCAACACTGCCAGCGTCGCCTGCCCCTGGTACACGGGCACTACCACCGAATAGTCAGGTGTCATAGGGCGGTCTGGCGTGAGAAGGAAAGCATGTAGCGGGATGCCTCTGGTCCTTCGTTCAGCAGCAGGTCCAGCACGCTTACGTGGTGCGCAAACGGGCCATGCAGCTGCCGGTATTCGGGGTATCCTTCGTAGCTCATCCAGGTCAGGCCGATGCCCGCCTGGGCAAACCGGTCGGCCTCAAGATACACCTTCGCCGCCGGACCAGATACATACTCCGTGCCCCCAACGGCCTGTACCAGCTGCACGAGCCGGGCAGTCCGGTCACCGTGCACGGCAAAATCGGCCGCCGAATGCAGGCGCGCCCGGATTCCCAGCAATTCGTTCAGCACACGAATAAAGCGTTGGTTTATCTGGCTGAGAAACTCGGGATTCGGGCCGCAATACAACTCCTGTAGTTGGCTTCGGTACAGTTCGAAATACGGAGCGTGGGAATAGTTTTGTGCCAGTGTGCGCCAATGGCGGGTGCTCCAGTCGGGACTGTATACCCGCGTTTCGCTGATTTTCTGGGCCAGCCGCTCCTGCCGTACCGGAATCGTCAGCCATTGTACGCCCTGCGCCGTTTTGATTCGATTCCGGTTGCGCCAGTCGTTTTTGGTGTACTGCACCTCATCATAAAAGATGAAGTCATCGACGCTGTTAAGCAGGTCGAAGTAGCCTTTCCAGGGAATGTAGTTGGACTGCAGGATGGCTACTTTTTTCGACATACGACTGCCTGGTGAAGATATCAGCTGCTAACCGGCTGAGGGCAGTAGCTGCGCGTATGCCTCACGGGCCCGCTCTACACTGCGGTAACGCTCGGCTAAACAACGAATGGAAGCCCGGTAATCGGGTTGCTGCAGTACTTCGGCTATCCGCTGTAAGGCCGCCGGCACCGTATCTGGCCGGGTCAGATCGAATATGGCTCCTCCTCCCTCCTTCTGGATAATATCACTGTCGTCGCCGACACCTGCGGTTAGTAGAATGGGCAGGCCAGCGGCCCAGTACTCGCCTACCTTTATAGGAGAGCAGAAGCGGCGACATTCAGCGGGCTTGATCGTGGCAAAGGCAAAATCAGCAGCTGACAGATAACCAGGCACTTCCGCATGCGGCGCTTTTGTCACAAACACCTGCTTTTCTGTAAACCCTACAGCCGCCAGCTTGGCCTGAACTTCCGCCACCGGATTGGGAGTGAGCACAATCAGCACGAAATCGGGGCCAAATGTGTTGGCAGCAGCCCGAAACAGATCGAATGCCTCGGCATCGTAGTAGATGTCGCCGAACTTGCCTACGTAGATTCCTACCGGAGCCTCGGCCCCTATATTCAGCCGGGCACGGGTTTGGGCACGTAGCTGCTCATCAAAGCCAAAGCTCTGCAGGTCAACCGAGCAGGGAACCGTCACGATATTGGCAGCCGGCACGCCCTCTTCTATAAGTTGCTGCCGGTAGTTTTCAGCTACTGGCATCAGGCCCCGGGCCAGCTCTTTCTGCTTTCTTTCCCAGTACCGTTGAAACAGGTAGCGTGGGTCGAAACGCTTCCACACACCAGATTCCAGCATATAATCGGCATGAGGCTCAAACGACTCGACGTAGAAAGGCAGCTTGTTCTGTTTCCAGACTAAATAGGCTAAGGCACCGGCTGGTGCGCCGCGGGCCACTATAAAGTCGCTCTTGTGCTCACTTGCCAGCGTTACAAGCTGCTTGGGAAAACGCAGGAAATCATCCGTCTTCGTAATCAAGACGTTGCGCCCGGGCTCCGATACCAGAGGCGCGTACACTACTTTACCGGCTTCGAAGGCCGGCTCAAATGCAGGTGCCCCCCCATTACGCTCAATGGTTACCAACAGAATGCTTTCCACATCGGACCGCTGCTGCAAAATCCGGAGGTGCGGAAATACAGTTGATATAGTAAGCGGGTCGTCCAGCCCCCAATAACTCAGAAACAGAATGCGCATACGAGCAAAGAATAGCGGGAGAAAGGACGGAGAATTAGGATCAGGCGCGGAGTTTTTTCAGCCATTCTACGGCTCGCAACCCAATCAGGCAGCGTACCAGCAGCACTGCTGCCTGCTTGGCGGGCAGATGTGGCGCGGCTTGCTGTGCAAACTGCAGCGCTTCGCGTCTGTGATTGTCGGCGTAGGCATGAATGGCACAAAGGTAATACACCCGGCCCGTGAGGATGCGCTGCTGCAGTTCTGTTAGCCTAACGCGGGCCAGCATCCATTCCAGCGCCAACTGCAACTTGCGCACCAGCGCCGTATTGTCGGAACGCATGGAGCGGGTATCGTGGTCGTTCATAGTGAGCGTTACGGCATCCACGATGTAGACCCGGTCCTGCTGCATATTTTCCAGCATAAACATCCAGTCCTCGACGGCAGCGTAACGGCGGTCTTCTTCGAATGGGCGTAACCCTGGGTTTTCGCGCCGCACACAAATGTTGCAGGCCAGCGCATTGCCACGCACAAAAAGGTCGAGGCCGTACCACCCCTCGCTCAGCCCAGCCATATCACTTTCGGCACGCACTCCGTCCCGGTTGAAGTCGTACTTCGTCGCAATAAAGTTGGGCTGTAGCTCCACGATTTTCGCGTGTAGCGTAGCCAGGTGGGTGGGGTGAAACAGGTCGTCGGAGTCCAGAAACAGTACGTATTCGCCGCGGGCGCGCGCCAAGCCATAATTACGGGCGGCGCCACGCTCCCCATTGGCTTTGGGCATGTATTGGACACGCGGGTCCGTAAACCGCTCTACTACTGTGGCCGTCTCATCTTTGCTACCATCATCAACCACGATAATTTCCAGTTCCGTGAAAGTCTGCGCTAAAACGGAACGAAGCGTGTCTGCAATAAAGCCAGCCCGGTTGTAGGTAGGAATGACGATGGAAAAAAAGGGGGTAGTTTCCATAAATGGTTTTGACAGACTGATCAAAAAGCGTTAATGGATAAGTACTCAAATGCTACACGAGATAGTTTTAAGACAAGAATAGTACCTCCCATCAATAACAAGCTTCTTAAGCCAATGCGTACTACCGGTAGTTTCAATAAATGCAGGATATGCATATCTATCATGAATACAGCAACCAAGCTACCAATACCGAATAGAAGCAAACCTGTATTTACGTCCTTCATATATATACCGATACCTAACGCAGCAGCCCTCACCAATAACAGCAGTACGTTAGTAAGGAGCATATATCGTTGTTTACCAAGAACGGTATATATTGACGCTGTCGACTGTGAAGTCAATTTAAATATATAATAATACCCCAAGTAGCCGGTAAATACACCGGCCATTTCCCACCTTGCTCCAAATACAAATTTAAAGATAACGTCCCCATATATTGTGATAATACCAAAAGGCAGAAGGCCGATATATAAGAGCTTATTAAATATCTGCAACGTTATGTCCTTCAAACCACCTGGGTTATCATTATAAGTTTCAGACGCTTTCTGGTAGAAAACAGGAGCTACAGCATTACCAATCAGGTTTACAGGTATTTCCAGAAGCGAGACCGAAAAAGAGTAAAGCCCTACAACTGTAGAACCGAAGCTACTGGTCAGCAAAAAGATAGGCAGTTGGGCTGATAAGGTGTTGATGTAGCCACCTGGCAGCATATACAGAGGAAACTCACGGTATTCGCGAGCTACTGCACGAATGGCTTTCCACGAAAAGCTACGGCGCATCTCCCCTAGTTCACGGTAGATACCGCTACGCAGCAACCCTATAAACAGGGTTGTTTTGCTGAAAATATCGCCAATAACAAGTCCTGCAACTTGGCCGCTGACAAAGAACCCATATCCTAATGTGAACAGCCGCCCCGCGACGCTTGTTAATACATCATTCCCAGCGCGTGTCTTAAATTCCTTGGTACGGGTATACCAACTATTCATTGCCATACTCAGGTTGAACAGCAACAATATTACTGGTATACTATAGAACCAATAGCTAATTGCCGTTACCTGCATTCTGTCCATTATCCATTTTCCAAATACTAAACAGGCAATAGATGATAAAACAAAATACCCGAAAGACAGCACTAATATCAGCTGCAACAGGGCAAGGGCTTTATCTTTCGTTTTGGGCAGCGGAATGGCATTAGGATAAGCCATGGTAGATAGTAGCCCCAGGTTACTTATAATAGAATTAAATACTGCGAATTGTCCGTATGCTGCCGGCGTATAGATGCGTGCCATAACTGGAGTCAATAGAAACCCCAAAGCAGTAACAATAACCGACCCTGAAAGAGAAATAGCAAAATTCTGCGCAAAAGATCCTTTAGCTTTCACCTGCTGCAGATTACTCAGAATAATGCTTCTTAGCTGCTTGAACAAAACAATCATTGATTGATGAGTAACGTTTTCAGTACAACAGAACAACTAATTTACACATGTTATATTATCTGCTATACCAAATTCAAACCATTATTTATATAGAGTCAATCAGTACATAGCTTCGTAAAAAAACCGGCCTGAGCCGGTTTTTACTTTCTCAAATCTGAATATAGGCGGTGTGTTCTACTCGTGATAGTTATACACTTTATGGCCGCCTTTGAGTAGATAAGCATCACGCTTGAACAATGCCACATCCGCTTGCATCATGTCCTTTACCAAAGCAGGCAAATCGTATTTGGGTATCCAGCCAAGCTTTTGCTGGGACTTGGTCGGGTCTCCGATAAGCAACTCCACTTCTGTAGGACGGAAGTATGTCGGATCTACCTCAACTACCACCTGGCCTGCTTCTACCGTGTACTCAGGGTTGCTGCAGCTGACTACGCGGGCTTTTTCCTCAGAGCCTTCGCCCTCAAAAGCCAGTTCTACTCCGACCTCTGCAAAGGCCATTTTCACAAAATCACGGACTGTGGTGGTTACTCCGGTAGCAATAACGAAGTCCTCAGGCTCGTCCTGCTGTAGGATACGCCACATTGCCTCTACGTAGTCCTTGGCATGGCCCCAGTCGCGGCGAGCGTCCAGGTTACCAAGGTATATCTTTTGCTGCAGGCCCATGGCAATACGCGCTGTGCCGCGGGTAATCTTACGCGTTACGAATGTTTCGCCACGTAGAGGGCTTTCGTGGTTGAACAGGATGCCATTGCAGGCAAACATCCCATACGCCTCACGATAGTTTACCGTAATCCAGTAGGCGTACATTTTCGCTACCGCATACGGAGAGCGAGGATAGAATGGTGTGGTTTCGGACTGCGGTACCGCCTGCACCAGCCCGTACAATTCAGAAGTACTGGCTTGGTAAATGCGGGTTTTCTTGGTAAGCCCGAGGAGCCGGACGGCTTCCAGAATGCGTAGCGTACCGATGCCATCCGCGTTAGCAGTGTACTCAGGCGTATCGAACGACACTTTCACGTGCGACATGGCCCCGAGGTTGTAAATCTCATCAGGCTGCACTTCCTGAATGATACGAATCAGATTGGTAGAATCCGACAAATCACCATAATGCAGCTTGAAGCGCACATTCGTTTCGTGTGGATCTTGGTACAGATGGTCGATGCGGTCTGTATTAAAGAGCGAAGACCGGCGCTTAATACCGTGCACCTCATAGCCTTTTTTCAAAAGAAGTTCGGCCAAATACGCTCCATCTTGGCCGGTAATACCGGTAACCAGCGCTACTTTCATCGTCGTCTGCGGAAATTGATTTCTATTATTTATTTTTTCAGGAGTTCACGGCACCGGTCTGATGAGCGGTGGCTTCAAACTCCTCATACACGGCCCGAATACCATCGGGCAGCTCAATGGAAGAGCGCCAGCCGGCCGCAGCCAGTTTGCTAACGTCCATCAGCTTGCGGGGCGTGCCATCCGGGTAGCTGCTATTGAAACGGATGTTTCCCTCGTAGCCCACAATCTCGCGCACCAGCTCAGCCAACTCGCGAATGCTCAGGTCTTCACCGGTACCCACATTCACCAAACCCGGCTCGTTGTATTCGCGCAGCAGATAGTAGCACGCATCCGCCAAGTCGTCTACGTGCAAAAACTCCCGCTTGGGCGTGCCTGTACCCCACACTTCCACTTCCGGCGTGCCATTTCGTTTGGCTTCGTCAAACTTACGAATCAAGGCCGGCAGTACGTGTGAGTTCTTCAGGTCGTAGTTATCATGCGGGCCATAGAGGTTGGTGGGCATGGCTGAGATAAAATTGCATCCATACTGACTGCGATAAGCATCGCACATCTTGATGCCGGCAATTTTAGCAATAGCATATGGCTCGTTTGTTTCTTCGAGCAGGCCCGTCAACAAGGCATCTTCTTTGAGTGGCTGAGGCGCCATTTTCGGATAAATGCATGATGAGCCCAAAAACAGCAGCTTCTGCACATTGTGCAGAAAACTCTGATGAATCACGTTGGTTTGAATCATCAGGTTTTCATATATAAAGTCGGCCCGGTATGTATTGTTGGCCACAATGCCGCCTACTTTAGCGGCAGCCAACACGACATAAGCCGGTTTTGTCTCAGCGAAGAAGTCAGCCACAGCCGCCTGATCACGCAAGTCCAACTCCTGCGAGGTACGGAGAATGAAATTGTCGTGGCCAGCCCGCTTAAGACGGCGAAGTATAGCCGAACCAACCATGCCCCGGTGCCCAGCTATATATATGGGTGCGTGCAAATCCATGTAAACGGAGTGTGAGGGTACAAAAATGGGCTGGCTTACTTGCTTGCCTCCGTATTTCGCCACCAGTTGATGGCCACCTCGGCTTGATCCTCAGCGGTGGTGTGTTCGGCAGTTGGCCGAAGCGAGTTGATAACCGTTTCAGGCAGCACTTTTCGCAGGATAGGGGTAATTGTGTTGCCCAGAATCATGCGGCGGGTACGGTTGCTATAGCTGAGCAGGCCGGGCAGGCGTCGGAAAGCAATGGTGCGCGCCTCTTCCGGGTCACGCTTGCTGGTCCAGTTGATTTCCCAATAGGTGTACAGGTTGCGGCGCTCCTCTTCATTGAGGCGGAATTTCTGACTGTATACCGGGTGTTGCTCGCAGGTTTCCACCATCTTCACCAAGTTGCTGTACCACTTAGGTGAGGTGGCAGTGCGCTGGTCAGGATGCAGTTGATAAACGGCCATGTAGTCAGGAATAGCCTGGCCAGCCGCCAAGTGCGATACCCGGTACCACAAGTCAATGTCGGCGCACATATCCACTTCTTTGCGCATCCCTTCTGTCTGCTCCAGCACCGTACGCTTCACAAAAGTGGCGTGTTGCGGCGGCACATAATCGAACAGAATGGAATGGGGCGTTATAGCACCGGCTGTTGTGTTGCGGTAAATGACGTTGTCCTGCAGGTCGATGCCTATCTCGCCACCCGATACAAACCCGGCCTCAGGAAACTGCTGAAATGCTGCCGCCATCTTTCGGAAAGCGCCGGGCAGGTAGTAGTCGTCGCTGCTCTGGATGGCCAGCACGTCGCCGGTGGCCTTGGCCAAGCCTTTGGTAACAGCGTCTACGAATCCCTTGTCAGGTGCGGACCACCAGATAAGCTGGTCGTCGTATTTTTTAAGGATATCTACCGTTTCGTCTTTGGAGCCGCCATCTGACACAATGACCTGCACTTGCCCCGGGTAGTCCTGGTGCAGAATACTAAGCAACGTCCGCTCGATAAAGCGGCCCTGATTCCAGGACGGAATAATGATGGAAAGAGAAGGAAACTCCTGCATACATCTGTGAGTCAAGCTAAACGGCTAAAGCAGCTACATCCTGCAGCCACAGCTGCAGCAGCTCCACTTCCTGTGCGGAAACGATGCCCACTTCCTGCAGGCCCTGGTAGGCACGCAGCAGATTTTCGCTCACGCTGTTATCGGGGCTGATACGGCTCTTTACTACTTCAATCACCTTGTTGGGGTGCAGATAGCAAGGAATTTCCGACTCGAAGTCCTTCACGTAATCATGCGGGTTGCGCTCCTGCAGCACAGTAGCTTCAGTGAAGCCCAGGCGGTAGCCGTGCGCCCATAGTATGGGCTGAGCTACCAGCCCACGCAGAATGTCAGTGAAGCGGAACGTTACGTAAGCCGGCAGGTATAGCAGCGGAAACAATTCGCGGCGTACAGCAGTGTTCTGGGAATTAAACGGGCAGAGTGTACCTTCAGCCAGCACAATCGGCGCACGCTTATCGAAGAACACCTCAGTGTTGTCAACCAAGCGGTAAATGGCGTCAACGTCTGGGTCACTGTCAGCCAAGCCTTGCCAGATGCCGATTTTGGCTGCCTGCGGCGTCAGCTCGTCTTCTTTGATGTTATGATCCTGATTGAGGATTAGATCCAGCGGGTAGCCGCGAGGCCAGATATGATGGCTCGTGAAGTTCTTGTAGATATTAACGAAGCCCCTGTCAGCCTGTGATGTAGCAAATTCGCCTTCCATGGCCGGAAACTCCCACCCATCATACGGGATGTTGTCATCGTCCGTGTCGATAATGATTTGCGCGCCTTGCTGCATTGCATGCAGGTAGCCCATCATTTTACGGCCATAGTGGTTGAACGGCAGCTTTTCAGCCATCCGCATTCCCATATTCTCCTGGTCCTGCACCGAGAGGTACACCACATTTTCGGCTTCCCACTGCGCAGGCGACTTACGGTCTCCTGCCACTACTAACTGATAGTCGGGCAGGGTTGCAAATTTGTTCACCGCCTTTGTCGGCGCGAAAATGGACGTAATAACGATGTGCGGTTTGGAAGATGACATGGAGGAAACGTGAATTAAGAGGTCCGCATACGGATACGGTGGCAAAAAGGCCAACGCTGTGACCCAAAAGAAGCCAGTTGCCACGATTATGGCGCCGCAAAGGTACACGATTTTGCTAACCCGTGCTTAGACACCGAGCAGATTACAGTTCCAGCCGGTCAAGTAAGGCCGCAAAGCTCGCAGCATACGCAGGGCGCGTATGGTGCTGCAACGCAAACTGCCGGCAAGCATCCGAACGGCTCAGCAGTTCATCATCGGATTGTTGCATCAGGGCACGGACGTAGTGCTGAATATCGGTGATGATGGTTGCGGAATCCTGCGCCGTTATTTCAAACCCTAATGATGCGGAGCGTACTGCCGCAGTTTCCGTAACAATTGGAATCAAACCGAAATGCAGCAGCTGTGCTACTGACCCAGGCCCCCCTTCCGAGGCACTTGGGTAAATTTGCCCGATACAGTTGTTAGCTACCTTCGCGAATGATGCGGAAGTGACATCTACCCAGCCCAGATACCGGAGATTTGGATGCTGCTGCAGCAACGGTTCCAACCACTGCCATAGCCGCTCTTCACGCTTGATATTGCCTGCAATGTACAACGTGGCCTCCGGCAGACCCCGGAAAGCCTCAACTGCCACATCGAGGCCTTTCAGGATGGCACCGCCGCTCCCAAGCCATACGAAATTGTAGCGGGCGCCCGCTACTTCTTTAGGCGAATGAGCGGGTTGCTGCGCAACAGATATATCTAGTTGATGGCGCTCTGCCCCTGTATAGTAGAACTGACGTTGAAACGGAGTCCCGAATGACGTGATAATGTCAGCATGCTCATCAGAAAAGCTGATTCGGGTTTGCCGCTCAGGTCTGACCCAAATTCCTGTGCGTTGATGAAAGTCGCGCAAGCGGGTCATCTCAGCTAGATTTTGAAAGGCCCAATAGTTCTCCGTGCAGTAGAACACCTTCTTAATTTTGACCGACGACGGGCACTCAGCTAGTCGGTCGTTTTGCACGAAGGCTACTTCATATTTATCCCATTCTATTGGCTCGGCGCAGTGTACATCATAGAAATCGACTACATAGCCCCGCTCATTGAGCTGGCGCACCATTTCCACGGTTTCCCAGTACATGGAGTGCTCGTTGAGCATAGGAGCTTTCTCCAAATTTCCGGCGACGTAGTACGGGATGACATGTAGAACATACACGATGAGTGCCCTCTTGGCATCCGGCCCAAGCTGCTCCTGGCCAATGTCTCGGATGGAGCCTCCTCCAGGTGGCACGAATAACCGCTCGGCCGCTTTATGCAATACCTGCGACAACCGGTAACGAACTCCTCTGATAGTTGGCATTTTTGTTCTACAAGTGTGTGATTTATCTAAATAAGTGCGGTATTACGCAACGCCTATACTGAGGCGTCTTCCATTTTATATCTATCCTGTTTCCTACACTTAGCTCATAGATCAAGAGCTAATGCCTCTTATCTTTTTTACCCAGGAGGAAACCCGCTGCATGGTATGGGCAGGAATTCCTAGTTTGGCCAAAGACAATAAGGCGAAGCTTCGCATGTCGCGCTTTGATTTCCAACGACGGGCCAACCATTCACTACTCGCTGGACTGCCGAGCAGGTACAATACCTCCGCATAATAGGCAGTGTGCTCGTTTATAATTTCATCTCCTTCAGCACTGATCCCAACATGTTTTTGCAGCAACAAAAGGCTAGATTCAGCCACCTGAGCACGCCTTTTGTGCATGGCCGACCCACCATGAATCCGGTATAAAGCTGTTACTTCTGGTTGGTACAGGAATTCATACTTACGAGCCAGCCGCAGCCACATGTCCCAATCTTCGTAGGCGAGTGATTCATCATAAAGACCGACTACATCAAAGCAGCTACGGCGAATGAGCGTAGTCATGGCTGGAATAAAATTGACGCGCAACATGGGCAGCCAGATGTCGCCGGCGAAAGGAACAACTTCTCCTGTACCATAGACGGAGGGCACAGTTATTTTTCCATGTGGGTCAATCTTGGCGACGTCGCTGTATACCACTCCTACCTTTTCAGACGCTGCTTCCAGCATAGCAACTTGCGTGGACAGCTTGTGAGGCAGATAAATATCGTCGGAGCCAATAAGGCATACATACTTGCCGTGTGCCTCAGTGATGAACCTGTTGCATACCCGGCACACTCCCTGATTAGTTGCATTGGCAATAAGACGCCCCGGAAAATCGGAATTCTGAGTAAGCCACGCTTCAATTGCAGCAACGGAATCGTCGGTTGAACAATCATCTACTACCAACAGCTCCAGATTGGGATAGTCTATAGCCCGAATACTATCGAGGGTAGCCCCGATGTAGCTGGCGTTGTTGAAGGAAGCAACCCCGACTGTTACAAGCGGCGCAGTGGTAGTGTACTGAGAAGTAACGTCAGACATGTGTTGTAATCGAATGCAGGGCTCCTATGGCTCACTAAAGCTGCAATTGCAGTCCGTCAACGGTTTCTGTGTAAAGGTCGCCATTTCTCGAGCGCCAGAGCTTGGGCTCTACTGGTATCATCTTCTCCCCACGCTCATCTACCCAGCCATGCTGGCGGGCCGGGTTTCCGTATACCAGAGCATATGCTGGCACTGAGCGAGTCACAACGGAGCCAATGCCCGTCATAGCGAAACGCCCGATTTTCACGCCTGCCAATATGGTGGAATTGGCTCCTAGGGATGCCCCATAGCCAATAAGCGTAGAGGCTAACTCAGTGTCGTATTGCTTGCTGCGAGGGCGTAAATCATTGGTAAAAACCACATTGGGCCCCAAAAAGACATTGTCTTCTATTACGACACCCTTCCAGAGATAGATACCACTTTTCAGCGTTACGTTGTTTCCTATAGAAACCCCGCTTTCGATAAAGCAGAAATCACAGATGTTGCAGTTGCTCCCGACGGTAACGTCTGGCAAAATATGCACGAACGCCCAAATGGTGGTGCCAGAACCGATTGTCTTAGTTTCTACCAGCGCCGATGAATGAATGGAGGGCATAACAAACAGGAAGTTCGTAAGATGTTGCTGTTAGTGCTGCTGCTGGCTCCAGGCATCAAACCCTATGCCTTGCCAAGGCATACCACGCTCGAAGTTGTACATCCACGGGTACTGTGCGCCCTCCTTCTCGCGCGAGCCAATCTCCCGAATATCGCGCGTTACTTTAGCAGGGCTGCCTACCGCAAAGCTAAAATCGGGAATATCCCGGCTAACCACGGAGTTGGCACCAATAAGGCAATTGCTGCCAATGGTTACGCCCGGCAGTACTACTGAATGCACAGCAATGATGGTGTAGTCGCCCACGGTGGGCCCCATATAATGGTTGGAAGGTGGCCGGGAATCGTTAGTGAATATGGTATAGGGGTAGATGAAAACGTGATTGCCAAGTTTAGAGAATTCACATATATGAACATTGCTATATAAACGGCAATAGTCACCGAAAGTAGCATTGCCCTGAATATCAGCAAGTGTGCTTATCAAGCAGTTGGTTCCGAATTCAGCGCCTTCCCGTATTGTCACACGATGGCCTGTATTCAGATTGTCGCCAAAAGTGCTGCCAGCATAAATAATAGCATGGCTTCGCACGAAGGAATTTGCGCCAATAACAGTGGCCGGATTAGAGTAGCCACCTTGGAAATAGTAGGCGTGTTGCGGTTCGCCAATGACACTGTCGTTGGCAATAATTGTATTGTCGCCAATTTCCACGTTGTCATAAATCGTGGTGTTGTCGCCAATTCGTACATTCTTTCCTAACCGGACGTTAGCTCCGAGTACTACGTTACGATTGTTGAATTTCATAGGAGCTGATTTTTTTGAATTCCTCGTAGGAGCGAATGTAATCCTGCTCGTCGTACTCCATCGATGTGAGGCACATCAGTACGGCGTTATGCGAAAATTTAATGGTGCGCCAATACATTCGGGGAATATACAGCCCCTTGTTCGGCGCGTCAAGGATATACTCGCTCACTTGCCCGTACATATCCTCCAGCGTGAATTCGATACGGCCGGTGGTGGCAAAAATCAGCTGCTCTAAATCACGGTGCGCATGATGCCCCCGAATAACGGAATCGGGGGTGAAGTATGTCCAGTATACACGTTTGATAGCAAACGGTAAGTGACTATTCTCCGCCACTGAGATATACCCCAGTTCTAGGGAGCCTATCTTGGCAACCTCAATAAGTTTGGGAATCGACATGGCAAAGCAGTGAATGATAAAGAGCGTGCCAACCAGTAAGGGTTAACAGCTCGTTTGAATATTTGGTGAGTAACTGCACGACGACGCTTGGTCATGGTCTGCACCCACGAGAACTATCCCGGCTACTGGCTGGAGAAGCGCGCAGGCCGCTTCTCTAAGAAGGCCTGAACTCCCTCCCGGAAATCCTGAGTCTGGCAACAGGCTTCGAAAGCTACAGCTTCTGCTGTGTAGCCATCCTGCAAACTTCCTTGCTGCGTGGCCGCTACAGCCTGCAGAACTCCACGCAGAGCACGGGGCGCACGCTCCAGCATTTGCTGCAGCAGTTTAATGCTAACAGACAGTAGCTCTGCCGCCGGAACCACACGGTTTACCAATCCAATCCGAAGGGCCTCCTCTGCTCCTATCGGATTGCCTGTGAGCATCAGTTCCAAGGCCTTACCCTTGCCCACAAGATGCGTCAGACGCTGTGTACCGCCGTAGCCTGGAATAATTCCAAGCTTCACTTCCGGAAGTCCTAACTGAGCGTGTTCACAGGCTATACGGATGTGACAAGCCAAGGCCAATTCACATCCCCCTCCTAAAGCAAATCCGTTGATAGCCGCCACTACAGGGATTGGCATATCCTCTAATAGTTGCAAAACTCGTTGGCCTCGCTCAGCGAAAAACCGGCTTTCCTCAGGCTTTACCTGCTGGAATTCATTTATATCTGCACCAGCCACAAAAGCCTTATCGCCGGCTCCAGTCAACAGGAGCGCCCGTACCTGAGGCTGCTGCTTTGCTTCTAGCAGAATGGACTCTAATTCGGTTAGAGTAGCAATGTTGAGTGCGTTGTATTGGGCAGGACGGTTTATGGTCAGTGCCAGAATACCATCTGCCCGCAACTCAAGCTGAACAAAGGAAGTGCTAATCATTCGAAGACCTAAAGACCTTGTATGCCTCCATACCCATCAGGCTACCTGCGGAAGGAATGAAGACGTTCCTCTATTTCTGTTCGAAAAAACCGCGCACAGCTGTTGTAACAGCCAAAACGTGGGCTTCTGTCATGCCAGGCCACATAGGTAAGCTGAGGCTAGTGGAAGCCAGCTCCTCTGCAATAGGATAGGAACCTGCAGCAATATTCATGTGCGCGTACGCCTGTTGCAGGTGTGGCGGCACCGGATAGTGAATCAGGGTGCCGATATTCTGCTCAGTAAGGTATTGCTGAAGTTCATCACGGCGCGTAGTCCGCACTATATACAGATGGTATACATGCGTAGCACCCTCCGCTACAGCAGGCAGTACCACCCCATCAAGGCCGGCCAGATGTTGGTCATATAGGGCTGCTATATCCTGGCGCTGCTTTGTCCAGGAAGGCAGTTTGGCAAGCTTCACGCTCAGCACAGCGGCCTGCAGCTCATCTAGGCGCGAGTTATGGCCAATAACTTCGTTATAATATTTCTTCTGCGAACCATAGTTGCGCGACATCCGGATTCTGGCAGCCAGCGCCTCATCATTGGTCGTAACAGCTCCTGCATCACCAAGCGCACCCAGGTTTTTGCCTGGATAGAAGCTTGTGCCATTTGCATTGCCAAAGCTACCGGTTAGTTCTCCCTGCCAAGTAGCTCCTTGCGACTGCGCATTGTCTTCTACTACCCACAGACCATGCTTACGGGCTACTTCCATGATGGGGCCCATCTCGCACGCTTGCCCATACAGGTGCACAGGCATGATACCTTTCGTACGAGGCGTAATGGCAGCCTCCAGCCGAGCCGGATCGATGTTATAAGTAGCTGGGTTGGGCTCTACAGGAACCGGAGTAGCGCCTACAAAGGAAATAGCCAGCCAAGTAGCAATATACGTGTTGCTCGGCACCAATACTTCGTCGCCAGGGCCAACCTGCAAGGCCTCCAGGGCCAGGTGAAGAGCATCGAGGCCATTGGCGACACCAATGCAGTGTTCCACGCGGTTGAACTCAGCGTATGCAGTTTCAAACTCCCGCACTTGGTCACCCAGGACGTACCATTGCTTGTCGTATACGTTAGCAATGGCGTTAAGCACATCTTCCCGTATAGGGTCGTGCTGCGGTGCGAAGGATAGAAAAGGAACGTTCATGAAGCAAGGTAAAGCGAAAGATCAACGGGCGCAAAGATACTACTGCAGGCCTAATAATGGACTAATAGTAGGCGTTGCTAAGAGTTTTGCTGGAAGGGCGGAGTACGTAGAACATCTCCCCTGAATAAGAATCACGGTATGACCGATCAACTAAAGGCTGTAGAACAAGAGGAAGAGTAGCTCGCTTTGAAGTACAGATAAAGCTTATCCCATTCTCTACTACAAACTGGTATTTGGCGCTATCAAGTGCGAGCTTCTGCCCTTGCATTTGTTTAAAGCGCTGAAACCGATAAAACGATGATTTACGTGTTGCTTGTTCGGCCTGTATAGAGTCTCGCTGAAAATGCGGTTCGGCTCTTTTATGTTCTAGATCAAGAGCTGACAGTGTGGTGAAAGCGTAGTCATTCTTAAAATTTGAAACGTATGTTCCACAGACATACGAATCAGGAGACATCATATACACATTCTCATAATCATCCGGAGACATTATAAAAGCTCCGCGTGGTCCTAGATTTTGCAACTCGCTTTGTACGACGCGTAAAAAAGAAGTGGAATAGCGCGTCGCTGACAAAGTCTTGGTTCTTTCAAAAAACAGTGTGTAATTATTTATTACCGCCAATACTAACAGAACCAAAGCTGTTAAAACGTAATGACGCTGTGTTTTAGCTGTCAAGGCAATACCAATAAGCACTGCAATTACTATAGCAGCAAACGGAATGATAGTATTGGCAAAAAATTGAAAGCTGTCTATGTAATGACTACCAAATGCTCGTAACGCAGTTGCCATAAAAACGCTAGCCCCAAACCATACCAATACTTCTTGCTGCGTATACGCAATTTTCTTGATTCGTGAACGTAGTAGCAGGAACAACAGCAGGGCATACGGAGCGAAATAAAAGCCAAAATTGAGCAGGGTTCCGAACCCGATATTAATAAGCGTACGGTACTCGCTCCAGCTTGGAATGATGGTGCTTAAAGCGAAGGCACGGCCAGTAGCAGGAAATTGGTAAGGCTCAGGCTGCAGGACATAAAACCCTGCTATATATAGGCTGGCAAATAACGTAGGGGCTACCATTTTCAGAGCACCTGCAAGTGTAACACGGTGGCGCAACCACAGAAACAAAGCCAAACTAGCGACTCCCAGCCCAATAGTAGGGGCCGTGGACACGTATACAAGCGGCAGCGTAGCTAATGTAAGCCCCACAATTGTGTAGCGCCCCTGAAGCAGCGCCAAGACCGCCAGAATTAAGAAAATGTAAACTGGCGCTAGTTTTGGTAAAACTGGCAGTGTGCTGCTGGCAATAAGTGCGCCGTTTCGAATGAAATCTATTTCCGACACCACAGGCCAACTGATTCCCGTTACTGTCAGCAGAAGCAGCGACAATACAGGTATCCATTTTTGCTTAACGCCTGCACTATATGCCAATAGCGCCATAAATCCCGTCGCAACCACTACGATTAGAACGGAATATGTTGTAAGGTATAGCGCCCACACAGATGGTACACCTGTGCATTTTACTAACAATGCGTTCAGCCAAACATCAAAATAGTGGTAAGGCTGTTCCGTGATAAACTGAGGATATATGGCTTCCAGCACATTTGTTTCGATGCCGGCTATATTAAGTGGCTGTGTAAGTCTTCCATAATAGACGTAGTCTTGAAATGGCGTAACCAGAAACTCCGAGCTAGAGTCATATAACAAAAAATACCGGGCAGAGAATATCAACGTACCTGTCCCCAGTATCGTAATTAAATCTGTGCTCCAATGTGAATTATCAACTAACTCATCATTTAGGGATTTTTTATTATTCCATAAGAAGAGAACAGCTATTATGATTACTGCAACTGGCAAAAGTATGGTAACGCCCCGAGTAGCCATACTAGCGTAGGCTACAATTAAAACAGTTAGCCCAGACAGCAGGCTGAGAAATATGCGCACGTTGCGCTCTGGCAGAAACACATTAGCAAGTCGCAACAATACTCGTCCTAGCAAATAGCCGATGAGCAGCGTTCCAGCAAAAGCTGAATATAGTTTCGCAAATAGTAGAATAGTTGAACCTGCCATTTCGAGTGTAGTAGCCGGAATTAGTATTTCGGCCCGGCTTCAGAAGGATATACAGTTTTCACCACGTACAGCGGCCGGTTTCGCGCAGCATCCATTCCTCGCCAAACGTATTCGCCGATAACGCCCAGCGCAATCATTTGGAAGGCGGAAACAAATAGCACAACCACCATCAATGCGGTCCATCCTTCAGGCCCCTCAGGAGCAAGTATTTTAAGCCCGATAACATACAAGCCGTACAAAAGCGCAATTGTACCCAGCACAATACCCGTTACCGAAATAGCACGAATAGGGAAATAAGAGAAGGAAAGCAAGGAGTCTATCAACAGCTTGACTTTTTTCTGCAGCGTCCAGCGGGACTTTCCTATTTCACGCTTGCGACGCACGTACGGGATATTAACGTACTCGTAGCCCAGCCACACCATCAGATAGAAGATGTTGCTATTACGTTCCTTCATGCGGACAATGTCGTCCCGTACCTGCCGGTCGAAGAACACGAAGTCGAACCCGCCATCCGGAATATTCCGCAGGGCTAGGTGCTTCATAAGCCAATGGAATGTTTGCGCCAGCGTTTTAGAAAGCCCGGTTTCTTCCCTGTCCTGCCGGTTGCCAATCACGAGCTTGAAACCTTTGGTCCAATAGTCATACATTTTGACCATCAGTTCCGGCGGGTCCTGCATGTCGGCCGTGATAATGGCTAGGCAGTCGCCGGTAGCCTGCTCCATGCCTGCTACTATTGCGTTGTAAGAGCCCACGTTACCGACCAACTCTACTACTTTAATCCGGTCGGGGTACTGGTTGCGGGCATGCAGCAGAGCAGCCAGCGTCTGGTCTTGTGAGCCATCATCAACGAAGATGTATTCGAACTCTACCCCGGCCGGAAACAGTGCCTCATTTTTGATGAGCTCTGGAACGGTGACCGGAATATTGTCTTCGTTGAAGTAACAGGGGACTATAACAGAAAGCTTGGGCACGATGAGGGTATTGAAAGAGACTTCCTAGACTGTATCACTAGCATGGCAAGCCAGAATATGACTGCTGCCCCCTAGTTTGAAGCCTAACTTTTCACAGGTCCGAAAAACGGCACGGTTGGTTGCCTGAGTGGTCATCAGCACGTACTGGGCGCCGTTCTGGCGCGCGCGCTGGATAGTTTCGGACACCAGCCGCAGGTGCCATCCCCTATTCTGCGAGCCGACTGCCGTCAGCGCTACGCGCGACAATCCTACGCCTAAAGCCGCCGCGTCCTTATGCAGGTCGCTGATTGCCAGAAAAGAATCCACCGGCAGCTGTGGTTCGTCCGGAACTAACACTGCATCACAGTATCCTTGCACCGCGGCACTGGCATAGCGGGCCAGAAAAGCGTCGGCGCGCTCCGTGCCGAACCACGCGTCGGCATGAAAACGGTCATATGGGTTTCGCGCCGCCGCTGAAACACGGCCAATGGATTCGGCCTCTGTCGGTTGCGCCATGCGAACCGGATACCGGGGCTGCTCAAATGCCGCTAGGTTGTCGTGGTAGAACAACAGCCGGGTTTCAACCAACCGCCACCCACTGGCCGTAAGCATCTGCAGTAAGGCCGTATCCTCGGTAGGTACTTCACTGAAGCAGTAGTAGGCACCGGCAGAGGCTAGCTTTTTCTGCAACTGTTCTACCGCCTGCATACGGCCCTGCAGAGAAGCATCGGGTCCGAAAAGGCCCGTATGCAACCGATAAGTAGAAGTACCGAAGAACTCGGAATCCCACGGCAATTCTGTATACAGGAGTTGAGTACGGTCCGCACCCTGGCCGGTCGTGACGATATGGTTACGGGGGTTCTGGACAAAATTCACCACATGCCCAACCCCAAAATGCTGCTGTTGTAGTTCTTCTGGAATTTCGCGCAGGAAATTATACGGAGAGTAGAAAAACAAGGCCTCCGCCCGCTGCGCCAGCAGACCCGCATCTATGGTTTCCATACTTCCCGAAACTTTTCATACTGCCGGATATAGTCCTGCTCATCATAAGGAAGGGAAGCAAACACCAGTTGCACCGCTGAATGCGAATACTGCATCGTATGCCAGGCATGTGGCGGCACGTACAGCCCAACGTGTGGGTCCTCTAAGCGGTACACCTCCACAGTACCATCCGGCAGTTCCGTCGTGACGATGATACGGCCCGATACGGCCACCAGTACCTGTTCGGTTTTGTAATGAGCGTGCCGACCACGCACTATGCTCTCAGGAGTATAATACGTCCAGAAGGTACGCTGCACCTCAAAAGGAATCTGCTTCAACTGCTCCGTAACAGATATGTAGCCGATTTCAGGCGCGCCAAGCTTAGGAAATTCAATTAAGTAAGGCTGTTTCATACACGTTGCACGTGCTCTTTAAAATACTCCAAGGTACGGCGCAGGCCTTCGGCGCGGTCTACTTTGGGCTCCCAACCCAGAATTTCCTTAGCCTTAGAAATATCTGGCCGGCGCTTCATGGGGTCGTTTTCGGGTAGCGGGCGGTAGTCGGGCTTGAACTCTACGCCGGTGAGGCGCGCAATTTCTTCGCCGAACTCCTTGATGGTAATTTCTGATGGGTTACCGATGTTTACGGGCATGTGGTAGTCGCTGAGCAGCAACCGGTAGATGCCGTCCACAAGGTCATCAACGTAGCAGAAAGACCGAGTCTGCGAACCGTCGCCGAACACTGTGAGAGCTTCGCCACGCAACGCCTGCGAGAGGAATGCCGGCAGTACGCGGCCGTCGTCGAGGCGCATACGGGGGCCGTAGGTATTGAAAATGCGTACAATGCGCGTTTCCAGCCCGTGGTGGTTATGGTAGGCCATCGTAATGGCTTCCTGGAACCGTTTGGCTTCGTCGTAGCAGCCGCGAGGGCCGACTGGGTTTACGTTGCCGAAATACTCTTCTACCTGCGGATGGATTTCCGGGTCGCCGTACACTTCTGACGTGCTGGCAATCAGCAGGCGGGCATTCTTCACGCGAGCCAGGCCCAGCAGATTGTGCGTACCCAGCGAGCCAACCTTCAGTGTCTGGATCGGAATCTTGAGGTAGTCGATGGGAGAAGCCGGCGAAGCAAAGTGCAGGATGTAGTCGAGCTTGCCAGGCACGAACACGAACTTCGATACATCATGGTGATGGAACTCGAAGTCCTCGCGGGCAAATAGGTGCTCGATGTTCTGCAGGTCGCCGGTAATAAGGTTATCCATGGCAATGACATGGTAACCTTCGGCCAGAAACCGCTCACATAAGTGTGAGCCCAGGAAACCGGCGCCACCGGTGATGAGTACACGTTTTTTATCAGACATTGTAATGCTGTTTTAAGTGAATAACGCCTTATGACCTAACCCAATGGTTTTCAGAGGCGTTTTGAAGCTCCGCCTCGGGTTAGACTGGCTCCTGGTGAGCGGTCCGGATGCCAATGCAGTGATAAGCGAAGCCGGATTCCTTCATTTCGATGGGGTCGTAGATGTTGCGGCCATCGAAAATGACTTTCTGCTTTAGCAGCTTGCCTACTACCTCGAAGCTGGGCGACCGGAACTCGGGCCACTCCGTCACTACCAACAGTGCGTCGGCGTCTACGAGAGCGTCAAACTGGTCTTTCGCGTAGGTGATGCGGTTGCCGAGCGAGTGTTTGGCTTCGTCCATGGCCACGGGGTCGTAGGCCGAAACCGTGCAGCCTTCCGCCAGCAGCTTCTCGATGATTACCAACGACGGAGCTTCACGCATGTCGTCGGTTTTGGGCTTGAACGACAAGCCCCACACGGCCATTTTTCTGCCGGTCAGGTCGCCACCGAAGTGTTTCTTTACTTTATCGAAAAGCACTTCTTTCTGCGCCTCGTTTACGCTTTCTACGGCCTGGAGCACCTGCATCTGGTAGCCGTTCTCGGCAGCCGTTTTGATGAGGGCTTTTACATCCTTGGGAAAGCAGGAGCCGCCGTAGCCGATGCCGGGATAGATGAACTTGGTGCCGATACGAGCATCAGAGCCGATGCCTTTGCGCACCATGTTCACGTCGGCGCCCATGATTTCGCAGAGGTTGGCAATGTCGTTCATGAACGAAATTTTCGTGGCCAGCATAGAGTTGGCGGCGTATTTCGTCATTTCCGCCGACGGGATATCCATGAAGATAATGGGGTGGCCATTGAGCAGGAACGGCTTGTAAAGCTTGCGCATTACCTCCTCGGCCCGCTCCGACGAAACGCCGACCACAATGCGGTCCGGCTTCAGGAAATCGTCGATGGCAGCACCCTCTTTCAGGAACTCGGGGTTAGAGGCCACGTCGAACTCTATGGTTACGCCGCGCTTGCTCAGCGCTTGCTCCAGCTCGGTGCGTACTTTGGCAGCCGTACCTACGGGCACCGTGCTCTTGGTTACGATAACCCCGTAGTCATTCATGTGCTCCCCGATACCGCGGGCAACAGCCAGAACATACTTAAGGTCGGCGGAGCCGTCTTCACCGGGAGGCGTGCCCACCGCAATGAAAGCTACGTCGGCATCTTTAATGCCTTCGGCCAGACTGGTAGTGAAGGTCAAACGGCCGGCCGCTACGTTGCGGCTCACCATTTCCTCTAAACCCGGCTCATAGATGGGAAGAATGCCCTGTTTGAGGTTATCAATCTTCTTCTGGTCGATATCGATGCAGGTTACTTCGATGCCGACTTCGGCAAAGCAAGTTCCTGTAACCAGCCCGACGTATCCGGTGCCTACTACTGCTATTTTCATGGAATATTGGGAGAGCAGAAACTTCTATTGAACTACAGTTTTTGGGGCCTGCGCCACGGGGGCCATCATGTAGCGTTTCCACCAGTGCTGGAACACGATAAGGGCCCAGATGCGGGCGTGCACGTCGCCGGGGCTGCGGGAGAACAGCTGGGTTTTCAGTGCCCGGATGGCGTCTACGTCGAACACGCCCTGCGCCTCAATGAAGGCATCGGACAGCAGATCATCTTCGATAAGGGGCCGCAACTCGCCCCGGAACCACTTGAGCAGCGGCACTTCAAAGCCGTGCTTGGGGCGCTTGTACAGTTCTTCAGGCAATAGTGGCCGGAAGGCGTCCTGCACAATCCGCTTCTTCATGTTCGCGTCGATTTTGCTTTCGACGGGCAACGAGAAGGCAAAGCGTACCACATTGGGGTCGAGGAAAGGCGGCCGCACCTCCAGCGAATTGGCCATGCTCATCATGTCCACCTTGGCCAGCATGTCGTAGGGCAGCACCAGCGTGGTGTCGGTCAGCAGCACCTCATTCAGGTCGCCGTCGGCGTGCAGGTTCACCAGGATGTCTTTGCGGCGCTTCTCGGCCAGCTTCTTGCCTACTTTACGGCGCGAGGCGGCGCTGAGCAGGTTGCGGGAGTCTTTTTCGGAAGCAAACGAGGCCCAGTCCCAGTACCTGTCTTTGGGCCCGTTGAGCATGCCGCGCGAGAAGCGTTGAAACTGCCGGACTTTGTTGCCGAAAAAGGAGTTGCGCGACTTAGGCAGAATTTCCCAGAGCATGTTGAGGCCGGTTACGGCTTCGGCCTTAAAGCCGCCCTGCCGCACCTGGAACTCGCCCATGTGCTTGTTGTAGCCCGCAAACAGCTCGTCGGCACCGTCGCCGGAAAGGGCGACGGTGGCCTTTTCGCGGGTCCGCTTGCTCAGGATGTACACGGCCAGCGCCGACGAGTCGGCAAAGGGCTCATCGATGTAGTCGAGCACATCAAAGATGTGCTCGTAGAGGTCCTGGTTGGTGAGCGAAAAAACCGTATGGTTGGTCTTGTAGCGCTCAGCTACCAGCTTGGCGTATTTCGTTTCGTCGAAGAAGGGCTCGTCGCGGTAGCCGATGCTGAACGTGTTCAGGTGCTCGGTGTGGCGCGAGGCCAGGGCCACTACCACGCTGGAATCGATACCGCCGCTGAGGAAGGCCCCCACCGGAACGTCGGCAACCAGCCGGCGCGCGGTAGCGTCATCCATCAGCTCTACCAATTTCGCCTGCTGCTGCTCGTAGGTGAGCTTGTTTTTGGCGACTTTCTTGGCATCGTAGGGCACCTTGTACCAGCGCTTGCGCACTACCTTCTTGCCTTTGATGAAAAGGTAGTGGCCGGGCAGCAGCTTCTTGACGCCCCTGAATATGGTAGCGGGGCCGGGGATGTAGTTGAGCTGCAGGTAATGGCTCAGGGCCACATAGTCGAGCTTGCGCGGAATGCCCAGGGCCAGCAACGACTTCATTTCGGAGGCAAAAAACAGCTTGTCCTCGTCGCGGTAGATGAGCAGCGGCTTCTCCCCCATCCGGTCGCGCGCAATGAAGAGCGAATCCTCTTCCTTGTCGTAGATAGCCAGCCCGAAGAAGCCGTTCAACTTCTTGAGAAAGCCGCGCCCTTCCGTGATGTAGAGGCGCAGAATCACCTCCGTATCGGTTTGGGAGTGGAATTTGTGGCCTTTGCTTATCAGGCGCTGCCGCAACTCGCGAAAGTTGAAAATCTCACCGTTGAAGACAATGGTGTAGCGGCCCGACTCATCGGTCATGGGCTGGTTGCCATCGGCCGAAAGGTCGAGAATAGCTAAGCGCCGAAAGCCCAGCCCGCAACGGTCGTACACAAAGTGTCCCTGCGAGTCGGGGCCGCGGCTGACAATAGCGTCAGTTGAGGCTGGTAGCGCGGCGAGCGAGCTACGGCCTGTGTCAGTAAAGGCGAATAAGCCGGTGATTCCACACATAGAGCGCGCAAAAGTACGAAGTATCAGCAGACTTGTTGGCGCAACTTACGGAACTGTGCGGGCACCGTAACCAAAGCCCGGCCACCCTAGTACACCGTATAGTTTCCACTCTCAGCTCCTTTTCGACTATGAATCTTCAGCAAAATATGGACCTCCAGCAACAATTTGAAGCCGCCGTTTCCCGCGTAGATGGCCTGCCCGGCGACAAAGCCGCTCCCCATATGACGGAACTGTACGGCCTCTACAAGCAGGCCACCGAAGGCGACCATGACGCCAAGCACGAGGATGTAGGCGACGATATGCCCGACAACCCGAATGGCCCACAAGGTATGTCGCAGGCGCAATGGGACTCCTGGAGCAAGTTTAAGGGGGTGCCGCAGGAGGATGCTCGCCGCCAGTACATCGAAAAAGTAAACGAGCTGGCCGGCCCGGTTGGCGAAATGCCAACCGTCATCACCGGCAACGGCCAGCCCGCTACCGGCTCGCAGGTAAATGCTGACCAGGAGCGCAACAGCACCACCGCCCAGCAACCCGGCACCGGGCCGGGCGCTTCGCAAGGCGGCCTGCGCGGCGACATTACGGCGGGCGCCCCTTATGGCGGCGAAGACCATTTGAAGGACGAGCAGTCCTAGCCTGCTTCCGTTCCGGATATTCTGATTCAGGCAGCCCGCTCCGTACACTACGGAGCGGGCTGTTGTTTTAGCGCGCCAGGCTCAGGCTTATTTTGGCTATTTTCGGCCAGCCATGACCTACTCCGTTTCTTTGCGCGCTTTTCTGGCCCTGAGTTGCGCGGCCACTTTGCTGGCGGCCTGCGCACCTGCTATCCCCAAAACGTCCGCCGCCACGGCAGTGCCACCGCTCAACCAGTTTGCGGATGCCACCCTGCGCCTGATTGGCACGGCCCAGGATGAGCGCAATACCACGGCCTTACTCCCTTATCTGGCGCACCCGGAAAGCCGCTACCGCCAGGCCGCGGCGCTGGCACTGGCCTCAGTGCAGGATAAAGCAGCTACTGCGGCTCTGCTGCCGCTGCTCGGCCAGGAGCAGAAAGACGCTGTGCGGCGCGCAGCGGCGTATGCGCTGGGCCAGACCGGAGACAGTACCGCGGCTGAGACGCTGGCCGGGCACATCATGACGGCGACTACGCCGCAGCTACGCCGCTACTTATCCGAAGCGTTGGGGCGCTGCGTTACTCAGAAGTCGTTGCGGCTGCTGGCGCAAGGCACCTTTTCCCGAACGGATACTGTGTTTTCAACGGGCCAGGCCTGGGGGCTTTTCCGGGCGGGCAGCCGGGGCATTACGTCGGAAGCAGCCGTAGCGCGGGCAGTAGCATTGCTGGCAACCCGGCAGCCCGTGGCAGCCCGGCAAGGAGCCGCCTTCACGCTGGCCCGCACGCCCCGCCTCGACCTGACTGCCTATCAGGCAGCACTGGTTGCTGCCACCTCCGACGCTGACCCTACTGTGCGGGCTATGTCGGCCAGTGCCTTGGGCAAGGTGAAAACGCCATCTGTAGCACCTGTTCTGGCCAGTCTGGCCCGGCGCGATGCTGACCACCGCGTGCGGGTAAGTGCGCTGCGGGCCATGAATGCCGGTATGTATGCCCCGGTGAAAGAAACCGCCTGGCAGGCCCTCACCGACCCCAGCAGCCAGGTAGCCGTGACTGCGGCCGAGTTTTTCCTGACGCATGCGGCCGGGGAGCCGGGCATTCTGTTTCTGGAAAAAGCCAACAGGATCAACAGCTGGCGCGTGCGCTCTACCTTGCTGGCTGCGGCTCTGAAGCTGGCAGGTCCGGAGCGCAACGCCATCCGGACAGCCGTGCAGCAACGCTATTCGGCCGCCACCGACCCGTACGAAAAGGGCTACCTGCTCAAGGCGCTGGGCGAGGACCCGGCAGCGTATGAGTTTGTGGAGCAAGCCACCTTTGCGTCGGGCCAGCCGCTGGTAGTTGGGTCTTACGGCATGGAGGCCCTGGTAGCTATGCGCCGCCGCCCTGGCTTTCCGGAAGCCCAGCAGGCTGCTTTTGCCCTGACGCTTCGGCGGGCCATAGCCGGCGGCGACGTAACGGTGATGGGCACTGCGGCCGAGGCACTGCGCGACCCACAGCTGAATATGCGCCGACTGCTGCCCAACCCGGATTTCCTTGTAGCCGCTCGCGACAAACTGGTGCTCCCGCGCGACCTGGAAGCCTGGCAATCCTTGCAGCAAACCATCGACTATATGCAGCAGAAACCGGCTGCCCCTGTACCGGTGGCCAAAGCAGCCAGCCACCCGATTAATTGGGAGCTGGTCCAGACGATTCCGGACCGACAGCGGGTACTCGTACGCACCACTCAGGGTGATGTGACGATGGTTTTGCTCGTAAACGATGCCCCCGGCTCAGTAGCCAGCTTTGTGGAGCTGGTGCGGCAAGGGTTTTATGATGGCAGGTTTTTTCACCGGGTGGTGCCCAATTTCGTGGCGCAGGGCGGCTGCCCGCGCGGCGACGGTTCCGGCAGCACCGACTACAACCTGCGTTCCGAGTTCAGCGACCTGCGCTATGGCGAGGGAGCCGTCGGCCTGGCTTCATCAGGCAAGGACACCGAAAGCTGCCAGTGGTTCATCACGCACGCCCCTACCCCGCATCTCGACGGACGCTACACCATTTTCGCGCAGGTAGTGCAGGGCATGGACGTAGTGCAGCGGCTGGATATCGGCGACAAAATCATGCGGGTGGAGCTTGTCCGCTAGCCATGCGGCAAGGCTACCGACGCAAACCGCCCGTCCGCTGTATATAAAGCAGCGGACGGGCGGTTTAGCGTTGATGGTTCTGGCAGTTATTTGTCCCGGCCATGCACCTGCGCGGGCGGCGTGGTAGCTTCTACGGCCGAAAACGCCTCCAGAATCTTGTAAGTATGCTGGGCTCCCTGAGGTACAACCCACGAGTTGCCCGGTTCCAATAGCACCATCTGGCCTTCCAGATGCAGCTCGGCGCGGCCGGCCAGCACATAACCGACCGTTTCGTAAGGGCGGCTAACCGCTTCTTTCTGCTCACCGGGCTGCTCGTTTTCCCACATGCGCATGGAAACGTGCGTGCCGAAAGCCAGGTATTTTTCGCCGTCGGGGCCTTTGGGCGAGTGTCTTGAATCGACTTTAGTGATGGTAGTGTCTGCCATGGGTTGAAAAGTAAGGGGAAGAACTGCCGGCAGCAGCCGGCGGCATCTGTGCAAACGCAACCCCGCACCCCAGGTTGTGGTGAACAAGCAGCGCAAAACTTTCCCTTCGCTACGTAGTTAGAAGGTATTGCGGGATGGCTGCCGCTGCCGCTTCGGGCCCGGTCGCGCGGCCTCTGTGCTTTTCTCTCCTATGTTGTTTTCCTCTGATTCTTCCTTTGTGCTGGCCTTGGCGCAGGCCCATCAACAGGTGGCGGCGCCGCTGCCGGAAGCGGCGTTTTGCCAGCTGGCCGACAACCTGCTGCAACTGCTCTTTCCCGAACGGGGTGGCCAGCCGCTGCTACGGGCCGATGCCATTGCGGCAACGCTCATTCAGCAGCAAAACGACCTCGCGGCCCTTTTGGCCCATGTACCGCTGCCCGAAGCTGCGGCGGCAGTAGCGGCCGGGCTGATGAGCCGGCTGCCTGCCCTGCGCGACGCGCTCCTGCAGGATGCGGCGGCTATTTTGGCCGCCGACCCGGCAGCACAGGGGCTCGACGAGGTCATCAGCACCTATCCGGGGTTCTACGCCATTGCGCTGCACCGCATTGCGCATGCTCTCTACCAACTGCAGGTGCCGCGCGTGCCGCGCATCATCAGCGAGTTTGCCCACCACCGCACCGGCATCGATATTCACCCGGGCGCTCGGATCGGGGCATCGTTCTGCATCGACCATGGTACTGGCATCGTTATTGGCGAAACGGCCGTTATTGGGGCGCACGTGAAGATATTTCAGGGTGTGACGCTGGGCGCGCTTAGCGTCCGGAAGGAGTTGCAGGGCATCAAGCGCCACCCTACCATCGAAGACCATTCGGTGATTTACGCCGGCGCTACTATTTTGGGGGGCAACACGGTGGTCGGTAGTCACAGCATTATTGGCGGCAATGTGTGGCTTACCGATAGTGTTCCGTCGCACTCCCGCGTCTATCATCAGGCGCAGCTGCACGTAACGCGCACCGAAGACCCGGCCGCCGACATCATGTTTTCCATCTGACCGGTCAGAAAAGCAGGCGCGCTCCTCACTGGCCGTTGTTTCACTGAGTGCGCGGCCTGCTGCCCGGTTTTCTGTTTCGTTTACTCACTTACTTCCTTACTCATGAAAGCAACTTCCATTCTGGATACCATCGGCAACACGCCGCTTCTGCGCCTGAACAAGCTTTTCGCCAGCCGCCCCGACGTGGAGGTCTGGGTGAAGCTGGAACGCGCCAACCCCGGCGGCAGCATCAAAGACCGGATTGCGCTCAGCATGATTGAACAGGCCGAAAAAGACGGTATCCTGACGCCGGACTCGCTGATTGTGGAGCCTACTTCCGGCAACACGGGTGTAGGCCTGGCCATGGTAGCGGCCGTGAAAGGCTACAAGCTGACACTGGTGATGCCGGAGTCTATGTCGATTGAGCGGCGGCGCCTGATGGCGGCTTACGGCGCCAACCTGGAACTGACCCCACGCGAGAAAGGCATGAAAGGGACCATCGAAAAAGCCCACGAGCTGGTGCGCGACACGCCCGGCGCCTGGATGCCCATGCAGTTCGAGAACCCCGCCAACATCAAGGTACACGCCGAAACCACTGCCCAGGAAATCCTGCGCGACGCCCCGGAAGGCGGCTTCGATTTCCATATTACCGGTGTAGGCACCGGTGGCCACATCACGGCCGTGACGCAGGTGCTCAAGCCGCATTTTCCGAACATGAAGACTTTCGCCGTAGAGCCCGAACTCTCGCCCGTGATTAGCGGCGGCGCTCCGGGCCCCCACCCTATTCAGGGTATTGGCGCCGGCTTCATTCCCGCCAACCTGCACACTGATGTTCTGGATGGCACTATTCAGGTGTCGCAGCAAGCCGCCTTTGATATGGCCCGCCGGGCAGCTCGTGAGGAAGGGCTGTTCGTGGGCGTATCGTCCGGGGCGTCGTTGGCAGCAGTGGCGCAGAAGCTGGACGACGTGCCCCAGGGCGGCCGCGTGCTCACCTTCTGCTACGATACCGGCGAGCGGTATCTGTCGGTAGAAGGCTTGTTCGTGTAGCAGCAACCTAACCCATTTTACAGCAAACGGCGACTCTCGCAGGAGAGTCGCCGTTTCTTTTTCCTGCCATTCGCGCAAAACAGGCAGACGGTGTAAAAACAAAAAGCCCGACCGGTGGGTCGGGCTTTTGAGTGGAGAATATCGGAGTCGAACCGATGACCTCTTGCATGCCATGCAAGCGCTCTAGCCAGCTGAGCTAATCCCCCGTTTGGTAAGCACCATCCGCCGGTTGCGTTTGGTGTGACAAAAGTACGGCGCGTTTCGGTTTGTGCAAGTAGGACAGCGAAAAAAACCGAAAAAACTTTCCTCTCCACGCATAAAAAAAGCGGCTGGAGAAGCTCTCCAGCCGCTTTTTTCAAGTCAACCTAAGTCAGAATCAACTAGTTGTGCGTAACAACTGATAGACCCAGTGGAGTAGCACTGCCAGTAGCATTGGTGCCGCGGCTATACACCGTGTAGATTTTGCCGGAGGCAAAGGTCAGCGCCGTAGCAGGAATAATCACCTGTGAGGGGTTGGCAGCGGCCCGTGGTGAACGACGTACATCAAACGAGTACGTTCCAGCCGGGATATCTGTGAAATTAGCAAAGTTCAGGCTACGGGCCGGACGGGCCGGAGTTGTTGGAGTAGCGGCCACTGCAGCTACCGTAAAGGCAATTGAGCGGTACGTACGACCAATCGGTGCAAACAGGAACTTACCAATTGCTGCCGGATCGGGGCTCACGAGCGTGTACAAGCCGAGGCTGTCCACGCCAGCCGAGTAGCTCGGCGACAGATTCACAAAACGTACCCGAGCCCGGCCCGCTGCCGGAGCCGAAAGGTTATCGGACAGAGCAATGGCACGCATGCCACCGATATCAGAGCCGGAAGCAGCGCGGGTAGGAGCATCGGTCGAGAAAACCGTGTAGGAGCTACCCGATGCGAACTGCTGCCGCACGACACCAGGCGCTACTTCGCCGTTGGCATACTTCACGTTGTTCGGCGACACAACACCGATCTGGCGCTGACCGGCCGGCACTGCGAAGTAACCTGTAGTCGAGCTGAGGTAGCCCACCGACTGCCCCGACGCGACGTTGTCAATCGTGATGGTGCTGGTCTGGGAGCCGGGCGAGGCATTCACGACCAGAACCCGGGCCGCGCTTACCGTAGAAGCTGTTACGGGCGACGGGGTCGGATAATCCGGGTCGTCGCAGCCAGTCAGCACGGCTGCTGCCGAAGCAGCCAGCGTGAGCTTGGCAAAGAGTGAAGAAGAAAGGAATTTCATGAGTTGATGCGTTTAGCGAAGTCTACTGACGACTGATTAAAACAGGTAACGAACGCCAAACTGAGCCTGCCAGCGCGAGGCCAGCTGATCTACCTGATAGCCAACCGTGGGAGTGGTAGAGGTGCCATTGCCGAAGCCGAAGGTTGGGCGGCCCGTGGTGCCGTTTTCCAGACCCTGATAACGCAGCAGGCCGTAGTTGCCGTTCGCTACGAAGTAGTCGCGTCCCCACTCTTTGTTCAGCAGGTTGCCGAAGTTGATGATGTCAACCGACAGCTGGATGGTGTGCTCTTTGCCACCGATGGTGGTGTAGATATCCTGCAGCAGACGAACGTCAATCTTGTGCTGCCAAGGCGTGCGGGCGCCGTTGCGGGCAGCGTACTCACCACGGTGCTCTTTCAGGTACTCATCGTTCTCGATGAACGAGTTCAGCTCACCCCAGATCTGCTCGGGAGTACGGCGGTCGTTCGGGCCGTCGGTCACCAGTACGATTTCGTCGCGGGTGCGTGGGATGTAGATCAGGTCGTTGGAGTTGCTGCTGAACTGGCCACCATCGTTGTTGAGGTCGCCGCCATAGTAGCTATACGAGAAGGGCGTGCCCGACTGACCATTGTAGAAAGCCGACAGCGTGGTAGCGAAGTGCTTGGCGTAGGCTTTGCGGTACGAGAACGAACCCAGCACGCGGTGGCGCAGGTCGAAGTTCGAGTACGACAGGGGCAGGTTGTTCGGGCCGGCTACGTGGGGGTTGAATTCCCAGATGGAAACAGCCGTGGAGCTGGAGCCCGAGTACAGGTCACGCGACTGGCCGTAGGTATAGGCAGCCGTAGCGAACAGGTCGCTGTTTACCTGCTTCTTCAGTTCACCCGTGATGCTGTACTGGTAGCCTTTGCTGGTGTTGGTCAGCAGAATCACGTTGTTGAAGTCGCGGCTGTTGCGGTAGCGCGCGGTGCCCGTGGGGTACACCGGACGGCCGTCGCCCTGGATTACACCGGTCGGGTTCGAAAGGTTGATGTCAACCGGCAGCACGTCGTTCAGCGACTTGGAGTAGATACCTTCCAGCGTGGCTACGATGCCGGCGGGCAGGCGGTAATCCACTGCGAAGTTGGTACGGATCAGCTGCGGGTTGCGGAAGTTTTTGTCCGTTACGGCAATGCTGCCCTTGGCGGCGGCGGCCGGCGTGCTGGCAATCTGGTCGCGCAGCGTACCATAGTTGCTGCTCAGGCCGAGGCCGGCTTTCGAGGTGCTGTTGTTGGAATCGTAGGTAGCAAAGTCAACACCGGTGTTGCCGTACTGGTTGGAAATCCATACGTAGGCCGGACGGCCGGTGAACACACCCACACCACCACGCAGCTGGAAGGTCTGGTTTTTACGCACGTCCCAGTTGAAGCCGATACGCGGCGACACCTGCAGGCGCGACTTGGGCAGACGGTCGGTCTTCACGTCGTAAGCACCACCGTTGGCCGTAGCAATGGCGAAAGTGGAGTCAACCCGCTTGTTGTAAGAAGGCTTGTCGAAATACACCGGCAGGTCAACGCGCAGACCCGTCGTGAAACGGAAGTTGTCCGTGATGTTGTATTCGTCCTGGATGAAGGCACCGAACTGAGCAGCACCAAACTTAGCGGTTGGCTTACCGCCGGGCAGGGCGTAGTTCTGGCGGTAGCGGAAGCCGCTGGCATCCACGTTGTTGTCCAGGAAAGCCTGCAGCGTCGGATAGTTGTAGCGGCCTTCGGTGCTCTGCACGAACAGGTTGTCGAAACGGAAGATTTCGTTGTTCGTGCCAACCGTGATGACGTGCTTACCGGCGAAGATATTGAAGTTGTCGTTGATTTCCAGGATGTCCTGGTCGAGGCGGTTAGCCACGGAGCTGAGTTCCGAACCGGCGAATACCGAGCCATTGCCTACCGAAATTTCGATAGATGGGAACCGGTCGCCCACCAGCGAGCGGCTGTCGCGGATGCGCGAGTAGCCTACCAGCAAGCTGTTGGCGAAGCGGTTGCCGAAACGGCTTTTCAGTTCAGCTACCGTCGTGTTGGTTTTGCTCAGGAACTGGTAGCCGTTGTTGGCGAAGCGGAAGTTGGTCAGACTCCGGGTGATGTTGTCATCGGAAGCGTCCACGAAGTTGTGGCGCAGCGTGAGCTGGTGGTTCTGGCTGATGTTCCAGTCGAGACGAGCAAAGGCCTTGTTGCTGCGGCGCTCGGCGTTGATTTCACCGAAAGCACCAGCGTTATAACCGTAACGGTCACGCAGTACGTCCGAAATCTGCTGCAGCTGCTCCGTGCTTACGAAAGTCAGCAGGTCAGAGCCCGGGTTGTTGCGGATTTGGTCCTGCGAACCAGTGCGGAACAACAGCGGAGCCGTGCGGCGGGTAATTTCGCCGTTTACGAAGAAGAACAGCTTGTCCTTGATGATCGGACCGCCGAGGCGAATACCAGCCTGGTAATCGTTGAACTTGTCGAGCTTGGTACGCTCACCGGCCGAGTTAGGCGTTGGGCTTTTGCCGGCCGTGTTCTGGTTGCGGCCAAATACGAAAGCCGAACCCGAGAAGTCGTTGGTGCCGGAACGGGTAATGGCGTTGATACCACCACCGCTGAAACGGCCCTGGCGCACGTCGTAGGGGGAAAGGACTACCTGGAATTCTTGGATTGCGTCCAGCGAAATCGGGTTAGTGTTGGCTTGTCCACCGGGAGCACCGGTGTTGCCCAGACCGAACAGGTCGTTGTTGGAAGCACCGTCAATCTGGATGTTGTTGAAGCGTGCGTTCCGGCCGCCCAGCGAGCTGCCGTTGGCCTGCGGCGTGAGGCGCGTGAAGTCCTGGAAGCTGCGGTTGATGGTGGGCAGGCGCTCAATCTGCTCGCGTTGCACGTTGGTGGCAGCACCATTGCGCTCCGAGTTCAGCACCGGGTCGCGGCGGCCCGAAACCGTTACGCCGGCCAGCTCCGTGGTGGCGTCGCTCAGGTTCAGGTCGAGGCGCAGGTTCTGGCCCAGGCTCAGGAAAATACCTTCGCGGCTGGCGTCTTTGTACCCTACGAATGTTACACGTACGCTATAGGGACCACCTACGCGCATGTTCTGAATGTTGAAGCGGCCTTCCGAGTTGGTAGGTGCTACATATTGGGTGTTGGTAGGCGTGTGAACTGCTATGACCGTAGCCCCCGGCAAGCCGGCGCCGTCCTTGTCGGTAATAATACCGTTCATGGCCGACGTCAGGGCTTACGCATCAAATTTAGGGTGACATATTGAGGGCTGACCTTTGTCTTTTCAGACATTGTCAAGTTCTTCATGTTCAGCCAACTGCTTACTTCTTTTGCCACCCTTCCAGACCCGCGTTGCGCGGGCCGCACCCGACACCGATTGCGCGATATACTGGTCATCGCTATCTGTGCCGTCGTGGCCGGAGCCGAAACGTGGGTGGACATCGCCCACTACGGCCAGTTGAAGCAGACGTGGCTGGCTACGTTTCTGGAGTTGCCGAGCGGAATTCCTTCGCACGACACGTTTCGGCGCGTGTTCTCCCTGCTCGACCCGCAGCTGCTC
>NZ_FRAS01000017.1 GCF_900142395.1 Hymenobacter psychrotolerans DSM 18569 | reverse complement strand
TCTGTTCGTGTTGCGCAGCGGTATTCCGTGGGAGATGCTGCCGGCGGAAATGGGCTGTGGCTCGGGCATGACGTGCTGGCGGCGCTTGCGCGACTGGCACGAGGCCGGCGTGTGGCAGCGCCTGCACCAGGTGTTGCTCGACCGGCTGGGCCAAGCCGGGCAACTCGACTGGTCCCGTGCCAGCCTGGACGCGCAGAGCATCCCGGCCGCAAAAGGGGGGCGCAGACCGGTCCTAACCCGACGGATCGGGGCAAACCGGGCACCAAGCGCCACCTGCTGGTAGACCGGCGCGGCACGCCGCTGGCCGTGCAGCTGAGCGGGGCCAACGCGCACGATTCGACCGTGTTTGCCGAATTGCTCGATGCTGTGCCGGCTGTGCGTCAGCCCCGCGGCCGCCCCGGCAAGCGCCCCGGCAAGCTCCACGCCGACAAGGGCTACGACTACCGCAAGTGCCGGGTGGCCCTGCGCAGGCGCGGCATCCAGTGTCGAATCGCCCGCCGCGGCATCGACTCCACCCAGCGGCTGGGGCGCCACCGCTGGGTGGTGGAGCGTACCTTCGCCTGGCTCAACCGCTTCCGCCGCGTGCGCGTGCGTTACGAACGCCGCGACGACATCCACCTGGCCTTCACTTGGTTCGCCTGCGCACTCATCACCTGGAGAGCCGTTAAACGGTTTTGTTAGACAATCTAAAGCGCCCCAACTTACGTACCTGCATCACGCCGCTCCTTCTCCATCCGTTTGTGCCTATGGAAGCCGTTTCCGTTTCTTCTGCTCTTGCGCTGCCCCAGCTGTTTGCCCGGCAGCTAGCCCGTTCCGAAGCGCTGCGCCGCGAAGAGGCTGCCCCCCGGCTGGCCCGGCTGCGCAAGCTGGCCCGCTGGATTGCCGACAACCGCGCCGCCATTCAGCAGGCCCTGTACGCCGATTTTCGCAAGCCCGCCACCGAAACCGACGTCACGGAAATCTGGCCTTCCCAGACGGAAATCAAGCACACCATCCGGCACCTGAAGCAGTGGATGGCGCCGCACCGCGTAGAAACGCCGCTGGCCCTGATGGGGGCCCGCGGCTGGGTGCAGTACGAGCCTAAGGGCGTCTGCCTCATCATTGCGCCCTGGAACTACCCGTTCTACCTGGCCATCGACCCGCTGATTTCGGCGCTGGCGGCCGGCAACTGCGCCATCATCAAGCCCTCGGAGATGACGCCCACCGTGGCCGCGCTGCTTAGCCGCATGGCCCGCGAAATCTTTGACCCCGAAGAAGTAACGGTGGTGGAAGGCGACAAAGACGTGGCCACGGAACTGCTGCAGCTGCCATTTCACCACATCTTCTTCACGGGTAGCCCGCAGGTGGGCAAGGTGGTGATGCGTGCCGCCGCCGAGCACCTGAGCAGCGTGACGCTGGAGCTGGGCGGCAAGAGCCCGGCCATTGTGGACGAAACCGCCAATCTGCGCGACGCGGCCGAGAAAATCGTGTGGGGCAAGGGCATCAATGCCGGCCAGACCTGCGTGGCGCCCGACTACCTGCTGGTGCACGAAGCCGTACAGGGCCCGTTGCTGGAGGAAATCGGGAAGGTGGTGCGCCGCCTCTACGATGCCGAAGGGCAGGGCGTGGGCGCTTCCGAATCGTATGCGCGCATCGTCAATCAGCACCATTTCGAGCGGGTGGCCGGGCTGCTGGAAGACGCGCAGAAGCACGGCGCCAGCGTGGCGCTGGGTGGCCACGTAGATGAGCGGCAGCGCTTCATCGAGCCCACCGTGCTGCTCAATGCACCTCCCGGCAGCCGCGTGATGCAGGAGGAAATATTCGGGCCGCTGCTGCCGGTGCGCACCTTCCGCACGCTCATGGAAGCCACCGACGAGGTGAACTCCCGGCCCCGGCCGCTGGCGCTGTATGTGTTCACGCAGAGCCGCGAAAACCAGCGCTACCTGCTGCGCAACATTCCGGCCGGTGGGGCAGCCGTCAACGAAACCATTCTGCACCTGGCCCATCCCGACCTGCCTTTCGGCGGCGCCGGCAACAGCGGCCTCGGGCGGGCCCACGGCCACGCCGGCTTTCTGGCTTTCAGCAACGAAAAATCGGTGCTGCGCCAACGCGTGGGCCTCACCGGAATCAAGAGCTTTTACCCGCCTTACACGCCCAAAGTGCAGAGAATGGTGAATCTGCTGCTGCGCTGGTTTTAGAGGCAGCTTATCGTTCGTCGGCCCGGCTTACCGCAAAGCCCCGTAGCAGCCGTTGCGGGGCTTTAACGTTAAATTTAAGTATGCAAGCCGAGTAATTCTGCGGGAAAAGTCCGATATTTTCAGAACCCGCCGGCCGGAGGAAGCCGGCTGATTCCCGCCTTGCTTTCTGAATCCGATGACCTTCACCGATGCCCAGCGCGAAACGCTCCGCGCCCTCGCCGATACCTTTATTCCGCCGTTGCATGGTCCGGCCGAGCAGGCCGCTTTCTGGCAGCGCCGCGGTTCCGAGGGCGTGAATCTGGAGCAGCTGGGCGAAGTGCTGGAGGAGCAGCCGGCTGCGGCCCGCGCCGAGTTTGTGCTGCTGCTCCGGCTGCTGAACACGCCAACCCTGGGCCTGACGTGGTTTGGGCCGCTGCGGCCGTTTGCGCGGCTGCAGCCCGCCCAGCGCGAAAAGCTGCTGCAAAGCTGGGCCCAGAGCAACCTGCCGCAGCTGCGCAAAGGGTTTCAGGCGCTGCGCAAGCTGTTCACGTTTCTCTACTACGGCGGCTCCACGGCCGAAACCGGCAACCCGGTCTGGGCCGGCATGGGCTACCCCGGCCCGCAGCCCGATGCCGTGGTAGACACGCCCCGCCCAATCCGGACGCTGCAGCCCACGCAGGACATCACCTACGAGTGCGAGGTGCTGGTGATTGGCAGCGGCGCGGGCGGTGGGGTGGTGGCGGGCGAGCTGGCTGCCGCTGGCCACGACGTGCTGGTGCTGGAAAAAGGCCCCTATTGCCACGGTTGCGACTTCACGCAACGCGAAGTAGACATGATGGGCCGCCTCTACGACGCCAAGGGCACCCTGAGCACCCAGGACGGCGGCATCGGAATCCTGGCCGGCTCCTGCCTGGGCGGCGGCACCACCGTCAACTGGGCCGGCGCGTTCCGCACTCCCGACTATGTGCTGGAAGAATGGGCCCGCGAGCATCAGGCGCCGCATTTCACCTCGCCGGAATTCAAGGCCAGTCTGGAAGCAGTGAGCCGCGCGCTGAGCGTGAACACCGACTACACGCGCCACAACGGCCAGAACCAGGCGCTGTGGGATGGGTCGCGCCGGCTGGGCCAGGAAGTGAAGCTGATTCCGCGCAACGAAAAGGGGCTTGATGACACGGAGGAGCATTTCCGGGGCCTTGGGTTCAGCACCATGGGCGACGCCTATGGCATCAAGCAGGGCACCCTGAACACCTATCTGCTGCAGGCTTTCGAGCACGGGGCCCGCCTGCTCGCCGACACGCGGGTGGAGCGGATTATTATCGAAAACGGCCGCGCCGTTGGGGCCGAAGCCGTGCACACTACCGCCGACGGCCGCTCCGTGCGCGTAACGGTGCGGGCCAGGCGCGTGGTGGTAGCGGGCGGCGCTATTCAGACGCCGGCGCTGCTGCTGCGCAGCGGCCTGAAGCACCCGCACATCGGGCGCCACCTCAACCTGCACCCCACGGTGGTGGTTTCGGGGCTGTATGCGCAGGAAATGCACCCGTGGTATGGGCCCAGCATGTCGGTGGTGAACGACAGTTTCACGCGGATTGGAGGCACCAACTACGGCGCCAAGCTGGAGACACCGCCCGCCCACGCCGGCCTGATGAGCATGGTGCTGCCCTGGCTGTCGGGGGAGCAGCACAAGCGGCTGATGCAGCAGGCGGCGCACCTGGGCTCGTTCATTGTGCTGACCCGCGACCGGGACGGGGGCCGCGTCAGCATCGACCGGCACGGCCAGGCTTTGGTCGACTACACCCTCAGCGACTACGACCGGGCCCACATGCTGGCCGGCGTGCGGGCCGCGGCCGAAATTCATGCTGCCGCCGGCGCCCACACCGTGCTGCTGCCTCACGGCACGCAACCTACGCTGCGCGTGCAGGATGGCCGGATTCAGAACCCTGAGGTGCTGGAGCGGCTGCCGCACCTGGGCTGGAAGGCCAACCAGTTCGGGCTCTACAGCGCCCACCAGATGAGTACCTGCCGTATGGGCGGCAACCCGGCCACGCACCCCACCAGCCTCACCGGCGAGCTGTACGAAGTACACAACCTATTCGTGGCTGATGCCTCGGCGTTTCCGGCGTGCAGCGGCGTGAATCCCATGCTCACGATTATGGCGCTGGCGCACTACACGGCCCAACAGCTGAAAACCAGCCTTTCAGCCAGCCAGAATGTGGCCGCTGCTACTGTAGCCAACACGATATAGCCGCTGCGGAATAGACAACATCCGGCGTTTCTGCGTATGCGAGGCACACGCCTGTTTTCGTTCCTGCCGTATGCATCTCTCCCGTCTCTTCCTCGCCCTGGCACTACTGGCCACACTGGCTGCTGGCTGTGCTCGTCGCAACAAGAATATTCCCGAAGCCAAATCGGTGTCAACGGCGCCTACCGTGACGGCCACGGCCGCCCGCGACCTGACCGATGTGATGACTGACGAACTAAAGCTGCGCCCCGATCAGCAGCAGAAAGTACGCGCCATCCTCACCACCACTGCCGAGCAGGTGAACACGGCCCGGCAACAGAATGCCAACAACCGTCCGGCCCTGATGGCTGAGCTCAAGCGCATCAATATCTCTTCCGATAAACAGATGCAGCAGGTGCTGACTTCTACCCAGTACCAGCAGATGAAAGCCAAGCAGCGCCAAATGCAGGCCGAAATGCAGAACCGTAAAACCGACCAGTAGCCTGCTGGTTAGGCTCAGGCTAAAACGCCCCGGTCCGCCATCTTACTGGCTGGCTGGGGCGTTTGCGTTTGTGTAGTAGCGCAGTATACAGGCAACTGTTGTGAGTGGAGTTGCATCTGCCTCTGCAGCCGGAAGTTCCGGCTCGCACAGCACCACCACGCTTCTCAGCCGGCAGCCATGAAACGACACGTACCACTCCTCGGAATATTGCTCCTATCAGGCAGCGCTGCTACCGCCCAAACTGTTGCGGCAGCCGAAAAACAAGCCCTTGCCAAGCAACTCAATCAGCTGCTGCACGACCCCGCCAAGCCGAAGCAGGAGGTGAAGCTGGCGCTGGATGGCTGCCATGTGCAGCAAATCATCCGCGACAATGACGCTGATGTGCAGATGTCGCAGCCTGTAAACGTGAGCGTAAGCAAAGGCAGCTCCGACTGGGCCGTGAACGTAGGCACTGGCCGGTTTGAGATGAAAATGGGCTTCGACTGGAGCGAGGTAACGGAGCTGAGCTACGAGCCGCAAACCGAAGACGGCCAGCACACCTACGAGCTCAAAGTGAAGCGCCGCAACAAAACCAGCACCGTTTCAACGGAAATGACGCTGTTTACCACCGATGAAGCCGTAGTAAAAGACTTGGTGCGGCGGTTGGAAAGAGTGCGCCAGAGCTGCCGCTAACTGCCCGCAACCTTCCGCGGCTGGTTTCGTTCGCACGGTGCTGTTCCCTTCCACACCCTACGTATGCGCCGCCAGCCTTATCTGCTTCACTTCAACCCGAAACTCAGCCTGACTGCCGATGGCAAGCACGTGCGCGACGGCCTCTCCACGGTATTGCGTACCGGCGACAACATCTGGGTGAGCTGCGACGAGCGCACCAGCATTGAGCGGCTGCGCCTGACTGGTCCGCATGAGTTCGGGCAGCATTGCCGTTATCAGCTGGCCGATCTGCTGGACCTCACCAACGAGGCGGAAGACGTGGAAATAGATATTGAGGGGTTGGGCGAGTGTGGGCACTATTTGTGGATCATCGGCTCGCACAGCCTCAAGCGCAAGCAGCCCAAGCCTCAGGACGAGGACGTAGCCAAGCAGATTGCGAAGCTGGCCAAAGTGGAGGAGGAGCCCAGCCGCTACCTGCTGGCCCGCGTGCCGCTGCTGCGCAACCCCAACACAGGCGACTACGAACTGTTCAAGGAAGCACCGCACCCCACTGACTCCGCACAGACGCTCCGCGCTGCCCAACTCCGGGCCAACCACACCACCAACGACCTGCTCGACCTGCTGGCCAAAGACCCACACTTGAAACCGTTTCTGCAGATTCCCGGCAAGGACAATGGGTTCGATATCGAAGGATTGGCCGCTGCGCCCGATGGCCGGTTGTTTGTAGGCCTGCGTGGGCCAGTGCTGCGCGGCTGGGCCATTGTGCTGGAGCTGTTGCCGCGTGAGGACAAGCACGGCCGCCTGCGCCTTGATGCGGTGCCCGGCGCCACCGAGAAGTACTACAAAAAGCACTTCCTCGACCTGGGTGGAATGGGCGTGCGGGAGCTGCGCCAGCGCGGCCAGGATATGCTGCTGCTGGCCGGCCCGACCATGGACCTCGACGGTACTATTGCGGTATACTGCTGGCCCGGCGCGCTGCAGAAAGCGGAGGACAGCCTGACGCCAGCCGCCAAGCTGCAACGCCTGTTTGATGTGCCACACGGCTCAGGCCCCACCGCCGGCCAGGACAAAGCCGAAGGCATGGCCCTGCTCGACGACGAGCACGTGCTCATCGTGTTTGATAGCCCCACCGATGCCCGCAAACCTCAGCCCCACAGCGTGGTGGCCGACGCCTACCGGGTAGGCAAATAGAAGTGTCGGGCTTCAGTTAAAACAAAACCGGTACTTGCGGCTTGTCAGGCGCAACGTCCGGCGTGCCGCGCCGGGCTTCCATCTTACCCCATATGCCACCCCCATGGTTCGCACTCCCGAAACCACGCACCGCATTCATTTTCAGGATTGCGACATGCTGGGCCACCTCAACAACGCTCGGTTTCTCGACTATTTTCTCAACGCCCGCGAAGAGCACACCATCCAGCATTATTCCCTGAATCTGGGCAAGCTGGCCCGGGAGCAGGACGGAGCCTGGGTTATTACCAAGCACCACATCAGCTACCTGCGCCCCGCCACCCACGGCGAGCTGGTGCGCATCCGGACCCAGCTCATCCACTTCGACAACTCCAGCCTGGTGGTGGAAATGCAGATGCTCAGCGAGGACGGGCAGCGCCTGAAAGCGTTGCTGTGGTCGGAAATGGTGTTTGTGGCCGTGAAGTCGGGGACCCGCTCCGAGCACTCCGATGAGCTGATGGACATGCTGGAAAAGCTCGACGTAGACGATGTCAACTACGACCCCGACGGCTTCGACGAGCGGGTGAAAACCGTACGCAAGCAGTTCAAGCAGCTCCGCCGCGACGACAGCTAGCCAGCCTGCGGCGGCGCTCCACCCCAAATTTTTGCACTAACCTCGGCCGCAAGGCTGCGTTATTACCAGAGCCGGTACGCCTGAGTCGTGCCGGCTTCTGTGTTTTTTCACCACGCTACAACAAGTACTGATATGTCGATTTTTGGAAGTGATAAACTGAAAGGCAAGAAAGTGGCCATCGTGGCTACTGATGGATTTGAGCAGGTAGAACTGACTGAGCCCAAGAAATACCTGGAAGATGAAGGCGCCCAGGTAGATGTGATTTCGCTGAAGAGCGGCTCCATCAAGGGCTGGGACAAAACCGACTGGGGCGACAAAGTGAGCGTCGATAAAGTAATCGGCGACGCGAAAGTGGCCGACTACGACGCTCTGGTGCTGCCCGGCGGCCAGATAAACCCCGATAAGCTGCGCATGGAGCAGTCGGTGGTAGATTTTGTGGGCGAGTTTATGCGCTCCGGCAAGGTGGTAGCTGCCATCTGCCACGGCCCCTGGACGCTGATTGAAACCGGCCTGGTGCGCGGCAAGAAAATGACCAGCTACCCCAGCATCAAAACCGACCTCAAAAACGCCGGCGCACACTGGGAAGACTCAGAAGTGGTAGTAGACAAAGGCCTCATCACCAGCCGCAACCCCGGCGACATTCCGGCTTTCAACAAGAAGATTGTAGAAGAAATGCTGGAAGGTGCGCACGCCCCGCGCAGCTAAGCAGCAACCCGTTTCGTCAAAAAAAGCCCTGCCAATCCGTTGGCGGGGCTTTTTCGTGCCTTTTGGCCCAGGCTATGGCACCAGTTGCAGCAGCAGGCCAGCGTAGCGGTGATATACGAGGTACAAGCCCACATCAAACAAGAGCAAAAAGCTGCCCTGCACCCACAGCGAGCGGCCGAAACCACGCAGGCGTTCCGGCTTGAGGGTGGTGCTGGCCGCCCGCGCCCGCAGCCAGCTGCCGGTGCATACATACGCCACATCCAGCCCCGCGTTCAGGAGCAGGATCTTCTCGAAGTTGAACTGGGCCGTGAGGCTCTCGGTGAGGGTGAGGCCGGCCACCTGATTGGGGTGCGCCTGCAGAAGCCCCCATACCGCTAGCAGCACATTCACCAGGCCCCAGCCTATATTCATCTGGTGGAAGTAGTGCGGTTCCGAGCGGGTGTCGGTGTGCGTGACGTAGTAGCCGCTGACGAGTAGGTTCAGCAAGGCCCATGCGCCGAGCAAACCCATGCCCCGCTCGGCCAGCAGCTCGCGGGCCATATTCAGGGTAGGAAGAGTACCGGGCGCAGAAGCAGTGAGGAAGTCGGTGGGCATAGCGGGCGGAAAAGTCAGGGCACAAAAAAAGGAAGCCGGAGCTTCCTTTTCTGTAAGCGGAAAGGTGCGGATTAGTTTGTGAAGCCTACGCCCACATACACCTGAAACACGCCATTTTTCACATTGTCGTAGGCAGCGGCGCCGGCATCTTTCGGGTCGTTGTAGATATCAGACAGGCCCAGGTCGTAGCGCGCCCCGATGCGGGCCGGGCCCACGCGGCCTTCAATACCACCAACTACGCCATACTCCAGGCTGTTGAGCCCCACGCTGGAAATCTGGCGCTCCTCGCCGGCATACTTGGCATTCACGAGCAGCGAAGCCTGCGGGCCCACGTGCAGGCTCACGTTATCGAACACGTTATACACAAGCAGCAGCGGCACCTGAATGTAGTCGAGGCGGGTTTCGCGCTTTTCGCCGGTCGTCTGGCCGGGCGTCGTCGACTGCACCGTAAATTGCTGCGCATCAAAGCCTTTGCGGGTGAACAGAACTTCGGGCTGGAACGAAAATTTATCGTTGAGGCCGAACTGTGCATAAACGCCGGCGTGGTAGCTCTTGAGGCTTTCGAGGTCCTTATAGGCGTCTTTGTCGCCGCCGCGCAGGTCGGAGAGGTTGAAGCCGGCTTTTATGCCGAACCCGTTGTTGCGCGAGTCGCTGGTGCTGGGGGCGTAGTCGGTAGAAGAGCGGACGCCAACCGGGCCTTCCTGAGCATTGGCAGCAAATGAAGCACCGAACAGGCAGAGAAGAAGGAAGATCTTTTTCATATGGTAAGACAAGTGAACGGGAGAGAAGAAAGGCGGCGCATCAGGGAAGACGCCGATTTTACAGCGCTATACTTGCCCGGCTTCGGAAGTGTTGCACCCTGGCCCGAATCAAGAGCATAATTTTTTGCCGGCCCAATGCTGATGCATCGCCGGCAGCTACTATCTTTGGCGCTTTCCGGCCGCAGCCAGAAGGTTCGCGGGGCGTTAGCTCAGTTGGTTCAGAGCACTACCTCGACAAGGTAGGGGTCACTGGTTCGAGCCCAGTACGCCCCACATATTCCGCTTTTTACGCTTGAAATAACCGCCCTGCCCGGGCGGTTATTTTCGTGTAGTAGCCATCCTGCTCCGCTATGCTTTCTATTGCCTGGGCTCCGCTCTACGCGCATCCGCTGCCTGCCGCCCACCGCTTCCCGATGCTGAAATATGAGCTGCTGCCGGAGCAGCTGCTGCGGGAAGGCGTAGTGCCGGAAAGCGCCTTCTTTACGCCGGTGCCGCCGCCAACTGAGGATATTGTGCGCACCCACTGCCCCGACTACTACCAGCGGCTGTGCGCCGGCCAGCTCACGCGCCACGAAGAGCGCGCCACCGGCTTTCCGTGGAGCCCGGCCCTGATTGAGCGTGAGGTCACGATTCTGGGCGGCACGCTGGAGTGTGCCCGCCGGGCGCTGCAGGGCGGCGTAGCCCTGAACATTGCGGGTGGCACGCACCACGCGTTTCGGGACCGGGGCGAAGGGTTCTGTTTGCTCAACGACCAGGCCGCCGCCGCCGACTACCTGCTGGCTCACCCGGAGCTGGGAGTTCATAAAGTGCTTATCGTGGACTTGGATGTGCACCAGGGCAACGGCACGGCCCGCATTTTCCAGCACGAGCCGCGCGTGTTCACCTTCAGCATGCACGGCGCCCGCAACTACCCCGGCCGCAAAGAGCAGTCGGACCTGGACCTGCCTTTGCCCGATGGCACCGACGATGCCGCGTATTTGGGGCTGCTGCAGGACACGTTGCCGCGCCTGCTGGCAGAGCACCAGCCCGATTTCGTGTTTTACCTCAGCGGCGTTGATGTGCTGGCCACCGACAAGCTGGGCTACCTGGCGCTAAGCCCCGCCGGCTGCCGCCAGCGCGACGAATTTGTGCTCGGCCTCTGCCACCGCCACCGGCTGCCGGTAGTGGTGTGCATGGGCGGCGGCTATTCCCCGCGCATCGCCGACATCGTGGATGCGCACGCCAACACCTTCCGCGTAGCCGCTGACCTGTGGAACTGAACTGGGGCGGTGGATTGGTGGGCTTGCGGAGTGGCGGATGGGTGGATTTTCGTCTGTCATCCTGAGCGGAGCGAAGGACCTGATTAAAGCATAGCGACGCCGGTAGCATTAGTTTGGCTACGCTATCCGCCACCATAACGGACGAAAAATCCACTACTCCACCAACCCACCACCCCGTCACTTCACCGGATGATGACTTGCCAACGAAATGCCCAACGCCAGCGCAGCGTGTACTGCCGGATGCCGGCCTGCTGCAACAGCTGCTGCCAGTTGAGGCGGGTGAAGGCGCGGGCCACTGATAACGGCGCGTCATTCTGAACGAGGTAGGAACCCCGAAAAAGCCGCGTGAGCCAGCGGATGCTGTAGTAGGCCAGCGGGTGCCGGTGCAGGTCGTTGATGATGACGGCCACGCCGGCCTGCTGCTGCCACTTCGGGAGCAGCTCCACCAGGGCCGCATCCGAGAAATGGTGGCAAAACAGGCTGCAGGTCAGAATGTCGAAGGGCTGATCCTGGAACTCAGGGCTGAAAATATCCTGCTGCCGGAAGCTGATTTCGGGGTACTGCCGGACCTTGCTGGCTGCGTACTCCAGCATAAACGGGTTAGCGTCGATGCCGGTCAGCTCTACCGGAATGGCGTGGCGGCGGGCCCAGCGCGCAATCTGGCGCAGGGTGTCGCCGCCGCCGCTGCCCAGGTCGGCGAGGCGTAGCGGGCGGCCCGCCGGAAAATGGGGGCGGAGCCGGTCCAGCGCATCCAGCACCGGCGCGTAGCCTCCCAGCCAGGTGTTGATGGTTTCCAGCTCATCGAGGTTGCGGCGCAACGCGTCGGAAGCCAGCGAGAGGTCGTCCATCAATTCCTCTTCCGTAGCGCGGCGCGACAAGTCAGGCATGGGGCAGTTAATTGCTGATTGTGTAATGGCTGATTGTTAATTGTCGGTGATAAAGCATGGAACAAATCCACCACAGCGCGTAGCTTCACTACTCACTACTCACTACTCACTACTCACTACTCACTACTCACTACTCACTACTCACTACTCACTACTCACTACTCACTACTCACTACGCGCAGCAGCATGGCTTCCAAAGTCAGGCCGGGACCAAAGGCGAAACTGAGCACCGGTGCGCCGCTGTCCGCCGCTCGGAAACCCGCCAGCAGTTCGCGCAGCACATACAGCACCGTCGCCGACGACATATTGCCGTATTCGCGCAGCACGTGGTAGGCCGGCTGGTTGTCCTGCGGGCTGAGGCCCAGCTCCTGCTCAATGGTTTCCAGAATACGCCGCCCGCCCGGATGGATGGCGAAGTGCCGGATGTCGGAGAGCTGCACCGGCAGGTTGCGCAGCAAATCATCCGTGAGGCGCCGGATACCGCGCTGAATCAGCTTCGGCACGTACGACGACAAGGTCATCTCAAACCCAAAATCGTTGACGTGCCAGGCCATATCGGCGTGACCATCGGGCTCCAGGCCGCAGTGGAATGCTTCCAGCGCCAGATGTGGCCGGTTTCCGGAGGGCCGCCCCAGCACCAAGGCCGCCGCCGCCCCGTCGCCGAACAGTGCGTTGGAAATCAGATGGTCTTCTTCGTGGTGCTTCTGGAAGTGAATGGTGCACAGCTCGGTACATACCACCAGCACGCGGGCATCGGCATCGGCCCGGCAGATGGCATCGGCGAGCTTCAGCGCGTTGAAGGCGGCATAGCACCCCATAAAGTTCACGCAGGTACGCTGCACATCGGGCCGCAGCCCCAGCCGGCTCACCAGCTCAATATCAAGGCCCGGCGCATACATACCGGTGCAGCTCACCGAAATCAGGTGCGTGAGCGTGTTAGCCGGCACGTCGGGGGCCTGCTGCAGACAGTTTTCGGCTGCCGCCGCCGCCAGCGGCAGCGCCTCCTGCCGGTACACCCGCATCCGGGCCCCCACCGACGGAAATGGCTCCAGGTCGGGAGTATTCGGAAAGAAGGTGAACTCACCGTTGGGCCGGCCGTAGTCGGGCAGCACGGTGTAGCGGTGCCCGATGCCCGACATGCGGTAGAGGGCCCGCAGCTTGCGCGTCTGGTCGGTATCGAACTGCAGAGCGTGGGCCATAAAATCCCCGATCTGGGCTTGTGGAAGACGGTGGGGCGGGTTGGCAGTGCCAATGGCACTCAGATAGCTAATCATTCGGTGCAGTATACGCAATTAGGCGTCGGCCAGAACAGGAGGATAAGGAGAATGCCAAAAACTATACGCCGCTGCCGGCTGGCCTCCACTTGCCGGCTGGGATGCAGTACGGCTTCAGAAAGTAGCTCCGCGCGTGCGGCGCATCAGGGCGCGCACGCCGCCGGGCCAGTAGCGGAGCCCTGCCACCACGGCCTCGCTCAGCAGCGGGCGCCCAAACAGGCCCTGCACCAGCCGGCCCACCCGCAGCCGCTGCCCAAACTGCGCGTGCCAGCTGTGGCGGTAGCGCGCCTCCAGCGTTGCGCGCGTGGTGCGGCCCTGCAGAAAGTCGTGGAGGTGGGTGCTGGCCAGGTGCGCTCCGTGAATGGCCATGGCCATGCCGTTGCCGCAGAGTGGCGTAATCAGGCCGGCCGCGTCGCCGCACATCAGCATGTGGTCTTCGATGCAGGACTTGGGCGCGAACGAAATTTCGTTGATGACTTCCGGCTGCGGATACAGAAACTCGGCGGTTTCCAGAATGCGGCGCAGCTGCGGATTGCGGGCCAGCACGTTCTGCTCCAGCCCTGCAATGGTGCCGTGCTGCTTTAGGTTGTGGCGCGTGGTGAGGTAGCAGAAGCAGTAACGCCCGTCTTCCACCGCCGAAATGCCGGCGTAGCCATCCTCGAAATTGTGCAGCGCAATCAGGTCGGTGGGGTAGTCGAGGCGCAGGTGGTGCTTGACGCCGAGGTAGGGGGAGCGTTGCTGAAAAAACGGCCGCTGCAGCTGCCGGTCCAGGGCGCTGCGCTTGCCAAAGGCCCCCAGCACCGCCCGCGCCGCCAGCTGCTGCCCATCGGCCAGCAGAACGGTGTGGCTGTCGGTGCCTGGCTGATAAGTTACGGCCGCCACGGTAGCGCCCTGCAGCACCGTAATGCCGCGGGCTTCGGCCAGCTGGGCCAGGTGCTGGTCGAGGGTGAAGCGGCTGATACCGAAGCCACCCATGTCCAGCGGCACCGAGAGCAGGCGCCCACCCGGCGACGAAAGCTGAAACCGGCTCAGCAGGGCCGGGCGCAGCACCGCCGGGTCGGCACCGAGCCGCCGCAGATACGGCAGCACTTCATTGGAAATATACTCGCCGCATACCCGATGAAACGGATACCGCTGGCGCTCCACCAGCGTCACGGTGTAGCCGTGGCTGCGCAGGTCAAGAGCCGCCGTCAGGCCGCCTAAGCCGCCACCGATAATGAGAACGTCCAACTTGTTTCGTCTGGTAAGAGGTTGGGTCAGAAGATGAAATCAGGCAACTGGTCGAAGATGAGTTATATTTTGCTTATCTAATGAAGAATACCGGGTATCTTTGCAAACCTAAACGGCTGCCTGACGTTTTATCAGGTATCCTATCCGCCGCGCCTTTTTTACGCTCACCCCCACGCTTACGGCCCGCTATGATGCAACGCCTACTCTACTTCTTCTTTCTGGTGCTTCTCGCCATCGGTCCGGTGCGCAGCAGCATGTCTACCGCCACGGCCAAGCCGGTTGGCGTCGCCAAACGTCCTGCCCGCCCCGCTGATGAGCGCACGATTCTCGTGTACCCCAACCCCAGCACCGGCATTGTACACGTTGCCATCAACGGCTTCGAAGGCCGCAAGCTCGAACTGCGGGTGCTCAACGTCATCGGTTCGGTTATCTACCGCGAAACCATCACGGAGCTCAACGACCGGTACACCAAAACTCTTGATCTGAGCAAGTTTGCCAGTGGCCTCTACTACGTGAAGCTCGAAGGCGACAACGCCAGCGAGATGCGCAAGCTCGTCATCCGCTAGTTTCGCGCACTGCTTTCCAGAAATTGCTATTCAACAAAAAGCCCCGTCTGCTACAGACGGGGCTTTTTGTTGATCGAACCAGTGGACTAGCGGCGGTTTTTGGCGCGCACCGGTACTGGTTTCAGAGAGGCTTTTACCTGGCTGATGGTATTGAGCGCAAAGAAAGTGGTGGCCAGGGCCACGCCTACAAAAATCAGAAAAGACATGTTCGGGAAGGTTAGAAGAGCGAAAGAAATGCATCAACGGTAGCATCCGAAAGGATAGTATGCCCGGCTGAGTGCGTATATGGTCTACAACCGCAAAAGGGCCTGAGTAGTTGCAGCATAATTATGGGATGGCCGTAAGTTGCTCTACCACGCGGCGGGCGTCGGGGCCGGCCCCGCCCATCAGGGCCGAGCTACGGCTGTTCAGCCACGGCAACCCGAGAAAGGCAATGCCGAGCGCCTCCGTCAGGCCGTTGTGGTGGCGGGGCGTACCATCGGCCTCGAATACAGGCAGCTGTATCCAGCGAAAATCGGGACCGAAACCGGTGGCCCAGACCACGGCTTGCAAGGGCGGCGTGGTACTGCGCCGGCCTTGCAAGCCACCCGCCGCAGTGCCGCCGGTAGCCCGCCCGATAAACTGCACGTTGGAGAAACTACGCAGCCGCTGCAGGTCGGCGCGTACCACTGGTTCGGGCTGCTGCATGGCGTAGCGGCCCAGCGGGTTGTGGCGCGACACCTGCAGCAGCCCCGTGCCTTTCAGGAGCAGCCAGGTAGCCTGGTTGTTGGGGAAGGCCGGGGTTTTGTCGTCAAAGGCCGCGTAAACCGGCCGGCCGGTGGTGGCCAGGTCGGCGGCAATCTGCAGGGCCGAATTGCCGCTGCCCACTATGGCTACGGCTCCTGTGCCCGCAATTTGGGCCGGGCGCCGGTAGTTGCTGCTGTGCATCTGTTGCACCTCAGCCGGCAACTGCGCCCCAAAACCCGGAATCCGGGGAGCGGAATAAGCGCCGGTGCACACCAGCACGCGGCGGGCACGATACGTGCGGCCAGCAGCTGTGTGCACTACGTAGCCTGCGCCTGCCGCATCAGCCGCCAGCGAAACAGCCCGTTGGCCCAGGTGCACCGGAAACCGGAAGTGGGCGGCATAGTCCTGCAGGTAGGCGGCGGCTTCGTCTTTGGTAGGGTAGTTCAGGGCACTGCCGGGCCAGGGCCGCCCGGGGAGTCCGCTGGCCCAGCGGGGCGAAAACAGGCGCAGCGCATCAAAGCGCGTAGCCCAGACTTCGCCTACTGCCGCGCGCTCATCCAGCAGCGCGAAGGGCAGCCCGCGCCGCTGCACGTAGTACGCGGCCGCCAGCCCGGCCTGCCCGGCGCCAATGATGAGAGTGTCGAAAACAAATTCAGTCATGCAGGGCTAAAAGTACGGAGCCCGGGCCGACTACTCTGCGCCTTACAAACCCGGAAAATCCTGCCGGAGTCCGGCCATTACTTGTGTTGTCACGTTGCGTACCAGGTCCACCAGCTGCTGGGCCTCCTGTGGGGAAGCGGGAGTATCGCGGCAGGCTTCCAGGCGCCGGATAGGAGCGTGCAGCTGCCGGATGTGGAGCCCGTCCAGGGAGCTTTTGAGGTGATGGGCAGCCGCTGCCAGTTTCTCGCAGTTGCCGGCCGCGGCGTGGAGTTCCAGTTCCCGCACGGCGGGCGGCGTAGTCTGAATAAACAAGTGGGCCAGGCGCCGCACAAACTCTTCGTTGCCGTGTGCCAGGCGCCGGATGCCGCTCAGGCTGTAGAGTGGTGAGCTGGGGGCTTCCTCCCGGAAATGGGGCTCGGTCGGGGCGGCTATGGCCGGGCGCTGCCCCAGGGCCGAAGCAATGGTGCGGAACAGCTCTTCCTCGCGAAAAGGCTTGGACAGGTACCCCGAGAAGCCCGCTGCCGCGTAGCGTTCCGCCTCGCCGCGCAGGGCGTGCGCCGTGAGGGCAAGCACCGGCGTAGCGGCGCGCCGGGGCTCGGGATGCTGGCGCAGGCACTTCGTGGCGGTCACGCCATCCATGCCCGGCATCTGAATGTCCATCAACACGATGTCGTAGCTGTGCTGGTCGAAGAGGGCCAGCGCGTCGGTGCCGGTGCCGGCAGTGTCCACGGTCCAGCCCCAGCCCCGCAGCAACGACTCCACCAGGAACTGATTAATGGCATTGTCTTCGGCGAGCAGCACGCGGCGGGCGCCCAGGCTCCGGTAGTTGATGGAGGCCCGGGCCGGTGCCTGCACGGACGTAGGATCGGCGGAGCGGAAGGCGAGCGAGAAGCCGAACGTGCTGCCTTCGTGCAGGCGGCTTTCGGCCGTAAGCGTGCCACCCATCAGGTCTACCAGACCGCGCGAAATACTCAGGCCCAGGCCGGAACCGCCGTATTCGCGTGCCGTGCTGGCCGACGCCTGCGTAAACGGCTCGAACATTTCCTGCAGCTGGTGCGCCGGAATGCCGGGGCCGGTATCCAGCACCTGAAACTGAAACTGCGGCTCCTCGCCGGGCTGGCTGAGGCGGCGGCACGTGAGCAGTACTTGGCCGCGCTCCGTAAATTTTACGGCATTGCTGAGCAGGTTCAGCAGCACTTGGCGCAGGCGGTATGGGTCGCCGAGCACGGTGGTGGGTACGCTGGCCGGCGGCAGCTCCAGCTCCAGCACGATGCCTTTTTCCTGCGCCCGCGGCAACAACGACTCCTGGCTGGTGCGCAACACTTCCCGCAAGTCAAACGGAATGGTTTCGGGGCGGATTTTGCCGGCCCCGAGCTGCGCCATAGCCAGCACGTCGTTGATGACAACCAGCAGGTGGTCGGCGGAGTGGCGAATGTGGCCCAGAAACTGGCTTTGCTGATCGTCGAGCGGGGTTTTGGCCAGCAGCCCGGCCATGCCCAGGATACCGTTCAGCGGCGTCCGGATTTCGTGGCTCATGTTGGCCAGAAAGTTCTGCTTGGCCTGCGCGTTCTGCTCGGCGGCTTCTTTGGCCGCGCGCAAATCCAGCTGGGTGCGTTTCAGCTCCGTGATATTGATGTCTACGCCCAGCACCTGGCGGCTGCCGTCAGTCAGGGCGAACGGGCGCTTGATGCTGTAGAACCACAGCGTTTCGCCGTCGGGTTTGGTAAACGTTTCTTCCTGAATGACTTCCTGATTGGTGCGTAGCACCTGCTCGTCCTGCTGCTGGTAGCGGCGGCTGTCGGCCAGAGCCGCCGGCAGCTGCTCGGGGCGGGCGCCCACAATCTGCTCGGGCGTCATACCATACAGCTCGGCGGTAGCCTGGTTGGCCAGCAGATAGTTGCCCAGGCTGTCTTTGAGGTAGATGAGGTGTGGGGTGGTATCAATCACCTGCCGGAACAAGCGGTTCTGCTCGGCCAGGCGCCGGTTGGCTGTGCGGCGCTGCTCATCGGCCACTTTCCAGTCCGTTATATCTTCTCCCACTCCCACAATCTGCAGCACGTTGCCGTGCGCGTCCCGTTCGAAAGGCGTGTGCGTAGAGCGGAGCCAGCGCGCGGCTCCGTTGCGGTGGTAGAGGCAGTATTCCAGCGACAGGGAGTCGCCATCGGCCAGCCGGCTGACGTTCTGAAAGTGCTCCAGCAGCCGCTGCACCTCGGTCGGCTTCATAAGCTGCGTAAGCATATCGCCCCCCATTGCCCGCAGCTCCGCCTCCGAAAATCCCAGCATCGATTCGATGTGCCGGTTGCAGTAGACGTTGCGGCTGTTGGTCAGGTCGTAGATATAAATAAGGTTGGGAGCTGTGTAGGTCACCCGCTCTACCAGCAGCTGGCTCTGGCGCAACGCCTCTTCCGTGGCTTTGCGGTGCGTTATGTCTTCGGCGCTGCACAGCACCTGCCGTACCTGACCGGTTTTCTCGTCGTGCGTGAAGGGCGTGCTCCGGATCAGGAGCACGCGCCAGTTTCCATCCTGATGCTTTACGCGGTATTCGCCGGTGCTGTGTTCTCCTTCGGGCAGGGCCTGCAGATAATCGGTCTTGTTTAACAGCAGCTGCAGATCATCGGGATGAACAATGTGGGTCAGAAGCTTCCGTTGGTTCTGAATGGACTGCTCTTTGTAGCCCAGCACCCGCTCTACCTGCCGGTTGATGTAGGTGAAGTGATGGTCGTGCAGGTCGTAGAGGAAAACAATGGCCGGAATGGTGTCATTGATGCGCTCCATGAGCCGCTGGCTGTGGCGTAGCTGGGTTTCGGCCTGGCGGCGGGCCGTAATATCCGTCAGGTACACATTGGCAGCCGCTTCGTGCGGCAGCGGCACAATGGTCCAGTGGTAGAAGCCGCCATCCAGCTGGCGCTCCACAACGCGGCTGCGGTTTTCGTGCAGGGCCGCCGCTACCTGCTGCTGCAGAAACTCCAGATCTGCCCGGCCCTCGGGCCGGGCCAGCTCCCGCAGCACCCACTCGGCGGCCGGGTTGGTGTAGCGCGCCTGCCCGTTTTGCCCGAAGCAGATGATAGGGGAGGGGCTTTGCTCGGCCAGCTGGCTGAGCTCGTGCACGCGGGCCTGCACCTGCTGCTGGCGCGTTACGTCTTCGTAGCTCCACAGATGCAGCACCGTGCGTCCGTCCTGCACCACCGGCAGATACTCGCGCTGCAGAATCCGGCCGTTGTTCAGGTGCAGTAGCTCGGCCTGGCGCAGCTGGGCCTGCATGGCGGCTTCGGCCTGCTGAAGCACCTCATCGGGCTGGCGAAACGCCCGCGACTCGCGCAACACCAGGTGGCAGTCTTTCCCGGCATACGCTGCCGGAGGCTCGGGCAGATTCAGCAGCTCGCAGAGCCGCTGGTTGATGAGCGTGATGCGGCAGTGCTCATCCTGCGCCAGCAGCCCGGTGTTTATGGTTTGCAGCAGGGCCGTTAGCTGTGCGGCAGCCACCTCACTCTGCTGCTGCAGCTGCTGCCGTAGCTGTTGCAGCTCTTGCCGGGCGGCCAGGTTGGATTGCTGAGCCTGCTGCAGGCGGCGCTGCAGCTGGCGTTGTATAATAGAGCTCATCGCACACATACATATAGGCAAAGACAGCGGAACGACTCCAGCAAACCGCTACAGCCGCCCAACAAGAGGCCACGCTAGCGCAGCCGCACCTCGTTGTTCTGAGCCATACGATAAATAGTGGACTTCCCGATTTGCAGCTTGGCCGCTACCTGCAGAATATTTCCCTGATAAGCATCCAGATAGCGCTGCACAATGGCGGCTACCTGCGCCCGCAACGACTCCTGTCCCGGCAGCGGCTCGGTGCTATTGCCGTTCTGCATCCGCAACGACAAATCCTGGGGCTTGATGGTGTCGTGCTCGGCCAGCACGGCGGCCAGCTCTACCACGGCCTTCAGCTCGCGCACGTTTCCCGGAAACGGGTAGCGCAACAGCATGCTGCGGGCCTCATCGGAAAAGCGGCAGGGCGTCGTCTTGTTCTGCGCGCAGAAGTCGCTCAGGAACGACTCCGCGAGCAGCAGCACATCCTGGCCCCGCTCCCGCAGCGGCGGCAGCAGAATAGGCAGGCCCAGTAAACGGTAATACAGGTCTTCGCGGAAGCGGCCTTGCTTTACCTCTTCTGCCAGGTCGCGGTGCGTGGCCACCATCAGGCGGGAGTCGAACGGGATGGGCTGGCCGCCTCCCACGCGGGCTACTTCGCGCTCCTGCAGCACCCGTAGCAGCTTGGCCTGCAGATCCAGCGGCAACTCCGCAATTTCATCGAGAAACAAAGTGCCCCGGTGCGCCTCCTCAAACCGACCGATCCGGCGGCTGATGGCTCCCGTGAAAGCGCCCTTTTCGTGCCCAAATAGCTCACTTTCCAGCAGCTCGCGCGGAATGGCGGCTACGTTCACGGCCACAAACGCCTGGTCGCGGCGCGGCGACAGGTAGTGGATGGCCTTGGCCACCAACTCCTTGCCGGTGCCGGTTTCGCCACTCAATGATACCGTGATGTTGGTGCGGGCAGCCTTCTCAATCAGACTGCTGAGCTGCTGCATCTGTGGGCTGCTGCCCAGAATAGCGCGGCCCGGCTCGTATTTCATCCCTATCTGCTCGCGCAGACGCTCGTTTTCGCGGCGCAGCTGCAGCTGCTTCCGAACGTTGTTGGCTGCGTTCCAGAGTCGGTCGGCGGTTTCCTCATCCTTTACCAGGTAGTCGTAGGCACCCTGGCGGAGCAGGCCGATAGCCGTGCGCACATCTTCCTGCCCCGATATAATAATAACCGCTACTTCGGGCAGGCGCTCCTTGATGCGCTGCAAGACTTGGTCGCCCTTGCCGTCCGGCAGGGAATAGTCGAGCGTAATCAGGTCGGGCTTTTCGCCGAGATGATCGAGGCAGGCCTGCGCAGTAGTGAAGCGCTGAATATGATAGTCGGGGTTCTGGGTAAGCTTGTATTCGAGCAGTTCACCGTACCAGGCGTTGTCCTCGACGATGAATATATGCACAGGGGCAGAAACAGACATAAGTTAAGAAGGTGTTAGCCAGCCATGGCGTCTGCACCCGCAACCCGCAACACCAGACGAAGGCATCGACGAATCGGCTTGGTTCTGGGTTTGGGCCATGTGCGCAGTTTTCAATAGCTCAGAAAGGGGGTTGGGTAGAGGCGGAGTGCGAGTATAGCGGTAAAAACGGGGTTTACCATGTTTTCTTTATTTGGGATGGCAAGTCCAATACCAGGATTATATATTATTTTATTAATAATTGTAACTGCTTGATTTACAAGCGTCATAATGATAAAATATAAAATGGCAGTCGGATTGTACAAGTGAAAATAGCCCTGCACGGACGCGCCGTGGGGAGTATTCCCGCTTCGATATGAGACACACATCCTACTTCCGACTTCCCCTGCTAGCGGCTATATGGCTGCTAGCCACCTCCTTCAGTATGGGCGCCCGGCAACCCATTTACGGCACTGGCACTGCCGAAAGCATCACTGACTGCAATCTGGTCTTATTATGCACTTCTGTTTTCAGGGCAGATAGAGCTTCTAATCAGAATCTGGATGACTTTGCCACGCTTACACTTCCTTTGTTGTCGGTTGGGTATCTGCCGGCAGGGGTAAAGGTGCAGATGGCACAACGAGTACCGAAAAACTCCCGCGCAGGTTTCGTGGTCGGGTCCAGTAGCGTTCTGTCGGCAGTAGGTACTGTTACCATCACCACGTTTGATGGAGCCACGCCCAAGGAAACGCTCAATGTAACTAATCTGGCTACTACCGTTTTAGGGTCGGGTGCACCCGGCCGGTTGGAGTTCGTGGCCAAGCAGGAGTTTACGCATATCCAGATAGTGGCTACCTCCCTGCTGAATGTCGGCTACAGCATTCGGGTGTACTACGCTTATGGCATAGACGCCAACGTGGTGGAAACGGCCAAAGGCGTGGTGTCGCGCTTCGGGACGCCGGTAGAAGGCCAGAACTACAGCACAGAGGTTGTGGATAACGGCGTAAGCGTCTGCGTCAACTCCGGAGTGCAGAACCCGGCCAACGCAGTCAGCTCCAGTCTGAATGACTACGCTACCTTCAACTCCGTAGTGGGAGTGAGCTGCCCCAACTCGCTGAAAGTGAAGCTGGAAGGTGCCGTCCCCGGGGGGTATTATGCTGGCTTCGTGGTCGGCAAGCAAGGCTTGGCCGATATTTCCTTGCTCGGAGGGCTGCGCATTACCACGTATCTGAACGGGGAGCCGCGGGAAAGTGTCACCAGCATCGACGCCCTGAATGTGACGCTGTTGCCCAACGGCCAGTATCAGATCAGCTTCCCGACGGAGCGGGCTTTTGATGAAGTGCAGATCACGCGCAGCGGCCTGCTGAGCGCGCTCGACGGGCTGGAGATATACTACGGGTTTGGCCTGGAGCCCAGCGCGTTCGAAGACCAAACGCCGATCCGCTCAGATTTCAGCAGCGGTGCCGGCCAGGTTACTACTTCCGGCAACGGCACGGTACTGAACCCGCAGAACGCGGCCAACTCCAACCTGACTGACTACGCTGAAATCCGCACGGCGGCTGTGGGCGTCCTGACGACCACGGCAGTAAACATCAACCTGAACGGCAGCGGGCAGGCCGGCGACGCTGCCGGGGTGGTGCTGAATGCCAATGCAGGGTTGCTCAACACGCAGCTGCTCAATGCTATTGCTATCCGTACCTACGACAGCAACAACAATCTGCTAGAAACTGCCAGTGGTGGGTCTTTGCTCTCGCAGGGCTTACTGGGTAACGGCAGTACGGAGGTGTATTTCAACACCACGCGGGATTTCCAGCGGGTAGAAGTAGAAATCAGCTCCACTCTTTCCCTCTTCGACCGAACCCAGATTTTGTATGCATTTGCCGAAACACGTCCTACGGGCTTCCCGCTAACTATTACTAATCCAGGGCCTCTGCCAGTAGAACTGGCCGCATTCGGGGCCAAGGCGGCCGGACAGGCTGTAGAAGTGGCGTGGCGCACGGCATCTGAAACCAACAACAGCCACTTTATTGTGGAGCGCGCTACTCAGGTGAAAAGCGAATTCAAAGCGGTAGGGCGCGTGGAAGGCAGTGGTAACAGCCAGGGACGCAGCTATACCTTCCGCGACGAAACGGCAGCCTCAACCGGAGTAGCAACGCTTTACTATCGTCTGCAGCAGGTGGATACGAACGGGAAAACGTCGTATTCGCCCATTGCTGTAGTTACTCTGAACCCAATGAAAGCGGAGGTGCTGGCCGTGTACCCCAATCCTGCAGCTAGCTCTACCAGCATCACCGTAGAGTTGGCGCCGATAATGGACAGCGCTGCCGGGGTGCTCCGCATTTATGATGTTCAAGGCATGCTGCTACGCCAGCTGCCTGTTACTCAGCCAACAATGCGTCTGCAGGGTGAGCCGCTGCCAGCCGGCCTCTACAACGTGATACTGACCGGCAAACAAGGGCAAAAGCTAGGTAGCCAGCGCCTCGTCGTAACCGGCCGCTAGCCCGACCCGGTAGTCAGCGGAAAAAAGCCCGATACGATAAAAGTATCGGGCTTTTTACCATAATGGGATAGATGATAACAGCGAGAAACAAGCTTTGGGGTAATAGTTGCCGCGGATAGGGAGACAGAGGTCAGGCGGCATGGGATGCTTCTGATACTCGTCTTGGGAAAGCCTAGTAGCCGCTGGCTGCGGCTCCTTAAGGGCGTTTTCTCGGAGGAGTATCGGAGGCGGGAAGTGCAGTTCTGGAACTGCATACAGCCGGGCAGCACCTTTCGGATTTGCACCCGCTGGGCCTAACATGCAGCGGGTTGTCGAGTGAGTCTTGTTCTGGTGCTCACAATGTTAGATAATATATTAACTTTTCGTTATTCTGTCGGAAGTATAAACTTCGCCCGTTTACATCCCGTACCTTTGTAGTGAGTGAAGTAGATGGGAAATGTGAAGAGGATGGAGAGCCGCGCTGCAACGCGGCTCTCTGCATTTTCACTGAGCTGGCCATCCGCTTTCCAGGCATCAGGCTACTTGTCTGGTGCTGGTTTGTACCATCTTAAAGACCAGAAAAAGCCCCTGGCCGCTACAACTCTGTAGCAGCCAGGGGCTTTTTATTAGGCCAAACTTCTACTCGATGGCCCCAGCGGCGGGCCGGCTGTTCATATACGAGCGGAAGGATATCGAGATTTCGCTGACCAGCGACGTGGCCTGTGCCGTTATGCGCCGGTCGTTGCGCGTGCGGGTATTGGTGCGGTCGGCGGCAAGCTGGGCTACGTAGGCATCAAAGGGTACGCTTTCTTCGGGCTTTTTCCCATCGGGTACTACCCGCAATTGCCCAACGCTATAGTCGTAGCCCGAGGCCAGCGTATGGAATATAAACTCAAAGCGAACCGGCTGCTCCTGTTGCTTGCCGGAGGTGCTGGTGAGCTTCACCTGCACGGTTCCTTCGGCCCGCAGCTCGCCTTTGGCGGCATCAGAGCTTATCACTTTTTTGGGAGCGTAGGTGAAGTGGTTTTCCACCCAGTCGGCGGCGCGCCGGAACAGAACTTCCTGCTCAGAATCTTCTTCGGGCACCCGTTCGGTGTAGCTCACAGGGGTGCCCGTATCCTGCGCCTGCGCAGGAATTGCCACGCTCAGGCCAGCGCCAATCAAAAAACCGAGTACTACTTTTTTCATGAGACGACGATAGGTGGTGGCAGAAGGCCAGCGGGCACTTTGCCAGTTGAAGGGAAGCTTGAGCCGCGTAAAGAAAGATAGTATTTTGTTGGGAAAACGAATTTGGAGCCGCCAAGTTATGAGGGAAAGGAAATTGTACTCCGTCTCGGCACCACAGGAGCGCTCTGTATATAGTGAAGGCCATACCAATGAATAGGATTATTCCATCTAGCTGGATGCCGCTCGGGTACGGGCCTTGCGCAGACTTGCCTGCTGCGCCCACAAAGGTAAGCAGGAATAACGGCATACAAACTCACAAACCGATGCAATAAATAGTGTTGATTTACAACTTGATAGCATGCTATATTATAATAAGTAAGCGAAAGGCAAGCAGAGGGGAAAAGTGGGGTGGCGGAAAATTTTCTTGATAAAAAATTCGGCTATGCATTTGGAGGCAATGCAACCGAGTAGTACTTTTGGGTCGTGCTTCAACTGAATCAACACCACTTGATGAAGCGCGGGACCGAGCGAAACGCCGTCCTGCGAGATGACCGGAAGGTCGTTTCCCCCGTTGATTCTTTCGTTTTTCTGGTTTTTGCTTTTTTCACCGCTTCGGTTTTCGAAGCGGTTTTTTTGTGTCCTGTCGGTCCGGCCGGCCCAGCGCAAACCAGTTCTCCACCCCGCCTTTTCTAACCCTTCAACCCATACTGGTACCCCCCATGAACGACAACACCACCCTCGCCCAGCAGATGGTAGCCGCCGCTCCTGCCGCCACCCGCAACGTGAACCTGAGCACGGACCCCAAGCGGATGGCCATCATCAAAGTATGGGACGCCATGTTCCGCGGTGCCCGCAAATACGTGGAGTCGGAGGGCTTCGTAGCCATCCACAACATGCCGCACATTGTGGGTGTAACCGGCGCCTGCGAAAACACCGACACGCTGTTCACCGTGGATTGGTACGACGGCAAGAAGATGTTCCTGCCTCAGTCCAACCAGCTTTACATCGAAATGCTGACCCAGGCCATCGAAGGTGGCCGCGTGTACGGCGAAATCCAGAGCTTCCGCAAGGAAATGAAGGCTGATGGCCGCCGTCTGGCGCAGTTCAGCCTGTTCGAAATCGAGCACATCGGCGACCTGGACGAGCTGCTGGGCCACCTCTCGGGCATCGTGGCCTCGGCTTCGCGCCAGGTTGCGCAGGACTGCGCCAAGGAGCTGGAGCTGTTCGGCCGCAACGCCGCCGACCTGACCAACGTGACCTTCAAGCGCATGACCTACGCCGACGCCGTAGACCTGCTGAAAACCGAAGGCTTCCCCGAGCTGCAGTTCGGCGACGACCTGGTGGCCGAGCATGAAGGCCGCCTGACCGAGCTGATGGGCCCGATGTTCGTGACGCACTACCCCGAGGAAATCAAGTTCTTCAACATGAAGAACAACGACGAAGACTCCCGCGTGGTAAACTCTTCCGACCTGCTGCTGCCGCTGGCCGGCGAGTCGGCTGGTTCGGCAGAGCGTGAGTTCGACGCCGACAAGCTGCGCGAGAAACTGATGAAGTCGTCGATGCTGGAAGGCCTGCTGCGCCAGGGCATGAAGCTGGAAGACTTCAACTGGTACCTCGACTTCCACAAAGAGCACGACGTGAAGCTGCACTCGGGTGCCGGCGTAGGCATGGCCCGCGTCGCCCAGTTCATCCTCGGCCAGAAAGACATCCGCGACTGTGTGCCTTTCCTCATCAACCGCGACAACGTAATCTAGTCGCCTTCAACCAAAGCGCCCGGCCAACACCGGGCGCTTTGCTTTTGGGGCAGTAGCAACCGGCAAAGAGCCGGGAATGCTGCCCAAGGCAAACCCGGTAAAACCTGGCTCCGGAGGCTGGGGAGGGGTGGCCCGACCAACGGAGTGGCGGAAGATCAGAGGGGATTCTGGCGTTAGCCAGTCCGTGGTTGGCCACCCCGTTTCGGGTTGTGTGTTTTGTTTGACTGTAGTCCTGACGAGCAGCAGGGAGCTTCCCTCGCCAACCGACGGATTTTTCCATTTCTGACCTATGCAACTCGGCAAACTCACGCTTCAGAACCCCGTGTGCCTCGCGGCCGCACCCTGGCAGCTAGATGGAACGGGCTACGAGCGGCTGGGCGCGATTTTCACCCGCACCGTAACGATGGAGCCCAAGCCCGGGCTCTACGAGGAAGGCATTTGGCAGGTCGCCGACCAGACCTTGCTCAACGCCACCAACATGCGCACGGAAAGCGCCGAAATCCTGGTGCAGGAACACTTGCCCAACCTGCGCCGCTACGGCGTGCCCGTGTTTGTCAGCATTACAGCTCCCGGCATTCCTGGTTTCCGCAAGATTGCGCGCTTCCTGGCCCGCGAAGCCGGCGACCTGATTGCGGGCGTGGAAGTCTACATTGCCCAGCCCGATACGGGAAAGGGCGAAGAGTTGAGCGCTAAGTTTGTGCGCGAAGCTACCCAGGCCGTACGCAATGAGCTGGGGCCCGAGGCCTCCGTAATTGTGAAGCTGCCGCCGTGGCCGGAGCACATCCGGGGCCTGGCCCTCGGGGCGCAAGCTGGCGGAGCCGATGCGCTGGCCGCCACCAACCTGCTCAAAGCCTTGCACCTCCCCGATGATGCTACGGCTGAGCCCGTGGCCGGCGGGTTATCGGGTGAGGCCTTGCGGCCGGTGGCGCTGCGCTGCGTGTGGGAACTGGCACACGATGAAAACATCACGCTGCCCATTTTCGGGACGGGCGGCGTGTTTACGGCCAGCCATGTCACGGATTACCTGCGGTGCGGGGCCAGCGCCGTGCAGGTGGCGAGCGGCGAGTGGCTGGAACCTGGCCTGGCCGCCCGCCTGTCGGCTGAGTGCGAGCACCTGGTTCCCGAGCCCTCACAAGCCCGATCGTAAGCCAGACGAGGCTTAACGCTACCTAAGAACCCTTTTCTCCAACCGTGAGCCGCGAGGTTTGCGCTACTTCCCACCCCATGGAAAAGCTACTTCAACGCGTTCAGTACGCCAACACCTTGCTCTGCGTGGGCCTGGATCCTGTAGGCGATGATGCGCAGGTGGCGCGCCGCCTGGCCGAGGTCATCGACCAAACCAGTGAGTACGCCGCTGCCTTCAAGCCTAATCTAGCGTTTTTCCTAAGCCGGGAAGATGGCGTGAAACTGCTGCGCGAGACGGTGCAGCGCATTCCCGAAAGCATTCCGGTTATTCTGGATGGTAAGTTCGGTGACATTGCCAACACCGCTGACCACTACGCCAAGTTTGCCTACGACGTAATTGGTGCTGATGGCGTGACGGTAAACCCGTATATGGGCGACGACGCCATTGTGCCCTTCGCCCGCCCCGGCAAGCTCGTCTTCGTGCTGGCTAAAACCAGCAATAAGCCCACTCATTCCTTACAAGATGTAGCCCTCACCCGCGGCGGTTCCCTCTCAGATTGCGCCGCCAGCGTGGCCCGCAAGCTCGATGAGCAGCACGGCGGCATAGGCCTGGTAGTAGGCGCCACCAACGCCGAAGCCGTAGCCCGCATGCGCAGCCTCACGCCCCAGCAGTGGTTCCTGGTACCCGGCGTAGGCGCCCAGGGCGGCGACCTGCAAGCGACCTTGAAAGCTGGCCTCCGTCCAGACGGCTCCGGCCTCCTTATTAATACCTCGCGGGCTTTGTGGCAGGCAGCTGATGCTGGCCTAGCCGCGCGGGAGCTGGTAGAGCAGATCAACCAGTTTCGGCCGGTAGCGGTGTAGAGACCTACGCGCAACAACTAGCACGTCATTCCGAGCGCAGCCGAGGAATCTCGCGTGCTGATGTTGTGATAGTAGTACAACGATTCGAGCGAGATTCCTCGGCTGCGCTCGGAATGACGTTTCAAGTGAGCCGCATTTCCACCCCTTATATAATAGAGTACACTCTTGGCTTCCACCCCAACCACCCTCACCTCCGAAACCCTGGAGCAGCAATTGCTGCAAGAAGACGCATTGTTGCGCGGGCACTTCCGCCTGTCGTCGGGCCTGCACTCTGACACCTATGTGCAGTGCGCCCGGTTCCTGCGCCGGCCCGACCTGGCGGCACCAGCTGCGGCAGAGCTGGCGCGGCAGATTCAGGAAGCGGGTTTGCAGCCTGATGTGGTGGTGGGCCCGGCTATGGGCGGCGTGGTGATTGGGTATGAGCTGGCCCGGCAACTGGGCGTGCCGGGCATCTTTACTGAGCGGGATGATTCGGGGAAGATGACCCTGCGGCGGGGCTTTACCATCGAGCCAGGCCAAAAAGTTGTTATTGCCGAAGACGTAGTAACTACCGGCAAGAGCACCAATGAGGTAGCGCGGCTGTTAGAGGGGCTGGGCGCAAAAGTTTTGGCTGTAGCGAGCTTAATTGACCGCACGGGTGGGAAAGCTGAGCTAAGTTTTCCGAACTTTGCCCTGCTGCCGGTAACGGCGGCCACCTACGCACCCGATGATTGCCCGCTTTGCCGGGCAGGTATTCCGGTGGTGAAACCCGGCAGTCGGCCGGAAAAAGCGTTTTCTTAAACCTACTCAGTCAGCAAACGGCTGCTGGGCAAGGCATTTTCGGCGTACCTCCGCGTGGGGTGTGCTTCCTCACGGCGGTGCTTCAGCATCGGGCGTGGGAAACCGAAAAATAGATAACCACCCTCCTTTTGGACTCTACCCAAAGAACCATACAGCTTCTGCTCAAGCCCGGCCAACATGATGGCGAGGGCCAACGTGTAGCCGAAGCTGCCCAACGCCACCTAGGCCTCTCTACCGGCCGGGTGCAAAGCGCCGCCCTCTACACGGTGCGCTACCCCCTCTCGGGCGAGCAACTGCGCGACTTCGCTACCCACTGCCTCCAGGACCCGGTGCTGCACGACGTGGCCCTCGACGAGTTCCGCCACGGCTCCGACTACAAAAGCTACATCCTGGTGGCCAAGCTGCCCGGCGTAACCGACGACGAAGGCATATCGGCGCAGAACGCCCTCGGCGACTTCCTGAACCAGCCGCTGGATACCCATACCCAGCATATCTTCAGTAAACGGCTCTACTTCCTGGAGCACGAGCTGCCGGAGAGTAGTCTGCGCCGCCTGGCCGAAGACCTGCTCGGCAACAAAATGATCAACCGCTTCGAGGTCGGCCCCATAGCCCAGATTCGCGACTACACGCCGCGGCCGGGCGGTGGGGCCGAATCTATTACGAACACGGTGCCGCTGGTTGGCCTTTCTGACGAGGAATTAGTAAAGCTGTCGAAAGACAACCTCTACGCCCTGAACTTGGAAGAAATGCGCGCCGTGCGCGACCATTACGTCAGCATTCAGGCCGAGCGCCAGGCTGTCGGCTTGCCCCAGGACCCCACCGACTGCGAGCTGGAAATCATAGCCCAGACTTGGTCGGAGCACTGCAAGCACAAGGAGTTTTCGGCCGTTATTAAGTACCGGGACGCCGACACGGGCGAGGAGTTCGAAGTAGATTCCTTGTTTAAAACCTACATCAAAAATGCCACGTCGGAAGTGGACCGCCAGCTCCGCGCCAACGGCAACGACTGGCTGATTAAGGTGTTCTCCGACAACGCCGGGGCCGTGCGCATCAATCCGGAGTCGTTGTTCGTGTGGAAGGTGGAAACTCACAACTCGCCCTCGGCCATCGACCCCTACGGCGGAGCTATTACCGGCATCCTGGGCAACAACCGCGACCCGCTGGCTACTGGCATTGGGGGTGCGCGGCTGCTGTTCAACACCAACGTGCTCTGCTTCGGCAACCCCGAGTTTTCAGGCACTCTGCTGAGCAACCAGCTGCATCCCCGCCGCATTTTCGAGGGCGTGCGCAAGGGCATTGAGGATGGCGGCAACAAGTCGGGCGTACCGACGGTGAACGGAGCCATTGTGTTCGATGACCGGTACGCAGGTAAGCCGCTGGTGTACTGCGGCACCGGAGCCGTAATGCCTATGCAGTTGGCCGGCCTCGATTCGTGGGAGAAGAACATCGACGCCCAGGACCGCATCATCATGGCCGGTGGTCGGGTGGGCAAAGACGGTATCCACGGCGCTACGTTCTCCAGCATTGAGCTCGACGAAACCTCGCCGGCCACGGCTGTGCAAATCGGCTCGCCCATTACGCAGAAGCTGGCCATGGACTTCCTGATCCTGGCGACCCGCCGCGGCCTCATCAAGTGCAGCACCGACAACGGTGCGGGTGGCTTGTCTTCAAGTATTGGTGAGCTGGCTACCATCAGCGGCGGTGCCGTGGTGGAGTTGGAAAAAGTGCCCCTGAAGTACCCCGGCCTGCGCCCCTGGGAAATCTTCGTGTCGGAGTCGCAGGAGCGGTTCTCGCTGGCCGTGGAGCCGAGCAAGATGGCCGAGCTAATGGCCTTAGGCCAGGAAATGGAAGTGGAACTGACCGATATTGGCTACTTCACTTCCGATGGCAGCCTCGACGTGCGCTTCGATGGTAAGTCGGTGGCGCGCATCGAGATGGAGTTCCTGCACAATGGCGTGCCGCGCAAAGTGCTGGAAGCCGAGTGGACCAGGTCTACCGCTCAGGAACCGGCCCTACTTGCCAACCTCGACTATACCGACGTGCTGAGCCGCTTGGTGGGCTCACTCAACATCTGTTCCCGCGAATCGGTAATCCGGCAGTACGACCACGAGGTGAAGGGCCGCACGATTATCAAGCCCCTGATGGGCGCTACTGGTCAGGCTCCGCAGGATGCGGCCGTGGTGCGCTTCAACTTTGAGAGCTGGGAAGGCGTGGCCGTGAGCAACGGTATTCTGCCCCGCTTCGGTGATTTGGACGCCTACCACATGTCGGCCGGCGCGTTTGACGAGGCCGTGCGCCAGATTGTAGCGGTAGGAGGAAAGCTGCCCAACCTCACGTATGGCGACGGGAACTTCTGGTCCGTCAACGACAACTTCTGCGTGCCCGACTCGGTGTACGACCCTGCCACCAACCCCGACGGAAAGCTCAAACTGGCTAAGTTGGTGCGCATGTGCCAAGCCCTGCGCGATGCCACGGCGGCCTACTGCATCCCGCTCACCTCGGGCAAGGACTCGATGAAGAACGACTTCAAGGCCGACGGCGTGAAAATTTCCGTTCCGCCTACGGTCCTGTACTCGATGACCGCCAAAATCCAGGATGTCCGCCGCACCATTACCTCCGACTTTAAGCAGGCCGACGATGTGGTGTACCTGCTGGGCGAAACCTACGACGAGCTAGGCGGCTCGGAGTTCTACCAGCTCTTCGGCGAGCTGGGCGCCAACGTGCCCAAGGTTCGGTTCGAAGAAGCTAAGGCCCTCTACACACTGATGGGCCAAGCCAACGACAACGGCCTCATTCAGTCCTGCCACGACCTGTCGGATGGTGGCCTAGCGGTTGCCTTGGCGGAAGCCACGTTCGGTCATGGCTTTGGCGCCGATGTAGAGCTGCCCGCTACTGGCCTAGGCCTGTCGGCGCAGCTGTTCTCGGAGTCGCACTCCCGCTTCGTCGCCACGGTAGCCCCGGAAGATGTGGTGGCTTTTGAGCAGCACTTCGGTGCCCGTGCTACCTGCCTCGGTGTAGTGACGCAGGACGGCCAGCTCACGGTGCGCCACAATGGGCAGACGGTCATTTCGGCCAGCACGGCGGCTCTGCGCCACGAGTGGACGAATGGCCCAGTAAACAGAATTATTGGCTTCGGCCAGCACGAAGCGGCGCAGTAATCATGGAACAGAACCCTCAACTGCCGGACCAGCACACGCCCCCGCGCCCCCAGCACGACGACCCCGGCCACGAAGTGGTAGACCGGGAAGGCAACATCAAGCTGCCTGGCTTCAAAAGTGTGGACCTCGGCCACGAAAGTACCGAGCCCCTAGGCCACTCCGCCGAGGCAACCGCTGTCAAGCAGCCGGTGCGTACCCTCATCCTGACAGGCTTCGGTATTAACTGCGAGGAGGAGTTTGCTGCTGCCTACCAGCTAGCCGGTGCCGAGCCAACCATCGTGCACCTGAATCAGGTGCTGCACGGCCACGTCAGCATCCACGACTACGATATCCTGAACTTCCCCGGCGGCTTTAGCTTTGGCGACGACCTAGGCTCGGGCGTGGTGCTGGCTAACAAGCTGCGCTACCGCAAAAACGCCGAGGGCCGCACCCTGCTCGACGATATCAAGCAGTTCATTGCCAACGGCAAGTTCGTGATGGGCATCTGCAACGGCTTCCAGGTACTGGTGAAGCTGGGCCTTCTCCCCAACCTAAGCGGCAACGTAACCCCCGAAGTAACCCTGACGCACAACGCCTCGGGCCGTTACGAAGACCGGTGGGTACGCCTGAAAGTCAACCCCAAGTCGAACTCGCCCTTCCTGAAAGGCATCGACTCCATGGAAGTGCCCGTGCGCCACGGCGAAGGCCGCTTGATCATCAAGGGCGAAGAAACTCTGGCTGAAATTGAAGCCCGCGCCCTGAACTGCCTGGCCTACACCGATTTCGACGGCTCGCCGACGGACGTGTATCCGCATAACCCCAATGGTGCCGACCTGAACTGTGCCGGCCTGACCGACACTACCGGCCAGGTATTTGGCCTGATGCCGCACCCCGAGGCATTCCTTTCGCTCTACAACCACCCCGACTGGGCCCGGCGCAAGCGCCAGAACCCCGGCCTGAGCGAGGAAGGGGATGGCCTACGCCTGTTCCGCAACATTGTGGAGCACGTGCAGAGCCAGCGCTCAGCTACCACATCCCATCAGGAAGCTCATCAGTTTTCATCCTAGACACCTCCGCAATCTGCCGGCCGTGCCGGTTGACTACTCCACTATATGAACACCCTCAACCACTTCGCTACCCCCCAGCTCGAACTCCTGCACCGCGGCAAAGTTCGCGACTCGTACCGCGCCCCTTCCGGCGAACGGCTCATCGTGGTAACCGACCGCCTGTCGGCGTTTGATTCGGTGCTGGAAACGCCCGTGGCCCACAAAGGCGCGGTGCTGAACGGCCTGGCCGCTTTCTGGTTCGACAAAACCCAGCACATCATCCCGAACCACGTCATCAGCCTGCTCGACCCGAACGTGACGCTGGCTAAAGAGGCCGAGCCGATTCGGGTGGAAATGATTGTGCGGAACTACATCACGGGCTCCATGCTGCGCGGCTACCAGAAAGGCCAGCGCACGTTCTCGGGCGTAACCGTGACGGACGGTTTGGTGAAGCACCAGCAGTTCCCCGAGCCCATCGTGACGCCGACCACCAAAGAAGAGTCGGACCGCGAGATTACGCCGGAGAACCTCGTGTCGGAAGGCTGGGTGTCGGCGGAGCTGTACGAGAAGATGCGGGTGAAGTCGTTGGAGCTGTTCAACTTCGCTTCGGCGTGGATGGCCGAGCGCGGCATTATCCTGGTTGATACCAAGTATGAGTTTGGCTTGCTGGACGGGGAGCTGATTCTGATTGACGAAATCCACACGCCCGATTCGTCGCGGTTCTGGAGCGCCGAGGACTACGCCAAGAACCCCGAGGCCGTGGAGCAGATGGATAAGGAGTACGTGCGCCAGTGGCTGATCCAGAACAAGCAGGACGGCCAGTACCCCCGCGCCCTCACGCCCGAAGTATCCGCCGAAGCCAGCCGCCGCTACCTCGATATCTACGAGCGTATCACGGGCAGCCCGCTGCCTACCGGCAACGAAATTACCACCGGCGGCGACGTCCGGACCCGTATTGTGGGTAACCTCGTGCGCGCCGGTATCATGAAAGATGCTTGGGTGAACATCGTGATGGGCTCACCGGCTGACAAGGAGCATTGCCAGAAAATCCGCTCGTTTTTTGAAGGTTACAACATCTTCACCCAGCTGCGCGTGACGTCGGCCCACAAAAACGGGGAGGCTATTACGGGCATGGCTGAGGTGTGGAACAACTCGGTAGAGCCGGGCGTGATTATCGCCGTAGCGGGCCTATCCAACGGCCTCGGCGGTGCCCTGGCCGCCAACGTGAACGTGCCCGTTATCAGCTGCCCGCCGTGGAAGGATTTCGCGGAGTTGACCGCCAACCTGAACTCGTCGGTGATTATGCCCTCGGCTACGCCCAACCTTACGGTGGTGCGCCCCGACAACGCGGCCCAGGCGGCCGTGCGGGCCCTGAACCTGCCCCGCCTGCGCGAGCAGCTCAGCCGCGAAATCCAGCAGACCAAAGCCAAGCTGCGCGCCGCCGACGCCGAGCTACGGACCCTGTAAGCACCAAGCCCATGGACGCTACGGAACAGAAGCAACTGGTGCATGCCGGCTACATCGAAGCGTACAACCGCTTCGATGTAGCCGGCATGCTCCGGCCCCTGCACGAAAACGTAGTGTTTCGCAACATCACCAACGGTGAAACGGACTTGACTTTGACGGACAAGGAAAGCTTCCGGCAGCAGGCCGAGCAGGCCTTGCAGTACTTCTCCCGGCGGGAGCAGCGCGTCACGGAGTGGCAGGTAGCCGATAGCCGGGTGGAAGTCCTGCTGGACTATGCCGCCGTTGCCGCCCTCGACTTTCCGAATGGTCTGAAAGCCGGCGACACCCTCCAGCTGCAAGGGAAGTCTGTATTCCAGTTCGCCGACGGGCTGATCAGTTCCATCGACGACATCAGCTAGCCGCACGCCTAACTACCTATTCCTTTGAGCAACAGCAATAAACCCATTGCACTACTCGGCGGCGGGGCCCGTGAACACGCTATGGCGTGGAAACTGACCCGCGACGGCGCTACCGTGCACGTGCTGCCCGGCAACGCCGGCATCCCGAACAGCCACCCCGAAATCAGCGCCACCGACTTTCCGGCCATCCAGAGCTTCTGCGAAGCCAACGGGGTGAAGCTTATTGTGGTGGGGCCGGAGGCTCCGCTGGCAGCCGGCGTAACCGACTATTTCGCTGGGTCTGATATCCGCGTGTTTGGTCCGAGCCGGGCCGGGGCGGTGCTGGAAAGCTCCAAGGTGTGGTCGAAGGAGTTTATGCGCCGCCATGGGGTAGCAACCGCCATGTCGTGGCAGTACCGCAGCGACAAGCTGGACGAAGCCCGCGCCAAAGCCACCGAGCTGGATGGGCAGGTAGTGGTGAAGTACGATGGCCTGGCCGCTGGTAAAGGCGTGTATGTCTGCTCGTCCGTAGAAGAAGCCCAGGCTGCGCTGGACGACCTGCAGCAGCAGCACACCGGCTGGTTTAGCTTCCTGCTGGAAGAAAAGCTGACCGGCCCCGAAATCAGCATTATCGGTGTGACGGATGGCAACCGCGTGCGGCTGCTGGCCCCGTCCCAGGACCACAAGCAGCTGCTGGCCGGCGACCAGGGCCCCAACACCGGTGGCATGGGCGCCTACTGCCCCGTGCCCTTCGCCGACGACAACGTGCTGGCCGCTATCCGCACCAGCATCGTGGACCCCACATTGCTGGGCCTGCAAAACGAGCAGTTCGACTTCAAGGGCTTCCTGTACTTCGGCATCATGCTCACGCCCCAGGGCCCCAAGCTGCTGGAATACAACGTGCGCCTCGGGGACCCCGAAGCCGAGGTATTGCTCCCTGCCATGGAAAGCAGCCTGCTGGAGCTGATTGAAGCTACTTTGGACGGTACGTTGCAGCAGACGGTGGTGCGCCAGCGGCGCGGCTACTACGTGGGGGTGGTGCTGGCTTCGGGCGGCTATCCGGCGGCGCAGTTCCCGACCGGCTTCCCCATCACTGGCCTGGACCAGCTGCACCCCAGCATTCTGGCCTTCCACGGCGCTACCAGGCAGCAAAACGGCGAACTAGTGACCAGTGGCGGCCGGGTGATGGTGCTGGTCGGGCACGGCGAGGAGTTGGAAGATGCTGTGAACTACGTGTATCGGGAAGCAGAAAGAGTTAAATTCAAGGATGTCTACATCCGCACCGATATCGGCCAGCGGCCGGAACCGACCCTTGCAGGAAACTGGTAAGCATAGCATCCGCAAGCAGCGCCTGGCTATTCTGCTGTCGGGCCGGGGCTCCAACATGGTGGCTCTGGTGAAGGCCGTGCAGCACGGGATACTGCAGGGCGTGGCCGAAGTGGCCGTGGTGTTCAGCAACAAGCCTGATGCGCCCGGTTTGGAAACCGCTGCCGCTATGGGGTGCCCCACCGCCAGCCTCAGCAGCGAGGGCCGAAAGCGGGCCGAGTTCGACGCTGAGGTAGTAGAAGTGCTGCGGCAATACCAGCCTGATTACGTGGTGCTGGCCGGGTACATGCGCATTTTGTCGCCCACGTTTGTGCGGGCGTTTGCGGGGCGTATTCTCAACATTCACCCCGCCGATACGCGTCAGCACCAGGGCCTGCATGCCTACGAGTGGGCCTTTGAAAATCAGCTGCCGGAAACCAAAATCACAGTGCATCTGGTTGATGAGGGCCTGGATACGGGGCCCATTTTAGCGCAGCACCCCGTGGATTTGCACGGGGCCGATACCCTGGAGGAAGTAGAGCGGCGGGGCTTGGCCGTGGAGCACCGCGTGTACGCCGAAACGCTGGCTGAACTCATTAAGAAAGACCGTCATGCTGAGCTGGTCGAAGCATCTCGCGTGGCATCGTCTGAATAATAACCCAACGTCAGCACGCGAGATGCTTCGGCTACGCTCAGCATGACGGTCTTGAATCTTACCTTGTAACCACCCGATTGCCATGTGCGGAATTGTAGGTTTTTACGGCCCCGATGACGTCGCCCACGACATCGTATTTGGTCTGACGGCGCTTCAGCACCGCGGCCAGGACGCGGCCGGCATAGCCACCTTCGACGACAACTTTCACCTTTGCAAAGGCAACGGGCTGATTTCGGATGTGTTCAAGCCCAAGCAGCTCAGGAAGTTGAAGGGCAACATCGGTATCGGTCATGCGCGCTACACCACCCAGGGTTCCGGCGATGCGGAGCTGGCGCAGCCGTTTACCACCAGCTACCCCTTTGGGCTGGCCATGGTGCACAACGGCAACGTCATCAACTTCCGCTCGGCTGCCAAGCGCCTGCACGAGAAGTACCACGTGCTGCCCAAAACCAGCAACGACCTGGAGCTGATCATGTACACCTTCGCCTCGGAGCTGCGCCTGAAAAACCTCGATAACCTTTCGGTTATCGACATCTTCGATGCTGTAGAAACGACGCAGGAGCTGGTGAAAGGTGCCTACGCCACCATCACCGTCATTGCCGGCCATGGCCTGCTGGCCTTCAACGACCCGCTGGGTATCCGGCCGCTGGTGCTGGGCCGCCGCGACACGGAGAAAGGGCCGATTTACGCTTTTGCCTCGGAAAGCACTTGCTTTGATTATCTGGGGTTTGAGTTCATCAAGAACGTAGGGCCCGGCCAGGCCGTGTTTATTGACAAGGACTTCAAGGTTCACTACAAGAACCCCTACGCGCAGCCTAAGGCGTTTTGCGTGTTCGAGCACATCTACTTTGCCCGCGAAGACTCTACCATCCACGGCCGCCTGGTGGCTCGGGAGCGGGTACGGCTGGGCAAGATGCTGGCCAGGAAAGTCATTGAGTCGGGGATTCAGCCGGATATGGTGATTGACGTGCCGTCGTCAGGGTACTTCTCGGCTTCGGGCCTCGCGGAGGCCATTGGCGTGCCTTACCGCCGGGCGCTGGTCAAGAACAACCACATGGGCCGCTCCTTCATTGTGAGCAGCCAGGCCGGCCGCGAGGATATCGTGAAGAAGAAGCTGAACCCCATCCGGGAGTTTGTGGAGGGCAAGAAGATTGCGGTGGTCGATGACAGCATCGTGCGCGGCACCACGTCGCGGCGTATCGTGCGGATTCTGCGCGAGGCCGGCGCCGCCGAGGTGTACTTCATCAGCAGCGCCCCGCCCATCATTGCGCCCTGCATCTACGGCATCGATATGGCCATGAGCACCGAGCTGATTGCGGCCAACTACACCGAGGAGGAAATCTGCCGCTACATTGAGGCCGACAAGGTCATCTACCAGTCGATAGAAGACCTACAGGAACTGTTTTCGGAAGACAAAGGCCACGGTGGCAGCTGCTTCGCCTGCTTCACCGGCCAGTATCCCACCGGCGACGTGACCAAGTACCTGCGCCACATTCAGGAGGAGCGCCAAAGCCACCGCGGCGACAAGAAAGGCGACTCTGCTGCCCTTCCTTCCGTCAGCGCCAAGGCCCCCGCCCCGACTGAGCACTAACGCGCATGAAACAGAAGAATCTTTTGTTGCTGCTTGTGGCTTTGAGTTTATCGTTTGTTGCAGCCGCGCAAACCTCGAAACTTGCCAGCAAGTCAGCGTCTGTTAAGATGCAGCCTACTGTGGAAGAAGCCCTTAATGGTATGGTTAATCCGCGTTATATGGTGCTGAAGGATGTAACAGCAGTTTACCATCAGCCTGCCGATACGTTGGACAGCCGCCAGGCAATCAAGCTTTTTCCTGGTACGAGAATCTACTTGCGGCGCCCAATGCCCAACGGGATGAGAGTTGACCTGGGGCTGGTTGCCGGTGAGCAATACTATGTGCCTGCCAAGTCGCTGAAAGGCCTCCAAACCATCGTCGAAATCTAGAAATTTACACCGCTTTTTAGCCCAGCTACACCTTCGTCTGGTCCCCCCTCCCCACCGGGGAGGGGGCCGGGGGGTGGGGTCCACCACATGAACGAACCCAACATTAAAGCCACCGCCGGCTATTCCATCGAAGAAGGGAATGCCGCTTCCAAAAACGCTTACCACTGGGCCCAGAAAACCTTCTCGACCCGGGCTGGCAAGCCCGGCGAGCCGGCGCAGGACCTGGCCGGGGGCTTTTCCAACGAAATCCGGTTTGGCAATGAGCGGCTGGGTATCGGCTCCGATGGTATCGGGACGAAGATTGAGGTGGCCGAGCGCACGGACCGTTACGACACGCTGGGCTACGACCTGATTGCCATGGTGGCCGACGACCTGGTGGTGGCCGGCTTCATCCCGACTAATCTGTCGAACATCATCGACGTGAACACGCTCAACTATGAGGTGGTGGATGAGCTGATGCGCGGCCTGCACGACGCGGCGCAGTTCAGCCAGATAGCCGTAACGGGCGGCGAAATTGCCGAGTTGGGCAACCGCATCGGCGGCTACCCCGGCGCCCGCATGAACTTCAACTGGTGCTCCACGGCCGTGGGCGTGCTGCACCCCGGCCTGGAGCGGCCCCTCAGCGGCGCCAACGTGCGCGCCGGGCAGGCCGTGGTGGCGCTTCGGTCGCCTTCGTTTCGCTCTAATGGCTATTCGCTGGCCCGCCGGGCCCTCACCAAAACTTTCGGCGAGAAGTGGCACGAAGCGCCCTACACTGGGCCTGATGCCGCCGAAATGGGCCAGACCTGGGGTGAGGTGATGCTGGCGCCTTCGCTCATCTTCTCGCCGGGCGTGGCGGCGGTGCTGGATGCGGGGCTGCCTTTGCACGCTGCCGCGCACATCACCGGCGGCGGCATTGCCGATAACTTCAGGCGCGTCCTCAAAAACGGGGTAGGCGCCGAGCTGACCAACCTTTTCGAGCCGCTGCCGGCCATGCAGCAGCTGGCCGAGCTGGCCGGCATCACGCCCACCGAAGCCTACCTCTACTGGAACATGGGCAACGGTATGCTTCTGGTGACGGACGAAGCCCAGGCCGAAGCCGTGGCCGAAACCCTGCGTGCCCGTGGCTACCAGGCCCAGGTAGCGGGCCGCATTACTTCGGAAACCGAGGTGGTGTTGCGCGTAGGCGCGGGTGAGCTGCGCTATGCGTAGTGCTTAACTACAGAAGTGGCCTGCTTTCGGCCAGGCGGCATACGCAGAACGCCCCTCTGGTTTTCCGGAGGGGCGTTCTGCTGTAGAATAAACTGTGTTATATAGTGTGGCAGCGGGTACCTGACTGACGGTTTTTGCTATCTGACTGACGGTTTATGCTTGCTGACTGATGGTTTATGCTATCTGACCAACGGTTTTTATCGTCTGACCGATGGTTTTTGCTGTCTGACCGACGGTTTATGGTTGCTGACCGATGGTTTTTATTGTCTGACTGGCGGTTTATGGTTGCTGACTGACGGTTTATGATGCCTGACTGATGGTTTATGGTGTCTGGGGTGCGGGGGGCGCGGGCGGCGACCGGTCGGACGCCTGCGGCTTCGGACCGGGGCAGTTTAGGCGGGCTCGATATCGAAGCCGGCCTGGGCAACGGCTTTCATCACGAGTTCCGGAATGGGGTTTTCGCCTTCTACCGTCAGGGTTTTCTCGGGGTTGTTGGTGTCCACGCTCCACTTCTCCACGCTGGCTTCGGCATCGAGGAAGGGCGTGACGGCGCGCACGCAATTGGCGCAGTTGATGCTGGTTTTGAATTTCAGGGTTGACATAGCGGGTTGGGTATGGGCCGCGACCGGGGGTAGGGAAACCGGCAGCGGCGGGTGAGTTGCTAGTGTAACAACGAAGCTTCGGCAAAAGTAGCTGCCGGAAAGTGGCCGGGAAGTACAGGCTTTGGCGGGCGGTGTGTAGAGTTTTGCCGTATTTCGGGGCTTGTGCTATACACTCAGCAAAGATGGAAAAGACAACGTTCTGGCAGATACTGGAATCGGCAAAGCAGGCGGCCCAGGGTGACCAGCAGCTTCAGGAACAGGTGTTGATCAGCAGCCTGGAAAAGCTGGAACCGGAGCAGATAATCGGGTTTGAGTGCATACTGCGTGAGTACCTGATCGAAGCCGACCATTATAACATTCAAGCGGCCCAGAAAATCATCGACGGCTACGTATCCGACGACCCGTATCTGTATTTCCGGTGCTGGCTGATCGGGCAGGGCGAGGCGGTAGTTGCCCAGGCGTTAGCAAACCCTGACAGTCTGGCCAACATCGTTGAAGACCCTTATCAGGATTTTGAGGAGCTGCTGTACGTAGCTACCAAAGCTTTCGAAAAGCATGCCGGCCGGGAGGAAGACGATGAAACCTTCCCACGAGCAGTAGCACTTGAACGTGGCCTCGATTACAATACCGGGTCCGAAACCAAAGGCGAAGACTGGACCGAAAACCAGCTGCCGAAGATGCTGCCGAAGCTCTGGAAGAAGTTTGGCCCGATTTAAACCCAGTACGCCTGACCGCGCAAGCAGCCAGGCGTTCCTGTTGCTGGAAGGGTCGTTGCTTTATCGGTCCCGCTTGCGGGCAGGCCGCGCCGGCCAACGGGGCAGCTGCGGCTGGGTGAAGGTTTGGGGAGGATAGGGGCGGAAACCGCGCCTGCCGGGCGCTTACCGGGGCAGGCAAATCGTGACTTCCGTGCCCTGGCCTTCCTGGCTCGTGACGGTGAAGGTGCCGTTGTGGCCTTTCACGATGATGTCGTAGCTGAGGGAGAGGCCCAGGCCGGTGCCTTCGCCGGGGGGCTTGGTGGTGAAGAAGGGCTGGAAGATTTTCTGCTGCACTTCCTCGCTCATGCCGATGCCGTTGTCCTGCACCCGAATCCGGACCTCGTGGCTCAGCAGCTTTGTATGGATGCGCAGCTCCGGGATGTAGCCGGGCTGGCCCAGCGCCTGGCGCTGCTGCTGCGCGTAAAAAGAGTTGGTGCACAGGTTGAGCACAACCCGGCCGATATCCTGCGGCACGACGGCTACTTTGGGCAGCAGGGCATCCAGATCAGAAACCATCAGGGCGCTGAACGACTTGTGCCGGGCCCGGAAACTCTGGTAGGCCATCGACAAGTGCTCGGCCACCAGCACGTTGAGGTCGGTTGGCTCGCGGTGGCCGGCGCTGGCGTGGGAGTGCTGCAGCATGCCCTTCACGATGCTGTCGGCGCGCTGGCCGTGCTGGGTTATCTTTTGCAGGTTCTGCGTCAGGGTATCAAGCAGCTCGGTGGCGTAGGCTTTTTCGGCTTCGGGAAGCTGCTGCCACGGCCCGTCCATGAACTCCTCCACGAGCTCCGTGCTGACTTCGGAGAAGTTGTTGACGAAGTTGAGCGGGTTCTGGATTTCGTGGGCAATACCGGCGGTCAGCTCGCCCAGGCTGGCCATTTTTTCGCGCTGAATGAGTTGGTTCTGGGTGGCTTTCAGCTCGGCTAAGGTGCGCGTCAGGTCGTCGCGCTGGCGGGCAATCTGGGCGTTTTTCTCGTTGAGGTGGCGGTTAGCGCGCTGCTTGATATAGGCGTTGCGCCACAGCAGGCCGGCCAGCAGCACGGCCCCGGCCAGGCCGGCCCACAGGGCGTATACCTGCTGGCGCTGCCGGGCACTTTTCTGGGCCTGCAGCTGGCGGTTTTTATTCAGGAGCTCGATTTCGCTCTGCTTCCGGTCCAGCTCGTAGCCGTAGCGCAGGGCGCTGGTTTTGCGCTGGGTGGCCTGGCCGGCCAAGGTGTCCTGGTAGGCGGCAAACAGCCGCTGGTAGCGGTAGGCCTCGGGGTAGTTGCCGGCGGCAGCGTAGGCCTGGGCCAGAATTTCGGTGGCGTCGTTGAGGTTGCCGTTGCTGCGGGTTTGCTGGCTGAGCTGCATGCCGTGCCGGGCCAGGGCAATGGCGCTGTCGGGCTGGCGCAGCAGCAGGTGGGCGCGGGCCAGCAGTATCTCTACCGTGGGCAGGTTGAATCCGTCCTGGGTTTCTCTGACCAGCTTCCGGGCCCGCTGGCCGTGGCGCAGGGCCCGGGCGGCATTGCCCTGCTGGCTGTACACCTCGGCCATCCCGATTTCATTCACCAGCTGGTTTTGCGTATCGCCCATGCGCCGACTGGCGGCCACAGCGCGCCGGAAGTAGTACAGTGCCTGCGGCCAGTTCTGCTGCTGCTGGTAGGTGCTGCCCAGGCTATTGAGCACGGCAGCTACCACCTGCTGGTCGCCGAGCCGGCGGCCATCTTCGAGGGCTTTGGTGAGCACCAGCCGGGCCCCTTCGTAGTCGCCGATTTTCCAGTAGATGCTGCCCAGCGTAGCGCGCAGCTGGGTCTGGGTGGGCAGGTCGGCGCTTTTCTCCGCCAATGGCAGGCCGCGCAGTGCCCAGGCCAAAGCGGCCGTGAGGTTGCTCTGCTGCAGGTCGATGAGGCTGAGCTCCAGGCAGGCGCGGGCTTCGCGGCGGTGGTCGTGGCTGCGCTCAAACAGTTCGCGCGCCTGCTTGGTATAGAGCCGCGCCGAATCGTAGGCGGCGAGCCGCCGGTGCAGAATGCTAAGCCATAGCAGGCTGCGCCCGATACCGGCCGTGTCGGGGAGCTGCTGCGACAGGCCCAGCGCCTGCCGGCTCAGGCGGATGGCCTGGGGCGCATTGGTAGCGGCCAGCTGCAGCACCAGCGCGTGCAGGCGGCGCACCCGCGTAGTGTCGGGGCGAGGGTGGGCGCGCAGGAGCTGCTGCAGGCTATCGGCGGCGCGGTTCTGGGCCGGGGCGGGCCCGCAACAGAGGATTCCCAGTGCCAGCAGCAACCATATGGACCGGGAGTGTCTCATCGAAAAAGCGCGGTTGCTACCTGACGTTTGCCGGGGTGGGTCGGGCAGAAGCCGGCCCGGTGGGGTCTACTTGTTGCCCGGTACCAGCCGCGGCACATAAATCGGGTTGTTCACCACGCCCACCTTGTTGCCGGAGGGGTCGAGCACGATGTATTTGTGCACAAGCGAGTCGGCGGCTTCCGGGGTAGTGCTGGGGCTGTTACTGATGTCAATTGGTCCCTGCTCGTAGCCCGCATCCGGCTGGGTTTCCTCAATGCCTCTTACTCGCTCGAAATCTTCTGTTATGCTCTGCCTGCGGGGTAGCTGCCAGAGGTAAATCGGCTCTTTCGTTTGGGCGTAGTTCGGGTCAGTCGTGACGATAACGACGGTGTGGTCGATGGTATACGAAGCGTAATTCTCCTCCCGGCGCGCTTCTATGCCAAAAAAAGCATTGTACCAATTCGTCATTTTATCGAGGCTGGAAGCGGCTGACACCGGATACACCACGGTGTCCTGCGGTAGATACCTCGGGCCGGCAACGGTGCTCTGCGGCACCTGGTTTTTCTGGTCACACGCGGAGCAGACTGCCAGCAGGAGGAGCAGGAAGGCGTACAGGATTTTCATAGGGCAGGCGGGGTATCGGGTCGGAAATCAGGCGGCGTTCTATCTTGTTGGCACATAAATAGGGTTGTTAATCACGCCTATTTCATTGCCCAGCGGGTCTTTCACGATGAATTCTTTCACTTCCTGCACGGCTTGCTGGCTTCTGGCAGCTTGTGAGTCGTTGTCTTTGCGCTGCGCCACTTTGCGGAGCTTGACTATGAAGCCGACAAAACGGCTGTCGGCTCTTTTCAGGGCTTCGAACTTGTCTTCTACCGCCGCGGCAGTGGGCAGCATCCAGTAGAAGGCCGTGCGCTCCAGCCCCAACGACGTGTCGGGGTGGTCGGGGTCCACACCCACGCATACTCTGATGCCGTCGATGTCGTAGATGAGGTATGGCTGCTGGCCTGCCAGCTGGCTGGAGGTGGGCGGGCGGCCAAAGAAACCGGAGTACCAGCTTACAACCTCCGCATCCAGCGCTCGGCCGTTTCTGGAAGGATACAAAACCGTTTTCTGCGTGGCTAAGCCCAGGGCGCTGCTGCCACCAGTGGCGGCTGGCGTAGTCTGTGCCCAGGCGGGAGCCTGCAAAGCCAGGGCCGCTACCAAGGCAGCCGGAAAGCAGATTTTCATGGGAGCAAACGGCAGAGAGTGAACTAGAATGTCTGCAAGCGGAGTGCGGCAAGGGCGTTACTGCTCGTCTATTTTCGGCGGGTAAACCGGGTTGTTTATCACCCCGACCTGGTTGCCTTCGGGGTCTATGGCAATAAAGCCGCTTACCTGGTTCACGGCGCCGGGGGCTGCCCGGGACAGGGTTTTGTCGGTGGGGCTGTCCTCTATCCTGCGCACTTTCCGAAACAGCCCTCCCTCAAAGCGGTTGGCCGGGTCGGTGTGGAGGGCATTAAACTTACTTTCGACATCCTTCGGGGTAGGCAGCATCCAGTAGAAAACGGGCTCCTTGAGCTGCAAAAAGCGTGGGTCGGTTTCCAGTCGCACTTCCACGCCGTCAATCTGATACACCGCCCTCGGATAGGGAAGCGCCTGCTCTACGCGTGCGGGCTGCTTGCCGAAAAACGCAGTATACCAGGCAATAGCCACCGGCAGCCGGGCGGGGTCACGCACCGGGTAAACTACCGTTTTCTGCACCGAAAACGAAGCCGCTGCCTTGGGCACGGGCGTGCTCTGCGCACGGAGCAGCGAGCAGCAGGCCGGGCAAAGCAGAAGCAGAAATACCGAAAGCGCGCTTTTCATGGTGCTGCGAAGAAGAGGTGGCAGACCCTTACCTGCCGCAAAAGCCGCTGGCATACGGCAGGCAAGGGCCTGCACCCTGGGCACGACAACGCCGCTAGCCTTCCCTGAGTCTGTCTGATAAAGCTAATATAATAAATAATATAAGTTATATACAATGTTTGCGTGCTCAGGCCGGTTTAGTGCATGGCCCAGCTCGGTACTCCTGCCCTTGCTAAGCGGGTGCCCGGCTCGTCTGTTGCGTGGTACCTCGGGGTATGTTTTGAGAAATTATAGGAGTATGTAAATTATTTATTATCATATTTGTAGGTGTTGGATGAATAGCCGCCTCCGGTGCCGGGTGACCTGCCTGGGAAAGGCAGTAAGCCGAATGAGTTGGCAAAGAGCAGGATAACTGACGCGGGAGCCGGAGCAAAAAGCAGTGGTGGCGGCGCGGCAGTGGGGCTCAGGCCCTGGTAGTATAGGCTCCGGCTGCGGCCGGGGTGCTCTGGTGGTGGCCTGCGGGCCGGTGCGCAAGTCGTGCTGGCCTGCCGGGTGTAGAATGGTCTGGATCTGGTGAGCTGGTACCCGCGCTATGCTGTTTGAAGAACCTGTTTCCCCTGCTTCGCGGGCTCGCCGGCTGGCGCATCAGCTGCAGCTGCCGGTTTCGGCTACGACGCCCCCGCCCGGTGGCCTGGCGGGCCTTTCCGCGTCGCGGCTGGGGCAGGGGCTACTGCAGATGGTGCTGCTGCTGGCCGGCGTATTTTCGGCGGCGCTGGGCCTCAAGGGCTTTCTGCTGCCCAACGAGTTTATTGATGGCGGTGTAACGGGCATTTCAATGCTGGTCAGCCACGTCAGCGGGGTTTCGCTCTCGGTGCTGATTCTGGTCATCAACATTCCCTTCATCATTCTGGGCTATTACCAGCTGGGGCCCCGGTTTGCCACCAAAACGCTGCTGACCATTATGGCGCTTTCCGGCGCGCTGCTGGTAGTGTCGTTTCCGGTGCTCACGCAGGACAAGCTGCTGATTGCGGTGTTTGGCGGGTTCTTTCTGGGCGCGGGCATCGGGCTGGCCATGCGCGGCGGGGGCGTGCTCGATGGCACTGAAATTCTGGCCGTGTATATCAGCCGCAAGCTGCCCGGCTCTATCGGCGACATTATCATGATTATCAACATCATGATTTTTGGTGTGGCGGCCTGGGTGCTTTCCGTCGAAACGGCCCTCTACTCCATCCTGGCGTATCTGTCGGCGGCCAAAACCGTGGATTTCATTCTGGTCGGCATCGAGGAATACACCAGCCTGACCATCATTTCCTTCCACAGCACCGAAATCCGGCAGCTGATAACCGACAAGCTGCACCGGGGCGCTACCGTGTACGAGTGCACGCAGGGGTTCGGCTCGCACGGGCATCAGCGGCTCAAGGTGGAGGCCATCTTCACGGTCGTGACGCGGCTGGAAGTTATCAGCCTGACAAAGGAGATACACGCCATTGATCCGCAGGCTTTCGTCGTGATGCAGAGCGTCAGCGACACCCGCGGCGGGCTGATCAAGAAGCGCGCTTTGCACTAAGCGGCTGCGAAAGGCCGCCCGCACCAGCAGGCCGTCCCGACGAGCCATGAGAGGAAACGCAGGATGAATACGAACACGTGGTACCGTTTTCTGGGCGTACGGCCGGGCGAAACCAAAATAGTCGGGCTCTTTTTGCTGCACAATGTTCTGCTGGGCATTGGGACTATTCTGGTGTACGTGGCGGCCAACGTATTGCTGCTCGAAAATCAGCCGGAGCGCAATCTGCCGCTGGCCTACTGCGTGAGTGCGGTAGCCATGCTGGCAGTGGGGCGGCTCTATGCCTACGGTGAGCACCGCTGGCCGCTGCGCCGGCTGGCCGCGCGGGCCCTGCTGGCGTCGCTGGTCCTGACGCTGGTGCTGAGCGTGGTGTTTCTGGCCGGCGCGCCGGTAGCAGCGGCGGTAGCCATCATGGTCGGCTACCGGCTTATCTACCTGCTCACCAGCCTGGAGTTCTGGGGCATGTCGGCGGTGGTGTTCAATGTGCGGCAAAGCCGGCGGCTGTTCAGCATCATCAGTGCCGGCGACATGCCCGCCAAGGCGCTGGGGGCGCTCCTGGCCGTGTTCGTGCACCTGCACTACGACCTGTATTTTCTGCTGCTGTCGGCGTTTGGGCTGTATGTGCTGGCGCTGTCCGTGCAGCGCTCGGCTTTTGGGGCCAAGGCACTGGAGGCGCGGCCCCTGCCCCCCGGCCGGGCCGGCCACCCGCCGCAGGGCCATCGGCTGGTGCTTCTCATGGGCCTCAGCCTGACGGCCATAGCGGTAGTAGGGGCGGGGGTGGAATACCTGTTTTTTGTGAACGTGAAGCAGAAGCTGCAGACCCAGGGCAGCATGCTCTATTACGTAGGCAGCGTGCTGGCCCTGACCTATATGCTGGCTACCGTGTTCAAGCTGCTGGTGGCCCGGCACGGCCTCGACCGGCTGGGCCTGCGCTGGGCGCTGGCGGTTCTGCCACTGGCCGCGCTGGCAGGCATTGGGCTGTATGGGGTGCTGTCGACGGCCGGGGTGGGGCCAATGGGGCAGATGGCTTACTTCTGCGGCCTGTACCTGGGGCTGGAAGTGCTGCGCCGGGCCGTGTTCGAGCCGGTGTTTCTGGTGTTGTTTCAGCCGCTGCCCCGCGCGGGCCGGCTGCGGGGCCATACCTGGGTGAAGAGTTTCTACGAGCCGCTGGGCCTGGGCCTGGCCGGGCTGCTGCTGCTGGGGCTGTACAGCTATCCGGATGCCGGGTTTCCGGGCTGGGCCCCGTTAGGCTGGGTAGCCATTTTCCTGCTGGCAGTGCTGGTGCTGCTGCAGGGGGCTTACCGCCAGTATCTTGTCGAGCTGAAAAACACGCTGGGGCTGCGCTTCACTGTTGCTTCGGCTGAGCAGGCCAGCCAGCCGGCAGCACCGGCTGCCGCAGAGCCGGTGCTGCCGGCCGCAGAAGTCCTGACCGCGCTGCGGCACCTGCATCGAATTGATGCGCCGCTGCTGCAGCGGTATGCCCGGACGCTGCTGCGCCACCCTAAAGGCCCGGTGCGCCGTCAGATACTGGCCCTGGTTGGTGAGCATTCGGAGCCAGCGCTGCTCCGCTACCTCATCCTGCACGACCCCGATGCCGGGGTTCGGGAACTGGCCAGCCACCTGGCCAGCCGGCACCCCGGCACAACAGATTTGCTGCTGCACCCGGACATGGCTGTGCGAAAAGGGGCTATCCAAAGCCGCCTGGAAGCTGCCCCTGCCGATGCCGAGGCGCGCGCCAGCCTGGCCGGCCTCGTGGCTATGGACTGCTACCAGGCTACAGCACTGGCGCTGGTGCGGTTTCTGCCCACTGAGCAGCAGGTGAGGCTGATCATCACCGGCTTGTGCCACCCCGAAGAAACCACCGTGCAGGCCGCCACCAGGGCTGCCGCCGCAGTAGCGCCCGAGGTGCTGACCGACCATGTAGTAGGGCTGCTGCACCACAAAGCGGCCCGCAAAGCCGCGGCCGAGTGTCTGGTGAAGGTGGGAGAACCGATTCTGCCGTTTCTGCAGCAAGTGCTGGCGCGCGAAACCGATGGCCGGCTCCTGCGCGAGCTAAGCCAGGTGTGCCGCCGCATCGGTACGCCGGCCAGCCGGCAGGTTCTGGTGGGCATGGCCCAGGACAGCAACCTGCACGGCCGCGCTGCCGCGTTGCGGGCGCTGAGCAGCCTGCCCAGAGTAGCTGCCGATGCGCCGCTTTTTCAGCGGCTGGTAGAAGAGGAGATGCGCCTCGCGCAGTATATGCTCCACAGCATGACCAGCGCTACTGCCGAACTGCGAACCACGCTGCGCTACGAGTTGCGCCAATGCCAGCAGCGGCTGCTGGGCCTGCTGATGCAGCTCTACGAACAGGCCCCGCTGCTGACTGCCCAGCGGGGGCTCGCGCACGCCGGTGAGCGGCAGGCCAATGCTCTGGAAATCCTCGACAACCTGATTCCGCGGCCGCTGTACCTGGGCCTGCAGGCGTTGCTCGATGTAGGGCGGCTCAGTGAGAAAGTCCAGACGTTTGAGAGCCTGCTGGGGCCGGCCGTAGCAGCCGAGCCTATCCAGACGGCCATTGTGCGTCGCGGCACAGCGGCCTTTTCTGCCTGGACCGTAGGCGTAGCGCTGCGCCAGTGGCACCCCGCCCCCAATACCGTGGGGTACCTGTATCCGCACCTGCAAACCTCCGACCTGCTGGTGCAGCAGAGTGCCGAGGCCGTGCTGTGCCGGCTGCCGGTGCAGCGCCCGGCCTCCTACGACCAGTTACTGTTCCTGTACCCAACCCTCGCCATGCATCCCGCCCTAACTGACCCCGGTTCTGATTCTGCTGTTTCCTTTCTGGAGCGCGTCCGAATGCTGAAAAGCACGGCCCTGTTTGCCCAGACTCCCGAAAACGTGCTGGGCACCATTGTGCCCATCATGCACGAGGTAGTTTACGGGCAGGATGAGGAAATCTTCGCCAAAGGCACGCTGGGCACCTCGCTGTTCATCATCTATGAAGGCGAAGTAGGCATCTTCACCAAAGGACAATTGCTTACTTCATTCAGTAAGGGCGAGTTTTTTGGCGAACTGGCCCTACTCGATGCCGAGCCCCGCTCCGCTTCTGCGGTGGCGCTGCGCCCGGTGCAGGCCTTCCGCATCGACCAGGATGACTTCTACGATGTGACCGAGGAATGCACCGAAGTAGTACGCACCATCATGCGTGAGCTATGCCACCGGCTGCGGCATCAGAACGAGAAAATGGTCCAGAGCCAGCCCGACAACGAGTCTGTTGTGCATTCCGGGTAGCTATGCCGCCGCCGATACTATGCCGGCCGCAGCGGACGTTTCTCCAGAATCAGGTTGGTCCGGAAGGTGTTGAGGCTTTCTTCCAGCCCCACGGGGTAGGTGTGCGGGTTCAGGAAACGGCGGATGCTGGGGTCAAGGCCGAGGACTTCGCGGTGGGCGCGGGCCCGGCTTTCCTGCAGGGTAGGCAGCTGATGCACCAGCTCGCCGCGACGGAAGATGGGTTCCAGCAGTTCCCGGTAGGGGGCGTCGGGGCGCACCGGGCGGCGACGGGTGGCATCTACCGGGTCCACAATGGTGAGTTGCTCTGGCAGGGGCCCGGCGGTGTTGTAGAGCATGTCGGCGCGGGGCTGGCCTTTCTCGCTTTCGTAGCGGCGCACCTGCAGAATACCGGGGATGCTGGTTTTGGCGAGCTGCTCGGAGAGCTTGATGGTGAAGTCCCAGCCTGAGTTATCGGGTTTGCGCAGGGCGGCCATCTTGTACACGCCACCCAGGGCCGGCTGGTCGTAGGCCGTTACGAGTTGGGTGCCGATGCCCCAGGTGTCTATTTTGGCACCCTGCAGCTTGAGGCTGGTGATAAGGTTTTCCTCCAGGTCATTGCTGGCCACAATGCGCACGTTCTCGAAGCCGGCCTCGTTGAGCAGGGCCCGGGCTTCGCGGCTGAGGTAAGCTAGGTCACCGGAATCAAGGCGGATACCGCCCAGTTCGTGGCCGTTGGCGCGCATCTCGCGGGCTACCTTGATGGCGTGGCGCACGCCTTCCAGCGTGTCGTAGGTATCCACCAAGAACACCGAGTCGTCGGGGAAGGCTTTGGCATAGGCCGTGAAGGCTTTCACTTCATCATCAAAGGCCATTACCCAGCTGTGGGCGTGGGTGCCCTTCACCGGAATGTTGAAGCGCTGCCCGGCCAGTACGTTGGAGGTAGCATCAACCCCGCCCAAATACGCGGCCCGGCTGGCGCTCAGGCCCCCATCAAAGCCCTGGGCGCGGCGCAGCCCGAATTCCAGCACGGTATCGGAGCCGGCTGCTTCCCGGATGCGGGAGGCTTTGGTGGCAATCAGGGTCTGGAAGTTCACGAGCGTGAGCAGGGCAGTTTCCACCAGCTGCGCCTGCAACAGTGGCCCCTGCACCCGAATCAGGGGCTCGTTGGCGAAAACCACGGTGCCCTCGGCAATGGCATCCACATCACAGGTAAACTTCAGGTCGCGCAGGTAGTCCAGGAACTCCTGCGGGAACATGGCCGCCCCTTTGGCGCTTTTCAGGCTGCCGAGGTAGGCGAGGTCGTCTTCTGAGAAGCGCAGGTTCTCCAGGAAATCAACGGCGTAGGCCAGTCCGGCCGCTACGGCATAGCCCCCGCTAAAAGGCGGGCGGCGGAAATACAGGTGAAATACGGCCTCGCGGTCCTGCATACCCTGCTGCCAGTAGCCGTAGGCCATGGTAACCTGGTAGAGGTCGGTGAGGAGGCTGAGCGAAGGCGCGTACAGGCCGGAAAGCGGAGCAGAGTTCATGCAAAGCAACGGTTGAGACGCCGAAGCTTACGCAGAATATTTAATTCCGTCTCGTCCGGGCCTTCGTCGGTTGCTACGGGCAGCGGCTTTGTAGTAGCAAATCAGCAGTTTCCCGGCGCATTACAGGCATAGCGAGCTGGCGCCCCTACGGCGTGTATTTGCCGCTTGGCCATATTGCATCAGGCGTCCTGTGGCAGATGGCTAGGCTGCTATAGCGGTGTACGTGCGGTGCCTGCGGGTAGGCTGCGAGCGGCAATAGGAGGCTGCCTCCAGCAAGGTGGCCACTACCGGTGGCCGCTGATGCCCCGGCAAAGCCTGTACGGTGCCCTGCAACCCGTCGGCAAGGTGGCAAAGCACCAGATTTACCTGTTTGCTTTGCAGTAGTTCGTAGTAGTTGCCCAGAAGCTGCAGCACCTCAGCCGGCAGTTCCGGCAGCTGGCTACAGTCGACCCACACGCTGGCTTTGCCGCTGGAGCAGGCCCTTTGCAGTGCCCGCTGCAGCACTTTTTCGCCGGCTGCGTGGGCAGCATCAGCCAAAATCAGCAGGTAGCTGTCTGGCAGAATCTCACGGTATACGTCCATCATAAAAACTGCCTTAATGCGCTCAATCCCTCACTTACACAACTTCCCCGCAGAGTACACCGGGAAACCCCGGCCGTGGCAGGTGCATGCGCCAGCAACAAGTAAACAAACGACTTAGCACCCGGTGGCGCTGTTTGGCTACGGTACTATTCGATAGTGTAAAAGTATAACAGGGGTAAAAAATAAAAAAGTGTTAAATACTGATTTGTACAGCGTTATAAGTACGTAGTTGTGGGGGCTGCTTCCCGTAGCCCGAACTACACCAGCCCGTTGGAGACGGCGAACCTGATGAGGGCGGCGGTGTTTTTGGCCTGGGTTTTCTCGATGATGTTCTGGCGGTGGGTTTCGATGGTGCGCTTGCTGGTGAAGAGGCGGTCGGCTATTTCGGCGCTGGTCAGGCCCTCGGCAATCAGGCGCAGCACCTCCAGCTCCCGCTTCGATAAGGTGAGGGCCGGCCGTAGCGGGTCAGCCAGAGCGTCGGAGGGCTGGTGCAGCTTGCGCAACAGCTCCAGCGCAATTGTGGTGCTCAGATACGGCTGGCCCCGGGCCACCGTCGTTATGGCGTAGATGAGCTCGGCGCGGGTGGTGTTTTTCAGCGCGTAGCCCAATGCCCCGCTCCGCAGCGTCTGGGCCACATATTGCTCGTTATCGAGCATGGAAAGCACCAGAATGTTGAGGTCGGGGTACTGCTGGCGCAGCAGCGGAATGGTATCAAAGCCACTGAGGCCGGGCATGTTCAGGTCCAGCACTACCACGTCGGCCGGGGTAGTGGGCAGCAGGTTCAGAAGGGCTTGCCCGTCGCCAGCCTCGCCTACTATCGTCAGGCTGGGTTCGGTTTGAACTAAGGAACGGATACCGTCCCGGATAATCGGATGGTCGTCGGTGAGTAGTACGCGAATCATAACAGGCAATAGCAGGCCCTGAAAACCATGGGCCAGTCTGGTCCGGGGCTACACTATAATCAGGCAACACTCCGGAAGGCGAGGTCCCGAAAAACCTCTTCCCCGAAAGTATTACATAAGCTCTCCGCAGGCCAATACAGCCCGCAAAAGCCGTACTTACCCGGAGCTATTCGGGCGCGGAGCCGGCTGTATGTCCGTATAAATACGTGGGAAGCACGGGCCGGGGTATACAGAAAACGGGGTAGTGGCCGAAATAGCTGGCTTGAAATCTGCCTGTCCTGTGGTGTAAATCCGGCCTTGCGCGGCGCAACGCCGTACCGGACGAACGTACGGGAACCCGTCGCCGTTTGGTGACTACCCGGCACCTGCTTCCTGACTTGTTCCACGCCTCTTGCTACGTCTTGCTATGATACGAGTATTTTTAACCGACGACCACACGATTCTGCGGGATGGCATCCGGGCGCTGCTGAGCCTGCAACCCGACCTGGAGGTAGTAGGCGAGGCTTCCAACGGCGAAGAACTGCTCAGCCAGCTGGCCACCACTCCCGTCGATGTGGTGCTCATCGACATCAACATGCCCGTGATGGATGGCTTCACCACCATGGGCCATCTGCGGGAGTCGTATCCGGACGTGCGGGTGCTGGTGCTTTCCATGCTCGACCACGAGAGCTACGTAAACCGGATGCTGGAAGCTGGCGCCGATGGCTATGTGCTCAAAAACGCCGACATAGCGGAGATTTCGCACGCTATCCGGACGGTGGCCGGTGGGCGGCCTTTTCTGTGCACGGAAATAGGCCTCGACATGCTGCAGAAGCTGGTGCGCAACGCGCCGCCTTCCGATGGCACGCGCCCGCGGTCAGGGGATCTGTCGAAGCGGGAGCTGGAGGTGCTGCGCCTGATTGCCGAGGGCCTGACCAGCGCCGAAATAGCTGACCGCCTCTTCACCAGCAAGCGCACCATCGAAACCCACCGCCAGAACATCATCGAGAAAACCCAGGCCAAAAACACCGCCGCCCTCATCAGGTTCGCCGTCTCCAACGGCTTACTGGAGAAGCAGTAGCGCTTTAGGCCGGCTCTTCGCCAATCAGCACTTCGGTAGGCAGGCTGCCCGGCCCATATTCCAGCTGCGCGGCCAGTTGGGCCACCGCCGACAGAAACGACTGCAGGGCCGTAGGGAAGCCCGCCTGGGGCTGCTCAGGCTGCTGGTAGTCGAGAAATACGGCCGGGTTTTCTGGTACTCGGCTAACCCAGCGCCGGGCCTGCGCCTCGGAAACAGCCCGAGGAGCGCCGCGCCAGATCATCTGATAATCGGGTTGCTGGCTTAGCTCGTTGTGCTTGAAATACAGGGGGATGCCTTCGGGTAGGGCATACAGGCACAACCGGCGCCCGCGCGGCGCTGGTGACAGAAAAAGGCATTCCATTACTGATAACCAAAGGCAAGAGGTGTGTAAGCGGGGGTACTCAGAGCGTGGCCCATATACGCCGATAGCCAGCGCAATGGATTGTTGAGCTAACAGGATCACTACAAAATTGTTAATTATACCGGCAAAACCAGCTGGTTATTCCTGTTAAAATGAAAAACCCTCTCTGCGTAATGCAAAGAGGGTTTTAGTGTAGCCGCGACGGGAATCGAACCCATATCAAGCGTTTAGGAAACGCCTATTCTATCCGTTGAACTACGCAGCCGGCGGGCCGGCACAAAGGTAGTCCGAAACAAAAGACGACCCAAACCAGCCTACATCTTGTAGAGCAGCGCAATACCAAACGACAGAGCCGTCAGAATCAGGCCGACCATGAAGATGGTGTAGCTGATGCGCAGCAGCCGGTATTTGCGGGTCAGCACGTCGCCGAGGTAGTAGATGTCCGTCACCATGTTGGTGTAGAGGGCGTCTTTCTGGGCCATCAGCTGGTTCATGCCATGCTGGAAGTCGTCGAGGCTGAGCTTGTTGAAATTGCCGAAAAACAGGAGGTTGACGCGGCGGTTGGTGGCAATCTGGGGGCTGCGCTTCAGCCATTTGAAGCTCGTGACATCGGGCTGGGCACACAGAATAGCCGACACCACAGACCCCAGCGCCGTGGCCAGCAGCAGCCCAATCGGGATGGTGAGCACCGGATTGTTGACGATAGTGGGGCTGAGCACGCCGGACTTGGTACCGGCCTTGGCCCCGAGGTACGTGATGATAACCGACAGCAGAATGGCGTTGAGGCTGATCATCATGTTGGCCTTTTTATCGGCCATGTCCGAGAGCTTCATGTGGTTGCTGTACATGGTGCGAAACATCGTTTCGATGCCGCGCTTGGGCTCCGCGAATGTGCCGGTTTCTTCCTCTTCCTTCTTTTTCTTCTTCTTCTCGGTTTTTTTCAGCCGGTCGCGCTGCTCCTTGATGTTGGCTTTAAACTGCTCTTCGTAGCGGCTCGTGGCCACGTCGGTATGGAACTTGGCGCCGTGCAGAAAGTCCAGCTGCGACTCGGCCCACTCCACGTTAGAGTAGGTTTTGCCCAGCGTCGTTTCCCATTCGGCCCGCAGCAGCTCGGCATTGGCAAAAAAGTCCTCGCGGCCCATACCGCTCATGTCGGCATCGGCGAGCAGCTGCTGCAGCGGCGTTTCGCAGGGCTCGTTGCGGTGCGTGCCCCGAATGGTGTCCTTCACCAGCGCAATGCGCGCGGCCGGGTAGCCCTGCTGGCTTAGCCACTGCTCGGCCAGCTCCATGCTCCGGTACTCGTGGCCGTCGTAGGTTTCTATGTAGCCGGCATCATGAAACCAGGCCGCCAGCAGCAGCGCCTCCTGGTCGGCGGCATCGAGGCCGGCATCTTCGCCCAGCTTGCGGGCTTCCTTCACCACAGCCTTTGTATGGGCCAGGGAATGATAAACTATCTGCTTGGGAAGCTTTTCCTCAAGTAGCTGCGTGATATAGGCTTTGGCCTGCTTCAGAATCTCTGATTTTTCGGCCTGGGGGGGCTGGAGCGTTTCCGTGGGTTCCATGGAAGAAGAAAGGGTGGGGTAGTGGCGGCAGAGGCCTCCCGCCCGCCTTTCAACGCGAATCGGCGGGCGGGGTTTTTCCGGCCCGGCTCAACCGTGGCCGGTTAGTTTGCGTAGGGCAGGCACCCGGCTTCTATCTGTGCCGGGTAAGGTTAGCCGTTTGGGTAAGTTACTCGTATTTCCACGAACTGCCTGCGCGTGCTGGCTGCGACCTGACGGGGCTAGTGCCCGCTCTTTCCCTCTACTGCCTCTCTATGAAGCGCTTTTTATTGTCTTGTGGCTTGCTGCTGACAGCCTGCATGGCTCCGGCATGGGCCCAGAAGCCGACCCAGACCCCCCACACTTCCCGCCCCAACTACAACCACGGCAGCGAAAACTGGGAATCCAGAACGCCGCCCGACAGCACCCGCCTGCGTTATACCGTCTTTCTGATCGGGGACGTGGGCAAGCCCATTGAAACGGCCAAAGGAGGGGAGCCTTCCCTGAACTACCTGCGCAAGCAGATTCTCTCGGCCGGCGCCAAAAGCACCACCATCTACCTCGGCGACAATATCTACGAGTACGGCATGCCCGAAGAAGGCGCCTACGACCGTAAAGAGTCGGAGCGCCGGATTGTGGACCAGCTGAACGTGCTGCGCAACTACGCCGGCGAGAAATACATGATTCCGGGCAACCACGACTGGAAGCAGGGCAGAAAAGGCGCCGTAGACCAGGTAAACCGGCAGCAGCGCTTCGTGGAGAACTTCATGAGCAACGACTCGGCGGCCTTCTCCTACACCGGCGACTTCTTTATCCCGCGCGACGCCTGCCCCGGCCCGTTTGAGGTGCGCCTGCAGGACAATGTGGTGATGATTGCCATCAACTCGCAGTGGTTTCTGCAGGGCGAAGGCGAGCGGCCCTACGGCTCGAACAGCGGCTGCGGCGTAGCCAATGAAACCGACTTTTTCACGCAGCTCGAAGACATCATCAGCCAGAACAAGGACAAGAACATCATGGTGGTGGCCCACCATCCTATCCTGTCCGACGGCATTCACGGCGGCTTTTTCACGCTCGCCGACCACATCTTCCCGCTGTCCATCGTCTATAAGTATGCTTTTCTGCCGCTGCCGGTCATCGGCTCGGTGTACCCGTTTGCGCGCAAATACGGCGGCATCTCCCAGGACATTCCGCACCCGCTTTACCAGGCCTATAAGAAGGGGCTGGAAGACATTTTCGCCAAGCACCCCAACATTGTATATGCTGCCGGCCACGAGCACAACCTGCAGTATTTCAAGGCCGATACCTACCACCAGATTGTGAGCGGCTCGGGCTGCAAAACCCAGCACGTGCGCACCGGCCGCGACGCCGACGCCCATTTCTCGGATAAGGAGAAAGGCTTTGCCCGCGTGAATTACTACGACGATGGCCAGGCGTGGGTGGAGTTCTGGATTCCGAACGGCGCCGGCGAAACCGGCCGCCTCGTCTACCGCACGCCGCTCTATGCCCAAACGCCCGTAGCTACCGACAGCGTGGCCGTGCCGCTGGCCGGCCTGCGCCCCAATTTCCGCGACAGCACCGTGACGGTGGCCGTGAATACCCGCTACGACGACCGCAGCCGCTTCCATAAGTTCCTGTTTGGGGAGCACTACCGCCGCGAGTGGGCCACCCCCGTGACGTTCCCGGTACTGGACCTGGCAACTGAGAAAGGCGGCCTCACGCCCTACAAGATTGGGGGCGGCAAGCAGACGGCCTCGCTGAAAGTACGCAACGAAGAGGGCCGCAACTTCACCATCCGCAGCCTCAACAAAGACCCTTCGGCGGTGCTGCCGGAAGCCCTGCGCACCGGCGCCGCCGCCGATATCCTGCAGGACCAGATTTCGGCGCAGCACCCGTTCGGGGCTCTCCCGATTCCGCCCCTGGCCTCGGCAGCCGGCATTCTGCACACCAACCCCGAGCTGCGCTACATTCCGCAGGATCCGCTGCTGGGGCAGTACCTGGAGCGGTTCGGCAACACGCCCGGCGCTATCGAGGAAGACGCTAAGGACGACCAGAGCAACGTGGCCTCGCTCGGCAACGCCAAAAACCTGGTGGGCACCGACAAAGTGTTTGAGCGCATCACCGACGACAACGACAACCGCGTCAACGAGAAAGCCTTTGCCCGCTCGCGCCTCTTCGATATGTGGATCGGCGACTGGGACCGGCACGAAGACCAGTGGCGCTGGGCTGAGAAAAAGGACAAGGACGGCGACCGGAAGTTCACGGCCGTGCCCGAAGACCGGGACGTGGCTTTCTTCAAAGGCGACGGCCTGTTTCCGTACCTGGCTTCGCGCAAGTGGGCCATCCGTAACTTCCAGAACTTCGGCAAAGATTACGCAGACTGGAAAGGCCTCAACCTGACCGCCCTCAGCAACGACCGGGTGTACCTGGCCTCCGTGACCAGGGAGCAGTGGGTGCAGCAGGCCGAGGAAATGAAGGCCTCCCTGACCGATGCCGTAATCGAGCAGGCATTCCGGGAGCGGTGGCCCCAGCAGATCTACGATTTGCACGCGCAGGAAATCATCGGGAAGCTGAAAAGCCGCCGCGACCTGCTGCCCGAAGTGGCCGCCGACTACTACACCATGCTCAGCAAGGTGACGGAAGTGAAGGGCTCCAAGAAGCGCGAGAAGTTTGTGGTGGAGCGCCTGCCCGACAACAAAACCCGCGTTTCAGTCCAGAAAATCAACAAGGAGGGGGAGCTGACCAAAATGCTCTTCGACCGCACCTTCGACAACAAGGTGACCAAGGAGCTGCGCCTCTACGGCTTCGATGGCAACGACATCTATGACCTGAAGGGCGACGTGAAAAGCGGCCCGCGCATTCGGGTAATTGCCGGCACCGGCCGCGACTCCATCGTGGACCGCTCGAACGTGGCCGGTTTCCGCAACTACACGCACATCTACGACGCCGACACCGGCAACGTGATAGTGCCCGGCCGCGACACCCGCCTGCGTACCGAGCCCGGCATCGACGTGAGCCGCTACGATGTGCACAACCGCTCCGACCGCAAAGACTACACGCTCAACTACTTCGGCCCGACCCTCTATTTTGGCTATAACGTGGATGACCGGCTGTTTCTCGGGGGGGGCGCCACGTACCGCACCTACGGCTTCCGCAAGGAGCCTTACGCCTCAGAGCAAAGCCTGGCCGCCAACTATTCGCCTTCGCAGCGCGCCTACAATATCCGCTACCTGGGCCATTTCGTGGACGTAATCGGCAAGTACGACCTGCGCGTGAATGCCCAGTACTACGGCCCGCAGCTGCTCTACAACTACTTCGGCGAGGGCAACGACACGCGCAACATCCTGGCCGACGACGCCAGCACCCGCGCCCGCGACATCAACCAAACGTACCGGGTGCGCTTTTCGCGGCTCTACGTGAGCCCCGTGCTGGAGCGCGACGTGTTCAGCTTCCTGAATGTGGGCTTTGGTCCGCAGTACGACCAGTTTCAGGTGGAGCGCAACCCTATCGGCCGCGAAATTGCGGCGGGCCTCGACGAAAACAACAACGGCGTAAGCGGCGCCGCGCTGGGCATCCGCTCCTCCGACTTCCAGCTGAACCGCTACCTCGGGGGCCGCGCCTACCTGAACATCGACGCGGCTTCTTCGCCGAAAAACCCGCGGATTGGCCTGCGCTGGTACAACTCGGTGGAGTATAACTACCAGCTCAATGCCGAGAAGCTCAAGTACGGCCGCCTGGCCACCGAATTCCGGTTCTACCTGACGCCCAACTTCCCCTTCCAGCTCACCTGGGCCGGCCGCATCGGAGCCAACCGCAACATCGGCGACTACCGGTTCTACCAGGCCAACACGCTGGGCGGCACCACCAACCTGCGCGGCTACCGCCGCACGCGCTTTGCCGGCCGCTCGTCGGTGTTTGCCAACGCGGAGGTGCGCGTGCAGCTGTTCGAGTTCAACGCCTATCTGGTGCCCGGCAAGTTCGGTATCCTGGGCCTGGCCGATGCAGCCCGCGTGTACTCGCCCTACGACTCCCAGACCGGCATCAAAGCCTTCCACACGGGCGTTGGCGGCGGTGTCTGGGCCGATATTCTCAAGCAGGCCGTCATCAATGCCACATACTCGGTGGGGGAGGAAAACCTGGTTTTTGTGGGCTTCGACTTTCTGTTCTAGAGCGCCCACCACCCCACACTACTACAAGCCCGGCCGTACTGCTCGGCCGGGCTTTTTCGAAAGCACCTTCTGCTACAGTCCGGGCAAGAAATTGCGCCCGCAAACTCAGCCTTTTTACCTAAGCCTTCGTTAAGACCCAACATCCCCGCACTGTTGCCGTCTGACTGTTTTGTCTATGCTCACTACTACCAGGCTGCCCGCTCGTATGCTGCGCGCTCTTCCCTTGTTTGCGTTGTTAGGCGCTGCTGCTCCGGCGGCGGCGCAAGTGTTTCCGCCCCCCGTGCCCGCCACCGGCGATACTACCGCTACTGGCGCCATAGACCGGCAGGAGTTTGCCACGCCCTCGGTGGTAGGCATGGGCCCCAGCAAAGGGCTGGTGTTTCACTATGAGCGGATGCCCAAGTTCCGGGTTGCGTCCGATGCTAAGGTGGTGGGCCTGCAGGACTACTCCGCCGACGCCGAGAAAAACGCCCGGTTGGTCATCAAGGGCTACATTCCGATGCTCAACCGCCCGCACCTCAAGCTGATTATGGGCGTCAACTACGAGCGGGAGGAGTTCGAGTTCAAGAACGTGCCCACCCGCTACGAGCTCTACGACAACATCGAGGACAAGGCCCTGAAAACGCTGGGCGCGCAGCTGGCCGTTATCCGGCCGGTGAACACCGTCAACTGGTACATCTTCCGGATTAAGGGCGAGCTAAGCGGCGACTACACCTCGTCGGAGCTCAACGTGAGCGACTATCTGCGGGTATCATCGGAGTTTCTGTACGGCTGGAAGCGCAGCCCCACCTTTTCCTGGGGTATCGGGGCACAGCTGGGCTACACGTTTGGGCGGCAGAGCATCTACCCGGCCGTGCTCTACAACCGCACGTTCAACAACCGCTGGGGGGTAGAGGCACTGTTTCCGGCCCGCATCACGATGCGCTACAACGCCACGCCCCGCTCCCTGTTCTTCGCCGGCTACTCCGTTGATGGGTTCAACTACATCATCAAGCTGCGCAACGAGCTGAAACGCCAGAATGCCGAAGGAGACGCAATAGCCGACAAAAAGCCGCTCCGCACCCTGGAGCTGCGCGAAACGGAAGTGAAACTCCGGGGCCGCTGGGAGCGGGAAATCTACGACTTCCTCTGGTTCGGGCTGGAGGGCGGCTACCGCTACAACCACGCCTTCGACGCCTTCGACCGCACCAACGCCGACCGGGAAAAAATCATCGACAGCAAGTTTGCCGGGGCGCCTTATGCCTCAGTGGAGCTGTTTATAGTGCCGCCGCGCAAGTTTCTGAAGAAGACTACTGCCCCGCGCTAGGCCTGAGCCCTGCCAAGTCTCTCAGGCGGTCAGCCATTCCATAGTGGCTCCCTCATCCAGAAACAGGCGCAGCCGATAGGTTTGGGCCGGCGCCATGCCTTCTGCCAGCAACAGTTTTTGATCGGAGCTGCTGTCATAAACGGTGAGGCGGCCGGGCGAGCAAAGTGCGGCAATGCGCAGGGGCTGCGGCGCGAGCTGCGCGGCAGCCTGCGGGAAAAAGCTGCGCACGGTCCAGTCGGCAAATTCCGGCTGTAGCTCGTCGCGGCGGCGCACATCCAGCAGCCAGCGAGAAGTAGAGGTTTCTATAGCCAGCTGCAACAGCGCCGCAAAGTCGGCCTGCAGCTGCGCAATCGGCGCATCGGAGGGCCACCGGGCTATCAGCAGCCCTAAGTCGGGCCGGTGGGTGAAAGAGCAGGAAAGATAGGGAGCGGGCATAAGGGCGTGCCAAAAAAGCCCACTAATATACAGAACGCGCCTACACGACAACTACTCCGGCCGCACGAAGCTACGTGGGCAGAAACTACCTAAAACCGCGCTGCAACCAGCCGTCGGCTAGCTATGTGGCGGGTGCAGCCAGTTGAGAGCGGCGTGCTCATCGAGAAACACGCTGGCCTCATAAGGCTGGGCCGTTGAAAGAGCCCGCGCGACTTCGGGCGCTACCGAAGCGTCGGTGAGCATCTGGCTGTAGCGAAACGGCGAGCTGAGCACGGCCATGCGTAGCGTATAGGGCGCGAGGTGAGAAGCTGCGCGCGGAAAAAAATGGTCAGTGAGCCACAGAGTAGCTTCCAGGTCAAGCGGCCCGACACGACGGGCATCCAGCAGCCAGTAGGCGCAGTAGTGCTGGCGGGCCAGAGTCAGCAGCTGCTCGTAGCTGGTTTGCAGCTCAAGAAAACTGTTGGGACGTAGCCACCGCACCACCAGCATGTGCAGGTCGGGACGGTAGAAAAGCTCGAAGGCAACGGACTCAGGTGAGAGAGGAAGCATTGCAGGCCACACAAAGCTTAGATACTGGTCTGGCCGAATACGCCAATAAGCTGTGCCGCGCGCTTCCTGCGCAAGGGCCTGAGCAGCGCAGGTATGCCCGCCGCATCGTTCGGAGATAAAGAAGCTATAACAAAGTGGGATGGTGCAGAGGAAGCCGCGTAGGGCATGGTGGGGAAGAGCTACAGTTGAACGGCCCGCACCAAAGGCGCGGGCCGTAGATCTGAATATAGTACTTTCATTTTATTACGGGCACGCTGCTTGGGGTATTGCTTTCGATAGTGGTTAGCGGGCTCTGCGGCGGCTTAGCTTATTGAGGTACGCATAGGTGTCGAACTGAGCCCGCACCCGCCCGGCTTCGGCTGCATCCTGCCCTACGAAGTTGTTTTGCCAGTCCCTGGATTTCACATTGTCCTGGCGTTGCAGGTCCAGCAGATGGCGCACTTCGGCGCGCAGCTCGGGCTGCAGAATCGGGAAAGCCACTTCCACCCGGCGGTCCAGGTTGCGGGCCATCCAGTCGGAAGAAGCGACGTACACCTTCTCGTCGCCGCCGTTGCCGAACACGTAGATGCGGGCGTGCTCGAGGTAGCGGTCCACGATGCCACGCTGGCTGATGTTGGTGCTCTGGCCGTCGCGCCCCGGAATCAGGCAGGAAATGCCGCGTATCAGCAGCTCGATGCGCACGCCTGCCTCACTGGCCTCGTAGAGCTTCAGAATCATACGCTCATCCTGCAGCGCGTTTAGCTTAAGGATGATGTATGCGTCTTCGCCTTTCCTGGCGCGCTTGATTTCGGCATCAATCAGCGCATTCAGACGCTCGCGCAGCTCGAAAGGCGCTACCAGCAGATGCTCGAACTGGCCGGTCTTGTCGAGACGGTCCTGGAAATAGCGGAACACTTCCCCCACTTCGCCGGTCAGGCGTGGGTCGCTCGTGAACAGCCCGTGGTCGGCGTATATCCTGCTGGTTACTTCGTTGAAGTTGCCGGTGCTCAGGTAGGCGTAGAGGCGGTTGTGGCCTTCCTCGGCCCGCGTAATCAGCAGCATCTTGCTGTGCACTTTCAGCTCCGGCACGCCATAAATGACGTTGGCGCCGGCCTTCTGCAGCTTCTCGGCCCAGTACATGTTGCTTTCCTCATCAAAGCGGGCCTTCAGCTCCACCACCACCGTCACCTGCTTGCCGTGCTTCACGGCTTTCAGCAGCGCCTTGGCTACTTCGCTTTTGCTGGAAACGCGGTAGAGCGTGATGCTGATGCTGCTGACCTGTGGGTCCAGCGCAGCCTCTGTGATGAAGCGCGTGACGTAGTCGAACGACTGGTAGGGCAGGTTCAGCAGATGGTCGCGCTCAGCAATGGCGGGTATCATTTTGCCGGTGCGCGGCAGCGTGGGGTGGGGCAGGGGCGGGTGCGGCTCATACACGAGGTGCGAAAGGCCCAGATCCGGGAACCCGAAAAAGTCGCGGAAGTTGTGGTAGCGGCTGCCTTCCACCAGCTCGTCCTTGCCGATGCCGGTTTTCTGCATAATGGCCTTCAGCACCTGTTTGGGCATGGCCGGGTCGTAGAGCAGGCGGGCCGGGTAGCCGGTTTCGCGCTTCTGCAGGCTGCTCTTGATTTTGGCCATCAGGTTGCCGGACACTTCCTCCTGAATATCGAGCTCGGCGTCGCGGGAGAGCTTAATGGCGTGCACCTGCACCTTGCCAAACTTCGGAAACAGCGTGTGCGCGCAGCAGCGGATAACGTCATCGAGAAACATCACGTACCGCTCGTCGCCTTCGGCCGGCAGCTGCACAAACCGGCCGCCGTGGCGCTTGGTGGGCAGCTCCATCACCATCACCCGCTCGGTCTCGTCGTGGTGCTTTTTGCGGCTCTCGCCGGTGGGCTCCGTCAGGTAAAACGTGAGGTAGACGGCCTGGTCCTTGAGAAACAGGTGGTGCAGGTTGTCGTCGAGAATAGCGGGTGAAAGCAGGTCCTGCACGTGCTGCTCGAAATACTGCTGCACCCAGCGGCGCTGCTCCTCGCTCAGGTCGGGCTCGGCTACCAGATGGATGTGCTGGTCGCGCAGGGCGGGCAGCAGGCTGTTGCGGAACGTGTCGCCGAATTCTTCCTGCTGGCGGCCTACTTCGCTGAGCAGGTTGCTGAGCTGCTCGTTGGGGTCTTCGCCGAGCTTGGCGCGGGTTTTCTTTTTGAGCTTCACCAGCCGCCGTAGCGTAGCCACGCGCACCTTGAAGTACTCGTCGAGGTTGCTGCTGAAAATGGCCATGAATTTAAGGCGCTCCAGCAGCGGCACCTGCGGATTCTGGGCTTCCTGCAGTACGCGGCGGTTGAAAGCCAGCCAGCTCAGTTCCCGGTTTAGCAAAGCGGGCTTGGGGGCAGCAGACTTTTTTTCGGTCTTTTCCATGGGAGTGAAGTCAGGGGAATACAGCGCCATGCACTGCAAAAACGGGCCGGTAGCAGATGTGCTGGCTGGGCAGCCCGATTAAAGGAACTCGGCGGTACTGCCGGGCGCTGGCCGCTACTCGGCGTTGCGTGGGCAGTCGAAGAAGTAAAACTCGGCGTTGCTGCGGTCTACATCGGCCCAACGCTCGGTCTGGAAGTGCAGGCACACAATGGAGGCTGTGGGCATTTCTTCGCTAAGTGGGCTGGTCATCAATAGGTTGGCCAGGTCGGTGATGGTGTTGTTGTGGCCCACCAGCAGCACCGATTCAGCCTCGTCCGGCGACTCGCGCACCACCTGCAGCAGCGTCCGTACATCGGCCTGGTAGATTTCGGGGCGCACCTGAATCCGCTCGTGCGGGTAGTCTATTTCTTTGGCTACCAACGCCGCCGTGGTCAGGGAGCGGACGGCGGTAGAGGCCAGCAGCAGGTCGATACGCGCGTGGCGCCGGGCCAGGGCCTGGCCCATGCGCGGGGCGTCGTCGCGGCCCCGGTCGTTGAGGGGGCGCTGCTCATCGGAAAGGTCGTCGAAGCTCCAGCTGGATTTGGCATGGCGCATCAGATACAGGATTTTCATAAGACAGTAGGTGGGAGAAGGGAGTGGCGGGGCGCGGCAGGCCTCTTTACTACGGCCCCGGCAAAATGGTTATTCTGTGGCGCAAGCACAACGGCAAGATAACACGCCGGCCTGCTCCAGACAGGGCAAAAAGAAAGCCCGCAAGTAGCGGGCTTTCTGTAAAATCAGGCAAGGAAGGCCGGGTGCGCAGCCGAGGTATTCGCCGGTGCACCCGGCGCCAGCTACTCCTTCACGAAGCGCTGGTTCGACACCTGCTGGCCATCCGTGATGGTTACCATGTAGATGCCTTTGCTCAGGCCCGATACGTCGAGCTGGCCGGCGTCGCTGAAGCGCACCTGGCGCTGCTCGGCGCCGCGCACGTCGTACACCCGCACGCTTACGGTGCTGGCGTCACGGTCGGCCGGTACGGCAATGTGCAGCACGCTGGTAGCCGGGTTCGGATATACGCCATAGTCGGTAGAAGCAAGGCGCGCCGAGGAGCGGGCAGCTCCCCCCGTGATGTTAATGGTGTAGTCTTCGGTTTCGCCGTAGCTGTAGCTGTTGCAGCTGGTCGTGGCCGAGCCGTCGCTCATGACCACGCGCAGCCGGGTGCTGCCGCTTTTGGCCGTGGTAGGCACCGTGAACGTGCTGGTGAGCGTAGCGGTGCTGCTGGAGCTGCGGCTGGCTACCAGTTCGCCGCTGTCGGTGAAGTCGCCGTCCTGGTTGTAGTCGATGTAGATCTTCCAGTACTCGGTGTAGGCCGTGCCCGTGAAGCCGGCGCTGTAGCTGATGGTCTGCGACGAGCCAGCGGCTACGCTGGTGCTGGTAGCCGTGCCGTTGTAGTAGCCGGCGTCTTTGCTGGAGCTGCGGTTGATGCTGCCCAGGCTCACGAGGTCAATCCATTCGTAAGAGACGTTGGTGCCTTTGCTGGCGCAGTAGGTAGGCGTGGTGGGCGTAGTAGGAGGCGTGGTGCCACCGCCGGGAGCCGTGCCGCCCAGCGACGTCAGCAGCGAAGCGCGGCTGCCGCCCGAGGCGAACAAGGCATTCATGCGGGTGCTCTGGCCCGTGGAGAACATGTACATGCAGGCGTCGTCGGTGTAGTCCATGTAGTTCATGAACATGTCGCCGTTGGTGGTGTTGCCGCAGGTACGGCGCGGGAAAGAGGGGCAGCCGCCGTTGCTGGTTTGCTGGGTGGGCGTGTCGCTCACGAGGTCATTGCCGCAGTTGGCATCACCCCAGATGTGGCGCAGGTTCAGCCAGTGGCCTACTTCGTGCGTGGCCGTCCGGCCTTTGTTGAAAGGGGCCGACAGGTAGCCGGTGCGCCCGAAGTAGTTGGGCCCGATTACGACGCCATCGGTGCTGGCGGGGCCGCCCGGAAACTGCGCGTAGCCCAGAATACCGCCCCCGATGTTGCAAACCCACAGGTTGAGGTACTGGCCGGCCGGCCAGGCGTTCAGGCCGCCGGTGCTGGTGCTTTTCATGGCATCAGCAGTGCCCCAGGTAGTTTTCGTGGTCGATTTGCGCTCGATGCCCGTGGTGGCGTTGCCGTTGGGGTCGCGCTTGGCCAGCACAAATTGCAATCCTACGTCGGCAGCCAGGCCCGCGAAGGCGGCTGGCGTCTGGCTGACGTCGGCGTTGAGCTTGCGGAAGTCCTCGTTCAGCACGGCAATCTGCGAGGCAATCTGCGCATCCGAAATGTTTTCGTTGGCATTGCTGTAGAGCACGTGTACTACCACCGGAATGGTACCCGTGAGGGCCGACCCACGCTGCGCTGTGGGGTTGGCTTCAAACAGGCGGGTCTGGCCCTCAATGTTTTGCAGGCGCTGGGCCAGGCTTGGATCGGTGGCGAGCTGGCGCTCCAGTACATCCATGGAGGCGCATTGCCGCTGGGCCAGTGCCTCCGAAGTGGTACCCAGGCCGATGGTGGCCAGGGCTAATGCGTAGAAGGTTTTCTTCATGCGGGTGAAAAGTGAGTTGGTTGTGGAAAAGAGAACGGTAGGCCCAATCTATTGAAAATATTTTAGTGAAATAGATAAAAGCATGTGTGCAATTATGGCTTATTTATAAAAACACCGTTTGCGCGCTCTAATGGACGAAAAAGAACTTAGCCAGTTTCGTGAACCAATGTTTGTTATTGTATTATATTGATATGGGATAGGATGGCCGGAAAATAGAAAAGCCCGCCAAAGGGCGGGCTTTTCGTGATGGTGAGTGTGGGAAATCAGAGGGGGCAGGATGCCGGGGTGCTGCAACACGGCCCGGAATTGGCGCTAAGTAAACTATTCTTTTTGGAAAATCGGAGAATCGGCACCTGGCGCGGAAAAATCAGGGTGGCTAAAGTGCTATATTAGGCAGCGCCGGGCAGCCTGCTATTCTTCCTCCACGCTGAAGCCCGGAATGAAATTGGGGTAGCGCTGCTGGTGTATCTGGCCCACATGGCGCGTAATCAGGGCCCGCAGCTCGTCGATGTTTTCGCGCTCCTGGGCCGAGATGAAGATAACCGGGTCGTGCAGCTTGGCCATGTAGGTAGCCTGCAACTGCTCCAGCGAAGGCCGCACGGGGGCATCCTCATCGGGGTTCATGCCCTCAAACCCCGGTGAGTCGGAGGCGGGAGCGTCGGCGCGGTACTGGTCGATTTTATTGAAAACAAGCAGCATGGGCTTGTCGGCGGCCTCGATGTCCTTCAGCGTATCGTTCACCACTTCAATCTGCTCCTCAAACGTGGGGTGCGAAATATCCACCACGTGAATAAGCAAATCGGCTTCCCGGATTTCATCGAGCGTGCTTTTGAAGCTTTCAATCAGGCGGGTGGGCAGCTTGCGGATGAACCCCACCGTATCGGAAAGCAGGAACGGGACGTTGTCGAACACGATTTTACGCACCGTAGAGTCTACGGTAGCAAACAGCTTGTTCTCGGCAAACACATCGGAGCGGCTCAGCAGGTTCATGATGGTGCTTTTGCCCACGTTGGTGTAGCCCACCAGCGCCGCCCGCACCACGCCGCCGCGCGACTTACGCTGGGTGTGGCTTTGCTTGTCGAGCTCCTTGAGCTTGTCTTTCAGGAAGTCGATTCGCTCCCGCACCACGCGCCGGTCCGTCTCGATTTCCGTTTCGCCCGGACCCCGCTGGCTTACGCCACCCCCGCGCTGCTTGTCTAAGTGCGTCCAGAGGCCGGTGAGGCGAGGCAGCAGGTACTGGTACTGCGCCAGCTCTACCTGCGTGCGCGCCGTAGCCGACTTAGCGCGGCTGGCGAAGATATCGATGATGAGCAGGCTGCGGTCCACGATTTTTACCTTCAGCTCGGCCTCCAGGTTGCGCAATTGTGAAGGCGAAAGGTCATCGTCGAAGATGACCATGCTGGCGCCGGAGTGCTGCACATAGGCCTTGATTTCCTCGAGCTTGCCTTCGCCCACAAACGTGCGGATATCGGGCTTGTCGAGGCGCTGCACGAAGCGTTTCGTGACCGTGACGCCGGCTGTTTCGGCCAGGAAAGCCAGCTCGTCGAGGTATTCCTGAGTGCGGGCATCGGCCTGGCGCTTGTCGGGCACGGCTACCAGCACGGCGGTTTCGGCCTCTACGGAGGTTTCGTAGGTGGCGTCTTTGTTGCCTTTGGCCAGAATGCGGCCGGCGCGGCCCTTGGCGCTATCTACGGCGCCGGGGTGGCGGGTGCTGTTGGTGTGCTGGCGGCCGCCGGAGTTGGATTTCTTCGCCATATAGAGAAAAGAGTAGAGAGGGAGAGAGGCTATGACTTACGCAAGCCAGCGCAGACGGATGCCGTGGCCCGCCCAGCAGGCGCGCAAGGTACAGCGGCAATCGGTGCTCTGCGCAAAGCCGGGGATGCTGCTGCGTCGGGGCCGGGGTGGGCAGGAGCAGGACCTGTACCTTACCGCAGCGTGAGCGAATAGGCTACCACTTCCTGGATCTGGGCTTCCGTGAGCTGGCCTTTGAAGCCGGGCATCTTGCCCAGGCCCTGCGTTACCATGTACACCCGGCCGGCGGTGTTGAGGTTGCTTTTGGTGAGGTCGTGGGCGCCGTTGAGGCCGCGCTTGCCATCAGGGCCGTGGCATACTTCACAGTTCTGAGCAAACAGGGCCTTGCCGGCGGCCAGCACCGGTTTCGCTGACGCGGCAGCCGGAGTGGCGGTTTCGGGCGCTGGCGGCGAGGCGGCCGCAATAGTGGCGGCATCGGTGTCGGAGAGGCCGGTAGTGTGGTGGGCCGTGGTGTCCTCGATGGGCACGGCGGCATCGGGGGTGGCAGTGGTTTCGGCGAGGCCGGGCAGCGCCGCCGCGGCCGGTGCCGCAGGACGCTGCAGCGTGAGGCTGCCGGTTTCGGCCAGCCCATATACGTACAGAAAGCCCAGCAGCGTGAGCACTACGCCCGCTTTGTGCTGGCGGCGCATGGCCGCAATACCCAGCGGCAGCAGCAGCAGCACCAGGGCCAGCTTGGTCCAGAGCCAGCCCGGTGCCGTGCCCGGATATTGCGCCAGCAGCGTCCCGCCCGTCACCAGAATCAGCAGGCCCAGCAGGGAGTCGGCGAGGCGGGTGCGGGCCCGCAGGCTGCGCAGCGCCTCCGCGCGCCCCAGTAGCAGCAGCCCCGCTTTCAGGGCAAAAAACAACAGGAACGCCAGCACCACCACGAGGTGCAGGCGCAGAAGCAGGCTCGAAACAGGCATTCTTTGGGAAGAGTAAGGACGGAAAAACGTGCGGCGCCCGCCAGGCCGGCGCTACAGGCAGTACCGCAAAGGTACGGCACGCAGAAGCGCGGCTATACCATCGGGCGGCTACAAGTTTCGGCCGGGCCGTCTGCCGCGCCCTTTCCGTAGCGTACCTTTGTGCCGGCAGCTGCCCCGGTAGCCGGCCCCCTCATTTTTTCTGCCCCAGGATGCGCGTCGCCATTGTCATTAATACGAGTTGGAACATCTGGAATTTCCGCCGCAGCCTGGTGCAGGCCCTGCAGGCCGCCGGGCACGAGGTGCTGGCTATTGCGCCGCCCGATGCCTACTCTGAGCGTCTCGAAACCGAACTGGGCTGCCGCTACGTGCCCATCCCGATGGAAAATAAAGGCACCAACCCCGTCAAGGATGCTCTGCTTACGCGCCGGTTCTACGACATCTACCGCCGCGAAAAGCCCGACGTGGTGCTGCACTACACCATCAAGCCCAATATCTACGGCACCCTGGCTGCCCGGCTGGCCGGTATTCCGAGCGTAAACAACGTGAGCGGGCTGGGCACGGTGTTCATCGTGAAGAATCTGGTGAGCAAAGTGGCGCTGGGGCTCTACCGCTTCGCGTTTAAGTTTCCGCGCAAGGTATTTTTCCAGAACGACGACGACCGGCAGCTGTTTCTGCAACACGGCCTGGTGCGCCCCGCCATTACGGACCTGCTGCCCGGCTCCGGCGTCGCCACCGACAAGTTTCAACCCGCGGCCACCTTCACCCGCAACCAGCCCTTCACGTTCCTGATGATTGCGCGGGTGCTCTACGAGAAAGGGGTAGAGGAGTATTTCGAGGCCGCCCGCCTTGTGCGCGAGGCCGTGCCCGGCACGCGTATTCAGCTGCTGGGCGGCATCGATGAGAGTGGGGGAGTGGGCGTGAAGCGGGCCGTATTTGAGGAGTGGCTGACGGCTGGCCACGTAGAATACCTTGGCACCTCCGACGACGTGGCGGCTCAGATCCGGCAGGCCGACTGCGTGGTGCTGCCCAGCTACCGCGAAGGCACGCCCAAAACCCTGCTCGAAGCCGCTGCTATGGCCAAGCCCATCGTCACGACGGATGTGCCTGGCTGCCGCGAAACCGTGGTAGATGGCCAGAACGGCCTGCTGTGTGAGGTACGCAACGCGCCGGACCTGGCCGCCAAAATGCTGCAGGTGTTGCGCCTGCCGGCGGCAGAGCTGGAGCAGATGGGCCGCGCCGGCCGCCACCTCGCCGAAACCAAGTTCGACGAGCGAATCGTGCTCAACAAGTACCTGCAGGAAGTAGCCGCCGTGGCCCGCCGCTAGCGTAGACGCATGCCGGCTGCCGCCAAATCTGCCTACCTTGCGGCGCGGCAGCATCTTCCGTTCTTAGTAGAATAAGTTAAGTGCATGGAGTTTAAGTATTTCGATATTCCGGGCGTGGTAGAAGTGCTGCCGCGGGTGTTCGGGGATGCCCGCGGGGCTTTTTTTGAGTCGTTTAGTGCCCAGCGCATGCAGGAGGCCGGTATAGTTGGCGAGTGGGTACAGGACAATCAGTCGCGCTCCGACCGGGGCGTGGTGCGGGGCCTGCACTTCCAGGCGCCGCCCTACGCACAGGCCAAGCTGGTGCGCGTGGCGGCCGGCCGCGCCCTCGACGTTATTGTGGATATCCGGCGCGATTCGCCCACCTATGGCCGCCACCAGGCCGTAGTACTGGACTCCGAGCGGTACAACATGCTGTACGTGCCGGTGGGGTTTGCCCACGGCTTCACGGCGCTGGAAGACAACACGCTCTTTCTCTATAAGTGCACCAATTACTACGCCCCGCAGGCGGAAGGCGGCTTGCTCTGGAACGACCTCGCCCTCAACATCGACTGGGGCGTGCACAACCCCACCATTTCCGCCAAAGACCAGGTTCTACCCACTCTGGCTGAGTTCAACAGCCCCTTCTAATCACGGACTCCTTACGGAGTCCGTGAACAGCCCGAAAAAGGCCTGCCCCGGTCCGACGGTTACGCCGTCGGACCGGGGCAGCGGTGGTGCGGCCGTTAACCGGTCGGACGGCTTTGCCGTCGGACCGGGGCAGACGACGGAGCTACGCGGAGTGTTGCTAAGTGGTCAGGAGGCCATAATGGCCGTTACACCAGGTTCAACAGCGTTTCGAGGCCCATACCGCGGGAGCCTTTGATAAGAATCTGGCGGTCTTGCAGATGGTGATCTTGCAGCCAGGCCGCCGCCTCGCCTTTGGTAGCGAAATAGTGAAAGCCCGGGCTGACTTCGGCGGCTCGCATCATGTCGGGCCCGATAAGCACGACGGTGCCCAGCGGCAGGCTGTGCAGCAGCGTGCCCAGTGCGCGGTGCTCGGTGGCGCTGTCCTGGCCCAGCTCAAACATGTCGCCGAGGATAGCCACCTTGGCAGAATTCGGAACGCCTGGGCGCGCCGCGAAGCTGCGCAAAGCGGCCGCCATGCTGCTGGGGTTGGCATTATAGGCATCCAGCACCACTTCGTTGCGGCCGGTTTGCACCAACTGGGAGCGGTTGTTGGTAGGCGCATAGTCGGCCAGCGCCTGCGCAATGGTTTCGGCGGGCACCTCAAAGTAAGCCCCCACGGCGGCGGCGGCGGCCAGATTCGGGAAGTTGTAGTCGCCGGTGATGTGCGCTTCGGCCAGCGAGCCATCAAACAGGCGCAGCACTACCTGCGGCGCGGCGCTGATAAGGGCGGCCGGATACGTATCGGTTGGGCCGGGGTACGTGACGCGCTGCGGCACTACTTCGGCCAGGGCCGGCAGTTGCGGGTCCAGCGTATTCACGAAGGCCGTGCCGCCTACGGTAGCCAGAAACCGGAACAGCTCCGACTTGCCCCGCGCAATGCCCTCCAGGCCTCCAAAACCTTCGAGGTGGGCCTTGCCGATATTGGTGATGAGGCCGTGCGTCGGCTCGGCCAGCTGGCACAGCAACTCTATTTCGCCCTGATGGTTGGCCCCCATTTCCACAATGGCCAGCTCATGCTCGCCGGGCCGGATGCTGAGCAGCGTGAGCGGGACCCCAATATGGTTGTTGAGGTTGCCGCGCGTGTACTGCACCCGGTAGCGGCGGCTGAGCACGGCGTGCACCAGTTCCTTGGTGGTGGTTTTGCCGTTCGAGCCGGTGATGGCCAGCACCGGAATGATGAGCTGCTGGCGATGATAATGGGCCAGTTGCTGCAGCGTATGTAGCGGGTCGGCGGCGTAGGAATAGCGGTCCGGCTCACGCTGGGCCAGCGCCGCATCATCTACCACGGCGTAGCGGGCACCCTGGGCCAGCGCCTGCGGCGCAAAGTCGGCCCCGCGGAAGGTGGGCCCGTTGAGGGCAAAAAACAGCGTGTTAGCCTGTTGCTGGCGCGAATCGGTGCTGACGCTGGTGCAGGCGCGAAACCGGTCGTAGAGCGCCGCTATATCTTCCATGAGTAGTAACTTAGGGCTTGATTTTTGTGTTCGGTTGGCGTGTGCCGGGGTTCATCTGGAAAACAAGTGCTGCTTTATGATTCAACGCCTTATTCTCTCATTTTCCCTGCTGAGCGTGTTGCTGGTGGGTTTGTCAACCGAAGCCAGCGCCCAAAATACGGCTTTTGGCTTTGAATTCCGGGAGGTGGCAAAAGTAGTGCAGGCCGGTGATACGCTGCGCAGCCCCTGGGCCGGCGGCCTCGACTCGCCGCAGTTTTCCAGCATCGACCTCAACGGCGACAACCAGGACGACCTGTTCATCTTCGACCGGCGTACGCGCCGCGTACAGACCTACCTCAACGCCGCCGCGCCCGGTGGCGGCCGGCAGTGGCAGTATGCGCCCGACTACGCCATGCTGTTTCCGGCCGACCTGCAGAACTGGGCCCTGCTGCGCGACTACGACTGCGACGGACGCCCCGACCTGTTTACCACTGCCACCAACGGCGCCGACATCCGGGTGTTCAGAAACGTGGCCGGGTCGGGCGGGCTGCCGCAGTTTCAGCTGGTCACGTCCCAGATCCGGGCCGTGCTGGCTGGCTCCACCACTATCAACATCAACACCGGCGCCAATCTGCCTTCCATCAAAGACGTGGACGGGGATGGCCGCCTCGATATTCTGGTGGTGGACTGGGACAACAACCGCGTGATAACGCAGTACCAGAACACGAGTACCAGCACCTGCGGCGGCCTCGACTTTCGGCTGACCAACGAGGTGTGGGGCAATATCCGCAACTGCCTGGCCACCTGCGGCTCCTATGTGTTCAGCGCCACGCCCGTGCTGTGCCGCCCCACGCAGGTGCAGCACACCTTTGGCAGCAACCTCACGCTCATTGACCTGGACGGCGACGGCGACCAGGACGCGCTGATGGGCCGCGACTACTGCACCGAGCTGGTGTCGATGCTGAACCAGGGCACGCCGCAGCTGGCCGCCATGACCAGCGCCAATTCCAACTTCCCGACGGCAGCCACGGCCGTCCGGATTCCGTATTTCCCGGCCGCCTACAACCTGGATGTCAACTTCGATGGCCGCCCCGACTTGGTGGTGGCTTCCAGCGTCTACGACAACCTCGACACCATCGATATTCGGCAGACGGTGCGCTATTATGAGAATGCCAGCGCCACTGCCGTCCCGGATTTCCAGTTCCGGCAGAACGATTTTCTGCAGCACGACATGATTGAGGTGAGCACGCAGGCAGCGCCGGTTTTTCTGGACGTGGACGCCGATGGCCGGCTGGACCTGCTGGTGTCGGGCCTGCGCCGCGACGCGCCGGGCGGGTTTCTGGTGGCCACGCTGGCGTATTACCGCAACACCGGTACCGCCACCCGCCCCGTGTATCAGCTCATCACGAACGACTACCTGAACCTGTCGGCCAGGAAGTTCGGGAGCCTGCGCCCTACCGTGGCCGACCTCAACCGCGACGGCGCCCCGGAGCTGGTGTGCATTGGCTACTATAGCGTGGGCCGCCGCGACTTTCTGGGCTACTACCGCAACCGGGCCACGGCCGGGCAGGCCCCCGATTTCGACACATCCACGATGTACTACATCAATAATGTGCCAAACGTGAACAACGATGCCGTCACCTTCTTCGACGTGGACAACGACGGGTTTGTGGACATGCTCTACGGCACCAATTCCAACCGCTTCGATATGCCGGGCCAGTCGTTGCGCTACTACCGCAATACCGGCACCAGCCCGGTAGAAACGGCCTTTGTAGAGCAGGATGCTGACTTTGGCCGGATCCGGACATCCACCGGCGCCCGCCCCATGTACCTGTATCCGCTGGTGGCAGATTTCGATGGCGACGGCGCGCCCGACCTGCTCACCATTGATGACACCGGCTCGTTGCGGCTTTTCCCCGATCTGCGGGCGCAGACCGGCATCTTCGTCGACCGGACCAACCTGTTTTACAACAACGTACTGGGGCGCTACGATGATGGGTACCTTGGCGCACGCCAGCAGAACCACTTCGCGCTGGCGGCCGCCGACATCAACGGCGACGGCGCGCCGGAACTGCTTATCGGAACGGAAGCGGGTGGCGTGCTGGCCGCTGCTACCCGCAACCGGGTTCTGAGCACGCGCGCTGCCGCCGCGCAGGCCCTGCCGCTCACGCTCTACCCCAATCCGGCTACGGCCACGGCTACCGTGCAAGCGGCCAAGCCCGTCAGCCTCACGCTTCTCGATCTTACTGGCCGGGTGGTGCGCACGGTGGCTACCCCGGCGCGGCAGCATCAGCTGGAGCTGCGTGGCCTGGCCTCCGGCCTCTACCTGGTGCGCTGCCAGACGGCCGACGGCCAGACCGGCATGCAGCGGCTGGTAGTGAAGTAGTAGAAGTTGCTTTCAGAGAAAAGCCCCGGCCGCACCTGCGGCCGGGGCTTTTCTCTGAAAGCGGTTTGCCTGAAGCCACTTTGGCCGGTCTATTTCATAACGGCCGACTGAACGAGCTCAAACGGGTCAGCGTCCTGCAGGGCCGGAAACCGCTCCCGGAAGGCTTCCAGGTCGGCGCGGCGCAACGAGCGGGTGATGCCGGTTTCCTGATTGCCGACCTCCACCAGGTATTCGCCGCGCACATCCAGCAGGGCTGAGTCGCCGGCGTAGGCGAGGCTGTTGCCGTCAATGCCTACGCAGTTCACGCCCATCGTATAGGCCAGGTTTTCCATGGCGCGGGCACGGAGCAGCGTCATCCAGGCAGTGCGGCGCGAGGCGGGCCAGTTGGCCACGTACAGCAGCAGGTCGTAGGGCTGCTGCACCGAGTTGCGGCTCCAAACGGGAAAGCGCAGGTCGTAGCACACCAGCGGGCAAATGCGCCACCCGCGCCATTCTTCAATCAGGCGCTCGGTGCCGGCTGTGTACACGTTCTGCTCGCCGGCCATAGAAAACAGGTGGCGCTTGTTGTAGTAGCTGAGGCTGCCATCGGGCCGCACCCACAGCAGGCGGTTGTAGTAGTGGTGGTGCTCGTCGCGCACAATAATGCTGCCCGCAATAACCGCATCACGCGCGGCGGCCAGCTCCCGCATCCAGGCCACGGTGGGGCCGTCCATGGTCTCGGCCAGGTTGGCGGCGTCCATGCTGAAACCCGTCGTAAACATCTCGGGCAGTACAATCAGGTCGGTAGCAATTGATATTTCATCGATATGCCGCTGCAGCTCGGTGCGGTTGGCTGCCGGGTCGTGCCACTGTAAAGAGGCCTGCACAAAGGAAACAGTGAGGTCAGACATTGGGAAAGAAATAAGGGGGAGGGGCACCAGGCAGCAGGTAAGCTAGTGCTGCTTGGAATAGTAAAATAATTTATAAAATTATTTCTGAAAAAGAAGCCGTTATCACGTACGCTAGCACTGGCCTGCATGTATACTGCCAATGCTTACAATAAGGCTGCATAAACGCGTGAAGCAAGCGCACATCTGGTTACAAGCCTACCAGGCGTTCCGCCGCAGCCCGTAGCGTACTGTCCTGCTTGGCGAAGCAGAACCTGACGAGTCCGGTGTTGTGGCCATGATGATAGAAGGCGGAAACCGGTACTACGGCCACGCCCGCCTCACGGGTGAGGTGCCGGGCAAACGTTACGTCGTTGTCTGCCGAAATCTGGTGGTAGCGGGCCAGCTGGAAATAGCCCCCGGGCACGGGCAGCAGCTCGAACCGCGACCCGGCCAGCAGCTCCCGAAACAGGTCGCGCTTGTGCTGGTAGAACGCCGGCAGGCCTTCATCGTGCCCAGAATCGGTTTCCAGCATATCGGCCAGGGCGTGCTGGGTGGGGGTGCTCACGGCAAACGTAAGGAACTGATGCACGCGGCGCACTTCGGCGGTGAGGGCCGGCGGCGCCACGCAGTAGCCCATTTTCCAGCCCGTAGCGTGGTAGGTTTTGCCGAACGACGACAGCACGAAAGCTCGCTCGCGCAGGGCCGGATGCCGTAGCACGCTGCGGTGCGGCTCTCCATCGAATACCATGTGCTCATACACCTCGTCGCTGAGTACCAGCGTGTCGGTGCCTGCGAGCAGCGCGGCCAGCTGGTCCAGGTCTTCGGCGGTAAGCACGGCGCCGCTGGGGTTGTGGGGCGAGTTGAGCATCACGAGCCGGGTGCTTGAAGTCAGGGAAGCCCGCACCCGGTCCCAGTCGGGCCGGAAATCGGCAGCTGACAGCGGCACGTAGACGGGCACGCCGCCCTGCAGCCGGATGGCCGGGCCGTAGAGGTCGTAGGCAGGCTCCAGCACCAGCACCTCATCTCCCGGATGCACAACGGCCGCCAGCACCGCGTACAGCGCCTCGGTAGCGCCGCAGGTGACGGTAATTTCCGTCGCCGCATCAGGGGCAGGCACGCCGTAGACGCGGGCAGTTTTGCCGGCAATGGCTTCGCGCAGACGCAGCAAACCCGGCATGGGGGCATATTGGTGGTGCCCGCTGGTAGTGGCGTGGCGGGCCAGTGCCTGCTGCAGCGCCAAGGGCGGGTCGTAGTCGGGGAAGCCCTGCGCCAGATTGATGGCCCCGCACTCCTGCGCCAGTTGGGTCATGACGGCAAAAATGCTGGTGCCTACGTCGGGCAGCTTGGAAAGGAGGGTAGGAGAGGCCATGCGGAGGGGCGGGCATTCAGGATGAACGGCCAAAGTACGCAACCGCCCGCAGATGACGAACTGCTACTGCCGTGGCCTGCCGGCTAGTGTGCCGTGGCCTCGGCCGTGATGTTGCGCATGGCGCCCACCATTCTGACGGGCAGGCCGGAAGCATCATGAATTACGCAGGCGCGGTCCTGAATGGTGAGGTAGTGCCCGTCGGAGCGGCGCAGGCGAAACTCGGATTCCAGCAGCTTGGCGTTGGTCGTCAAATCGGCCTGCACGCCGTTGGTTACGCGCTCCAGGTCGTCGGGGTGAATGAGGCTGAGCCAGAAGGCCACGGTTTCGGTGTCCGGGCGCGGCGGATAGCCCACCATCTGCCAGAAGGCCTGGCTGTACCACATCCGCCCCGAGGTCATGTCCCAGTCCCACATCAGGTCGTTGGTGGCGCGGGCCATCAGCTCGAACAGCTCCCGGCCCCGGCGCTCCTGCAGCTCAGACCGTTTCTGCTCATCTATGTCAGTGGAGGTGCCCAGCCAGCCCAGCAACCGGCCTTCATCGGCGTACAGCGGCACTACCCGGTCGAGGTACCAGCGGTAGCGGCCGTCCTGGCCCAGCCAGCGCAGATGCAGCTCCATGGGCTTGCCGCTGGGCAGCTGCCGCAACTGGGCATCGGCGGCTTCGGCCCGGTCGTCGGGGTGCAGGTAGTCCACGAACCCGCCATTCGCCAGGGCCTCGGGAGGCGCGCCGGTGTAGCTATGCCAGCGTTTGTTGCAGCGGATTACGGTGCCATCGGGCGTGGAAAGCCAGGCCAGATGCGGCAGCGCATCGAGCATCGGTACCGGCTGCAGCTCCCGCATAAGGGTTTGAGCCGCTTCGGTGAAAAGAGTATCAGACCAGAGCATAGATGTGAGGTAGGCAGGCGGAGCAGAAGCGAAAGGTACTAATAGATAGAATATAGCCGCTCGTTTATGCCGGGCCGGGCGTATGTTGGTACACAAATAACCAAAACCGGCCCTGCAGAACGTGCAGGGCCGGTTTCCAGGCACTTCGGCTAACCCGTAAAGGGGGGTTAGAGCGGGCTTTTGAGCAGCTGCGGAAACGCCTTGCGGAATTTCAGCACCTTGGGCGTCGAGACAGACTGCACGTACGGGTCGGTGGGGTGCAGCCGGAAATAGCCCTGGTGGTAGTCCTCGGCGGGCCAGAAAGCGGTGAAGGGCGCTACCTGCGTGACAATAGGATTGGGGTAGTGCCGGGAAGCATTGACGCGCTTGATAGTGGCCTCGATGAGCTGCTTTTCCTGGGGAGTGCGGTAGAAGGCCACCGAGCGGTACTGGGCCCCGGCGTCCGGACCCTGGCGGTTGAGGGTGGTGGGGTCGTGGGCAGCCAGGAAAAACACGTCCAGCAGCTGCTGGTAGCTGATCTGCTTGGGGTCGTAGTACACCTGAAAGCTTTCGGCGTGGCTGGTGCTGCCGCTGCCTACCTGCTGGTAAGTTGGGTTGGCTTCCTTGCCGCCGGCATAGCCCGAAACCACATGGTGCACGCCCTTCAACTCCTCAAACACTTCTTCGGTGCACCAGAAGCAGCCGCCGGCCAGCGTAGCCACGGCCAGCCCCTTAGCCTGAGCGGCACTAGGTAACCCGCCCGCCGTAGAGCGGCTCAGGGCCTGCGCATCGGCCGACTGTTGCTGCGAGCAGGAGGCGGCCGTCAGCAGCAACAGGCCGAGCAAATACGATTTTAGCTTGATCAGGGAAATCATCAGAATAGGAAAACGGTGAAATGGAACGCGGCATGTACGGTGGAGTTCCGCACTCGGACTGCCAGCAGGCAAACAGGCAAGCCCGGTAGAGTCGTTCCGCTGTGTGTAAACCGGCCCGCGGCCTCTACGGTTTAAGGCAGCCACCGGGCGCAGCATGCGCAGGAACCAGGCAGTTCAGGATTCCGGCTATCCGAAAACTCTGGCCCGATATCCAGCGTAGCATTATTTTTTTTAATAAAATATTGAATATGTCAAATTTGAAGCCGCCGCATTTTCCGGAGCATCCATCTTCTGAAAGCCCACGGGCGCGCGAGGAACTGGCGGATCGGCTCAGAAGCTTCCATCGGGAGCAGGTGCAGCAGCTGGGGCAGAGCGAAATGCTGAAAGTGTACTGCCGCACGCTGAGCAACTGGATTCTCAACCCTACTACCAGCGCTTATCAGATTGCCATGCTGTGCGATGAGCTGAGCCTGGTAGCGCGCAGCGAGGACCGGGACGACTGGGAGCTGTAGGCTGGCATAGTGCTACGTGGGCACCCACTGTCGGCGTCACTAGCGCGGGCCAGGCGCCTAGCAACGTGGAGCACCTACCTACCCGCTGGAAATGGTGAAGGCGCTGATAAACAACAAATTTGCTCGTAACAGGCAAGTCCGTGCCGCAAGTACAACACGGCCCGGCTTCAGATTTTCAGTTTCACCGGCACTGTGCCCACCGGGTAGCCGGTGCAGGTAAGCACTAGCCCGCGGGCCAGCTCCCGGTCGGTTAGCACCTCGTTGGCCGCCATCCATACCTGCCCCTGCGAGCAGTGGGCGGCGCAGTTGCCGCAGGAGCCTGCCTCACAGCTATAGGGCAGCGCCAGGGCCTGCCGCCGCGCCGCCTGCAGAATGGTTTGTGGGTACTGCACCCGCACCTCATGCTCCTGCCCGCGCACCTCAATCCTGACAGTGTGCGGCTCCGTGTCGGGCGGGATGCTGTGCGGGACGGTGGCGGTACTGGGGCTGAACAGCTCCCGCCGGATATTGGCCAGCGGCAGGCCGGCTTCGTGCAGCCCGTAAGTACCCATGCGCATGTAGTCGAGGGGGCCGCAGAGGTAGGCGAGGGTGCGCGAAGGCGGGGCCGGCGCATAGCGGGCCACCAGCTCTTCCAGCAGCGACTTATGCAGGCGGGCACGGGCCAGATCGGGGTTTTGGCTGAAGAGCAGCTCCAGATGCAGCTGCGCCGGAAACTGCCGGGCCAGAGCCTGCAGCTCCGCCAGAAACAGGGCGCTGTCTGGCCGCCGGTTGCTGTAGATGAGCAACACGCGCGCCTGTGGCAGCGTGTGCAGCACGGTTTTGAGCAGCGAGAAAATAGGCGTGATGCCGCTACCCGCCGCCAGTAAAATCAGGTGGGTGTAGGTTTCGGCGAAGTCGGGCGGCAGGGTGAAAAAGCCCGCCGGGCCCAGTGTCCGGATTTCGTCGCCAACCTGCGCCCGGTCGATGAGGTAGCGCGACACCAGCCCGTTGTCGAGGCGCTGGACGGTGATGGTCAGCGGCTCATTGAGTGCCGGGGCCGAGCTGATGGAGTAGGAGCGGCGCACGTCGCGGCCATGCTGCGTCTGTATCAGCGTCAGATACTGGCCGGCGGTATAGGGCAGCGGCTGCCCATCGGCCGGAGCCAGCACAAACGACCGTACGCCCGGCACCTCGTCCCGGATCTGCTGAATGGTAAGCCGATGATAAGCGGAAGACATAGCGCAAAGAAAGCCTAAAAGCGCCGACGCTGGCGTAGCCCAATGCCTGCAACGGGGCCTTACCTACGATACGGAAAGCTGCGGCTGGCGGCTTTCACCAGGTCTTTGCTGAGGCGCTCCGGATTCAGAGACGCACTGCCGGCCCGCTCGTAGTCGAAGCGCCAGGTAAGCTGGCCGTTGCGGCAGTCGTGCAGCATAAGGTTGGTGGTGGCCGTGTTGGAAGGCAGCCCCGCCGCTACGCCGTCGTTGAGCAGAATGCGGGCCGCCAGGTTTACGCCGTTGGGCATAGGCTGGTACAACAGCGTCTGGCCCGACAGCAGCGCATCTACGCCCAGCGCCTGCTGTAGTTCCTGCATGGTATGGTTGGGCAGGTTTTCGTAGGTGATGCCGGCCGCCAGCAGACGCTTGTTGGTTTCTTTCACATCCTGAAACTGCACTGTGTAGCCATTGCCCGGCTGCTGGGCCAGTAGCTGAGCCAGTAGTTGCTGCTGCAACTGATAGCCCAGGTTGCGCCGCTCCAGCAGCTGCGCCGCTGTCCAGTTCTGCTGGTGCTTTTTGATGTCGTCTTCGCTCGGGCTGGGCCCGGCGTAGCTGATGTCACGCAGGCGCAGGCGGTCCTGTTCCACTTCAAACGGCATAATGGCTACTGTGCGGTGCGCCGTGAGAGCCGGTGCATCCAGCGTATTGGTGGTGTAGGCCTGGCGGGCGCAGGAGGTGGCCGCCAGCAGCCCGGCGGAAAGCAGCAAGGGGTACAAAAAGCGTGACATACAAACGTAGGGTAGGAGTGGAAGCAGGCGGTAGAGAAACAGATGCGTTGAACGCCGAGGAAGTTGTCCGGCCCGTTACCTTACGGCCGGGCTGCCTTCCGCTGCCCCGATTACAAAAAACAAACCAAACCCTATGTGGCCCTTCGCGAAGCGCCCTCCAAAGCCCTTCCTCTCCGAAAACCTGAAGTGCCTCATTGCGCAGAGCCGGGAAACAGCCATCGGCTTGCGTAACGATTTTGTGGGAGCTGAGCATCTGCTGCTGGCCATTCTGGCCACGCCCGCTACCCCGGCGGCTCAGGTAATTAGCCGGTTGCTGGTCAGCCCAGCGCTGTTTGCCGTGTGTCTGCAAACGCATGTAGCGGCTCACCAGATAGCGCCGGAAGCCCCGGAGCCCGCCGGCAGCTTGCCCCTGACCAGGGAACTGGAGCATGCCTTCAGCAGCTGCGGCCGTGTGGCCCGTGAGATGGGCACCCTCGAAGTAGAAGCCCTGCACCTGCTGCCACCGCTTCTGGCGTTGCCCCACGGCGCGGTAGCCAAGCTGAGTGCTGAGTTCGGGCTGACTTTCGAGGTGCTGCTGCCGCTGCTTCGGCCGCTGGCAGCCCGGCAAACCTGATTGGGCGTAACTCAGTATTTCTGGGTATCTTGATGGTTCCCTTTTGCTGTGGCCGGCTTTTAACAGTAGGAGTGGCACTTTTTCAGCAGAGCCGGGTGTTGGCCCTTTACTGTTTCACACGCCTATATAGTAATGCTTATGAAAATTCTGACGCTTGCTTGTGTAATGGGCGGATGCAGCCTGCTGGCTACCGCGCCGGCAGTGGCCGAAAATCCGACCGGCACTTCCTCCGTAACGGTGGTCGTATCGGCGCTGGCTTCGCCGCAGTCGGTGGTGAAACTCTACTTCTACAACCTGCGCGACAAGTTCCTCAAGCCTCAGGGCTATGCGTTCAAGAAGGTGGTGCAGCCCGGCGGCCAGCGCCAGATTACGCTGCCCGTCGACCTGCCGCACGGCGAGTGGGCCGTGGCCATCACGCAGGACATGAACAACAACGACAAGCTGGACAAGAATTTCGTGGGCATCCCGACCGAGCCGTTTGCCTTCTCCAACAACGTGCGCCCCACTCTGGCCCCGCCCGATTTCAACGAGTGCAAGTTTGTGGTGGCCGGCCCTGGCAAAGTGGTCAGCATCGTCCTGACCAAGTAAGCACTGCTACTCTTTTCGGCCGTTCCACATAAGCCAAAGCGGATTTCCGGTTTGCGGCCTGCAGTCAGGCCGGGCCGGAAATTCGCTTTGGCTTTTCCGTGCCGGTAGGGTTTCTTGCACTTCGCTCATTCTCAGTACATGCGTCAGTTCCTGTTGCCCGCCGTGGCGGTGCTGGCTTCGGCCTCGGCCAGCCAGTCCCAAAGCCTGCCCATCCTCGACCAGAACCCGCCGGCGCTGCGCTGGCAGCAGGTGCAGACGCCGCATTTTCGGGTGCTGTATCCGCAGGGGCTGGAAGAAGCCGCGCAACGCACGGCCACCCGGCTGGAGCAAGTGCACGGCCCCGGCGCGGCTACGCTCGGCGTCAGTCCGCGCCCCATTTCGGTGGTGATGCAGACCCGCACCAGCGTCTCGAACGGCTTCGTGACGTTTCTGCCGCGCCACGCCGAGTTCTTCATCACGCCGCAGCAGGGCATGGGCCTCGGCACCGTCGATTGGCTGGATGGGCTGGTGGTGCACGAGTACCGGCACGTGGGGCAGTTCGAGAAAGGGCGGCAGGGCATTGGGCGTTTGCTGAGTCCGCTGCTCGGCGACGGCGCGCTGGGCGTGGCGGCGGTGGGCGTGCCCCAGTGGTTTTTCGAAGGCGACGCCGTGGGCACCGAAACGGCCCTTACCCGCAGCGGCCGGGGCCGGATTCCGGAATTTGGTGTGGGCCTGCGCGCCAACCTGCTGGCCGGCCGCTTCTACAACTACCAGAAAGCCGCCAACGGCTCCCTGCGCGACCAGGTGCCCAACTGGTACGTGCTCGGCTACTACCTCACGTCCTACGCCAAAGCCCACTACGGCCCCAACGTCTGGGACCGGGCCCTGAGCCGCTACTACCGCTTTCCGTTCTACCCGTTTTCGTTTTCCGATGGCCTGAAGCGCACCACGGGGTTGCGCGTCGAAGACCTGTACCAGCGCACCGTGCAGGAGCTGGACTCGACGTGGCGGGCCGAGCAACGCACCCTCCGGCTGACTGAGGCGCAGGAGCTGGCCGGACAGTATCGGGGCCGGGTGTTCACCGAATACCAGTATCCGCAGTATGTGAATGACAGCATGGTGCTGACCCTGAAAAGTGGCCTCGGCGACATTGCCCAGCTGATGCTGCTGGACCGGCGCGGCGCGGAGCGCAAACTCCACGTGCCGGGCCTGCTGAATCTGCCGGAGCTGCTGAGCGTGGGCGGCGGCAAGGCCGTGTGGCCCGAATTGCAGCCCGATGCCCGCTGGGGCCAGCGCATCTACTCCGAGCTACGCGTGCTGGACCTGCAAACCGGCCGCGTAGCGCGCCTGGGCCGCCACCACCGCTACACGGCCGCCGCCCTCTCGCCCGATGGCCGCCGGCTGGTAGCCGTGGAAACCGACACGGCTTACCACCATGCGCTGCACCTGCTGGATGCCGGCACCGGCACCGTGCTCCAGACCCTGCCCAACCCGCAAAACGACCTGTACCTCCAGCCCCGCTTTCTGCCCGACGGCCAGCGCATAGCTGCGGTGGCACTGAAACCGGGCGGCAAAACCATCGAAATCCTCGACCCGGCTACCGGCACGGCGCGGCCCCTGCTGCCCCTGGCCAACGTCAACCTGACCAACCCGCAGCCCTGGGGCGACTACGTGCTCTACAATTCGCCGCAGTCGGGCATTGACAATATCTACGCCGTGCACGTCACCACGGGCCAGACGTTTCAGGTAACGTCGCGGCCGCTGGGGGCGTACCAGGCGGCCGTGTCGCCGGACGGGCGGAGCCTGGCTTTTCACGACTACCGCGCTACCGGCGCCCGCATTGTGGAGATGCCGCTGGACCCGGCCGCCTGGCTGCCGGTACCGGCCGCTCCGGCCGAAGTAGGCCAGCCCTATACGGCGAAACTGGCGGCGCAGGAGCCGGGCGCGGCGGCCGTGGTGCCGCTGCTGGGCGTGGCCTCGCGCCAGGATTCGGCAGCGCGGTATCCGGTGCGGCCGTATTCGGTGCTGCGGAATGCGTTCAACGTGTTCAGCTGGGGCGTGGTGCAAAGCCCGACCGGCAACAGCGTGAGCCTGGGCGTCCGGTCGCAGGATGTGCTGAGCACCACGCAGGCCATTGCGGGCGTCAGCTACGACCAGAACGAGCAGACGGCGGCCGTGTTCGGCGGCCTCAGCTACCAGGGCCAGTATCCGGTGCTCGATGCCGAAATCAGCCACGGCGGCCGCGATGTAACCATCCGCCGCAACGGTGCCCTGCTCCGCGACCAATGGCAGGCCACTCGCCTCACTACCGGCCTGCGCCTGCCGCTCACACTGACGCGGTCCAAAATGCTGTCGGCCCTTACGCTGAGCAGCTACTACCTGCACGAGCGGGTCAGCGGCTACGACCTGCCGGTGCGCTTCCGCTCCGAGCCCGGCCCCAACCAGCCGGTACACGCCCTCCAGACCACGCTCAGCTATGTGGCCCAACTCAAGCAAAGTGCCCGCGACGTGGCCCCACGGCTGGGTGGCACGCTGCTGCTTACCTCGCGGCTCACGCCGTTCGGGGCCGGGCTGGAGGCGCGGCAGTGGGGCGCGCAGGGCAGCGTGTTTCTGCCCGGCCTCGCCAGGCACCACGCCCTGCGCCTGCGCGCCGGCTACCAGTATCAGCAGCAGCGGCAGTATCAGTTTGCCTCGGCCGTATCGTTTCCCCGGGGCGAGGGCTACGTGAGCTTCGACCGGCTGCGGGCTGCTTCCGTGGACTACCAGCTGCCGCTGGCGTTTCCGCACTGGTCGGTGGGGCGGGTGCTGTATGTGCAGCGCCTGCGGGCGGCGGCTTTTCTGGATGTAGCGCAGGGCCGAAGCGCGGGCGTTTCGGGCGCTGCCAACTACCGCAACGCGGGCCTCGATGTGGCGGCGCTGTTCAACGTGCTGCGCCTGCGTACACCGCTGGAAGCCGGCCTGCGGCTGGTGGTCAACACCTATACCAACGAGTTGATTCTGGAGCCATTGGCCTTCAGCATTCGGCTGTAGAGTACAAAGCGGCCTTAAGAGTCGGTTTGGTAAAGCCTGCTGCCGCGCAGCTGTTATGCCTTCCTCGTACATTCGCTCCTGCACAAGAGTTCTATTAATTATTGTTCTATGAGATTCCCGCTTATTCCCGGTTGGCGGCGCGCGGCGGCCGGCGCTGCTGTTGCTTCTGTAGCCGCTCTTAGCCTGTCGTTCCAGCCCGCCCTCGACCCAGCCGAAAAGCTCGTGCAGCGCCTGCTGGCGTTTTACACCGATGCGCAGCCCGAAATCAGCTACCTGCACCTCAACCAGGCCGCCTATGCTGCCGGCGAGACGGTGTGGTTCAAGGCCTATGTAGCCGATGCCCGCTACCACCGCCTCGACTCCCTGAGCCGGGTGCTTTATGTGGATGTAGTGAGCCCCTCCGGCAAGCGGGTGCTGCTGCGCCGCACGCTGGCCCTGCGCGGCGGCCTGGCCCACGGCGACCTGGCCCTGCCCGATACCCTGGCGCAGGGCATCTACACGGTGCGGGCCTACACCAGCTGGATGCGCAACGCCGGAGAGCAGCTGTTTTTCTCGCGTCGCCTGCCCGTGTGGCAATCAGCCGGGCCGGCCCCGGCGGCTGGTGGCGCGGCGGCTGGTAAAGTAGCCGCGTCCCGTCGCAGTCAGGCGCGGGAAGCCGCCTCGCCGCGCCCCGATGTGCAGTTTTTCCCGGAAGGCGGCGACTACGTGGCCGGCCTGGCTACGGTGGTGGGCGTGAAGGCCCTCGATGCTACCGGCACGGGCCTGGCTGTGCGCGGCGAAATTCTCGATGAGCAGAACCAGGTGCAGGGCCGCTTCAGTACGCCAGCCTTGGGCATGACTGCTTTCAGCTTTACGCCTGCTTCTGGCCGCCGCTACCATGCCCGCGTAACACTGCCCTCCGGCCTCACCGCTGAGTATCCGCTGCCGGCTGCTGTGCCGGATGGCTTCGTGATGAACACGCGTGAAGTTGGCAATACACTGAAAGTATTTATCCGGTACCAGGCGGCAGCCGGCGCGCCCGCCCGCCCGGTGGGGCTGCGGCTGCTGGCACACGTGCGCGGCACGCCTGTATACGTAGGTCAGGGCCAGATTCAGGGCGACGAAACCTTCTCGGCCTCGCTGCCCAAAGACAAAATGCCGGCGGGCGTACTGCACCTCACGCTATTCGACGAGCAGCAGCGGCCCCGCGCCGAGCGGTTGGCCTTTGTGCCTGACGCCCGCCCGCTACAGGTAACCGTGCGCCCCGACAAACCCCGCTATGGCCCGCGTGAAGCCGTGACCGTGGAGGTGGAGGTGCGCACGACTGATGGAGCGCCGGCTGCCGCTGAACTGTCGCTGGCCGTGACCAATGAGGCGGGGCTACCGACTGTCGGCACCACAGATGCTACTATCGAGTCGCAGCTGCTGCTGACCTCTGAGCTGAAAGGCTACGTCGAAAACCCGGGCTACTACTTCCGCAACCCCACGCCCGAAACCCGTCTCGCCCTCGACCACCTGCTGCTCACGCAGGGCTGGAGCCGCTTTGTATGGCGCGAGCTGCTGCAGGAAGCTTCGCCGATAGCCACCTACCAGTTTCTGCCCGAGCAGAGCCTCACGCTGGGCGGCCGGCTGGTGCGCGCCAATCAGAAACCGGTGCCCAACGGTAGCGTGACGCTGCTGCAGCAGCAAAGCAAAAGCGTGAGTACCGGGCAGGCGAATGAGCAGGGGCAGTTTCTGTTTATGGGCTTCAGCGGCCGCGACTCCACGAAAGTGGTGGTGCAGGCCCGCACTGAGAAAGGCGGCAGCAACGTCCTGATTCAGCTGAACGAGCTGTGGCCGCTGCCCGCCACACCGCAGCCGCTTCCTTTGCGAGTGCCGGCAGATGCGGCCCCGGTGGTAGCGGCCTACACTCAGCGCAGCCGCCGCCAGCAGGTGCTGGAGCAGCAATACCGCCCCGATTCGAGCCGCAACATCGTGCTTCGCAACGTCACGGTGAAAGGCAGCCGCCCGGCCGAACCCGCGCGCGACCCTCGCTCCATTCATGGCCGCGCCGACAATGTGCTCAACCTGCGCGACATCCCGCAGGCCAATGCCTATACCGACATTTTTCAATTGCTGCAGGGGCGCGTGGCCGGCGTGCAGGTAACGCGCAGCGGCTCTTCCTATAAGGTGCTGATTCGGGGCATCACTAGCTTGTCGGGGCCCAGCCAGCCGTTGTTTCTGCTGGATGGAGTGCCCCTCTCAGATGCGGAGGCACTGATGGGAATTCCGCCCTCCGTGGTAGACCGGATTGAGGTGCTGAAAGGCCCTTCCGCTGCCATATATGGGATGCAGGGCGGGAGCGGGGTCATTGCCGTTTTCACCAAGACCGGCAACCCCGACTACGACTACAGCAAAGAACCCGCTGCGGGCATCGTAACGCGCCAGCTGCCGGCCTACTACCAGGCCCGTGAGTTTTATGCGCAGCGCTACGAAAAGGCCGCTGCAGCCCGTCCCGATCCACGGGCTACTGCCCTCTACTGGCTGCCACGCCTGGCCGTGCCGGCGTCGGGCACAGCCCGCTTCACGTTCTACACCGCCGACCAGGGCGGCACGTTCCGCGTCAGTACGGAAGGGGTTGGCGCTACGGGGCAGCCGGCCGTGGGCACCGCCACGCTGAGCGTGACGGCCCGCTAGCCTCACGGCTTGCGGAACGGGTGGCGGCCCAAGGCCAGCCGCTCGGCCAGCTCCACGGCGCGGCGGGCACGGGTTTCGGGCTGCCTGGCGCTGGCTATGTGCTGCGCTATGGCCCGCCGCATGGCTCCGGTGTGTGCTGTAAACCCGGTTTCAGCCTCGGGCCAGGCTTCGAAGGCTTCGGCCAGCTCAGCGGGCAGGTCCACGTGGTCGGGGTCCGGGTCGGGGGCGAGGCACACGGTGAGGTGCTGGCCCAGCTGGATACCGATGGCGCGGCACAGGTCTTTGTTGAGCATGAGGTAGCGCCCGCCGCCGGGCAGCGGCAGCAGCCCCGGCCGCACGGCGTGGCCGTTCACGGTGCCCGTCACACGCTTGGCGCTGGTGCCCAGCGCCGCTACCACCAGCGGTGGCACCACTACTATCTGGGTGGGCATGAAGCTGGGGCCGCCGGCTTGTAGCTGCGCCTGAAACGTGTGCGAGGTTTCCATGCCGTGAAAGTAGCAGGTCGTGGTTTCCCGGGTGCGGCCCCTGCTACAAAAGTTCTCGCCCCTGCTATGACTTCAGCTTCGGGCAGCCCGGCGCCGTGCGCTACAAGTAACCGCTGGCCGGGCCGCCAAGGGCCGCTCGTGGAAGGCCGGCCTCCCCCAAAACTATTCTTTCACTCCTGTATAGAAGTGTCGGCCAACTAGTCTTATCCTTGCCCTCCGTTACCGCTACCCGCTACTCTCACCGCCGCCGCCCGCACCTACCCGCTACCGCGCCGGGCGGCGCCGCTCCTACTTCGCACCTGTTGCCCCTGCTGCTCTGCCTGCCCGCTGCCCCTCTGGCCGCCGGCTGCGCCGCGCGTCCGGGGCTTTTTCGGGCTTTCCGCTTTTTTCCACCAGTTCCCGTTCCATGAAACCCCTGCTTACGCTCCTGCTGGCCCTGCCGCTGGCCCTGCCGCTGGCCCTGCCGCTGGCCGCCCCCGCCCAAACGCCCGCCGCCCCGCCCGACACGGCCCGCGCCTACCGCCACCACCTGGGCCTGACGGCCAGCCCCGTGCTCGACGGCTTCCTCCGCAACAACCGCAGCCTGCCGCTGGGCATCGTGTATAAGCGGCAACTGACCCCTAACCGGACCCTGCGCCTGCGCCTCGTGGGGCAGTACAGCCGTCAGGATACAGCCAACTACGCACAGCTAAAGGACGGAACCGGCACGCGTGAATGGCAGCTCAACGCCTACGTGGGCTACGAGTGGCAGCGGCCCATCAGCACCCGCTTTCGTTGGTTTTATGGCCTGGAGCTGGGCGGCGGTATTGGGCGGCGCAACCAGCGGGAAGTAGTGGCCTGGTCTAATGCCAATGGCCCCTACGAATACGACTCGCGCTACACCAGCAAGCGCTGGCAGCTAGAGGCCCGGCCGTTCGCGGGCCTGCAATTCTTCCTCACGCCACGCTGGAGCGTGCTGGCCGAAACGGCGGCCCCACTCACTTACCGCCGCCTTAACGACCAGTTGCTTAATACAGGTATGCAGACTTTGCCAGACGGTAGTTACGTACCTGGCTATGGGACGGCATTCTATAAAAACTCTCGCACTTCCTTCGCCTGGCGCCCCGTGCAGCTCATAGGCACCTCCTTTCACTTTTAACGCAGTGATGTAGACAGTTCTTCGCTGCGCTCTGCATGATAGTCTTTTTGGGTGCTATCCACACGTCCTAAGTCAAACAGTTTCTAAGTTCCTTCTCTTCACTCATTCACTCATTCACTCATTCACGCATGCCCACATCCTCCGACAACCTCGAAATCAAGCTCACGGACGCCGACCTGAAGAAAATCAACGACGCGCTGGATGCCCTGGACGCGGCCCTGGCCCCGGTGCTCATCACCCTCACGGGCAAGGAAATTCAGCGCCTGCCCAAAGCCTCTGACGCCTCGCTGCCCTTCATCGAGAAGGCCCTGGACCTGGCCGAGCAGCAGCCGCAGTTCGCGCCCGGCTACGTGGACATTCCCGGCCTGCGCCTCGACCTGGTGGCCTGGCAGCAGCTACAGCGCGTGGCGCGGCGCCTGCAGCCGCTGGCCTCCAACCTGGCTAGCACCAGCATCAAGCTGGGCAGCGAAAGCTACGTGACGGCCCTGGCCTACTACAGCTCGGTGCAGCAGGCCGCCAAACAGGGCGTATCGGGCGCGCAGGACGCCCGCGACACGCTCAAAACCCGCTTCGAGCAAAGCACGGCCCAGAAGGCGGCCAAGGCCACGCCCAAGCAGTAGCCGGTAGGGGGCGGGGCTGGCCCCCGCCCGCCGTTGAACGATTGATGCGGGTTTCGTGCAACGACGGGCAAGCCCCGCACCCTACAGCCGGATAAACCAGACGCGGGGCTGGATGAACTTCATCCGGCCCCGCGTCTGGTTTATCCGGCCTTCGGTGAAAATCACGCGGCCTCCCATAAAACTTACGGGAAGTCGGGTAAATTTTACCCGGCGTCGCATGAATTTTACCCGACCTCGGATAAAATGTATGCGACGCCGGGTGATTTTTCTCCGATGTCGCATGAAAATCATCGGGGCTCCCATGAAATTCAGTCGGCGTCGCATGAAATTCAGTCGGGGGGGCCTGAATCTGGCGGGAAGCCGCCTGAATTTCACCCGAAGCCGGCTGTACCCCGAAGCGGCGCTTCGGTTCGGCTGCGAGCTGCGCACAACCGCTCCACTGGGCCGAAGCGCCGCTTCGGGGTGCGGGGCAATCTTTGGATTCCGGCGGATTTGGCCCCAACTTGCCTAATCCGTGGCCGCCCCAGCGGCAATTCCCTTCGGAACCCGACTTATGCTCAAAATCAACAAACAAGACGCCCTCGACTACCACTCCCAGAGTCCTGCCGGCAAGATTGAAGTAGTACCCACCAAGCCCGTCAGCACCCAGCTGGACCTGGCGCTGGCCTACTCGCCGGGCGTGGCCGAGCCCTGCCTGGCCATTGCCCAGAATCCCGACGACGTCTATAAATACACGGCCAAGGGCAACCTGGTGGCCGTTATCAGCAATGGTACGGCCGTGCTGGGCCTCGGCAACATCGGCCCCGCCGCCTCCAAGCCCGTCATGGAAGGCAAAGGCGTGTTGTTCAAGAAATTCGCGGGCATCGACTGCTTCGACATCGAAATCGACGCCACCGACCCCGACGAGTTTATCCGCATCGTGAAGGCGCTGGAGCCCACGTTCGGCGGCATCAACCTCGAAGACATCAAGGCCCCGGAGTGCTTCCGCATCGAGACGGAGCTGCGCGAGAAGATGAACATTCCGCTCATGCACGACGACCAGCACGGCACGGCCATCATTTCGTCGGCGGCCCTGCTCAACGCGCTGGAAGTGGTGGGCAAGCGCATCGACGAAATCAAGCTGGTGGTGAGCGGCGCGGGCGCGGCGGCCATCAGCTGCCTGCGCCTGTACCTGGCGCTGGGCCTCAAGCTCGAAAACGTGGTGGTGTTCGATAAGGACGGCATCATCAATCCGCAGCGCACCGACCTGGCGCCGCTGCAGATGCAGTTTGCCACGCAGCGGCCCATCAGCACGCTGGCCGAGGCCATGGAAGGTGCCGACGTGTTCCTGGGCCTCTCGGCGGCGGGCGTGCTGCCGGCCGGGCTGCTGCTGCGCATGGCCGACAACCCCATTGTGTTTGCGCTGGCCAACCCCACCCCCGAAATCAGCTACGAGCTGGCCCTGGCTACGCGGCCCGACCTGATTATGGCCACCGGCCGCTCCGACCACCCCAACCAGGTGAACAACGTGCTGGGCTTCCCCTACATTTTCCGGGGCGCCCTGGACGTGCGGGCCACCGAAATCAACGAGGCCATGAAGCTGGCGGCCGTGCGGGCCCTTTCCGACCTGGCCAAGGAGCCCGTGCCCGATATGGTGAACCGTGCCTACGGCGACAACACGCTGGCCTTCGGCCGCACCTACCTCATCCCCAAGCCCCTCGACCCGCGCCTGATTACGACCGTGAGTCCGGCCGTGGCCAAAGCCGCTATGGAAAGCGGCTCGGCGCGCTACAACATCGAGGACTGGACGGCTTACGAGGACGAGCTGCGTGCCCGCCTCGGCGTGAACCAGAAGCTGATGAACCGCATTACGTCGGCGGCCCGCGCCAATCCCAAGCGCGTGGTGTTTGCCGAGGCCGACAACTATAAAATCCTCAAGGCCGCCCAGATTCTGTTCGATGAGGGCATTGCGCTGCCCATCCTGCTCGGCAACCGCAAAAAGCTGGAAACCATTGCCCAGGCCAACAACCTCGGCCTGGAAGGCTGCCAGATTATTGATATTCTGGAGGAAGAAGCCAAGCGCGAGGAGTACGCCAACCTGCTCTACCAGAAGCGGCAGCGCCGCGGCATCACGCTCTACGAAGGCCGCCGCCTGCTGCGCGAGCGGAACTACTACGGCTCCATGATGCTGGAAACCGGCGAAGCCGACGCCTTCATCACCGGTCTCACCAAAGACTACGGCAAGAGCATCATTCCGTCGTTGCAGGCCATTGGGGTGGAAGAGGGCGTGAAGCGCGTGGCCTCTATGTACATCATTCAGCACAAGAAAGGCCCGTTCTTCTTCGCCGATACCACCGTCAACATCGACCCCACAGCCGAGGAAATGGTGGACATCATCGGCCTCACGGCCGAAGCCGTACGCTTCTTTGATGCCGAGCCGCGGGTGGCCGTTATCAGCTACTCCAACTTCGGCTCCAACCCCGGCGAGCTGCCCGACAAGTCGCGCCGCGCTACCGAGCTGGCCAAAAAGCGCTACCCCGACCTGATTCTGGACGGCGAGATGCAGGCCAACACGGCCCTGAACCCGCAGCTGCTGCGCGAGCAGTACCCCTTCTCGGAGCTGGCCGACAAAGGCGGCGCCAACACGCTCATCTTCCCGAACGTGATTAGCGGCAACATTGCCTACAAAGTGCTCCAGGAAATCGGGGGTGCCGAGGTAATCGGGCCGGTGCTGATGGGCATGCGCAAGCCGGTGCACATTCTGCAGCTGGGCGCTTCGGTGCGCGAAATCGTGAATATGGCCTCCATTGCGGTAGTAGACGCGCAGCAAAGCCAGAACAGCCGCGGCCTGTAAAGGCGCCTGCCATTCCCGGCAGCCCGCTGGCGCTATGCGGCGGGCTGCCGGGAAATCGGGAGCTGCAAAGCCAAGTTATTTAGTTGAAAATGCCAGCCGATTTGGGATAGAAAATCCGGCGGGTGGTGTTGCCCCTTTCGCCGCTGCCTGTGCAGCCGGCCCGTTTCTTTTTTCCGCCTCCACCATCGTCCCATGATTGCCTACATCGAAGGAAAGCTCGCTTACAAAGACCACGCCCAGGCCATTCTGGATGTAGCCGGAATGGGCTACGAAGTCCGGATTTCCCTTGCCACCTTCAGCAAGCTGCCCGCCGAGGGCGAAAAAGCCAAACTCTATACATTTCAGCACATCAAGGAGGACGCGCACACGCTCTACGGCTTCCTCGACCCCAACGAAAAGGCGCTGTTCATGCAACTGATTTCGGTGTCAGGCATCGGGCCGGGCACGGGCATCGTGATGGTGAGCAGCATGGGCGTGGGCGAAATCCGCCAGGCCATCGTCAACGAGGACGTGCGCGCCATTCAGAGTATTAAGGGAGTGGGGCCCAAAACGGCGCAGCGCGTGATTCTGGAGCTGCGCGACAAGCTCCGCAAAGACGAGCTGCTGGCCAAGGCCGGCGTGGACACCGTGCCGCTGGCCCGCGCGCACAATACCAACCGCAGTGAAGCGTTGTCGGCTTTGGTAACGTTGGGCTTTGCCCGCTCCGCCGCCGAGAAAAATCTGGATCAGATTCAGCAGCGCCACGGTAATGACCTGAGCGTGGAGGAATTGATTAAGTTTGCTCTTAAGTCAAATTAGCGTTTAGCGCCACCCGCATCCTTTTTTATTTGTAGCACTTGAACTCCGGTAAGAAGTCCCTCACCGCCTCCGTTGTTGTTGTCGCGTCGTTGCTCGTTGCTTGGTGGTCGCAGGCCGAACCTGTTGGGGCATCTGCGTTTGACCTGCAGCAGCTGTGGGCCTGGCTGCCGCTGGCCGGCGAGCAGGCCCGGCTGCCGTGGCGCATGCCCGCGCCCGACACGCCGCGCACCGCGCTGCCCGACACCAGCCGCTACCGTCCCAGCCGCCGGCCCCGCGTAGACCCCGAGGACCGGGCCGGTACGCCGTTTTCGCCGCAGCGCCGCCGCTCGCCGCTGGTGCTGCCGCTGCCCGGCAACGTAAACCAGACCGTGACGCCCGACGACAGCCTGCAGTACTTCGACGTGGAGGAGCGGGTGGGGCAGGAGTTTGAGTTCCGGGACCCCAGCCGCCTGACGTTTGAAGAGTATTCGCGCTGGCAGCAACAGCAGGCTATACGAGACTATTTCCGGAATCGTTCGGCCGGTGGCGTCACCGGGCCGGCCAGCCCCGAAGTAGCGCGGCGGCTCATCCCCAAAATCTACCTCGGCCCCATGGCCGACCGGATTTTTGGCGGCTCTTACGTGGATATCCGCCCTGCCGGGGCCGTGACGCTGCGCATGGGCGCGCGCTTCAACCGCAACCAGAACCCCACGCTCACGCTGCGCCAGCAGCGCATCGGCGACTTCCAGTACGACCAGAACCTGAATCTGAACCTGACCGGGCAGATAGGAGAGAAGCTGCGCCTGAACTTCAACTACGACACCAAGGCGGCTTTCGACTTCGAAAACAACATGAAGCTCGATTACACGGGCTTCGACACGGATATTATCCGCAAGATTGAGCTGGGCAACGTGAGCCTGCCGCTCAACAACTCCCTGATTGTGGGCGGCCAGAACCTGTTCGGGGTGAAGACGCAGCTGCAGTTCGGGCGCATGAGCGTGACGGCCGTAGCCAGCACGCTGCGCGGCCAGGCCGATGAGGTGCGCGTGCAGAATGGCGGGCAGAGCCGGCAGTTCGAAATCAAGGCCAGTCAGTACGAAAAGGACCGGCACTTCTTTCTGAGCCAGTTCTTCCGCGACCGGTACGACCAGGCCCTGCGCAACCTGCCCACGGTGCAAAGCGGCGTTGAAATCCGGCGTTTGGAGGTGTACGTCACCAACGACAACCGCCAGAGCGACAACCTGCGCAACGTGGTGCCCCTCATGGACCTGGGCGAAGCCAGCCGCGTATACCGCCGCCCGCTGCTGAACCCTACCGTGCTGGACCGTACACCGGCCAACAACGCCAACAACCAGCTGGGCCAGCTGCTGACGCCCAACCCCGAAGCCCGCGGCGAGCTGACCGTGGACAACTACCTGAGCCGGGGCGCAGTGGCCAACCAGCCGCTGGTGAAGAACGTGGACTTTGAGCACGTGCGGGCCCGGAAGCTCGACCAGCGCGAATACACCTTCAATGCGCAGCTGGGCTACATTTCGCTGAACACGCAGCTCTTGCCCGAGCAGGTACTGGGCGTCAGCTACGAGTACCTCTACAACGGCAAAACCTACAAAGTGGGGGAAGTAGTGGACGACTACGGCAACCGTGGCCAGGACGAAGTGGTGTTCCTGAAGCTGCTGAAAGCTACCAACCCGGCCGTCGGTATTGCCGACCCCGGCCAGAACCCCGACAACCCCAACCTGCTGACGCGCAACCTGCCGACGTGGGACCTGATGATGAAGAACGTGTACCCGCTGAATGCCTCACAGCTCAACCGGGACAACTTCCAGCTGCAGATCATCTACAAAGACGACATTACCGGCGTCGACCTGATTTCCATCAAGGACGGCCAGCCGGGCGTCATCCAGAACATTCCGCTGATTGAGGTGCTCAACCTCGACAACGTGAACCCCAACAACGACCAGAACCCTGACGGCAACTTCGACTTCTTCCCGGGTATCACCATTGACCCGGAGCTGGGCAAAATAATCTTCCCGCTGGTCGAGCCGTTCGGCTCGTTCCTGCGCACCAAGTTCGACCCCACGGCCGAGCAGGCGCTCATCGATAAATACGTCTATCAGGAACTCTACACGCAGGTGCAGAGCGACGCGCAGCAGCGCACCGAGAAAGACAAGTTTGTGCTGCGCGGCCGGTTTCAGGCCACGGCTACCGACGAAATTACGCTGCCCGGCCTGGGCATTGCGCAGGGCTCGGTGCGGGTGCGCGCCGGCTCGGTGCTGCTGGAAGAAGGCCGCGACTACCAGGTGTTCTACGACCAGGCTAAGGTGAAAATCCTGAACCCGGCCTACCTCAACTCGGCAAATGAGCTGCGGGTGGAGTTCGAGAAGAATGCGCTGGTGCAGGTGCAGCCGCGCAAGCTGCTGGGGGCCCGCTTCGACTACCGCCTCAGCCAAGACATCAACTTCGGGGCCACGGTGCTGCACCTGCGCGAAAACCAGGCGCCCGGCATCAACCGCGTCAACATCGGCGACGAACCCGGCAACAACACGATTTACGGTTTCGACGTGAACCTGCGCCGCGACTCGCGCGCCCTCACCAAGTACCTCGACATGCTGCCCTTCATTTCGACGAAGGAGCCGTCATCGGTGGCGTTCAGCGGCGAGTTTGCGCAGCTGCTGCCCGGGCAGTCGAAGCTGGGCAACGGCGAAAACGGCGTGTCGTATCTGGATGACTTCGAGAATGCGCGCACGCCTTACACGCTGGGCGGGCTGAACTCGGCAGTGGCCTGGCGCCTGGGCTCCACGCCGCGCACCTTCCCCAATTTCGACGTCAACGACGTGACGTCGGCGTACCGCCGGGCCAAGCTGGCGTGGTACTCCATCGACCAGACCTACTACACCGACGGGCCCAACAAGCCGTCGAACATTGGGGTGGCTGATCTGGACAACCACTACACGCGCGGTATCGAGCGGATTGAGGTGTTCCCGAACCGTGACGTGGGCGCCTCCGGCAACGGCTTCGAATACTCGCTCGACCTGGCCTATTATCCGTCGGAGCGCGGGCAGTACAACTATAACCCCGGCATTGGGGCCGATGGCAAAACCCTGCCGAACCCGCAGCAGAACTTCGGCGCCATTTCGCGCGAAATCACCTTCGACACCGACTTCGACAACGCCAACGTTGAGTACCTGGAGTTCTGGATGATGGACCCGTTCCTGAAAGGCGAGCGGGGCCGCATCAACGATGGCGAGAACCCACCAGTGAACAACGAAACCGGCGGACGGCTCATCATCAACCTCGGCAACGTGAGCGAAGACGTGCTGCGCGACAACAACCAGTACGAGTTTGAAAACGGCCTGCCCGCCACCGACCCGGCCGACCCCAACGACACCCGCCGGACGGAATGGGGCCGCGTGTCGCGCCAGCAGTTCCTGACCGATGCCTTCAGCAACACGCCCGGTGGCCGCGCCCGCCAGGACATCGGCCTCGATGGCCTGAACGATACGGAGGAAGCGGCGTTCTTCAGCAAAGCCTACGCCGACCCCTCCGGCGACAATTTCCGCCACCACCTCGACCCGTTCTACGACCAGAACAACGTGGGTATTCTGGGCCGCTACAAGCAGTACAACGGCATGGAAGGCAACTCGCAGGAGAACAGCCAGCTTTCCTCCACCGCCTTCCCCGACAAGGAAGACCTGAACCGCGACAACGTTATTTCGGAGACGGAGCGCTACTACGAGTATGAGCTGGAGCTGCGCGACGGCCAGTTGGCAGTAGGCAGCAACTACGTGGTCGACAAAATCACGAACACCGTGAAGGGCGACCAGGTATCGTGGTACCAGTTCCGGATTCCGGTGCGCAGCTACAACAACGTGCGCAGCGCCGACGGGCAGGCCTTCGGCTTCAAGTCTATCCGGTTCCTGCGCATGTACCTCACCGACTGGCAGCAGCCGGTGGTGCTGCGCATGGTGCAGCCGCAGTTTATTGCCAACCAGTGGCGCCGCTACCTGAGCCCGATTTCGGAGCCCAACCAGCCCTGCCTGAACTGCGGCGAAACGGCGGCGGCCTTCAACATCAGCACGGTAAGCATCGAGGAAAACGGCCCCGGCAACAAAGGCGCCATTCCCTACGTGCTGCCGCCCAACATCCAGCGCGACAAGGAGTACGGCTCCAGCACCGTGAACCGCCAGCAGAACGAGCAGAGCCTGCGCCTGTGCGTAGAAGAGCTGCGCGACGGTTTCGGGCAGGCAGCCTACAAAAACCTGAGTCTGAGCCTGCTGCGCTACAAGCAGCTGCGCCTGTTCCTGCACGCCGAAAGTGAAAACGCCAACCTGCGCGACGGCGACGTGCAGGCCTTCATCCGCCTCGGCACCGATTACAACCAGAACTACTACGAGTACCGCCTGCCGCTGGTCGTGACCCGGCAGGGCGCTACCACGCAGGCCGAAATCTGGCCCGATGCCAACCAGATTCAGGTGGCGCTGCAGGACTTCATCGACGTGAAGGCCGAGCGCAACCTGGCCATCAGCTCGGGCGGGGCCAGCTACACCGGGCCGTACACCAAAACCTTCCCCAACGGCGCCAGCATCACGGTATTCGGCAACCCCGACCTGAGTGCGGTGCAGGGGGCCATGATTGGTATCTTCAACCCCACCAACGACGGCAACTCCAAGAGCATGTGCCTGTGGGCCGATGAGTTCCGGGTGTTCGACTTCGACAAGGAAAACGGCTGGGCCGCCACGGCGCGCTTCAACACCAAGCTGGCCGATGTAGCCAACATCACGGCCACCGGCAGCTACGTGTCGGTGGGCTTTGGCGGGCTGCAGGACAAGCTGGCCCAACGCTCGCTGGAAGACATCAAGCGCGGCGACATCAACGCCACGGTAGCGGCCGACAAGTTCTTCCCCGAGAAGCTGGGCCTGCGCGTGCCGGTTCTGATTCAGGCTGGCCACGAAAGCCGCGCCCCCGAGTACGACCCGCTCGACCCCGATACCAAGCTGGAGCAGTCGTTGCGCAAGTTCACGTCGGAAACGGATAAGGCGGCCTACCGCAAGGAAGTCATCGACCAGACCAGCAGCCGCAGTATTTCGGTGCTGAACGTGCGCAAGGAACGCACCAACACGGAGAAGAAGCCGATGCCCTACGACATCGAGAACTTCGCCGTGAGCTACTCCATCACGGAGCGCACCCACACCGATATCCGCACCGACCGGGACTACACGCGCACCTACACCGGCGCGCTGGCTTACGTGTACCAGACCACGCCCAAAGCCTACACGCCGCTGGCCAAGGTGAAGGCACTGGACAACCCGTACCTGAAGATCTTCCAGGACGTCAACTTCACGCCGCTGCCCTCGCGCTTCTCGTTCCGGGCCGACATTGACCGGCGCTATAACGAGCGGTTCCTGCAGCGCGTGCTGGAGCCCGGCACGCTGCCCACCGTGGCAGGGCCCGGCGTGTTCCAGAAGTCGTTCTTCTTCAACCGCATCTACGACATGCAGTGGGCCGTGACGAAGGCGCTGACCCTGGACTACACCGCCACCAACCGGGCCGTGGTAGATGAGGGCCGGGGCAGCTCCATTGATGACTCGCCGGAGGCACGCCGCAACCGCGAGATGCTGCGCGACAACCTGATTAAGCTGGGCCGCACCACCAACTTCAACCAGACCATTGCCCTGACCTACCGGCTGCCGCTCGACAAGTTCCCGCTCACCGACTGGCTGTCGGCGGATGCGCGCTACGCGGCCAACTACACCTGGCAGGCCGCTTCCACGGCGCTACGGGCTCCGCTAAACCCGCTCAACCCGGCCGATACTGCCACCACTGAGTTGAACCTGGGCAACACCATTCAGAACAACGGTGAGCTGAGCGCCAACGGCAAGATTGATCTGGTGAAGCTCTACAACAAGGTGCGCTTCCTCAACATCATCAACAATGCGCCCGCTGCCGGGCAGGCAGCCAAAGGCAGCCGCACGCCCGGCGCCGCCCTCGACCGGCTTGGCGCGCGCGCCGGCGAGGCCGGGGCCACACCGCCCGCCACCGATACGGCCAAAGGGCCGGAGCTGCGCTTCCTGAAAGCCGTGCTTCGGTCTCTGATGACGGCCCGTGCCATCAACTTCACCTACACGCGCTCCAACGGCACGCTGCTGCCGGGCTACCTGCCCAAAACCCGGTTCTTTGGGCTGGACAGCGACTTTGATGCGCCAGGCATTCCGTTCCTGCTGGGCAAGCAGTACGACCTGGATGCCCTGTATAACCGGGCGGCCGGCCGCGGCTGGTACACCGACCGGAGCGACTTCCTCAACACGCCGCTCAGCTCGCTGCTCACTGAAAACCTGACGGCCCGCACCACGCTCGAGCCCATCCGCGACTTCAACATACAGCTGGAGGCTCGCCGCCAGCTGGTGCGCAACCGCGAAGTGTTCTACCGTCGCGAAATCGACGAGAATACGCTGGAGCCGTATGCTGATGGCCGCCTGGCCGCACCACAGCCGCTGGGCTCCGGCTCGTTCAGCACGTCCATCGTGAGCATCCAGACGCTGTTCGGCGACCGGTCGGCGGGTGGGGAGATTTCCAGGGCCTTCAATCGGTTTGTCGAAAACCGCGGCTTCATCCAGCAACGCCTGCAGGCGGCCAATACCACCGGCACCGGAACCTACGGCTATAACTCGCAGGATGTGCTGATTCCGGCTTTCCTGGATGCGTATCAGGGCAAGTCGTCGGATGGCTACAAGGCCGAGGGCTTCAAGCCATTTGCCAAGCTGCCCATCCCGAACTGGAACGTGCAGTACAATGGCCTGGCCGAGTTGCCCTTCGTGAAGCGCTACTTCCGCTCCATTGCCCTCACGCACGCCTATAGCTCGGTGTATAACATTGCCGGCTACACCACCAACTCCAGATACCCCCGAGAGCCAGGCGACAATGAGCTGAGCTTCCTCACCAACTCCTCGGGTCAGTACATTCCGTACTACGTGGTAGGGCAGGTAAGCATTGCCGAGCGCCTCTCGCCGCTGATTGGCGTCAACTTCCAGACGCTGGAGAAGATAACCGGCCGGGTAGAGCTGCGCACCGAGCGGGCCGTGGCCCTGAACACCACCAATGCTCAGGTAACCGAGCTGCACACGCAGGAGCTGGTGATTGGCTTCGGCTACGCTACCAACCGGCTGCGCCTGCCTTTCCGCATTGGGGGCGAGCAGCGCGTGCTGCGCAATGAGCTGACTGCCCGCCTCGACCTCAGCATCCGCGACAACACCACCATTCAGCGCACGATTGAGGATGTAGTAGATGAGTCGGAAGCTACCCCGGCGGTTCCTGCCAGCATCGGGCGGGCCAAGGGCCTTACGACCAACGGCACGCGCCAGGTCCAGCTGCGCCCCACCATCGACTACGTGCTCAACCAGCGCCTGAATCTGCAGTTCTTCTTCTCGCGGACAGTCACGGACCCGCGCGTGCAGAACTCGTTCAAGAACTCTACCACCGAAGGCGGCCTGCAGCTGCGCTATAGTCTGTCGCAATAGGCCGGAGCAGAACTGGAAACCAGAAAACGGCGAGTTTGCTTTGAGGTCGTGCCACAAGTGCCGGCCAACTGGCAAACTCGCCGTTTCTGTATTTCCCCACCTCACCTTTTCCCCGTACTTTTGGCTTGCCGGCCCGCCTGGGTCCGTCACATTTCCCACTTTCCAATCCCGCACTCTATGAACCTGCCTGCTGAACTGAAGTACACGAAAGAGCACGAATGGGTACGTGTAGAAGGTGACGTTGCCTTCATCGGCATCACCGACCACGCCCAGAAGGAACTCGGCGACATCGTGTATGTAGACATCGATACGCTTGATAAAGAAATTGCGCAGAACGAAGTATTCGGTACTGTAGAAGCCGTGAAAACGGTATCTGACCTGTTCAGCCCTATTTCCGGAACGGTACTGGAAGTGAACAGCCACCTCGACGGCAACCCCGAATCGGTGAACTCGGACCCCTACGGCGACGGCTGGATGGTGAAAATGTCGATTGGCAACCCCGCCGAGCTGGAAGGTCTGCTGTCGGCTGAAGCCTACGGCGAGCTGGTAGGCGCGTAAGCGTCTTCCGCCCTAGTCACAATGACTGTCTTCGCGCCGCCCATGCTTCGTGGCCGCCCTCTGGTGGGGCTGCCGCTGGCGTGGGCGGCGCTGGTATTGGTGCTCACGCTCACGCCGGCCGAAGACATGCCGGTGGTGCCGCCCTGGGAGCTGCTTTCCTTCGATACTGCCGCTCATGCTTTTGTGTTTGTGGTGCAGGCCGCGCTGGCTGTTGTATCGGCGCGCCGCCAAACCCGCTGGCCCTGGCTGCGCCGGCACGCTTATCTGCTGCTGCTGGTTGCCTGCACAGGCTTCGGCCTGCTGATAGAAGTGCTGCAGATGACCATGAACCTGGGCCGGCACGGCGAATGGTCGGATGCCATCAGCGACGGGATGGGCGCGGCTATTGGGCTACTGCTGGCCTACGGTACCCGCCGCTGGTGGGAGTAGCAACTGTCTGAACTCAGTGCTTTTTTATGGCTCATATTGCACGAACGTGGTGGCCGGGCATAGCGCTAAGCGTGGCGCTGGGGTGGCCTCTTTCCACAGCCAGCGCTCAGGATATGCCGCGCGTACAGCGCACGGTTCAGGCTCTGTCGGCCCGGAGCATGCACGGTCGCGGCTACGCGCAGAAGGGGGAGCAAAAAGCGGCCGACTATATCCGCCAACGGTTCCGGGAGCTGGGCCTGCAGCCGCTTGCGCCCGACTATACCCAGCCGTTTGAGCTGGATGTAAACACGTTTCCGGGCGCGCTGAAACTGGAGCTGAGCTTAGGCATGCTGCGCTTTCCCGGGTTGGGTAGTTCCCGCAAGCTGCGGGTAGGAGAGGAGTTTATTGCCGCTCCGGATTCCGGCCCCGGCAAAGTCGGCGGTGCGTTTTCGGCAGTGCCCCTCGTGCGCTTCGATACGCTGGCTTTCACCGATCCGGCGGTGCAGCAGCACCTGTTGCAGCGTCGCTGGTACCAGGGCGGGCTGGTACTGCGCGCCCCCGACGAGCCGCGCCTGGCTACCTTGCCGTCGGCCCTGCGGCAGCATATTGATTCCGCGGCTATCCGCCTTACACTGGTGCCCAAGCTCACGGCCTCCCTGGCTCCGCAGCAAGCCGGGCAGATGCGCCTGGAAGTCCTGGAATCTGTCTGGAACAGTATTCCTTCTACGGCTGCCGGCCCTGTTGTGGCGCTGGCCACCGTGCGGGTAGATGCGGAGCTCAAGCGCCGGTATCCGACGCAGAATATCGTGGGTTTCGTGCCCGGCCGCCTGCAGCCCGACTCGTTTCTGGTTGTGACGGCCCACTACGACCACCTCGGCACCATGGGCCGGAAAGCCTATTTCCCCGGCGCCAACGATAATGCCAGCGGCACCGCCATGCTGCTGGAGCTGGCCGCTTATTATGCCCGCCCCGAAAACCGCCCTGCCTATTCAGTTGCGTTTCTGGCGTTTGGGGCGGAAGAAGCTGGCCTGGTGGGCTCCCGGTACTTTGTGGAGCACCCACTGGTGCCGCTCAGCCGTATCCGTTTTCTGCTGAATCTGGATCTGCTGGGCACGGGCTCTGAGGGGGCTACCGTAGTGAATGGCCGGGAGTTGCCGGCGCAATTCCAGCTGCTGCAGCGCCTCAACAACGCAAACCAGGCGCTGCCCAGCCTGGCCGCTCGGGGCCGGGCCGCCAACTCCGACCATTTTCCCTTTTCCGAGCGGGGCGTACCGGCATTTTTCCTGTATACGCGCGGCGGCTCCACTGCCTACCACGACGTACATGACCGGGCCGAAACGCTGCCGCTTACGGCCTTCTCCAGCGTCTTCGGCCTCCTGCGTAGCTTCCTGGATGCACTTGGAGCCAGCAGTACCTGGTAGCAAGTAGGGTAAAGCAAAAGCCCCGCAACTACCGGCACAAGGGCCAGTGGCTGCGGGGCTGCTTATGTTTTGGGCGTCCGGGCTTAGCCGTTTGCCTTAATCGAGTTCATGATCTGCTTGGCTACGGCTTCCCACTCCGGCTTCTGACGGTCGGCGCAAGTGAAGGTGCACATCAGCAGCTTGCCCTCCACGTCCGTGAAGAAAATCAACTGATATACCTCGTGGCCAAGCTCGGGCTTCATCAACTCAAGGTAGCCTACTTTGCGGCCCGCAATTTCCTTGATACCGTTGCCAAACCACTTGGCCTCCTTAAATTGCTTCGAGTAGGTCTTGTAGAAGTTGCCGGCGTACATGTCAATCATGTCCTGGTCGGCGGTATTGTCGGTGTAGGTGAAGGAAATGCTGGCTTCCTTGCTGTTGGTGTAAATAACGCTCGGGCGGCTTTGGGCTTTGGCATAGTTAAAGTCCATCTGCTGCTCGCTCATCACCTCGAAGCCCTTAGGAATCAGGATTTCAACCCGCTCACTAAGCACACGCTTCTTGATCAATTCAATTTCTGCAGCCGGCCGGAAGGCTGTCATCAACAGCATCAGGCAGAAGGCAACTGGGAAGAGTACTACTTTTTTCATAGTCTAAGGCTGAAAAAAGATGAATGACAAAGCAATTTTTACCGAAGACCACACAAAGGCCAGTCTGTTCGGATAACACAATTTACGTAAGAAACCCAGATCTGCAAGCCCCAAGCGAAAAAAAATAATTTGCGTTTGAAAGCCAAATCGGGAGGAAATCTTCATCAGGAGACCATATACGGGGGTTTCATGGATGCAGCAGGGCGAGCGGGTGTAATCCGGTATTCAGCAGATTATGATAAAATGCCAACAGTTTATAGCTAAAGGCCTATTCTATAATTTACCAGCAAAATACAATACGAGGGTGGCGGAGTATTGGTTTGGACTTAGAGAATGTTATTGATCTGTTCCTTGATTTTTTCCAGTTCTTCCTTCATGCCTACTACTAAGTGCTGTACTACTGAGTCGTTGGCCTTGGAGCCTATCGTGTTGATTTCCCGTCCAATTTCCTGCGAAATAAACGCTAATTTCTTTCCGGTGGGTTCTGGCAGATATACCGTTTCGGTGAAATAGTGTAAATGGCTGACTAACCTCACTTTTTCCTCGGCGATATCCAGCTTCTCGATATAGTAAATCAGTTCCTGCTCAAACCGGGACGCGTTGAACTGGTCACTGGTGGCCAGGTCGGCGAGGTGGTAGCGGAGCCGCTCACGCACATTGTCGACGCGGGTTGGGTCATGGCGCTCTATCTCGGCCAGCTGGATCCGGATGCTGTCGAGGTAAGTCAGGATTTCGGTGGTGAGCGTCTGGCCCTCAGTGCGCCGGAACTCGTTTGTGCGGTCCAGCGCTTCCTGCACCAGCGGCAGCAGCTCGTCCCAGGTTATTTCTTCCTCTTCTTCGGTCGTCATCGGCAGCTCGGCGGGCAGCCGCAGCGCGCCCGGCAGGGCTTTGGCAATGGCTGTCAGTTGCTCCAGCGAAGCGCCGGTGCGGGCACTCAGCGCCATCAGCTCGTGGTAGGCAGTGGCCAGCATGGCCTGGTTGACTACGCTTGCCTGCGCCGCCGCGCCCCGGGCCCGGACAAAATCGAAGTTGAAATTGACTTTGCCCCGCACTAGGCTCCTGGTTACCAGATTCCGGATTTCCAGCTCGCGCTCCTGCAGAAAGCGGGGCAGGCGCAGCGTAAGGTCCATGGATTTGGAGTTGAGAGACTTTACCTCAACGGTAGCGGAATAACGGTCGGTGTCGCGGTGGGCAACGCCGTAGCCGGTCATGGATTGAAGCATGGTGGGGATACGAAGTAATGAGACGTCAAAAATAACAGCTAGTTGTATAGTGCCAGCGTGAGGTGGGTCGGGTCCTGGTTAAAGTTAACGGGATTTTTCTGCCACTGGGCGCAGACGAATTCATGCGGTGTCAGGCCGCGCAAGGTCTTGAGTCGTTTGGCGTGGTTATAGGCCAGCAGAAAGGTCTGCAGGTGCTCGTTCAATTCGTGGGTTGTCTGGTAATGGTAGCGTTGGACCGTCGCTTCTTTAATCGTGCGGTTCATGCGTTCGACCTGGCCATTGGTCCAGGGATGACCGGGCTTAGTGAAGCGGTGCTCGATGCCGTGCTCGGTGCAGACGCGGTCAAACAGGTGGGGCAACGCCCAGGGCTGGTGGCGCATGTTGCCAAATTGGATGCCGTTGTCGGTCAGCACCGTGTGCACCCGGTACGGCAGCTTGGCCAAGACCCGGCGCAGAAACTCCGCCGCGGCGAGCTTGGTGGCCTGGGGCTGCAACTCGGCAAAGGCGACTTTGCTGGTACGGTCAATGGCCACAAACAACTACTGGCGGCCTTCTTCGGTCTGCA
>NZ_FRAS01000019.1 GCF_900142395.1 Hymenobacter psychrotolerans DSM 18569 | reverse complement strand
GACGCCTCGCTGCCCTTCATCGAGAAGGCCCTGGACCTGGCCGAGCAGCAGCCGCAGTTCGCGCCCGGCTACGTGGACATTCCCGGCCTGCGCCTCGACCTGGCGGCCTGGCAGCAGCTGCAACGCATGGCGCGGCGCCTGCAGCCGCTGGCTACCAACCTGGCCAGCACCAGCGTCAAGCTGGGCAGCGAAAGCTACGTGACGGCCCTGGCCTACTACAGCTCGGTGCAGCAGGCTGCCAAACAGGGCGTGTCGGGGGCGCAGGACGCCGTGGGCACGCTCAAAACCCGCTTCGAGCAAAGCACGGCCCAGAAGGCGGCCAAGGCCACACCCAAGCAGTAGCCGGTAGGGTGCGGGGCTGGCCCCCGCCCGCCGGTGAACGATTGATGCGGGTTTCGTGCAGCGACGGGCGGGGGCAAGCCCCGCACCCTACAGCGTGTAACGCAGACGCGGGGCCGGATGAAGTTCATCCGGCCCCGCGTCTGGTTTATGCGGCCTGCCGTGAAATTCACGGGGCCTCCCATAAAACTTACGAGAGGTCGGGTAAATTTTACCCGACCTCTCGTAAGTTTTATCCGGCCTCCCGTGAAATTTATGCGGCGTCGGATGAATTTTATCCGGAATGGACAAGGCGGCGCTGTGAGCGGTGCCTGCGTGCGCTACTGCCCGCGGTTGTAGAGGTTGATGGCCTGCCGGACGTTGTTCTGGCTTTTGCTGCCCAGCACCAGCGGCACCACCATAAACGGCAGGCTGGCATACATGAGCGGCGAAATAGCCGGGCCGCTGCTGTTCTGGTTCAGCGACGATACCAGCCCCGCCACCAGCAGGCCGCCGGCCGCCACGTAGCTGATGGTGGTGTAGGTCTGGTACTGGCGGGCCTGCAACAGCAGGTTGGTGGCCGTGGGGTTGTCGGCGGTGGCCAGCAGGAGGTTGCGCAGGCTCAGGTCCTCAATCGGGCCGTTGTCTTTGCTGAAATACTCGGTTTTGGTGGTACGGTACATGGGGCCGCCATAGCCGCCGTAGGGGTAGCCCCCAAACCCGCCATAGCGCCCGTAACCGCCATACGGCCCGAACCCGCCCATGCCGTTGCCGGCGTACTGCGTGCTCGTGATAGAGTACAGGCTGATGCGGCCCACTCTGTCGCGGCGGAGCGTGGCTTCGCGCTTGGAGCGGCCGGGCAGCGTGGTGCGCACATAAAAACCGCTTTCGTCCTCAAAGTAGCGCACCTGGTCCAAATCGAAGCGCTGCTGCTCGTCCAGGACGAGGTAGGGCCGGCCGATGAAGGGCTGCTTCACCGTCACATCGAAGCCCTTGTAGACCTGCCCGGTTTTCAGGCCTACGGCGTAGCGGGTGGTGTTGGCGGGCGGCAGCGTGGCCCGCTGCTGCTGTTGCTGGCGCACTGAGTCGGGCAGGGACGGAGGCGCAGCCAGCTGCCGGGGCGCGGCGCGGCGGGTGGTATCCGGAGTCGGGGCAGTAGGGGCCGAAGGCAGCGTCTGAAGCTGCCGGGGCGCAGCCTGAGCCAGCGCGGCGGCCGGCAGAGCCAGACCAGCCGTTAGCAGCAAAGCAGAGCGGTGCCACATCATAGGGAGAGAACTACAGCAGGCGTGAAATACAAACAACAAGGCGCAGGAAAGCTGCCCGGCCGCCTGAGCAAGAATCCGGCCAGCGGCTCCGCGCGAATGGCTTTCGGCTACTTAAGCAGCTTCTCCAGCAGGCTCATGCTGTCCACCATGTCGGGGCTGGTTTCGAAGTCCAGCGGCTTGATGATGTAGCCGCTCACGCCCAGATTCTCCGCGTTCAGCCGGTCTGCGTCCATGGTTGACGTGGTCATGATGAACACCGGAATGTCGGCCAGCTCGGCATCCTTGCGGATTTCGGCCAGAAACTCGTGCCCGTTCATCTTGGGCATGTTCAGGTCCAGCAGAATAACTTCGGGCAGCGGCCGGATGGGCTCCACTCCGTTCAGGCCCCGTAGCAGATCCAGGGCTTCCAGGCCGTTGAAAGCCGTATACAGCTTGTGCTGCACACTGAATTTCTCGAACGATTTCTCAACCGTCATCGTGTCAAAGAAGTCGTCTTCAACGAGCAGTACAGAGCGCATAAAGGGGGCTGATAGGTAAGGGGCGGAAAGATACGAACAAAGGCGGCCGCCCGGCAGAAGCGGCGCTAAAATGGTGCCGAAAGGCTGCTAGAGCAACGCGGCGGCCAGCTCCGGCGCCGCTGCTTTGGGCCAGGTAAACACAAAGGCCGCCCCTTGCCCCACCGCCGATTCTACGTGGATAGTGCCCTTCTGCTCGTCGATGATTTTGCGCACGATGCTGAGCCCGATGCCCGTGCTTTCGGCCGTGTGCCGGTCGCGCAGGGTCTGAAACATCAGGAAGATTTTCTCGTGGTACTCCGGCGCAATGCCCGGCCCGTCGTCCTGCACCCGAAACTCGTAGCAGCGCCCGATGTCCCGGCAGCTTACCCGGATGGTGCCGGTAGGCTTGTCGTGGTATTTGGCGGCGTTGCCCATCAGGTTCGTAAACACCTGCTGCAGGCTCAGGCGGTCGGTCAGGAAAGTGGGCATATCACCCGGGATTTCCACCTGAAACCCGGCGGGCACTACCAGGTCAGCTACTTCCCGCACCAGTTGGGCTACCGGCACTTCCTCCAGCTTCTGCTCGGTGCGGCCCACGCGGGCATAGGCCAGCAGGCCGTTGATGAGGTCTTCGAGGCGCAGCAGGCGGCCCTTCATCATGCCCAGATACTGCTGCATTTTCGTGCTCAGCTCGCTATGCAGCTCATCCTCAATCCATTTGAGCACGGTCAGGACGCCGCGCACGGGCGCCTTCAGGTCGTGCGAGGCCACGTAGGCAAACTGGTCGAGCTCCTTGTTGCGGTTTTGCAGCGCCGTGAAGCTGTCTTCCAGGGCCTGGGTCATCAGGTTGAGCGAAGTGGCGAGGTTGCCGAGGCTGTCCTGCTGCCTGCCGCTGCTGATTTTCACGCTGTAGTCGCCCTGCACCACCCGCTCGGCCAGCTGCTCGATGCTGGCAATGCGTTGGGCCGTGTCTTCGTTTATCTGGGCCAGCTGCTGCTGCAGCCGCTCATTGGCCTGCAGCTCCTGCGTAATTTTCGAGAACAGCCACAACACAATCAGCACGGCCAGCACCGCGGAGCCGATGATGGCCAGTGGCGTGGTGTTCTCATAGAAGTCCTGGTTGCGGTTGCGCTCCTTCAGCAAGGCCGATTCGGTGGCGGTCAGGTTGGCCACGGTTTTGCGCAGCTGCTCCAGCCGGGCCTGGTCGTCCTTCACCAGGTCGCGGGCGGCGTAGGGTGTGGGAGCTACCTGGCGCCACGTATCCAGAAACAGCCTTTCGTCGGCCACCAGCCGCCGGAGCGTATCCAGCCGCTCCTGCTGCAGCGGGTTGTCGCGCGTGAGCAGCTGCAGCGAGTCGAAATCCTGATGAATTCCCTCAAGACTGCTGCTGTACCCGGCCAGGCGGCTGGAATCGGCCAGCAGCAGATAGTCCCGTACCGCCGTCTGGACGTCGCGCACTTTGGTGCGAATCTGCGAGGAATACTGCAGCACCTGGTAGGTGTGCTCTACCTGCCGGGTATAGAAAGCCAGCTGCTGAATGCTGCGGTAGGCCAGCAGCGAGGTGAGCGTCAGCACGGCCAGCGCAATAATGAAACCGAGCAGGATTTTGGTATTGAGTCGTAAGCGCATCGGGCGGAAAAGAAGGAGCAGACAGGGCGGGGGCGCGTGTGCGCCTGCAAGGATAACGGTTCGGGCCGCAACGCGCCATACGTGGCTCGGGGCGGTTGCCGTATCTTCGGGCCATATTTCCGGCCTGCTCTGCTTTATGCCCACTCCCGACCCGATTACCTCGCCTCAGAATCCGCGCATCAAAAACCTGCTCCGGCTCCAGCAAAAATCGTCGGAGCGGCGCGAGCAGGGCCTGACCATCATTGAAGGACACCGCGAGCTGACCATTGCGCACGGGGCGGGCGTGAGCGTGACGGCCCTGTTCGTGTGCCCTGAGCTGGCCGGTCCGGCCCGGCAGCAGGAGCTACGGGCGCTATTTGGGAGCCAGCAGCCGGAGTGGTTTGAGGTGTCGAGGGCTGTATTCGAAAAGGTGGCTTACCGCGAAGGCTCCGACGGCGTGCTGGCTTTGGCCCAGCCGCCGCGCCACACGCTGGCCGGCCTGAAGCTGCCGGCCGCACCGCTGCTGCTGGTGCTGGAAGCCGTGGAGAAACCCGGCAACCTGGGCGCCATCCTGCGCACCGCCGACGCCGCCCGCGCCGACGCTGTTATCATCTGTGACCCGCGCACCGACCTCTACAACCCCAACGCCATCCGCAGCAGCATCGGCTGCATCTTCACGGTGCCCACCGTGGCCACCACCCGGCAGGAGCTGCTGAGCTGGTGCGAGCAGCACGGCATCCGCACCTACGCCGCCGCCCTCACCGACCACGCCCGCCCCTACACCCAGTACGACTTCCGCGGCCCCACCGCCTTCGTGATGGGCACCGAAGCCGACGGCCTCACGCCCGAGCTTATGCAGGCCTGCACCGAAACCATCATCATCCCGATGGGCGGCTACATTGATTCGCTGAACGTGAGCACCGCCACGGCCATCCTCACGTTTGAGGCGGTGCGCCAGCGCGGCTAGGCGCCGGGCTTGGCGGCTAGCCGGCGACGGCGCCACAGCAGCAGGCCGCCGGCCGCCAGTAGCAGCAGGCCCGCCAGCATGGTGCCCACCATCACGCGCAGCGAAACCGGGTAGAGCAGGCTGCCGCCCATAAACACGGCCGCCCCCAGCCACCACAGCATCTCCAGGGGCAGCGGCCCGGTGCGCAAGGGCACTGCCCGGATGGTTTCGGGCTGGGTGGGCGGGTAGAGCAGGTATTTGAGCCGGTGGTAGTCGTGCAGCAGCAACCCCAGGGTCAGAATCAGGAAGCCGCAGACAAGGGATGGAGTGCCCCGCCAATCCTCAACTCCCTGCCAGTCCTGAGACCAAGTAAACATAATGATGCCCACCCACATGGGCACCAGCATCAGGGCCCCTAACAGCGCAAACCGGCCCGTAAGCAGTGACAAACCAATGATCAGCTGCGCTACCCCAATGAACTGGGCGAAAAGCTGCAAGCCATACTTCGCCAACAAGGTATGGTTCATTGGTGGCCCCATCAGCCACGGTATCTGGTTATCGGAGAGTTTGTAGAGGCCGGCGCTCAGCATGAAAGCCCCCAGCAAGAGCCGGACACTTATCAGATATAAGCGCCGCAGCCAGCCGCCAGTCCAGAGCGTTAGGGCAACCGCCAGAATGGGCAGCATGACGGTGAGGGTATAGAAGAATTCAGGCGCCGGCATAGGATATCGATAAGATGCTTGGCCGCGAATCAACGCATAAAATGCCAGACGCCCCAGCCCCGGATGCAGCACGTAGGTTGCGCGGTGTTATGGCCGTTTGCCACCTTTGACCTTTCTTACCTGCCAACCCGCCTTCTTATGGCCATTCAGCATCGCACGTTTCTCGTTCATGGCCGCGTCCAGGGCGTTTTCTACCGCCAGAGCACCGTGCAGCAGGCCCGGCAGCTGGGCCTCCACGGCTACGCCCGCAATAACCCCGACGGCACCGTCACCATCGAAGCCGAAGGCCCGGCCCACGCGCTGGACGCCCTGCAGGCCTGGTGCCACCAGGGCCCGCCCGCCGCGCACGTTACCCAGGTAGATGTGGCTGCCGGGCCGGTGCAGCACTACACCGGGTTTGAGGTGCGGCGGTAGCGCCAGCCCCCGACTTACACGCGGCGCAGCTCCTGTACCTGCACGTCCAGCGGCTCGGCGGCGTAGAGCAGCGGCGGGCCCACTGGCGTGGGCAGGCCGTGGCTTTCCAGCAGCGTGGAATCCCACTCCTGCAGCGTGGCTTCCCGCAGCGTCCAGGGCTCGTGCCAGAGGCAGCCGCGCCACAGACTGCTGCCCTGCACGCCCTGCTGCAGGTTGGCCCCGGCCGTGTACAGGTGGTAGCGCTCCGTAAGAAAATATTCCAGCGTGCCCGGTTGCGCTAGCGGCAGCGCGGCTCCCGGTGTCCAGGTGGCAGCGAAGGTGGCGGGCACCATGCCGCGGTGAGTGCGCTCGGCCACGGCCCGCAGCGTACCGGCCGTTTCGGTGAGGCTGATGCGGGCGTGCAGGTAGGGCAGGTGGAACAGCGTGCGCGCCGCCCACACCCCCAGCGGCTGCGTGGCATCCAGCGACAGAAACCACACGCCCGGTACGCCATCGAGGGTGGCGTAGGTGCGCACGTTCAGCTCGTGCAGGGCGCTCAGGCCCGGCACGGCCGGCAGCCCCAGCGGCCGGATGTGGCTCATCGTGAATGGCACCACGCCCAGCCACGCCTGCCCCTCAAACGTGTCCACTTCCAGCCGGGCCGGCAGGTAGGGGCGCAGCAGCTCGGGCGGCACCGGCCAGTGCGCAAACAGCAGGTTGCTCCAGCGCTGGCGCATCAGGTGCAGGCGACTGCGCATCGGAGTAGGAGGGAAGTCAGGAAGCACGGGAGTAGTTCAGGAGTGGAATGGCAGGCTGTAGTACAACAGATACAGCCTGCATCTGGCCTTTAGGCAACAAAAAAGCGCGGCCATTGGCCGCGCTTGCTGCTGTATTGTAGTCTGCCGGAAAGCTTAGCCAGCCTGTTTGTACACCACTTTCTCCAGGTTCTCCAGCCGCTGCCGCAACTCCCGTACTTCGGTTTCCTGGCTGGTCTGCGTGGTCTGCACCCGATCGTACCGCTCCGTTTGCCGGTTCATGGCGTCCAGCACGGCCGTGGTCATGTTGTTGAAGGCGCTTTCCATCCGGTCGAAGCCATGGCCCATTTCCTGGCGCAGGCCGCCCACCTCCTGTCGCAGGCCGCCCATTTCCTGTTTTAGGGTGGAAACGTCGCGCTGCACTTTGTCCAGCGTAATCAGAATATCAGCTACCACTTCGGGCAGGTCGCGCTTACTGCGGTTTTCGGAATCCATAACAGATAAAGGTTGGCGGGGGCTCTGCGAATATACGCAATCAGCCCAGCCCCAGACAGGGCCGACCACAAAAAAAGGGGAGCAGCCACCGGCTGCTCCCCTTTGCAAACTAGCTGACGGGCAGTTAGTCTACTTTCTTGGCCGAGCGCAGACGCTCGTTTTCGTCGAGCAGAATCTTGCGCATCCGCATCGACTTAGGCGTTACCTCCAGGTACTCATCCTTCTGGATGTATTCCATGGCTTCTTCCAGCGAGAACTGACGCTTCGGGATAATCTTGGCGTTGTCGTCGGAGCCGGAAGCACGCATGTTGGTGAGCTTCTTGCCTTTCTGGATGTTGATGGTCAAATCGTTCGGGCGGGTGTGCTCCCCGATAACCTGGCCAGCGTATACTTCCTCACCTGGATCCACGAAGAACTCGCCGCGGTCCTGCATCTTATCGATGGTGTACGCGGTGCCGGCACCCGTATCCATCGAAATCAGCGAACCAGCAATACGGCCTGGAATCACGCCTTTGTAGGGCTCGTAAGCCGAGAAGCGGTGGTTCATGATAGCCTCACCAGCCGTGGCGGTCAGTACGTTGTTACGCAAACCAATCAGACCACGAGCGGGGATATTGAACTCCAGGTGCTGCAGGTCGCCCTTGGGCTCCATGATGGTCAGCTCACCTTTGCGCATCGTTACCAGCTCGATAACCTTACCAGCCGTTTCCTCTGGCACGTCAACTACCAGGTGCTCGATGGGCTCCAGACGGTTGCCGTTCTCGTCTTCACGGAACAGAACCTGAGGCTGGCCTACCTGCAGCTCGAACCCTTCGCGACGCATGGTCTCGATGAGAACTGACAAGTGAAGAATACCGCGGCCGTACACCAGGAACGAGTCCTCACGGTCGGTTTCCTTTACGCGCAGGGCCAGGTTTTTCTCGGTCTCCTTGAACAGACGGTCACGCAGGTGACGCGAGGTCACGAACTTACCTTCCTTACCGAAGAACGGCGAGTTGTTGATGGTGAACAGCATGTTCATCGTCGGCTCGTCGATGCTGATGGTGGTCAGCCCTTCGGGGTTTTCGGCGTCAGCGAGGGTGTCGCCGATGTCGAAGCCTTCGATGCCGGTTACGGCGCAGATTTCGCCTGAGCTAACCTCGGCTACTTTTGTGCGGCCCAGGCCTTCGAATACTTGCAGTTCTTTGATCTTAACTTTCTTGATGGTGCCATCACGCTTCACAAGGCTCATGTTAGCGCCTTCTTTCAGCGTGCCGCGGTGTACGCGACCAATGGCGATACGGCCCACGAACGACGAGTAGTCGAGCGAGGTAACCTGCATCTGGGGCGTGCCGTCCAGGGTAGGAGCAGCCGGGATAGAAGCCACCACAGCGTCGAGCAGCGGAATGATGCTGTCGGTTTTGGTTTTCCAGTCGGTGCTCATCCAACCCTGCTTCGAGGAGCCGTACAGCGTCACGAAGTCCAGCTGGTCTTCGGTAGCGCCGAGGTTGAACATGAGGTCGAACACCTGCTCGTGCACCTCGTCGGGGCGGCAGTTTTCTTTATCGACTTTGTTTACCACCACGATGGGCTTCAGGCCCAGGTCAATGGCTTTGCCCAGCACGAAACGGGTCTGGGGCATGGCGCCTTCGAAGGCATCGACGAGCAGCAGTACGCCGTCGGCCATCTTCAGTACGCGCTCCACCTCGCCGCCGAAGTCGGCGTGACCAGGCGTGTCGATGATGTTGATTTTTACGTCCTTATAACGTACGGATACGTTTTTGGAAACGATGGTGATGCCTCGCTCACGTTCCAGGTCATTGTTGTCGAGGATCAAGTCGTCGAACTGCTGGTGCTCGTCGAAAAGCTTCGAGGCGTGAATGATCTTGTCCACGAGCGTAGTCTTGCCGTGGTCAACGTGGGCAATGATGGCGATATTCCGGATGTTCTGCATACAAAGGTTTTTCCGGGCGCAAAGGTACGGAATGTTTAGCGCAAAAGCCCGCACTAAGGAATTGTTACTGAGAGGGGAAGAAACCACGGGCACGAAGCACTACAACTCATTGGTCTGCTGAGGTTCCCGCACGCTGCCACAAACCACTACAGCGGGCCGCAAAGCCGAACCACTACAAGGCTTCGTATGTTGTTTTCGGCAGTCTGCGGAGCACGCAGGCTGGATGTCGGCCTTTTTTCTCTTTTCCCCTCGTAATGCGTAGTTCCCTCCTGATTTTATTGCTTTCCGTGCTGACGCTGAACTCGGCGTGCTCACAGAAAAAGAGTGCCCGCGACGCCAATATGGACCTTTCGGACTCGCCGCGTCCGGTGGCTAAGCCCGCTGCCGGCGCCAAAGCCTATCCGAAGCCCAGGCCCGTAACCGGCCGTTCCGACGAGTTTCCGGTACGCAAAACCGACGCGCAATGGAAGGCTCAGCTAACTCCTGCTCAGTACTTTATTTTGCGTGAAAAGGGCACCGAGCGTCCTTTTGCCAACAAATACGCCGACAACCACGAGAAGGGCAACTACTACTGCGCCGCCGACCACACCTTGCTGTTTTCCTCTGAAACCAAGTTCGAGTCCGGCACCGGCTGGCCCAGCTTCTGGGCACCGGCCACCGACAGCAGCCTGAAAGTTGCTACGGACAACACGATGGGCATGAGCCGCGACGAGCTGGTATGCGCCAAATGCGGCGGCCACCTCGGCCACGTCTTCAACGACGGTCCTGCGCCTACCGGCCAGCGCTACTGCATGAATTCCGACGGCATGGTGTTCGAGAAAGCCAAGTAACGGCTGAGCTGAAGTATGGGGCGGCCCGCTGGCAACGAAGGCCGGCGGGCCGTTTTGTTTTCCGGCTGCTAACCCGGATGCTATCTAACGCGTTGTAGAGAGACGTGCCGGCTCTGGCGCTGCTTCCTGGCTTATTCCAATGAAAAATATTTCTGCCCGTCTGCTTACCATGTGCTGTCTGCTGGGCTCAACCGGCTTGCTGAGTGCCTGCTTTACGTCGCAGGAAACGTCCAACGAAACCGGACGCCCCACGGCGCTGCCGGCCACCATCCAGACCGATGCTGACCGGAAAGCGGCCTACAACAGCGGCGCTGGCTACGGGGGCGCGGTGCCGGATGCCACACCCGGCCGGGTGCAGCTGGGCGAGCAGTCCAGCGGTATCAACTCGCGCAAGCGGCCGGAAAGCCTCAACACCAACGACCCCAACACCACCACACCCGAAATTCGTCTGCGCCGCCTCAACGGTGCCCCAGCAGACACCATTTTGCGGCCGTAGGCACCAAACACCCTATGCACCAGAATGCCCCGCCGCCTATGATGGCTGCGGGGCATTTTAGTTGACTACCGTAGGCTAACGCTAGCACTACACACTCCCGTTGCTAGCCGTGTCTTCCGCCGTTGTGGGCGCTGTAGTGGAGTTAGCCGCTTTTTTGGCAGCGGCAGACCGTGAGCGGGCCGGCGCTGAGGTGGCTTCAGCAGGGGCAGCGGAGCGGGTTGCGGTAGGGGCGGGAGCCGCCCGGCGAGCAGGCTTGGCAGTCGTAGCGGGGGCTTTGGGGGCAGCCGCTCTAGCGGCTGGTTTGGCCGCCGGCGTGTTGCCAAGGTCAGCGGAAATACTGTCGGAAGCCGCCGGAGTGCCGGTTTCGGGGCGGCGCAGAAGCGTATGCAGCGCCTGCTCCAGCAAGGCCTCCGTCTCGGTGTCGAGCCGCTGGCTGGCCTCCTGCACCACTTCCTGGAGCTTGACTTTGGTTTCCTGGCGAATCTGCTTCACCAGCTCCTTCATTCGTCCGTCCAGTTCCTTCTGCACCTGTTTGGCCACTAGTTTCAGGGCTTTCTTCTGGCCTTTTTTCTTGCCCGAGCCAGTAGCGGCAACACCTGCGGCGGCTTTTTGGGCGGCTTTCGCCGCTTTGCGCTGCGCTTTGTCGGTAGGTTCTTTTTTCTTTTTCGCGGAGGTCTGGTTCTGATCGGTGCTTTTCATGAGTGCAGACTGTAGTGTGGAGGTTCTTGCTTCAGTACGGACAAACTCCGCTCTAAGGTGCTTAAGTATAGCCGGATTTAGCGGCTGGGAGGTTAAGCCTACGTTAAGCCTGCACCTTTCCTCAATTTACTTGTTCCTTTGCACTCCCGTTGCCCCGCTTTGCGGGGTGCGTTTTGTCTGCTTATTTGATTTTCTGCCCTGATATGTCCTCTCTGCCCCAACGCTACACCGTCACGGCCGCACTGCCCTACGCCAACGGCCCCGTACACATCGGCCACCTGGCCGGCGTGTACCTGCCCGCCGATATCTACGTGCGCTACCTGCGCGCCCAGCAGCGCGACGTAAAATTCATCTGCGGCTCCGATGAGCACGGCGTGCCCATCACCATCCGGGCCCAGAAGGAGGGCGTCACGCCCCAGCAGGTGGTCGATAAGTATCATGCCATCATCCGTGACTCGTTTCAGGAGTTTGGCGTGTCGTTCGATATCTACTCGCGCACGTCTTCCCAAACCCACGCCGAAGTAGCCAGCGGCTTTTTCAAGAAGCTCTATGAGGAAGGCAAGTTCATCGAGCAGGTTTCCGAGCAGTACTATGATGAGAAGGCCGACCAGTTTCTGGCCGACCGCTACATCGTGGGCACCTGCCCCAACTGCGGCAACGAAAATGCCTACGGCGACCAGTGCGAGAAGTGCGGCACCTCGCTCAGCCCCACGGAGCTCATCAATCCGCGCTCCATGCTCAGCGGCAACCAGCCCGTGCTGCGCGAAACCAAACACTGGTATCTGCCGCTGGACCAGTACGAGCCCTGGCTGCGCGAGTGGATTGTGGAAGGCCATAAGCAGGACTGGAAAGCCAACGTGTACGGCCAGTGCAAGAGCTGGATTGACCAGGGCCTGCACCCCCGCGCCGTAACCCGTGACCTGGACTGGGGCGTGCCGGTACCGGTGGCCGGGGCCGAGGGCAAGGTGCTCTACGTGTGGTTTGATGCGCCTATCGGCTACATCTCGGCCACCAAAGATTTGCTGCCCGACACCTGGGAAACCTACTGGAAAGACCAGGGTACCAAGCTGGTGCACTTCATCGGCAAGGACAACATCGTGTTCCACTGCATCATCTTCCCCACGATGCTCAAGGCCCACGGCGACTATATTCTGCCCGATAACGTGCCCGCCAACGAGTTCCTGAACCTGGAAGGCGACAAAATCAGCACGAGCCGCAACTGGGCCGTGTGGCTGCACGAGTACCTGCAGGACTTCCCCGGCCAGGCCGACGTGCTGCGCTACGTGCTCTGCGCCAACGCCCCCGAAACCAAGGACAACGACTTCACCTGGAAGGACTTCCAGGCCCGCAACAACAACGAGCTGGTGGCCAACCTCGGCAACTTCGTGAACCGGGCCGTGGTGCTCACCCACAAGTTCTTCGAAGGCAAAGTACCCGCCGCCGTGAGCTTCACCACCGAGGACGAAGACGTGCTGCGCCAGCTGCAGGAGTTCCCGGCCCGCATCGGGGAGCTGATTGACAACTACCGCTTCCGCGACGCCCTGAACGAGCTGATGAACCTCTCGCGCCTGGGCAACAAGTACCTGGCCGACCAGGAGCCCTGGAAACTCATCAAAACCGACGAGGCCCGCACCGGCACCGTGCTGCACGTGTCGCTGCAGCTGGCCGCCGCCTTCGTCACGCTGCTGGAGCCCTTCCTGCCCGAAGCCGCCGCCCGCCTGGGCCGCATGCTGAACACCGAGAAAGGCACCTGGCCCCAGGCCGGCCGCCCCGACGCGCTGCCCGCCGGCCACCAGCTGGCCGAAGCCGCCCTACTGTTCACCAAAATCGAGGACGCCACCGTGGAAGCCCAGATGCAAAAGCTGCTCGACACCAAGAAAGCCAACGAGCTGGCCGCTGCCGTAGCCGCCCCCGCGAAAGAGGACGTGAGCTTCGAGCAATTCCAGCAGATGGACTTGCGCATCGGCACCATCGTAGCCGCCGAGAAGGTAGCCAAAACCAAAAAGCTGCTCAAGCTCAGCGTAGACCTCGGTTTCGACGAGCCCCGCACCATCGTGTCAGGCATTGCCGAGCATTTCCTGCCCGAGGCTCTCATCGGCCAGCAGGTGCAGGTGCTGCTCAACCTCGCCCCCCGCGAAATCAAAGGCATTCAAAGTCAGGGCATGCTCCTGATGGCCGAAAATGCCGATGGCGTGCTCAGCCTCATGCAGCCCAGCAGCCCCGTACGGCCGGGCAGCGGTGTAGCGTAATTTTTTAGATTGAATAAAAGGGAGCTATAACTGGTAATTGCCAGTCATAGCTCCCTTTTTTGTAGGTATCGAGCAGCTTAGTAAAAGCTTGTTTGATAGTCAGTTTGGAATGCCGAATTAAAGAAATATAGCTGCGTAGGAATTGGTAATACGATAATATATTGGTCAATGAAAGTGGAACTAGTCCCCGTAATAGAAATTTCGCCGTCAGTTGTTGATTGGCAACGGATAGGGCCACGGCCTGAGTCGAATTTTATGCAAAATCCGCTGCAATGGGAGCAGCATGAGGCCCGCATAGTACAGATAGCCGGATTCAACAAGTACAGGCGTGTATTACCGGGTAGCCGTTTTATAGCGGTAGATGACTGGACTTTACAGGATTTACAGAAGCTGATCCAAGCTCACTTACATCCCGGGGATGAGGTAGTAGCTGCAGCGGATTCCTGTGCCTTGTTCGGCGGCGGCATACTGTTCTTGGACGGTACTCCTGTACTAGTTCCGCAGTGTTGCGGTACGCTGGCTGATCTATACAGTTGGCAGGAACTAGTGCAACCGCAGTTTCAGTCAGGCTATTTCTGCATGGAAGGCCATCCATGCCCGAAAGCCACTCGACAAGGATCCAGGCTGCGCATTACCTGTCATGACGAAGACGAACAGTTTGATCAACCAACCTTACCAGAATTCTCAGTGGAAATACAGGCATTGGCAGCCGCCGTTTCTACAGCCGAAAAGACACTGACAATTTTGTGTGAGAAAGTAGATAGTCTGTCCAGCAACTTTGGTGTGCAAAAACTCTCAGATCATCTTATCCGGGGTAAATAAAAAGCCGCAACCGAGTAAAACGGTTGCGGCTTTTTATTTACTGTCTTAGATATTACTTCACGTTCACCACGTTCATTGCGCGCTCCACGCCCAGTGCTCCAAAGGCCAGCACGGCTTCGGCGGCTTTTTCCAGGCGGGCTTCCAGGTCGATGTTTTCATCCGCCGAAAACGGGCTGAGCACGTAGTCTACTTGCCGACCCTTGGAGAAGCTGGAGTCGATGCCGAAGCGCAGGCGGGCGTATTCGTCGGAGCCCAGGGTTTCCTGGATGTGCTTGAGGCCGTTCTGGCCGCCGGCCGAGCCTTTGGCTTTCAGCCGCAGCTTGCCGAAGGGCAGGGCCAGGTCGTCCGTCACAACCAGCATGTTTTCCTTGGTGAGCTTGAGCGTACTCAGCCAGTGAGCCGCCGCTTTGCCGCTCAGGTTCATGTAGGTGGTGGGCTTCACCAGCACGTAGGTGTGGCCTTTGTGCCTGATTTCGGTGGTGAATGCGTGGCGGCCCAGCTGCCAGGGCGCGGCATCGTGCTTGCGGGCCAGGTAGTCGCCCACCATAAAGCCCACGTTGTGGCGCGTGTCGGCATATTCCGGCCCGATGTTGCCCAGGCACAGCACAAGAAACTTCATAGAGTTACAGATTAAGGCAAATTGTCTGGCTTGCAGAAAAGCTGAATGTATGGGCGCTCCTGCATCAACAAAAAAGCCGCCCTGCAAGCAGGACGGCTTTTTCGGTGGTGGACTGACTCAGGCACGAAAGCCGTGTAATCCGAGAAATCCGCCTAAATGGGTGACTTATTTGTCGGCCGACATCTGGCCTTTCAGTGCACGTGGGATGGCCACGGTAGCAATAGGAGCCTGCTCGTTGGTGAGGATGGTGTAGTTATTGGGAACTACTTTGCTCACTTTGATGGATTTGCCGAGGCCCAGGTCCGAAATGTCTACTTCTACGTAGTCGGGCAGGTTCTCAGGCGAAGCCTTCACCTTCAGCTTACGCAGCTTGCTCACGAGCTTGCCACCAGCCAGTACACCCGGCGAAACACCAACGTATTTCACGGGAATGTCCATCTTCACTTCTTTGCCGTCCTGCAGCTCCAGGAAGTCAACGTGCAGCAGCATCTCGTTCACGGGGTGGAACTGAGCATCCTGCACGATAGCGCGGTAGTGCGTGCCTTCCACGTTCAGGTCCACGATGTGAACTTCGGGCGTGTACAGCAATTCGCGGAAGAGAATAGCGGGGGCAGAGAAGTGAACCTGCTCCGTGCCGCCGTACAGTACACAAGGTACATACGACTCCAGGCGCAGCGCCTTGGCGTCCTTCTTACCGAGATTCGCTCTTTTAAACCCTACAATCTCGAGGCTTTTCATAAAAGTGTGCTTTTGAGGAAAAAACGCGTGCCCACAGCAGGCAAACGGGCCGCAAAGATAGGCGGATTGTTTGGGAGTTGAAAGAGGAAAAACCATTACAGCTCTCCCTTCAATAGCCAACGACATATTTCGCCAGCAATAATAGCGCACATAAAGCTATACAAAGTGCCTACTATCAAGTATTCTGATTCTTCTTTAGCTTGGGCATCTTGAATCCGGATAATTGATTTGGCTGTAACTAGAAGGCCTATTGCCTCAAATTCACCTCTCAATACAAGCAAAACGATAATGGTACGTTCAAAATACCCGATGTATCTACCTGCGCCAAAAGCACTTGCTGGCGGCGTGCGGCTCAGCCCATTCTTAGCAAAAATTTGAAAAAGCTTGCCACAAGGCCAGAGCACAAGTGCGTATGTACCAAGTGCAAGCCAAAACTGATATGTTAGGAGGGGCATTTTAAATTTTCTAATAATAAAGTTCAAATTTTGTAATGATGGTTTGCATGATCGTCCAACCAGCATTTTTTAATCTTTGGTTGACAGCTGCTTGAGTTATGCCTAGAGTTTGGGCTATTTGGGTTTGGTTACAATTTTTAATGCTTTCCAGTATGGCTTTACATTGCTCCGGACTCCAACGGCTAATAGTTAATTCCGCAACTGAGAGACATAAATTCATCCAACTATCAGTGTCTGGTTCGTCTGACACAACTACCAGACGTTGGCCACTGCTTTTCAATAAATTCAGTTGCCTACCTGAACGTAAAAAAGCTGCCCCATAAGATTCCCCCAAAGAATCACGAAGCTCATGCTTGGCTTGCGAGCTAACGCCTATCGATATTTTGGCATCTAACTGATCCTTATTTCCTATGCCGGCAACAGTACTGCTACGCAGTAAAGCCCTTATCTCAAAGGCTTTGGATAATGCAACGTTGCTATCAGGAACAAATATTTGAAACGAGTCACCTCGGATAATTTCATAACGAGCACCTGGTTGTCTTTCAAAAGCTTTTGTCAGACTTTCTTTTAGTACAAAGAGTACATCACTGTAGTTGTACTGTGTTGATTCAACAACGTCGCCCGTTATAACGGCAGTTGAATTGTTTTTCATGCTGCAATATAAGCCCAGGGTCTTATAAATCAATTTATAAGACCCTGGGCTTATATTGCAGCATGGCTTTACACAAACAGCGAGCTAATCGACTCGTGCGACACCACGTTGCGGATGGCTGAGGCGAAAAGCGGTGCCAGGGAAATAACCCTGATTTTGTGGTTCTCCTCCTTCAGCGGCAGCGTATCAGTAATTACCAACTCCTCCAGGGCCGAGTTGCGGATTCGCTCGTGCGCCGGGCCCGAAAGCACACCGTGCGTAATCACGGCCCGCACCGATTTGGCTCCGCGCTCCATCAGCAGCTCAGCGGCTTTGCAGATGGTGCCGGCCGTATCCACGATGTCGTCTACCAGTACCACGTTCATGCCCGTTACGTCGCCGATTACCTGCATGGACGCAATTTCATTGGCTCGCAGGCGCATTTTGTCGCAGACTACTATTTCGGCCCCGAATTTCTTGGCGAAGGCCCGGGTCCGTACCACACCGCCCACATCGGGCGAAGCAAAAATCAGATTGTCGAGGTTCAGGCTCTTGATATAAGGCGCCGTCACGGTGGCGCCGTCGAGGTGGTCTACCGGAATATCGTAGAACCCCTGAATCTGGCCGGCGTGCAGGTCGCAGGTCACCAGGCGGTCGGCGCCCACGCTCTGAATCATGTTGGCCACCACTTTGGCCCCGATGCTCACGCGCGGCTTATCCTTGCGGTCCTGGCGGGCATAGCCCATGTACGGCATCACAATATTCACCTTATAAGCAGAGGCGCGTTTGGCGGCATCCACCATCAGGGCCAGCTCCACCAGATTTTCGGCCGGCGGGTTGGTGCTCTGAATCAGGAACACGGCGCAGCCCCGCACGCTTTCATTGAAGCTGGGGCCCAGCTCCGTATCGGCGAAACGCTGAATGCTCAGGTCGCCGAGTGGCTGGCCGAAGGCTTCGGCGATTTTCAGACCCAGTTCGTGGGAGGCGTTGCCCGCGAAGATTTTTACCTGCTGTGACATGGGGTAGGGGAAGGAAGAAAAATAAAAAGCGAAAGGCGCCGACTCTTCCGGGAGAGGAAGAATCAGCGCCTTTCGCTTTGCTTAGTCGGTTGTCCGACCAGGGCTCGAACCTGGACTTTCTTGAATCAAAATCAAGCGTGTTGCCAGTTACACCATCGGACAATTTCCCATTCGTTTTCCGTTGCCGGTGTGCCGTTTGGGTGTGCAAATGTACTACGGCTTTTATTCAAGGCAAACTTTCGTCGAAATATTTTTTCAGAAATTTTGGCCTTCGTAGCCCGGTAAAGGCCTTTTACAGGGCCTGAGTGCCTGATTTTCAGGGAAAGACCCCGCTTAATGTTATGCTAAAACTTTCCTGCCCTTCTGACTTTGGCCGTGCGGGGATTAAGCCGTAGTTTTGCGCCCTGAAAAGTTGCATCCCATCCATACATAAAACGTAATGGCGAATACCGGCAAAATCACCCAGGTTATCGGTCCAGTTGTGGACGTGAGCTTCGCGGGTGAAGGCTCCAAGCTCCCCAACATTCTCGACGCTCTTGAAGTCGTGAAAGACAACGGCCAGGTAGTTATCCTGGAGTGCCAGCAGCACCTGGGCGAAGACCGGGTCCGCACCATCGCCATGGACTCGACCGAGGGCCTGACCCGCGGTGCTGTAGTGCGTGACCTGGGCGCGCCCATCTCTATGCCTACCGGCGACAGCATCAAAGGCCGTCTGTTCAACGTAATCGGCCATGCCATCGACGGCATTCCGCAGCCCACGAGCACCACGCGCCTGCCGATTCACCGTCAGGCTCCGGCTTTCGAAGAGCTGGCTACTTCCTCGGAAGTGTTCTTCACCGGCATTAAAGTAATTGACCTGCTTGCTCCTTATGTAAAGGGCGGTAAAATTGGTCTGTTCGGTGGTGCCGGTGTAGGCAAAACCGTGCTGATTCAGGAACTCATCAATAACGTAGCCAAGGCCTACTCGGGTCTGTCGGTGTTTGCCGGTGTAGGTGAGCGTACCCGCGAAGGCAATGACCTGCTGCGCGAATTCATCGAAGCCAACATCATTCGCTACGGCGAGGAGTTCAAGCACTCGATGGAAGAAGGCGGCTGGGACCTGAGCAAAGTAGACATGGTCGAGATGGAGAAGTCGCAGGCGACCCTCGTGTTCGGCCAGATGAACGAGCCTCCCGGAGCGCGTGCCCGCGTAGCCCTGTCGGGTCTGACGATTGCCGAAAGCTTCCGCGACGGTGATGGCACCGGCGCCGGCCGCGACATCCTGTTCTTCATCGACAACATTTTCCGCTTCACGCAGGCAGGTTCCGAAGTATCGGCTCTGCTGGGCCGGATGCCGTCGGCCGTAGGGTACCAGCCCACGCTGGCTACCGAAATGGGTGCCATGCAGGAGCGGATTACCTCCACCAAGCGCGGTTCCATCACGTCGGTACAGGCCGTTTATGTGCCTGCCGATGACTTGACTGACCCGGCTCCGGCCAACACCTTCGCTCACTTGGATGCCACGACGGTACTGAGCCGCAAAATCGCCGAGCTGGGCATCTACCCGGCCGTTGACCCGCTGGACTCCACCTCGCGCATTCTGTCGGCCGCCGTGCTCGGCGACGAGCACTACAACACCGCGCAGCGCGTGAAGGAGATTCTGCAGCGCTACAAGGAACTGCAGGACATCATCGCCATCCTGGGTATGGACGAACTCTCCGAAGAGGACAAGCAGGTAGTAAACCGCGCCCGCCGCGTGCAGCGCTTCCTGTCGCAGCCCTTCTTCGTGGCTGAGCAGTTCACCGGCCTCAAAGGTGTACTCGTTGACATCAAGGACACCATCCGCGGCTTCAACGAAATCATCGACGGCAAGCACGACCACCTGCCGGAAGCCGCTTTCAACCTGGTAGGCAACATCGAAGATGCCGTAGCCAAGGGCGAGAAGCTGGTAGCCGAAGCCAAGTAATTGGTAGTTGACTGGCGGGAATTGATTGATCAACAGTCAGTTTCCGCCAGGCAACTCCTAACAATCAACAGCCAAGCATATGCATCTGGAAATCATCACGCCGGACCGGAAAGTATTTGAAGGCGAGGTTACGTCGGCCCAGTTTCCGGGTACCGATGGTCTGTTTGAGGTTCTCAACAACCACGCTCCGCTGATTTCGGCACTGAAAGAAGGCAACGTTGTGCTCAACGGCGGTGCTGCCTCTTTTCACATTGAGGGCGGCGTGGTAGAAGTACTGCGCAACAACGTAATCGTGCTGGCCGAAGGCGCTTCGGCGTAAGTGGCATTCAGCACGGACTGAAAAGCCTTTCCTCTTGCGGGAAAGGCTTTTTTGTTTTCTGCTCAACCGTTCCGACTGCAGCTTTTGCGTGGTCATATTCGTCTTTCGGCCCACTCTTCCCCGCGTTTCCTTTCGCTGTATTCTATGGAAATCATTCCCAAAATCACCCCGATTTATCAGACGTCTGTTTTCAAGTTCGAGGATCTGAATGAGCTGGAGCTCTACTTTGGGGAGCCGGGCAGCCGCTACCTGTACTCGCGCAACGGCAACCCGAACTCAGACGAGCTGGCGGAGGCCGTGAACAGGCTGGAAGGCGGTGCCGGGGCTATTGCTACGGGCTCGGGTATGGCGGCCATCTTCGCGGCGCTGCTGGCCTGCTGCCAGGCCGGCGACCATGTGCTGTGCGCGGCGGATATCTACGGCGGCTCGTCGTCGTTGCTGAATAATGAGCTGAGCCGAATGGGTATTGCGGTGACGTATGTGCCGTTTGAGCAGCTCTACGACTTGAAGCAGTTTGTGCAGCCTACCACGCGCCTGCTGCTGGCCGAAACCATGAGCAACCCACTGCTGCGCGTCGCCGATTTGCGCCGGCTGGCCACCGAATGCCACCAGCTGGGCCTGAAACTGGTGGTGGACAATACTTTTGCGACGCCTATGCTGACCAAGCCGCTAACGCTGGGCGTAGATATTGTGCTGCACAGCGTCACGAAATACATTGCCGGCCACTCCGATGTAACAGCCGGCGCCGTGGTAGCGGCAGACCCCGAAACGGCGGCGCGGCTCAAGCAGATTGGGGTGCTGTATGGCCTCACGCTAAGCCCAATGGAAAGCTGGCTGGCCATGCGCGGCCTCAAAACGCTGCATCTGCGCATGCCTGCGCACAGCCACAATGCCTTGGCCATAGCGGAGTTTCTGCAGGAGCAGCCCGGCGTGCGGGCCGTGTATTACCCCGGCCTGCCCGACCATCCGCAGCACGCGCTGGCCAAGGAGCAGGGCCACGGGCTGTTCGGTGGCATGATGTCGGTGCTGCTGGCCGATGATGCAGCGGTGGTAAACCGCTTTATGCAACGGAGCCAGCGGTTCCCGTTCGCGCCTTCCCTGGCGGGCGTCGATTCGTCGCTGTCGTATCCGCTGGGTACTTCGCACCGCTACCTGACGCCGGAGCAGCAAGCTGACCTGGGCATTACGGTGGGACTGGTGCGCCTGTCGGTGGGGATAGAGCCGGTGGAGGAGTTGCTGGCAGATCTGCAGCAGGCGTTGCGGTAAAGCTGTTGCCAGCGCATGGCGCATGCTATGTCTGAAAAATGGCACTTGGGCTGATAGCACCATACAAAAACGCTCATTCAGCTGAATGGGACATGATTTCGCTTTATGCTAGTCTGGCGTAGTTTTGTGCGTTATAAACTAGCAAATGAACTTTATGTACTAGAAATGCCAGTTGGGTGGCGGGGAAGTGCCGTTAGAAGGCACCAGTAATAGCTTCTGCAATCCGTTGCAACTCGCTGTCCTGCATGGCAGTACCGGAGGGAAGGCACAAACCCTGCTCGAACAAAGTAGTACATACCTCACCGCCGTACATCGGCGCGTTGGCAAAGAGCGGCTGCAAGTGCAGCGGCTTCCAGAGTGGGCGGCTTTCGATGTTGCGGGTTTCCAGATGCGGGCGCAGCCGCTCCGGCGTGACGGTGGTTTCGGCCGGGTTCAGCAACACGCAGGTGAGCCAGCGGTTGGAGCGGCCGCCGGTCGGCTCAGTGGGGCCAAAGGACAGGCCGGAAACACCATTCAGATGCTGCTGATACCACCCATAGATTTCGCGGCGGCGCTTCACCCGGTCTTCCAGCAGCTCCATCTGCCCGCGCCCGATGCCGGCCAGCAGGTTGCTGAGGCGGTAGTTGTAGCCGATTTCGGAGTGCTGATAGTAAGGGGCCGGGTCTTTGGCCTGCGTGGCCCAAAAGCGGGCTTTCTGGTCCCAGTCAGCATGGTTGGTTACCAAAGCGCCGCCGCCGCTGGTCGTCAGGATTTTGTTGCCATTGAAGGAGAAAACACCAACTGTCCCGAAGGTACCCAGCGGCTGCCCTTCGTAGCGGCTGCCCAGCGCTTCGGCCGCATCCTCCAGCACCGGAACGCAAAATTCAGCGGCAACAGCCAGGATTTCGCGCAACTTGCAGGGCATGCCGTAGAGGTGCACGATGATGAGCGCCTTGGGCCGCCTGCCAAGCCGAATCCGGTCTTCCATGGCTTCGCGCAGCCGCTCGGGGCACAGGTTCCAGGTTTCCGCCTCGCTGTCAATAAAAACCGGACTGGCCCCCAGGTACACAATCGGGTTGGCCGTGGCCACAAACGTGAATGATGGGCACAGCACTTCGTCGCCGGGGCCGACGCCCAGCAGCTTCAGACCCAGATGAATGGCCGCCGTGCCAGAGCTAAGTGCCACGCAATGAGCCGCGCCGGTGTACTCGCAGATGTCGCGCTCAAACCCGGTCAGATTAGGGCCGGCCGGAGCCACCCAGTTGTCCTCGATGGCCTTGTGCAGGTAATTCAGCTCGTGGCGGCCGAGGTGGGGAGGAGAAAGATAAATTCGGTCGTGGTCCTGACTGCGCATAGGGCAAAGGTAGCAGCGGCCGAGCCTGGAACGTGCTGCCGGCACTTTGGCGGGCCTGCCGGCCGGCAGCGTGGAAGCCAGGCTACCCTACATGCTACTTGATGCGCTGCGCCGGCACGCCCACAGCCGTGCAGTCGGCGGGCACGTCGCGTACGGCTACGGCCCCGGCCCCGATGGTGGTGCGGGCCCCGACACGCACCCGGTTGATAACGGTGGCATTGGTGCCCAGATATACGCCGGTTTCCAGAAGCGCTTCGCCGCCCACGTTGGCGTGCGGCATCAGGGAGCAAAAGTCTTCCAGCACGGCATCGTGGCCGATGGTACAGCCCAAATTGAGCAGTACATGGCGGCCCAGCGTGATATCCGTCGTCAGGATGCAGCCCTGGGCAACAACGCAGCCCGGCCCGAACTGCAGCTGCTGGTAGGGGGCGCAGGCCACGCCGGGATGAATGAGAACAGGGAAGGAAAGGTGCAGGGATGTTAGCCGATGCACCACCACAGCCCGCCCCTGGCTGCTGCCCACGGCCACCACCACGTGCAGCGGCGTAGCGGTGGCGTTCAGGTCGGCGGCGGTGCCCAGATACGGCAGACCATGGAGGGTTTCGGCAGCGGGGCGCACGTCGTCGTAGAAGCCCCGCAGCTCCCAGGTGGGGTTCCGCTCGTTGATCTGGCGCACCAGTACCAGCACCTCGCGGCCCAGTCCGCCAGCTCCGAAAATCACCAGGGGCAGGAGTGGAGCGCCGGCAGCGGGCGCGGCGGAAAGAGTAGAGGCAGGCGTCATAGTGAAGAGTCGGGGGAGGAGGAAGTGCCCCGAAAGGCCTTGGTGGTAGCGTGGCCGGGGGCGCTGATATCGTGGGCCCGCAGCACGCGGCCGGCCGTACGGACCAGAATGCGCAGGTCCAGCGCAATGCTCAGGTTCTCGACATACCAGACATCGTAGCGGAATTTCTGCTCCCAGCTGATGGCGTTGCGGCCGTTTATCTGGGCCCAGCCCGTGATGCCGGGCCGCACCGCGTGGCGGCGGGCCTGCTCCGGCGAGTACAGCGGCAGGTATTCGGGCAGCAGCGGCCGGGGGCCAACCAGGCTGATGTCGCCGCGCAGCACGTTCCAGAGCTGCGGCAGCTCATCGAGGGAAGTGGCCCGCAGCCAGCGGCCCAGGCGCGGCAAACGCTGCGCATCGGGCAGCAGCTGGCCGTGCTGGTCGCGGGCAGAAGTCATGGTCTGGAGCTTATAGAGCGGAAAAAGGCGCTCGTGCAGGCCCGGCCGCAACTGCCGGAACAGCCAGGGCCCACCGTTCTGCACAGCCAGCGCCAGCGCCGCCGGGAGCAGCAGCGGCAGCGCCAGTAGCAGCAATGGAGCAGCCAGCAGCACATCCAGGGTGCGCTTGCCCCAGCGACGGTACCAGCCGGCAGATTCAGCAACGGACATAGGGGCAGTTAAGCAAACAGGGCGGGTGAAGGCCAAAAATAGAAGGAAATGCGGCCGTGGCGCGAGTTTCACTTCTTCGCTTTAGCTTGCGCCTTCCGGTGGCCCGGCCCACACAGATAGAAAGCAAGACCAGCGGCCGGCCCAAAAAGCTTCTATTGCATGCTCGTTTTCCCGAACGCCAAACTCAACCTCGGCCTCTACGTCACGGCGGTGCGCCCCGACGGTTTTCGCAACCTCGAATCGGTGTTTGTGCCGCTGCCGTGGGCTGATGCGCTGGAAGTGCTGCCGGCCGCCGGCCCCGAAACTACGCTCAGCCTCACCGGCATTCCGGTGCCCGGCGACCCGGCCACCAACCTGTGCCGCCGCGCCTACGAGCTATTGCGCGCCGATTTTGAGCTGCCGCCCGTGCAGATGCACCTGCACAAAGTAGTGCCCATCGGGGCGGGGCTGGGTGGTGGCTCCGCCGATGCGGCGTTTGCGCTGAAGGCGCTGAACGACCTGTTTGCCCTGCATCTGCCGGCGGAAACCCTGGAAGGCTACGCCCGCCGGCTGGGTTCCGACTGCGCCTTTTTCATCCAGAACAAGCCGGTTTTTGCATACGAAAAAGGCGACGTATTCGAAAATATCAGCCTTGATCTGACCGGTACCGCCTGCAAAGTGGTGTACCCGGGGCTGCACATCAGCACGGCGGAGGCCTACAGCCGCGTGACGCCCCGTGCGCCGCGCCACGAGTTACGGCAGGCGCTGGCCCAACCCCTCGAAACCTGGCGCGACACCGTCAGCAACGATTTTGAAGATGCCCTGACACCTTTCTACCCCATGCTAGGCGAAATCAAGCAGGCATTGTACGCCGCCGGGGCCACCTACGCCAGCCTTTCCGGCTCCGGCTCGGCCGTGTACGGCCTGTTCCCGGGCCAGGAGCAACCGCCGCAACTAGAGTTGCCGAAGGAATACTTGGTTTGGGACGGACGCCTGTAGCTATACTATAGCCTCGGCGGCTTCTGCTTTGTGTTGGCGGCGCTTGTTCCACTGGTCGAGCACCGGATGGATGAGTACGCTGAGCAGAATGACCAGCGTACCGATGTAGAAGCCCGTGGAAAGCCGTTCCTGCCCGAAACCCGGCACCCGGAGCGTGTACATGCCCACGGCCAGCAAGATGCCATACACCGGCTCCAGATTGATGGTCAGGTTCACGACAAAGGCCGAAATCCGCTTCATCAACTCGACGGAGGAAGAGAAGGCGTACACCGTGCAGGCGCCGGCCAGTAGAAACATCCACAGCCAGTCGTAGCCGCTCAGGGCCAGCTGCAGGCCGCGGCCTTCCGTGAAATAGTGGCTGTAGACGGGCATAAACAGCACAATACTCAGGCAGGCGCCGGCCATTTCATAGAGCGTCAGGCGCATGGGCGTGTGGCGCTTCACCAGCGTGGAGTTCAGCACGCTGAACAGCGCCGACAGGCCCGCCGAAATAACCGCCACGCCCAGCCCCAGCAGCTGCCCGTGTTCCGGAACCGCGCAGTCCGCAGCCGGCGTGGGGTGGCTGTACACGGCCTGCGTCACAATGTACAGGCCGACCATCGTGAGCAGGCCCAGCCCCACCTCGTAGAACCGCACCCGCCGCCACAGGAGCAGCGGCTCCAGCAACGACGTCCAGAGGGCCAGCGTGGCCATACCGGCCAGACACACACTCACCGACGAGAGGCGCGCGGCCAGAAAAAACGTAATCCAGTGAGCTGCCACCAGCGCGCCCACGCCCAATAGACGCAGCGCCTCGCCGGCCGGCATCCGCCACGGCTGCCGGCGCACGGCCAGCAGGCCCAACAGTCCGGCGGCTGCCAGCAGCGTCCGCCAAAACACCAGCTCCACCGGCGGCACCGAAATCAGCTTGCCCAGTATGGCCGTGAAGCCCCAGAGCAGGACAATAAAATGCAGGCGCAGGTAGTCTTTTAGCATTGAGTGAATGGGTAAATGAGAGAATGAGTGAATAACCAGGTGAGGAAGCTTCCGCCATTCACTCATTCACTCATTCACTCAATGAAGCTACCGGGGGACGATACGGTAGAGCACCAGCCCGATGCCGGTGAAAACGATGCTGGGAATCCAGGCGGCCAGCAGCGGCGAAAGGGAGCCGACCTGCGCGAAGTTGCGGCTCAGAATCACGAAGATGATGAACACAAAAGCCAGCACGAAGCCCAGCGCAATCTGCCCGCCCACGCCCGCCCGGCTTTTGCGCGCACTCATAATCACGCCGATGATGGTGAGGATGAAAATGGCGTACGGATAGGCGTACCGCTCGTATTTCTCGCTCAGGTAAATCTGCGTGTCCGAGGCGCCCCGATCTATTTTCTGCTGAATGAAGGCGTTGAGCTCGGGCAGCGTCAGGGTTTCGCTGAGGCGGTAGGTGCTGGCAAAATCCTTGGGATACAAGTTGAGCGTAGTGTCGCGGGCGGGCAGTGCCAGCAGCGTTTCCTGCTGCCCCCGGAAGGTGCGCACCAGCTGCGGCGTCAGGCGCCAGGCCCGCTTCGTAGAGTCCCAGGTGATGGCCTCGGCCGTCATGCGGCGCTTGAGCAGCGTGCCCTCAATGGTTTCGAGCGCAAACTTGTAGCCTACGTTGTTCACGTTGTCGTAGCTTTCCATAAAGGCGTAGCTCGTCGGCCCCACCTTGATGTGCACGTTGCGGCCACTGAAGCGGTAGGGGTTTTTGATGTAGCGGCGCTCAAATTCCACCCGCGTTTTGTTGGCGTTCGGAATAATCCAGCCCGTCAGGGCCACCGTAACCACGGCCAGTACCAAGCTGCCCATCATGTAAGGCACCAGCAGCCGCTTAAAGCTCACGCCGGAAGCCAGAATGGCCACAATTTCGGTGCGCGCCGCCAGCTGGGCCGTCACGAATACCACCGCTATAAACACCGTGATAGGGGAGAGCAGGTTGGCGTAGTACGGAAACAGGTTCACGTAATACTCCGTGATAATCTTCCACGCGCCCAGGTTGTGCTGGATAAAGTCGTCGTTCTTCTCCGTGAAGTCAATCACGCAAATCACCATCACCAGCACCACCACCGTGAAGAAGAAGGCCGTGAGGAATTTCTTGAGAATGTATTTGTCGAGAATCCGAAGCATAGCGGATGAACAAACTATCTGAACGGTATGCGGCGCCTGCCGAAGCATCGGGCGCGCCGACGTAGGGGTACAATGTAAGTCGCCATACCAGCAAGGTGCTTCGATTTCGCGGGCACCAGACCAGGCAGGACGAGTTGGGTTTACTCCTTACAGCCGCGTCATCACCTGCTTCACCATCTTCTCCTTCCACTCGCGGAACGTGCCGGCCAGAATCTGCTGGCGGGCCTGCTTCACGAGCCACAGGTAGAAGGTCAGGTTGTGGATGGAGGCAATCTGCGGGCCCAGCATTTCCTTGCTCTGAAACAGGTGCCGCACGTAGCTGCGCGAGTAAAACGTGCTGACGTAGCCACCCAGTTCGGCATCAATCGGCTCGAAGTCGGTTTCCCACTTCTTGTTGGTCACGTTCATGATGCCCTGCGTGGTGAACAGCATGCCGTTGCGGGCGTTGCGGGTCGGCATCACGCAGTCGAACATATCCACGCCCAACGCAATATTTTCCAGGATATTGGCCGGCGTGCCCACGCCCATCAGGTAGCGCGGCTTGTCCTGAGGCAGAATGTCGCAGACCAGCTCGGTCATTTCGTACATCATGTCGGCCGGCTCGCCCACGCTCAGGCCGCCAATGGCGTTGCCCTCCCGGCCTTGCTCGGCAATAAACTCCGCCGACTTGATGCGCAGATCCCTGAACGTGGAGCCCTGTACAATCGGGAACAGCGTCTGCTGGTAGCCATAGTGGCCCTCGGTACTGTCGAAGCGCTGAATGCAGCGTTTGAGCCAGCGGTGCGTCATGTCGAGGGAGCGGGCGGCGTAGTCGTACTCGCAGGGCCAAGGCGTGCACTCATCAAAGGCCATGATGATGTCGGCCCCGATGGTGCGCTGAATGTCCATCACGCCTTCCGGCGAAAACAGGTGCTGCGAGCCATCAATGTGGGAGCGAAACTTCACGCCCTCCTCCTTGATTTTGCGCGTGCCGCTGAGCGAGTACACCTGGTAGCCGCCCGAGTCGGTGAGAATAGGCCGGTCCCAGCCGTTGAACCTGTGCAGGCCGCCGGCTTTTTGCAGCACGTCCAGGCCGGGGCGCAGGTAGAGGTGGTAGGTGTTGCCGAGGATAATCTGGGCCTGCACGTCGTCTTTCAGGTCGCGCTGCTGCACGGCCTTCACGGTGCCGGCCGTCCCGACGGGCATGAAAATGGGGGTTTCTATGGCGCCGTGGGCCGTGTGCACCACGCCGGCGCGGGCTTTGGTGTGCGGGTCGTTGGCTACGAGGTCGAAGGTCATGCGAAGGAGTGAGTTGTCGGGGCGGGCAGCAGGCAGGTAGTTGGTCGTCCGGAATGCAACACGCTGCAAACAGGTGGGCTGCCGCCGCTAACTAAGCCCGCTGCAAAGGTACTCCACCCGCCCCGAATGCCTACTTTTGCGGGCTAATTCACTGTTCGCGTTTTGTTGTTCGATTTTTCCCCGGCCATCTGGCTGCTGCTGGCCTGCGTGCTGGTGCAGCTGTACTACGCCGCCTACTACTTCCTACCCTTCGCCAACCGTCCGCCCGAGCCGGAGCCCGATGAGGCCGCCGCGCAGCCGGTATCGGTGCTGGTGTGTGCCCACAATGAGCTCGAAAACCTGCGCCGCCTGCTGCCGCTGCTGCTCCAGCAGGAGTACCCGGCCGGCTTCGAAATCGTGCTCATCGACGACCGTTCCAGCGACGACACGTTTCTGTATGTGCAGCAGCTGGTGCAGTATTACCCCAACGTGCGCCTCGTGACCATAGACCGCACGCCCGCCGGCCTGGCGCCCAAAAAATACGCCCTCACGCTGGGCATCAAAACGGCGCGCTATCCGCAGCTGCTCTTCACCGACGCCGACTGCATTCCGGCTACCAATCACTGGCTCAGCCGGATGCAGCACGGTTTTCGGCAGCCTGCTGATATGGTGCTGGGCTACTCGGCGTATGCCCCGGAAGAAGGGTTTCTAAATAAATTAATCCGGTTTGAAACCCTGCTCACCGGCGGACAGTATCTGTCTTTCGCGTGGCGGGGCAAGCCCTACATGGGCGTGGGCCGCAACCTGGCCTACACCCGGCAGGTCTTCACTTCCACCAAGGGCTTTGCCTCCCATATCCGCAGCCTCTCCGGCGACGACGACCTGCTGGTGCAGGACGCCGTGGCCCGGGGCGCGCGGGTGGCGGTGGTGGCCGAGCCAGGCGCTCATACCCTCTCCGAACCGTCCCAAACCTGGACGGCCTGGTGGCGGCAAAAGCGGCGGCATTTGTCGGCGGGCCGGCGCTACCGGCTTTCCGACAGGTTGCGGCTGGGAAACTTTATAGGGAGCAATCTGCTTTTCTATGGGGTCAGCGCTGCGGCGCTGTTTTCCCGGCCCGATTGGATACCTTTGGCCGGGCTGTGGGTGGTGCGTACTGCAATGGTCTGCTTCACCTATCAGCGCCTCAGCCGGCGCCTCGACGACCCGTTGCCGGTGGCGTTGCTGCCCGTGCTGGACGTTGTCTACTTTTTTTATTATTTCGCTCTGGGAATGTCGCTGTTCCTCTACCGCACCCTCCGATGGAAGTAAACAATCAGGAAAAACAGTTCTCCGCTAAAGCCAAGCACGATTTCAAGCTGATTCGGGCGGCCGTGGAGAATAGTGATGAGAAGGCCTACGCCGAGCTGATGCAGATCTATAAGAAGCCGGTGTACCACGTAGTGCTGAAGATGGTGCGCAACCCCGATGATGCCGAGGACCTCACCATCGAAGCCTTCGCCAAAGCCTTCCGCAACCTGCACAAGTTCAACCCCGAGTTTGCCTTCAGCACCTGGCTGTTCCGCATTGCTACCAACAACTGCATCGACTTTATTCGGAAGAATAAAATCAAGACGATGTCGATTGACTCGGCCATCAAAATCGACAACGGCGACGAAATTACCATCGACTTCCGCGACCAGAACCTGAACCCGCAGGAGACGACCATCAAGAACCAGAAAATCGAAATCATGCAGCACGTGGTGTCGCGGCTGCCCGACAAGTACCAGCGCCTCGTAACGTTGCGCTACTTCGATGAGTTGAGCTACGAGGAAATAGCGCAGGAGCTGAAAGCCCCGCTCGGCACCGTGAAAGCCCAGCTGCACCGCGCCCGCGAGCTGCTCTATGACATGGTGAAGAACAAAAAAGAAATTATATAAGTGAAAAGCCCCGGCGCAGGTCGGGGCTTTTTTTATGCTTACTTTTTCTTGCCTGTCATCCCGAGCGGAGCGAAGGATCTTGTCATGTTAGCAAGAGTCGTTGTTACAACGGATGTTCACAATGTGGTAAGGTCCTTCGCTCCGCTCAGGATGACAGATGAGGAATGACGGACGTGTTTACCTTTGCCGCACCATGCACATCATCAACCACTACTTCCCGCACCTCACCGACCACCAGCGCAAGCTGTTCAGCCAGCTCGATACCGAGTTTCGCGGCTGGAACGAGCGGCTCAACCTAGTGGCCCGCACTGATGTGGACAACCTCGCGGAGCGCCACTTTCTGCACTCGCTGGGCATTGCCAAGGTGATTGAGTTTCCGGCCGGCAGCTCGGTGCTGGATGTAGGCACGGGTGGTGGTCTGCCGGGCCTGCCGCTGGCTATTCTGTTCCCGGAAGTGAAGTTTCACCTCGTCGACAGCATTGGCAAAAAGATACACGCGGTACAGGAAATGGCCCGCGACCTGAACCTCACCAACGTCACGGCTGAGCAGATCCGGGCCGAGCAGCTGCGCACCAAGTACGACTACGTGGTGAGCCGCGCCGTGGCCCGCCTCGCCACCTTCCACACCTGGATTGCGCACCGCTACAAGCCCAACGGCGACGCCACCAGCGGCCTCTACTACCTCAAAGGCGGCGACCTGACCGAGGAAATCGAAGAATCCGGCCTCAAAGCCACAGTGTACAACCTGAGCGACTTTTATACTGAAGAATTCTTCGAGACGAAGAAGGTGGTGTTTGTGCCTACTAACTCGGTGAGGCCAGAATAGGAGGGGCTCGTGAAGGCACTCAACCCGTAGCTGGAGCAGGAAGCACGACGCTAGGTGGCTTAGTAGCACATACAGCAAGCCGGGCAGCAGTATAGCCGCAGTAGTGGAATAGGTAGGCCTTTTACAAGTTATAACCGTCGTTATCAACACATAAAAGGCCTGCTGCGCTTCTGCATCATACTACCTTAGGCCCACGCTCACCAGTAGCCTTATACACGATGAATTATAATACTGCTTTCAGCGAGTTTATGACTTTGTTTAAAGCTCAGAGCGAAAAGCATTTTGCTGAACTAGAACTAGATAGGGAAGCATATGGGCTGCAACATCAAAAAGGAACAAAATGGCGGCCCGGTTTGACAAAGCAAGAGCTGCTTGACTTTCAGCGGGAAGTAGGATTCGAGTTCCCTGAAGAGTTGATTGCTTTTTATCGAGTGATGAATGGTACTGATTTGCCAGGCGTAAATATTTATGGAGAGGAAGGCTTGCCCTATTCCTATGCCCCCATCTACTTCTCTTACCCGGAGCACCTTACTCAAATAAAGCAGGCTATAGAGGAGAGATTAGTTATTAAAGGGTTAACCATAAGCAAGATAAAGGAGGAAGGAATTCCCTTTGTCTTTCCAATTAATGATTTCTACTTTATGATAGTTGACAACCATACTAATCCGGTATACTTCCTTACACCAGTTTATTATAAGAACAAAGATATCAACCAAGCTTATGTCTACGGCTCGCTGTGGGCAGATACATTACAAAGCTGGTTGATTAAGGATATTTTCCACCAAACAGACCATATCAGTGATTTGGAAGAGTTTCCGGCCAAAAAGAGAATACCTAACTATTGGACAACTGAAGATGATGGGTAGTATCAAGCAGAAGTGCTATACCAGCAACAAAAATTAGGCAAGGACGAAAATCGCCACTTTTCCAAGGCCGCGCTTATAACTCACATTGCGTTAAGCAAGAATTCTTACTACCACTACTACCCTGGCACTTCCGCCGTCAGAAACTCCACGGCGCGGCGTTCCGAGTAATACTCACCATCGGGCGTGCCTTCGCCAAAACCGACGTGGCCGCCGTCGGAAGGCGTTTCCAGGAACACGAACTCGCTGTGCGCTGCAGCGTCGCGGGGGAAGCAGGTGGGCGGCAGAAACGGGTCGTTCTGAGCGTTGACGAGCAGCGTCGGGATGCGGATGCCGCTCAGGTAGCGCCCGGAGCTGGCGTGTTCGTAGTACTCCTCCGCCGATTTGAAGCCGTGCATAGGCGCCGTAAACCGGTCGTCGAACTGTGGGAAATCCTGGAGCAGGTCGAGGTCGGTGAGGTCTACCTGGTCGGGGAGAAGGGCGGCTTTCTGGCGCATCTTTTCGCGTAGCGTTTTCAGGAAACGCTTCAGATAGACTCGGTTTTCGAACCGGGCAATGTGGTAGGAGCTGGCCTTTAGGTCAGTTGGGACGGAGAAAACGGCGGCGCGTTCCACTTCGCGCGGCACCCGCTCCGGCTGCTCGCCTAAGTACTTCAGCGTTACGTTGCCGCCGGCCGAAAAGCCGGTCAGGAATACGCGACGGTAGCGCAGCTTGCTCAGGGCGTGGCGCACCACAAAATCCAGGTCGTTGGTGTCGCCGAGGTGGTAGGAGCGGAGCAGGCGGTTCATTTCGCCGCTGCAGCTGCGGTAGTTCCAGGCCAGCGCGTCAAAGCCGGCCCGGTTTAGGGCGCGCACCATGCCCCGTACGTACGGCCTCCCCGCGTCGCCTTCCAGCCCATGCGACACAATACAGAGCGTATCCGCTATCTGGTCGGTCAGCCGCGACCAGTCGAGGTCCAGAAAGTCACCGTCGTTGGTTTCTACCCGTTCGCGCTGATAGCGCACGTCGGGCACTTCCCGCCACAGGCTGGGTACAATGGTCTGTAAGTGGCCATTGAACAGGTAAAAGGGTGGCTGATAGCGGGATTCGGTAACGAGAGGCATGGGGCAGGGTGGCAGCGCCGCGTAAAAGATGAGGCTGGAATTGCCGGGTGGTGCAGGTGTAGAATTTAGGGTTTTAGGCTCATTTTTCAACCCATTTTGATTAAAAAAGTTCGGCATGCCTACTTTCAACAGCGGCAGAAACCGGAGTGGCTTGCACAAACCACCCAGTGAAATTCGGGCCCGACAGTTTGCACTTTCCATTCAAAGCCTTACCTTTGCCCACCCAATCCGAATTGAAACCGAGCAGAACGTTCATTTCTCCTACTCATGGCAAATCACAAGTCAGCCCTCAAGCGCATCCGTTCCAACGAAGCTAAGCGCGTGCTGAACCGTTACCAGGCTAAATCTACCCGCACAGCTATCAAGAAGCTGCGTGGCACCACCGACGCTACGGCCGCTCAGGAGCTGCTGAAGAAAGTATCGTCGATGCTGGACCGTCTGGCCAAAAAGAACATCATCCACAAGAACAAAGCCGCCAACAACAAGTCGAAGCTGGCTAAGTTCGTGAAGTCGCTGGCCGCCTAAGCAGCACCAGTAACTTTCTGCTCTTTTTATAGAGAAGGCCCCGTGCGCAAGTGCGGGGCCTTCTCGCGTTTTATTTGTATCGAATATTCTCTATCTTTTCGGCTTATCCTTTTTTCTGTACCTGTAAGCTCATTCTCCGTGAAAAAACTCTACCTCTTACTGATTCTGTGTGCCTGCCTGTGCGGTTTGCAGGCCACGGCCCAGAACTGGCGCCCCTTCCGGCCGAACGGCGACGTGCACGCCTTCCGGGGCGCCTCCGCCGACACCATTCTAACGCTGCGCCTCGACTCCGCAGGCGTGAGCGGCGCCGACTCGGTGTATTACTTCAACCGTATCATGCGGCGCGCCACCAGCTTTTCGTGGCAGAAGTCACCTAACAACCAGTTCGGGCAGCAAATGCGCTACAACGTGGCGCAACGAACTTATGTACTGCTTTGGAACGGAGGAACCTCGGGGCCGTTTGTGCTGGACAGATGGATAGTTCTGAAGCCATTCGCTCCGGTAGGTACGACCTGGACAAGCTTGGATATTGACATTGGTATGACTACCACTCTCGTATCGCGCGGCACCGCTCTCATTGATGGCGTGCCGGATTCTATTGTAACGTTCAGGGTGGGGAACCCCAGCGGGCTTAATGTGGTGCTGAGCAAGAACTATGGCCTCGTGTCGGCTCCCAGAAATCTGCTGGTGTACTCTCCCCGCGCTTCGATGCTCACGTTGGCCCGCCGCCCCGCGCCGGCCGGCCTAAGCTACTACAACCCGCTCATGCTGCTGGATCTGCAGCCCGGCGATGAGTTGGGTTACGAGCAGGAGCCTATCATGATGAGTTCTTTTCCCTGCTACCAAGGGTGGCTGCTGCGCAAAGTGCTGGCCCGACAAGTAACGAACGACAGCATCATCTACACATTCCGGCAGCAGAGCAAGATGGCGTACAGCAATGCGCCTGGCTGCCCGGGGTTGGGCACCACTGTTTCGCCGGTTACTACGGTGCGGCTAGCAGCCTCCCGGCGTACGGGGCGTTGGGCTGGCAACTTGCAGGCTGCCTACCAGGTGCTGCCCATTAATACGGACCTGCTGGCGTATGAGTACAGGCCGCAACAGCCCGGCACAAATTCCATGATGATGGGGCATCCGGTGGTGCCCACCCGGGCGGGCGGCAGCTGCGGCGGTCCGGCACTGTTGCAGCAGGAAATGCTATACGGAAACCCTGCCAGTGGCCAATACACGTATGTGCCCGGTATTGATGCCGCTGGCTGGAAACAACTGGTAGCCGAAGGAGTAGGGCCGGTAGCGCAGTATGAACACACCCTCACCTATTCCCGCCGCACCATCAACGGCGTGGTCCAAACCTGTGGTGTCCGCACTGATTTTGCTACGCTGCTGCCGGTCAAAGCTGCCCGCGCGGCGGCCACGTTCCAGCTGTATCCGAACCCGGCCGCCGAAACCGCTACGCTCACACTGCCGGCTCCGGCGCGGGCAAGCACCGCCATCCGGGTGCTCGACAACCTGGGGCGTGCGGTCCTGCGCCAGCAGCTTGCCATCGGGCAAAGCACCGCTACACTTGCGCTTCAGCGCTTGCCCGGCGGCCTGTATATAGTGGAAGTGCAGGCTGCCGGAGAAGCGCCGCAGCAACTGCGTCTGCAGCACTAGGCAACCGCACTATACTCATAGAAAAGGCCCGTCTGATCCATCAGACGGGCCTTTTCTATAGCTGCAAGATGAGCCGTTAGGCTACGCTCACCTTCACCATATTGGTTTTGCCCTTCTCGTTGATGGGCATGGAAGCCGTGTTGATGAACACGTCCCCTTTGTTGAGGTGGCCGGTGGTAGTCAGCACGTATTTGATGTCAGAGACGGAGCTGTCGGTGCTCACCATCCGGTCGTAGTAGAAGCCGCGCACGCCCCAGATCAGGCTTAGCGTCGTGAGCAAAGAGCGGTTGTCGGTGAAGATGAAGATGTTGGCTTTGGGACGATACTTCGCAATCTGGAAGGCGGTGTAGCCGCGGTGCGTCATGCCGGTAATGGCCTTGGCGCCCGTATTTTTGGCCAGGTGGCAGGCCGCCGACAGCACGCTGTCGACCATGAACGACGGCGAAGTCGGGTCGATGGGGAACCAGTGGTGGTAGAGTGATTCGCGGCGCGTTTCCACACTCATAATCGTGCCTACCATCGAGCGGATTACCTCGGCCGGATAAGCGCCCACGGCAGTTTCCGCCGACAGCATCACGGCATCGGCGCCATCCAGCACGGCATTGGCCACGTCGCTGGTTTCGGCGCGGGTGGGGCGAGGGGCCGTAATCATGCTTTCCATCATCTGCGTGGCCACAATCACGGGCTTGCCGGCCTTGTTGCACTTCTCAATGATGAGCTTCTGCGCCATCGGTACTTCCTCCATCTTCACTTCCACGCCCAGGTCGCCGCGGGCCACCATCACGGCGTCCGTAATGGCAATGATTTCGTCGAGGTTTTTGAGGCCTTCCGGCGTTTCGATCTTGGCAATGACACGGGCCGTTTTGCCGCTCTCCGCAATCAGGGTTTTAATGAAGCGGATGTCCTCGGCGCGGCGCGCAAACGACAGCGCCACCCAGTCCACATCGTTTTCGAGGCCAAATTTCAGGTCTTCAATGTCCTTTTCGGTCATGCTCGGCGCCGATACTTCCGAGTCGGGCAGGTTGATGCCTTTGCGGGGCTTCACGAGGCCGCCGTAAATCACCTCTACATCTACCTCCTGCTCCCGGTCGGTGGCCAGCACGCGCAGCTCAATCTTGCCATCGTCGATGAGAATCATGTCGCCGGCCTTCACGTCGCGGGCCAGACCCAGATAAATCGTGCTCAGGCGCGTAGCCGTGCTGATTTCCTTCTCGCCGCACACCAGCTTGATCTTGTCGCCGGCCTTTATTTCCACGCCACCGCCCTCTACTTCGCCGAGGCGGATTTTGGGGCCCTGCAGGTCCTGCAACAACCCCACGTTCATGCGCATATCCTTGTTGAGGCGGCGCACCGTGTTGATAACGGCAAGGTGGTCTTCGTGGGAGCCGTGCGAGAAGTTGAGGCGGAATACATCTACACCTTCGCGCATGAGCATGCCCAGCTTTTCGTAGGTGTTGGACGCGGGGCCAACGGTGGCAACAATTTTTGTTTTATTGAAATGGGGCCGGGTTTCCATGCAGTAAAATGACAGGTGACAAGTGAAAAGCAGCCCGCAAAACGGGCCTCGAAGGCAGCGCGAAGCTCCCGTTTCGCGCATCGGGCGGGCCATATTCGGGGCCGCTTTATTCGATGTACGAAACGGGAGCTTCGCGCTTCATCCGGAATTCAAAAGAGCAAATTTTCTTTAAACTTCAACGAATCCGGGTCAAATTGGCAGGCGTACTGCACCACCGGCAGCGCCGTAAGCCGGGCCAGTAGCGCCTCGCCGGCCAACTCGCCGTTGCCGTTGGTTACCTGAATCAGGTAATCGTATTCCTTGATGTCGGGCGCCAGAAACGGCTTTTTGAGCACCGAGGGGTCGATGGAGCGGTTCCGCAGCAGGCGCAGCGTGAAGTGTTCCGTGGCGTGCAGGTAGTTGCTGATAACGAGCCGGCCCTGGCTGAGCAGGTCATAAATCAGGTCCTGCTGCTTCACGAGGCGCAGGTGCAGCGCTTGGTTGAGCTGCCACGCCAGCATATGCTCCCGGCTCGACGAAACCACCCCGAACAGGTCGAAGTCGCACTCGTATTCTACGTCCAGCGTGAAGGTTTTCATAAACAGGCCCAGAAGCAGTGGCCCGCAAAAGTACACACGTCCCAACCCGAAACGAACCACCCCCGCCAGAATCTTGTACCGGCAAGAATCGGAGGACGATGTTTGAAAATGTTAGGGAAGATGGTGTTATTTGTGGCGAGTTTTCTCTAAACCCCCACGGAAATGTCTGAAATTGCAGAAAAAGTAAAAGCCATCATCATCGACAAACTAGGCGTAGAAGCATCGGAAGTTACTCCGGAGGCTTCGTTCACCAACGACCTGGGTGCCGACTCGCTCGACACGGTGGAGCTGATCATGGAGTTTGAAAAAGAATTCAACGTATCTATCCCAGACGATCAGGCCGAAAACATCGGCACCGTGGGTCAGGCTATCAGCTACCTCGAGGAGCACGCTAAATAGTATAGCCGCACCTTTCTACGGTTTTTGCGCATTCCGGCCGGCCTGCCGCCGGCCGTTTTGCTTTTCTGCCTTTTTGTAATCTCTGCCCGCCTATGGCTTTTCGAAGAGTTGTCGTTACCGGCCTGGGCGCCATCACGCCGCTAGGCAGCACCGTCCCGGCTTACTGGGAAGGCCTGCACCAGGGTGTAAGCGGCGCCGCGCCCATCACCCGCTTCGACGCCAGCAAGTTCAAGACCCGCTTCGCCTGCGAAGTGAAAAACTACAACCCGGACGATTATTTCGACCGCAAGGAAGGTCGGAAAATGGACCTGTTCACGCAGTTCGCCGTCATTGCCAGCGACGAGGCCATCAAGGACGCCGGCCTGCTGGAAGGCGTCAACAAGGATCGGGTAGGGGTCATCTGGGGTTCGGGTATCGGGGGGCTGAAAACCTTCCAGGAGGAGTGCTTCAACTTCGCCAAAGGCGATGGTACTCCGCGCTACAACCCGTTCTTCATTCCGAAGATGATTGCCGACAGCTCGTCGGGGAACATCTCCATTAAGAATGGCTTCCGGGGGCCCAACTTCGTGACTACTTCCGCCTGCGCTTCTTCGTCAGACGCTATTGTGGCTGCCTACAACTATATCCGCCTCGGCATGGCCGACGTGGTGGTGACGGGTGGCTCCGAAGCGGCTATTACGGAAGCCGGGGTAGGAGGCTTTAATGCGCTGAAGGCCATGAGCGAGCGGAACGATGATGCGTTGTCGGCTTCTCGCCCTTACGACAAGGACCGTGACGGTTTCGTGTTGGGGGAAGGCGCCGGCGCGTTGATTCTGGAAGCGTATGAGCATGCTCAGGCTCGTGGTGCCAAGATCTACGCCGAAATTATCGGCGGCGGCTTGTCGTCGGATGCGTACCACATCACGGCGCCGGACCCCACCGGTGAAGGCGTGGTACTGGTAATGCAGAACGCCCTGCGCGATGCTGGTATTCAGCCGGAAGAGGTAGACTACATCAACACGCACGGCACCAGCACGCCGCTCGGCGATGGAGCTGAGGTGAAAGCCATCCAGAAAGTGTTTGGCGAGCACGCCTACAAGCTCAACATCAGCTCTACCAAGAGCATGACTGGCCACCTGCTGGGCGGTGCGGGCGGTATTGAGGCCGTAGCCAGCATTCTGGCTATTCAGCACGGCATTGTGCCTCCCACCATCAACCATTTCACCGACGACCCCGAACTGGACCCCAAGCTGAACTTTACGTTCAATGAGGCCCAGAAGCGGGAGGTACGTGTGGCGATGAGCAACACGTTCGGGTTTGGCGGCCACAACACCTCGGTGGTGTTCCGCAAGTTTCAGGAATAACTGCAATGAGCCGCTTGCCCTTATTCGGGTTTTTTCGGCGGATGCTGGGCCAGGATAAGGCCTTCCGCCAGGCTATTGCTACGGTAACCGGCCGCACGCCTCAAAACGTGCGGCTTTACCATTTAGCCTTCACCCACTCTTCGGTGGTGAAGCAGCAGGCCACGGAGGCCGGGCGCAACCAAAGCAACGAGCGACTGGAATTTCTGGGCGATGCCGTGCTGGGCACGGTCGTAGCCGAATATCTATTTCGCAAGTTTCCGTACGAGCAGGAAGGCTTCCTGACCGAGATGCGCAGCCGCATCGTGAACCGGGAAAGCCTGAACGGCCTGGCGCTGAAACTTGGCCTCGACAAGCTGGTGCAGCTGGACCCCGGCCAGGGCCGCGCCGCCCGCTCGCGCTCCGTCAACGGCAACGCGCTGGAAGCGCTGGTGGGCGCCGTATACCTCGACCAAGGCTACAAAGCGGCCCGCAAATTCGTGCTCAGCCGCCTCGTAAAGCCGTTCGTGGATGTGAAATCTCTCACCGAAACCACGGCCAACTTCAAAAGTAAGCTCATTGAGTGGGCGCAGCGCAACGGCAAAGCCATCCGCTACGACCTCAACGGCGAAGCCCGCCCCGGCGGCGTGATGGAGTTTTCGGCCACCGTTTTGCTGGATGGGGAAGCCGTGGCTACGGGCATGGGCCTCTCTAAGAAGCAAGCCGAGCAATTGGCCGCCGAACGGGCGCTGGCCGCGCTCGGCGTGTAGCAGGCCGCGCGCCGGCTGGGGTTGGGAAAGTTGTTTTCGACTCGATCAATGGTTAGTACATAGTGTTGTTATAAAGAATAAACGATACCGTCAGTGGTCAAAAAGCTACTCTTAGGGATTGTGCTGCTGGTTATATTGTATGTGGGCGGCGGCATCGGGCTGATTGCGCTGGGTGTCATCGACAAGTTTTATTTCCTGCCGGGCTGGTCGATTAAGGGGCCCAATGCTACCAAAGACCGTTCGGGTTTCGCCGCCGATGGGCCGGTGGTTTATTACCAGGGCGCTACCCTCATCAGCTGGCAGATTGCGCCGCGTAACGGGAAGCTGCAACTGCTTACGGATACACTGAAGGCCGACGCGGTGCTGACGTGTTTTGTATCCGAAACGAACCGGCAGTTCCGCGTGCCGCTGCGCCCAACCCCAGCCCAACCAGAAGTGGCAGAATACGCGGCGGTGCCGAAGCTGCTGGCACTTTCCGATATCGAAGGCAACTTCAAAGGATTTGAACAGCTGCTGCGCGGAGCCGGCGTGGTAGACCAGAACCTGAACTGGCAGTACGGGCAAGGCCACCTAGTGCTGGTCGGCGACTTTTTCGATAGGGGCCTGAACGTGACGGAGTGCCTGTGGCTGATGTATAAGCTGGAGCAGGAAGCCGTGCAGGCCGGCGGCAAGGTGCACTTCATCGTGGGCAACCACGAACGGATGAACCTGACGGGCCACTACAAATACCTGCGCCGCAAATACCGCGCAAACGCCGACACACTGGGCTTGCCCTACGAAAAGTGGTACGGCAGCCATAGCCTGTTGGGCCGCTGGCTGCGCACCAAAAACGTGGTCGAGCGAATTGGAACCACACTGTTTGCGCATGGCGGCATCAGCCCAGAGCTGGCAGCACAAAACTTGCCGCTGACTCGTCTGAACGACCTGGCCCGTTACAGCCTCGACGTGCCGGTGGCTCACCTGACGCCGCAGGAAAAGCAAGCAACCCAGCCGCCCACCAGCCCCGATTGGTACCGCGGGCTGGCCCAGGAAAAGCCCGCAGAAGTGCAGGTAGACCAAGTGCTCAAAACCTATGGGGCCACCACGATGGTAATTGGGCACACGCCCGTGGAGGCTATCAAGCCGCTATACCACGGCAAAATCATTGCCATTGATTTGCCGCATCAGGAGAGGTGTGATGCCGGGCAACCTCTGCAGGCGCTGCTAATAGAAAACGGCAAGCTGAGTGTGGTCGACAGCCAGGGCAAACGCCAGGCACTGGCCGCGGAGTAGCGGGAGCAGGAGAGGGGGTGAGCATCGAATTCTGGTCGAGGCAATTCACCGCACCGGCTGCGGTGGGCAACCCGAGCCAAACATTTGGAGTTATTTGCATACTCAACCTTATTCCCTTATTCCATGCGTATTGCCGGCGCCGCCCTCAACCAGATACCGTTTGACTGGACCCACAACCTGCGCACCATCCGCGAAGCTATAGAGCAGGCCAAAGCCGCCGGCGTGCAGCTGCTGTGCCTGCCGGAGCTTTGCCTGACGGGCTACAACTGCGAAGACCTGTTTCTGAGCGACTGGCTGCCGGAGTCGGCGCTGGCGCACCTGCAGCAGGTGCGGCCCTGGACCGAGGGCATCTGCGTGGTAGTAGGCCTGCCCGTCCGGCTCAACCACCGCACCTACAACACGGCCGCCGTGCTCCGCGACGGGCAGATTCTGGGCTTTGCGGCCAAGCAGTTTCTGGCCAACGACGGGGTGCACTACGAGCCGCGCTTCTTTCAGCCCTGGCCGGCCGGCGAAACGACAACGGTGCGCTGGGAAGGAGAGGAGTGGACGCTCGGCGACCTGATTTTCGAGCATCAGGGCGTGAAGTTCGGGTTTGAGATTTGCGAGGATGCGTGGCGGCCCGACGATGTGCGGCCCGCCTGCCGCCTGATGGGCCGCGTAGACCTGATTGTGAATCCGTCGGCGAGCCACTTTGCCATGAGCAAGACCGACGTGCGCTACCAGCTGGTGACCAAGGCCTCGCGCACCTTCAACTGCACCTACCTCTACGCCAACCTGCTCGGCAATGAGGCGGGCCGCACCGTGTACGACGGCGAAATTCTGGTGGCCCGCAACGGCCATCTGCTGCTGCGCAACCAGCTCATGAGCTTCAAGGAAGTGGACATGGAATGCGTAGACGTGGATTTCGACGCAGAGCAGGTGCGGGCCGAAGAAATCCAGCCGCTGCCCACGCCCGATGAGTACCGCGAGCTGAACCAGGCGCTGAGCCTGGCCCTGTTCGATTACCTGCGCAAGGCCCGCAGCCGTGGCTTTGTGCTGAGTCTGAGCGGCGGTGCCGACTCCTGCATGTGCGCGGTGGCTGTAGCCGAAATGGTACGACTGGGCGCGGCCGAGCTGGGCACCGCCGAATTTATGCGCCGCTCCGGCTGCTTCACCACCGAGGAAATCGAGCAGATAGCCGGCCCCGCCGTGCCTGTAGCCGACCAGGACGCGCCCGGCCCGAAAGATGCCTCCCTGTCGGCGCCCGACCATGAGCAGGCAACGGCCAACCAGCGCATCACGCAGCGCCTGCTCACCTGCGCCTACCAGGGCACCGTCAATTCCTCCGACGACACCTTCAACTCCGCTAAAGAGCTGGCTGATTCGCTGGGCGCGGTGTTTTACAACTGGGAAATTGACCAGGAAGTAAACGGCTACGTAGGCAAAATCGAGCAGGCCCTGCACCGCGAGCTGACCTGGAAAACCGACGACCTGGCGTTGCAGAACATTCAGGCGCGGGTGCGGGCTCCGGCTATCTGGCTGCTGGCCAACGTGCAGAACTGCCTGCTCATCACCACGTCCAACCGCTCGGAAGCCAGTGTGGGCTACTGCACCATGGACGGCGACACGGCCGGCAGCATCTCGCCCATTGCCGGCGTCGATAAGGACTTCGTGAAGAAGTGGCTGCGCTGGGCCGAAACCGAGCTGAACTACCCCGCGTTGCGCCACGTGAATGGCCTGCAACCCACCGCCGAGCTGCGCCCCCTCGAAGAAAAGCAGACCGATGAGCGGGACCTGATGCCCTACGTGCTGCTCAACCGCATCGAGCGGCTGGCTTTCTACGACCGGCTTAGCCCGCAGCAGGTGCTGGCTACGTTGGTGCAGGAGGACCCGGCCCCCGACCCCGAGCAGCTCAAGACCTACGTGAAGCGGTTCTACAGCCTCTGGAGCCGCAACCAGTGGAAGCGCGAGCGGTACGCCCCCAGCTTCCACCTCGACGACTACAATGTAGACCCGCGCTCCTGGCTGCGTTTCCCCATCCTGAGCGGCGGCTACACCGAAGAACTGAACGCGCTGTAGCCCTGCCTTCGTGCTTTCCGCACAACTCCTACCTTTGCGCTCTACCCCGAGCCACCTCGTATGTATTCGTTTCTCTCTTTTATTACCTGGAACCCCAGCCCCATTCTGGCCGAAATAGGCCCGCTGACGCTGCGTTGGTATGGGCTGCTGTTCATGTCGGGGTTCGTGTTCGGCACGTTTATCCTGTCGCACATCTATAAGTCGGAGAAGGTGTCGCCGCGCTGGGTTGATGTCATCACCATCTATGTGCTGGTGGGTACCGTGCTGGGCGCGCGGCTGGGCCACGTGCTCTTCTACGACCCCGGCTACTACCTCACGGCGGAGCACTTCTGGGACATCTTCAAAATCTGGGAAGGCGGCCTGGCCAGCCACGGCGCTACGCTGGGCATCCTGCTGGCTACCTGGCTGTTTGCCCGCAATAATAAGTTCGATTACCTCTGGGTCCTCGACCGGATTGTGATTGTAGTAGCCCTCGGCGGCGCCATGATCCGGCTGGGCAACCTGATGAATTCCGAGATAGTAGGGGAGCCTACCGATAAGCCGTGGGCGTTTGTGTTCGTGCGCGACACGGAGCACCTGCTGCCCGCCACCCAGCCATTGCCGGCCGGTGCTGTGCAAATTGCCCCCGGCATAGCCCCGGATGGCAGCCGCACTTATACCATGCTGCCGGAGGGCGCGCCGGTAGCACCCAACACGCTGATGGCCGTGCCGCGCCACCCCACCCAGATTTACGAAGCCGCTTTCTGCATCGGGCTGCTCCTGCTGCTCTACGCCATGTGGAACCGCACCAAAGAGCGTACGCCTCGGGGGCAGTTATTCGGGCTGTTTGTGGTGCTGCTCTTCACGCAGCGTTTTCTCGGCGAGTTCCTGAAGGAAAATCAGGTGGCTTTTGAAAACGGAATGCCCCTGAACATGGGCCAGATCCTGAGTTTACCGCTGATTCTGGTAGGTATCTGGGTGCTGCTGCGCGCCGGCAAAGACCCCAACAACCCTCACGGCTACGCGCCCCGCGACCTAGAAGAGCAGGAAGCCAACGACAAGAAAACCATCAAAGCCTAGCCACTGCTTCGCTCAGTAAAAAAGGCCACCTGTTGTGAAACGGGTGGCCTTTTTTACTGACAGCAACACCAAACGGCGGCTACAGCTTATAGCGGTAGAGCGCGCCCTGTTCGGTGCTGATGAGCAGCGTGCCGTTGTCGAGGAACAGCACGCCTTCGGTTTGGCCGGCGCCTTTCAGCGAAATGCTTTTTGGGGTGGCTTGCAGGGCGCTGCTCAGGTCAGTGCCTTCCAGCAGAAACAGCTGCTCCCGGCCCAGCAGCGCCAGGTGGCGGCCATCGGGGCTGAGGTCGGCGCCCGTTACCTCGCCGGAAATAGAGAGCTTGGTGAGCAGCTCGGCGGTGTGGGAGCCGGGCTGGTCGGGCACGGTATACACCTTGCTGGTGCTTTGGTTGGCGCGGTCCTTCGTGAACAGATACACCTTACCCGCGTGCCAGAGCGAAGCCTCACAGTCGAAGTTGCGCTCCTCTTTCGGGGGGGGGAAAGCCGACTGGTCGGGGTAGCGGAAGCTAATTTTGCCCACTTTGTCCGGCTGCTGTGGATTGACGCGGTAGATGGTCAGGTCGCGGCGGGAGTTGTTGTTGTTGCCGGCATCCGTCACGAAAACCGTGCCCTGGCCGTCGTCGGCGAGGCTTTCCCAGTCAACGTTGCTGACCGGCAACTCCCGCTCACCAAGCTTTTCGCCTTTCTCGTTGATGAGGTAAAGAATTGGTTTGGTGCCCGCGTCGCCGTGCGTGTAGAACGTACCGGCCCGGCCGCCGTGGGCCAGCCCGGAGCTTTCCGGAATGCCGCCCTGCAGCTCGCCTACCGATTCCAGCGCCGCCACCGGCCCGCTGTTCGACTTATCTTTCTTGCCTTTCTTACCCTTCTTCTTCTCTGATTTCGGCGCGTCGTTCGACTCTTTGGCTGTGTCGCTCTGGGCCTGCGAGCAGGACGCGTTAAGCATCGTTAGCAGGCCAAGGCTGAGCAGGAATATTCTGGACATCTGGAAGGAAGCAGTGATGAAAAAAAGCTGCCCGACTACAAGCCGGCGCAGTAACGGAACAGGCCTTATACGGGAGAGCCGCCAAAAAAGTAAGAGCCAGCGCTACGGTACCGGGTCGTGGCCGTGGCCGCCCCAGGGGTGGCAGCTGGCAATGCGGCGCAGCGCCAGCCGGCCGCCGCGCCAGGGGCCATACTTTTCAATGGCCTGCACCGCGTAGGCCGAGCAGGTGGGCGTGTAGCGGCAGCTGGCCGGCGTGAGCGGCGAAATCAGGTGCCGGTACACCCACAGCAACCCCAGAAAAAGCTGACGAAAAACAGTTGACATACAGGCAAAGAACCGGAACTGGCGCGGAATAGATTCCGATGGGCCCCGGCTCGGCTTGTTCGGCGGGCAGTTGCACAGCCTTTTCGTAGCTTTGGAGGTCGGTTGGCCTCGTGTGGCAGCCGGTTTTTCTTTCCCAATTTCCCACTACGTTTTATGCGCAAGAACCACTGGGCCAAAGCCCTGCTGCTGACGTTGCTGCTGCCCTTCACGGCCCGCGCCGACGAAGGCATGTGGCTGCCTCTCTTCGTGAAACGGCTCAACCAGGCCGACATGCAGAAAAAAGGCCTCAAGCTGACGGCCGAAGAAATCTACGACATCAACAATGCCAGCCTCAAAGATGCCGTAGTGCAGCTCGGCGGTTTCTGCACCGGCGAGTTCGTGAGCAGCCAGGGCCTGCTCCTCACCAACCACCACTGCGGCTACGACGCCATTCAGAGCCACAGCACGCCCCAGAACAACATCCTGCAGAACGGCTTCTACGCTGCAACCAAAGCCGAAGAAAAGACCAACCCCGGCCTGTTCGTGGATATTCTGGTGCGTATGGAAGACGTGACCGGCAAGGTGCTGGAAGGCATTTCGCCGGCTACTCCCGAAGCGGAGCGCGTAGCTACCGTGCAGAAGCGCCAGCGCGAAATGGCCGACGCCGCCAAGGAAAACGGCCAGTACGTAGCCTACGTGCGCGACATGTTCGGCGGCAATGAGTACTACCTGTTCGTGTATCAGCGCTTCGGCGACGTGCGCCTGGTAGGTGCGCCGCCGGAAGCTGTGGGCAAGTTCGGTGGCGACGCCGACAACTGGATGTGGCCCCGCCACACCGGCGACTTCTCGATGTTCCGCGTGTATGCCTCCAAGGACAACAAGCCCACCGCCGGCTTTGCGGCCGACAACATTCCGTACGTGCCCAAAAAGCACCTGCCCGTGAGCCTGCAGGGCGTCAGCGAGGGCGACTTCGCCATGGTGTTCGGCTTCCCCGGCCGCACCCAGCGCTTCCTGCCCGCCGCCGGCCTGCAGATGACGCTCGACCAGAGCAACCCCGTCCGCATCAAGCTGCGCGACACGCGCCTGAAGCTGTGGAAAGAGGACATGGACCAGGATGCCGCCCTGCGCCTGAAGTACGCTTCGAAATACGCCAACATCGCCAACTACTGGAAGTACTTCATCGGCCAGAATGAAGGCATGAAGCGCCTGAAAACGGTGGACCAGAAGAAAGCCGAAGAAGCTTCGCTGGTGCAGTGGATCGGGCAGGACCCGGCCCGCAGCCAGCAGTACGGCGAAGCCCTGACCACCATCAACCAGGCCTATGCTGGTCTACGCCAGTACAACCTGAGCAGCCAGTACGTGAATGAAGCCGCTTTCGGCACCGAAATCATCACGCTGTCCTCGCGCATGATGCCGCTCTACATGGTCCTCAAAGCCACGCCCCAGGACAAGGCCGCCATCAGCAAAGCCACCGCCGACCTGAAAGAGCCGGTAGCCGAATACTTCAAGGACTACAGCGTTTCTACCGACAAAAAGGTGTTTGCTGCGCTGATGGGCCTGTATATGAAAGACGTGCCCGCCGAGCAGCAGCCCGATGTGTTCCAGACGGTGAAAAAGCAGTACGGCGGCTCTATGCAGAAGTACGCCGACTACGTGTATGCCAATTCCTTCCTGACTTCGGAAGCCAAGGTAAACGCCTTTCTGGCCGCGCCTTCGCTGGCCAAGCTGGAGGCCGACCCCGGCTTCAAGACGTTCAACTCGGTATACACGAACTACACCCAGAACATTCTGCCCAAAATGCAGGGTCTGCAGGCTGGCCTCACGCGGGCTAACCGCCTCTACGTAGCTGCGCTACGCGAGAAAAACAGCCAGAAAGTGTATTCGCCGGATGCCAACTCCACTATCCGCCTGAGCTACGGCAGCGTGCGTCCCTATAAAGGCCGCGACGCCGTGAGCTATGACTTCAAAACCACGGCCCAGGGCATTCTGGAGAAGGAAGATGCTACCAACCCCGAGTTTGTGGTGCCCCAGAAAGAGCTGGAGCTGCTGAAAATGAAGGATTATGGCCGCTACGCCGATAAAAACGGCGCTCTGCCCGTGGGCTTCATCACCGACAACGACATTACGGGCGGCAACTCCGGCTCTCCCGTTATCAACGGCCGTGGTGAGCTGATCGGCCTGGCCTTCGATGGCAACTGGGAAGCCATGACCGGCGACCTGGCCTACGACCCCGAGCTGAAGCGCTGCATCAACGTGGACATTCGCTACGTGCTCTGGTGCATCGAGAAGCTGGGCGGTGCCAAGCACATCGTGGACGAAATGACGGTAGTAAACAACGGCCCGAACCCCGGCGTGGGTGCCGCCACGGCTTCGGCCGCCGGCCTGAGCGACGTGGAGAAAATGAAGGTGAAAACCGAAGACGGTCAGAAAACCAAAGTCAAGAAGAAGAAGGGCAAGGAAGGCGCCGCAGCCGGTATGTAAGCTGCTGGTTACCGACCAACGCCTGTGCCTGAAACGCCCCGGTATCGAAAGATGCCGGGGCGTTTTTCGTCCTGAATCCTGAAGGCGGCTCGTGCTAAAGTCGGGGCTGTAGCCACAGGCTGAACCAAGTTGGGCCGGGCAGTATCAGGCTGTTTTCCGGCGGCAGCGTACGGCCGCTGCCAGCTTCAGCATAAAGACGAAAAAAAGATACTTCGGCGGCTGCTTTTGCTTTGGAGGTCAGCGTTTTTCCGCTACTTTTCATGAGTCTTATTCTATATATACATGCGAAAGAATTACGTGTATTGTGGTTGCTTGCTATTGCTGACTGTATCAGGCTATGCCCAGGGCAACGGACCCGGCACAAGAGGCGCACGAGCGGCTGCACTGGGCAATGCGTCCGTCACCCTCTCCGATGTATGGGCCATCGGCAACAACGTGGCCGGGCTGGGCCAGCTGAGCGCTCCGGCCGTGGGCGTCTACGCTGAAAACCGCTACTTGCTCTCGGCGCTGAACACGGTGGCGCTGGCGGCAGCGGTGCCGCTGGGCAAGGTGGAAAATGCTACGGCCAGCCGCGGCGTAGTAGGGTTTGAAGCGGAGCGGTTCGGCGGCAAGCTCTACAGCGAGCAGCGCGTGGGAGCCGGCTATGGCTACCGCGGGGGCCCGGTCAGCATTGGGGCGCGCGTGGATATGCTGCAGGTAAGCATTGAGGGGCTGGGCAGCAAGCGGGCCGTGGCGGTGTCGTTGGGCGGGCAGGCCGAGCTGGTGCCCAAGCGGCTGGTGTTCGGGGCCTACCTCTACAACCTCAACCAGGCCAAGCTGGCCGAGTACCAGCAGGAACGGGTGCCTACGGTGCTGAAAGCCGGCCTGTCATATCGGCCCACAGCCAAGGTGATGCTCAATGTCGAAACCGAAAAGGAAGTGGAGCAGTCCGCCGACTTTAAGGCCGGGCTCGAATACCGCGTAATAAATGCACTGGCGCTACGAGCCGGGCTGCGTACGCTCACGCAGGAAACCACCGGCGGCGTAGGGTTCCGGGCCGGCGCTTTGCAGATCGACTACGCCGCAGCCTGGCACGCCGCCCTCGGCCTGAGCCAGCACCTGGGCATCAGTCTGGCTTTCAATGGCAAGCAGCCATGAGGTCCGCCGAAGCCGCACCCGAAACCGTTGCGCCAGTGCCGGGCGCACTGCTGACTCATCCCCAAACTGTCCGGCCGAAGCGGCGGCTGGTACTCCTGCTGGCGCTGCTGTTGCCGCTGGCTGCGCAGGCCCAGGAGTACGTGCGCCCCGCCGCCGACCTCGACCGGCTGACACAGGAGCTGTTTGCCGAAATCCAGAGTGACCAGGTGCCCTACGAGGACCTCTACGAAACGCTGCTGCAGTACTACCAGACGCCGCTCAGCCTGAACACGGCCACCCGTGAGGAGCTGCGCGGCCTGCTGCTGCTTTCCGAAAGCCAGATCAGCCGGCTGCTGGAGTACCGCCAGCAGCGCGGGCCGTTGCTTAGCCTCTACGAGCTGCAGGCCGTGCCGGGCTTTGATCTGCGCAGCATCTATCGGGTGGCGCCCTTCGTGACGGTGCAGGCTGGCGGTGCCAACGCCCTTCGCGGCCCGCTCTGGCAGCGGGTGTTCAAGGAAGACAACAACGCGCTGTTTCTGCGCTACGAGCGGGTGCTGCAAACCCGCAAAGGCTACACCACTGCCCCCACCGACAGCCTGGGCCAGGGCCCCACGCGCTACCTGGGCTCCCCGGACAAGCTGCTGCTGCGCTACCGGGTCAGCCACGCTAAGGATTTCAGTCTGGGAGTTACGGCCGAGAAAGACGCCGGTGAGCAGTTGCGCTGGAGCCCGGGCGCCCGCCAGTATGGGGCCGATTTTCTGTCGGCGCACTTTCTGCTGCAGGAGCGGGGCAAGCTGCGCACCCTGGCCGTTGGTGACTACCAGCTGCAGTTTGGGCAGGGGCTGCTACTCTCGTCGGGGCTGCAGGTGGGCAAAGGAGCTGAAACCATTACCACGCTGCGCCGCAGCTCGGTGGGGGTGCGGCCCTATTCGTCTATTCTGGAAAGCACGTTTTTCCGGGGCGCTGCTGCCACCGTGAGCCTTACGCCCACAGTGCGGGCCACGGCGTTTGTATCGCGCAAGCGGGTAGATGCCAACGTGCAGCAGGCGGCCGACTCGCTGGCCGAGTTTGACGAGTTTTCGTCGGGCTTTCTGCTGACTGGCTTCCACCGAACCCCCAGCGAGCTGGCCAACCGCCAGACCCTGCGCGAAACCGTAGCGGGCGGCAACCTAGGCTACACCAGCCGCAGCGGCCACCTGTCGGCCGGCCTCACCGCCGTCGATACGCATCTCGACAAGCCTATCCAGCGCCGCCCGGAACTCTACAATCAGTATGAGTTTCGGGGGACGCACAACCTGGCCCTGGGGGCGCACTATAGCTATGTGCGCGGCAACGTGCTGGTGTTTGGTGAAACGGCCCGCAGCAGCAGCGGCGGCTGGGGCACCGTCAACGGTGTGCTGGCCAGCCTGGCGCCTACCATCGACGTATCGGTGCTGATGCGGCACTACACCCGCGACTTTCACACGCTCTACGGCAACGCGCTCAGCGAAAACACTCGTAATATCAACGAAAGCGGCCTGTATCTGGGGCTGAAACTCCGTCCCGTGGCCCGCTGGGAGCTGTCGGCCTACTACGACCAGTTTCGGTTTCCGTGGCTGAAGTATGGGGTAGGAGCGCCCTCTCAGGGCCACGACTGGCTGGTGCGTGTATCGTATGCGCCCACCAAAACCAGCCTGCTCTACGCGCAGCTCCGCAGCCGCGTGAAAGAGTACGATGCCAGTTCCGACCGGCCTGTGCCAATGCCCGTGCCCACCACGCGCCACAGTCTGCTGCTCTATTACGATGCCAGCCCGCTGCCCATTCTAGGCCTGCGCACGCGGGTGCAGGCCAGCCGCTACCGCGAAGATGAGGCGGTCTGGCAGCGTGGCTACGTACTGGCGCAGGATGCCTCCGTGGCGGTAGGCCGCCGCCTGCGCCTCACGGCCCGCTACGCCATCTTCGACACCGACAGCTACGATACCCGACAATACGTGTTCGAGCAGGACGTACTCTACGCGTTTTCCGTACCGGCGCTTTCCGGGCAGGGTACGCGCATCTATGGCATTGCGGAGGTTAACTGCGGCCGCCACCTCACGCTATGGCTGCGGCTGGCCGAAACGCACTACCGCAACCAGCGCACGGTGGGCTCGGGGCTGGAGGAAATACAAGGCCCCCGCCGCACGGAGTTCAAGGCCCAGGCCCGCTACCGCTTCTAGTCTGATATTCGGCTGCGGCTCAGAGTCGAAACGCGCCGTTATGCTGAGCATGGGGAGCACACACTTAGCCAGCAATTGTAGAGCACATAAAAAAGGCGGCTCCCCAACAGGAGAGCCGCCTTTTTTATGTGCTCTGGACTAGTCCGATGCTTACTGCTTGAGCAGTTTCACTACGGCTGTGCCTTCCGGCATGTCCAGGTGCAGCTGGTACACGCCGTTGCTGAGCTTGCTCAGGTCCAGTGCGTGCCGGAGCGGAGCGCCAGCCTTGTTCAGGGTGGTGCTGCTCACGGTGCGGCCCAGCGCATCCGTCACGCGCAGCGTAACAGAGCCCCGCTGGGCGTTGTCCATTTTCACCTGGTACAGGCCCGTGCTCGGGTTCGGATATACTTCCACGCCGCGCAGTAGTGCCTCGTTCTGAGTGCCCAGTGTCGTGATGCTCACGCAGGCTGAGTTAGAATAAGCCGAGTTGCCGGCCGTGCCTACGGCCCGCACGCGGTAGCAGTAGTTGCCATTGGCTGCGCCGATCTGGTCGGCGTAGTAAGTGGTGTTGGCCGGAACGGTTGCCACCAGCGTGTAAGTGGAGTTATCGGCACCCGTGCGCTCAATTTCGTAGCCGGTTTCGTTGGCCGCGTTATCCAGCCAGATAAGGTCTACGTTTGCGCGGTTGTTGGTCACGCCGTTTAGCTGAGCCGTCATAGAAGTCGGGGCAGCGGGCGTCTCACTCAGGGTGCACAGCTCCAGGCTCCAGCCGGTCAGCTGGCCGCCGTTGCCGCCACTCTTGGCCACGGTCAGAGTCCAGTTGCCGTTAGCGGGGTCGTTGAGCAGGCTGGCCAGCGAATTCACGGGGCGGTAGGTAGCACCCGCGTTGATGGGGCAGGTGATGGCCGCCGTAGCGTCGTCGCTCAGGCTCACATCCACGTTGGAAGTGCCGAGGCAGCTGTTCGAGAGCAGCACCACCGTGCGGCCGGCTGGGTTCGTCAGCGAAACCGTCAGCTCACCGGCATTCGGGTAAGTGATGGCCAGGTTGCGAATCCGGATGTTGCCGACCCGCTCCGTGCTCTGCACATTGATAACTGAAGTAACCGAAGAAGCGGCGCCAATCGTCAGCGTCAAGGGTACCTGCGTGGCGGCTACGGTGTTGCAAGCGAGGGTGCCAACTACAAACGAAGAAGCTACTGAGTAGGGAGCGGCGCTGCAGGGGCTGGTGCCACGCACGCGCCAGTAGTAGGTAGTGCCCGCCACCAGGGTCGGGTTTTCTATCGTGTAGCTGGTGCCGGTTACGTTGGTCTGCGTGAACAGAACGGTGCTGAAGTTTGCGTCAGCAGCTACCTGTACTTCATAGCCGGTGGCGTTCGGTACGGCATTCCAGGTCAGACGCGGACGCGGACCTACGCGCTGGGCCGACACCGGGCTAACCGGCACGGCGGCGGCAGTAGCGCCGGGCAAAACCGTAAACGTGTACTGCTGCGCCTGGGTGGTGCTGCCGCTGGTACCGGTGAGGGAGATGGTGTACGTGCCGGCAGCCGTGCCGGCCGCTACTGCCACGTTTGCCTGCACAGTAGTGCCGGCAGCAGTAGTCGCGCTGCTATACGTAACCGTTACGCCCGTAGGCAGGTTAGTTGCCGACAGAGCAACCTGGCCCGTGAAGGACTGGATCTGGCCTACGTTCACGTCGAAAGTCAGCGCGGCATTAGGGCAAACAGACAAGATTCCGGTAGAAGCTACCGGCGACAGGAAGAACGTCGGAGCACCGGAGTTGGTGATGGAGAAGTTCTGGTTCGAGAGGTCGAAGAAGATGTTGCCGGACGCCTTGATCTTGATCCGGGCGCTGCTCGTGGCCGCTACCGTAGTAGGCACCGTTACGTTGGCGTAGCCGTCGTTGGGTGTGTTAGCCAGCAGCACCGTCGGGAACGTCTGGCCGCCATCGGTGGAGAGCAGAATGTCTACGTTGGCGGCGTTGATGGGCGCAGCCGTCGTGTTGGCTACGTTCCATGTCACCTGCTGCGGAGCGCCCGCCTGCCACGAAGCCGAAGACGTATTCGGCAGCGTAACCTGGAAGGGGCCACCTACTGCCGATACTACCACGTTCATCGAGTCATAGTCGCTGCCACCACCACCGGCGCGGTTGTCGCGGGCCACCAGGCGGAACACCATACGGCGGGCATACGTCGGCAGAATCTCGCCCAGCGAAGTCGTGTTGGCCAGCAGGTTAGAAAGGCGTGGGAACGTACGGGTAGGAGTCGTAACGGGAGCAAACACGCGGAACAGCGGCGCGTTGCCAACCGGAGCCGTGGGGGCACCGGTCGGGCCCAGGTCAAACTGCTCCCAGTTGTAGGTGAGGGCGTCGCCGTCGGGGTCCGTGGCCGAGCCGGTCAATTCAAACGGGGTGCCCGTCGGAATTACGTAGTTGCTGCCGGCATTCACTACCGGAGCTTGGTTGCCGGTGGGCGTGTTTACGCTGCAGTTGCCCGCGCCAGCTGCGTACGTCAGAATCTGGTCGTAGCTGTGCGAATGGAAATACGGGTCGCTGTTGTTCTGGACGTTCTGGGGCGAGCAGATACCCGCGTACGCCATGATGGTGGTACCGCTGCCGGGCTCGTAGGCCGAGTTAGCCGTGCGGTTGCCGCCGGCGCAGTTGCCAGTGCTGCCATTGAAGGTGTGCGCACCGCCGAACTGGTGGCCGATTTCGTGGGCTACGAAGTCGATGTCGAAAGCGTCGCCGGTGGGGTTGGCCAGGCCAGTAGTGCCCCGGGCCTTATTGCCGGCGCGGCAAACTACGCCCAGGCCAGCTACGCCACCGCCATCGGTATTGAACACGTGGCCGATGTCGTAGTTGGCAGACCCGATACGCTGGTCGGTTACGGTCTGGTTGGTGTTGAGCGTCGCCCCGTTGCTGATGTTGGTGTACGGGTCGGTGGCGGCGTTCAGGAAGATGAGCGTATCGGTTTTAGGAACCAGCACCAGCCGGATGGCCAGTTCTTTCTCATATACACCGCTCACCCGGTTCACGGAGGCCACAAAGCCGGCCAGAGCGCCGGCTACGGTGCCACCTTTGGTGGCTGCGTACTCGCCGGTGCAGGCCATAGCCAGGCGGTAGGTGCGCAGGCTGGTACCGTTCGGGAAGCGGCCGGCCGTGGGGGCTGGCAGCACCGGAGCGGTATCAGTGGTCAGGCAGAAGCCGCCCTGCGCCGAAGCGTTCATGCTGCTTTTGTTGAAGACCAAATGAGTAGCGCTGCCATCCACAGCCGGGTCAATGAATACCGTCTGGCCGGGGGCCTGAATCATGGCATGGAAACCGGCCGGCGTTACGTCCAGACGAGCCGTAGCGGCCGGGTTATCGATGCCCTGCGCCTGGTACGTACGAATCTGGGGGTAGCGAGCAGCCAGGTCGGGGTGCATCACGGGCACCAGCGACACGCGGAACCGCTGCGAAGTGCCATCGGGCAGGGGCAGGCTGATAACCGTGCCCGACGTGCGCAGGCCTGCTTCGGCCGGAGCCGTAGCCAGGGCGTCGCGCATAGCCGGCAGCTGCACACGTACGCTGCGGTATTGGGTCAGAGCCTGGGTGGTTGCCCGGGCAGCTGTAGGCAATGCCTCCGTGGCATCAACCCACAACACGCGCTGGGCCGCCGCGGTAAGCGGCAACCCGGCCGCCAGCAGCAGGCCGCCCAACAGGGCCGGCCGCCACGTACGCCGCGATGGAGTAATTGTTTGCAACATAAATGGGGGTTGGAGAATGAAAAATTCTAGGAAAACTAGGAAGGCCTAAGGTAGTGCTTTTTACCATTGGCTTAGCGCTTGCGAAGGGCCGATTTTAAAATATGCAGCGCCAGCCGGCCTTCGTTGCTGCAGAATAAACCTATAGATATATTGAGTTCTACTGACTGACTTTTAGCGTATTGCGGTTCAGGTTGAGTGCCGATTACTGCCTGCTGGTGCGGCTTCTGGCAACAAAAAGGCCCACCGAAACTACGTCCGGCGGGCCCGTCTGCTATTGGATAAAAAGGACCCTAGGCGTCGGTTTTCAGTAGCACTATCTGGGCTTTATCGGCCGCGCTGATACGGCGTCTAAAGTCCTGGTACGCCGGATATTCGGTACGGGGAAAGCGGGTACGCGGCATCAGCAGGCGTCGGACATAGAGCAGTGTTCCGTCGGCCTGAGCCTGCACCTGGCTGGAGTATGTTCCAAATGCGGTGCTGAGCTGTACGGGAGCGGGCAGGTTTTCGGGTTTGAAGCCAGCCGGCACATGAATACGGACCGTATCGGCGTAGCTGAAGGCATTTTCGAGCCAGATAGGCGTGCGCCGCTCTCCCACAGTAGCGGGCAGCGCGTGCCAGCGGCTGAGCAGATTGGGCGTGACAAACGCTCTGCGACCCGACACCGAAGCCCAGCCCGGCAGCGTGAGCCCCAGCGTTTCAGTGATTACCGGCACTGCGGCTCGGCGGTCCTGGGTATAGCTCAGCTTGCTGATGCTGAAGTTGGCCAGGGGCAGGTGTTCGGCCAGCGCCTTTTTCTGGTCGGCCAGGTTCCGGGAGCCAGCCATTCCCTCGTAGTCGTCCTGCTCCAGGCCGCTGCGCCGGGTCCGGATGGTGGCGGTGGCGCTGCCCTGCGCATCCAGGTACACATCGGCCAGCCGCTCGCGGCGGTTGTCAGCGGCCGTGTATTGCGGCGTGCGCACCATGCGGCCACCCTGCGGCGTAACAAGCAGCGCGTGCCGGTTGCCGGTGAAGCTGCTCATGTAGCCGAACGGGTTGGTTTGGTTCGTGCATTCCAGCCACACAGTGTCCGGCTTGGCAGATTTCTGCAGCGGCACACACAGCACTACGTGGTTGAATTGCTGGCTCGGAAATTCCGTGCGGATATCTTCCTTGTTGGCTCGCACCAAGGCGCTGTAGCCCGTAATACCGGCCGTCTTGAGCAAGGCCTGGCAGTAGTTGGTCAGGGCTTTGCAGTCGCCGTAGCCGGTGGCCGCCACGCTGGTAGCCGGGTACGTCTGCCAGCCGCCAATGCCCAACTGCACCGAAATGTAGCGGGTATTCGCCTGCAGCCACTCATATACCTTCCGGATCCGTGCCCGCTCATCGGTTTCGCCCTGCACCAGCGCCCGGATTTTCTCCTGCACGGCCGGTGGCAGCTCGTCGCGGCCTGCGTTAAGCTGGTAGTTCCATAGCCCCAGCGCCTGCCACGTAGTGAACGTGCCCACGTGGCCCTGCACCTCAAACTGGGTGGGAGCGGTGAATACAACCGGTGTTGTCTCGCCCACCGGGGGGCCGTCGGGCTCTTGCTCTACTGCGGCCAGGTTGCGCACTTGCCACTCGTAGCGTTGCAGCGCCGCCGAAACGGAAGTGCGCGCGGCAGCGGTACCGGCCGGCAGGTCGCGCTCCTGATACCGCAGGGGCAGCTCAGTGGGCGTGAGTACCCGGAAAGTGGCCTGCTCTACGGACAGCTGTTCCTGCGCCTGTGGCTGCCAGGTAGAGTAGAAGAGGGTATTAGTGGAGTTGACTTCGTACTCGAATTCTACTGTGTACGGGTACACGGGCTGGCGCAGGTCGGCCACCCGGCCGCGGCCGTCACTGGCCAGGCTGAAGCCATCGGAAAGCGAAATGTCCCCGATTTCGGAGGCTTTCAGGGTGCGCAGCAGGCGGCCGTCGGCCGCGTAAGCGCTGCCGCGCAGGTAGCTCACCGAGCTCAGCTGATCATAATACACCAGCTCCTGAGCGTGATGTGCACCGGCTTCATCCAGAATAGTGATGGCGCGGCGCACGGTCTCGATGGTGCGTCCCGCCGATTTCACCAGCAGGGTTTCATCCGAGAGACGCACCACGGCATGCGCGTTTTCGCGCAAAGAGCCCGGAATATCGGCCACCGGGTATTTGGGGGGCGGGCCGCCTGCCAGCGCGTGGCTGCCCGCCAGCAGGCCCAGCGCCAGCAGGGCGGCGTGGCAGGTGTGCTTCAGGTAGAAAACCACAGATTTAGGATTTCTTTTTCAACACAATCTGCTCGGCCTGTTTGGCTACCACCAGGCGGTAGAATTCGCGCAGGTTGGCGTATTCTTCGGCCGAGTACACCGCCCGGCTCAGGCTCAGGCGGCTCACCAGCTGCAGAGTGCCGTTGGCAGCGGGTTGCACCTGATACATGAAGCGGCCACCATTGTCGGGCAGCGTAACGGCAGCGGCTTTAGGCAGCTCTTCCACTTCGTAGCCGGCGGGCAGCGTCAGGGTCATCATCAGGGTTTCGTCCACGGGGCAGCCGAAGTCTACCGGAAACTGACGGTTCTCATGCACGAAGGGGTTTTTGCTGTTCCCGAAATGCTGCAGCGGGCGCAGATACAACAGGCCGGCCTGGGCGTCGCCGGCGGTCATGCTCATTTCGTAGTCGAAGGACAAGGGCTTATCGAGGGCGTCGCGCTGGGCAAACTGGTATTTGCTCACGTTCCAGCCTTCGCGGCCGTGCAGCATTTCCTCTACAAACTTCTTCTCGCCTTTTTCGCGCAGCAGGTCGCGCTGGGCCAGGCCTGCGTAGCCACCGTGCTCCGAGTGGATTTTGCCGGTGTAGCCGCCTTTATCGTCCAGCGTGAGATGAATCTGCTGGTACTCCGTGAGGCGCTGCTGCGGGGCCAGGCTAATCCAGCGCGAATCGGCGGCGGCTGGCATGATGAGGCGCCCGATGGAGTTGAGGCAGCGCGTGGGCAGCATGCCGCACGGCACCAGCTCCTCGGTGGCATCCAGCAGCATTTCCTTGCCTTCGGGCAGCGACACGTGGGCTACCACGTAATTGAAGCGTGAGAGCAGGGGCATCAGGTCAGGATTCACAAGACCATGGTCGCGGGTGCTGAGCAGCACCGGATTGGCCTGAAAGCCGGCTTCGCGCAGAGCGGCAATCAGCAGCAGGTTTACGTCGGCGGCGTTGCCGCGGTGCTGGTCGTAGGCTTTGCGCAGCGAGGCGGTGCTGTAGTACAGGTCGCGCCCATTGTACTTCACCGATTTGCGCACCAGGTCGTGCACGGCGGCTACGCGGGCAGCCGGGTCAGTGATTTTGGCCAGCAGCGGCGTCAGCTGTTCTTTCAGAAAGCCACCGCGCTTGAGCTGCATGCCGAAATTCTCATCGGCCAGCAGATCGTTATTAATCTTATCCCAGGTGTCAGCCACAGCCCGGTAGGGCTGGCCTTCCCAATGCACGCCGGCCAGCTCGAAGTCGATGCGCGACACATAGTCGCGCACAGAAGTCATAAACGGCTCGGTCCGGAAAGCGGGTACGTCTTTGGCAGCCCAGCGGTGGGTTTTCACCGGTATTACTGCCGTTGATGCCGATCCGGAAACGCGCTGCGTATCAAAGCCGCCGCCCGTGTAGCCACCCGACTGCCGCACGGTGGCCTGCATAGAGCCTTCGCCATGCTCGGACACAGCCAGCGGAACGTAGCCCTGCATCATGATTTTGTAGTCGAAATACGTGGGCATGGAGGTCCGGTACTCACTCCAGCGCACCGGAATAGATTCCTGAAACTGCCAGTCCTGGAAGTTGAAGGTGAAGTCCGACATCACCGTGTAGGCGTACTCGATTACGGCGCCTTCGCGCACGTTGGGCAACGTAAACTTGCGCAAGGTTACGTTGCTGTTGGCTTCTTCCTTGAAAACGCCAGCATCGTCGAATTTCTCCTTGGCAATCTGGTTGTTGACCAGATTGTAGGTGTAGCCGCGCAGGTTGACGAGCTTTTCCTCGCGCCCGGCGCTATGGTAGAGCGGCACCTTCACAGTGGCCCAGTCGTAGCCCGACTTCTTAAGAATTTTGATGCGGGTAATCCGGTCAAACACGACGCGGAAGTCTCCCTCAATATACTCGAAGCGGGAGCGGCCATAGTCGCAGAGCACCACCGCTTCGGCCGTGCTGTCGGCCACGAAGTTTTTGGCCTCGAAGTCCTTCATTTCCGGCTTGCCGAATTTGATAGGATCAGTTTGGGCAAGGGCCGTAGTGGCACCAGAGCCCGCCAACACCGCTAGCAGCGCCAGCGGGCGGAGTAAAGCTGTTGTCATAAAAAAGAAGTGAAAAAGTCAGCTGAAGAGCGACTTGTCCCTGCCAGAAGCCGGGAAAAGAAGATAGCAGGATAGTAAAATGTGCCGGATACAGCACTGGCAGAGTTACGGAAGTATAAAGGTCAGCACTTTTCCTATATCGACCAGCGTAAGTATGAAGAAAAAGTGAAGAAAGGCTATTTTCGGCTTAGCACCAGCATTTCGGCGCACTTGGCTGCGGCCCGCTGATGCAGCTCACGCAGAGCCGCATACTCAGCCGGGCTATATTCGGCTTTGTTGAGTTGCATCCGGGCCATCATCTGCACAGTTTCAGGAGTAGGCTGCGAAACAGAGTATTGAAAACGGCCGCTACCTTCGGGCAGCATCAGCGACAGGCTGGCGGGCATTTCCTGCACTGTGGTTCCCTTCGGCAGCGTGAGTGTAACCAGCGAAACGTACTCGTGGGGCATACCCAGGTTGACGGGATAAGAGCGGACTTCAGGACGGAACGTATATGGAATAGTCCCCAGCGAACTAAGTAGTGCCAGATAAAGCTGGCTGGCCTGCGTAGTGCTGCTGGGCATATGAAGCGCCAGCTCAACTGCCACTGGGTGCTGTATGGAGTCGGGTAGGAGCAAGTGGGGCTTGGAAGCGTCCCAGTCAGGCCATTGCCGCTGCAGACCAGCAAGATAGTCGCTGCTGGAGCCCTGCCGTATCTGACGGCGGGCGGCCAGACCCGCGTAGCCGGCGTACTCCAGTTTCAAGCTCCCCTCCAGACTGCCGTGCTCCGTAAGGCGCAGCCGGGCCGTGCGTAGCTCGGTATGGCGCGCCGCGGGCCTGATTGTCAGCCAGCGTCCCGCCGCATCTGCCAGTAGCGCCTGCCCGTTCAGGCAACGCTCCGGGAGCATTCCGGCAGGCAGTTCTGGTTCGGTGGCATCCAGCAGCAAATCGGTGTTGTCGGGCAGCAGTATGTGGGCCGCTACATAGTTGAATTGCGAAATAGCGGGCACCAGCGTCTGCATCTGGCCGTGGCTGCGGGTGCTGAGCAGCAAAGGCGTGGCCGGCAGACCGGCTGCACGCAGCGTCTGTACCAGCAGTAGGTTGATGTCGGCGGCATTGCCGAGCCGCCGCTCCACCGTGCGGCGCAGAGGCTGTGAGGCAAACAGGGCGGCGTGGTTATTGTACTGCGCGGCGCTTTGCACCAGCGCCAGCACGGCCGCCGCCCGGGCTTTCTGTTCCGGATATTTCAGGCGCAAGGCAGCGGCCTCGGCTGCCAGCGGAGCGGGGCTGGAAAGGGCTTTGCCGAACTCATTGTCTTCCTCCAGCATTTTCCAGAGGGTAGGCCATTTGCCGGTAAGATCCTCGTAGTTGCGGCCACTGAAGTTGGTACCAGCCAGCTCAAAGTGCACACTGCGCATATAGTCGTGCGGCGTCGTCAGGAACGGTTCGGCGCGGAAGGCCGGCACATCCTTCATAGCCCAGCGCAACTGCAGCGCCAGCGCTGATATCCGCTCTTGCTGTGGCGTGGCATAAGCACCCGTGGAAGCCGACACCATAGTGCTGTAGGGCACAGTCAGCTCTTCTTTCACGGCAAAAGGCAGATGGCCGCGGATGATGGTTTTGTAGGCGTAGAACTGAGGCAGAGTTACCCGGTATTCGCTCCAGCGCACCGGTATGCTATGCTCAAACTGCCAGTCCTGAAGATTAAAGATAAAGTCCGACGTAATGGTGTACGTGAATTCCAGGATGGAGCCTTCCCGTACGTCCGGCATCGTAAACGAAACCTGAATGTGGTCTTTGTCAAGCTGTTCCCGATACAAATCTTCGGAGTTGAGTTTTGCCTGTGAAATACGGCCGTCCTGTAAGTTATACGTGTAGCCCTTCAGGTTGCTGAACCGCTCATATCGGCCGTTGCTGGTGTAGAGCGGAACTTTCACGGTAGCATACCGGTAGCCAGCCTTGCGGTGAATCCGGAGCCGGGTAGTACGCTCGAATACCGCCTGAAACTGGGCACTGCCACCTACAATTTTGGTGGTGCCATAGTCACACAGGTACTCGGCCACGGAGGCTGCCGTATCAGTGGCAGTCGGCATCCCAAAGAAATCAGCGGGTACCACGGAGCCAAACCGGATGGGCAATGCCGGTGCCTTCTGCGCCAGGGCTGCACAGGCCAACAGCAGACAGAGGCCCAGCAACGATAGTTGTAGACGAATTCCTTTCATAATACACCGGTTGAATATGTCGCAGCCCTGGTCGGACCGGCTTTACTATATAGTGGCAAGCCTAAAGTTGGGGCAAAGCAGCGGGGCGGCCAAATCTGCCGGGCAGTATTCTGACTAACTATACGCTGAGGTATGCTGCCGCGTAGCTAGGCTACCGGCTGCTTTGCCCGCACGCCTACCAGCAGATACACCAGCGCCACCAGCGTAAGGGCCATGCTCAGGCCGTGCACGTAGGGCAGGCGCGCCACCTGGTTGCTGAAAAGCCAGCCGCCCAGCAATGCCCCCAGCCCAATGCCGGCTTCCAGCGCTATGTACATGGTGGCCACGGCTCGCCCGCGCCGCTCGGGGTGGCTCAGGTCGATGGTCCAGGCGTAGAGGGTGGGGGAGTTGAGGCCCGTTGCCAGCCCGAACAGCACCGCTGACCCCAAGAACAGCGGCACCGAGTTGTCGGCCAGCATCAGAATGGCTAGCGCCACCACCATCAGGGCCGTAGACCAGCGCAGCACCGGCACGCGCCCGTAGGTGTCGGAGGCGCGGCCGGCCAGCAGGCGCACCACCAGCGAGGCCAGCGTGTAGCAGGTGTAGAACAGGCCTTTGCTGTGGTCGGCCAGGCCCAGGGCCTCGCTCTGGTCGGGCACCACGGTCAGGATGGCGCCAAACGGAAACAGGCACAGCAGCGTCACGAGGGCCGGGGCCATTACCTGCGGCTCCAGAATTTCGCCCCAGTTGAGGCGCAGCAGGCTCCAGCTGAACTTCTGGCGTTGCGCCTGGGGCAGGGTTTCGGTCATGGTACCCTGCACTGCCAGGCTCAGCAGCGCCAGCCCCGATGAGCAGTAAAACAACGTGTTGAGCGACGTAGCAGCCGTAATAAGCGGCCCCACGGCCGGCCCGGCAGCCATACCCAGCGAACCGGCAACCCCGAGCAGCCCCATCGCCTCGCCGCGGCGCTCCAGCGGAATGATGTCGGCAATGAAGGCGGCCGTGCCGGTAGGCTTGAAGCCGGTGCTGAAGCCGTGTAGCAGCCGTAGCGCCAGAAAGCCCGCCACGGTGGTAGTCCAGGGGTAGAAAAAGCCGCAGATAAAACACACCAACGACCCGAATACCATCACCGGAATCCGCCCGACGGTATCGGCCAGCTTGCCGCTGAAGGGCCGCGAAATGCCCGCCGTGAGAGTAAACAGCGCAATAATAAAGCCCTTGTATTCGCCGCCGCCCAGCCGCGTGAGGTACGCGGGCAGCTCGGGCAGCAGCATGTTGAAGCTCATGAAAAAGAAGAACGACGACAGGCACATCAGCCAGAAGCCGGCGCTGTAGGTACGGGGAGCAGAGGTAGCGGGCATGGACCGCAAAGGTACACCATCAGGGAGGTTGTGGCCTTCGAAAACTGAGCGCAAACTTGGCTGTAGAACTGCAGGGCCGGGCGGAATGCCAGGATTTTTTTGAGGCGGCAGGCTCTTTCTTTCGGAGAATTATTCTTATCTAGCCAAACATCAGCACTACTCGGCTGTATTATACTCATCACGCTTTTTTAACTCACTGCCATGACTCCAACTCCGGATTCTCCCCAACATGCTGCTGGCCAGACTGGTGGCAACGGCACCGGTACGGCCGTAACCGGCGCCGGCACTTCGCACGACCAGCGCACTGCTGACGGCGAAAACGCCCAGACCCTGACTACCCGCCAGGGCCACCCGCTCACCAACAACCAGAATCTGCGCACCGTAGGCAACCGCGGACCAGCAACGCTGGAGAACTATCAGTTTCTGGAAAAAATCAGCCACTTCGACCGGGAGCGGGTGCCGGAGCGTGTGGTACACGCCCGGGGTGCCGGCGCACATGGCGTATTCGAAGCTTACGGCAAAGTAGGCGACGAGCCAATTGAGAAATACACCCGTGCCAAGCTGTTTAACACGGCCGGTAAGCAGACGCCGGTATTCGTGCGCTTCAGCACGGTGGGCCACGGCGGCCACTCGCCCGAAACCCTGCGCGACCCGCGCGGCTTCGCGGTAAAATTCTACACCGAAGACGGCAACTGGGACCTGGTAGGCAACAACCTGAAGGTGTTCTTTATCCGGGATGCCATGAAGTTCCCGGACCTGATTCACTCGCAGAAGCCTGATCCGGTGCACAACCGCCAGACCGGGGAGCGGATTTTCGACTTCATCTCGAACACGCCGGAAGCCATGCATATGGTGAGCTTCCTGTTTTCGCCCTGGGGCATTCCGGCCAACTACCGCCAGATGCAGGGCTCAGGCGTGAACACCTACAAATGGGTGAATGCTAAAGGCGAAGCCGTGCTGGTGAAATACCACTGGGAGCCGCTGCAGGGAATTAAAAACCTGACCGCGCAGGAAGCCGAAGCCATTCAGGCCAAAAACTTCAACCACGCCACCCAAGACCTGTTTGAGCACATCGAAAAGGGCGACTTCCCGCAGTGGGAGCTGTGCGTGCAGATTATGAGCGACGACGAGCATCCTGAGCTCGACTTCGACCCGCTCGATGACACCAAGATCTGGCCCGAAGACCAGTTCCCGTTCCTGCCCGTGGGCAAAATGACGCTCAACAAAAACCCCGAAAACTACTTTGCTGAGGTAGAGCAGGCTGCTTTCGGGACGGGTGTATTGGTAGATGGCCTCGACTTCTCCGACGACAAGATGCTGCAGGGCCGCACCTTCTCGTATTCCGACACGCAGCGCTACCGCGTAGGTACCAACTATTTGCAGCTGCCCATCAACGCACCTAAAAAGCACGTAGCCACCAACCAGCGCGACGGCCAGATGGCCTACCACGTAGACACGGCGCCCGGCCAGAACAACCACGTCAACTACGAGCCCAGCAGCCTCAACGGCCTGAAAGAAGCACCCCGCTCGGCCCCCGACCACATGCCGGAGTACACGGGCCGCCTGATCCGCCAGACCATTGACCGCGAAAACAACTTCAAGCAGGCCGGTGAGCGGTACCGCCTGCACGAAGACTGGGAGCGTGACGACCTCATCAACAACATGGTAGGCGCCCTCACGGATGCTAACCACAAGGTGAGCGACAAAATGGTGGAGCTCTGCACCAACTGCGACCCGGACTGGGGCCGCCGCCTGGAAGAGGGCCTGAAAGCCGCTCGCGCCGGCAAGAAGACCGAAGGAGGCAACCAGTACAACGAAGGCAAAGCCGCCGAAGCGGTAGAGCAGGCCGAAGCCACTGCGCACGACGCCCGCCCATACTAGCGCCACTTCAGACCCGTATACACAACGGCCCCGACTCAGCTGAGTCGGGGCCGTTGTGCTTTTTGCAGGACATACAAACCGCGGGACACATGCCCTGTAGGCAAAGCACAGCCATATCCTGAGGCGAAAAAGCACCGTACGCCTGCCTACATCAAGCCTGTACTCCTATGCCGCTCCACCCCGAACTAGACAAGAAGCTGAGCAAACTGTATGAGCCCTCGGCCCGCATCGACGACGTGTTCAAAGGCTACGACATCACCTTCCTGACCAACAAGCAGGGCGAGCCAGTGACGCTGTTCTTTGGTCGCCGCCGCCCGGATGGCGCTATTTCGGGGGAGCGGTTCACACGGACCATCAAGCGCGAGGCCGACGGCGTGCAGGTGCGGTCCAGCCACTGGGACAACCAGGGCAAGATTATGAACCGCTGAGCCGGCCGCTTCGCCACAAAAAAGCCGGGTGGCCTGTGCGTCTGCTGCAACAGGCGCAAGTGCTACCCGACTTCTTTGGCCCGCAGGCTTACAGTGGCGCCAGCTAAGCGGCCAGCCGCGTACAGCTGTTGTAGGCTGGCGGAATGAGCGTTGCTGGACGAGAGTCGGCAGAGTATAAAACACCAGCGAGCAGCAGCTGATGAACTTATAGTAGTAAGAGCATCAGATAGATGGAGATGGTTGCATGGGTGAGAAGCGAACTGCCAAAACGGCCGCCTGCGCACTCCGGCCCGAAGTGTGCCGTACAGCTGCTCTATGTCCTGGTTTTCTTCGCTTTTTGCTTCTGTTTCGGCCAAACGGCCTCGTCCGGAAGGCAAACCCGCCCTCACGGTGCGGGAACGGTTTTCGGCCCTCAAAAATCTACCGGAGTTTCTGCGCCTGATCTGGCAGACCAGCCCGGCTCTCACGCTCGGCAACGTAGCGCTGCGTCTGCTGCGGGCCGCCCTGCCGGTGGCCATGCTGTATGTGGCCCAGCTGATTCTCGATGCCGTGGTGCAGCTTAGCCGCCTGCCCGCTGCCGAACGGGTCCTGACGCCGGTCCTGACGCTGGTGGCGCTGGAGTTTGGCCTCGCCGTGCTGTCTGATGCGCTGGGGCGCGGCGTGGCGCTGCTGGACTCGCTCCTGGGCGACTTATTCGCCAACCAGACGTCGGTGCGCCTGATGCAGCACGCCGCCGAACTGGACCTCGACCAGTTCGAGGACAGCGCCTTCTACGACAAGCTGGAGCGGGCCCGCCGCCAGACCCTTTCGCGCACCGTGCTCATGGCCCAGGTGCTCAGCCAGGCTCAGGACATCATCACGATGGGGTTTCTGGCCGTGGGGCTGGTGGCCTTCAATCCGTGGCTGCTGGGGCTGCTGCTGCTGGCCGTGGTGCCGGCTTTCCTGGGCGAGTCGCACTTCAATGAGCGCAGCTACTCGCTGGTGCACGGCTGGACGCCCGAGCGGCGCGAGCTGGACTACCTGCGCCAGACCGGCGCCTCCGACGAAACGGCCAAGGAAGTCAAGATTTTCGGCCTCAGCAGCTTCCTGATTGACCGGTTCAGGCTGCTCTCCGACGACTTCTACCAGAAAAACAAGAGCCTCGTGATTCGGCGGGCCGGCTGGGGTGCATTTTTCGCGGCGGTAGGGGCGGCCGGCTACTACGCGGCCTATGTCTACATCATCAGCCAGGCCGTGTACGGGCGCGTCAGCATCGGTCAGCTTACGTTTCTGGCCGGCTCATTTGCGCGCATGCGGGGGTTGCTCGAAGGCATTCTGAGCCGCTTCAGCACCGTGGCCGAAGGCGCGCTGTATCTGCAGGACTTCTTCGACTTCTTCCATTTGAAGCCGCGCATTGTGCGCCAGGAGCTTACGGGCGAAAGACCCATCCCTTTCCCCCGGCCCATTCGGCAAGGGTTTCAGTTTGAAAACGTGGGCTTCAAGTACCGCAACGCCGAAAAATGGGCGCTGCGCAACCTCAGCTTCACGCTGCGGGCCGGCGAAAAGCTGGCACTGGTAGGGGAAAACGGAGCCGGCAAAACCACCCTCGTCAAGCTGCTGGCCCGCCTCTACGACCCCACCGAAGGCCGCATTCTGCTCGATGGCTACGACCTGCGTGAGTACGACCCGGCCGAGCTGCGCCAGGAAATCGGGGTGATTTTTCAGGATTTTGTGCGCTTCCAGCTCCCGGCGGGCCAGAACCTGGCTGTGGGCCGTATCGAAGAAAAGGACAACCGCCCGCGCATTGAGCAGGCCGCCAACCTCAGCCTCGCCGACTCAGTTATTGCCAAGCTTCCCGGCGGCTACGAGCAGATGATTGGCCGCCGCTTCAACGGGGGCGTAGACCTGAGCGGCGGCGAGTGGCAGAAAATAGCCCTGGGCCGCGCCTACATGCGCGACGCCCAGCTGCTCATCCTCGACGAGCCCACCGCCGCCCTCGATGCCCGCGCCGAATACGAGGTGTTTCAGCGCTTCAAGGACCTCACGCAGGGCAAAACCGCCATCCTCATCAGCCACCGCTTCAGCACCGTGCGCATGGCCGACCGGATTCTGGTAATTGAGCACGGGCAGTTTGTGGAAATCGGGAGTCACGAGGAACTGCTGGCTCGTGGCGGCCGCTATGCCGAGCTATTCCAGCTGCAGGCAGCCGGCTATCGGTAGGGAAGTGTGCTGGCACGATGATAATTAGGTCCACTTATCTTGCTACACATGAGCCCAATTTTCCGCTTCCTGCCAAACCTCGCTGCCGAAGCCGACCAACAACTTCTGACCGAGTTGCTGCATCGGATATTCTCCGACACTCCGGCCGCAGAGTGGCACACCGACCTACACTACCAGCAGCAGCACCAGCCGGTGCAGGCGTGGCTGGCTTTCGATGGGGAGGGACTGATAGGCTGCAAGCTAGGCTACGAGCGGAAACCGGGCCACTACTACAGTTGGCTGGGCGGCGTGCATCCTGACCATAGGGGGCAGGGTATTGCGGCGGAGCTGATGCGCCGGCAGCATGCGTGGTGCCAGGAGCAGGGCTACTACCGCATCCGTACCCAGACCTACAACCGCTGGCGCGCTATGCTGCTGCTCAACCTGCGCCACGGCTTCGACATCATCGGGACGGTGCAGGGCGCGCGCGGGCTGACGATTGTGCTGGAAAAAGAATTGTCAGCCAAGAATTGAGCAGGTTGCAACCCAGCGGGTCTGAAGACTATCCTATACACAGCAAATCAGTGGGTAACGATGAAGAAACTACTACTAGCGCTACTGATCAGTGTCGGGTTGCCGGCCTGCGAAACCTGCGGCCCATTCAAGCAAGAGTACTACGATATTGTGGGGCTACAGGCTTTGCTGATGCGCCAGACAGCCGCCGCCGTGCAGGTCCTGACTACCGGCCAGCGAGTGTCGGCGGCCGACCTGCAGCTGCAGCTCCGGCTCGACACCCAGCTGTATAGCGCCCAGCCAGCTCCTACAGGCGGCTTTGCGGCCATGGCCTGCGACTATCCATCTCCTTCCTACACTGAATCCATCGACTCACTAACTGTAACCAGCCGCTACGACTACGACGCCCAGCATCCGGCAGGCTCGTCGCTCAACGACCTGGTGCAATTGGAAGATGAGTACGGCCAGCAGATTTCGCTCCGTGAGTGGCTGGTGGTGCCCAGGCAAATCGGGAGTTTCCCGAATATGGTGTTTCGGTTCCGGCAAGCACCCGCTGGTTCCCTGGTGCAGCAGTTTCGGGTGCGCCAACATCAGACCAACGGCGAGGTGTACACTGCCGAAACAGTAGCCATCGAAATCCAGCCCTGAGCTGCGGCTGCACAAATCGTATAGAAACTTCCCGCTACATCATGACCAGGAAACTTCTGCTCGGCATACTGTTGGTGGCACTGCCGGCCGGCTCGGTGGTGCTGAGCTGCACCAAAGACGACGAGTGTAGCATAGGAGATGTGGCGCGCTACTACACCGTCACGGGCCTGACGCTGGCCGCCAACCGCCAGACCACGGGCGCCCCGCCCGGCCCCAATGAGCCGGTGCCGGCCACCGACCTGCTGCTGGCTGTGCAGCTACAAACCACTTGCTATGGCTTCCAGCCTGTGCCTTCCGACGGGTGGCTGCCGGCGGCCTATGCCTGTCCGCCCACCCCGGCGCCCGGCTACATGGGCACGAAGCAGCCTCTCGATTCGGTGGTGATACGCAGCCGCTTTGCCTACGATGCCGGACATCCGGCCGGAGCCTCACTCAACGATTTGCTGCTGGATATCGAAACCGGCCAGGAGTTCTCGCCCCGTGGCAACCAGACATACGCTCCCCGGCTGCGCTTCAAGACTTCGCCAGCCCAAGCCGGGGCACAGCAGTTTCGGGTCCGTTACCGGCTTGGCACCGGAGAAGTATATACTGCGGAAAGCTCCGTGCTGCAGCTGACCCGGTAGTGCTTAGGCTCAACCGTAAATTTTAATCGGGTTTCCTTCTGATAATCAGTTCCTAAGACGCCCGCAGTTTCGTAACTTGATGGTGTGTCACCCACCATTGCTGCTACGCATGAAATTGTCTATACCCCTTTGTTCCGGACTGGCCCTGGCTTTGTCCGGGTGCTTTGCCGCCCGCGAGGCCCGAATTGAATCAGATTACAGCTATTCGGGCAATTTCCGCCGCTACCGTACCTATGAATTCGTGACCGGCGACGGGCTGGCCTCCGACACCAGCAAGCTGGGCGAGGCCGTGCGCGACGCCATCCGGCTGCGCCTGAAAGTGCAGGGCTACAAAACCAACAAACGCCGCCCCGACCTGCTGGTGAACTTCCGCGTGTATGAAGGCGACATGCGCTTCCGGGGCTACGTGCAGGAAGACCTGAGCCGCTGGGTGAAGCAGGAAAAGGTCGAAGACGAGGAAACGCCCGACGATTACCGCCAGGGCTACCAGGCGCAGCGCATGCTACTGGCTGAAGGCACGCTACTCATCACCCTCATCGACAACCGCACCAACCGTGCCGTCTGGAACGGGTATGCTTCCGGCGTTACGGTGCCCAGCGGCCCGCAGGCCGAAGTTGTGCTGCGCCGCTCTGTCCGCTCCATCTTCGACCAGTACCGCGTCTTCACCGAAGGCTACCTCGACGGCAACCACATGACGGAGAATTAGTGAGGTGATGGGGTGAATGGTGATGAGGTGATGAGGTGACAGGTAAATCGTGACAGGCAGCGGGCCATTCATATTCACCTGTCACGATTCACGATTCACCATTTACCATTTACCATTCACCTTATCACCCGCCACTCCATTCCGTACCCGAATCAGCTCGGCAGCTATGCTGATGGCTATTTCCTCCGGAGTGCGGCTATGAATGGGCAGCCCGATGGGGGCGTGCACGCGGCCCAGGGCGGCTTCGTCGGTGCCGGCAGCCTGCAGTTCCTGCAGCAGGTGGCTGATTTTGCTGGAGCTGCCCAGTACTCCCAGATAGCGCACCTGATGGTGCAGCAGCTGGCGTAGTGCTATGGCATCGGTGCGGTAGCCTACCGTCATGATAACTACGTACTGATACGGTCCCTGCGGCACTTCCTGAGCCAGTTGGTCGTAGCTGACGATGCGCTTGTGGTGGGCGTAGGGGTTGAGCAGGTGCGTGTTAAGAGCCGGCCGGTCGTCGAACACCGTAATTTCGAAGTCCAGCGTGCTGAGCACCCGCGACAAAGCCAAGCCCACATGGCCGCCGCCCACAATGGTCAGATGGTCGCGGAAGCCCATTTTCTCCTCATACAGCCAGTTTTCGCCTGGTTGGTAGCGGCTGAGCGGTGCCCCGGCATCGGTGTCGGCCACCACGCGCGGGCCGTCGGCGGCCGTCACCACCCAGCGGAAGCCGCCCGATTGACGCAGGGCCCGTTTGCAGGCCTCCACGCTGGGCAGATGCTCCGGGCGAAGCGGCAGCAGCAGAATTTCCTGCTCACCGGAGCAGATCATGCCCGACCGGTCAGTGCGGGCGTGGGCGCGGTGCACCTGCCGGCGGATTTCGGGCGTGTAGTTGCTTTCGCGCAGCCACGCCCGCGCCAGCTCTACCAGCTTATGCTCCATAATGCCGCCGCCGATAGAACCCGCCAGCCCGGTGGCCGTCACGCTCATCTTGAAGCCCTGGCGGCCCGGACTGGAGCCTTCACTGCGCACCACGCACAGCAGCGCCACCGGAATGCCGGCCCGCAGGCTGGCCGCGGCGTGCTTCCACACCAGCATGTCGCGGGGGCGCGAGGGGGAAGCGGATAGAACGTCCACGACGGGGGCTGGTGGCGAAGAATTAGTGTACTTCAATATACTAAAGAAAGCAGAGAAACGGTCCAGGTTGAGCTCATAATCCGACGGGCAACAGCTTCTATTTCAGCCACGTGGCGCTCAGCGCATAGTACACCGCCATCAGGCCCGAAAACAGGGCGCTGGCCAGAAACCGCCGCCGTGGCGCCACGTGGTTTTGGATAAGGTAGTTGGCGGTGAACGAAACCGGCACATTCAGCAGAAAAGAGCGCAAGGCTACTGCCAGCAGCGCGGTAGAAATCTGGTCGGCGTGGCCCGAAAACAGCTGAATGAACAGCATGTGCCGCGCTATCCAGAGCGGGTTGAAGTAGAGCAGCGACAGGGCCGCCCGCACCAGCCGCCGCGCTAGGCCCGGAGCGGGCGGCACCCGCCGGTCTATCCAGCTGAAATACGCCGGCACCTCCAGCGAGTAGAGCAGTCCGCCTACCAGCGCCATGCCCGCCAGCCGGCCCGCGGAAAATTGATGCAGTAAAAGCGCTGCGGCCGTGTCGCCGGCCGCATAAATCAGGAGGCCGCGGAGGTGGTTGCGGGGATGGAAGTGGAAACGGAGGGCCAAGCAGCAGCGGAACGGGCAGAAACAGGAGAATACAGGTTGAGCAGCACCTTTTCGGGAGTGAAAGGCGCCGAGAAGGTGGGCTGATGGCCGGAGCGGAAGGCCCTCACCGCGTCGCGGATAGCGAAATAGGCCCCGATGCCGTACATCAGCGGCGGCTCACCTACGGCCTTGGAGCGGAAAATAGCTCTGGGGTGGCCCGGCGTATCCAGAAAATGCACGTCCAGCACCTTGGGCGCGGCGTACAGGTCCGGGATTTTGTAGGAGTTGAGCGAGTTGCTGAGCAGGCGGCCTTCCTCGTTGTAAATCAGCTCTTCCATCGTCATCCAGCCGATGCCCTGCACCGCGCCGCCCTCAATCTGACCCCGGTCTACGGCCGGGTTCATGCTCTGCCCGAAGTCGTGGGCAATATGCACGGCGTCCAGCTCGTAGGTGCCGCGCAGGCAGTCCACCGTCACAACCGTGAGGGCCGTGCCGTAGACGTGGTAGGCAAACGGGTAACCCTGCTCGATAGCCGCATCGAAATGGATGTCGGGCGTGGCGTAGTGGGCGTTTTCGGTCAGGCTCACGCGCCGCCAATACGCCGACGATACCAGCTTCTCCCAAGTAGTTTCGGCGGGCACACCGGCCGCCAGGACCTGTTCGTTCCGAATTTCGAGGCCTTCGTAGTTGAGCGTGTACTCGGTGCTGGCGTGGCGCAGCAGCCGCTCGCGCAGAGCCAGGCAGGCCAGCTCGGTGGCTTTGCCGTTGAGGTCGGCGGTGGCGCTGGCGGCGCTGGGCGAAGTGTTAGCTACACGGGTGGTATTGGTGCTTTCCACCTTCACCCGGTCAAGGGAAATACCGAGCGTCTGAGCTGCTACCTGCGCAATTTTGGTGTTTACGCCCTGGCCCATTTCCACTGCGCCGGTGCTCACGCCCACCGTGCCGTCGGTGTAGATGTGCACGAGCGCGCGCGACTGGTTCATGGGCGTTTTGGTGAAGCTGATGCCGAAGCAGATAGGCATCACCGACACACCCTTTTTCAGGCGCGTGTTCTGCTGGTTGAATTCGGCCACTTCCTCCCGCAGGCGGGGCAGGTTGTAGAGGTCGGCGGCGGTGTCCCAGGCCTGCTCTGCGTGGCACATTTCGGCGGGCTGGCGGTACGGCAGCAGGTCGTTTTCGCGCAGCAGGTTGCGCCGCTGAATCTCGCTGGCGGGCACGCCCAGCTCCTCGGCAGCCTTGGCAATGGCCGACTCTATCACGAACATTCCCTGCGGCCCCCCGAAGCCCCGGAAAGCCGTGTTGGGCGGTAGGTTGGTGCGGCAGCTATAGGCCGTGGCCGTCACGTTCGGGATGAAATACGAGTTGGTGCAGTGGAACAGCGTGCGTTCCAGCACCGCCGGCGACAGGTCGGCGGCGGCTCCGGCGTTCTGGTAGAACGTGACTTCGTAGGCCACGATTTTCAGGTTCTCATCCAGTCCGATCCGGAAATCGGAGGAGTAGGGGTGGCGCTTGCCGGTCATGCGCATGTCGGCCATGCGGTCCAGTACCAGCTTCACGGGGCGGCGCGTCAGGAAAGCGCCCAGCGCGGCCAGTACGCCCCAGGGCGTAGCCTGGTCTTCCTTACCTCCAAAACCACCGCCCAGCCGCGTTACGTCCACTTCCACCTGGTGCATCCCGATGCCGAGCACGTGCGCCGTGTGGCGCTGCACCGCTGTCGGGCCCTGCGTAGAAGACACGATGCGTACCCCGCCCATTTCCGTCGGGAAGGCATAGGCACCCTGCGTTTCGATGTACAGATGCTCCTGCCCGCCGCTTTCCGCCACGCCCTCAAACACGTGCGTGCAGTCGGCCCAGGTGGCGCGCGAGTCGCCGAGGCGGAAGGTGCGGGGCGGCACAATCAGCTCGTTGTGCGCGGCTGCCACCCGCGGGTCGGTGATGATGGGCAGGGGCTCGATATCAGCTTTGATGAGGTGCAGCGCGGCCTGCGCTTGCCGCTCGGTGTGGGCCAGCACCAGCGCTATGGGCTGGCCCCGAAAATGCACGGTGCCCTCCGCCAGCACCGGCTCATCGGGCACGATGCCGCCAATCTGGTTTTCGCCGGGTACATCGTGGGCCGTCAGGATGCGCACTACGCCGGGAGCGGTGCGGGCCGCCGCCAGGTCCAGGCCCCGCAGCCGCCCGTGTGCTACTGCCGCCTCAAACACGGCCGCGTAGAGCGTGCCCTGCTGCACGGGAATGTCGTCGAGGTAGGAAGATTCGCCGCGCACGTGGCGCACCGGGTCAAGATGGTTCATGGGAAATGGGTGAGAAGCAGCACGAAAAGTGCCGGAACTGAGGGAAAGGCGGCTTAACTGTCAGCGCAGAATCTTAGTTGGCGGCCAGCAGCTCCTGCATAGCCAGCCGCTCGGGGAAAAACTGCAGGAAATGCGCGAACAGCAGCTGGCGCAACAGCAGGCGCTTGTACTCGGCCGAGCCGCGGGCGTCGCTGATAGGGTGAATTTCCTGCTGGGCTACCTGGTTGGCAGCCTGCAGCGTTTCGATGTTGACTTCGCGCCCTTCCAGGAACGCGGCCGTGCGGTGAAGGCGCAGGGGTATCGGACCCACACCGCCCGCCGAGATGCGCGCCGCCTGAATGATACCGTCCTTGGCTTGCAGCCAGGCTGCCGAGTTTACGCTGGCAATATCGAGGTGGGTGCGCTTCGAAACCTTCTCAAAGTGGAAAAACTCGCCGGGACGGGGCGCACGGAAACTAATAGCCGTTACCTGCTCTTCGGGAAATTTCGCCAGCTGTTTGTAGCCCTGGTACAACTCGTGCAGCGGCAGCACGCGGGCGTCCTGGGTGGGGCCAACCAAGGTTACTTCAGCATCGAGGGCCAGGAAGAAGATGGTCAGGTCGCCGATGGGAGAGGCATTGATAAAATTGCCGGCCACCGTGCCCATGTTGCGGATGGGTGTGCTCGATACCAGCTTGAGATACTCCGGCAGCCGCGGAAACAGCTGATTCATCATCTCGGAAGCCCGCAGCTGCTCGGCGGTGGTAGCGGCGCCCAGCGTCACGCGGCCCCGCTCATCTACGGGCGAAATACCACGCAGCTCGGCCAGATCATACACGAGGCGCACAGGCGTTTCGCGCATCTGCTCCAGGCGCTGCACCAGCAAATCGGTGCCGCCGCCCAGCACCTGCCGGGCTGCCGCTGCAAATCCGTTGGGCCCATTCACGAAAGAGCCGTTGGTGATGCCGCCTACACCCGTGGCGTGCGTAGTAGGCTCCTGCAATTCGGCCTGCAAAGCCGCCAGCCGCGTGGGCATAGCCTTGAAATAGGCCGGCACAAACTGCTGCTCCGCCAGCCAGCTCAGGGCCTCGGTGGCCGGGCGCTCCTGCAGCTGCCCGGTGAGGGCGGCCGTGGCGCGCTCCAGACTTTTGTAGCCGGTGCAGCGGCAAATATTACCGTCGATGGCGGCCAGGGCGGTTTCCGGGGTGGCGGGCTTGCTGCTGAGGCTGTGCCCGGTGAGCGACATTACGAAGCCCACGGTGCAGAAGCCGCACTGCGAGCCGCCTTCCTGCACAATGGCCTGCTGCACCGGCGTAAGCTGCCCGCCGGCCGCATTGATGCCTTCCACCGTCACGATGTGCTTGCCGTGGGCGTTGCCGAGCGGCGTCAGGCAGGAAGTCATGGATTGGTAGCGGATGGTGCCGTTAGCGTCCAGCTCGCCCACCAGCACGGTGCAGGCGCCACAGTCGCCTTCGCGGCAGCCTATTTTAGTGCCCTTCAGGTGTTGCTGATAACGGATAAAATCGAGCAGCGCGCTGCCGGCCGGCTCGGCCGTGCTGATGCGGTGGTCGTTGAGATAAAAGTGAAGCATGGTGGGGGAATTTTCCAGAGCAGGAAAGGCAAGTTACGGAGTTTCGGGGGAAGCAGAATACGCCGGCGCTACCATCTTTGCCGGGCCCGGACGTAGCCGGCGCGCACCCGGCCGGGCTTCGGCAGACTCTCAAAAGGACGTACTTTCGCCCTCGGCATGAACATTCATCTGGAGCAAATTCTCGACAACCCCCTGGCCGCGCTGGCCATTGTGGGCAATCTGGTCATCATCGAAAGTCTGCTTTCCGTGGATAACGCGGCCGTGCTGGCGACCATGGTCAGCGACCTGCCCAAGCACCAGCAGCAGAAAGCCCTGCGCTACGGCATTGTGGGGGCCTATGTGTTTCGGGGGTTGTGCCTGCTGTTCGCCTCGTTCCTGATTGAGTTCTGGTTTCTCAAGCCGCTGGGTGGGCTCTACCTTCTCTACCTGGTGTATGCGCAGTTCAAGGCCAAAACCAAGGAGGAAGATGATCAGCCAGACAAGCAGCAAAGCTGGCTATACCGCAGCACACTGGGTCTGCTGGGCCCATTCTGGGCTACCGTGGCCCTGATTGAGCTGATGGATCTGGCTTTCTCCATCGACAACGTGTTTGCCGTGGTGGCCTTCACCGACAACATGATTCTGGTATGCGTCGGGGTCTTTATCGGGATTCTGGCCATGCGGCTGGTGGCGCAGGCGTTTGTGCTGCTGATGGCCAAGTACCCGTTTCTGGAAACGGCCGCCTTCGTCGTTATCGGGTTGCTGGGGCTGAAGCTGCTGCTGTCGTTGGTGGAGCACTACTTCCCGGCGCACCCGTTCAGCCGGTTTCTGGGCAGCGAAACCGCCGACGCCGGCCTGACCATGCTCACCGTCGCCATTTTTGGTGTGCCGCTGCTGGCTGCCTGGTTTAAGGGCCGCCGCGTAAGCGAATAGCCTGGAGGAACGGTTACAAGCTGGCTGGTTTTGGCGCGAATTACCGTCGGCTGGAAGGCACCCGGAACTGCAGCCCAACGCTGGGCACCACGGTGAGGCCGCTAAGCTTGCCGCTGGCATTGTTGAGCAGCTGGTAGGTGCCGTAGTTCTGGTAATAAATGCTCAACGACGGAATGAAGTACACGTAACGGTAGCCGATTTTGGCGTTGGCAAAGGCCCCGAAGGCGCCGTAGTTCACTTTTTGCAGCGGCAGATACGGAATCTGGGAGTTGCCCTGGAACACACGCGTCGGCTCGAAGCCATAGCGCATGAAGGAGCGGGAATACACCACGCCGTAGGAAACCGCCCCGATTTCCTCTTCCGGCCCAAATGAGTGGCTGAATACGAGCGGGATGATGAGGTCTTTGCGGGTAGCGCGGAAGCCAAGTACGTCGGCCACATCGGACAGAAACGGCACGCTGGGCAGCTTGGCGCGCTGCGTGGCAAACTGCAGCCCAATACTGCCGTACATGGCCCCCGCTGGTCCGCCGGGCCGCTCCGGGGTGCCGGTAGGGCCCATAAACTGGAACATGGCATCGAAAACGTGGGAGCCAAAGGCGTACTTATAGCCCACGTCAATCCGCTCGACCACGCCATAGCGCAGGTACAAATCGGGGGTGGCGCGTACCGGGTCGAGCACGTAGGCCAGGGCCGCCAGCTGCAGCTTCTCGATGGTGCCGGAATAGCCGACCGTGTCTTTGCTGGCGGCCTCAGAAGCAGCAGAAACCAGCGCAGAACCCGTCTTGCTGATGGTTTCGGTGGCTATGTTAAACGAGAGGTTGCCACCACCCCGGAACTCGCCGCGCGGCGTGACTTTGCCGGAGCTGGTGATGGCACGCGGGGCCGAACAGCCTGTGGCCAGCAGCAAAGTGGCAACAGCCAGCCCCAGGGCCGGACGAAGGGGAGTAGAGCGGTTCATACGCAGCAGGCAGAAGCAGAGAGAAAAGCAGTCGAAAAGGCGCGTACGCCAAAATCAGGCCGAAAGTAGCCACTTTTCTGCCAGCCCGTTCTGCCGACTGGCGCTGGTGAGCCCGCAGGTGCAGCGTTTCGGGGCTGGCCGCGCCCGGTTTTCGCCAAGCCGATTTTTAGGTTTTATTTCGCCCCGATGAACATACTATATGGAGTGCCCGGCGAAGGAATGGGCCACGCTACCCGCAGCAAAGTCGTGATTCAATACCTGCTGGAACAGGGGCACGAGGTGTGCGTGGTGAGCAGCGCCCGCGCCTTTCAGCTGCTGGACCGTACGTTTGCGGGCCGCGTGCACGAAATTCGGGGCTACCATCTGGCCTACAAAAACCTCAGCGTAAGCCGCTCCCGCACGGCCGTGCTCACGTTGCGCACGGCGCCGGAGAATCTGCTCGTCAACTTCCGCAAGTACCGGGAGCTGCTGTGCGGCGTGGAGTTCGACGTGGTGATTTCCGATTTCGAGTCGTTCAGCTACCTGTTCGCCAAGTGGAAGCGCCTGCCCGTCATCAGCATCGACAACATGCAGATTATCAGTCGGGCCCGGCTGGACGTGGCGGTGCCGCCGCCGGAGCGCGACAACCTGGCGCTGGCGCGGGCCATTGTGCGGGCCAAACTGCCGCGCAGCCGGCACTATTTCGTCAGCACATTTTTCCCGCTGCCGGTTATTAAGCCCAACACCACGCTGGTGCCGCCCATCATCCGGCCCGAAATTCTGGCGGCCCGGCCCAGCACCGGCCAGCACGTGCTGCTGTACCAGTCGGCCACCAACCAGAAAGACCTGGTGCCGCTGCTGCAGACCATGCCCGAGCAGGAATTCCGGGTGTATGGCTTTAATAAGGAGGAAAGCCATGGCAACGTGCAGCTGAAAGCATTCAGCGAGCAGGGCTTTATCGAGGATCTGGCTTCGGCCCGGGCCGTCGTCACGAATGGCGGCTTCTCGCTGATCAGTGAGGCCGTGTACCTGCGCAAACCCATCTGCGCCGTACCCATTCCGGCTCAGTTCGAGCAGTTTCTCAATGCTGCCGAAGTCGAGAAGCTCGGCTATGGCCGCCACTTCGATACCCTTACTGCCGACCATCTCAAGGCCTTTCTCTACGACATAGCCAGCTTCGCACAGGCGCTGAGTCAGTACCAGCAGACCGGCAACACGGAGCTGTTCCGGCAGCTGGATAAAGCCCTGAAAGAGCTGTCTGCCTGAACTAGCAAGGCCCGCCGGAATAATTCCGGCGGGCCTTGCTGATTCAACAAAGTGCTGTAGAACCTAGAAAATCTTGCCCGGATTCAGGATGCCGTTCGGGTCGAATACGCGCTTGATGCCGCGCATGAGCTCCAGATTCGTGTCGGGCAGGGCAATGCCGATGTAGCCTTTCTGCACCAGCCCGATGCCATGCTCGCCGGAAATGGTGCCGCCCAGCTTCACGCACAACTCGAAGATTTCGGTGATAGGCTGGCGCAGGCCCACATTCCACATGTCGTCGTCCAGGTCGCCGCGGATGATGTTGACGTGCAGGTTACCGTCGCCGGCGTGGCCGTAGCACACGCTCTTGAAGCCATAGCGCGCCCCGATTTCCTTCACGCCTTTGAGCAGCGTGGGCAGCTCGGCGCGCGGCACCACCGTATCCTCTTCCTTGTACACCGAGTTGTAGCGCACCGAGTTGCCGATGTTGCGCCGGATTTTCCACAGCTCATCTTTCTGCGTGGCGTTGTCGGCGAGCAGGATTTCGCCCACGTCGTAGTGCTCCAGCACGCCGTATACCTGTTCGGCTTCCTTGTAGAGCTCGTCCAGGTCCTGGCCGTCCAACTCAATCAGCAGGTGGGCGCGGATATCCTCAGGCAGCGTGAGCGGAATCTTGAGGTAGTCGGAAGACCACGCAATGGCTTCGCGTTCCATAAACTCCATGCCCGACGGAATGATGCCCGCCCGGAACACGGCCGATACAGCCTCAGCGGCCTGCTCTTCCTGCCGGAAAGGCACCAGCATCAGAATGTTCTGCTTGGGGTAGGGCAGGAGCCGGAACACCACTTTCGTGATGATGCCCAGCGTGCCTTCCGAGCCTACCATGAGCTGCGTAAGGTTGTAGCCGGTGGAGTTTTTGAGCGTGTTGGCGGCCGTCCAGATGATGTCGCCGGTGGGCAGCACTACCTGCAGGTTGAGCACATAGTCGCGGGTGGTACCGTATTTCACGGCTTTGGGGCCGCCGCTGCTGTGCGCGAGGTTGCCCCCCAGAAAGCAGCTGCCCTTGCTCGCCGGGTCGGGCGGATAAAATAGCCCCACTGCCTGCACCGCCTGCTGAAACGCCTCGTTCACTACGCCCGGCTCCACGGTGGCCTGCAGGTTGCGCTCATCTATCTGAATGATTTTGTTGAGCCGCTCCGTGCTCAGCACCACGCCATGATGAATGGGCAGGGCCCCGCCCGACAAGCCCGTTCCGGCGCCGCGCGGCGTCACCGGAATGCGGTGCTCGTGGCAGAGGCGCACAATCTGGCTGATTTGTTCGGCGTTAGCGGGGCGCAACACTACATCAGGAGCGAAATGCAGGTCCTCGGTATGGTCGCGGCCGTAGTCGGCGTAGGTATCGGCGGTGGCGGTGGCTTCGGCGCGCCGGGCCGTCAGCACATGCTCCGGCCCAACAATGGTTTCGAAGGCGACAACCAACTCGGGAGTCAGGGAGTTGAAATTCATATATAGAGGCGCCAAATGGCTGTTTTGCCTATCTTTGACCCGATGCGGGAACACACGACGAAGGTACATCATTCGACGCAGAGGCGTGTTTGGTGGCCAATGCTACTGCTGCTGTTGCTGGGCTGGCTGGCCAGCTGCAGCGGCTCGAAGAAAGTGAACTACCGAAACGGCCGGTATCATTCGGCTCGCGACATGGCGCGCATAAAGGCGGAAGAACGCCGGCGCGGTGTTCGCCGGCCCGTGGCCAAGGCCAAGACCAAAGCCGCTACTCCTGCTGGCAAAGCAAAGATTGTGACCAAGCGGCGCAGTACGCCCGCCAACGCCAGCCGCGAAATCGTGACGGTGATAGAAACCGCGCGCTCCTATCAGGGCACCCCTTATAAGTATGGCGGCACATCCCGGCTGGGTATGGATTGCTCGGGGCTGCTCTACAATTCTTTTGCCGCCATTAATGTGGCAATTCCGCGCTCCAGCAATGAGCAGGCCTTGTGGGGCGAACCAGTGAAACCGCAGGATCTGAAGGTGGGGGATTTGGTATTTTTCGGTGCTTCCCCCGGCAGCGGTACCATCACGCACGTGGGCCTGGTAACGGAGGCAACACCTGAGGGCGTGCAGTTTATCCATTCTTCCAGCTCTTTGGGAGTGGTGGAAAACAGCTTCGAAACTGATTATTATTTAAGCCGCTATATCAAGGCCGTACGGCCCAGATTGTAGAATTTCCCCCTTACCTTTGTCTTGGATTTAGGCCCTGCTGTGCCATGCCAATCATAACGATTCGGTAATGCGCCATGGTAAATTGGAATGTAATTTTGCGCCGCTTTTCACCAAGCTCCCCTCTTTTCTCACCAATACCCCCTTTTATGAAACACCTACGTTTACGCCATCTCCTTGTGCTGTTGCTGACGCTGCTGTCAGCGCACGCCGGTTGGAGCCAGGGCACCACTACGTCGGCCACAGGGCTTACGCATCAAATTTAGGGAGCCGTTGCCCGGCCGTTTTGGCGGGCGCAGGTTAGAAGTTGGGTCATATAGGTATCGTTCCAGCCCGCGTTTCGTCGTCGGGCCCGCAGGCTTCCAGGTTGGTGTTTTCCTTGCTGCAGGAGGTTGAAAGCCAGCTTGCGTAAAACAGCAAAGTTGCGGGTCGCTACCTGGTCGCGACTGCGGGCCTCATCCTCGCGAAAGACGACATCCAGCACCCAATGCAGGCTGTTTTCGATGGCCCAGTGGCG
>NZ_FRAS01000047.1 GCF_900142395.1 Hymenobacter psychrotolerans DSM 18569 | reverse complement strand
GTCAGGACCTGGGTCTGGTGGGCCATACCCCGGCCGGCGTGGTGGTGGAGATGCCCCACAAGAAGCCGCCGAAGCGGGAGTTGACCTTCGCTCAGCAGCTGTACAACCACTTGCTGAGCCCCTTACGCGTGGTCATCGAGCATGCCCACAGCGGAATGAAGCGCTTGCGCATGGTACAGGACACGCTGCGCTTGCGCGGCCAGTGGCGGCGCGACACGGTCATCGTGGTCGCCTGCGGGCTGCACAACCTACGCGTGCGCAGTCCCCTGCGCCTCTACGCGCCCGATAAATTCCCCAAACTGTCCGAATAAGGTTTAATGATTTGACGACATTCTTTCCCAACCCAAGGCCTGTTTTTGCCGTTTGGTTTTCATTGAACCCTAATTGTGTCTGGTTATTACTACTCTACCTACTTACGCCCGCCGCGCGCTGTATACCATCCTGGGGCTAGTGGCATTTGTACTGCTGCTGGTCGTTGGTATCGTTATAGCCCTACAGTTTCCCTCAGTGCAGGATTACGCCGCCCGCAAAGCCGCCGGCTATCTGCAGGATAAAATCGGCACGGAAGTCCGGATTGCGAAGTTCCGCACCGATTTCAAGCATGCTCTCAGCCTCGACGGTGTGTACATCGAAGACCAGCAGGGCGACACGCTGCTGTCGGTAGGCCACCTGGGTGTAGACCTGGATTTGTGGGGCCTGACCAAGTCGGAAATCAATTTGAAGTCGCTGGAGCTGAACGACGGACGGCTGGCCATCAAGCGCACCGAGCCCGACAGCGTATCGAACTACGACTTTATTGTGAATGCCTTTACGGCCGGCGACACGACCACTACTACGCCCGCCGACACCACCGGCTCGGGCTTCAAATACGACATCGGCGACCTGCGCCTGACCAACATTCACCTCACCTACGACGACCAGGTGGAGGGTCTGAACCTGCGCACGAAAGTGGGCGAGCTGGCCGTGACCATGGACGCCGTGGACGTGGACCAGTCCATTTATAAGGTAGACGAGGCCGCGCTGCGCAATACCAGCATCAACATCGCGCAAACCAAAACCGCCCCGCCCGATACCGCCGTGGCGGAGCCGCTGGCCCTGACGTTCGGGCTGAACCGGGCCAACCTGAACAACGTCAGCCTGACCTATAAGAACGACCCGTCGGCGCAGTTTATCAGCACCCGCGTGGGCGAGGCCGAAATTACGGCCGACAACATCGACCTGATTAACTCGCGGGTGGCCCTGAACACGGTGAAGCTGCGCAATACCAGCATTGCCTACGCTCAGAACGAGGAGGTACCGGTAGAAAAGCGCCTCGTGAACCCCGCCGAAGTAGTGCGCGACCTGAACGACGCCGTGGAAGGCGCCACGGGCCAGCCCAGCAACTGGGTAGTGACGCTGAACCGCTCCGACATCAGCGGCGTGGACGTGGCCTTCGACAACTTCAACGAGCCCGCGCAGCGCACCCGCGTGCCGGCCATGGACTACAACCACCTCAAGTTCACGGACCTGATCCTGAACGTGGAGAACCTGCGCTACTCCGAAAACAGCACCACCGGCCGCATCAACCAGCTGGCGGGCAAGGAGAAAAGCGGCTTCCAGATTTCGTCGGCGCAGGCCGAGGTGGTGTTCGACTCGGTGCAGACGCGCCTCACCAACCTCGACCTGGTTACGCCGCACACCCGCATCCGCCAGACGCTGGGCATGCGCTACAAGAGCCTGGCCGCCATTGCCGACGACATTCCGAACCTGGGGCTGGAAGGCGACCTGCGCAACGTACGTCTCGGCTTCCGCGACATCCTGTACCTGGCCCCCGATCTGGCCGGCACGCCGCCGTTCAACACCGGCCCCAACCAGTCTATTCTGCTGAGTGGGCGCGTGAACGGGCGCGTGGGCGACTTCCGGGTGCAGAACCTGGAGTTTGTGGGCTTCCGCAACACCATCGTGAAAGCCAGCGGCCGGATTCAGGGCCTGCCCGAAACAGACCGCCGCCTCTACACTGACCTCAACATTCAGCAATTCACGACCACCGAAGCCGACATCCGCAGCCTGGTGCCCAAGGGCACCATCCCGAACGAGTACCGGATTCCGCCGCGCATGACGGTGGCCGGCACGTTCAAAGGTCGGCCCACGGCTATGCTGTTTGACGCTGACCTGCGCGCTACCACCACGTTCGGCAACGTGGCGGCCAAGGTGGATCTGGGTTCGGGACCGAAAGGCCAGGAGCCCATTGCAGCCACCTTCAGCACCCAAAACCTCGATGTAGGCAAAATCCTGCGCGACCCGACCATTGGCAAGGTAACGGCCAGCGGCCGCCTGAACGGCCGCGGCGGCCTCGACCCTAACCTGCTCCGTGGCAAGCTGGTGGCCAACGTGCAGCGCGCTACCTACAACGGCTACACCTACCGCGGCATCACGGCCAACGTGGACATCGACCGGAATCTGTACGTGGTAGATGCCCGCAGCACCGAAGACCCCAACCTGAACCTGGACCTGCTGGCTACCGTGAACCTGCGCGACGCCAACAACCCCAGCTACACCGTAGACCGCCTGAACCTGCGCGGCGCTAACCTCACGGCCCTGGGCTTCTACACCGGCGGCGACCTGCGCGTGCAGGGCGACCTGACCGCCAACATCAGCGGCTCCGACCTGAACACCATCAACGGCACGTTCTCCGGCAACAACATCGTCATCGTGCGCGACAACCAGCCGTTTGCCCTGGACTCGGTGCAAGGCCGCATTGTGCAGGTGCCCGGCCGCACCGAAGTGGTGTTCAACTCTAATATCGTAGACCTGAACCTGAACGGCAACACCCGCCTCGGCGACATTGCCACAGCCCTGCAGGAGCACATCGACCGGTATTTCGACCTGCCCGGCATCCGGTACCGACCCTCCACTGCCGACCGACGCTTCACCTTCGAGGCCAACGTGAAAAACACCGTGGCGCTGCAGAAGCTGGTGCCCGACCTCAAGCAGCTCACGCCCTTCAAGCTGACAGGCTCTTTTGACAGCCGCGCCGCCGACCTCCGGGTGAACACCCGCATTCCGCGCATCGTGTACATGGGCTACGCACTGGATTCGCTCAAATTCAACGTTCAGTCTGATGCGCAGAAGCTGGACTACGGGCTGGGTTTGCGCCAGATCAGCCAGGACACCACGCTCCGCATTCCGAACCCCACGCTGGCCGGCAGCATCCGGAACAACCAGATTGGCACCCGCCTGCGCATTGCGGAGTCGGATAGCGCCGAGCGGCTGAACATGGCCGGGGTGCTGCGCGTGCTCAGTGGCGGCGACGCTTACGCCTTCAGCTTCGACCCCAAACTGATGCTGGACCGCTCAGAATGGACTGTAGCGCCCGGCAACGAGCTGCGCTACAACCTGAATACGGGCGTCATCTTCGCCAACAACGTGGAGTTCAGCCGCAACAACCGTAGCCTGAAACTCCAGACGCTGCCCGGCGCTCAGTACCCGTTGCAGCTGAACATGCAGAACCTGGAGCTGAACGGCTTGGCCCGCGCCGCTGGTATGGCCGACTCGCTGGTGGCCGGTACGCTCAACGGGCAGGCGCTGGCCCTGAGCCTGGGCCAGCCGAAGCAGGCCTTCACGGCCGACGCGACACTCAGCAACCTCGTCTACAACAAGACGGTGGTGGGCGACGTGACGCTGAAAGCCACCAACCCCACCCCCGACCGCTACAACGTAGACGTGCGCCTTACCAACCAGCAGGGTGCCGACGTGCAGGCCGTTGGCTACTACCTGGCCACGCCACCCAGCCCCATCCGGTTCGATATCAACGTCAACCGCTTCGATCTGAAGATGGCCGAGCCTTTCTCGGCCGGGCAGTTGCGCGAAGCCACCGGCGGCATTACGGGCAGCATGGTCGTGACGGGCACGGCCAGCAAGCCGGTCATCAACGGCACGCTCACCACTACCCAGGACGCCGGCCTCACCCTCACGCAGCTCGGCTCCGACTTCCGCATGCCCACGCAGGCAATCAGCTTCGATGAGCAGGGCATCCGTTTCGACAACTTCACCATCCTCGACTCACTCAACAACAAGGCCGTGGTAGACGGGCGGATTCTGACGCCCAATCTGGCCGACGTCAACACGTACCGCTTCAACCTGAACGCCACTACCGACCGGTTCCTGGCCGTCAACAGCCGCGCCACCGACAACGAGCTGTTTTATGGCAAGCTGGTGCTGGATTCTGACACCCGCATCAGCGGCAATATGAACCTGCCGGTGGTGAACACGCGCGTACTGGTGGCCGATGGCTCCGACCTGACGATTGTGGTGCCCAACGACGAGGCCGGCCTGGTAGCCACCGACGGCATTGTGGAATGGATTGACAAGAGCGCCCCCGTTGATACCATGCTGGCTCGCCAGATGGCCCTGGACTCGGTCAGGACTGCCGCCGGCTTCGACATCACGGCCCGCATCACCGTCAACGACAATACGCCCTTCACGCTCGTCATCGACCCGATTTCCGGCGACAACCTGAAAGTGCGGGCGGCCGGCACGCTCAACACGGCCATCGACCCGGTGGGTACCATCACCCTCACCGGCCGCCTCGACGTGACGGACGGCTCCTACAACATGTCGCTCTATGATCTGGCCTCGCGCGAGTTTGCCATTGCGCAGGGCAGCTATATCGTGTGGAGCGGCGACCCGTACAACGCGCAGCTCAACATTTCAGCCATCTACAACGTGAAGGCCGCCCCGGCCGAACTGCTGGCCTCGCAGGGCCTCGCCGACGAAACCCTGAACGCCGTGGGCCGCAACCAGCTGCCCTTCCAGGTGTTCCTGAACGTGAACGGGGAGCTGCTCAAGCCCATTATTGGCTTCGATATCAAGTTGCCGGAAGAAAGCCGCTCGGAGCTGCGCGGGCCTATTGAGGCGCGCCTGGCTCAGCTGCGCCAGCCCAGCGAGGCCTCGGAGCTGAACAAGCAGGTCTTCTCGCTGATGGTGCTCAACCGCTTCATGACCGATGACCCCTTCAAGAGTAGCGGCGGCAACGTGGTGGCTGACCAATTGCGCGGCTCGGCCAGCCAGGTCCTGACGGAGCAGCTGAACAACCTTACGGGCTCCTACCTCTCCAACCTGGGCGTGGAGCTGGGCGTGAATTCCTACGCCGACTACAGCAGCGGCGCCGAGAAAACCCGCACCGACCTGAACGTGGCCGTGCGCCGGCAGCTGCTCAACAACCGCCTCACGGTGCGCCTCGGCACCGACGTGCCGCTGGGTGGCGGCAACCAGGCATCCACGGGCCAGAACCAGGCCGGCATCAGCTCGTTTGCCGGCGACGTGAGCGTGGAATACAACGTGCTGGCCAACGGCCGCATCCGGCTGCGGGCCTTCCGCAACAACGCCTACGGTGACATCGACGGGCAGTTTGTGCGCACCGGCGCCTCGCTCATCTTCCAGCGCGACTACCGCGACCTGGCTGACCTGTTCAAAGGAATAGACTCGGTGGTGAAGGAGGAGGTGAAGCAGAACCGCCGCCAGCAGCGCCGCGAAAAGAAAGCCGCCCAGGACTCTACCCAGACACTAGCCTCGGAGCAGCGCCGCGACACGACCCGCGCCGCCCAACGCCCGGCTACTTCGGGCCGCTAATACCTTTCACCATTTCAGGCGTGGTGCCCGCCGGCACTTTTCTCTGGTATGATCTTTCAGAAATCAGTCCTTTTCATGCTATTCCGCCCCTCACTTCGCTCCGAAAGCCGTTTGGCGGCTTCTTTGCAGCCGCAAAGGAACACCACCGGGGCTCGGTTGCGCAGATGGGCCGCCCTGAGCGTTCTGGCCCTATCCGGGGCCTGCTCGGGCACCAAATACATTCCGCAGGATGCCAAGCTCTACACCGGTAGCACCGTGAAGGTACAGTCGGAAGCACCCGTGCCGAATGAAAGCGCCCTCACCACGGAGCTGGAAGCTGTCATTGCACCCAAGCCCAACGCCTCCATTCTGGGCATGCGGCCTAAGCTCTACTTCTGGAGCCTGGGCGAAGGCAAAACCAAAGGACTGGGCAAGTGGCTGGCCGACAAGTATGGGGAGCGGCCGGTGTTGCTAAGCGAGGTAGATACCCAGCGGGTGAAAACCCTGATGGCCAACCGCCTCAACAACAACGGCTATTTCAAGCCGGCCGTGCACAGCAAAGTGCAGGTGAAGGGCCAGACTGCCGCCGTCGACTATACGGCACAGGTAGGCAAACCTTACCTGATTAAGGAAATCTACTATCCGGACCGGGACACGCTGCTGGACCGCGCCATCCGGGCCACCCAGTCGGCGTCGCTGCTGAAAGTCGGGGAACCATACAACCTGCAGACCCTCATCAATGAGCGCACGCGCATCGACGGAGTACTCAAAAACCAGGGCTACTACTACTTTGCACCCGATTATCTGCTCTACCAGGTCGACAGCACCCTCGACAACCAGGTGAATGTGTATCTGAAAGTGAAAGGCTCCATTCCGAAGCGGGCAGCGCAGCCGTACGTGCTCAACCGCGTGAGCCTGAACACCGACTATTCCCTCTCGGACACCGCCTCTGCAGGGCGCCAGCCCATCATCTACAGCAAATACCGCTACTACCCCGATGAGAAGATGTTCAAGGCCAAGGCCATTGCCAACGCCACTTTTCTCTATCCGGATAGCCTCTACCGCCGCCGCCGCGCCGACCAGACGCTGAGCCGCCTCATGAGTCTGGGCACGTTCAAGTTCGTGGACATCCGGTTTCGCCCCGCCCGCAACCAGCCCGACTCCGCCGAGTATGGCCACCTCAATGCCATTGTCCGCATGACTCAGGTGCCCAAAAAGAGCCTGCGCGCCGAGGTATTGCTCGTAAGCAAGTCCAACGGCTTTGTAGGGCCAGGCTTCCGCATTCAGTATCGCAACCGCTCCGCCCTGCGTGGGGCCGAGCAACTGCTGGTGAACATAACGGGCTCTTTCGAAAACCAAACCCGCACCGGCACCAATGCCATCGGCCTGACTTCCTATGAGCTGGGCGCCGATGCCCAGTTGATTGTGCCACGCCTCATCACGCCGCCCTTCGATATCCAAGTGCGCAACTCCGACTTCCAGCCTCGTACCACGTTCGGAGCCGGCTACAAGTACGTGCAGCGACTAGACGCCTTCCGGCAGGACGTGTTCAGTCTGAACTACGGCTATACCTGGAAAACCAAGCTCACCAATGAGCAGGAATTCCGGCCTATTGACGTGCAGTATGTGCGGCTGGCCGACACCAGCGCCACCTTCGGCAAGCTCCTGCGCGAACGTCCTTTCTTGGCCAACAGCTTCCGCCAGCAGTTTATTCTGGGCAGCAGCTACCGCTATACCTACAACCAGCAGGTGCTGGAGCAGCGCCGCAACCAGATATATTTCAGCGGTGGCTTAGAGCTGTCCGGTAACTTGGCTTACCTGCTCAGCAACCTGACCAGCCAGCCCAAGGAAGACAACCCCGATGGCACCCAGGCCTATACCCTGATCGGCCAGCAGTTCTCCCAGTACACCAAAGTCGACTTGGAGTTCCGCAACTACTTCCGGACCTCTTCCAACCCAACTAGTGGCAACAAGATTGCTACCCGCATCCTGCTTGGTGCCGGCCTGCCTTATCAGAACTCCAAGGTGCTGCCTTATCTGAAGCAGTATGGCATTGGTGGGCCGAACAGTGTGCGTGCGTATGCGGCACGCGGCATTGGCCCCGGCACGTATCGTCCCAGAAATGCCAGCGAGGAGCAAACCAATTTCTACGACCAGGTAGGCGACCTGCGCTTTGAAGCCAACGCCGAGTACCGCCAGGATTTGTTCCCCTACGTCAAAGGTGCCTTGTTCGTGGATGCCGGCAACATCTGGCTGGTAAATGAAGACCCCGACCGACCCGGCGGCAAGTTCGAACCCGGCAGCTTTCTCAACCAACTGGCCATCGGGGCTGGGGCCGGCATCCGGATTGATGTGCAGTTCTTCGTCATCCGTTTTGATGCAGCCATGCCCATACGCGCCCCCTACGGCACCCCCGACGACAAAGCGCCCCGTCTGAATATTGCCATCGGCTACCCCTTCTAAAGGTTAAACCTAGTCGACTCCCAACAAAAAGGGCCGCATGATGCGGCCCTTTTTGTTGTCTTGCTTCCACCTATAAGCAGAGCAACCGAACAAGATGTAACGCAAGCACCAATACTAAGATCAGTACACATCCTTTGTAGTCGATGCTTGTTTTTAACTGCATAGCACAAAGTTATTATCGACCAGTAGATTAAGCAATAAAGCGCAAAGGCCTACCAGAAAGGCTCACCACCTGTGCAGATGGCGGGCCTTTCTGGCAGGCTACAGTACCTCCTAACCATTCGTAGAAATGACAGAGGCAAGCTGCGAGCCTTGTATAAAGAAGTGTGTAGTCCCTACAGGAACACATATAGTGTCCAACTCCGTAGGCTACGCGTGTTGTGCTGGCGGCCGCTGCCCCTCCCACCGTCGGCGTGGGGGGGGTATTATGCAGCGCGGCCCCCGCCGCGTGCTACCCGGGGAGGGAAGCAACGCAGCGGGGGCCGCAGCACGTAGACAGTAAGGTTGGCGGCGACCGACTCTCCCACCGGTGAAGGCAGTACCATAGGCGCTCCGGGGCTTAACGACTCTGTTCGGAATGGGAAGAGGTGAACACCCGGGCTAAAGCCACCATTACTGGTGCAGTACCTGCTTGCCGGTGGCACGCAGTACTGTCAAAACGTTGACGCAAGGACAAGAAAGAAAACGGGAAGAGGTGAGCGGTGTACTACAGAAGCGTTCGAGTCATTAGTATCCCTCGGCTGTGCCATTTCGGACTCTACACCTAGGACCTATCAACGTCGTGGTCTCCGACGACTCTTATTATCGGATATCTCATC
>NZ_FRAS01000051.1 GCF_900142395.1 Hymenobacter psychrotolerans DSM 18569 | reverse complement strand
GTGCACTCCGACCGCGGCGGGCAGTACTGCGGCAATGTGTACCGACAACTGCTAGCCGACCACCAGGCCGTGCGCTCGCAGAGCCGCCGCGGCGACTGCTACGATAATGCGCAGGCCGAAAGCCTGTGGTCACGCCTGAAAACCGAAGTACTCGACGTCCGCGAGCGGCCTGTTTTTGCCGACCTGGCTGATGCCCAACGCAGCGTGGCCGAGTATTTTGACTATTACAATCACCAGCGACTGCACTCCAGTATTGGCTACCAGACACCGTATCACGCTCATCAACAGTTTCTTCCACTTAACGCCCTAAACTGTCCAGCGTAATCGGACCACCTCAGTTTGCCTTCACAAAGTACCGACTCATTGGCTACTCAGTTAGAGTCGTTCACCAAATTGGTGCCTGTGCCGTGGCCAAGATTGGTGAGGGGGGGAATCTTTGGCCTTTCTATGCGATTCGTTTTCGCAATCAATACGCCGAAGCTCATCGCTATGACCATTTGCCCGCTGCTTTCGCTACTCTCCGGCAATTAGACAATGCCTATCAAGAACGGGAGGGGTACATGTTAAACTCTACTGATGCAGTGGAGCAGTTAGGCTTGGATGCGACCTGTTTCGCTACGTTCTGCACTGCTACGGGTTTGCAACAGAGTAAATCTTACACTCGTCGTGAGGTTCGGGAGGCAATTATTGCCGCTAAGCTAAGACGTCTTCCAGGCAGACCTTCTTACCTATCACTACTGAATAAGCTCGCGCCGCCAACTACTACAGTATAAGCCAGCGCAGAAACAGTAATTGATAACTGTCAGCTACATGGGATTCTCCCACGTCACGCAGTGAAATACGCCGCCTTGCTTGGCCACCGCTCTGCCATCGAGCGGGATTATTTCACAGTCGGGGTAGAGTTCGTGCAGGCGGCGCAGGACTAGCTCATCCTCTGCTTGGTGGTAGACGGGAATAATCAGTGTCTTCCCCACACTCAGATAGTTGATATACTCGCCCACTGCCGATGTGTAATCGGTATTCTGGTAGGGATTATAGGGCAAGGGTACACAGTCGAAGCCAGCGCGTCGCAGGGCCTTTAGCAGGCGTTGCCAGATGACGGGCTCATGTCGGCGGTAGTCATTTACCAGGGCCGTTCGCTCATCGAGCAGCTGCACCAACCCGTCAGCATGGCCGGTGAAGTCGTCGGGGTGAGCCGGTACCAAGTCAATCCGGTCTACTTCCAAGGCATCGGCCAGCAGGCGCAGCAGCCGGGAGCGGGGTACCGTGGGATTTTCGCGCAGCACCTTGTCCGACATAAGTACCCGGCCGAAACTGCTGACCACGTTGCCACCGTCGACTATGAGCGGGCTCCGCTGGAGCGGCAGGCCCAGCCGGGTTGCTACTGCAGCGCCGTCGGTGATGGTCGTATGCCACCGCTTAGGGCGCAAGTAGTCCGGGAAGTAGCGAAATTGCATCAGGCGTCCGCGGGCGGTAGGCACGGGCATAAAATCCCGGGCCCAGATATCCCGGGTTCCGGGCAGGGTAGCGACTGTCGCCCCACTTTTAAGCAGCGCATCAGTAAGGGCCAGCGCGGTAGCGGGGTGCCGCTGGGCGAGGGCATCGGCCAGGTAGAAGCGGGCAACCGGACTGGCCGCAATCATAGCCAGCCTGGCTTATAGCCCAGGATGCGGCGCACCGTGTCAGCATCCATGCGCTGCTGCTTGCAGATGCTTTCCTTGTTTTTGAGGCGGGATAAGTAGCCTTCATCGGCCAGAAAGCGGTAAGGCCGCGTCATATAGGGAAGCGCTGTGTCTTCCTCGTCAGGCCGAAAGGTTAGCCCTACGCGGGCCGTGCGCCAGGCTGTGGGCGGTGCTTCCGTCGGGGTAGAACTCTCTTCCAGGGAAAGGTACGTCGCGCCGTTCAGCGCGCTGCCCCAGCTGGCTACCAGCGCTCTGGTCAGGAGCTGCGGGCCCATGATGTAGGGGTAGGAGGGCGTGACCTCGTCGGTAGGGGCAGTGCTCAGCAATTGAAGCCCCCGTAGCAGAATGCCGCCAAAGCTATTGCTGTCCCGGTCGCCAAACGTAAGGTCTAGGCTGGTAGCCTTGTTGAAATACCAGTGCAGAGGCTTTAGCTGTTCCGCGTCTCTGTGTACGTAGGGGTCGGGGTGGTTTCGGCTGTGATAGTAAAACTCAAGCTCCGTGATGCGGAAGATTTTGGTTTCTGTCCGCACCACCAGGCGATGCTGAAGCGTAGCGGCTATCTCCGTGAAGAAATAGTCAATGTCTTCGGGCCGCGCCTCGTGAATCTGCTGCGTCAGGTACTGAAGCCATTCCTTCGGCCGGCTGTAGTTGCGGCGGTCGGCGGCCAATAGGTACTCGCTGAACTCAGCGGCAAAAGGCACTTTCTGCTCGATGAGGTAGCGGGTTTGCGGCAGCCGCCCCGCCAGCGCAGTGTGATAATAGTGGCAGATGAATCCTCCCAGCTCAGGTGACCCCGCTACGCGCAGGCCTTCAAGCAACTCGGGCAGCGAGGCCTGGTCCGTGAGCCAGCACTCGTCATACAGAAAGTAGGTATAGGTCGATGAAGGCAATGCCGCCTCGGTGATGACACGGCTGGCCGGTAGCTGGGCCGCTTTGCCGGCTTTTAAAGTCTCGATTTGATGGGAAGAGAGCATGTGTAATACTGGGCTGATTGGTAATAGATGCCACAACATTACAGCGCGAATACATCCGCTCCTAGCGAATTACGAGCATTTTAAAAATGAGCTAAGTGGTTGTTTTAGAAGCAATTATAAAATTTATAATTGCTGCAATAGCAATGATTTATACTGCCGATTTTGCTTGCGCCAACTCTCAGAGAATTGCTAGCGCATCCTTAGTCAGGGTCTTCTTCTAACTCCACGCTATTGAGATTAAGGAGTAAGTCGCAGGTCCTCTCCACGCTGGTGAGCAGCTTGGTCAGCAGTTGAACATTCGTGTCGCTGCAGCTTTCCAATAGCTCTTTCGAGATGGTATGAACCTCTCCAACCTCTACGGTATCCGACCAGTCTCTCAATTCGTTGGCAATAGCGACCTGAAAAGTGGCGTCGAATAGTAGCTCCCGAATATGTATCAGCCTAGCAGCGGCATCGGTTAAGCTCTGCTTATAGGGGTCAGTACTCATGTTATTTAAGGGCTATTGACTTGAGCCAAAGCGAAGCAGATGCAATACTGTTGGCTAGCCGCGTGGACCGCCTATGCTCTAAAGCTCACGGTGCTGCCTAGGTCTTGTGATTGGATATTTTATAACTCACTTCTTCTCATAATATGTATACGCATAGTATTTTCTTGGTCCCAAACTCAACTCTCTACGCTGATACCAAGCAGACATTTCTTCTTTATGTTTACTAATTGAAAATAGACTTTCTAAAGTCAAGTATTTGTTGTAATCCGCAATGCTGTCAAGCTCTACAAAGGTCTTGCCTACTCCCTTTGTATCTAACTGTAAAATTCTTAAAAACTTAAATGCATCACTGTAAACATTGAAAAAAGTCATTAATCTTTCAAGTAAATATATATTGTCTAAGGATTTTTCTTTTTCAAGAAGAAAACTGATAACAGTATCATAATTCGCTTTGTATTTATTCTTTCTGATATATTGCCTTTTATCTCGAATGCTGTCAAGGGCTTGTTTTATGATATCTCTACTAAGGAAATCAATGATAATATCAAATTCTATTCCAAGCATTAGCATTGCTACTGCAATTTTCGCATCTTCTTTGTAAAGCATATTAGAAAGCTTTAACAAATAAGGGCCATACGGTGAGCATCTTGCGGTTGATAGTTGAGAAATAACATGAAGAATCCTCCATTGTTTCTCAAAATCAATTTTTACGAAGTTAAGATTCTTGCCGTCGTAATACCAATCTCCTCCATAATAGCTTGAGCAAAATTCGACTGGCATGGTCCAGTAATTCCAAAAATATATCATCATTGTGTCTGCAAGCTCAAAAACACTGGATGATTGCTTTGGAGTATTCATTAACTCCCAATGAACAAACCTATTGGTTATAGAATTATAAGGCAGGTCAGAACCTGGCAGTGATACCTCGCTAAGTAGTTCGAGGTTTATTGCAACCATGCCTGGAGGATAAAGAGAGTTATTGTTCTTGAAATACGAGCTTATGTGCATTATGTACTCTGTACTTAGTGCATGTGACATGTTTTAGTACGTATAGGTTATTGCAAAGCCGTGCGGTAGTACGCTTGCTATGGTAAACTGATGCTTCTTATGCACAGCATTCATGATGAGCGATGCTGTATTACCGGATTTGAGGAATCTGAATTTCTGAAACGAGTTGATGTTGCCTAAAAACGTTTCATAAATTTCGTCAGCTTCAATCAGTTCAAGAGGGCTTTCAAATATTATCTCACCATTATGCGAAACTCTTATTTGACTGTTGCTTATATCAAACAAGCAATTTTCCCATGACTTCATAGCGTCTGCAAGATTTTTCTCAGAGGCGATGGAACCATAGTTAATATTTTCTACGAAAGGTTTGCAAACAATAGTGAACGGGGGAATATTTTTTTTAACGTAATAATCTCCTAAATAGAATGCGAATAATTCGTCTACTGTAAATGTGTCATTCTTCACATGTTGAGGCAAATTGTTATAGCTAAGATGAGTGCCACAAAGTTCATGGATTCTCGCAGCTAGAATCTGAACACCATCGAATGTAAAATATCCATCGCGGCTATAATTGAAAGCACCCTTTTGTTTTAAAACTTGGGCAAGCGAATGATTCATAATGAAAGCAGTCGCAATGCATCTATCCGTCAAAGTGTTAGTATTAATTATTAACCCTGCGTCCTTCATTGCCTTCAGGCTCCCTACTTCTATGACATGGGTTAACACATTGTTTATTTCACTGGTGTCATCGCTGCCAGCGTATCTGCTAACGGTGCTTTTGCCAAATTTTTTTATCAAAGAGTCAATAATCGTTTCACTTATGTCGATAAATGTACTTTGGCTAATTTTATTGTCGATGAGCGTATATGCTTCCTTGAGGATTTCAGTGGTCGACACAAGCTTGTGTTTTGAAGGTTAAAGGTCAGTGAAGATATGGATTCTCTTTTTTTGGTGGCCTCCCCCTACGAGCATGTAAGGTAAACCTCAAACGCTAGTTACGTTTTGTCGTCTGCCGTCGCAAACAGGCCAAGTTGCAGGTCCTTGCGAACCTGCAGCGCTTCAGCTTTCTGCTCGGCCAGCAGTTGCTTCGCCGCCCGCGAAATGGCCGTGTTGCAATACTTTTCCTTGCTGTTGATGCGGTCCGTTGGATGAATGGCTTTCAGGTCCCATTCCCGCAGAATCTTCTTGACGCCGTCGCGGCCCAGGGTAGGTGCGTGAAGCGCGATGTTGCGGTCAGTGACCTTCCAGGCGCGGAGCCGTTCGATGAGTGAGGCCGTGACCGGGTCGGCCAGCCAGGAGGCCGGAATCTTGGTTTGCTGCTTCTGATTCAACTCAAAGCGTAGCCGCACAATTCGGGGCCGGCCCCGGGTGGCCCGCTCAGCTTCGTAGACGGGCTGCATGGTAAAGGCCACGTCGCTTTCGGCCAGCTCCTCCAGCGGCTCCTTGGTGGTGTAGTGCACCAGGTCTTTCACCAGCGGGTACTTCATGAGCACCTTGCCGGACTTGTCTTTCTTAGGCTGCTGGCGCTTATCTAGCACCGGGCCGCAATCCATCAGCGTCCGGTATTCCTCAATGGTGACTTCCCAGAAGCCGGTATCCTTGAACGCCGACAGTATCTCGAAGAACCGCATGGAGTACCAGCTTTTCAGCCGCATGTAGTGCGAGAGCTGATAGCTGGTGTAATGGGCGACGTTGATGAAGTAGTCGGAAAGCGCCGGATTCAGCGGTATAGATATAATACCGTTTTTATACCCGGCTGTCTCATCCTTGCTGGTATCGAGCAGGTGTCGGGCCCGCCATTCCGACGAGTCTGGGCTCTTGAATGTCCAGATAACTGCCAGCAGTTCCAGAATAGCACCCTCCACCTCTTTATAAACGGTTTCGGCCTTTACGCCGGCATCCACCACCACATCGCTGACGCGCATCTGGTAGAAGGGCCGCAGCTCAAAGTCATCATCCCGGATTTGGTCGAGCACCCGCGCCATAATACGCTTCGCCAGCACGCTCATTTTCCGCTGCCGGGAGAAGGTCACGTTCCAATGCTGCTTCACCAACTCCTTATGTTGCGGCTCGTAGACCAGCCCCAGAGGTAGCGAGGCGGTGGTCATTTTCTTGTTACTCATAGTGGCTAGATTCCAAATGCGGGAAGGACAGTTGGAGATAGAGATGGACAAAGTAACACGAAATAAAAGGAGTGAGAAATTATCAACTCCTAATAGGTGGGGGTAAAACTCCTTTTAATCGTTTTCAGGGTGGGGGTAAAACTCCTTTTAATCGAAAATTGAGTGGGGGTAAAGCTCCTTTTAATAGCCGCACCCAGTAGGGGTAAAACTCCTTTTAATGCTTTCTACTCCTTATAGTGAACTATCTTGTCTTTTTTTAAAAGACAATCAGTAAAAATTCCAACTATGTAGTTCCCCCGAGAAGGAAGCTTTTAGGGATGGTATAAAACTCATCAGGACCCCAAAAAGCAGACAAACAAAACAGTAAAAAAGAGCATAAAGCCAAAAAACTGGATTGCACTTTTTTGCTATTTAATACTATTATTTTTATAAAACATATAATGCTCATCTTACGCCTACGTGCCATTCCTTTGACTTGCCCCAAGCCGGCTAATTCCGACAAAGCGTAGCACTGCCTACACAACGAACAGCCCGTTCCACCCAGGATACAGCGCGTAGGAGAGATGCAGCCATTAAGGACTGAACTGCACCTGCTTCACTGGTCGAAGACGCCACACAGCGCAGATTTGGCCTTGGTTAGATATGTAGTCCAAGAGCTGACCGATACGGCCATCAGGAGCACCACCTGGTTCCATAGTTTTCCGGAGTCGATTGCCACAGGCTAAGGTCTAACCAGCGAAATTGCCGCTGGGTCCGGATTGCCTCCCGTGGTAGCCAACCGCTCTTTCAGGCCCGCAATCCACCTTCCTGCCCCGTGGTTGTCCTTTGGATTGTTAAGCACTAGGAACTCAGAGTGTGTTTGGGAATTAGGCGAGTCGATTTAGACACATGGAGATATTGGCTAATACAAGCCAACAGACATGACTGGCGGGGGTGTACTCATAGTCCACGGCCAGCCGCCGAAAGCAGGCCAGCCAAGCAAAGGTGCGTTCCACCACCCAGCGTTTGGCGACGGGCACAAAGCCGCGCTGGGTGGGTGGGCGACTGGCCACCTGGTGCTGTAGGCCGAGGCCGCGCAGGTGGTCGGCGAAGCGGCCCCGGTAAGCGGCATCCGTGAGCACGGTCTGTAAACGGGCGGCCCACCAGGGCCGATGGGGGAGTAAACCCAGGGCTCCGCGACTGTCATGGCCGTTGGCCGCGTGTACGTGCGCGGCCCAGATACGCCCGCTCGAGTCGGTGAGGATCTGGCGTTTACGCCCGTTAACATGCTTGCCCCCGTCCAGTCCCCGGTGCTCGAAAATGCGGGGTGCGAGTTTGACGCTCTGGCTGTCCACGCAGGCCAGCGAGGGCAACGCCTCCCGCCCCTCATGTAGCCGATCCAGCGCATTGAGCACCGTATTTAGGCGTGCCCAGAGGCCCGTTTGCTGCCAGCGGTAGAAATAGTAGTAGACCGCCGTCCAAGCCGGAAATTCGGCCGGCAAGGCCCGCCACTGGCCGCCCGTGCGGCAGACATAGAGCACGGCATTGACCACTTGGCGCAAACACAGGCGCCGACGCCGTTGCACAGGCAGTAGACAGGCCATAACTTGCCACTGCGAGTCAGTAAGGGGTTGATAGCCGTCAACCATAAGCAGACCGGAGCCTAGGAACTCCGCCTGCAACTTACTGGCTCGTTTCTATTTATGCACTTGTGAAATTCCCAAACACGCTCT
>NZ_FRAS01000064.1 GCF_900142395.1 Hymenobacter psychrotolerans DSM 18569 | reverse complement strand
ACGCCCGCTCCCACGGCTTCGCCCGTGGCGCTGACCGGCCTGACGCCCGGCACGACGTATGCGGTGAGCATCGTCAGCAACTGCGCCGGCGGCCTGACCTCGTCGGCCCTGACCACTTCCTTCACGACGCTGAGCCCACCGCCCGCCAACGACGACTGCGCCAACGCCATCAGCCTGACCTCCAGTGAAACCTGCGTGCCCGTTACAGGCTCCACGCTTGGCGCCACACGCTCACTGACGGGAACATGCGCTGGCACCGATGATGATGACGTCTGGTATTCGTTCGTAGCGACGAGCACACAGCACACAGTGCGCGTAGTTGGCAACAGCAGCTTCGACGCGGTAATAGACGCGCGCGCCGGAAGTTGCGCCAGCAGCACAAACATTGGTTGTGTTGATGCCACTGCCAGCGGATCGGCAGAAACTCTTGTGCTCCCCGGCCTTACTGTAGGCGCAACGTATTACGTTCGGGTATACGGCTACTCTTCTACAGCTCCTTCTACGGCAGCCAACGGCGGGTTCACTATCTGTGTAACCAATCCCGCAAACGCGCCTTGTGCACAGATAACCAACGCAGCTGTTACGGCCGCATCTACTACCGGCCAGCTTACCTTCACGGCCGCTACCGGTGCCACCAACTACACCCTGACGCTGGCTCCCACGGCGGGCGGCACTACTTCCACGGCTACTCTGAGCGGCAGCCCCATCAGCCTGACCGGCCTGACGCCCAGCACCGCGTATACGATTACCATTACCACGAACTGCTCCAATGGCGGCATCTCTACTCCGGTGGTTGTCAACTTCACGACAGGAGCCCCGGTGCCGCCACCCGCCAATGACGAATGTGCGGGCGCTATTTCCCTCACATCCTCCACTACGTGCACGCCAACCGCGGGCAGCAGTGTTGGGGCTACGTCTTCTACGGTCACTGGTTCCTGTGTCGGTACGCCAGACAGTGACGTGTGGTACTCCTTCGTAGCCACCAACACCAGCCATACTATCAGAGTAGTAGGAACCGGGACCTTCGATGCGGTAGTGAACCTGCGCTCCGGCGCCTGCCCCGGCGTCAACATTGGTTCCTGCCAGGACAACAGCGGCGAAGGGGGCACGGAAATCATTACCGCCAATAGCTTAACTGTCGGCGCCACGTACTACGTGCGGGTATTCGATTACTATGGCGAGTCCGGTGATTTCACCATCTGCATCACCAACCCGTCTCCCTGCGCGGCCCCGACGGCGGCGGGCACGAACACGGTGACGAGCACGTCGGCCAACGTAACGTTCACGGCCTCGGCCTCGGCCACGAGCTACACC
>NZ_FRAS01000052.1 GCF_900142395.1 Hymenobacter psychrotolerans DSM 18569 | reverse complement strand
GAGCTCGGTGCCGGTGACGGCCGGCTTCACGACCCTGCTGCCGCCCACCCTCAACGACGAGCCCTGCAATGCTACTTCTCTCTCTATCGGTGGTGCTCCGCTGGCCGCTTCTACCTTAGGTGCTACGGCCACCACGGCCAACGGCTACTCCAACCCAGGCTGCTCAACGGCCGCCAACCCGAAAGACGTATGGTTCCGCTTTGAGGCACCCGCTTCTACCAGTGGCCTCGCGGTGCGGGTAATCGGCAATCCGGCTGGCCAGGTACGTCTGTTCTCGGCAGCTACCTGCAACGGTCCGTTCACGCAGCTTGGCTGCCAGGGCGGTGTAGGGCCCAATACACAGGCTCCTCAATTGCTGCTGCCTGCCCTGACGGCCGGTACTACCTACTACGTTTCGGTTTCCGGCTTCGGCTCGAGCGACCCGCAAGGTGCCTTCACCATTGCGGTGGGCAACGTTCTCTCGACCGGTGTAGGCCAGCTGGCTCAGGGTGAAGTGACTGTGTATCCGAACCCCAGCCACAACGGCACCCTGAATCTGAGCCTGCGCGGCGTAACGAGCACTAACCTGGTGAAAGCAGAGCTGCTGAACGCACTGGGCCAGCGCGTGATGACGCAGGATGTAACCGTACGCGGTGGCGCTGTAGACCAGGCGCTGCCGGTGCAGAGCTTGGCCAAAGGCTTCTACACCCTCCGTCTGCAGATCGGCCAGAACACCATCACCCGCAAAGTAGTCCTCGACTAACCTGAACCTGAGTGGGTATTAATAAAAAGAGCGGCGCCTAGCGCCGCTCTTTTTCGTTTCTGCCTAAGTGGTCTACTGCACCAGCAGGCGTTGCGTAAACCGGGTGCCGCTAAGCTGCGTGTGTACGGTGTATAGCCCTGCCTGTAGCTGTCGGATATCAACATTGCCTTCCCGGCGCCCGGTCAAGGCTACCGTCTGCACAGTCCGGCCCAGGGCGTCGCGCACTTCGAGCGGGCTGGTAGCGGGTTCTGGTAGCTTTATTGAGAACGAGCCGGAGGCCGGATTTGGCCAGACCACGAGGGCATTGGCGCGGCCGTTGCGTACTGAGTTGGGAGTGTACGCCCGGTTTTCCAACACCAGAATCCGGTCATCGGTGGGGCCAGGAGTGGTGCGCCCGTCGCGGTTGCTGGTGCCGATGTAGATGCGGCCCTGCGGCGACACGCAGATGGCGCGCAGCCGGCCGTAGGTGCCCGCCCAGATGTTGCTCTGGCTGGTTACCTGGTCGCCGGCAGTGTTCAACTGAAGATGAGTAAGGGCGCCTGCTTTCAGGCTGACCATCAGCAATGAGTTGCTCCATTGCGGAATGGCGGGGTTTTGATAAGCCGCAATGCCGGCTACCGCCAGAGTGGGAGTGTAGGCAACCAGCGGCTCACGCACGTTATTGGCACTGCAGAAGGTTTGCTCGGCGGGCAGGTTGCAGAAGCCTTCTACGTTCGGCCAGCCATAGTTGCGGCCGGGCTCAATCAGATTGACTTCATCGTCGTTGTTGGGGCCGTGCTCTGAGCTGTACAGGCGTCCGGAAAGCGCCCGCACGAGTCCCTGCGGATTGCGGTGCCCCAGCGTGTACACCGCACTGCCGGGCGTCGGGTTGTTGGCTGGTATAGTGCCGTCGAGGTTCAGCCGCAGAATTTTGCCGTTCAGCGAGCCTATGTTCTGCGCCTCAGGCTGCAGCTGCGCATCACCAGTAGTCATGAGCAGAGTCTGGTCGGGCAGAATAAGCAGGCGCGAACCGCTGTGGGTGGTAGTAGCCGGCAGATTGCCGAGCAGCGTCAGCGGGCTGGCCAGCGTTCCAGCCGTAGCCGAGTAGGTGAACCGCACCAGCTTTTCCTTCAGCGCGCCACCCTCCGTGTAGTTGTACACAACATATACGTAAGGATTGGCGCTGAAATCGGGGTGCAATGCCATGCCCAGCAGGCCACTTTCGCCGGTTTCCGTTACGTCAGCCACTGTCAGCAGCGGGAGTACCTGGCCGGTAGTGGCATTTACCCGGCTGATGCGGCCGCCGCGCTCCGTCATCCACAAAAAACCGTCGGGGCCCCACAGAATTTCCCAAGGCGTGTCGAGCCCGGTGCTCAGGGCCGAGAGAGTAAGCGTGGTAGTCCCGACTGAATAGGTGGCCAGGGCCGGGTTCTGTTGGGCACCGGCCGGTGCAGCCAGCCCCGCCAGCAAGAGTAGCGTAGCAATGCGTTTCATGGGCAGAATTGATTGAGCGTGAATGGAATATATTGTGAGAGGTATAAACGGATATTCGCCTTGCTTGGATGAGAATCTAATCTGCGGCGTGCATGTAAATTTGCTCAGGGCCATCTGCTTATCAGCCGCCTGGCCTCCTGCCTCCACCGCATCCATTCCCTATGTCCGTTCTCGATTCGCAGCACCCCGAAGGATTCACCATCAGCACCGACCCTGCCCGCCTGGACGTAGCCGCTATTCATCAATACTTGGCGGAAGAGTCTTACTGGGCGAAGAATATGCCGCGGGAACTGCTTGAAAAGGCCATTGCTAACTCACTCTGCTTCGGAGTGTATGCTCCCGACGAGCAGCAGGCCGGTTTTGCGCGCGTCGTCACCGACTACGCCACGTTTGCCTGGCTCTGCGACGTATTTGTGTTGCCAGCGTATCGGGGGAGAGGCCTCTCCAAATGGCTGATGGAAGTGGTGTGGGCACAGCCGGAGTTGCAGGGCCTGCGCCGGCGTATGCTGGCTACGCTGGATGCGCATGGCCTCTACAAGCAGTTTGGATTTGCGCCTCTGGCCGCGCCCGAGCGGTTTCTGGAAATTCGGCAGCACAATCCGTACGGCGTAGAAACGGCGAACTAGCAGCCAGCGCACAGCCTGCTGGCTGGCCTAATGCGTTTCGGCCAGCCAGCCGGAGGCTAACAAATTACCTGCCTTATCTTTAGGGAAAACTGGCAGCCGGCCCTTGTGAGGCAGCCTTCGGCACCTATTACTCCGTCCTGATGATTTCACCTCTACCTGCTCTACCATCCGCTTTTCTTGCTGCCGTAGTCGGGCGCAGGTGGTGGCTGGTGGCGCTTTGGCTGTTCGGAGCTGCCGGAGCCCGGGGCCAGACCATTGCCGTAGGCTCTACAGCCGTGCCGGTGGTGGCGCCGGCTACCAGTGCCTACCAGTTCGGGCCGGTGTATCGGTCGGGCAACGACGCGGCTTCCAGCTTCAACTATTCGCGTTATGCGCACCTGTATACTGCGGCTGAGCTGGGCGTGCCGCCCGGGGCGCGCATCACGGCTTTGGCCTGGCTGAAATCAGATGCCGGGACTATTACAGGCGCCAACCGATTTGGCGTGCTGCTCGAAAACTCCACGCTGACCGGGCTGGGCAGCAGCCAGACCTGGGGCACACTAGCCGCTACTGCCGCGCCGGTTTACACTTCTGCTATGCAGCAGATAACCGGCGCGGCCGGCGACTACTTCAGCATTGCGCTGCCGCAGCCTTTCACGTATACCGGCGGCAATCTGCTGGTGCTCACCGACTGGGAAAAGCAGGGCAGCGCATCAGGAGCCGTGAGCTTCGTGACAAACCCGGCTGCAGGCCTGGCCCTGGGTGCCGCTACCAGCGCCGCCCAGTCTGGCACCACTACCCTCACAGCAGCCTCATACGGTAACCGCCGCCCAACCTTGCGGGTGACGTATACGCCCGGCAACGTTTGCGCGGCGCCGCCCGTGGCTGGCACCACGCGGGCTTCTGCGGCGGCGGTTTGTGCCGGTGCGCAGGTTACGTTGTCGTTGCAGGGTGCTTCCTACGGTACCGGTATGGCCTATCAGTGGCAGGAATCAGCTACCGGCGCTACCTACACCGATATTGCGGCGGCCACCGGCCCCACTTATACTACGGGGCTGCTCACGGCTACGCGCTATTACCGCGCCCGCCTGACGTGCAGCGGGCAGTCGGCTGTATCAGTGCCGGCGCAGGTATCCGTGAATGTGCCTGCTTACGCCACGCTGCCCCTTACCCAGACCTTTGAAGCTTCCTGGACCGACGCGTGCGGCACTCGGGACGCCGCCGCGGCCAGCTGGCGTACCAACCCCTTGGCGGGCAACGGTGCCTGGCGCCGCGAAGACGACGGAGTGTCGGCCGGCTGGACCAGCCCTTCGGCGGGCAGCTACACGCCTGCTGGCAGCCAAAGCGCACATTCAGCCCGATTCCACAGCTTCTATGCCGGCGCCGGCGCAGTTGGCAACCTCGACCTGTACGTGAACCTGAGTGCGCCCGGCCGCAAGGTATTGACCTTCGACTACGTGAATACGGCTGGCAACGACTCCCTGGCGGTTCTGGTTTCCACGGATGGTGGCGCCACGTTTGGGGCACCAGTGCTCCGGCTGGGCCTGAGCGGCAATGCCGGCCAGGGGTTCGTGCCGCAAAGTGTTGTTATTACGGCCTCCTCGGCTACCGCAGTTGTTCGTTTTCAGGGCAGAGTTACCACGGAGTTTACCTCCGATATTGGCCTCGATAACGTGGCACTGGACGCCCTGAGTGCGGCGCCAGACTGCGCTACCAGCCTTGCGCCGGCCAACAATACGACTGGCGTGGTACGCACGCCCACCATCACCTGGGCTGGTGGCGGCGGTGGTGCTACCAGCTATGATGTGTACTTCGGCACGGCCGTTCCGCTTACGTTTATCGGCAACCAATCAACCACTTCGTACGAACCGGCTGCGTTGCTGCCCGGCACCGATTACTACTATCAGATTGTGCCGCGCAACGTCAACGGGCCGGCGGTTGGCTGCCCGCTGGTGAAATTCACTACCACCTCTACTGCTGCCTACTGCAGCACCGACCTGGGCGCTTACTGCGGTCCGGGCAGCGCCAATATCTCCTCGGTTACGCTTTCCACGCTCAACAACCTCAACTCCGGCTGCAGCATCAGCAGCGGCAGTGGCTACACGGCGTATTCGGCTTCCGGCACTACCACTACCACGCTGTTCCGCGGCCTCACCTATCAGCTGGCCGTCACGACGCCGGAAGCCGCCAGCATCTCGGCGTGGCTGGATTTCGACCAGAACGGCACGTTCGATGCTTCGGAGTGGATATTGGTAACCACTGCCAGCCCGGTTGGGCAGCCCGCTACCGTCACCATCACTATTCCCCCAGCAGCGCCGCTGGGTGCTACCGGTTTGCGCATTCGCAGCCGCCTGATTAGCAACGTAAACGGACCGGAAGACGCCTGCACCAATTTCGGTTCCGGCGAAACCGAAGACTACATCGTGACCATTGGCGTGGCTCCTGCCTGCGCCCCGCCCACCAGCCTGAGTGTAGGCAGCGTCACGACTACCGGAGCCACCCTGAGCTTTGTGCCGGGGACAGCCGGCGGCAGTTTCTCCGTTATTTATGGTGCCCCGGCCTTCAATCCGGCCACCGGAGGCACTACTCTCACAACTACCAGCCCCACCGTAAGCATCACGGGGCTGACGCCGAATACAGCGTATCAGTTCTATGTGCGGCAGGAATGCGGCAGCAGCACCAGCCCCGTAGCCGGCCCCGTCAGTCTGACTACGGCCTGCCTCCCGCCCGTGTATGCGGCGCTGCCCATCGCGGAAAGCTTCGAAAATACCTGGGCCAGCGGCTGCAGCACCAACGACGTGCCCACTACCAACTGGCGCAACACGCCCGCCGCCGGCAACGGCGCCTGGCGCCGCGACGACGACGGCCTTTCGGCCGGCTGGACCAGCCCTTCTTCCGGCGAGTATACGCCGGCCGGAAGCCGAAGCAGCCGTTCAGCTCGCTTTCATAGCTACCACGCTGGGGCCAATGCCGTTGGCGTACTCGACCTGTTTGTAGACCTGAGCGCGGCCGGCACCAAGCGTCTGCTGTTCGATTACGTGAATACTGCTGGCAACGACTCCTTATTTGTATCCGTGTCTGAGGACGGCGGCACTACGTTTGGGGCCGACCTGCTGAAGCTCGGCACCAGCAACTCAGGCGCACTAGGCTTCGAGCCGCAGAACCTCAACCTGACGGGTACCTCCGCTACCAGCGTTATTCGTTTCCGGGCCAAAGTCACCACGGCATTCACTTCTGATATCGGCCTCGACAACGTGCAGGTGGAGTTGCTGAGCAACTGTCTGGTTCCGGTGGGGCTGCAAGTGCTGAGCATTACCGCCACTGCAGCACGTGTGGCCTGGGCCAGCGCCGGCCCGGGGCCTTATACTGTAGTGTATGGCCCTGCCGGCTTTGTGCCCGGCGGAGCAGGCAGCCAGCAGATTACCGGCATCACAGACACCAACGCCACTATTTCCGGCCTGGCGCCCGCCACTGAATATGAGTTCTATGTGCGTCAGGAGTGCGGTTCCTCGTTCTCGCAAAGTGCCGGCCCGGTTGCTTTCCGGACGGACTGTGTGGTGCCGGTGTACGCGCCGGTTCCGCTGAGCGAGACGTTCGAGAACAGCTGGCTCAGCCGCTGCGCCACGCGCGAGGT
>NZ_FRAS01000062.1 GCF_900142395.1 Hymenobacter psychrotolerans DSM 18569 | reverse complement strand
GTAAGCAGTTGGCTGAACATGAAGAACTTGACAATGTCTGAAAAGACAAAGGTCAGCCCTCAATATGTCACCCTAAATTTGATGCGTAAGCCCTGGTGAGCCGGAAGACCTGGATTGGCCCCGCCTGCGAGCCACGCTGGAAGCGGCCCGGTTTGCGCTGCTCGAAACCTTTCACCAGACCCTGGTCGAAAGGGTGAGCGTAGCGGTGAACCGCCTGCTGCGCGAGCCCGGCGAAAGCCTGCGTCACCGGGCATTCGGGGCGGCGGTGGCCCGGGAGCTGGACCTGACGTATGGGCAACTCAGTGCGGCCTTTGCCCGCTTGGTGGGCAATAAGACGCTGGCGGCCTACATCCTGAGTCAGCGCCTGGCCTATGCGCAGGAGCTGCTTTCTTCTTCCCTGAGCGTGGGCCTCATTGCCCGGCGCCTGGGGTACGCCAGCCTGGCCCACTTCTCCGGCCAGTTCCGGCGCCTGGCCCGGTGTTCGCCTTCTGCGTATCGCCGGCAGCTGCGGGCCGAAATGGCTCCGGTGGTGGGGGAGGAGGCCCCAAATCATGCAAGGGAAGGAGACTAATATGTAAAACCGTGGGCCACAGAGCAGGTATACTTAGCCAGCGACCCGGTTGGGTTGCCTTGTTCGTTCACCTACACCCCCTTTCCCATGCATACCCAGAACCAAAGCCTGCTCGACGCCCTCAATGCCTGTATCGCCGCCTGCGAGCATTGCGCCACGGCCTGTCTGCAGGAAGACAACGTGAAGATGATGGCCCGTTGCGTGCTGTTGGACCGCGACTGCGCCGACATCTGCGCCCTGACTGCCCGCTTCATCGCCCGCGGCTCCGAGCACGCCGCTCATCTGCTGCGCGAGTGTGCTGAAATCTGCAAGGCCTGCGCCGACGAGTGTGAAAAGCACGGCGCTCACTCCGAGCACTGCCGCCAGTGCGCTGAAGCCTGCCGCCGTTGTGAGCAGGCTTGCCGTCAGGGCATTGCTGCCTAATTATTCTTGCTACCGGTTGAAGCCAGTCCGTCGCGCACGGGCTGGCTTTTTTATGGGCCCCTACTTGGCCAAGGTAGCCGCCAAAACCGACTTGTCCGCGACTGACCTGCGCGTGTTGCGCCTGCAGTTGCTGACCGATGCCGCGGCTGCGCTGATGGTCTTGCTGGCAGCTACTGCTATTTCGTTGTACAAGTCCTGGGGCCGCATTGGTAAGTGGCCGCGGGCCACGCAGTTGCTCTGCCGACACCCTGGGGCCGCTATTTGCTTATCGCCGGGCTGGGGCTGCTTCTCTTCGTAGTGGGCAAGCACCTGCTAGGCGGGGCAAGGGCCACCATTAACCAATAAAGCAAACTTGAGCCATGGCAGGTGGGCAATTGGTGGAATAGCGACTACAAATCATGCAAGCCTGAAGCCTAATTCTGTACCCCCAACGGTGCACCCCGCGGTAATTTTGGGTGTTCTCATATAGAAACCGTCCGACCTAGACGAAACCCCTTCATCTCTCATGAAAACGCTCCAATTCAACACGTGAGGTGGTCGAGTAAATGTGGACAGAATAGGGTCTTATCTTTCGAATGTCATGCAAGACAGTCCCCAACCCGCCAAACGTCGGCGTTATGACG
>NZ_FRAS01000053.1 GCF_900142395.1 Hymenobacter psychrotolerans DSM 18569 | reverse complement strand
GTAAAAACGGGTTTTGGTGTAGTAAAAACGGGTTTTGGTGTACTTGAAAACGGGTTTTAGTGTATTTAAAACGGGTTATTAAAACGTGTTTTGTAATGAATACCCGTTTTAAACGTATAATTGTTGCTGGATAAGCTAAATAGTAGCAATGAACAAGGGTCTAGAAATTCGTCAACATAACGCACTGACTAACGCTCGGTACGAATACACGGAGTTGCAGCTAGACCTGTTCTTCTTCATCATCTCCAAGCTGCGTAAAGGCGAAAAAGACACTGTTTATCAATTGGATATAACGGAGTTGTCCAGTTTGACGGGCAAGCGATATAATGCGGCTTACCTGCATAAAGCCACGGCTGATATGGGTTCTCGTATGCTGGAAGTAGAAGATGCGAACGAGTATCAGCAACTCTGGATGTTCCAACGGATACGCTACCTTAAAGGGCAAGGAATCATTGAATTTGACCTCACTAGGCACGTTCTACCCTACCTGTTCGACCTCAAAAACAACTTCACCAGTTACGAGCTGGCTGCTGCGCTCCGCCTTACCAGCAAATACGCCAAGCGTATTTATCAGCATTGCAGCCAGTGGAAGAATCTGGGCGAAACTAAAAAGTATGATATTCTAGACTTCAAGCGAATGCTGGGCATAGTCGATGACAAGGGAACCGATAAAATGCCCCGGATAAGCGATTTCAAAACGAGTGTCCTCGACTTAGCTACTAAGCAAATCAACGAGCACACCGAACTGCACATCAGCTACACACTGGAAAAGAAGGGAAAGGCCTTCAAAAACATCATTTTCACGGTTAAGCCGCAAGCGCTGGCCGAAACTATTCCGTTTGACCTAGTGCCCTCAGGCACGGCCCCGGTGGGGATGCAGCAGCACCAGGTGGAAAACGCCGGCCGGCTACTCGCACAGCTGAGCATCACCACGCCCGAGCTGGTGGCCACCATCCTGGCCAGCGCGGCGCACGTGGCGGCCTGCAACAAGTTCGCCCACGACCTGAAAACCGGCAAGTACGCCAAGGCTCATTCTCTCTCAGGACTCCTACTCACCGTATTAGGCTTTAAAAAGCCCGCAAATGGGCCGCTGTTCGACGCGGCGACTAAAAAGCAGGCCTAACCCACTACTTTCCAAAGACACGCTGCCAGAGACTCTTTCGTGCTGGCTCGGCTAATCGGGCGGCAATACCCTCGACCATCTGTGTCAGCTGCTCCACCTGCACCTGCAGGTCGCGGGGGCTGGCCGGCAGCTGCGGGGCCTCGGCCTGGCTAAGTTGCCCTTGGACAAAGGCGCGCACCTCGTCGTTGAAATACTGCCCCATCGTCTTGTCGGCCCGCGCTGCGGCCTTCTCCAGTATGGCCCGCGTTTCGCGCTCCACTCCCCGCACCGACCAAGTTACAGCCGTGGTACTGGCCGGCTTAGCCGGTCGCCCACCTTTGTTGCTGGTCTTACCTGGTGTAAGACCTTCTTTCTCCCCCTTTGCCGCTTCTGTCTTACCAATACCGGTTTCTGTAAGACTGTTTTCAGAGGATGTCTTACCATTTTCGGCCGTTGTAAGACCGTTTTTAGGGCTTGTCTTACCGTTTTCGGTTTCTGTCAGACTGATTTTGGACTTCATGTAAACGTGTCTTACAACTTGTAAGACACATAGGTACGCCGAAAATTCTTGTCTTACTACATGTCTTACAGGCACCCGAGTACCCATATCGGGGCAAAATAGAACCGGCCTGCTGGGCAGCAGGCCGGTCAAGCAGTATCAGTATTGAAATAGCTCCTGCAACCGGTCGCAGACTGCTTGTGCCGTGGCTTTAGGCAATACTCCTAAGCGGCGCACCAAACGGGTTTTGTCCACGGAGCGGATGTGGTCAAGCGCGATCTGGCCTTCTTTGCCCTGGAAGGTGCAATCCACTCGGGAAGGGTAGTCGCGCCGGGTGCTGGTCAGGGCCGCAATGGTCACCGTGCGCAGGTACCGGTTCATCTCGTCGGGCGAGAGCACCACGCAAGGGCGGGTCTTGTTAATTTCGCTGCCCTGGGTTGGGTCGAGGTTGATGAGCCATACCTCGAAACGCTGCACGGCTACCACTGCCATTCCGTTTCCTCAAAGGCCTCGTCCGAAAATCCCTCCAGTAGCTCGCCCTCTGGGGCCTGGCCCTGGGCAATCGCGTTCTGGAAGCGCTCGTCCCAGCCTTGGCGGCGGGTCTTCACCACTGGCGTGATAAGCAGCCCCTCGGGCGTGGGCTGCAGGTCGACCTCGCCGGTGAGGTGATACTGCTGCAGTAATTTCTTGGGCAGTACAATCCCTTGGGAATTGCCGACCCGAATCAGGCGCGTGTTCATGGAAGCAAATGTACGTACAATGTAATTACATTTACTTAGTGATTCTGGTTTCATTCGCTGGAAAGCAGCACTTTTAGGTCCACTAGCGGGCCCTTATCGTACCCTATTCTAAAGACGGTGGCTGTTTAAATCACCGTTTGAATGAACTGCATGCCAAGTGGCCAGCGTATTCTTGCACAATGAACAACTTACCCGACTTCATCGCTATCTATGGGGACCTGCATGATGCCTTGGTGGAGCAAGTAAGGACTATGTACGCCCCTGAGGGCCTCACCCTACAGGTGACCGTTCAATGCATGAAACAGATCGATGAGGGAGAATGGGTGTTCCTCGACATGACCTTCGAGCATGTGCAAGAATTTCGCCTTCCTCTAGACACCAGGACGCAAGTGATATTTGAGTTAACCGCTGTGGTCTGGGGCGATAAGTTTGTCTTCGACTTCTTGCCGCGCTACATCCCGCCACAAGGTATTGACGAGCACCGCGAATCCTACTTCTACTTGGTGTGCAGTGCCTTCGACGTTCGGGAACGAAGCATGACTAGTATTTGACCCTCCCTTTCTTAAACTGCTCGCAGCTGCTCCGCACCAGGTGCCAGTGGGCCGCTGCAGCGCCCAGCGAGTTTAAGAAACTCGTCTACGATTCAAAGTTTACGAAACGGGCAAAGTAGATGAGTTTCGTAAACTCGACACCAAGCACTTTCCCGGGCCTGGACAAACAGGATTTTGGGGGCAGTGGGGAAGTGTAAAAAGTCCCTCCTCGGTCCCGGTTTTATCCCTTAACATAATCTTCGTTATACCCACTACCTTAGAATTGTGGTGGTTTTTCGCCCCACGGTCCCTACCCTCCAATTGTGGTACTTTGCCGGAGTAGCAGGGGTTGGTTTGGGCAATGTTTACAAAACGTATTTCTGTGAAGGGTCTATTCTCGGCAATTACCTTCACCCGACCTTATGACGCCCACCATTCCTTCTTCTCCCCAAGCTATCCTGCAGCAAGCGGTTGAGAACTTGTACTTGGTTTTTGGTGCCTATCCGCTCTCGTCGCTGGAGGGTTGCCCCTGCTGTGTCTCAGCAACCGACAAAGAGCAAGTTACACACCGGAGCTTACGAGAACTGACTGAAGATGACTTGGGCCGATACGCCGGCAAGGCCATGACTACGTGGGGCACCGTCGATGACTTCAAGCACTTTTTACCCCGGCTCTTTGAACTGACGGCCGCATTTCAGGCCCCGTATGAAGAGTATGTGGTCTTCAGTAAATTAGATTACGGCCATTGGCGCACATGGCCACCAACAGAAATCGCAGCCATAGAGCAGTATTTTCTGGCTTTGTGGGACGTCGTACTTGGTATTGAGGCTTGGCAATTCCGGGATTACTTCACCGCGCTGGCCGGCATTTATCCACGCTTTGACGAGTTGCTTCAGCACTGGGAAGCCTCCACGGCGCCCGGGGCATGGGCATTGCTGGGTGAAGAGGTCTACGAGCACAGTCAGTCTCTTTTTCGGGACAAGTATTTTAACGGCCCGTTCTTGGCGTCGCCCCAACTCAGTCAACGATTCCGCGCTTGGGTGACGTCACCGGCCGTCAGGGATAGGCTATTAGAGGCCTTCAGCCTATGCTCTGAGGACGTCGCCGAGAAGTTGGCGGTGGCCTATGACCTAATCGATTACGAACTCAAACACAGTCGATAAGTTAAACGAAAGGGTAGTTCGAGCAAGGCTGACATTTACATGCCGATTCCACCGCCGCGGCTGTGCTGCTGCCCGGCCTGGCGGATGCGCTGTTGGGCCACCTGGCGCTGCGCCTCCTGCTCCAGCTGCGGGTTGAGTTCCTTTACCAGCCCATAGAAGCGCTTCACCTCCTGGTGCTGGGCCTGGCTTCCCTCTACGCCGCGCTGCAGCCCCAATGGGGCCAGCTGGGCCGCAAAGCTGGTCTGCATGGCGCGCATCTTCTGCCGGTCGCCGAGCATCGCCCGGCAATTGAGCTTGCCGGCCTGGTCAATAGGCACGACCGTGGCGTGGATGTGCGGGGTCTGCTCATCAAGGTGCAGCACGGCATTCACGACGTTCTCCTTCCCGTAGCGCTCGCTCAGCCACTCCATCGCCCGGTCTCGGAAGCCGGCCAGCTTAGCCCCGTCCTCAGGCGAGCCAACCAGCTGAGCCGGTTTGCCCGACTGGCCGGGCTCCTTGCGAATGTCCAAAAACTCGGGGCTGAACGTCATCAAGTGCTCGACCGCCAGCACGGCGTTGCTGCGCACCGTGCAGCCGACCGCGTCGAGGCGGGCCTGCACGTCGGCCGCTAGGTCGGGGCTGCCCACCAGCTGCACATTGAGCGGGGTCAGCTCGGCGTCCGCGTTCGGGGTCGGCCGCAGCCGCTGCAGGTGTTCGTTGAGGGAAGTCAGGTTGCCGGCGGTCTTGAGTTTGGCCGTGCGCAGGATGGCATAGGGCATCGGGGCGGTAGGGGGAAAAGGTGGCCAGCGGGCCGGCTGGGAGTGCCGGTGGCCACCGGGTAGAACGAGTGCCCGCAGCGCCGAACAGACAATTTTGGGCAGCCTAAAGCGCAGCGCTTAGGCTGCCCAAAATTGTCTAGTGAGTACACAACGCTTGAACATTACGCTTGCTTACGTTTGTACCTTACGCTTATACGGGATTCTTTACGCTTATTATTTACGCTATCAGGGGCTTACCTACGCTAACGACTTACGCTTGTGCCTCCTGGTGGTACCGGATTTCCCTTCACCAACCGCTGCACCACCGAGTTACCCCGTTCATACTGCATCCGGTCGAGGAGCGTCCGTATCTGCTGCACCTGGTCCGGGGTTATCGTATCGCCAAGCTGGGGCAAGAGCTTCCCCGCCTCCTCGCCCAAGAAGTCGATTTTGCGGGCCAGGTAGTACTCTTCGCCCTGGTACAACCACTGCGCTTCCTCCGACTTTTGGGCCTTATCCCAGGCACTTACCCGGCAGTTGGTAGAACAGAACCGGCCCCCTTTGCGGCGGGGAGTATAAACGGTAGAGCAGTGCTGGCAGGTGTAGCGCATACAGGGAAATTGCTATTTGCTTTTCTCCTACGGACAGCTATAGCGATTAGGTTACACCCGGTGCCCGCGCTGCTCAGGACTCGCTTCCCCACGGCCCCAAAGGCGAAAGTTCTCCCGGGTGCAAGAGGGTACATAAGCTCGACAATATTCTGCATATACCATTGATTACCAATTATATATTAATTTATGAATACTCGCAAATTACTGGCTTCTAGGGTGTTTTGTTTGATTTCTGTTTTCCGGCCGGAGTTATCCACCGACCCTAAAAGCTTTTTTTCTCGCGCGAAACACAACTTGTGATATTTGAAGTATTTGCTCTATTTGAGGGGTTCATAACACGTTGGAAAACAATAATTTACGACATGTAAAAACGGGTTTTGGTGTAGTAAAAACGGGTTTTGGTGTA
>NZ_FRAS01000059.1 GCF_900142395.1 Hymenobacter psychrotolerans DSM 18569 | reverse complement strand
CCCCGCCGCTGAGCGCGGCCGACATTGCCGCCATCGAGGCCGCGATGGGCAAGAAAGGGGCCTACGTGGAGGCGCAGGCCACGCACAGCACCCCGTTGCCGCGCAACGACCTCAAAGTGACCATCAAGGGCGAGCCGGTGCCCATCTCCTTCGGTTTTGGCGGCTGGGTGGCCATCAAGCACACGCTGGACGGCAAATCGGCCATGCTCATGAGCGATACGGTGCTGCTGCAAGAGGAAGTAAATCCCCTCATGTCGGCCGCGCTGGCCCAGGGGCTGGAAATCGGGGCCGTACATAACCACTTCTTCTACGAAGAGCCGCGCATCTTCTACATGCACATCCACGGCATGGGCGCCCCGGCCGAACTGGCCCGCAAGTTTGCCGCCGCGCTGAAGGATTCCAAGCTGCTGCCGGCCAACCAGCCGAAGCCCAGCGGCGGCACCCCGGCCGCGCAGGCGGGCAACAACGCCACGCCCAGCGCCGGACCGCCCACCGGCAAGGAGCTGTTTGACATCCCCGCGCTTGATAAGCTGGTGGGGTACCAGGGCACAGTGAACGGGCCGACCTACAAGTACACCGTGGGCCGGGCGGACCTGCAATCGGTGATGATGGGCACGGAAATGACCGCCGCCATCGGCCTGAACTCGTGGGCCGCGTTCGCCGGCCAGCAGGCTGACGCGCACGTGGCCGGCGACATTGCCATGCTGGAGCACGAAGTAAACCCGGTGATAAAGGCCCTGCGCGCCCATAATTTGGAGGTCGTGGCCGTGCACAACCACATGCTGTTTGACCAGCCGCGCATGATGTTCCTGCACTACTACGGCCGTGGCCCTGCCGCGCAGCTGGCTACCGGCTTCCGCGCCGCGCTCGACCAGTTGGGCAAGGGCAAAACGGGCATGAAGATGAAGCACTGACGGGCCGGTAAATCGGCCCCGTTTTTTAAGGCCCTAAACCGGAAAAGTACCACGTTTGGCGAGTCGGGGCGGTGGGGAGTAAAACCGTACTTATTCCGGGGATGGTCTGAGAAGCGACATTATGTTAAGGGACAAAACCGGGACGACCGGGGGACTTTTTCTACTCCCCCCACTGCCCCCTAAATCCTACTTGGTGTAGTGGAAGCGGCATTGCAACACGTGCACCACGTCGGCTTCAAAGCGGTAAATCAGTCGGTGCTCGCCACTGATGCGGCGCGACCAGTAGCCGGCGAAGTCGTGTTTGAGGGGTTCGGGCTTGCCCGTGCCCGTGGTGGGGGTGCGCAGGCACTCTTTGAGCAGCGTCCGAATTTTGCGGGCCATCGCCTTGTCGGTGTCGAGCCAGTACTGAAAATCTTCCCAGGCGGCGGTGTCCCAGCTCAGCGTCATATCGTGGCCGGCAGCTCATGGATTTCCCGCTGGCCCTTCCGGTCGCGCTCCAGAGCTGCGTACAAGCGCTCCGCGTTGGCGGGCGAGGACAGCAGGTGGGCCGTTTCGTCCAGGGCGGGGGCTTTGGCGGCCTGGCCCCGGAGTGTGACAAAGGGGAGGTTGCGCAATAGCTCCAACAGGAAGCCAGCACGGCTATCGGGGACTTCGAGCGTGATTTTCATAGCCAGGCAAAGATACGTGGATTCTAGGGGCCTTTCTAGGCCATTTGGGGGGCTTTGGCTGCGACCAGGCCCAGGCGCACGAGCAGCAGGCCCCCCGGATTGCGGCTGGCTTTGACCTTACCCGTTTTCAGGTCGTGGTTGTAGCGGTTCACCTCTGCGACGTGAGCCGCGCTGCTCAGGATGGTGTGCCGGTGCTTGGCGTCGGTGATGCGCAGCTCGTCCAGGATGCGGGTGGCGTTGTCGAAGTGGCTTTGCTGCACTCCCGGTAAGGGCTGGACCGTGGCCACCAGGTCAAAGGGAATGGGGTCGGCTAAGGCTTGCGGCTTGACGGTGAAGATGATGTTTTTGAAACTGCGGCCGATTTTTTCCAGCTTGTAGCTGACGTGTAACTCAGTGTGCTCGTTGATTTGCTTAACGGCAATATCCAGCACCTTTCCACGTAGCTCATTGATTTGCTTCATTTTCTCGTTGCCCTTGTCATCTAGCAAGCCGAGCATCCTCTTGAATTCCTGGAGGTCATATTTTTTAGTTTCACCCAGGTCTTTCCATTGACTGCAAAGGGGATAGATGCGCTTGGCGTATTTGCTGGTGAGACGGAGCGCAGCGGCTAATTCGTAGGAGGTGAAGTTGTCCTTGAGGTCGAACAGATAAGGTAGAATATGCTTGGTGAGGTCGAATTCGATGATCCCCTGGCCTAAATGATATTCTACCTGTTGGAACATCCAAATTTGCTTATAGCTCTTATCTGTCAGCACTTCCAACACCCGCGACCCCATGTCAGCCGTGGCCTTGTGAAGATAGGCAGCGTTATACTTCTTACCTGTCAACTTAGACAACTCCATAATACTCAACGAATAGCTGTCCTTATTGTCAGGTCTAAGCTTGGAGATGATGAAGAACATTAGGTCCTGCTGCAGTTCGGTGTAATCGTAGCGGGCACTGGTTAAGGCATTATGCTGACGGATTTCTAATTCCTTGCTCATTTAGGGCTATACTCAACTGATTGATGGACAATTATACTCAAAAAAAGACATTGAAAACATACAGTCTGTTTAAATAGACTAATAAAACCCACTAAAAGTCTTGGTTAAACCCACTAAAAGTCTTTTTTAACCCACTAAAAGTCTTTTTTA
>NZ_FRAS01000063.1 GCF_900142395.1 Hymenobacter psychrotolerans DSM 18569 | reverse complement strand
ACTTGAATCCCTCGAAAACCATTTCCCCCTCTCGGTTCCCCTTTGACACTAACCTGGAACTTCCAAACCTTGACTCCCCTTCTGTCAAGCTGTCTCTACAGGGCCAGGCTGCCCTAGACTCGGTCTGAACCACTGCTGTTAGGGTTAGGGTCTCTAAAGGTGAGGGGGGTAACCCAAGTCTACAGCTTGCATGGACAGAGCTACCACTTTCCCCACCTAAGACCCCCTTCCACTATGTTCAACTAGAGTATTTAGGGCTAGGAGACTGATCAGCAAGCCAGGGTTGGAAAGCACTGTCACTTCTCTTTTCAAAACTCAAACTTTGTACATCAGAGCTTTCCCCTCCGCCACTTCTCAGACTTCCACCTAAGCACTTGCACAGGGGTGTCTCTACCAATGTCTGAGCAACTGGTAGGAACAACTCAACCATGAGCAGACACCATCCCCACTGACTTTTCATTCTCTCTCATCTCAATGTTCGACGCTGTGGATGGGTTTTGACTACGAAGTGAAGTTTGTTGAGGGGTATATAATCACTGTTACAACCTGACTCTGCATCTGCGGCCATACCGCGATGAACCTTCCGCGTCTCGTCCGATCCGCGCAGACAAGCATCGCAGGGGCCAGAGAGTATTGACGTGGGTGACCAGTCGAGAACACTGTGCTGCCGCAGGTATTTTTTTGCTTCCCTCCACTAGGAGAGCCTGGTGGCCAGCACAGGGTGAAGTGGAGCTGCCTCTGTCTTTCATCCTTGCCCCTGTCCACTTTTTGTTCCTCTCAACAACTCTTGCTGCCTGTCCAAGGGTTGATATGTGCTCGTATTCGCACCCTGATGCATCCAGGGATAGCCAGGAGCTGTGGGAAGGGGGGGAAAAGGTTGAGAAGGCAAAGTGCTGAGAGAAAAATCCACCAAGTCGTGAAGCGCGTCAAAATCGCATTTTGGTCATTTTTCTCATCTCACAGCTTCATCATCGCACGAAAACGTTCCTGCCTACTATATGAAGAGTGAAGAACAGTCTAAAAGCCCGAATGCGAAGGCGTGTTGATTGTACTGATCTCTGAATGAATCCTCAATTACCGATGTTGTAGTAATCTGCTCGGATGTATTAATCAGAGCTGGTGAATCAAGGTCAGGGTTAGAGCTTCGTGCTCTGTCCTATCTGAGCTAGTCTTCGGACTGGCGAAGGGTAAAACAGGTGTAGATTTATAGCTGATAGCGATACCAGTCCATAATCAAACACTCGAAGATATACATGAAGCGGGTGCTCTTATACAGAGCTGAAGCGGAATGCAATCTTCACTATAGCTGTCGATCTGAGTACTTTAGCGTCTCAGAGAACACAGCTAGATTGAGCAAGACCAGAAAAGTAGATGAACATGGTAGTCAGAGTTTGATTGAACGCAAGTTCATAATAACAAAGATTATTGTGTATATTTGAAAGTAAGGTTTATAAACAATCTTCTTGTAACAAACTCGAGGGGCAGTCAGTGGGAGCAATCCCGTTGTAGCCTTCACGCTCTTTCTGAGAGCGTACGTGAGATAGTTACCTGGTTGAT